>JAZKFI010000001.1:0-47515 GCA_040386575.1 Pseudomonadota bacterium
CCGTGGGGGGGTAGCTCAGCTGGGAGAGCGCCGCGTTCGCAATGCGGAGGTCGGGAGTTCGATCCTCCTCCTCTCCACCACTTCGCCTGATCCGGTCTCTGCCTCAACCACCAAAGTAGGTGACCACGCCCCGCAGCGTGCGCAGCCGCGGCGCGTCGGCGTCCGCAATGTTCACGCCGCTGCGCTCGCCCAGGCCGATGACGAAGTTCATGAAGTCCATCGAGTCGAGGTCCAGCGCCTGGCGCAGGTCTTCGTCATCGCCTACCGTGTCCAGATCCATCTCAGGCGCAATCGCGGCCAGCACTTGCGCAGCCAGCGCCCTCGTCTGCGTCTCGTTCATGACATTCCTTCACAGTTGATCGGGCCGCTGCAAGGCATCGGCAATGGCAGCCAGCAGCAGGCCGCCCACATGGCCGTCGCTGGCACGGTGGTCGGCCGCCAGGCTGACCTGCAACACGGGCCGCACCACCACCTGCTCGTCCACCACCCACGGCCGCGGTGCGATCCGTCCGAATCCGACCAGCGCCAGCTGCGGCGGCACGACGACACCCTGCACACTGTCCGCGCCGCGCTCGCCGAGGCTGGTGACGGTCACGGTGGGATCCGCCAACTCCGAGCTTCGCAGTCCCCCTGCGCGAGCACGCTGCACAAGGTCTCGCATCGCGAGCATCAGCTCCGGCAGGCTCTTGCGGTTCGCATCGTGGATCGCGGGCGCGACAAGACCCCCACCTCGCAGTGCCACGGCCCAGCCCACATGGATATCGCGTGACAGTCGGGCCGCGCCGTCCTGATAGAACCCGTTGAGCTGCGGCACGGCCTGCAACCCCAGGGCCGTTGCCTTGAGCAGCAGCACCGCAGGCAGGATGCGCTGCGCGGGTGCCTGCCCGGCGTTGTACTGTGCGAGCCACGCTTCGCATGCAGCGAAGTCAACCGCCTGCATCAGGTAGTAATGCGGAATCTCGCGCTTGGACCGGCTCATCGCCGCAGCAATGGCTGCGCGCATCTGGACAGGATCGAACCCATGCGCAACCGGTGCAACAGGGGCACCAGGGGCGACCGATGCAGCAGGCACCGTAGGCCCAGCCGCAGCCGCCTCGACATCGCCAATGGTGACGCCACCGTCGACTCCTGTTCCCTTTAGCCGCGACGGGTCGATGTGCAGTTGCTGCGCGCGCCGCCGCGCCGCAGGTGTGACGCGCGCTCGCACGGCGCTCTCGGCGCGCTCGCCGATCGCAGCCACAGGCGCCGATGGTGCTGGCGCCAGGGCTGCCTGCGGCGGCACGCCAGCCACGCCGTGCACACGCGCCAGAACGCCTCCCACCGGCAATTCGGTACCCACGGGCACGAGGTCTTCGATCACGCCCTCCAGGAATATCTCTACGTCGATCGCCCCCTTTTGCGTCTCGACCACGGCAACCACGTCGCCCGGTTTCACGCGACTGCCCGAAGTCACCAGCCACTGCGCGAGCGTGCCGTGCTCCATGTCGGCGCCCAGCGCAGGCATCGTGAAGTCCACCATGCTCAGCGCGCGCCCATCAACGACTTCGCCGCATCCACAATACCGGCGACCGAAGGCAATGCGGCCTCCTCCATGTGCGCGGCATAGGGCACCGGCACTTCGCGTCCGCACACACGGGCAATCGGTGCATCGAGGTCATAGAACGAGCGCTGCGCGAGCCGCGCCGCCAGTTCGGCAGACAGCGAGCCGCTGCGCCATCCCTCGTCCACGATCACGCAGCGGTGCGTGCGCGCCAGCGAAGCGGCCACGGTTGCATCATCCATCGGGCGCAACACGCGCAGGTCGATCACCTCGGCATCCACGCCCTGCGCCTGCAGCAGTTGCGCGGCCTCCATGCATTTCGGCATGCTGTTGCCGTAGGCCACCAGCGTGACATCGCGCCCCGGCCTGCGTATGCACGCATGTTCGATGTCAACCGCCTGGACGGCGGGGTTCAGTTCGCCTTCGGTGTTGTAGAGAACGATGTGCTCGAAGATCAGCACCGGGTTCGGATCGGCAAGCGCTGCAGCCAGCATGTAGCGCGCATCCGCCACCGTGGCCGGTGCGAGCACCTTCAGGCCGGGGATGTGCGCATACCAGCCCTCCAGGCTGTGCGAGTGCTGGGCAGCGAGCTGCCGGCCGGCACCTGTTGCCATGCGGATCACCAGCGGCACCGAGAACTGCCCGCCCGACATGTGGGACAGCGTCGCCGCATTGTTCATGATCTGGTCGAGCGCCAGCAGGCTGAAATTGCAGGTCATGATTTCCACGATCGGACGCAGACCGGCCAGCGCGGCACCGACACCCGCGCCGACGAAACCGTTTTCGGCCAGGGGCGTATCCACGATGCGTTCGGGACCGAACTCTTCCAGCAAGCCCTTGGTGACGGCGTAGCAGCCGCCGTACTTGCCCACGTCCTCGCCCATCACGAAGGCCCGCGGCTCGTCGTGCAGCGCCTGGCGAATCGCCTGGCGGCACGCTTCACGGTAGGTCATGCGCTGCGCTTCGTTCATGCACCGCTACCCGGCAGCGCTTGCTGCACCGCTTCCTGCACCACGCAATCCATGTACACGAAGCGCTCCAGGTCCTCCACCGGCTCCAGCGTTCCCGCTTGCGCAAATCGCACGGCCGCGGCGAGCTCTTCATCCACCGCGCGCGCCATCTGCGCTTCATCGTCCGGAGTCAGCATGTGGTTGGAACGCATCCAGGCAGCGAGCCGCTCCAGCGGGTCTCGCTGCTTCCATGCCTGCACCTCGTCGCGGCTGCGATAGGCCTGCGCATCGAACATCGAATGCGCGCGGAAGCGGTAGGTGCGGCACTCCAGGAAAAACGGTCCTTCTCCGGCGCGGACCTGCGCCAGTGCACGGGCGGCAGCCGCTTCCACCGCAACCGGGTCCATGCCGTCCACGGCCTGCGCCGGCATGCGGTAGGCCTGCGCCTTGCGAAAAATATCCGTCTCGGCTTCGGCGTCCGCCAGCGGCATGCCCATCGCGTAGAGGTTGTTCTCGCAGACGAACAGCACCGGCAAGTTCCAGATCCGCGCGAGGTTCATCGTCTCGTGGAATGCCCCCTCGGTCACTGCGCCTTCACCGAAGAAGCAGGCCGTGACCGACTCCGGGCGCAAGCGCCTGTCGGCCAGTGCAATCCCTGCAGCCAGTGGAAGGCCGCCGCCCACGATGGCGTTTCCGCCGAAGAACCGGCGCTGCTGATCGAAGACATGCATGGAGCCACCCCTGCCAAGGCAGCAGCCTTCGACCTTGCCCAGCATTTCGGCCAGAAGGCGGTCCATGGGCACGCCCTTTGCGAGCGCGTGGCCGTGTTCGCGATAGGTCGCGACGACCGCGTCCTGCGGCAGCAATGTGGCCATGACACCGACCGCGACCGCTTCCTCGCCGTCGTACAGGTGCAGGAAACCGCGAATCTGCTGGTCCTGGTACAGCTCCACGCATTTGCCTTCGAACCGGCGGATTCGCAGCATCTGCCGGTACAGGCCCTGCAGGTGCTGCCGGTCGAGGTGGACCTTGGCTGTCATCGCGAGGTGGATCCTGGCAGTCCGGGCGAGGTCTTCACCTCGTCGCTCTCCAGCGTGGAGAGATCGCCTTCGGGCAAGCCGAGCTCCCGCGCCTTGAGCAGCCGCCGCATGATCTTGCCGCTGCGTGTCTTGGGCAGGTTGATGCGGAACTCGATCTCCTTGGGCGCGACGGCCGCGCCCAGCTGCTTGCGGGCATGCCCCAGCAATTCGCGCCGCAGGGCTTCGCTAGCCTCGTAACCCGGCTTGAGCGCAACGAAGGCCTTCACCATCTCGCCCACGACAGGGTCCGGCTTGCCGATGACGCCCACTTCGGCAACCGCAGCGTGTTCCATCAACGCGCTTTCGACTTCGAAGGGCCCGATCAGGTGGCCTGCAGACTTGATGACGTCATCGGCCCGCCCGACGAACCAGTAGTAGCCGTCGGCGTCGCGCCGGGCCAGGTCGCCGGTGAGGTACCAGCCATCGGCAAAGCATTTCGCGTAGCGCTCCTGCTCATGCAGGTAACCGCGCATCATCGACGGCCAGGGCGTGCGCAGCGCCAGCTCCCCGTCCACCATCGGCTCATCGATGGTCTCGATGCGGCCGTCATCTCGCTTGCGCACGATGGCAGCGGTGATGCCGGGCAATGGCTTGCCCATGGATCCGGGCTTGATGTCCATTGCTGCGAAGTTGGAAATCATGATGCCGCCGGTTTCGGTCTGCCACCAGTTGTCGTGGAACGGCAGGCCGAAGGCATCGAGCCCCCAGACCACGGCTTCCGGGTTCAGAGGCTCGCCGACGCTGGCCGCAAAGCGCAGCGCCGACAGGTCATAAGGCTGGACCGCTTGCACGCCCAGCTTCATCATCATGCGGATGGCCGTGGGCGCGGTGTACCAGACAGTCACCTTCTCGCGCTCCAGCACCGAGTACCAGGTCTGCGCATCGAACTCCGCCTCGACCACCACGCTGGTCACGCCGTTGCATAGCGGCGCGAGGATGCCGTAACTGGTGCCGGTGATCCAGCCGGGATCGGCTGTGCACCAGAAGACATCGTCGTCGTGCAGATCCAGCGCATAGATGCCCGTCACCCGATGAGCCAGAACCGCCGCATGCACGTGGACCGCACCCTTGGGCCGCCCCGTCGTGCCGCTGGTGAAATGCAGCAGGGCCATCGACTCGGGGTCGGTCGGGCCGATGGTGTACGCGGGCGACGCTGTCGCCACCACGTCGTCCCATCGGTGGGTACCGGCGATCGCCGCGCCCTGCGCTCCGGCGAGAACGACATGCTGCAAGCCGGGAAGCCGCGCGCGCAGCCCCTGGATCTTGCGCTGGTACAGCTCGGGTGTGGTGACCATCACCCTGGCGTCGGCAACTTCGGCGCGAGTTGCGATGGGCTCCGGGCCGAATTGAGAGAACAGCGGCGTCACCACACAACGTGCCTTCAAGGCACCAAGCACCGCGACGTACAGCTCAGGAAGCCGGCCCATCATCACGAACACCCGTTCGCCCGGCTGCACGCCCAGCGACGCGAGCGCATTGGCGAAGCGGTTGGTCTGTTCGCTGAGGTCCTGAAAAGTCAGCTCGCGCCGGTCGCCCTGCTTGCCGATCCAGCGCAGCGCCACCTTGTGCGCACGGCCCTCATGCAGGTGGCGATCGACGGCTTCGTGGGCCATGTTGAGCCCTTGCCCGCCGGGCAGCCCATCGAGCAGGCGGCCCGCGTCGTCCCAGCTGAACCCGGCGCAGGTCGCGTCGTATTCGCGCAGGTTGGGAGGCACGGTCGACAGGGCGAGGTTCTTGCGAACCGGATCTCGCGCGGGTCGGACTTCGCTGGGCGGCATGTCGGCAGTCATGGGATGCTCCTGCATCCATCATGGCGGGCTGCCAGTCATCCGCCTTGACCTGGCTCAAGTCGGACGTCGTTGCTGCGGGGTCAATCGCACCACTGCACGACGGCATCGAGCGTTGCCCGCGTGGTGCGAAACTGGTTCGCCGGATGGGCCGGGTCTTCAAAACCAAACGAGACACCGCACACGACCAGCCGCTCGGCGGGTAAGCCGAAGTGCTCTCGCACCACATCCGGCCACGAAGAAAGCGCCGCTTGCGGCACAGTCGCCACGCCAACGCTGCGTGCAGCCAGCATGAAGTTGCCGACCCACGCGCCGCAGTCGATCGCGCCGTAGACGCCGAGCGTCGCATCGGTAGTCACCATCGCCACGTGGGGCGCACCGAACAGGCGGAAGTTTTCCAGGGCTTGCTGCGCCGAGGCAGCACGGTCCCCGCGCGTAACACCGACACTCTCGTACAGCGCGAAGCCGCACTCTCGCCGGCGCTCCTGGTACACGCCCTGATAGGCAGGCCATGCGAAGTCGGGGGACGTGGGTTGCTGCGTCGCTGCCAGCATCACGTCTCGGAACCTGTCGGTGGCATGCCCGCTCGTGATCGCAATCTGCCACGGCTGGGTGTTGCACCATGAGGGCGTGCGTTGCGCAATGCGCAGGATGTGCGCTATGGTCTCGCGTGGCACCGGCTCGGGAAGAAACCCCCTGCAGCTGTGCCTGCCGTTGAGAAGCTCTTCGAGCGTCGGCTGTTTGTCCATGGCGTTGGCAGTCATGCGGACGATTCTTTCACCTTGGGGAAATAAGTCCGCACGATAACGCCATCGAGCTTGAGCGCGTGGCAGCCGCCCAGCGGCGAGGTGCGGCGCCCACTGCCAGGTGCGTCGGCGCTTTCAAAGTCGCCGCCTGCCCACAGGAGCTGGAAGGCCGTGCTCGCCATGGGCGGCAACAGCTCCGTCATGTGCGAGCAGCCACGAACACCACGAAACAGGCGCTTGACCTCGCGCGTGAAGCCCGGCTCGATCCGCAACCCAACCAGTTGTTCGTATGTGGATGCGATCTCGCCGCATACGGGATAGGGTGAATACTCCGTCGTCGCGCGCACCTGCAAGATGGTGCGTTCGCTGTCGATCACCAGCACCACCCGCATCTGGTGGATCGGCCTTCCAGCAGGCACAGGACCTGTCACCAGCTGCAGCGCAATCGGTTTGGTGTCGATCAGCAGTCCCTCGATCTCGAACAGTCCGTCTTCACGCGTGAAGCCTTCGCAGGTGATGCGGCGCGTGTGGGCGAGCGTGCGCGGCGAGGTCGGCAGCGCATCGGTCATGCGTGGCCCGAAGCGTCATGCACAACGCCAGCTGCGACGAGCGCGGCGATGTCAGCCCTAGATAGCCCCGCCTGCTCCAGCAACGCAGCGCTGTGCTGCCCCGCATGGGGAGCCCTGGCCGGCAAGCTCGCAGGGGTCCGGTCAAAGCGCGGTGCGGGTGCGGGCTGCGACACGCCGTCTTCGGTCACGAAGGTCGCGCGCGCGGCGTTGTGCGGATGCGCGGGCGCTTCGGTCATCGACAGCACCGGGGCGAAGCAGGCATCGCTGCCCTCCAAAAGTTCGCACCACTCGTCCCTCGTGCGCGTGCGAAACACGGCAGCGAGCTTTTCGCGCAACGCGGGCCACTCGGCCTTGTCCCACTGCTGCTGGAAGTGCGGATCGGTGATGCCGCACACCTGCATGAGCTTCGCGTAGAACTGCGGCTCGATCGCACCCACCGATACGTAGCGGCCATCGGCGCATTCGTAGGTGCCGTAGAAATGCGCTGCGCCGTCGAGGAAGTTGCTCTCGCGTCCGTCGTTCCACAAGCCCTTGGCCATGAGTCCGTACTGGGCGGCCATGAGCAGCGCCGAG
The DNA here is from genome assembly GCA_040386575.1 of Pseudomonadota bacterium. Lineage (GTDB taxonomy): Bacteria > Pseudomonadota > Gammaproteobacteria > Burkholderiales > Burkholderiaceae_C > Ramlibacter. Next base: position 7,245 of record JAZKFI010000001.1, read on the forward strand.
CCATCGGTCATGGCGGCGTCAACCACCTGCCCCTGGCCCGAATGCTGCGCCTGCGCGTACGCCGCCAGCACACCAAACGCGAGCAGCATGCCGCCTCCGCCGTAGTCACCGACCAGGTTCAAGGGCGGCACCGGAGGCCGGTCTGCCACACCCATCGAATGCAGCGCGCCGGACAACGCGATGTAGTTGATGTCGTGGCCCGCAGCCTGCGAAAGCGGACCCGTCTGGCCCCAGCCGGTCATGCGGCCATAGACCAATTTCGGGTTGCGTGCGTGCAGGTCTTTGGGACCGAGACCGAGTTTCTCCGCGACGCCAGGACGAAAGCCTTCGATGAGGATGTCGGCGTTTTGCGCAAGCCGCAGCACCGCCTCGACGCCGCGCGGGTCCTTGGTGTTGATCGCAATCGACTGCCGGCCGCGATCGACCATGCCATCGTTGCGCAGCAGGTTCTCGACGCCGCTGCCCGCCGGCTTGCCAGAGGGAATGCGATCGATCCGAATCACTTTCGCGCCCATATCGGCCAGCATCATGCAGGCGAAGGGGCCGGGGCCTATGCCCGCGAGTTCGATGACGGTGAGGTGGGACAGGGGTCCGGGCATTTCTATTCCTTGCCGAATTCCACAGACGGCTGCGTGGCGCGCCACATGATCGATGGGTAATAGCCCTCGAAGTCGTCTCGGATGCGATTGAATGGAAGGTCGGACCACACGCCGTGGTCCTTGAGGTAGCGCATGTGCTCGGAGCCGTCTTCCTTGAACTGCTGCAGCACCGCGTCTTTCGTGCCGTCGAACTCGGTGGGCGGCACCTTCATCAGGGCGCACAGTTGCGCGTTGAAGGCGGGAACGGCCTTGACCCACTTGCCATCGATATGCATCGCGGCCCAGCCGTGGTCCAGGAACACCTCACGCCCGCCCATAGCCTCCTGAAGTTTGGGTGTGGAGAAGTGATTCACCACGTCCGACAGGCCGATCGCACTGGGTATGCCAACGTGGCGCGCGCAGGCCGCCAGCAGCACAGCCTTGGGGATGCAGAATGCACGGCCGTCGCGCACCACCGCGCCGGCTGAAAAGCCCTGCTCGCTCAAGGTCACGTGATACGGGTCATATCGGATCTGATCGCGCACCGCATAAAAAAGCCGCACTGCTCGTTCGCGGTCCGTCGTGGCACCGGCGACTGCGTCGTCGGCGAAGCTCGCCACCAAAGGGTTGGCGAAGTCGAGCGCTGCAGTCGACTCCAGGTAAAGCGGCCCGGGCTCGGGCCATCCGTAAGGAGTGAATTCGATGGGCATGCAACAGTGTGGCGCAATCGCGCTCACATGCGCTTGGCCACCTCTTCGAGCATGACCTCCGTCGCGCCGCCGCCGATGGTGAGAATTCGCGAATCGCGCGCCATGCGCTCGACCGGCGTGCCGATGATGAAGCCGGTGCCGCCATGCAGTTGCAGGCAGGTGTGCACCACTTCCTGCAGGGTCTCGGCGCCGAATGCCTTGAGCATCGACACCTCACGAACCGTGTCCTTGCCCTCGTCGATCATCTGGGCGCACTGGTAGGTCAGCGCGCGCACGGCGGCGGCCTTGGATGCGACCCATGCCAGCTTGTTGCGCACGACGGGTTGTTCCCACAGCGACTTGCCAAACGCCTGGCGTTGCTTGAGGTATTCCACCGTGAGTTCTATCGCCTTGGAGCTGGTGCCCGAGGCGAGCGCACCCACGACGAGCCGCTCGTTCTGGAACGTGCTCATGATGTAGTAGAAGCCCTTGCCCTCTTCGCCGAGCAGCGCGTCGTGCGGCACATGCAGATCGTCCAGGAACAGCTCGGCCGTGTCCGACGAACGCCAGCCGTGCTTTTCGAACTTGCGGGCGATCTTCAGGCCCGGGTTCTCCTTGTCCACGATGAACAGCGAGATGCCGCGGCTGCCCTTGGCTTCGGGTTCGGTGCGAGCCGCGACGATGTAGATGTCGCCATACACGCCATTGGTGATGAAGGTCTTGGAGCCGTTGATGATCCAGCCATCGGACGTGCGCACGGCACGCGTTTTCAGGCCCGCGACGTCCGAGCCCGCATGCGGCTCGGTCACGCAGACCGCGCCGATCTTCTCGCCAGCGCAGGCTGCCGGCAGGTATTTGAGTTTTTGCTCATGCGTGCCGCGATGGGCGATGTGGCCCACCGACATGTCGCTGTGAACCGTGAGCGCGGAAGCGACGCCGCCGAATGTGGACCGTGACAGCTCTTCGCCCAGCACCACGGACGCCATCGCGCCCATGCCGCCCCCGCCATATTCCACCGGGTGGCGCATGCCCAGGAACCCGAGGGCGCCCAGGTCGCGAAACAGCTTGCGCGGAATCTCGCCGCTGGCCTCCCAGGCCTCGCCATGGGGAACGATCTCTTCATTGACGAAACGGCGCACCTGGTCGCGCACCATGCGCAGGTCTTCGCCGAGAAAATCGGGCTCCTGGAATTCGAATTCGGTCATGTGGCTTTCGTCAGTTCGGTTTCGCCATCCATCGAAATAGATAGTCCGGCGCGTCGGTTTATTTTAAGCAGTCGCGACGGACTATGCAAGCGTGCTTGCTACACTCCCGGCCACAGGAGAACCCATGCCACGCGTACGTTCTGACGATTACGAAACCAAGAGCCTGGCCATCATGGACTGCGCTGCGTCGCTGTTCGCCAAGGAAGGCTATCCGTCTGCCAAGATGCAGGACATCGCGCAGGCGTGCGGCGCGACCAAGTCGATGCTGTACCACTACTTCCCGACCAAGGAAGACCTGCTGTTCGCGATGCTGACGGAGCACCTGCAGCGCGTGATACAGGGGCTGGACGAAGCGGTTGCCTCGGCAGGGACGCCGCGCGACAAGCTGATGGCGCTGGTGCTGGCGTACACGCAGAAGTCCGCGCAGTCGCGCCGGCGCCACGTGATCGCGATGAACGACGTGAAGTACCTGCCCAAGGCCAGGCAGGCACCGCTGCTCGCGCTGCAGCGCCAGCTCACGCATAGCGTCAGCCTGCTCCTGCGCGACCTGAATCCGGGGCTTCCGGAAGACGTCTACATGCCTTACACCATGATGCTGATCGGCATGCTGAACTGGGCGGACTTCTGGTACAAGCCCGGCGGCACCATGAAACCGCAGGAACTGTGCGATCGCATGGGGCGCCTCTTTTTGAAGGGCTTTCTCGCCGAGAAAGCCTGAACCTCGACGGCCTGTCATGCCGGACTTGATCCAGCATCCACCGCGAAGCGGCTGCTGCGTTTGATCAACGATGGATTGCGGGTCAAGCCCGCAATGACAGCCTCCTTACGGTTGTCATGCCGGACTTGATCCGGCATCCACCGCGAAGCGGCTGCTGCGCCCGATCAACGATGGATTGCGGGTCAGGCCCGCAATGACAGCCTCCACACGGTTGTCATGCCGGACTTGATCCGGCATCCACCGCGAAGCGGCTGCTGCGCCCGATCAACGATGGATTGCGGGTCAGGCCCGCAATGACAGCCTCCATGCGGTTGTCATGCCGGACTCGATCCGGCATCCACCGCGAAGCGGCTGCTGCGTTTGATCAACGATGGATTGCGGGTCAAGCCCGCAATGACAGCCTCCTTACGGTTGTCATGCCGGACTTGATCCGGCATCCACCGCGGAGCGGCTGCTGCGCTTGATCAACGATGGATTGCGGGTCAAGCCCGCAATGACAGCCTTGATAGGTCTACAGCACTGGCTTGTAGGTCACCGCAGCCGGGTCAGCCTTCAGCAGCATCAGCTTGGGCGCGGCCAGGTGGTTGCTCGGCGAAAAGCCGATGGGCGTCATCACACCGGTATCCAGGTTCCTCACCTTGGCCAGTTCCGCGTTCGTGCAGTCCCAGGTCAGCGCCTTGCCGCAGCGGCCGATCGCATCGAACAGGGCGCGGGTCGAGGCGTAGCCGGTGTAGGTGTAGCGGTTCACGCGGCCCATCTCTTCGGGCGTCAGGTGCTTGGCGAGCTTTTCGGTGAACGCCTTGCCCTGCGGTGAGCTTTCCAGGTGCACGTAGTCGATGGTGTAGACGTTCTCGCCGGCCGTGCCCATCAGCTTGGCGCTCGCCGGAACGCGCGACACATAGGTCACGCCCGTCGGGATCTTGTGGCCGATGCGCTCCAGTTCCTTGGTCATCGCGACGTTTTCGCCGAGCACGCCACCGGCCATCAACGCTTCCGCGCCGGCCTGCTTGACCTTCAGGATCTCGGACGAAAAATCGCTCTGGCCCTTCTTGAAGATCTGCGACGAAACGATCTGCAGCTTCCTGGCCTTGGCTGCCGCCTCGAAGCCTGCGCGCACGTTCTCGCCGTAGTCGTCGTCCTGCGAGATGATCGCCCACTTCTTGCCGGGATAGCGGTCGGCCATCATGGTCACCAGCTCCTCGACGGCGTCGCGCATGTCGTAGCCGACGGCGAACACGTTCTTGATGACCGGCTTGTACAGGCCCTCATAGGTCGTGATCGGCGCCATCGAAGGAATGCCGGACTGCTTGATCAGCGGCATCGCGGCCTCGGCCTGCGCGGTCCCAGAAATCGACGTGAAGGCAAAGATCTTGTCGCTGGTCAGCAGCTTGCGAACACCCTGCACGGTGCGGGTCGGCACGTAGCCGTCGTCTTCCGACACCAGGCGCAACTTGCGGCCGTGGATGCCGCCCGCTGCGTTGGCTTCCGCGACGGCGGTCTTCACGCCCAGGTTGTGCGCAACGCCCAGCAGCGCCGGTGGCCCGGTCAGCGGCAGGATGTCGCCCAGCACGATCTCGGTGTCGGTCACGCCCTGCTGGGCTGCCGCTGGGAATGCTGCACAGACGGCCGCGAGGACGAGTGCGCTGCGAATGGAAAGTCTCCTGTTCATGCTGAACTCCTTCTGGTTGGAAAAAAACGCTGATGCCAAACGCTAATAACGCTGGGGCCAGTGGACCCACGCGTGCCGGATGTCATGCCAGATGCCTCGCAGGCCCCGCGGATCGAACCGCAGGAAGCCGATGATGGCCAGGCCGTAGAGAACACTCTTGATTTCGTGTGCGCTGGAAGTCATCGTCTCCTGCAGCCGTCCACCCACGGCCGACATGAAAGACGCGAACACCTCGGGCAGCGTGACGATGAAGATCGCACCGAACACCGCGCCCAGCACAGAGCCCAGTCCGCCCACGATCACGATGGCCAGCGCCTCGATCGAGAGCAGGAACGGAAAGCCCTCCACGCTCACGATGCCCAGGTACATGCCCATGAGCGAGCCGGCCACGCCGGTGAGGGCCGCACTGACGATGAATGCAATCAGCTTGAAGCGAACCAGGTTGACGCCCATCGTGCGAGCGGCGATGTCGTTGTCGCGAATGGCAACCAGGGCGCGACCGAAGTACGAGCGGCGGACATTGAGCGTCACGGCCAGCGCGAGCACGCACAGGCCCAGGCAGAACCAGTAGAACGCGCGGTCGCTCGACAGGTCCATTCCCAGCATGGTTGGACGTGGAATGGAAATCCCCTTGCCCGCGCCGGTGAACTTGCCGCCCGCCAGGATGCCGGCGCTCACGATGTGGCTGAACGCCAGTGTCGTGATGGCCAGATACAGCCCATGCAACCGCAGCGACGGCACACCCACCACCAGGCCGCACGCAGCAGGGACCACTGCCGACAGCAACAGCGCCAGCTCGGGCGGCAGCCCCAGGCGTGTCACCCCGATCGCGTAGGCATAGGCGCCCAGCATCAGGAACCCGACATGACCGAGCGAGATCAGGCCGGTGAACCCGGTGAGCACCATCAGCCCCAGCACGCCGATCAGCGTGAACAGGATGAGCGTCATGTGCGACAGCATGTAGCTGCTGAGCAGCCACGGTGCAACCACCAGTGCGACCACCAGCGCTGCCGTCCATGCCTTGACGGCAGGCGAGTCCGTCAGGACGATGAGCTCGCTGTAGCGTTCCTTGAAATATCCGCTTCTCATCAGACTCTTTCGATTCGTTTTTCGCCGAAGAGGCCGAACGGCCGCACCATCAGCACGACCAGGATCAGCACGAACCCGGCGATTTCCTTGAAGGTGCTCGGCAGGTAGCCGCCCACCAGGTTTTCCAGCACGCCGATGATCAGGCCGCTCAGGCCCGAGCCCAGGATGGAGTCGAAGCCGCCCAGCACCGTGGCCGGAAAAGCCTTGAGCCCCAGCTCGAAGATCGTCGGTGTCAGGCCGTAGATCACCGCGAACAAGGCGCCTGCCAATCCGGCCAGCGCCGACGACGAAGCCCACGCCACGGCTTGCACGCGAGCCGTCGACACGCCCATCAGGCGCGCCGTCTTCTCGTCGGCAGCCACGGCACGCATGGCCACGCCGAACCGGCTGTGACGCAGGAAGAACCAGAAGCCCAGCACGGCCAGCAGCAGCGCCGCCAGCACGCCCAGCTGGCTCACCCGCAGGCCGAGACCCCCTAGATCGATGATCTTGTCGGCACCTGCCACCTCGAACTTGTGCGGCGACGCGCCCCAGATGATGGTCACGATGGATCGCAGCACCACAGCGAGGCCGACGGTGACGAGCACCACGGACAGCACCGGCTCGCCCAGCATGGGCCGCATGATGAGCCGCTCGCAAAGCAGCCCGAGTGCCGCCCCCACGATGACCGCGACGAACACCGTCAGCAGACCGCCGGTCCCGAAGGTGGTCGCCAGCGACCAGGTCGTGTACGCCGAAAGCATCCCCATCTCGCCCTGCGCGAAATTGACGACGCCGGTGGCCTTGTAGATGATCGCGAAGCTCATCGCGACCAGGCCGTACATGGCGCCGACCGCGAGGCCCGAAACGACCAGTTCGATGAAGTAGTTCATTGCGCGGCTCCGTAAATCACTTCGAGCTCGCGCGCGAATTTCTTGTTGATGAGGCCGCGGCGAACCTTCTGCGTGGCCGTGAGTTCGCCGTCGTCGTGGTCCAGCTCCTTTTCGAGCAGCACGAACTTTCGGATGTTCTCGACCCGGGCAAAGCGCGAATTCACTTCGTCGACCACGCCCTGCACCAGTTCCTTGACCTCGCGCATCTGCGTGAGCGACTTGAAGGTGGTGTATTGAAGGTCGCGCTCTGCCGCCCAGCGGCCCACGCTGTCGAAGTCGATCTGTATCAGGCCGCCCAGGAACTTCTTGCCTTCGCCGACAACGATGGCCTCGCGCACGAACGGGCTGTCCTTGAGTGCATTCTCGATCTCTGACGGCGCGATGTTCTTGCCGCCGCTGGTGATGATGATGGCCTTCTTGCGATCGACCACCGCGATCTCGTCGCCGCCGCGCACTTCCACGATGTCGCCGGTGGCGAGCCAGCCGCCTTCTCGCATGATGTCGGCCGTGCCCTTGTCGTCGAAGAGGTAGCCCTGGAATGTGCCCGGTGAACGAACCAGCACTTCGCCGTCTTCTGCGACCTTCCACTCCACGCCCGGCATCGCCGGTCCGCAGCTGCCCTGTATGAAGGGACGCCCCGGCACCTGCACGAAAGCCAGGCCGCCCGATTCGGTCAAGCCATAGCCCTGCCCCACCGGCAGGCCGATGATGTCGAAAAAGCGCAGCGTCTCAGGCGACACCGAGGCGCCGCCGCACATGCGGGTGTGCGTACGGTTCAGGCCCATGTGCCGCTGCATGTTGCGAAACAAGATCAGGTACCAGAAAGCGAACTCGACGCGATCGGCCAGCGCCGTGAGCTTGCCGTTCACCGCACGGCGATCCGACAGGACGCGGCCGCGTTTCATGCCCGCGCGATAGATCATGCGCTGGATGACGCCGCTGTCTTTCATGCGGAACTCGAAATGCTGCTGCAGCTTTTCCCAGATGCGTGGAACGCCCAGGAAGAACGTCGGGCCGATCTCGCGGATGTTGGTGGCGACCGTGTCGATCGACTCTGCAAAGTTCACGCATCCACCGGTGATCAGGTGCAACACCGTCGAGTACGTGCGCTCGGCGACGTGGCACAGCGGCAGGTAGCACACCGACTCGAACGGCTTGCCCTGCATCTGCCGTGCGACGGCATAGGAGTAGGCGCCGAACACGAAGTTGCGGTGCGTGAGCATCGCGCCCTTCGGTGGCCCGGTCGTGCCGGACGTGTAGACGAGGATGTTCACGTCATCAGGCACCAGCGAATCGATGGACGCATCGAGCCGCAATTCGGCGCGAGGGTCTTCCGCCAGCAGCTGGTCACCGAGCGCCAGCAGCTGCTCGAAGCTGTCGGGCCGGCCCTTGTCGTAGCGGCGCAGGCCCTTCATGTCCACGCAGAAGATGTGCTCCAGGTGCGGCAATCCATTGCCGTTGGACATGGCGTCGAGCACCTTGTCGGTCTGCTCCTGGTCGCCGGTGATCGCGATCTTTGCCTGGCAATGCGACGCGATGTACTGCACCTCGGCCCAGGGGTTGGTCGGGTAGATGCCCACGACCTGCACACCGATCATCTGCGCGCCGAGATCGGCGTAGAACCACTGCGGCACGTCTTCTGCGGCGATGATGAGGCGGTCGCCCCTTTGCAATCCCAGCTTCCACAGCCCCAGCGCCACACGGCGCGCATCGCGCCAGTAGTCGGCCCAGGTGCGGCCGCGCCAGATGCCGTACTCCTTTTCGCGCAAGGCGACCTGGTCGCCACGTTCGCGGGCCTGCATGCGCAGCAAGGCCGGCAAGGTCGCTTCGCCCCTGAGCAGCGTGTCGTGATCAAACATGGCCCGACTCCTCGCCCAGGTAGGCCTGCAGCACCATCGGGTCCGCCGCCACTTCCGCGGGCGTGCCGTGGGCAATCAGCTGGCCGAAGTCCAGCACATAAACGCGATCGGAAAGGTCCATCACCACCTGCATGTCATGTTCAATCATCAGCACCGCAATGCCGAACTCGTCGCGGATGTCCAGCGTGAAGCGCGCGATGTCTTCCTTTTCCTCGCGGTTCATGCCCGCGACGATTTCATCGAGCAGGAGCAGCGTCGGCTCGCAGGCCAGCGCGCGTCCCAGCTCGACGCGTTTTTGCTGCCCGTAGGCGAGCTGCGACACCGGCTTGTCGCGCAGCTCCTCGATTTCCAGGAACTCGATGACGCGCTCGACCTTTTCGCGCGCCGCAATTTCTTCGCGTCGGGGCCGGCCCCAGAAGGCGAGCGTTTCCAGCAGCGTGTAGTTGAAGTGGATGTGGCGTCCGACCAGCAGGTTCTCGACCACGGTGCCCTGCCGGAACAGCGCGAGATTCTGGAAGGTGCGGCCTATGCCTGCGCGCGCGAAGTCGCTGGACTTCAGGCCCGCCGTGTCCTTGCCGTGCAGGAAGATCTGGCCTTCAGTGGGCGGCAACACGCCGCTGATGAGATTGAACGTCGTGGTCTTGCCCGCGCCGTTGGGCCCGATCAGGCTCACGATCTCGCCGGGCATCACGGTGAGGCTCACGTTATCCACGGCCTTCACGCCGCCAAAGCGCTTGGAGATGCCGCGCACGTCGAGCACCGGGGTCACATGGGTGAAATCGTTCATGACAGCCACCTCTTGCGACGCTTGTAGTGCTTGACGTCCTTCATGCTGGTGCGGCCCGGCTGCGCCGAGATGCCGAGGTAGAACTCGCGCACATCCGCGTTGCTGCGCAGCTGGTCGCTGGTGCCGTCGAGCACGACGCGCCCGTTTTCCATGATGTAGGCGTAGTCGGCAATCGCGAGCGCGCGGCTGGCGTTCTGCTCGACCAGCAGGATCGTCAGGCCGTTGGTTTCACGCAGCTTGGCAATGCACGAAAAGATTTCGCTGACGATGAGCGGCGCAAGTCCGAGCGACGGCTCATCGAGTGCCAGCACCTTGGGCTGGCTCATGAGCGCGCGGCCGATGGCAACCATCTGCTGCTCGCCGCCGGACAGATAGCCTGCGATCTGCTTGCGCCGATCGGCCAGGCGAGGGAACAGTGAATAGACATAGTCCTTGCCCGTGGCCATCCCGGCGCTGCTTTGCAGGTGCGCGCCGGCGATCAGGTTCTCGTCCACGGTCAACGTGCCGAACAGCCTGCGGCCCTCAGGCACCTGCACCATGCCGCGACGCACGATGCGCGGTGCCGGCTCGCGCTCGATCGGTTCTCCGTTCAGGTGGATGGAGCCTTTTTCGATCACGCCGTCTTCGGCATCGAGCACGCCCGAGATGGCCTTGAGCACCGTGGACTTGCCTGCGCCATTGGAGCCGAGCAAGGCGACGATCTGACCGGGGCGCACCTCCAGCGAGACATCGCGCACAGCCTCGATCGCGCCGCCATAGACGATCTGTATGTTGTGCACTGCAAGCGCCGGTGGCGCTGCAGTTTGGGGATCTGGAACGGGAACCATCGGGGGTGTTCTTTTCCTGTATTGTTAGACCGTCGCGTCGGTCTTTGAATGGACTGGATTATGGTCGCACATGGCTGGCCCTACCCCTCAGTGATTACCCGTAATTGCCGCCGACTTTGCAGCCGCAAAAACATCTTTGAGGGCATGGTTTTCATCGGCAAGGTCGAGCTCTGGCGAAATGAAAACAGGCTGTGCGAGCGCCCGCTTGGCGACCATGAAATCGCCCGCACGATTGACGGCGTCGACGGCAAGAAGCCGGTCGCCTTGCAGATAGAACGCGCAGAAGCTGCGCGTCGCCGGGTCGCCCCGCAGCACGCAACGGTCATAGCCCTGCGACAGGCCCACCATCTGCAGCTTGAGGTCGTATTGATCGGACCAGAACCACGGCACGCCCTGGTTGGGCTTGCTCTTGCCGCACAGCCATGCGGCCGCACTGCGCGCCTGCTCCAGGGCGTTGGGCACCGATTCGAGCCGGATCGTGCGCCCGTACAGGTGATCGAAGTGAACGGTGCAATCGCCGGCTGCAACGATGTGCGGATCGCGCGTGCAGCCGTTCTCGTCCACCTCCAGGCCCGCGTCTGTCGCCAGGCCCGCAAGGCGCGCCGCATCGTCGTTGACCAGCATGCCCAGGCCCGCGACAACGACGTCCGCGTCGAAGCTCTCGCCGTCCTCGCATTCGATTCGCACGATTCGCCCGCCCTGCCCTGCTTCGGTGTGCACCGCACGCATGGAGACGCCTGTGCGCACGTCAACGCCCGCAGCGCGATGCACGCTTTCGTAGAACTTCGACAGATCCGGACCCGCCACACGCGCGAGCACACGAGGCTGCGCTTCGAGCAGCGTGACGTGCGCCCCGAGCGCGATTGCGGATGCCGCAACTTCCAGCCCCACATAGCCGCCGCCGATGACGACCAGGCGTGAGCCCGGTTTCAGGTGTTCTCGAATCGCTAGTGCATCCTTCTGCGTGCGAAGGTAGAGCAGATTCGACGGCGGCTTGTGCGCGTCGATGCCTGCGCATGCCAGCAGGCGTGGCCTGCCACCCGTGCACAGCGCCAGCTTCGCGTAGCCCAGATGGCTGCCGTCGGCAAGCTCGATGCGGCGCGCTGCGCGGTCGATGCGCGTCATCCGAACCCCCGGCATCAGTGTGACGTTGGCTGCGTCGTATGCCGTTTGCGAACGCAGCAGCAGTGACTCTGCGTCCACCTTGCCTGCCAGGAACGCCTTGGACAGTGGCGGCCGGTGGTAGGGCAGGAACGGCTCGTCACCCAATAACAGGATAGGCCCGGCCCAGCCCTGCTGGCGCGCCGAAACGGCAAGCTCGCTGCCCGCGTGGCCCGCGCCGACAATCACCAGTGCGTTATCCGTTGTCTCCATGCTTTCCCTAATCAGGTTGCCGAGCCGATGATTTATAGTCCGACTCGTCGGTCTAACTATAAGACCGATGGATCGCCGATGCAAGCGGTCATCACCTGAGGCAGGAGAGGCATATGACAAGGGTCCGGGCAAACGACTACGACGACAAGCGCAACGCCATTCTCGGCAAGGCCGCGACGCTGATTGCGCGCAAGGGTTTCGATGTGGCGACCATGATGGACGTCGCGCAGGCATGCGGCACATCCAAGTCGCATCTCTATCATTACTTCCCAAGCAAGGAAGACCTGCTCTATGCAATCGTGCATGAGCACATCACGCAGCAGGCTGCCGACCTGGTGCGAATTGTTCACCTGCCGCTGCCTGCCGAAGAGCGCTTCGCCCTGTTCATCGACAGCTTCGTGCAAGGGGCCGCGCGCTCCCGCGACGAGCACATCATGCTGATGAACGACCTGAAGTTTCTGCCGCGCGGGCAACGAGAGCATGTGCGCAAGCTGGAAGTGGAAATGACCAGCTTGCTCGAAGGCCTGCTGCGCGAGATCAACCCCGGGCTGATGGCGCAGGAGAAACTGGAAACGCCCTATGCGCTCCTGCTTTACGGGATGATGATCTGGACGTTTACCTGGTACCGGCGCAATGGCGCGATCGCGCCGGCCGAGCTGGCACAGCGCATCTCCGATCTTTTCATCAACGGATTTCGCCATGCAGACCCGGCCCCGGGCACGGAACCGGCGGCGGCCGCCAGCGCCTAGTTCACCGAGCGGGTCTTGCCCTGCCAGTAAGGATCGCGCAGTACGTTCTTCATGATCTTGCCCGCACCCGACAGCGGCAGCGCATCGCGAAACTCCACCTTGCGCGGGCACTTGTAGTTGGCGATCAGCGTGTGGCAGTGCGCGATGATGTCCTCGGCGCTCGCATGCTGGCCGTCCTTGAGCGTCACGATAGCCAGCACGGCCTCGCCCCACTTCTCGTCGGGCACACCGATGGCGGCGCACTCGCGCACGGCGGGGTGCGCATGCACCGCGTTTTCGACTTCGCGCGAATAGATGTTCTCGCCGCCGCTGATGATCATGTCTTTCACGCGGTCCACGATGAAGACAAAACCGTCTTCATCCATGTAGGCGCCGTCTCCGGTGTGCATCCAGCCGTTGCGCAGCGCCGCCGCAGTCGCGTCGGGCTTGTTCCAGTAGCCCAGCATCACCTGCGCGCCGCGCACGGCGATTTCGCCGATCTCGCCGCGCGGCAGCTCCACCCCATGCGGATCGACGATCTTCACATCGACCCCATACGCGGCGCGGCCCGCCGCCTGCCGCTTCGCCTTGCCGTGAGTGCCGTCGAAGTGGTACTTCCAGGGCAGGCTCACCGTGAGCGCAGCCGACTCCGTCATGCCATAGCCCTGGATGAACTCCCATGAGGGCAACTTCTGGATCGCAGCAGCCAGCACCGCATCGGGCATGGGCGAGGCGCCGTATTCGCAATAGCGCACGCTGGTGAGGTCATACCGGTCGAAGTCCGGATGGTTCAGCATCATGTTGATCATCGTCGGCACGAACAGCACATAGTTGATGCGGTGCTGCTCGATGGCCTCGAACGCCAGCACTGCATCGAACTTGGGCAGGCAGACATGGGTGCCTCCTGCCATCGTCAACGCAAAGGCCGGAGACGCACCGGCCAGGTGGAACAACCCGGCTGAATGCATGTAGACCGTGTCTTCCGAGAAATGCAGCGTCGCTATCCAGTTGACCGACGCTGCGCAGAAGTTCTTGTGCGACAGCATCACGCCCTTGGGATGACCGGTGGTGCCTCCTGTGTAGTAGATGCCGCACAGGTCGTCGCCCTCCCCGCATTCATCGGGCATCGGCGCTGTGTCGCGAATGAGTGCTTCGCAGTCCTTCATGCCGTGCGGCGCCCGGTCATCGCCCCAATACAGGATGTGGGCCATCGAATGGCCGTTGAGCAAATCCGGCACCTGGCCCGCAAACGTATCGTCCACGATGAGCGCGACGCAACCGGCGTCCTTGAGGGTGTAGATGTTTTCCGGCACGGCCCAGCGCGTGTTCAGGGGCACCAGCACGAGCCTGGCCCAGGCAGCCGCGAAGAAGAGCTCGATGTAGTTATCGCTGTTGAGCGACAGCACCGCGAGCCGGTCACCGGGCGTCAAACCAAGCGCGCGCAGGCCGGCGGCCAGCCGCGGCACGCGCGCGCCGATCTCACCCCAGGTCCTCATGCGGCCGCTGTAGATGGTCGCGGCGTTTCGGCTGCGGGTCTGCAAGGCGCGGGTGAGGGCCTGGGTCAGTTGCATCATTGCATTCTTCCTTGCTGCGCTTACAGCGCCGGGAAGCGTTGCGGCGCGGGGTAGCGTGCGTAGCCCTGCGCCACACCGTACTCACTAATGCCGCTGCCGACCTGGCCGCCGCTTGTCACCCTGACCACGTGATCGGAGAGCGTACGGGCCACGCGCCGCGTCTGAGCATCGTCCAGGTCCCAAACATCATGGTCCAGGTAGAGTTCGCCTTTGTGGTCACCATGGTTCCAGCCACCAAAACCGCCGTAGAGCCCCCCCTTGAGGTAGAAGCGGGTGGGCAAGCCTTCCATATGAAGCATGCGATCAGGCCCATGCGCGAACTGCACGCGCAGGTCCGCAGATGCCATCGTCTGCCCGAGCGGATCGTCCGCCCAATGAAAGTCATGTTCGAAGCCGACAATCTCACGCTCGTGCACCGTGCCATTGGCAGCACGCGTGAACTCGACTCCTGACAGGTAGTAGGGCTTGCCGGCTTCGCGTTCTTTCACGAACATCGACACAGCCATGTCCTCGAACTGGAACATGGACCAGGTCCAGAAGAACTTGCTGTGCTCCTGCATGGGCGGCTTCGCTGCATCGGTCTTCATCTCGGAACGGATTCCCCAGGAGTGATCGCGTTGGCCCCACCAGAGCTGCGGCGTCACGTCGTAGCGCTTACCGTCGGCGACGATCCAGCCGGTATAGCGGCCAAACTGCGCGAAGCGCGCCATGTCTTCTTCGACCGCGCCATTTCGCTCACGAACACTCTGCTTCTCGCGGGCGGCTGGAAAGCTGGCGTCAAAGGTAACGTCAAAGGAAAGTCCTGATGCGTTCTCGCCCAGAACCAGACGATGGCGCTTGCCACCCTCCACCACTTCAATGCGCAGCGGGCCGGCTGTCGTTCGCAGTGGATCGCTTCCGAGGCTGCGTGAGGCCCGGAAGTTGATCTGCTTGCGCCCCACGGTCATCCCGGCGAACAGGTCCATCACACCGCGGTTGGGGTAATAGCCCAGCCCCAGGTCAAGGATCAGCGGTGTGCCGTCTATGGGATGAGCCGTGTACCAGTATCGTTCGGTGAACAGCGGATGGCCGTTGCCCGATACGGTGAAGGGCTGCGAGGTCTGGTGACCGATCAGGTCGTCTTGCGGGCTGAGCATGTGGGTAAATCCTTGAATTCTCTCGACGTCAGCCGGCCTTGGCCTCTGCGGCCCGGGTCGCCGTCATTGAGGAAAAATCGGTTAATGGAATCATCTTGCGTTCAATCCGCAACTGCTCGCGCATGGCATCTCGCAAGATGGCATCGAGTTCGTTGCGGGTGTTGGCATCCAGTTTGCGCGTCGGCTCGAACAGCCAATCGGTGAGCCGCATCACCTGCGACTCCGCAAGGCGCAACTGGACTTCGGGGATGGCGGTCTCGTCCGTTGAACGGATCGCAACAGTCTCACCTGCCTGAGCCGCCCGTCGCGCGAAGGCATCCAGGCCGCGCTCGAGCGCAGCCAACTGCTGTCTCTGCGCTTCGGGCGACCACACCACCATGGCTTCGAGCTTGCCCAGGATGTCCAACACACCTGCCAGCTGCGTGCGCGCGTGATCTGTGGTGGTGTCGGGCATCACGCCTTCGACAAGAGCACGCCGAGCGCCCTGGAACAGGGCGGCTAGAGAAATGTTCATGCGTCCTCTGCGATCAGCCGGTTGATTTCCAGGAGGGTAGATGCGAGTTGGAAGCCCATTGAAGCCATACGGTAATCGCCCGCGCTACCCGACTCCACCCGATGTATCGCGCTGGCGAGCATCGCCGCGCTCTTGAACAGGCCCAGCACCTCGTAATAGTGCACCACCGCCTTATCCACGACGATCCCCGACTGCTGCGCATAGCGCTCCAGGAACTCATCGCGAGCGAACAGGCCGCCCAGGAGCGACGTGCCTCCGGCAAACACCCGCAAACCAGCCCAGGCGACGTCCTCCATCGGATCGCCCAGGTGCACGAGTTCCCAATCCAACACGGCGGTGATGCGACCATCGGCCTGCAGAAAGTTGCCCACACGGAAGTCACCATGCACGATGGTAGCTTTGCCCGACGCCGGTGCATGGCGCCTCAGCCAGCGCATGGTGTAGTGCAGTTGCGGCGGGTGCGAATGTTTACCCGCGTCGTCCAGAAGGCCGGCATGCTCCGACCAGAACTCGACCTGGTTCAACGCCAGCGATTCGGTATTGACGTCGGACCACAATTGCGCGAGCGGCGTCTGGCGCCAGTCAACGCCATGGATCGCGGCAAGGGCGTCTGCGAAATCGATGGCGAGTGACTCGTTGTGCGCTTGCGCACGCCGCTGCGAATCTCCTCGCCACGGCATGGGGGTGTCGCCGGAGACGCGGCCAGTGATGAGAAAGGGTGCACCGATCACAGCCGCATCGTCGCTATAACCGATGACTGGGGGCACCGGGAGGCGATCTACACCCTGCAGCGAGCTGAGCGCAGCGAACTCGCGGCGCGCGCTGTACGGCGCCAGCAGTCCTCGCGGGTCACCCACCCGCAAGATGAGCTCGCGCGACTGGCCGCCAGACGTGGCGGTAAAGCCGATTGTCGTCCATGAAAACCCGGCGGGAAATCGTTCCCAGCCAGTAATTTCCACCGGCATGCTCCACGCATCGGACAGGAAAGCCGCCAGCCGCGGCCCCATATGTTGCGCGGCATAGTCAACAACGTGGTGATCTGGCGGGAGATGTCTCACAGGTCGCGCGCTCATTTCATCCTGCAGCCGACTTGAACAGCAGGTGCGGCAGCCAAAGCGAAATCGCGGGAACGGCGGCAATCAGCACGATGCGCAGCAGGTCGGCCACGATGAACGGAACCACACCCTTGACTACCGTCATCATAGGAATGTCGGGCATGACAGACCGGATCACGAACAGGTTCACTCCGATGGGTGGGTGAATCAGTCCAACCTCGACCACGACAACGATCAGGATGCCGAACCACACCGGATCCAGGCCCATGGCCTTGATGATGGGAAAGAAGATCGGGATGGTCAGCAGGATCATCGAAATGCTCTCGAGCACGCTGCCCAGGAGAAGATACATCACAACGATCAGCATGATGATCCCGAAAGGCGGCAGACCGCTGCCCTGCACTACCGCCAGCAATCCCTCGTGCACCCCAGTCTTGTTGACGAACTCGCCGAACATCGCCGCGCCCAGGATGATCGCGAACATCATGGCCGAGGTCTGCGCCGTGTCCACCAGAATGTCGTAGATATCGCGCAGTTTGAGGTTCTTGCGACTCAGTGCGAAAAGCAGCGCCGCAACCGCCCCGATGCCCGATGCCTCTATCGATGTGAATATCCCGCCGTAGATACCGCCCATGACGATGGTGAAGATAACCGCCACCGGCCAGAGCGCTCGCCACAGCGCGCCGGCCTCGAGCTTCTCGTCGGTGTCACCGAGCGGGGCGGCCGCAGGATTGCGCCAGACGCTCCACTTGACTGCAGCCATGTAACCCAGGATCGCGATGATGCCAGGCACGATGCCTGCGGCGAACAACATGCCGATGTGCGTCTGCGTCGCGATGCCGTAGATCACCATGATGATCGACGGCGGGATCAGGATGCCCAGGGTACCACCGGCGGCGACGGACGCCGCGGAAAGTGAGTCCGCGTAACCAAGCTTGCGCATGGCCGGGATCGCGACCTTGCCCATGGTCGCGGCTGTCGCGACGCTGGAACCGCAAATCGCGCCGAACCCGCCGCACGCGACCACAGTGGCCATCGCCAGGCTGCCGCGCCGCCTGCCGATCATGGCCTGCGCGGCACGGAACAACTCGGTGGATATGCCGGCGCCCGCCACGAGATTGCCCATGAGAATAAACAGGGGGAGCACGATCAGCGTATACACCAGCGTGCTATCACGTGTGACCGTGGCCACCATGCTTAGCGCAGGCGTCCAGCCCGTCATGGCTACATAGCCACCGAACCCGACCAGTCCCAGCGCTGTGGCGATGGGGACCTGGAACAGGATGAAGGAAAAGACAACGATGAAGCCGACACTGGCTGCGAACATTTGTTACTCCAGGTGGGGATGCGCAGTCGCGACTTCGACAGTGAACGCACGCCGGGTCGACAGAATGAACGCGACGGCCGTGAGGCCCGAGAGCGCGCACATGAACCATAGGACCATGCCCGTGGGAATCTGAAGCAGGGCAGAGGCATCGTTGTATTCGGTGGAACGAATCGCCTGGCGCGCCAGGCACCAGGTCACGATGCCGAAGACAATGAATCCGATGATGCCGGCAAGCACGCGCTGCACGCGCCTTACCGAAGGCCTCACCTGTATCAGATCCACAGTGATGTGGTTGCCGCGCAGGCCAAGCAGGGGGTATATGCAAAAGATCATCGCGGCAAGCACCACCTCGAGCAACTCTGTGCCCCATGGCAACGGCTTGCTGAACAGGCTGCGCCCACCGACATCCACGAACACTACGAGCATCAGCATCAACAGCAAGGCGGCGCCCAGGAACTCAAGAGCACCGACGAACACCGCCCCCAACTTGCCAGCCATCGACATGGAATTACTTGGCAAGGTCTGCACGCAGCGTATCGATCAGCTTCTGCGGATCTGCGACGCCCTTCTTCTTGACCTTTTCCATCCACTCGAGGTCGATAGGCTTGAGCAGGGTCTTGACTTCACCCAGCACGGCGGGGCTCAGCTGCTCGACAGTCTTGCCGGCCTTCTTCAGGCTGGCATACGCGGCGATATCACCCTTGGCATAGGCTCGTCCGACATTGCGGGCGAAAGTCTCGCCAGAGATCTTCATGATGGCGTCACGGTCATCCGGGCGCAGCGACTTCCACTTGTCGTCATTCATCGCGATGATCAGCACCGTGTTGTACAAAGCCCCAGGGATGATGGTTGCGTGGGAAACCAGATCTGACAGCTTGAATGCGGGCATGGATTCGGCAGGCATCAGGGTGCCGTCAAGGACGCCCGACGACAGCAACTCATAGACTTCGCTCACTGGCTTGGACACCGGAACGGCGCCCAGCAGGCCGAGTGCCTGGTTGGCACTGGGTTGCGGACTGCGGACCTTCAGCCCCTTGAAGTCTGCGACCGACTTCACCTGGCGCTTCGAGGTAAACAGCTGGCCCGGCGAGACAACGAACACACTCAGCGGATGCACGCCCTTCAACTCGTTGAATGAAGCGAGATGCTGGCGATAGAACCTGTCGGCGATGGGCGCGAACTTCTCTGGGTTGTCGCTCATGAACGGCAGCTGGATCACTTCCAGGATGTCGAAGCGGTTGGCGGTGTAGCTGGGGACGAAGACGACCATGTCTGCCTGCCCGTCACGCGCAACGTCGAACTGCGCGCCCACTGTTCCAACAACCTTGGGAAGCGTGTCAATCTTGACGCGGCCTTGCGTGACCTTCTCGACCTCTGCAATCCATGGCTCGATGACTTCCATTCGCATGGCCTGCCCAACCGGCAACCAGTTCGAATACTTGATAACCGTGGTCTGCGCCGATGCAAGCGGGGACCAGCTCGCGCCCGCGACGAGCAGCGTCGAGATCAATGTGCGGAATGCATTTTTCAAGGGGAGTCTCCTGGTAGTTGGATAGGACGGTGAAAGGCGTTGCATGTTGCTGGGTTGCTTCAATATTAGTCCGACGAGACGGTTTATTTTAAAGTCGTTTTGCGGCGTCATTC
This sequence comes from Pseudomonadota bacterium, assembly GCA_040386575.1. Classification (GTDB taxonomy): domain Bacteria; phylum Pseudomonadota; class Gammaproteobacteria; order Burkholderiales; family Burkholderiaceae_C; genus Ramlibacter. The sequence goes on from JAZKFI010000001.1 coordinate 26,890, forward strand.
GGGTGTTTGCACCTAGAACCAATCGGCTAGCAGCTTAGATTTTTCTGTCATGGCCGACCCAATAGGGTGCGCGCAGGACGTTCTTGCGGATCTTGCCGACGTGGGTCGTGGGCAACGGCTCCGAACGGAATTCGATGGAACGCGGACACTTGTAGCCGCCAATGGACAGGCGGCAGTGAGCAATCAATTCGTCGGAGCTGGCGGCAGCGCCCTGCTTGAGCACCACGACCGCGTGGACCGCCTCGCCCCACCGCTCATGCGGGATGCCGACAACAGCAGCCTCGCGCACTGCCGGGTGCGCGTAAAGAACGCGCTCGACTTCTACCGAATACACGTTCTCGCCGCCTGAGACGATCATGTCCTTGATCCGGTCCTCGATGAAAAGGTAGCCGTCCTCGTCCATGCGCCCGCCATCGCCTGTATGCATCCACCCGTCCACCAGCACTGCGCGGGTGGCCTCGGGATTTGCGTAGTAGCCGGTCATGAGTGCATCGCTGCGTACCGCAATTTCGCCCACCTCGCCGTTCGGCGCGGTGCTGCCATCTGCGCGGATGATGCGCACGTCGACACCGATTGCCGGCTGACCTGCAGAGCGCAGCTTGCTGCCTTGTCCTGGCCGCTGGTGATGATCTCGCCAGCGCAGCATGGTCGCGAAGCCGCCGGATTCGGTCATGCCGTAGATCTGGTAGAAGTGCCAGGTCGGCAGCTTCTCCATGGCTTGCAGCATGAGAGTCTCGGGCATAGGGGCACCGCCATAAATGCACGTTTTCATGCTCGTGAGGTCGTACTTCGAAAAGTCCGGATGGTTCATCATCATGTTGACCATCGTCGGGATCAAGGTCGCGTTGGTGACCTGGTGTTCGCCCACGGATTGCATCACCGGCTCAACCTCGAACTTGGGCAGGATGACATGCGTGCCGCCAGCCAGCGTGATGTACCACAGCGGGCTCGCGCCTGAGAAGTGAAAGAAGCCTCCCACGTAAAGAAAGCGCAGCGACTCGATGGAGGGAAGCATTGCCAGATAGCAGATCGAGGAATAGACGATCGCACGATGCGACAGGGCCACGCCCTTTGGATGGCCCGTTGTGCCACCGGTATAGAAGACAACGTAGAGCTCGTCATCCTTGACACAGCTGTCCGGCACAGGCGCGCTGCCGTCGGCCAGCGCGTCAAGGTCCGCGATTCCTTCGGGCGCGTCGCCAGCGCCGATCCAGGCAAGCTGCAAGCCCGGGCAGCGCGCCCGCAGTTCGATCGCCTGCGCTTTGTAGCTTTCATCGAAACAGAGGATGCTCGCGCCTGCATCCTTGATCGCATATTCGTTTTCCGCGAGCGACCAGCGAATATTGAGCGGCACGAGCGAGCCTCCAGCCCAGGGCACGGCGAAGAAGAGCTCGAGGTAGGAGTCGCTATTCATGGCCAGCACGGATATGCGGTCAGAACGAGCCAGGCCGAGCCGGCGCAACGCGCCTGCAATGCGTGGCACGCGCTCGCCGACATCGCGCCACGTCCGGGACCTGCCGCCGCTGAGCGTGGCGACTCCATCGGGCGTGCCACGCACGGCCTGGTTGAGCATCTGGGTTGCCTGCATGAGCGTTCCTCTTTTGCGGTGCACCGTCACATGAACGGCTGTTCCTGGATTTCGGGATAGCGGCCGAAGCCCCGGGCGACGCCTGCCTGGAAGGTTCCGTAACCTGACCGACCGTCTTCAGTGAACTCAACCGCGTGCTCGGCAAGAGTGCGCAATTTCCTGCGGGTCGCCGCGTCAGCAAGATCCCACTCGCGTGCCTCGATGTGCAAGGCCCCTTTGTCATCGCCATGGGACCAGCCCTCATACCCCCCGTACATGCCCGCCTTCAGCGCGAACCACCCAGGCAATACTCGAAGTGAAAGTGTGGTCGCGCCACCATCGGTGAACTTCAGGCGAATGCTTCCGCCGAGCAGCCGCTGTGCCCACGGGTCGGGCTGCCACTGAAGATCGTGTTCCATCGATTCGATCTGCCGTGCGGGTGCGCCTGATGCAAAGGTCTGATTGCCCACGAAAGAGCGCACGACACCCGGCGAGTCTTCCTTCAGAAAGAAGTGATAGCCGTGGCCTTCGAACTGAGCGCACACCCAGATGAACAGCATCGGGTTGAAACGGGTGAGCGGCGGATGGGATTCGTCCGTGCGAGGCTCGATGCGAAGTCCCCATGACCTGTCCCTCGCGCCCCAGCATTCGTCCTGCCGAAACTCCATCCGTCGACCCGCCACTTCGATCCAGCCTTCGTAACGACCCATCTGCACGAAGCGGCTCACGTCGGCCACAGCTACCCCGCCGCGCGTGGGCCGATCGCGGCCTTCATCGTTAAGCGGCAGGCGGGCGGTAAAGCGCAAGTCCATGGTCAATGCGGACTCGTTGGGTTCCAGCACGATGCGATGCACGCGCATGGGCTCATCGATCTCGATGCGAAGGGGCCCGATGGAGGGCGTGAGTGGATCGTCGGTGCATTGCCGTGAAGCGCACAGGGCGTACTGGGTTCCGCCCACCGTGACTCCCGCATAGGCATCCATGATCTTGCGGTTGGCGTAGTAGCCAAGGCCCGCGCCAAAGACCACGTCGCCGCTGGGCACGGGCGTGCCCATGTACCAGTAACGCTCGGTGAAGACCGAGACAGCCGTATCCGCCACCTCAGGTTGTTCGACGCGCGTCGCGCCCGGGGCAAACTTGTCGGCAGTCGGGTGACCAAGCAGGTCGTCGTCGGGACCGATCACGCTCTCAGACCTTCATGCTCATCAGGTCGGAAAGAACCGATGTTTCCATATACGCTTCGTCGCGGCTCAACTGGTTGCCGCGCACCATGCATATGTCCATGCCCCGGACGGTGCGGCTCGGCCCGCCTTCGCGTCGCTTGATCTCGCAGTTCCACAAGACGGCCTGCCCGTCCATGCCCTCGAGGCGATACTCCTCGGTCACTACGAATTGCATGTCCCAGCGCTCGAAGAACTTGCGAAGGTATCGGCGCAGGTTGGCCTTGCCCATGATGCGCTTGCCCGTCTTGGGATCGCAGTATGTGACATCATCGGTGTAGGTGTCGAGCGTGGCCTCGAGGTCGAGCGTGTTCCACATGTCGATGCAACGGCGCGTTGCGCTGAAGATTTCCTGATCGGTGAGCATTGGGTCTCCTTGGTTAGGCAGCTTGCGCCAGCAGGGGGTCGAGCGACGCCAGATCCATATAGGCCTCGTCGCGCGAGACCAGGCCATCGCGCACTTCCAGCAATGTCATGCCCCGCTGCATCACAAGCTGGGCGCTGAGTTCGCCGTCAGGAAGGCGCCGTCGAACGGCGCATTCCCACAGAACAATCGCGGCGTCGCGCCCCTGGAGGCGGTGCTCTTCCAGCATGGCATAACGAAGGTCGAAGTTGCCCAGGAAGCCCGAGAGGTATTTGGCGAGGGCTTCGCGGCCTTGCATCCGGGCCGGACACTTCGTGTCCCAATATGCAGCGTCGTCCGAATAGACCCCCATCACACGGGCGGGGTCGCCCGACTCGTAAGCAGCAAACCGCTCCTGAATCACGCGGCTGATTTCCTTCGTTGGCAATGACATGAACTTCCTTCTATGGTTGTCACAGGCTATTTTTTCGAATCTAATTTCGATTTTAAACGACCGCAGAACTTGGCGCAAGTCCTGGTCGCGCGCCACAATCCATAAACATGAAAACACCGACTCCCGCCACGCGCCGCTCGCGCAGTCCGGCAACGCATCCTGTCGAAGAACTCAAGAAGTCGGATGCCACGCGCCAGCGCATCCTCGACGCTGCAGCACGAGTGCTGAGCCGCGAGGGCTTCTCAGGCACCAAGCTATCCGAGATAGCGGCCCAGGCCCAGCTCAAGGTCGCCACGATCTACTACTACTACGAGTCGCGCGAGGCGCTTGTCGAAGCCGTCATGGTCACGGGCAGCGAGCACGTCAGACAGCACACATCGCAGGCACTGGCCGCGCTCGACCCGTCCACCCCGCCGCTCGACAGGCTGTGTGTGGCGGTGGAGTCGCACCTGCGCTTTGTGCTGGAAATCTCGAACTACACGCAGGCTGTGATTCGCAACACGGGGCAGTTGCCTGAGCAAGTTCGGCAATCGCTCACGCACGAAATCAATCAGTACGGCAGACTGTGGCAGGGACTGGTGGACGCGGCTGCGGAAGGAACCCAGTTTCGAAGCAAGGCGCAGAAGAAAGCATTGCGCATGCTCATCATCGGCGGGTTGAACTGGACGGTGGAATGGTGGAATGCATCACAGGCACCGCTGGACGAGGTGGTGCAGACTGCTTTGATGATGACGCGGGCGTCGCTGCGAAGGAGCTGAATGATTTTCGTCGCACTGCCCTGTGCCGCCTGCGAATGCGCGAGTCTAGGTGCCGTGGACAACGCCCCGGTCGTGCAGTCGCCCATACTGCGCCGCGTCGATGCCCAGCAGCTCGGCCAGGATCTCCTCCGTGTGCTGCCCCAGCAACGGCGCAGGGCCGGCGGGCACACGGGGCAGGCCCTGGAAATCCAGCGGAATCCCTGGCGCGAGTACCGAGCCCACGCCCGGCTGATCGACTCGGGCAAACATGGGGTTGACCGGCGAACATTCCGCATCGAGGGACGCGAGCTCGTCGATACCCTGGTAACGGCTCCAGCAAACGCCTTGCCCATCGAACGCAATCGCCACATCGGTGAATGGACGAGCCGCAATCCACGCACCCAAGACCTGCGCAATCTCGCGCCGCGCAATGAACCGGTTGCCCTCTTGCGCCAGGTCCAGCCCCATGCGCGCGCCAATCGCATCGAAGGGCTCGCCAAGCCCCGTCGCGTCCGCAATCGAACGCCACTGCTTGCCAGTCAGGCCCACCACCATCACCCGCACGCCATCGGCGCACAGGAAGTCACGACCCATCGCGCCGAAGAGATCGTTGCCATGACGCTGTCGTGGCTGGCCCAGTTGCGCTTCGGTGATGAAACCCAGATGCGCCATCACGGCAAGCCCCACGTCTTTCAACGCGAGCTTGATGTGCTGCCCCTGCCCTGTCCGGCTTCGATGGCGCTCGGCTGCCAGCAGTCCCACCGCCAGCATCTGTCCGGTGATCAGGTCCCATGCAGGCAGGACGTGATTGACAGGACCCTCGCTGTCTTCGGCCCCGGTCATGAAGGGCACGCCGAGTTGCGCGTTGACCGTGTAGTCAACCGCCGAGCCGCCGTGGCGATCGCCCTGCAAGGTCAGCTGTATCAGGTCCGCACGTTTGGCGCGCAGCTTCTCGTAGTCGAGCCAGCCGCGCGGCGGAAAGTTGGTGAGGAACAGGCCTGCGTCGTCGCCCGGCGCGGTGATGAGCGACATCGCGATCTCGCGGCCTTCGGGCGATGCGAGGTCGAGCACGACGGAACGCTTGGACTTGTTCAGGCCCGTCCAGAACAGGCTGGTGTTGTCTTGGGTGACCGGCCAGCGGCGGTAGTCGAGACCGCCGCCGACGGTGTCGATGCGGATGACATCGGCGCCCATCTGGGCGAGCGTCATGCCGCCCAGGGGGGCTGCGACAAAGGCGCCGGCTTCGACGACGCGCATGCCGGAGAGGACGCCCTGCCCGCTCATGCGGATGCGTCCACCGGTGAGATGGATGCCGGGTCGTGGCCCGGCATGACAGCCACTGAGCCCGGCATGGCAGCCACGGGGTCAGGCACGACGGCTCCTGCGGCTGACATGGCAGCGGGTGCAGCCAGGGCGCGCTCCATCAGACTGCGCGCAACCACCTTGAGAGCCAGCGTCTCTTCCGCGCCCTCGAAGATCGACAACACGCGCGCATCGACGAAGTAGCGGCTCACGGCCGTTTCTTCCGCGTACCCCATGCCGCCGTGCAACTGCAAGGCCTCACGCGTCACGAGTTCAGCGGAACGGCAGGCGAGCAGCTTGACCAGGCTGGCCTCCATGCGGCCTTCGCCTTTGTCAACGAGCCCGGCCACCGAGTACGCAAGTTGACGGCATGTCGCCAACCGCGCGGCCATGCGTGCAAGCTTGGCTTGCGTGAGCGGAAACGTTGCAAGCGCCGCACCAAAAACCTTGCGATCCGCGCTGTACCGGATGGCTGCGCGCAAGGCAGCACGCATCACGCCGCACGCGCGAGCCGCTGTCTGCATGCGCCCGCCGACCATGCCTGCCATCGTGAGATAAAAACCCTTGCCAAGGCCCGCTTCACCGCCGACGACATTGGCATCGGGCACAAAGAAGTTCTCGAAGTTCAGGTCGAACGAATGCATGCCCCGATAGCCGATGGTGGGAATCGCGCGGCCGGTCAGCACGCCGCCACCCCCCTGCTCCCTATCCTCCTGGCGGTACTCGAATTCGTGCGTTTCATACGCGGGCTTCTCGACCAGCAGCAGGCTCAGTCCCTTGTGGCCGAGCGAGCGGTCTGCGTTGGTGCGCGTCACGACCATCAGCACGCCCGCCTTGCCTGCGAACGTGCACCAGGTCTTCGCGCCATTGAGCAACCAGCCGCCCGGCGCTTTCGTGCCCTTGAGCGTGAGCCCCGCAACGTCCGAGCCATGGTCCGGCTCAGTGATGGCAATCGCGCACAGGGGCTCGCCGGCTGCGAGCTTGGGCAACCAGTGCGACTTCTGTTCCTGCGTGCCGCCTGCGAGCAGCGCGCGGCTGAGGATCTCGGGGCGCGTGATCAGGCTTCCCGCCGCAGCGAGCGAACCCTCCGACAGCGCCTCGGTAACGACCACCATCAGCAGCGTGTCTTCTCTATCGTTCGGTCCGCTGCCGCCGTATTGCTCGGGGATCGCCAGTCCGAACACGCCCATCTCGCGCAAGGGTTGCAGCAGGCTCTCGGGCACCGTGAGGTCGTGCCTGTGAATCTTCTCGGCCTGCGGCGCAACGACGTCCTGCGAGAACCGGCGAAACGCATCCTGTGCCATCGCATGGGGCTCATCCAGGGCTGTGGGGCCTACTTCGCCGTCAGAGCGCGCGACCTCCAGGCCCGCAGCCTGCAACGCCTGCGCACCAACTGCATCGCGCCGAAGCGCCGCCCAGGCCGCATCGTCACGCAAGGCGCGCAGCGGCGTGAGCGAGAGCCCGACCTCCAGATAGATCGTTTCCAGCCGGTCGAGCACGCTGGCGATGCCGTCGGCAGCAAAGACGAGCGCGAGCCGCGACGCCAACATCGGCGAATCGGCGTCGATCGCGCCGACACCCGTCTCTGCCGCGAGCAGGTCGGCGCCTGCCCATGCCAGCTCGAAACTCGCCACCTGCCGCTCATCGAGCTTGTCAGCATCGAGCTTGCCCGCGGTAACGCAGCACTGCGCCAGCGCCAGCGTACCGACGTCGAAAGCCTGCCTGAGCGACGCGAGCAACCGCCGCGCTGTCGCCAATTGTTCGTGTATCGCGTCCTGCATTCGAATCCTTGTTATCTCAACTCAAGCGGCAGCCGTCGTCGATTCCAGCACTGCCAGCGCCTTCTTTGCTGCTTCACGGCCCGTGTAGGCGCAGGCCTGGGTGCCGCCATCACCATAGTCCTTGACCGCATCGCCCACATGCCAGAGGTTGGCCAGCGGTGTGTCCTGCGGCATGTCGAAACCGGCGCAGGAGCGCTGTGCCGGCCACTCGCCACGCATCACACGGACAGACAGCATCTTCGCATCTGCGAAGCCGGGGAACAGTTCGCGCAGGTCCTGCAGCGATTCCTCGATTTCCACCTTCTCGTCGAAGTCACCGATGGCAGGACGCGGCACAGCGTAGGCGACGTACATGTACCAGCCTTCAGGAGCCAGCTCGGGACAGGTCGCAGTGAGCTCGCCCATGTTGCACAAGCGGCGCGTCTTGCCGAACGTGATGAGGCCGGGCACATCCAGCAGGCGCTTTTGCGTGGCGAAGTTGATCACGATGTTGGCGGCAGGACGCGGCTGCGTGCGCGCCCTGGCGATGTACTCTGCGCCGAAGGCCTGCGCACCTGGAAGCGCCACCGTGGCACTCGGGCCGATATTGCTGATGACGACGCCTGCCTCCACACGCTCGGTGACCCCGTTGCGAACGATGTCCAGCGCCGTGACGCGGCCGTCTTGCGTGTGCAATGCAGCGACCGAAGCGCCAGTCCAGACCTGGCCGCCCTTGCTGCGAATGCCGCCCGCGAGGTCGTCCCATATCCCCACCGTGCCGCGCGGGCAAAAGCCGAAACGCTTGAACGCGCCCTTGATGGCGAAGTAGGTCAGGAAGGCGCGCGCGGGCAGCTCTTCCGAGTTGACGGCAAAGATCGCGGCGCAGAGGTTGCGAAAGATCGCGTGTACCGTCTCGTTGCTGGTGTACTGCTCCAGCCACTGCTTCGTGGTCATCTTTTCTTCAGGGAGTTCTCCACCCGAGCGTGCGTCGGAGAACTTCGCGCCGATCTTGGCAGCCTGCTTGGTGAACGTGCCGAGCAGCATGCCCCAGCCGCCCTTGGCTACGTTGATGACCTTGCCGTCGATATAGAACACGGTCGCGGGGCTGGGCTCGCGGATGTCCAGCGGCACGCCGAGCAAGTCGAACGTTTCCTCGAACACACCGCCGCGTTCGATGGCGATGGCGCCGATGTTGACGGTGAAGCCGTCGATCTGTTCGCTGGAAGCGCGGCCACCCACCCGGTCGAGCCGTTCGGCGACCAGCACGGTCCTGCCAGCCGCGATGAGGCGGGCAGCGGCGCTCAGGCCGCCCGCACCGGCGCCGATGATGACGGCATCGTAGCGGGAGGGTGCGGCACTGTTTGAAGAGGTCATGAATCGGTCTCCTGTCTGGTTTCTTGAAATGGGAGGAAATGGGTGGGTGCGTTGGAATTCAGAACGACGCCCGCGCCTTGACGCCGACATGGCCCGCGGGATCCGTTGTCCAGAGGCTGGCACCCGATTCGTTCGGGCTGCCGCAGATCGTCAGTGGGTCGGTGTCGAATGCAGGCCGCTGCGCGCGGAATTCGAACGCGCGCGGCTGAACATCAGGTCGTTCGCGGTGCAGCATGTCGAGCAGCAGGGTCGCAAGCAAAGGGCCATGCACGACGAGCGCCGGATAGAACTCGTCCTGCGTCGCGTACTCGCGGTCGTAGTGGATGCGGTGGCCGTTGTAGGTAAGCGCGGAGTAGCGAAAGAGCAAGGCGTTATCGGCGTGCCACTGCCTCGTCCAGGTGGCTGGTGCCGTCGCCAGCTCGCCGGGCGGCAGGGGCGCTGCCGCCGTCGGCGCTTCGCGATAGACCAGGTTCTGCTCTTCGACAAGACAGGTCTGCCCGTCCTGCGCAAACTCGTGCGAGACCGTGACGAACACCAGCGGCCCGGCCTTGCCCTGCTTCAGCTCGACATTGCGAACTGTCGATGTCTTGGTCGCGGCGCGCCCGATGACCAGCGGCGCCAGCGATTGCAGCTTGCCCGCCGCCCACATGCGGCGCGGCAGCGGCACCGGTGGCAGGAAACCGCCACGAAGGGGGTGACCATCGACGCCGGTCGCTGCACGGGCGGGCGTGTCGAGAAAGTACATCCATTGCCACGCGAGCGGCAGCGCATCGCCCTCGCGCGGAGCCGACTCGCGATCGAGCAGGCCCGCGAGCGCGCGGACAGGAAATGTGTCGATGACGTCGTTGCGCGTTTCGCTCTTGCCGACCCAGCTTCGCAGGTGGTCGATATCGAGCGCGACGGACGAGTTCTGGTTGGGTGGGTTCATCGCTGCGTCTCCGGTGTGACCAGCGGCAGGGCGAGCGCCGCTCGCCGCACCAGCCACGGGCTGGGCCGATAGCGAGGATCGCCTGTCGCGTCTTGCTGCGCGCGAAGGATGGAAAGAATGCGACTGGCACCAATCTGGTCGCCCCAGGCAAGAGGACCGCGCGGGTAGCCCAGGCCGAGCGGCACGGCATCTTCAAGATCGGCGACGGTCGCGATACCGCGTTGCACGATGTTGCAGGCGATGTTGACGATCGTCGCCATCACGCGCTGGGCGATGAACCCGGCGCTGTCGTTGATGAGTGTCACTGGGACGCCGTCGCTGCTGAACAGGGCGAGCGCTGCGTCGCGCGATTGCGAGGTGGTGGTAGACGTGAGCATCACCGTGCGCCGCAGCGCCAGCGGCGTCATTGGATCGACAGCGACGCAACGCGATGGGTCCAGGCCCAACGCCAAAGCAGTCGTCGTTGCGTCGTGGCCCCAGGGTTGGACGATGGCGATGTCTGCGCCGGATGCATCCGCGACGACTTGCGCACCTGCCGCCGCAGCCAATTCGCTCAAGGCGGCGAGGCCCGTCGCTGCAGGATCGATCCAGACCTTGAGTCCTGCGGCAAGCGCCGGCTTCTCGCGCGCCTGCACCGCGAGCTTCTTGCCGTCGGCGTCATACCGATACCAGCCCTCGCCGCTCTTGCGCCCGAAGAGTCCCGCGGCCACACGGGGCGCCACCAGCGATGAGGGTCGAAAGCGCGGTTCCTGCTGGAACTGCTCGTAGATCGATGCCATCACCTTGGACGACACATCGAGTCCTGTCAGGTCCAGCAACTCGAACGGCCCCATGCGAAAGCCCATCGCCTCGCGCAGCACGTCATCGACATCCGGCGGCGAGGCGACCTGCTCTTCCACGATGCGAAGGCCCTCGGTATAGAGACCGCGCCCCGCGTGGTTGATCAGAAAACCGGGCTGGTCGGCCGTCACGACCGCGCGATGTCCCGCGCCTTCGGTGATGGCCTTGAGCGTCGCAACTGTCTGGGGCGACGTGCGCACCGCTGCGATCACCTCGGCCACCTTCATCAGCGGCACCGGGTTGAAGAAGTGAAGCCCCGCCACATTCTGCGGCCGCGCACAGGCTGCGGCGATTTCGGCGACGGTGAGCGATGAGGTGTTGCTCGCCAGGATGGCACGCTCGCCCACGACGGCTTCAAGCTCGCGGAACAACGTGCGCTTGATCTCCAGGTCTTCGACGATGGCCTCCACCACGACGTCGCAGTCGCGCAGCTGTGACACTGCGTCGCAGGCATGCATGCGGCCCTGGATCTGGAGAAACTGCTCTGCGGTGATGCGGCCTTTTTCGACGCCGCGACCTATCATGCCTGCCACATAGTCGATGGCCTTGGCCGAGGCACCGGGCTGCGCATCGAAGCAGTACACGCGGTGGCCGGCCTGTGCAAAAAGCTGCACGATGCCACGGCCCATGGTGCCTGCGCCGACCACGCCAAGGGTCAGGTTGCTGATGTCGCTCATAGTCCGTTGAACTGGGGTTTGCGTTTGTCGAGGAAGGCACGCATGCCTTCGGTTTTGTCGGCGGTGTCGAACAGCAGCAGGAACTCGCGGTTCTCCAGCGCGAGCGCTGCATCCAGCGGCAAGTCCGCGCCCTGCTTCAACACGCGTTTGGTGGCAGCGATGGCCTTGGGCGGCATGCGCGCTGCCTTGCGCGCGAGGTCGATGGCACGCGCCAACACCTGGCCTTCAGGTGCCAGGTCGGCGACCAGCCCCATCTGGTGCGCGCGTTCGCCGGTGATCGCCTCGCCCGTCATCAGCATCAGGCTGGCCACCTGCTTGCCCAACGTGCGAATGAGCCGTTGCGTGCCGCCTGCACCGGGCATGATGCCCACGGCCAACTCCGGCTGACCGAAGCGCGCCGTGGCATCGGCCACGATGAAGTCGCACATCAGCGCCAGCTCGCACCCCGCGCCGAGCGCGAAGCCGCTCACGGCCGCGATCACCGGCTTGCGGCTTCCTGCGACCGGGGCCCAATACTGGCCCAGGTCGATATCCGCAACGGCCTGAGAGCCCTTGTCCACGAGCAGGTTCAGGTCGGCGCCGGCAGCGAACACCGTGTCGCTTCCAGTGACGACGATGCACTTGATCGAGGCGTCTGCTTCAAGCTCGACGAACGCTGCAGCGATGGCACCGCGCATCGTGAGGTCCAGCGCATTGCGCTTGTCGGGCCGGTTCAGGGTGACGATGCCGACCGCGCCGTCGCGCTGCACCAGCACCGGCGCTGCGGTTTCCTGGCTGACCGCCACGCTCACTTCTTGCCTCCAGCGGCGACAGCGACGAAATCCGCGACGCGCTTGTGAGTGAATGCATCGAAGCCTTCACGAAAATCAGGACCGGTCAGCAGCACCGCCTGATCGTCTTCCTCGCGCTTGAATTCTGCGGCGAGAGAGGCCGAGGGCTCGTTCAACCGGTGCTTCATCCGTGCGAATGCATCACCGGGAAGGAGCGCCAGCGCAGACGCCTTCACAAGCGCCTCTTCCATGACTTGCGCGTCGGCCACCAGCGTGTCTGCAAGACCGATGCGCAGCGCCTCCTCGCCCGTGACCGTCTGGCCGCTGGTCAGGATGCGCCGCGCGGCACCGATCCCCACGCGCCGGGGCAACGTGAGCAACTGGCCCCAATCGGGCGTCAGTCCCAGCTTGAGGAACGGGAAAATAATCTTGGAGCCCGGGCCCACGACGATGTGATCGCCCAGCAGCGCCAGGCCGACCGCAGCGCCTGCCGCAAAGCCTTCGACCGCGCTCACCACCGGAATCGGTGCGTTGGCCACGAGCGAGCACAGCACATGGATGTGGTGCATGCGGTCGCGAGCGCCCTGCTCGGTCAGCCCAGCCATGCTCGCCACATCGCCGCCGGCAGAGAACACGCCCTGCACACCGCCCAGCACGAGCGCACGGGTCTGGCCGTCGGCCAGCAGTTTCGGTATGGCGTCGATGAACCCCTGGCGTACGTCGTAGTCCATCGCATTGCGCTTGTCGGGGCGGTTGATGCGAAGGCGCGCGACGTGCGGCGCAGGGCGGTCGAGAAGGACTACGGGCTCGGCCATGGTGTCAGGCCCCTTCCAGTCCGACGATGGAAACCGAGCACACGTTCTGCGACGGCTGTCCGCCCAGGTTATGTGTCAGGCCGATGGTCGGATTGGAGAGCTGGCGTGGCCCCGCTCGTCCCTGCAGCTGCAGATACAGCTCGTACAACATGCGGATGCCGCTCGCGCCGATCGGATGGCCGAAGCACTTGAGGCCGCCGTCGATCTGGCACGGGATACGGCCCTCGGCGTCGAAGTCGCCGTTGAGCACGTCCTGCACGCCGTGGCCGACTTCGGACAGGAACAGGTCCTCCATCGTCACCAGTTCGGTGATGGAAAAGCAGTCGTGTACCTCGGTCATGCTGACCTGCTCGCGCGGGTTGCTGATGCCAGCTTCGGCATAAGCACGCTTCGCGGCAATGCGTGTTGTGTGCACGTAGCTGCCGTCCCACTCGCTCGACTGCAGTTCCCAGCCGTTGGACACAGCCAGTTGCAGCGCCTTGAAGGTCACCAGGTCGCGCTTGCCCATGGCCTTCGCGATTTCGGGGCGTGTCACGATCACCGCCGCCGCGCCGTCGGACACGCCCGCGCAGTCGAAGAGGCCCAATGGCTCCGCGATGATGGGTGCCTTGAGCACCGTCTCTTCGCTCACGGCTTTCTGGAAGTGCGCCTTGGGGTTCTTCGCGCCGTTGGCGTGGCTCTTGACCGAGACGTGTGCAATGGCACGCTTGAGCAGCGCCGCATCGACACCGTGCCGCGCGCGGTAGGCAGTCGCCAGTTGCGCGAAATTAGCCGGAGCGACAGCGTTCGGATACCACTGCGGAATGTAGGTGCCGACGGTGGAAACCGGCAAGCCGCCGTAGCCTGTGTCCTTCAACTTTTCCACGCCGAGCGCGATGGCGATATCGCACGCGCCTGCGGCCACTGCGTACACCGCAGCGCGAATCGCTTCAGAGCCACCGGCGCAGAAGTTCTCCACGCGCGTCACGCCGATGTTCGGCAACCGCAGCGCGATGCTCATCGGCGTGCCGCCGCGCCCTGTGCCGACGTCATCCATGTGCGTCGAAAACCAGGCCGCGTCGAGCTGGTCGGGCGTGATGCCTGCGTCCTGCATCGCTTCGTTGTATGCCTCGAGCATGAGGTCTTCGGGGCTCGCGTCCCAGCGTTCCCCGAACTTGCTGCAGCCCATGCCGAGAATGGCGACCTTGTCCTTGATGCCTTGTGCCATGGTGCTGTTCCTTTACTTCATTGACTGCGCTGTGGCGCCGCGTGCGGGCGTCGCCTTCCAGAAATACCGCGTGAAGCCGCGGCGCTCGTCGGTGTCCTTGATGCGAAACACCATCTCCATGGAAGTCCCGGCGTCCACCTCGCCCACATCGATGTCGGTGAAGTCCATCAGGATGCGGCCACCGCCTTCAAAGTCGATCTGGCCGTAGTGATGAGGTGGCGCGGGGTGCCAGGACAGCGTCTCGGCAGACCAGCTCAGCACCTTCGCAGCACGATCAGCCAGCTTGTAGGGCTTCTGTGTGTCCTGCAACGGCTTGCCCTGGTCATATGACAGCCGCGAGGGCGGAAAGTGCACGCTGCCCGTGACCTCGCACCTGCCTGCGACGAGCCCTTCGAGCGCGGCGCGATGACGCCACGCGGTGGACAGCGCCGTCTTCCTGTCCTGCTCGCCGCGCATGCCGCGCTCGAAGGCGAGCTGCCCTTTGAACGAGAGGAACTTGGTGTAGCTGCGCTCTTCGCGGCCCCTCGCGATCCAGTCGCTCACGCCACGTGCAGGCTTGAACGAGGCAACAGCATCCGTCACCCGGAAAACGAGCGCCTGCGCACCGCTGCCGAACTGCGCCAGCAGGATGTGCTCGCCGGGCTTGGCGCGCTCCAGCACATGCGCCAGCACCAGCAGGCCGTGCGGCAATCCGCTGTCGCCGATCTGCGACGTGAGCATGTCCACGACGGCTTCGGCGCGTATGCCGCAGGCCTTGGCGAGTTGCGCATCCATCTTGGCAAACGCCGATGGAAATATGAAGTGGTCTATCTTTGCAGCAGCCACATCGGCCTGCCGGAGCGCTGCTTCGATCGCGCGGGGCGCGAGCTTGCTGATGCCTTCATCGCGCACCCAGCGCTCTTCCCAGTGGTAGTCCACTTCGTTGCCGGAAGCGCGGAAGTGGTCGATGAAGTCTGCCGACACCGTTCCGGCGCCCAGGTACTCTGCGAGCACTTTCTCGCTGCCGATCACGAGCGCAGACGATGCGTCGCCGTACTCCAGCTCCTGCGAGCTGCCCGCGCGGGTCTTGCGGTTGTCCGACGCCAGCACGAGTGCATCGCCGCCACCGGCCTTGACGCGCGCCACCGCCTGCGTGACCGCCGACAACGCTGCGCGCTGCGAGCCCCCCATGTCGATGGCTTCGATGTCTTCATCGAGCGTGAGTGCGCCGGCCACGACGCCCGCGTTCAGGCGCTCGGCGAATGGCAGCGTGTCGGACGCAAGGTACACCGTGCGCACATGGCTGCGACCCGGGCCAGCGCCCAGGCAATCGCGCGCTGCGGCCACCGCCATGGTGATGCTGTCCTCGTCCCAGTTCGCCATTGAGCGCGTGCCCTTGGCCTTGCCAAATTGCGGTGCGTACCAGGCGTTGGCCTGCGCAACGGCTTCGCGGGCCAGTCGCAGGCGCGGCACGTAGCCGCCGTATGCGGTGATTCCGATCATGAAGATGTCTTTCGGTTGGAAGCGGCGCCCAGGTGCGCCTCTAGAAATTGCCCGGCTGATGCCATGGCT
The DNA here is from genome assembly GCA_040386575.1 of Pseudomonadota bacterium. Classification (GTDB taxonomy): domain Bacteria; phylum Pseudomonadota; class Gammaproteobacteria; order Burkholderiales; family Burkholderiaceae_C; genus Ramlibacter. The sequence goes on from JAZKFI010000001.1 coordinate 42,435, forward strand.
TGCCGTGCCTCATGCAGCTCGGCGGGAAACTGCTGGAACACATGAATCATCTCGGGCCAGACCTCGCACCGCGCATTCGCGCCCGCCTCGCGCGCCTTGCGCGCGAAAGCCTCGGAGTCGCTCAGCACGGTTTCGCGGTCGCCCACCTGCAACAGCATCGGCGGCAATCCGCGAAGCTGGGTAGGTGCGGCCATCAGCGGCGAGACGAGTGGATCGTTCGCGTCGCCTGTCTTGCCCAGGTAATTGCGCGCCATCGCCAGGATCATCGGTCGCTGATGGATGGGGTCTGACGTGGCCCGTGTTTCGTAGCTCCCGCCCGACGCGGTGAGGTCGGTCCAGGCGGACATCAGCAATGCGGCTGCGGGCAGCTCCTGCTGCTTGTCGTGCAACGCCAGCATTGTGGAAAGCGCAAGCCCGCCACCAGCGGAGTCACCCGCCAGCGCGACATCTCGCGGACGAAACCCGTGCGCTTGAAGCCAGTGCCAGACGGCGAGCGTGTCTTCCAGCGCTGCGGGATAGCGGTGTTCAGGCGCGAGCCGATACGCGACGCCCAACACACGCACGCCAGCCGCTGCGGACAGCTCGGCCATCAGCTCGCGATGCGACGCCAGCGAGCCGACCTGAAAGCCGCCCCCGTGCAGGTACACGATGGCCTTGTCCGTGCGCGCGCCCGGTGCAGTGATCCATTGGCAGGCAACACCTGCGCATTCGACGGGCTCGACCGACGCATCGCCTGTCGCGTTGAACAGGTGGTCCCAGTCCGCACGCATCTGCGCCACGGTGGTGTCACGTCGCCAGCTGCCGTACACAGCCTTGACGCGCGCAATGACGGACTCAATCGCGCGGTTGTCGCTCATGCGCCGCAACCCATGCCGCCCGAGACGCCGATCGCCTCGCCGGTGATGAAGCCTGCCGATTCCGATGCGAGAAACGCCACGGTCGCCGCGACCTCTTCGGGTGTGCCCAGACGCCCTGCGAGCGTCGCGCCGGTCATCGCCGCGAGGAGCTTGTCGCCGCCGTGCTCGACGGCCTGACGCAGCAGCGGTGTGTCGATCGGACCCGGTGCGATGACGTTGGCGGTGATGCCCTTGCTGCCGTTTTCACGGGCAATGGATCGCGTGAATGCGATCACGCCGCCCTTGGCGGCTGCGTAAACGGCGCCGCCGCGCGAACCGAGTCGACCTGCTTCCGAGGCGACATTGATGATGCGTCCGTACCCCGCCGCCTGCATGGCAGGCAATGCAGCGTGTGTGGTGTTGAGCACGGATTCGAGATTGATGGAGAGCAACCGGCGCCAGTGGGCTGGCGTGGTCTTCGTGAAGAACGCGTGTTGGTCCACGCCAGCGTTGTTGACGAGGATGTCGAACGGGCCATGCTCGCGCACGGCTGCGCTGACCGCATCGAAATCAGTCACGTCCAGCGTGATGGCGATGCCGCCGACGTCAGCCGCCAGTTGCTTCGCCAATTCGCCTTGCAGGTCTGCGATGGCGACAACCGCGCCGTCGGCCGCGAGGCGTCGCACGATCGCAGCGCCGATGCCGCTGGCGCCACCCGTGACCAGGGCGCGCCGGCCCTGTAGCCCCTGGCCCGATGCCGGAGCCACTCAGCGCCCCGTGAAGCGCGGCGTGCGCTTTTCGATGACCGCAGTCAGGCCTTCAAGCGCATCCGACATGCCGCACAACATGGCCTGTGTGCTGTTTTCTTCGGGCATCGCGGCTTCGACGCCTTGCCCGATGCCGCTCCACAGCAGTCGCTTGGTGTTGGCCAATGCAGCAGGCGCACCTTGCGCGAGCTGCCGCGCCAGGGCCCATGCCTCGTCTTCCAGGCTGGCGTCCGGCACCACGCGCGTGACCAGACCCATTGCTTTCGCCTCGGGTGCGGTGATGACCGGATTGAGCATCAGGATCTCGGTGGCCTTGCGCAAGCCCACGAGCTGGGTGAGCGTCACCGACACACCCGCATCGGGGACCATCGCCACGCGGGTCGCGCCGGCGAGGAACTTGCTCGATTCCGCTGCGATCACGAAATCGGACGAGCACACCAGGCCCATGCCGCCACCGCCTGCAGCAAAGCCTTGCACCGCAGACACCACCGGTGGGTTCATGCGGATCAATAGCGATGCCACCAGCTGCAAGTACGAAGTCGCCACGCGGATGTAATCGGGCAGCTGCTCCCCCTTCGACAGGAAGGTGTGCACATCGCCACCCGCGCAGAAGTTCTTGCCCGCGCCGGTGATCAGCACCGCGCGCACGCGGCCGTCACCGTGAACCTGCATCAGCACTTCATGCAACGCCTTGAGCAGTTCGATGTTCAGGCCGTTGGCGGATTCGGCGCGGTTCAGGCGCACATGGGCGATGCTGCCGTCGTGCAGCGTCAGCAGCACGGGGCCCTCGGCCTGTAGCAGCTCGGGCTGGTTGGTTGAATCGTTCATGCGCGTCCCCTTCGTGGTCTTTTTTGTTGTGTTGTCAGATCAGGAACGCCAGCGAATACATGGCGGTCGAGTTGTTGATGAGAACGACTGTCTTGCGCGCCATGCGCAGGCCGTCCGCATCGCGGCGCAGCAGGTACTCGTTGCGCGACGCCCAGACGAAGTCGCCGCGCGTTTGCGACTCGCACACCATCGCGTTGGCCGTCACAAGAATCTCGTCGCCCTCTTCGCGCAGGACCTCGATGTTCGAGACCAGGCGGCGCAGCCGTGAACGCGGCGTCTGGCTGAAGCGCTTGCCGGTATGGAACTGGCGGATGCGCAGCGCGATTCGCGAGCGGTTGTCGTAGATGATCGACATCACCTTTTCAGGGTCGCCGCCTTCTCCGTTGGCGGGAACCCAGTACACGCCGTCATCGGTCCAGAGCGATTCCCATGCGTCGTACTCGTGGTCGTCCTGCAGCCGCGCTTCGCGGTAGATGAATTGCGTGACGTCTTCGAGCGTCGCGCGCTGTTCGGCGGTCATGGGCATTTACGCTGCCTCCATCAATGCGCGGTAGTGCCGCCAGATGCCACGCGACGGCGTCTCGTCCGTCGCGTCGCCGATACGAAAGCCATCTTCGTCCAGGCGCTCGCGATGACGCCCCCGGCCCAGGTAAAGCCACTCCGGGTTCTGGTACTGCACACCCATCTGCGTGCGTTCGTACATCTCGGCGTCGTCGGCCAGCAGGAAGCCGGCCGGGCCGACCGAGCCCATCGTCTGCTGGCGCAGGCGCCGGTTGAGGTCGGGCGCTCCCTTGAATTGCAGCGCAGTCACATGCTGCACGGTCTCGTTCACCGACAGCGGCTGAATCACGAAGATCTGGATTTCTGCGATGAAGAGATTCGGGAAGATCATGATGTGCGGCGTGCCGTCGATCATGATCTTGCGCGCCTTCTCGTTGCCATAGGCCGCGTTCATCTTCGCGGTGTATTCAGGCAGCTTCTCGGCCGTGGTGCCGAACCAGCTCATGGGTTCGTCGCGCTTGCGGAACTCGGGGCGCAGGTCGTTTTCGGTGTGGCCGTTGCCGAAGTCGCGCGAGACGGCCGACGAGTCACTGCTGTAGAGCGAGCCGATGCCGCTTTGCGCCACTTCGAAGATCGACGCATGAACGAAGGACGGGTGATAGCCGTCGGTTTCGTTTTCGACGAGGAACTTCCAGTTGGACTTGACCTTGTGCTTGAGGAATCCGGCGGTGATCTCGACTTCGCCTTCGGGTGAGGTCTCGCACAGGGCATCGATGGATTTCATCGCAGCGCCCAGGTGCTCTTCGAGCGTCGGCCCCTGCTCGGCCATCGACGCGAACACGAAGCCGCGATAGCTCTGCACACGCGCGACACGGCCCAGCCCCAGCTTGGAGCGATCGGCGCCTTCGTAGCCGGAAGGGAACGGATAGCCCTTGAGCGTGCCGTCGTTGGCGAAGGTCCAGCCGTGATACGGGCAGGTGAAGGAGCGCGCGTTGCCGTGGTCGGTGACGCAGACGCGGTTGCCTCGGTGCGGGCAACGGTTGTGCAGCAGGTGGATGCCGCCGTCTTTCACGCGGGTCATGATCACCGGCTCGGGGCCGATGGATTTCATGACGTAGTCGTTGGCATTGGGCACCTCGCTCTCGTGGCCCACATACACCCAGGTGCGAAACCAGATGGCTTCGAGTTCAGCCTGGTAGATGGCGGGGTCGGTATAGAGCGAGCCGTGCACGTGGTCGTGCTGCACCAGCTGGTCCCACCGGGGCGCAGCTGCGGCTTTGCGCGCCGGGACGATGGGGATCACCGCTCCGGTGGCGGGTGAGGTTGAGCAGTTGTCCAAGAAGACCTCCAGAAATCAGCGGAAACCAGGTTGTTTGCAGCCCGTGTTGATGCAATAATAGTCCGACGAGACGGACTATGTCAACCTGCTATTTCGCTTTTTCCCAGAGGAACAACCCGCATGCCTACCGTTGTATTCATTGACCATGAAGGAGCCGCTACCCGCGTCGATGCCCCGCTCGGCAAGAGCCTGATGCAAGTGGCCGTCGACAACGGCGTGACCGGCATCCTGGGCGATTGCGGGGGCTCCTGCAGCTGCGCGACTTGCCATGGCTATGTGGATGAGTCGTTCCTGGGCCTGCTGCCGCCGCGGAGCGAGTCCGAGACGTTCATGCTGGAAGGTGTTCCGCAGCTCAAGGAGACCAGCCGTCTGTGCTGCCAGATCCGCATGCAGCCCCAACTCGACGGGATCGTGGTGCGGTTGCCGCAAGAACAGGTTTGAGGCTGCGCTGGCGGGTTGCTGCTCTTCGGCAATTGGCTGTCATTGCGGGCTCGATCCGCAATCCATCTGCGATCAAGCGCAGCGTCCGCTTCGCGGTGGATGCCGGATCAAGTCCGGCATGACAGCCAGGGGGAAAGTCTGTCATTGCGGGCTCGACCCGCAATCCAGCTGCGATCAACCGCAGCGTCCGCTTCGCGGTGGATGCCGGATAAAGTCCGGCATGACAGCCAGGGGGAAAGTCTGTCATTGCGGGCTCGAGCCGCAATCCATCTGTGATCAACGGCAGCGTCCGCTTCGCGGTGGATGCCGGATCGAGTCCGGCATGACAGCCAGGGGGAAAGTCTGTCATTGCGGGCTCGACCCGCAATC
>JAZKFI010000001.1:47615-338224 GCA_040386575.1 Pseudomonadota bacterium
GTGGATGCCGGATCAAGTCCGGCATGACAGCCAGGGGGAAAGTCTGTCATTGCGGATTCGATCCGCAATCCATCTGCGATCAAGCGCAGCGTCCGCTTCGCGGTGGATGCCGGATCAAGTCCGGCATGACAGCCAGGGGGAAAGTCTGTCATTGCGGATTCGATCCGCAATCCATCTGCGATCAAGCGCAGCGTCCGCTTCGCGGTGGATGCCGGATCAAGTCCGGCATGACAGCCAGGGGGAAAGTCTGTCATTGCGGGCTCGACCCGCAATCCATCTGCGATCAACCGCAACGTCCGCTTCGCGGTGGATGCCGGATCAAGTCCGGCATGACAGCCTTCATTTGCCGTCGCCACAACTGATCCGCCACCTAATCCGCATACGTCATCAAGCACTCCTGAGTCGCAGACGCCACCATTCGCCCCTGCAAGTCATGGAAGCGCGCCACCGACAACCCCCTGCCGTTCGAGGCGCAAGGGCTCACCGTCTCGACATGCATCCACTCGTCGGCGCGCGGTGCCCGGTGCAACCAGATCGCATGGTTGAGGCTGGATATGTAGAGCTTGCGGGGGCCGATATCGCGCAGATGCAGCGCAAGACTGCTGAAGTTGAGCCACCAGTCGGAAAGATAGGCGAACGCACTCGCGTGCAGGCGCGGATCAGCAGGCAATGAATCGCGCGCCCTGATCCAGAAACGAAAGCGCTCGGTCGCGGTCTGATCGGAGAGCTGGCGATGCGCATCGGGAATACGAAACAGCACACCGGGCTTCTGGTCTTCGGTGTACGCGCCCAGCCGTTGCAGGCCCACGCGCAAGGCCGGGTCAAGCGCATTGAAGTCGGGCACGTCCAGCGGATGCTCTCCCTCGGGCGCAGGCGTGGGATCAAAGTGCACAGGCGCATCCAGCGGCAAGGCGCACGTCACCTGCGCATCGACAATGGTTCGCCCCGCCTGCATCGCACGCACGTGGCGCGACGAGAACCGCTTGCCATCCTGCAAGGCCGTCACCGTGAAGTCCAGCGGCTGGTCATGGATGGCGCCCTGCACAAAGAGCAACTGCATCATGGTCGGCGCGCGGTCCTGCGGCACATCCATCAGCGCGGCCATCAGGGCCTGGCCGAGCAACTGGCCTCCGTAGGAGCGGCCGTTGTTGTTGGGATCGCCATAGCGCGTTCGCCACTGGCCGGGCGCTATCGCCTGCGGCGTGAGCAGCGCCTGCAAGTCACGCCGATCCCACCCACCGTCGCCAGTCATTTGCTGCGTCATGCGGCCTTCACCAATGGCCGGCGATGGCCCACCGTGCGCGGTTCGATCCCCGGCAACATGCGCCAGTCCTTGCCGAAGTCGGCCAGGGGATGCATGGGCATCGGCGCTTCGTTCTCGATGCCTGCGAGGCGTCGTGCATATTCATCGAGGTATGCACTGCGCTTCTCCGGCGTCGTGTAGTGGATCGACCACGCGGCAAACGGCGCGAGCACATCGAAGCCCGCATAGGCCAGCGTGCCGTGCTGCAGATGCCAGAGGTTGATGTCCAGGTGCGCGAGCAGGCCGTCGGGCTCGACCATCTCCGGGTAGCAAGCAGTCGTGATGCTCACCATCGCCCGCTTGCCCTTCATGCCGCCCGCGTCGAACCGGCGTCCACTGCCATAGACCAGGCCGTTCACGAACACGCGATCGATCCAGCCCTTCATGATCGCCGGCATCGAGAACCACCACAGCGGGAACTGCAGGATCAGCATGTCGCAGGCCTGCAGCTTGTCGATCTCACGCTGGATGTCGTCGCTGAACGCATGATGCGCGGTCGCGTGTTTTTGTTCGCGGTCGTATTGCAGCGCATCGGGAAAGCGGCGCTCGGTGAAGTCTTGCGCGCTGGCCACCGGATTGAAGCCCATCGCGTAGAGATCGGAGACTTCGACTTGATGGCCCGCCGCCTGCAGTGCGCTCACGCCGCGATCCTTGAGCGCCCTGCCGAACGACGTGGGCTCGGGATGGGCAAAGACGATCAGAACATTCATATGGAGAGCTCCTGAAGGGTGGCCAATCCTATAATCATAAACCGACACGTCGGATTATTTATAGCCTTCAGGACGATTCATGCTTCTCACCCGCTCAAGATCCTTTCTGTTCGTCCCCGCCGACCGGCTGGACCGGTTGCCCAAGGCCCTGGACAGTGGCGCGCACATCGTCATCGTCGATCTGGAAGACGGTGTCGGCGCGGATGCGAAGAGCGCCGCACGCGCTGCGTGGGCCGAGGCGCACGGCGCGCTCAGCCCCGCACACCGTTCGCGCGTTGCCGTGCGGATCAACGGCTTCGGCACCGAATGGCACGAGGCGGATGTCGCGTTGCTGCGCTCACTCTCGCGCACCGGTCTGGCAGCCGCGATGGTGCCCAAGGCAGAGTCTGTCTCACAGCTTCGCGAAGTATGGGAAGCACTTGGCGTGCGGGAAGCACTGGGCGTGCCGCTGCTGCCTATCGTTGAATCGGCCGAGGGCCTGGCGGCGCTGGAATTGATCGCCCGCGCCCCGGGCGTTTCGCGGCTCGCATTCGGCCACCTCGACTTCCAGGCCGACATTGCCATGCACTGCGGGCCGGACGAGCGCGAACTCGATCCGGTTCGTCTTGCCTTCGTGCTGGCGTCGCGCCGGGCTGGCCTGGCTGCGCCTATCGATGGCGTGACCAAGGAACTGCAGGACGACGCACGCCTCGTCGCAGACGCCGAGCGCAGCAGGCGTTTCGGCTTCGGCGCCAAGCTCTGCATACATCCGAGGCAGGTCGCCACAGTCAACGCGGCCCTGGGGCCAGGCGCGCAGGAGATCGAATGGGCGAAGCGCCTGCTGGCTGCGAGCGAAGCGGCCGGGCCGGGGCAAGGCGCGTTTGCCTTTGAAGGGACGATGGCCGACGCGCCTGTGCTGCAGCGCGCGCGCCAGATTCTGCAGGAGTGCGCGGCGGTGGACGGTGCGCTCAGCTGACACAAGGCCCAAGTGCCCCCTCAATGCGCCTTCGCAACGCTGCGCAGGCACTGCATCAGCTGCTGTGTGATTCGCGTCGGCGGCCGTCCCCGAACCGTGATGAGTCCCACCGGCGGAAGTTCGATCGGCACCGGCAGTTTCAATACTGCAAACATGCCTTGCTGCTCGAAGTGGATTCCCACGGAGCGCGCCACGAAGGCAACGGCATCGCGCTGCAGCACAAACGTGCTGATGGCCAGGAACGATGCGGTTTCGATCACGTCGAGCGGCGGCTGCAGCTTGTGCTTGTAGAACTGCTGCTCCAGCTTCACGCGCAACGATGCCCAGGGCGGCGGCAGTACGCAGGGCATGGAGGCCAGGTCGGCCCAGGTCAGGGATGACCTCTTGCGTGAGAGCGAATGACCGGCTCGAACCACCGCCACCATCGGCTCGTTGAACAGCTTCTCGGTCACCAGGTCCGGAGCCGCGTAGCCCGGCTCCAGACGGCCCACGAACAGGTCGATTTCGCCCAGCCGCAGCTTTGGCAGGAGCCGGGTGAGATCGCCCTCTTCCACAAGCACCGTCGCATGCGGCGCCGCTTTCTTGAGCAACGTGACCGCAGGCGTCAGGACCGTGGGCAACGACACGACCATCGATCCGACGCGCGTTCGACCCGCAGCGCCGCTTTCCACCGAAGCGATCTCATCGCGCGTACGCTCGTAGTCGGCCAGCACCGATCTTGCAAAACGGATGAGCGAGTCGCCGGCGGCAGTCGGCTCCGTGCCGCGCGTGGATCGCTCGAACAAGGTGACTTCGAGCATGCTCTCGACTTCGGTCAGCATCTTGGACACTGCCGGCTGGCTCACCGACATGAACTCTGCCGTGCGCCCCACGTGCCGGAACTGATCGAGCGCCACCAGCAGTTGCAGGTGGCGCAGCTTGATGTTGGATCTCAGGACACGGTCGATGGCGGGCATGGACTGATCATAACCAGCAGGTCATGAAGCGATTCCATTGATTGATTGGATTGTTATGGTGCCTTCGCGAACAATCTGCAGCTCCACCCCCACCCCGTGAGGAAGACAAATGCCCTTCGCCCCCAACAATTTGAAATCCCTGATCTCCCGCCGCAGCCTGCTGATCGGCGGCACCGCCACCGCAGCCAGCGTGCTCGCGCCTTCGCTGTCGTTTGCTGCCGAGACAACGGCCTACCCTGAGCGCCCGATCACGTTCATCTGCCCGTGGCCCGCAGGCGGCACCGCCGACCAGTCGATGCGCGCGATCTGCCAGGTGGCGGCCGGCGTGCTCAAGCAACCCATCGCCGTGGACAACAAGGCCGGCGCAGCCGGCATGATCGGCGCCAAGGCCATCGCGAGCGCCAGGCCCGACGGCTACACCATCGGCCAGATCCCGATTTCGGTCACGCGCTTCTCGCAGCTCGGCACCCTGCAAGCCGACCCGCGCAAGGACTTCACATACCTCGCCCGCACCTCGGGGCAGACCTTCGGCATCGCCGTGCTTCCGACGTCCAAATTTACGAATCTCAAGGACATGGTCGCCTTCGCCAAGGCTAATCCCGGCAAGGTGACTTATGCGCACGCCGGTGTCGGCGGCGCCACGCACGTGGGCATGGAGGAGTTCGCGCTGGCCGCGGGCATCCAGCTGAACGCCATCGCCTACAAGGGCGGCGCGCAGGCCCTGCAGGACACCCTGGGCGGCCAGGTGGACATGCTCGCCGATTCGAGCTCGTGGGCTCCGCACGTCGAGGGCGGCAGGCTGCGCCTGCTGGCGACCTGGGGCGAGCAGCGCACGCCGCGTTTCAAGGACACGCCCACTCTCAAGGAACTGGGCTTCAAGGTGGTCGTCGATGCACCGAACGGTATCGGCGCGCCCAAGGGGCTGGATCCTGTCGTCGAGAAGAAGCTGCGCGACGCCTTCCGCTTTGCGGTCAACAGCAGCGAATTCAAGGCTGTCGCGGACCGCATCGACGCGCCCCTGATGTACCTGGATGGACCTGACTACCAGAAGTACGTCAACAGCATGTACACCCGCGAGACCCAGCTGATCGAGCGACTGAAGCTCAAGGAAATGCTCCAGAAGGGCTGATCTTCCATGACGCTCAGTTCCATGACGCTCAGTCCACTGATCCGCCTGCACGCCAACGACAACGTCCTGGTCGCGAGATCGCCGCTGGCCCTGGGCCAGGACCTGCCCGAGTTCGGCGTGCGCGTGCGCGCGCAAGTGCCCGCCGGTCACAAGATCGCCGCGAGCCGCATCGCGCAGGGTGAGCGGGTGCGCAAGTACGACACCGTCATCGGCATTGCGGCGCGCGACATCGAAGCGGGCGAATACGTGCACACGCACAACCTGGCAATGGTCGAGTTCGACCGCGATCCTGCGTTCGGTCAGGACGTGAGGCCGGTGGACTATGTGGCCGACGCCGACCGCGCGCATTTCATGGGCTATGTGCGTGAAGACGGCCGCGTCGGCACGCGTAACTTCATCGGCATCCTGTCGTCGGTGAACTGCTCGTCCACAGTGATCAAGCGCATCGCGGCGCACTTCACGCCCGAGCGGCTGGCCGCGTATCCGAATGTCGATGGCGTGGCGGCGTTCGCACAGACGAGCGGCTGCGGCATGTCGTCGCCCAGCGAACACTTCGACGTGCTGCGCCGGACGATCGCAGGCTATGCTCGGCACCCCAACATGGCAGGCGTGCTGCTCGTCGGCCTGGGTTGCGAGCGCAACCAGGTTGCGGGGCTGGTGGAGTCGCAGGGCCTGGAAGCGGGCCGCCTTATGCGCACGATGGTGATGCAGGAAGTCGGCGGCACGCGCGTAACCATCGAAGCGGGCATCAAGGCCGTGGAAGAGATGCTGCCGATCGCCAACAGCTACCAGCGCCAGCGCGTGTCGGCTTCGCATATCAAGATCGGCCTGGAATGCGGTGGCTCGGATGGTTTTTCGGGCATCACGGCCAACCCGGCGCTCGGCGCGGCGATGGACATCCTGGTGCGTCATGGCGGCACCGCGATCCTGTCGGAGACGCCCGAAATCCATGGCGTCGAATACATGCTCACGCGCCGCGCCATCACGCCCGAAGTCGGACAGAAGCTGCTGGACCGGCTGACCTGGTGGGAGAACTACACGCGCGGCCACAACGGCCAGTTCAACGGCGTGGTCGGTCCGGGCAACCAGGCCGGCGGCCTTGCCAACATCTTCGAGAAATCACTGGGCTCTGCGATGAAAGGCGGCACGACGCCGCTGCAGGCCGTGTATGAATACGCCGAACCCATCGACAAGGCGGGCTTCGTGTTCATGGACTCGCCCGGTTACGACCCCGTGGCTTGCACCGGGCAGATCGCGAGCGGCGCCAACCTCATTTGTTTCACGACCGGCCGCGGCTCCATGTTCGGATCCAAGCCAGCACCCACCATCAAGCTGGCCAGCAATTCGGTGATGTACCGCCAACTCGAAGAGGACATGGACGTGAACTGCGGCGCGATCCTCGATGGTGAGGTGGATGTGCCGCAAATGGGGCAACGGATCTTCGAGGCGATCCTGCGGCACGCATCGGGCGAGCCGACCAAGAGCGAGGCTCTGGGGCTGGGAGATCACGAGTTCGTGCCCTGGCATCTGGGCATCGTCAGCTGAACTATCGCGCAGGAAGACAGGGATGCCGGATCGAGTCCGGCATGACAGCCTGACACCGCCGGACCAACCACCATCATGCTCAACACACTCCAACGCCCGCAACTGCTGCGCACACAGAATTTCATCGCGGGGCAATGGCAGGACGCCATTTCCTCTGCACTGGCTCCTGCCCTGCTCGACGTCACCGACCCTGCAACACTGCAAACGATTGCGCGAGTGGCCGACAGTGGCGCAGGCGATGCCAGGGCTGCGGTCGACGCGGCCCATGCCGCTTTCCCCGCATGGCGTGACAAGAGCGGCCGCGAACGCGCGCAACTGCTCAAGCGCTGGCACGCCCTCATCCTGGAGAACCGGGACGACCTGGCGCTCATCATTTCGAGCGAGCAAGGCAAGCCGCTCGCGGAAGCGCGCGGGGAAGTGCTGTACGGCGCGTCGTACGTCGAGTGGTTCGCCGAGGAAGCCACTCGAACCCACGGCGACATCATCCCCGAGCCGGTGCGCGGCAGGAAGCTGATGGCGGTGAAAGAACCCGTCGGCGTGGTCGCCGCGATCACGCCGTGGAACTTTCCGCTCGCGATGATCGCGCGCAAGATCGCGCCGGCACTGGCTGCTGGCTGCACAGTCGTAGCCAAACCTGCGGAAGACACACCGCTCACAGCGGCGGCGCTCGTGATGCTGGCGCACGAGGCGGGCCTTCCCGCGGGCGTGCTCAACCTGGTCTGTGCCTCGCGCGAACGCACGCCCGAAGTGGTCGATGTATGGCTGGCCGACTCGCGCGTGCGCAAGATCACTTTCACCGGCTCCACGCCTGTGGGCAAGCACCTCGCCCGCGAGTCGGCAGGCACGCTCAAGAAGCTGTCGCTGGAGCTCGGGGGCAACGCGCCGTTCATCGTCTTCGAAGATGCCGACCTCGATGCGGCGGTCGAAGGATTGATGGTCTCCAAGTTTCGCAACGGCGGGCAGACCTGCGTTTGCCCCAATCGCGTGTTCGTCCACACGGCCGTGCATGACCGCTTCGTTGACAAGCTCGCCGCCCGGGTAGGCACGCTGCAGGTAGGCCCCGCAAGCGACGAAGGTTCGCAGATCGGGCCGATGATCAATGAACGCGCGGTTGACAAGATCGACCGACATGTACGCGATGCAGTCGGGCGCGGCGCTCGCGTTGTCACCGGCGGCCGGCGCCTGTCGTCCCCCGACGTCAGCGGCGCGGGCCACTACTACGCACCCACGGTACTGATCGACGCCGACACGTCGATGGCACTCGCGCAGGAAGAAACCTTCGGCCCCGTCGTTCCGGTGTTCCGCTTCTCGTCAGAAGACGAAGTGGTGCACCTCGCGAATGACACGCCATTCGGCCTGGCCTGTTACTTCTACACGCGTGATGCCGCACGCATCTGGCGTGTGGCGGACCAGCTGGAAGCCGGCATCGTCGGCATCAACGAGGGCGCGCTGGCCGCCGAGGCCGCGCCCTTTGGCGGCGTCAAGGAATCCGGCTACGGGCGCGAAGGTTCTCGCGACGGCCTGGAGGATTACATGCATGTGAAATATCTTTGCCAGGGGGGACTGCGATGAGCTCGCGAAACAAATTCAAGGCCGCGCTCGCGGCGAAGCAGCCGCAGATCGGCCTGTGGCTGTCGATGGCTGAGCCCTACCTTGCAGAAGTCAGTGCGACAGCCGGGTTCGACTGGCTGCTCATCGACGGAGAGCACGCCCCCAACGACATCCGCACCACGCTCGCGACATTGCAGGCTGTGGCTGCGTACCGCGCACAGCCGGTGGTGCGGGTGGTCTCCGGTGAAGTTCACCTCATCAAGCAACTGCTGGATATCGGCGCGCACAACCTGCTGGTGCCCATGGTCGAGACTGCCGAGCAGGCACGGCTGCTGGTGAGCGCCACGCAATATCCGCCGCTGGGCATTCGCGGTGTTGGCAGTGCCGTGGGCCGCGCTTCGCGCTGGAGCGCGCGCACCGACTACCTGGACAACGCCGACGGCGAAGTCTGCCTGCTGGTGCAAGCCGAAACCGTGACTGCGCTGAAGAACCTGGAAGCGATCTGTGCCGTGGACGGCGTTCAGGGCGTCTTCATCGGTCCGGCCGATCTCGCTGCGTCGATGGGCTACCGAGGGCGGCCAGGGCATCCCGACGTGCAGGCCGCGATCGAGGAGGCGATGAAGACCATCATTGCATCCGGCAAGGCGGCTGGCACGCTTACATCAGATCCCAAGCTCGCGCGTCGCTACCTCGACCTCGGCTGCACCTTCGTAGCGACGGGCGTTGACATCCTGCTCTTCGCCAACGCTGCCCGCAAGCTCGCTTCGGAATTTCTGCCGCCGGACGCACACGACCTGGCGCCGGCCTCATCGGCGCCTTCAGCGGCATACTGAGCGCCATGACGACATCCCGCGAAACACCCGTTGCGGCCACCGGCGCTACGAGCGCCACCAGTGCTGCTGTGGCCGCCCTCACCGACATCGTCGGCGCGCAGGCCTGCCTGACCGCCGCCGACGACACGGCCAGCTACACCACCGACTACCGCAAGCTCTATCACGGTCGAGCCATCGCTGTCGTGTTGCCCGCAACCACCGATGAGGTCAGCCGCGTGATGGCATGGTGCTACCAGCACGACATTCCGGTCGTGCCCCAGGGCGGCAACACATCGCTGATGGGCGGCTCAGTGCCGGACGCCACCGGCAACGCCGTCATCATCAACCTCAAGCGCATGAACAAAGTGCTGGAAGTCGATGCGGTGAACGACACGATGACCTTGCAGGCAGGCGTGACGCTGCATGCAGCGCGTGCAGCGGCTGAAGAATCGACGCGGCTCTTTCCGCTTCGCATCGGCTCCGAAGGCTCATGCCAGATCGGCGGCAACCTCTCCACCAACGCCGGCGGCACGGCAGTGCTTCGCTACGGCAACATGCGCGACCTGGTGCTGGGCGTCGAGGCCGTGCTGCCCGACGGCCGCATCTACAGCGGCTTGCGCGGCCTGCGCAAGGACAACACGGGCTACGACCTCAAGCAGCTGTTCGTGGGCTCCGAAGGCACGCTGGGCATCATCACAGCCGCCGTGCTCAAGCTCATGCCGCTGCCGCGAGCCTCGTCCGTAGCATTTGTGGCGGTGGCAGACCCCGCCGCGGCTGTGTCGCTGCTCGGCGAAGCCAAGAAGACAGCGGGCCAGGCGGTCACAGCGTTCGAGCTGATCTCGCGCCCCGCGCTGGACCTCGTGCTGGCCTATCTCGGCGGCATGAAGTCGCCGATGGAAGGCGCGCACAACTGGATGGTGCTGATCGAACTGACCTCAGGCGCGGCCGCCGGGAGCCTGGACCAGACCATGGTGCAAGTGCTGGAGGCCGGCATGGAATCGGGCCTGGTGCTCGACGCCGCCATCGCTGCGAGCGGCGCCGACGCGCAGAACTTCTGGCGCATCCGCGAAGAAATTTCCGATGCGCAAACCCGCACCGGCGGCAGCATCAAGTGCGATGTGTCGGTGCCCCTGTCGCGCATTGCGAAGTTCATAGCCGAAGCATCAACCGCCGTGCTGGCCCTGGAGCCATCGGCGCGCATGGTGGTCTATGGCCACATGGGCGACGGCAATGTGCACTTCAATCCGTTGCGGCCTGCCGATCGCGATGCGAAGGAATTTCTTGCTGCGCACTACAAGACGATCTCGCACGCTGTCGATTCGCTCGCGCATGCGGCAGGTGGTTCGATCTCCGCGGAGCACGGCATCGGCGTGGCCAAGCGCGATGACCTGGCGTGCTTCAAGACACCGGTCGAGCTGGAGCTGATGTGGCAGGTCAAGCGCGCGCTCGACCCGAAGAATCTGCTGAATCCGGCCAAGGTGCTGCCGGTTCCATGAGCCTGGTTGGGCCGCGGCATGAAGGGCGTTTGAAAATTGGTTTAGAATCCGGTTCGGTCGTTCAGATGGCAGCCATCAAGAACGATCGGGTCTGAGGGTCACCCTTCAACCCCACCCCACCACATACGAATTTCTGGTTTCAGTGGGCTCTTAGCTCAGTTGGTAGAGCAGCGGACTCTTAATCCGTAGGTCGAGTGTTCGAGTCACTCAGGGCCCACCACCCACACCCCGCGGGGATTGAAAAGCCTGCTATCTAAACGGTAGCAGGCTTTTTTCTTTCATGCGCCGTTGACCGTCTGGCGACAGAACACTCTGTCACGGCAGCTCCCGACTAGACTCAAAGCAATGCATGGAACACTTCGATTCGCCCTCGCGACGCTGGTCGTTCTTTCCCATCTCGGACGCGCAGGCTACTTCAGCGTCGGCGCGTCGGCAGTGGTGGTGTTCTACATGTTGGCCGGGTTTGTCGTGATGGACCTCATGGCGAAACACTTCAGCGGCCGATTGCTTGCGTTCTATGCGGAACGTCTGCTTCGCATCCTCCCTCTTTACCTGGCGATGCTCTTCCTAGCAGGAGCGTTCGTCTTCGCAACAGGCTTCGCCTCACCGGATGCCAGCCTTGCCAAGCTGCTCGCCAATGTCATCGTCGTGCCGCTGAACTACTTCATGTTTCTCGACGTCTCCATCGTGCGGGACTATGCGCTGCTACCCACCGCATGGTCGCTCGGTGCGGAGCTGCAGGCCTATGCCATCCTGCCGTTCCTGCTGCGCAACCAGGCGACGAAGTGGATTGCCGGCATCGGCTCGCTACTCGTGTTCTCTGCGTCGGCGGTTGGCGTAATCGACCCCGGAATTTGGGGATATCGGCTGCTACCGGGAGTCATCTTCATCTTTCTGGGCGGCGCAGCGGTTTGCAGATCGCTTCGCCATGAGCCGGATCGGTTCGATTCGCTGTTTCCGGGCCTCGCGTGGATGTGGCTGCTGGTCATCGGTCTTGTCTTGACGACGCACCAGTGGCTCAAAGTCGATACCGGTTCCGTGCTACTCGGGTATCTGATCGGCCTGCCCATCTTGGTCCACTCGTCCAGCACGAAGATTCGACTGCCTTACGACGGGTTGCTTGGTCGACTCTCGTACGGCGTATTCCTGATCCACTTGCCCGCCTCCTGGATGCTGGAGTACATCGGTGTCAACCCGCTACGCACAGTTGGGATCCTGGCAACGATGGCGCTGTCGATCGTGATTTCGGCTGCGGTGACAGCCACAATCGAGCAATGGGTGTGGCCCACTCGGAAACGCCTGTCTAAAGGCGCTAACGAGGCAACTTAGACGGGACCAGCGGGATTGCGCTTCACTCCGCCGCGACGGAAGCGACGAAGCCTGGCGCCACACCCTGCTATCTTTTGGATAGCAGGCTTTTTTCTTGGGCGCTTCCGGCAAGCACAACGCCATCAGGACATGGCGTCACCCAACCACATAAAACCCCAGCTCCACCCGATCCGGCCGGCGCCGGCCCGAAGCGATGAAAATGCGGTCAGCGATCCACCCCAACGATGCTGACGACGTCTCGAATGTCGGGCTGCCACACGAGTAAACCTCGCCCGGGGCAACGGGGTCCCCGCGCTGGAGCCGGCTCAACGCCTCTGGCGGGCCGGCACGGACAGCGCGGTTGCAGACATAGATCAGGTCGCCGGCATCCGTTTCGATGGTGTAGCGCGCTTCCAGATGCGCGCGACGACCGTCGACGACGAACTGGTAGTCCATTCCGCCAGGCAAGACGATGCCCTTCCAGTCCTGGGCACTGACAGTCCCGCCGATGATCGGGATCATGCGACGCACCCCGCCACCGACAGGTCCGAATTCCAGCGGCGGGCCGACCTGGATTTCTGCGCTGGCAAAGAACTCGAGACGGGGCGGTACAAATGAATGGTTCATGTCCTGGCCTGATGCGCCGGGTTAGTCACCCATCTTGATGCCGGCTGCCTGGCTCATCCCGCCCTGGTTGCGGGCGTCACGTTCCACGAGCTTTCCGAAGTCATCCATCACGCGCGTTCCCGGCACGGTGAACATTTCGCCCAGTCGCTTGACGGTCGCCTCGTTCTTCAGGACAGCCGTGACGTCCTGCGCCATACGCTGGACCAGGTCCTTTGGAGTTCCAGCCGGGGCAAACAGGCCGATCCACTGCGAAGCCTCGAATCCGGGTACGCCTGATTCGCCCAGCGTTGGAACATCGGGCATGAACGGCGAACGCGACTGGCCGAACACTGCGACGGGGCGAAGCTTTCCGGCTTCAATGAAAGACTTGGCTGTCCCGTAGTTGGAGACACCCAGCTTCACATCGCCGGCCAGCATGGCTTGAACCATCGGGGCGGTGCCGCGATAGGGCACGTGCGCAAGGTCCAGGCCGTTGCCCTTGTTGACTTCGATCAACAGCAAGTGCGCCATGGTTCCGTAGCCGTAGGTGCCAAACGGAAACGCCTTCGGATCCTTGCGGGCCATCTCGATGATTTGCGGCAGCTTGCCTGTCAGGCTGGTCGGTGCCACCACGACCAGCTGATCGACGGAGACCTCTGCAATCGGCACGAAGTCTTCGAGCGGTCGCATCTTCACCGATGCGTTCACTGCAGGCAGGAAGAAAGTGTTCGAGTTCGTCATGAGGAGCGTGTAGCCGTCTTTGGGCGCACCCAGCACGGCCGTGGCCGCGATGAGTGTGTTTGCGCCCGGCTTGTTGTCGATGACGACAGACTGGTTCCAGCGCTCGCGCAGCTTGTCGGCCACTAGGCGCGCCGCGATGTCCACTCCGCCGCCGGCAGCGAAAGGCACGACGATGCGCACAGGCCGGTCGGGCCACTTCGTCTGGGCGAAGGCAGTGCTCTGCAGGCAGCCTGTGGCTGCGAGAAGAGCGATTGAAAGTTGGCGGCGAGTCAGCATGGATGTCTCCTTCATTGAATGGGATGGGGGTTTGCGGAAATCCCGGGGTCCGCCTGCGGCGACCCCTCGTTCAGGAATGGCGCATCGACGCCCCACTCCGTGAGTGCGTCGCGGCCGCCTTCACCACGCTGTGGTGGGCCGCGCCGGATCGCGCCTGGGGTGCGCGAGAACCTCGGCGCAGGGGCAGGCTGGACAATGTTCTGGTGGGTCACAAAGGTCGCGCGGGCGGCGATGTGCGGATGATGCGGGGCTTCGGCCATCGACAGCACCGGCGCGAAGCAGGCGTCGCTGCCTTCGAGCAGCGCGGACCACTCGTTTCTTGTGCGCTGCGCGAATGTGGCGGCCAGGGCCGTGCGCAACGCGGGCCAGCACGCGCGATCCATGTGATCGGCAAAGCGTTCGGGTGCAATGCCCAGGCGCCGCAGCAGCACTTCGAAAAACTTTCGCTCCAGCGCACCGATGCAGACGTATCGTCCGTCGCTGCACAGGTAGCTGTCGTACCAGGGTGCCCCGCCGTCAAGCGAGTTGGCACCCCGCTCATCGCGCCAGCTTCCTTGCGCGAGCAGGCTGTACATCAGCGTCATCAGCGACGAAGAGCCGTCCACGATGGCCGCGTCGATGACCTGCCCCCGACCTGACTGCCGGCGCTCGTAAAGTGCAGAGACGATGCCAAACGCCAGGTACAGGGCACCGCCGCCGAAGTCCGCCACCAGGTTCAACGGTGGCACAGGCGCCTCGCCGCGCCGCCCTATGGCGTGCAATGCACCCGTCAGCGAAAGAAAGTTGATGTCGTGACCGGCTGCGCTTGCCAGGGGACCCTCCTGGCCCCAACCGGTCATGCGTCCGTAGATCAGCCGCGGATTGCGGCCCAGGGCAACGTCGGGGCCGAGCCCCAGCCGCTCCATCACACCGGGGCGGAACCCTTCGATCACCACATCGGCCTTGTCGAGCATGGCCAGGACCGCTTCGCAGGCGCCCGGTGCCTTGAGATCGATCGCCAATGACCGCTTGCCGCGTCCCAGCAGATCGTTTTGCGGATCCATCTCTTCGCCCAGGCCGCTGCTGCCGGCACGGTCGAGCCGCACGACGTCCGCGCCCATGTCGGCCAAAAGCATGCCGGAAAACGGCGCAGGGCCGATCGAAGGCATCTCGACAACCCTGAGCCCGTGCAGCGGGCCAAGGCCAACCGACACCGCTCGCGAATCCTGGAATGCAGTCATGGACAGGTTTCGGTTCTGCGATTCAAGTGGGCAGCTCTCGTGTGACGCGCGTGACGTCATGAGCAAAGATCCACTCGGCCCGATGCGATGTCTTCTTCGGCGTGAAGACCCAGTCCCGAAGAAAGCCGAGGTCACGCTTGAACCGCGCCCAGGCAGAACGCAGGTGCGCAGTGCGCCCCCTCTCCCGCGCGCCCAGCTGAACGCGAGCCGTGCGGGGCCGGCGCTCGGCTTCGTAGGCGGCCAAAGCCTGCACGGGCGCGTGGGAGTAGAGCGATAGCCAGTCACCGAGCGCGTACCCGTCTTCCAGCGCCTGCGCTGCGCCTTGCGCCAGAAACGGGAGCATGGGATGAGCGGCGTCGCCCAGCAAGGTCACACGACCCATGCTCCATCGCGCGAGCGGATCGCGATCGAACAGGCCCCATTTGTACAGCCCCTCGGCGCGCTGGAAGAGCGCGAGAAGCCGGGGGTTCCAGCCCTTGAACGCCTCCAGGAGTTCTTCCCTGGAACTCGGTGTCGTCCAGGACTCGTCGGTCCAATCCTGCGTTTCACGGATCGCCACAAAATTGATGAGCGTGCCAGAGCGCAGGAAGTAGGTCACGACGTGCCCGTCCGGTCCCATCCAGTTCGATGACACGGGCAGCACGTGTCCCTGCGGCAGCGCGTCGGCTGGAATGACGCCCCGCCAGCACATGTTGCCGGTAAAGCGCGGTGCCTCGTCACCGAACAGCGAACGCCGCACCGCGGAGTGAATCCCATCCGCGCCGATCACGACATCGGCGTGATCGACATGTCCGTTTTCGAATTCGACGCGGACCGAGTCGCCGTCCTGGATGACCTGGCGCACGCGGTGGCCCAGCGAAATGGATTCAGCCGGAACACCCGATGCGAGCAGGTCGTGGAGATCGGCCCGATGGATATGGACGTAGGGCGCGCCGTACTGGCTCTCGTGCACTTCCGCCAGCGGCGTCCTGTACAGCATGCGGCCGGATTTCCAGCTCCAGCCGATGAACGCCTTGGGCAGGAACCCCCGGCTTACGGCATCGCGCTCGACTCCGAGCGCGCGCAGCACCTTGACTGCATTGGCGCTCAGCTGCACACCTGCACCGACTTCCTGCAGCTTGCTGGACTGCTCGTAGACCCTGACCGGGAATCCACGTTTGTGCAGCAGGCTCGCCAGTGCGAGTCCACCGATGCCTGCACCGACGACGAGCACGCGTGGAAGCATGGTTTGCGTTATTCCTTGCATGGTTGGGGCTCCCGTTCAACCCATCGCGTGAAAGCGACCGCCTTCGGCTGCGAGCTTTCGCAGCGAAGCAGGCGCGCGAAAACGCTCGCCATGACGCTCGGCGAGTGCGTCGCATTGCTGCACGAACTGCGCGGCACCGGTCTCGTCGATGTGGGCCAGCACGCCGCCACGGAACGCGGGATAGCTCCAGCCGAGTACCGATGCGGCATCGAGCTCCAGCGCATCGCTGGCCACGCCTTCATCCATGGAATGCACTGTCTCCAGCGACTGGATGTGCAGGAGGCGATTCACCACCTCGGTCACATCCGGCTGGGGCGTGCGCGCAGGGAACAGGTCGCGCAGGCCTTCCCACACCACCTTGCCTTCGGCGGGGTAGTCATAGACCCCGCCTGCACCCTTGCGACCCACGCGTCCGGCTGCGACGAGGCGCCTGGCCGTATCCAGGGCCGCTTTGGATTCAGCGGCAGTTCCCCTGCCGTGCTCTGCGAGGCTGCCCAGGATGTCGGTCAGCAGGTCGTAAGACGTCAGGTCGCCCATCGCCAGCGGGCCGATCGGAAAGCCGGCGATGAATGCAGCGTTGTCGATCAAGGCAGGCGAGATGCCCTCGCCCAGCATGTGCAGCGCCTCGCGCGTGTAGGCACCCACGACCCGGGAGGTATAAAAACCCGGTCCGTCGTTGACGACGACGGCGGTCTTTCGCAGCAGCTTCAGGAAGTCGAGCGAACGAGCCATCGTGCCGGGTGATGTCTCCTTGCCCCTGATCACTTCGACCAGCGCCATGCGGTCAACCGGCGCGAAGAAGTGCAGGCCGATGAAGTTGTCGGCACGCTCCAGCGAGCGGGCAAGACCGGTGATCGACAGCGTCGAGGTGTTCGACGCGAGCAACACGTCCGGCCCGGCAGCGGCAACCACTTGCGCAAAGACATCGGCCTTGGCTTGCGCCACTTCGATCACGGCTTCGACCACGATATCGCAGCCCTTGAGCAGCGCGAAGTCGGCGCCGGTCTGCAGGCGCGCCAGGATGGAATCGCGTTCCGCTGGCGCCATCAACTTGCGCTCGACCGAGCCGTCCAGCGTCTTCGTGATCCGCTCGAGTCCCCGCGCGGCAGTGGCCTCATCGCGGTCGAGCAACACGGTTTCCAGGCCAGCACGAGCGCACACCAGCGCAATGCCACCACCCATGGTGCCTGCGCCGACAACACCCACGCGGCGCGGCATAACGCGCTCCGATGACTCAGCGGACCTGGCCCTGGCAGCCGCCTTCGCAGCGAGAAACTGGGTACGAATGCGGTTCTTGGCCGAAGGCGAGGTGACCACCTGCCCGAAGTAGCGCCGCTCGATGGCCAGGCCCGCGTCGATATCGCGCTGCAGCGCCTGGCCCAGCACATGCAGTAGCACCCCCGGTGCGAGGTCCTGCGCAGGCGACTTGCGGCGCAGCTGCGGCCACGCATTGAAGAAGAACACGCGGCCCTCCAGCGACTGCGGCTCGAACATCGGGTACTTGAAGCCCTTCTTGTCCCAGGGCTGCTGAACTTGCGGATGGGCGAGCACCCAGGCGCGCGCCAGATCGACGATGCGTTCCGCTGGGGCGACTTCATCCACCAGCCCCAGGCGCAGGGCTTCCTGGACGCCGACCGGCTTGCCATCCATCAGCAGTCTGGCTGCGGGCACGATCCCGATCAGCCGCGGCAGGCGCTGGGTCCCGCCCGCACCCGGAATCAGGCCGAGCGTGACTTCGGGACAACCCAGCTTGATGCGTGCGTCGTCAGCAGCGACCCGGCGGTGGCAGGCCAGGGCCAGCTCCAGGCCGCCACCGAGCGCCGACCCATTGAGCACGGCCACGAAGGGCTTGCCGCACCGCTCCATCCGGCGCAGGCACTGGCCGACGGCGTCCACTTTCGCATAGGCCCGCTCGACGGTCTGCGCCGCATAGAGAGCTTCGAGGTCGCCACCGGCGACAAAGTCGCGTTTGGCAGAGCGGATCAGCGCGCCCTTGACCGTCTCGTCGGCGATGGCTGCGTCCACCGCGGCGGCGAACGCCGCTATCGCTGCATCGGTCTTGATGTTGACGGGCCCGTTGGGGTTGTTCCAGATGATGTGTGCGACGCCGTCGGCGTCCTTTTCGTAGTCGATCATGTCGTGCCCCGCCTCAAACCAGTTCAACGATGGTTGCAACGCCCATGCCCAGGCCGGTGCACATCGTCACAAGACCCCGACGCAAGCCGCGCCGCTCGAGTTCGTCCACCAGGGTGCCGACCAGCATGCCGCCGGTCGCGCCCACTGGATGGCCCAGCGCAATGGCGCCGCCTGCCACGTTCACCTTGTCATGGGGGACGCCGAGGTCATTCATGAACTTCAGGACAACAGACGCAAAAGCCTCATTCACTTCGAACAGGTCGATGTCGGTGACGTCCAGCCCGGCGCGGGCCAGCGCCTTTCGCGTGGCAGGCGTGGGGGCTGTCAGCATGATGCAGGGGTCGGCGGCTGCGCTGGCCGTGGACACGATGCGCGCGCGAGCACGCAGGCCCAGGCGTTCGCCGGCCTGCCTGCTGCCGAGCAGAACCGCCGAAGCGCCGTCGGAAATCGCCGACGAGTTGCCCGCGTGGTGAATGTGATCTATGCGATCCACCTGCGGATAGCGATAGCGCACGGTCGCGTCGAAACCCATTTTGTCGCCCGAGGTGAGAAACGAGGGCTTGAGCGCCGCCAGCGATTCCTCGGTCGTCTCAGGGCGCACGAGCTCGTCGGCGGCCAGGCAGATCGTGCCATTGCGGTCGGTCACCGGGACCACGCCGCGGTTAAACCAGCCTTCCCGCATCGCCTGCGCGGCGCGCTGGTGCGAGGCCGCGGCAAAGGCATCGACATCGCGCCGCTTGAAGCCTTCCAGCGTTGCGATGAGGTCGGCCGCCACACCCTGCGGTGTCTGCATGACCCTGTCGTTGAAGAACACATCCGAAACCGAGGGGCCACCGGTGCCGAAAAGCATGGGCACCAGCGAATTCATTTCAACGCCGCCGGCAACCACGCAATCGGCCTGGCCTGCCATCACCTTGGCTGCCGCCGTGTTCACGGCGTCGAGCGCAGAGCCGCAAAACCGCGCCACCATGAAACCGGGAACGGTGTCGCCATAGCCGGCCTCGATCACGGCCGAACGCGCCAGGTTCGCACCCTGGTCGCCGACCGCTTCGACGCAACCCATGATGACTTCGTCGATCAGCGCAGGATCGAAGCCGCTGCGCTGGGGCAGCGCACGCAGGACCGTTGCGCCCAGTTCGAGTGGCGCCAGTGTGTGCAGCGAGCCCTGTGCCTTGCCGCGTCCTCGCGGCGTGCGCACCGCGTCATAGATGAATGCTTCCATTGAGGTTCCTGGTAAGTGATCGGTCCATCAGCGCGGCCAGATGCCTCGCGCGATGATTTCCTTCATGATTTCGGAGGTGCCGCCGGCGATGCGCTCGACCCGGGCATCGGCAAAAGCGCGCGAGACGTTGTACTCGGACATGTAGCCCCAGCCGCCGTGCAGTTGCAGGCACGCATCGGCGCATCGACCGAGCATTTCGGTGACCCAGAGCTTGCCTGCGGCGGCCGTTGTTTCGTCCAGCGACCCGCTCAGGTGGTCTGCGATCAGGCGGTCCACCAGCGCCCGACCCGCGATGAGATCGGCCTTGACCGATGCCAGCGCAAAGCGCGTGTTCTGCAGGGTTGAAAGCGGCTGGCCGAACACCTTGCGCTCGGCCACATAAGCCACCGTGTCGCGCAGCACGGCTTCGGCCCGTGCCTGGCAGGTGATGCAGATGGTCAGGCGCTCGCGAGCCAACCCGTGCATCAGGTATTTCATGGCCTTGCCTTCTTCCCCTAGCAGGTCCGTGGCGGCGAGGTTCACATCCTCGAAGAACAGCTCCGAGGTGTCCTGCGCGTGATGGCCCATCTTTTCCAGGCGTTGACCGCGCTGCACCCCGGGCAGGCTGGCATCGACGAGAAACATCGAAAGCGCCGTGTCGCTGTCCTGCGTCTTCGCAGCAACCACGAAGAGGTCGGCGAGTTGCCCGTTGGAGATGAACACCTTCTGGCCCGAGAGCCGCCAGCCCGAACCGGTGCGCACCGCACGTGTCCGGATGGCGCGCAGGTCGCTGCCTGCACCCGGCTCCGTCAGCGCGATGCCCGCAATGGCCTCGCCTGCCACCAGGCGGGGCAGCCACGTCGCCTTCTGTTCGGCACTTCCGAAATTGGAGACGTAGGGCGCTGCCATCTCGGAATGGATCGCGAACCCGGGCCCCGGCGCGTGGGCATAGGCCATCTCTTCGAGGGCGACCACGGTGTAGAGGTAGTCGGCGCCCGCCCCTCCCCACTCAGGGTCCACCGTGCAGCACAGCATGCCCATGCGGCCGGCCTCCAGCCAGATCTCGCGCGGCACCTGGCCTACCCGCTCCCACTCCAGATGATGCGGTGCGATCTGCTGCGCGATGAAGCGGCGCAACTGTTGCCGGAACTCCTGATGCTCCGGCTGGAAAATCGGCCTGTCGAGTGCGGTGTTTTCGCTCATGCGACTCTCCCCCTGGCGACGCACTGCTCGCGCAGAATTTTCTTTTGAACCTTGCCGATACCGGACAGCGGCAAGGCATCTGCGAAGTCGTAGCTGCGCGGCACCTTGTAGCCGGCCAGATGCGCGCGGCAGTGCGCATCGAGTTCGTCAACGACCAGGTTCGCGTCGGGCCTGGCGATGACCACCGCGTGCACACGCTCGCCCCATCGCTCATCCGGCAGCCCCACCACCGCGCACGACAGCACCCCCGGATGACTTGCCAATGCGCTTTCGACCTCGGCGCTGTAGATGTTCTCGCCGCCGCTGATGATCATGTCCTTGAGCCGGTCGACCACATGAACAAAACCATCCTCGTCCAGGAAGCCGCCGTCACCGGAGCGAAGCCATCCGTTGACCACCGTTGCCGCCGTCTGTTGCGGATCGTTCCAGTAGCCCGTCATCACAGCCGGACCCCGCACCTGGATTTCACCCACGGTGCCGGGCGCAACCGCAGCGCCCGCTTCATCGGCGATGCGCAGCTCGAAGCCGGCGGTGACCTGACCTGCGGCGCGCAGCTTGCCTGCCAGCGGACCAGCAAGCACGTGCCGCTCGGGCGGCAGCATCACGCTGGCGCCGCAGCTTTCCGTCATGCCGTAGAACTGGTGAATCCGCGCATTCGGAAACGCTGCGAGCGTGCGCTCCAGCAGACTGCTGGCAATCGGCGCGGCGCCATACGAGATGCGCTGAATGCCCGCGAGCAAGGCGTCGTCGCGACAGGGCGCATCCAGCACCGCTGCAAGCATTGTCGGTACCAACTGCAGATGTGTGATGCGGTCGCGGCGCAGCCGCTCATAGAAAGCTTCGGGCGTGAAGCGCGGCATGAAGCTGTGCCCGCCGGCGGCCAGCGTCACACCCAGCCCGATCCCGAAGTCCGCAAGATGGAACATCGGCGATGCATGCAGGTACACCGTGTCTTCGCGGTGGGCCAGGTCGCGCTGCATGTTCACGGCGGCCATTGCAAAGTTCTGGTGCGACAGCTCCACCCCCTTGGGCTTGCCCGTCGTGCCGCCGGTATAGAAAATCCCGGCGGTTGAACCATGGCCGGGCGCACAGTCCTCGATCGGCTGCGCGCCCAACATCTGCGCCAGACCTGGCGCATCGCAGACGACTGTCGCCAGCGATGTCGGTGCGGCCTTGAGACCCAGCGCGCTCATTGCTTCATCCATGACCAGCAGGCACGGCTGCGCGTGATCCAGGATGAAGGCGATCTCGTCGGCGGCCAGGCGTGTATTGAGCGGAACCAGGACTGCGCCGGCCCACCACACAGCCATCAGCAGCTCAAAGTACTCGGGTGAATTCAGTGCAAGCGTTGCGACGCGCTTGCCGGGGGTGACGCCGCGAGTGCGCAGCGCCCCCGCCATCCTCGCAATCCGGCTGGCAGTCTCCGGCCATGTCGTTCGCTGCTCGCCCTGCAAGATGGCTAAGCCTTGGGGCCGCACCTGCGCGGCGCGGCGAACTGCTGACGTGAGGCTCACGATGTCTCCTCGGTCTTCTTTGAAAAATCAGGTTTCTGAACGCCCATTCATGCCAATGCCTCATCACCGGGGCCTGGATAGCTGCACGAAATAGATCCGTTGGGCGGCCTTCAGGACATAAGTAAACCACGGTTTAGTTTTTATGGATACCCCCAATATTCAGGGTTTACCCTCGTAGCACACGAGCAACTCGGTGGCGGCCTGCGAACGCTCTCACTGGGAAACGCGGGATAATACCTACATGAACAAAGATTCAGTTCCGGATGTGCAGGTGCAGCGGCTGACCAAGGGCGCCGCAACTCGGGAAGCCATCAAGGCCGGTGCGCGGCGAGCGATTGCGGTCGATGGGTTCGGGGGCGTGAAGGTGGCCGACATCATGGCTGCGGCGGGCCGGTCCCCCGGCGCCTTCTACATGTATTTCAAAAGCAAGGAAGCGCTGCTTCACGAACTGATCGACGATTTCCAGCATCGCCTGCGTGCGGATGTCAATGCGCCGCTGCGCCCCGGCGAAGACCCGGCCGAGCACCTTGTCGATCGCCTGCGGTCGTTCTGGCGCATCTATCGGGAAGAGTGGCCCATTGCCACGGCGGCATTCCAGATGTCGATGGTGGACCAGCAGTTCGCGCGCGCGTGGCACAACATCCGGCAGCAAGGCATACGCGGCTTTGCAGCGGTCGTGCGCATGGCGCAGAAAAACGACGAGAACCCGGGGCTCGATCCGGAACTCGTCGCGTCCGCGATGACATCGATGATCGAATACGCCTGCTACAACTGGACCGCCCGGGGTGGTGATTTTCCGGACCGGGTAATCGACGACGACATGGCGATGGAGGTTCTCGCACATCTCGTTCGCCAGGGACTGCGCTCGCCGCGCGATACCGGCGTGGTATCAGCGACCTGAGCCCCCGGCCTGGGCTGCCGGCCGACGCGGTGGGCTGGACGACTGGTCCTTCGGCCAGCGGCATCAATCATCAACGTCAGGTTGCGCGGCGCTCTCCTGGACGTTGATGCGCTCGGCGACAAAGTCCAGGAACGTGCGGGTTTTCTTGGGCATTCCCGACCGCGCAAGAACAATGGCAGACACCTGAACGAGCGGTGCCTGCCACTGCGACAGGACGCGCACCAGCGCCCCGGTCTCGACGTAGCGGCGGCACAGCGCAAACGGAAGAATCGATATGCCGATGCCGCTGACAACCATGTCGCGCGCCAAACGCACGCTGTTGACTTCGAGCCGGCTCGCCAGCTTGATCTCGCGCTGGAATCCCTTGTCCCTGACCGTCATCACACCGTCGCGCATCGCCGCCTGGTAAGTGATGAACTCATGCTGCAGCAGGTCCTTGAAGTTCTTCGGCTCGCCGTGCTTTTGCAGGTACTGCGGGCTGGTGAACATGCCCTGCGCCAGCGTGGCCAGCCTCTTGCAGATCAGCTCTGAATCGCGCAGCTTGCCAAACGCGATCGCGACGTCGAAAGGTTCCTGCAGCAGGTTGGGCATCTGCGCACTGACGTGAACCTGCAGCCGCATTTCCGGGTACTCGGTCGCGAAGTCGGCAATCGCCTTGCCCATCCAGCCTGCACCAAATTCATTCGGTAGGGACACCTTCAGGGTGCCTGCGACCGTGTTGCGGTTCGCGTCGACCATCCTGTCGAGTTCGCGGGCCGCGCGCACGATCGGCTTGCAGCTTTCGAACAGTTGCGCACCGATCTCGGTGGGCGTCACATGCCGCGTACTGCGCTTGAGCAGCATGGCACCCGTCTGCTTTTCCAGCGAGGCCAGTTGCCGGCTCACCGTGGACTTCGCGAGGCCGAGGTTGGCGCTCGCGCGGGTCAGGCTGGCGCAGTCCACCACCTCGTGGAAGGTCATCAGGGCGTCAAGGCTGAACGGTGTCTTCATTTCATCGCGCCGGAAGTCACGGGCTATGCATTGTTCCATATCCGGAACCATCGGTTGCACGAACGCCACTTCCGCCAGGGCAGCCCCCGACCTAACATCGACCAGGCCAAATACCATGCTGGAGACGACGTGACCATCAGCGGCAAAGCCTACATCGCAGGCATCTACGAACACCCGACCCGGCGTGCGCTGGGCCTGTCGACGGCCCAGCTTCATGCCGACGTTGCACATGGCGCGCTCGCCGATGCCGGCCTGACGCTCGATGACGTGGATGGCTACTTCTGCGGCGCGGAAGCCCCGGGCCTGGGCGGCATCACCATCGCCGAATACATCGGGCTGAACCGTCTGCGGCACATGGACAGCACCGAAACCGGCGGCTCGTCCTATGCGCTGCACGTCAGTCACGCTGCGCAGGCGATTGCAGCCGGTCACTGCAACGTCGCGCTGGTCACGCTGGCCGACCGGCCGCTCGCTGCCGCCACCGGTACCCTGCTCACGGGCGTTGACCGCAGCCAGGACCCGGACCGGCCGTTCAGCACGGCCGTGCCGAAAGATCCGGTCAGCCGCTACGCCATGGTCGCGCGTCGTCACATGCACGAGTTCGGAACCACGCCCGAACAGATGGCATGGGTTCGCGTGGCTGCCTCTCACCACGCGCAGCACAACCCGCATGCCCTGCGGCGTGAGGTCGTCACGGTGCAGGACGTCCTCGACTCGCCATTGATCGCCGACCCGTTGCGGCGCCTGGATTGCTGCGTGGTGAGCGACGGCGGCGGCGCTGTCATCGTCACGCGCCCCGAGATCGCGAAGTCGCTCAAACGCCCGCGCGTGAAGGTGCTGGGTGCGGGCGAGGCGCTCAAGCATACGAACGGCGGACGCATCGACCTCACTTATTCCGCCACCGTCTGGTCTGCGCCCAAGGCGTTCGAAGAGGCAGGCGTCACGACAGCCGACATCCGGTACGCGTCGCTCTACGACAGCTTCACGATCACCGTGCTGATGCAACTGGAAGACCTGGGCTTTTGCAGGAAAGGCGAAGGCGGTCGTTTTGCAATGGACGGCAACCTGATTTCCGGCGTGGGCCGTCTTCCATTCAACACGGATGGCGGCGGCCTTTGCAACAACCATCCCGGCAACAAGGGCGGCATGACGAAGATCCTGGAGGCCGTGCGGCAATGCCGCGGCGAAGCGCATGCCGCCGTGCAGGTGAAAAACCACGACATCGTGCTCGCCAACACGATCGGCGGCTCGCTCGCCGGCTACCACGTTGCAGGCACCCTCATCCTTGGAGCGGAATGAACATGGCGACCGACAAGAATAGTGCCCTGCCCGATGCGTTTCCGGAGACGGCCGAATTCTGGAGCGCACTGCGCGATGGGCGACTGCTCGTCAAACGCTGCGAGGCGTGCGGAGAAAGCCATTTCTATCCACGGGTGTACTGCCCGTTTTGCGGCAGCGCGCGCACGCAGTGGCAGGAGACTTCCGGCCGGGGCACGCTTTACTCGTTCTCGATACTCCGCAAGTCAAAGCCCCCCGTGGCTCCCGCGGTCATCGAGCTCGAAGGTGGCGTGCGCCTGATCAGCGTCATCCGCGATGCCAACGTCTTCTCGCTGCAAATCGGCCAGGACGTGGTCGTCCATCCGAGCGAGCAGGACGGCGCCACGGAACTCGCGTTCACGACCGAAGCGGCGCAGCAGGCGCGCTCACATGCGGCGCGCGCAACCGCCAGTGCCGCTGATGTTCCGGGGTTTGCACGGCCCGATCCGGCAGCCTTTGAGAAAGTGGCGGTCGTCGGCGCGGGCACGATGGGGATTGGCATCACGATGGCCCTGGTGAATTCGGGCATTGCCACAACCCTGATCGATGTCGATGACGACTCGCTCCAGCGCGGTCTGTCGCGCATTCGCGAGCAGTATGAGGTGAGCGTGCAACGCAAGCGCGTGAGCCCCGCACAGATGCAGGAGCGGCTCGCACGCATTACCCTGGCCACGAACTACGAAGCCATCCGCGATGCCGATGCGGTGATCGAGGCGGTGTGGGAACAGATGTCGCTGAAGAAGCTGGTGTTTGCCCAGATCGATGCGCACGCCAAAGCGGGCGCGCTGCTGGGCACCAATACATCCGGCCTGGACGTGAACGCTATCGCAGATTCCACGAACCGGCCCCAGTACGTGGTCGGGCTGCACTTTTTCACGCCGGCGCAATCCATGAAACTGCTCGAAGTGGTCAGGGGCCGAGTCACTTCCGACGCGAGCATCTCCCGTGCCCTCAGCCTGGGCCTGCGGCTGGGCAAGGTGCCGGTCCTGGTCGAATCCTCCCCGGGGTTTGCGGGCAACCGGATTTTCGGCAAGCGCGAGGCGCAGGCGCGAGCGCTGCTGCTGGAAGGCGCAACGCCGGAGCAGGTTGATCGGGTGCTGGTCGAGTTCGGGATGCCGATGGGCTCGTTCGAGCTGCAGGACATGGCCGGCGGGGTGGAACTGCTTTATCGCCGTCGCCAGTCGGAAGGTGGCGTGGACTGGCTGGGTGATCGCATGTTCGAGGCGGGGCGGCTGGGGCAGAAGGCAGGGCGCGGTTATTACCGCTACGAAGCCGGCGGCCGCAAGCCGATTGCAGACCCCGAGTTCACTGCAATGCTGCAGGAGGCGTCGCACCACGCGGGAATCGAGCGACGCAGACTGTCTGACGACGAAGTGCGCGAACGCCTGGTCATGCCGATGATCAATGAAGCATGCAAGCTGATCGAAGAAGGTGTGGTGGCCCGGCCCACCGACATCGACGCGGTCTGGCTGCATGGCTATGGCTGGCCCGCCTGGCGCGGCGGCATCCTGCACCACGCCGACCAGCTGGGCGCCGCTCACGTGCTTGAACGCCTGCAGATGCTGCAGTCCCGGCACGGAGATGCGTTCATGCCCTCTTCGCTGCTCATGTCGGTGGCGCAATCCGGCGGCCGTTTCGCTGACCTGCCGCCGCGAGCGCAACGCGCAGCGGCCTTCACTATCTAGCCCTTTCTCCAGACTGGAACCGATCATGGATTTGGTGACATACGAACTCGACGGCCCGATTGCACTCATCGGCCTGAACCGGCCCGACAAGCGCAATGCAATGAATGACGAAGCCATCGCTGCGTTGCAGGCAGCCGTGGAGCGCGCCGGCGAAGAGGCCGACGTGGGCATCATCTTCGCCCACGGCCAGCACTTTTGCGCAGGGCTCGATCTTGCCGAAGCGCTGGAACGAGCCAGCCGCCCGCCGCCGCGCAAGCGCAAGCGCCATCTCTGGCACACCGCATTCGACAGCATTGCCCGCGGCCCCATCCCGTGGGTCGCAGCCTTGCACGGCGCGGTGGTCGGCGGCGGCCTGGAGCTGGCGACTGCAGCGCACATCCGGGTGGGCGACGAGACCGCATTCTTCGGCCTGCCGGAAGGGCAGCGCGGCATCTTTGTCGGGGGCGGTGGCACGGTGCGTATCCAGCGCGTCATCGGCTACTCGGTGATGGCCGACATGATGCTCACGGGCAGGCTGCTGGACGTCAACGAAGCGGGGCAGCTTCGCATCGTGCGTTATGTCGTGCCCCAGGGTCAAGCGCTGGAAAAGGCACGTGAGCTGGCGACCCGCATTGCCACCAACACGCCCGAAACCAACTGGAAGATCGTCAATGTGCTGCCACGCGTGAACGACCTGGCCCACGACGATGGACTCTTCATGGAATACCTCACGACCAACATGGCCAAGCCGCCTGCCAACGCGCAGCGATTGCGCGAGTTCCTCGACGGCAAGGCCGCGCCCCTCGCGCCAGCTGCCAAAAAGCCAGCCTGACAAGAGCGATCGATGTCCTCCATCTCCACCGCACCCTTTCGCCCCTTCCCGTTTCTCGAACGCTCGGTTGAACTGCGCAGCGATGCAGGCGGCGTCCTTCGCCTGCGCAGCAAGATTGCGCTCGCACCCGTAGCGCCGCACATTCCAGCGCTGTTTTCCCAGGCCGCATCCGCCCACCCGGACCGGGTCTGGCTCGCGCAGCGCCGGGGTCCCGAACGGCAGTGGCATGAGTTGACCTATGGCGCTGCACTGCTGGAAGTCAACGCCATCACGCAAGCGCTGCTCGACCTGGGCAAGCCCGGCGCGCCCATCGTCATGCTGAGCGAAAACTCGCTGGAACACGCTGTGCTTCAGCTTGCTGCGATGCAGGCGCGAATGCCCTTTGTCGCGATCACGCCTGCTTACTCCCTGCTGGCCAGGGACTTCACCAAGTTGGGCGACATGGTGCGGCTCGTGGAGCCTGCGGTCATCTTCGCGCAGGACGCGCGCAAGTACCAGGCGGCCCTGCAGGCGCTTGCATCGCAAACCGATGCGGCAGTGGTGTGCGTTGACGACGCGGCGATTGAAATTCAGACGACCCCCTGGAGGAGCTGGGTGTCTGTCGCGCCTTCAACAGCCGTCGCCGAATCGATCGCACGCATCGGGCCGGATACCGTCGCGAAATTCCTCTTCAGCTCGGGCTCGACGGGAACGCCCAAGGCCATCACCATGACGCAGCGCATGCTCGCTTCGAGCGTGGCAATGCACGGCCAGACAGGCAGCAGGGATCACATCGACCCACCGGTCAATCTCAGCTGGTTGCCCTGGAGCCACGTGGCCGGTGGCAACGGCGTCTTCAACAACACGATTGCGGCCGCGGGCACGATCTACCTCGATGGCGGCAAGCCGGTGCCCGGTGCATTCCAGGAGACCCTGGACAACCTGCGCGAAATCTCGCCGACGCAGTACACCGGGGTTCCAGCAGGCTACGCCATGCTGGTCGATGCCCTCCAGGCAGATGCCAGGCTCGCCGAACATTTCTTTCGCAAGCTGCGCACGATCAGCTTTTCGGGCGCGCGCATGCCTGAGTTCGTGCACGACAGGCTGCAGATGCTCGCCATCCAATACACGGGATACCGCATCCCGGTGATCTCTGGCTGGGGCATGACGGAGTCCGCCGCAGGCGGAACCTATGTGCACTGGAATGCAGACAAGGTCGGCATCATCGGCCTGCCCCAGCCCGGCGTGGAGCTCAAGCTCGTCCCGCTCGGTGACAACCGCTATGAAGCGCGCATGCGCAGTCCTGTTGTCACGCCCGGCTATCACCGCAATCCGGAGCAGACCGCCGCAGCGTTTGACGAAGAAGGGTTCTACCGGACGGGTGATGCCCTGCAGTTCGTGGACCCGCACCGGTCCGAAGAAGGCCTGATGTTCGCAGGCCGCGTCGCGGAAGAATTCAAGTTGCAGACAGGCACCTTCGTTCGGGTGGGCCAGTTGCGCGTTCAGGCGCTGGAGTCCGCCGACGGTCTTTTGTCTGACGCAGCGGTGACGGGCGCAGACCAGGCGTTCGTGGGGCTGCTCGCCTGGCTCAATATCGACCGCTGCCGCGCGCTGTGTGCAGAACCCGCCGCGACGCACGAACAGATTGCGGGGTCAGAGATCATCCGGCAGGCCATCCGCGATGCGTTCACCCGGCACAACCAGACGCATCCGGCGAGCAGCATGCGCATCCAGCGTGTCCTGCTGCTGGCCGAGCCGCCTAGCCTTGCCGCCGGCGAAATCACCGACAAGGGCTACATCAACCAGCGTGCCGTGCTGAACCGCCGCGCCGCGCTGGTGGAGCGGCTTCATGCGAGCCCGCCGGCCGCTGACGTCATTTGCATCCTGTAAGCCGCCATGCCCACCTACCAGGCTCCTGCACAGGATTACCAGTTCATCCTGAACGAACTGCTACGCGTCCAGGACCGGCATGACCTGCCGGGATTCGACGCACTGACCCCGGAGTTTTGCAGGCAGGTGCTGGACGGTGCGGCACGCTTTCATGAAGAGGTTTTCTTTCCGCTTGCCGCCACAGGCGATGCGCAAGGTGCGCGACTCGAGGATGGACAGGTCCGCACGCCCGACGGCTACCGGCAAGCCTGGGCGACTTACCGCGAGAGCGGCTGGCTGTCGCTGAGCCTGCCGGAAGCCATCGGCGGCGCCGGATTGCCGGCCATCATCGCGGCAGCTGTCGGCGAGATGCGCATCACGTCCGCTCAATCGCTGCACATGTACTTCGGATTCTGCATCTCGGTGGCGCGCATGCTGCACGAGGTCGGCGAACCCTGGATGAAGGAGCTCGTCGCGCCGAAACTGGCAGCAGGCGAGTGGACCGCAACGATGTGCATGACCGAGGCCCATTGCGGCAGCGACGTGAGGCAGATCCGCACACAGGCCGTCGAACGACCGGACGGAACGTGGTCGGTCACTGGAACGAAGATCTTCATCTCGGGTGGTGATCACGATCTGGCAGAGAACATCATGCACATCGTTCTGGCGCGAGTGCCCCGCGAGGCTGACGCGCGTTCGTCTTCGCTGTCGGACCTCCATGTGTTCCTCGTACCCAAACTCGGCATCGAGCCGGCGTCGGGATCATGCGGTGCCGACAACCATGTGTTCGTCGATTCCATCGAGCACAAGATGGGGATCGAAGGAAACGCCACCTGCGTCATGCGCTTCGAAGGCGCCCGGGGCTGGCGAATCCCGGCGCCGCCGCAGCTGGCACAAGGAACCGGCTCCAACATGGCCCCGATGTTCATGTTGATGAATTACGCGCGCGCGGGCACGGCGCTCTCCGGGGTTGGATACGCCGAGCTCGCGGCGCAAAACGCGACGGCCTATGCACGCGACAGGCTCGTGGGCCGTGCTGCCGACGGTGCGCGGCGTCCCGATCTGGCGGGCGACCCGCTCATCGTTCATCCCGATATCCGCAGGTTGCTGCTGGGTGCGCGAGCGTTCGCCGAGGGTGGCCGCGCGACCGCCATGCGAGCCCTGCTCTGGCAGCAGGAGGCCGAGTCGCTCGCCGACAAGGCGCGGCGATCGGTGGCGCGCGACCTGATGGAACTGATGACGCCGGTGATGAAGGCGTATTTCACCGACCGTGCGTTCAGCGTGGTGAATGACTGCCTACAGGTGCTCGGCGGCCACGGCTACATCCGCGAGTACGGGCTGGAACAGATGGTTCGCAACGTTCGTGTCGCGCAGCTGTACGAAGGCGCGAACGGCATACAGGCCATCGATCTCGTGCAACGCAAATTGCCGGCCCGCGACTGGCAGCCGGCACGATCCCTCGTCGCCGAGCTGCGCGCGTTCGCACGGACGGCCGCTGGCACAACGGGCCTGTCAACCTCGGGGGCCGCACTACATGCAGCCGCCGATGATCTCGAAGCCGTTTTCGGCGTCCTGAAGCAGCGGTCGGCCACTGCCGGCCCCGGCGCGAACCTGCCTGTTGCCTACGACGTCCTGGAGATGTGCGGCATTGCGCTCGTGGGCTGGAGCTGGGCGGCCATCTTGACCGTGCTCGATGCCCGCAGCGCCCTGCCCGATTCGCTGCGTCGCAGAAAAACCGCGTGCGCCCATCACTGGATGGAGTACGAGATGCCGAAAATCGCGATGCTGCGCGGCCGCGTCGGGGCAGGTCTGCGGGCGGTGATGGAGCTGGATGAGGCGGATTTGTAGTGGCGCCGGCTATCCCGCCATCACCATATGACCCGTCACCCGACGCAACACATCGACCGCGTCGCCTTCCGATGCCCCGCGCCACGCCACCATCTGGTCCGGCCTGATGAGCGCCAGCGGCGCTTCATACAGTTCACGCAGTCCCCGTGAAGCGATCCTCACGATGCGCAGATCGATGCGCAACTGCGCCGCAGCTTTCTCGAACGCGGTGGTGTCGGGCGCATCAGCACCGAGCACCAGCAAGCTCCACTCCGGCCCGAAACAATCGAACAGGGAGCGTCCATCATCAAGCCACGCGTGCGGCGGTCGCCCGCCAGGGCATGCGGTGTGCACGTACTGGTTCGGTTCGTCGGGCGGCGGCTTCGTGCCGTCCGGCGCGATGATGGGCGAACCGTCATAGCGCCCGCCGAATGTCACCCCCGGAATGTTGAATTCGAGCTTCGCATGCTGGTTCAGGTAGTCCGACGCCTTTAGACGATCTGCCTCGCCCTGCGTTGAATCCTCTTCAAGCTCAGGCAGCGCCCGAAACAGACCCACCGAATCGGCAAACCGCCGTGCGTACGCGGTGTTACGCAGCGCGAGTGGCTTGCGCTCGACTTCGTAGGTCTGCAAGAGCGCGAGCGGTGCCCGGCTCTTCACGACAGCAGCGAGCTTCCAGCCGAGGTTGACCGCATCTTCGACCGCCGTGTTGTAGCCCAGCCCACCGGTGGGCGTGAACAGGTGCGCCGCGTCGCCGCCGATGAATACGCGTCCGCGCTGAAAGCGGGCTGCCACCAGCGAATGACCCGCCATCCAGGTGCCCGTGGAAAGCACTTCCACCGGGACTTCAGCGCCGACCACCTGGGCAAAGATGCGCCTCGCATCTGCATCGCCCCAGGCCTGCGAATCCTCATCGGGACGCAATGCAGCATGGCACGCGAACTCGGACACACCATCGACCGATGCCATGAACGCACGGCGTTCGTGGTTCACGGCAACATACATCCACGCCCTGGGACGCTGCAACATCGACAGAAACGCCGGAGCACGCAGGTACATTGCGAACATCTTGCCGCCCATGAAATCGCGCGCGGTGCCCGTCTCTCCTTCCCACTCGATGCCAAGCTGGCGGCGCACCAGGCTGCGAGCACCGTCGGCGCCGACGAGAAATGAGGCGCGAACTTCCACCGCCTCGCCTGACTCCACAGGACGGATCTTCGCGTGGACGGCGTCCCCGATGTCTTCGAAACCTTCGAGCCGCCAGCCATACCGAACATCCGCCGACGCCCACCCCTGCGCATGGCGACGCAAGACGGCCTCCACGAACTTCTGCGACACGCGATGCGGCAGTTCCGCAGCGCTCCACGAGCCGCCCATGGCCTTCACCTTTGCCACCGCTTCGGCAGCCGTCGGCAAGCTGATGCGGGCCAGCTCGTAGCCGGCATACCGGGTCATGTAAACGATATCGGTCGGGTGATCGGGCGGCAAACCGAGCGCGCGGATTTCTTCAGCAAAGCCCAGCCGGCGGAAGTGTTCCATGGTCCGCGCCTGGGTTGCGTTGGCCTGCGGATTGAAGGCAGTGTCCGGCTTCGGATCCACGACGAGGCACCGGATGCCGCGACGGCCGAGTTCGTTGGCCAGCATCAGTCCGCAGGGTCCGCCTCCTGCGATGAGCACATCGGTCTCCAGCCGATGCGCCCGCGTTGAATCCGTAGAGAATGTTGACGACATCGGCGCAGGCTAGCAGGAAAAAGCCGCCCGCATCCCCACTTCATCAAAGGCCCGCCCCATGCGCAACCTCCCCCCGCACCACATCACCGAAGCCGTCATCGCCAGCTTCGCGAACACACCGGACCCGCGCCTCAAGCAGATCATGACCAGCCTGGTCCAGCATCTGCACGCGTTCGCGAGCGATGTTCAGCTGACTGAGCAGGAGTGGTTCCAGGGAATCGACTTTCTCACCCGCTGCGGACACATCACCGATGACAAGCGGCATGAGTTCATCTTGCTGTCGGATGTGCTGGGGCTATCGATGCTGACGGTGGCGCTGAACAACGCAAAGCCCCAGGGGTGTACCGAAGCAACCGTGTTCGGGCCTTTCCATGTGGAAGGTGCACCGCACTATGCGCTGGGCGACGACATCGCCAACGGTGCCAGGGGCACGCCGTGCGTGGTGCGGGGCACGGTCCGCAACCTCGATGGCGAGCCGGTGCCCGGCGCCGTGCTGGACGTCTGGCAGTCAGACGACGAAGGGCTCTACGACGTGCAGCACGAACACCTGGACCATGCACAGGCACGCGGCATCATCACTGCCGACGAACAGGGCCGCTTTCACTTTCGCACCATCGTCGCCGTCCCGTATTCGATCCCGCACGACGGGCCGGTGGGCCAGATGCTGCAAGCCACCGGCCGCCACCCCTGGCGTCCTGCGCACCTTCACTTCATGGTGAAAGCGCCGGGCTACGAGACCCTGATCACGCACGTGTTCCGCAAGGGCAGCGACTACCTCGACTCCGACGCCGTGTTCGGTGTGCGCCAGTCGCTGGTGTGCGACTGGGTCGAGCAGGCCGATGGCAGCTTTGCGATGACGTACGACTTCGTGCTCAACCCTGCGCTCAGGCCGTGACGCCTGAAAACTCGTCGAACGCCGCGATCGCATTGGCCGCGTACATCAGCGACGGTCCGCCGCCCATGTACACCGCCACGCCCAGCGTCTCGTCGACTTCCTGCCTCGTCGCGCCGAGCTTGACCAGCGTCTTCATGTGATAGCCGATGCAGGCGTCGCAGTGCGCTGCCACGCCCAGCGCCAATGCCATCAGCTCCTTGGTCTTCATGTCCAGCGCGCCGTCGGCCATGGCAGCGCGGCCCAGTTCGCTGAAGCTCTTCATCATGCCCGGGGCCCCTGCCCGCAAGGTGCCCAGGCGCGAGGTCACACCCTGCGTCAGGTCCTGATAGCTGGTGGAATTGATTGCCATGTGCGTCTCAATCCAGCTTCGCGGTGCCTGCCATGCGGTCGTACTTGAGGAAGTACTTGCGTGCGAGGGCCACCAGCTGCTTGTCGCTCGGATGATCGACCACCTCGTAGCCGACGATGCGCGCGGCCGTCTGCGGACGGTGCTTGTCGGCGTAGTGGCGGAAATCGGCGGTCGCGGTCGAGGAGCCGGTCACCAGCACTTCGCCGACGCCGTCGAGTGCCGTGCAGACCTCGCCGAAAAATTCATGCTCCGAGCGCACGGCGCTGCCATGCTGCTTGGTGTAGTGCGAGTGGGCCTTGATCTTCTCGGACTGGACGTGCTCGGCGTCGAATTGAAGGACCTGGGCGGACTGGTGGTCGGTCCAGACCACTGCGTGAAAGAGGCTCATGTGGATTTCCGTTTTGAACAGGAATCAAACATACCCCTGCGCAGCCGGACCTGGTTTGATCCAGGTCATAAGAGCTGCAGCTATCCG
Organism: Pseudomonadota bacterium; assembly: GCA_040386575.1. GTDB lineage: Bacteria > Pseudomonadota > Gammaproteobacteria > Burkholderiales > Burkholderiaceae_C > Ramlibacter. The sequence goes on from JAZKFI010000001.1 coordinate 82,353, forward strand.
CAGTTCAGGCAATAGCCGCTAGACGCGGGGCGTGCCGCGGCCCGTGGGACACATGACGTTCTTTGGCAAGGTCCCGCGCAGGAACTGCGTTTCTTCGTCTGGGGTAGCCAGCCGCACATCGACGACTTGTCCGCGACGTCCGTAGAGCTCGGCAATCTGCGCTTCAAAGGCGGCACGCGGGTTCTCTCCCGCCGCGAAGGCCTTGACCCAGCGGCGCGGGCGACCTTCGTAGGTGAAGTCCAGCACCCACACGGTACTGGTTTTGAAGAACGTGGCCACGTGTACGCCTCGTCGATGGTCAGGGATTTGGAACGATCCCGATTATGCGGTCACCAAGTCGATTCATCCCCCAGACCCACCTTCTGAAAGCGAACACACCATGCGCCCTGCCACTACGCTGCATACAGGCCGCAGGCCCAACGCCCAGTCCGCCCGGATGAAACCTAGCGATGTACCGGGCCTGCCTGTGCATCCTCTGGCGCTGCAGGCGGTCGATCGCTTTCGCGAAGCCATCAAGGACCTGTTTTGCGACGCGCGCATGAGCGAACTGGACGAGGACGCAGGCGGCGCATTTCTGGAGGACGTCGAGGAGCTTTACGCAGCCATTCAGCACGACCTCAAACCTGACCCCGGCGCACTGCGCTACGTGGAAACCCGGCTGCAGCGTGAGCTCGCCAGGCATGCGTTCGCACCCAACATCGCAGTTGCCTTGCACACGATCACCCGCATGACAGTTCGGCAGGAGTCCGCGGATGCGGCCCTTGGACGCGTGATCCGCAAGCGCATCGACCAGTTGAAGGTGCGCGCGCAAGGTGCTGACCGCCTGGTGGTGGCGCAGCAATTCATCCAGCTGCAGCACAAGGTCTTCAATTCAAAGGGCGCCACCGTCCGGCAACAACTGCTGCAAGAGATCGAGGATGCATTGCTGGCACTGTCGGCGCAGTTTCCTGGCGAATTCATCGAGGCTCGGGACAGCCTGCCGCTTGCCTACAGTGCGCTGGACATTTCAGCGGATATCACGCGATTGCACGCAGACCTGGCGGATCGGCAACTTCTACAGGGCGCGGACCAAGACATCGGCATGCGGTGCATCGATCTGGCGATGGTGGTCGAGGCCGAAGCCACCCCGTTCCAGCAGGTTCTGGCGCGGCAGCTACTGGGCGTCTGTCGCGCGCTGGCGAGCAGCCATGCGGACCCGGCCATGAGGACCCTGATGCGGTTCCTGATGGACACTGAGTTCAGCCAGCCGCCGCCACGACCGGACCAGCAGGCGGATGTCGCAATTCACCTGAGCGCCTAGCCCCGGCGCTTCTGCAGTTGGGTCCGCACCAGCGTCCACAAACCATACAGGCCTGTGGGCATCAGGAACACCGTGATGATGAGCAACACGGCCGACGCAATCCCTTCCGCGCCCTTGCCGAACGCCTCGGACACATGCGGCATGAAGACCAGGTAGAGGCCTCCGAAAAAAGCCCCCGGAAGCCAGCGGTATCCGCCCAGGACCATGCCCACGAAGAAGGCAATGGAAACACTCATCGTGAAGCTGTCGGGCGAGACGTACTGCACCACCAGCGCACTCAACGCGCCAGCCACCCCGGCATACATGCCGCTGATCCCGAAGATCGTGGCCTTGTAGACCGCATTGTTGACGCCCATCGATCGTGCGGCGATCGGGTTGTCGCGCAGGGCCAGCAGCGCGCGGCCGGTTCGGGTGCGCATCATCTTCGTGGCGGCCCAGAGCAGCAGGATCGCAACGGCAAGCGTGAAGAAATAGAGCCACTGGTCCGCGCTGATGGGCAGGCCGAACGGCGCTTTGGGTTTGGTCAGTGAGATGCCGTTCACGCCGCCCGTGTACGGAATGAGCGGCGTGAGCTTAAGGACCTGCGGCGTCGCCACCGAAAGCGCAAATGTCGCAAGCGCCAGGTAGATGCCCTCCAGCCGCAGCGCCGGCAAGCCGAACAGGAACCCGAAGAAGAAACTCACCGCACCACCCACGATCAGCGTCACGGGATACGGGCTCCATCCCTTGTCGATGAGGATGGCTGCGGTGTAGGCGCCGATCGCAAAGAAGGCCACGTGGCCCAGCGAGAACTGGCCGCTGAAGCCCGTCAGCAGAACCAGCCCCATGATCGCGACGCCGTAAATCAGGACCAGCGTCAGCTGGAAGACGATGAAATCCTTGAGCAGGAAAGGCGCGACGAGCGCGACCGCCAGGACCAGCCACGCAAACGCCAGGCGGGTTCGCGATGCGGCTGCACGCGGCCTTTCAGCCGCTGCGGCAGCGACGGGTATCGTTGGATTCAGGTCAGGCATTCTTGAGGTGCTCTTTGAAATAGGTCTGCACGACGTGGCTTTCGATGCGAAGTGCGTGGCACCCGTTGATGGGCGAAGTGCGCGCACGGCTGCCGGGTTCATCGACACCGTCCCAGCCGTCTTCCGACCAGAGCACCTGGAAGGCCGTCGTTGCCATCGGCGGCAACAGCTCCGTCATGTGGGTACAGCCTTGAGTGCCCGCGAACATCTTCTTGACGACGCGCGAGAAGCCCGCTTCGAGCTTCAGGCCGATCAGCTTGCGATAAAACGGCTGCACTTCAAGGCACTCGTCATAGGGCCCCTGCTCTGTCACCGCCTTCGCGTCCACGATCTCACGTTCGCGATTGATGGTGATGCGCATGTGCATCAGGTGAATCGGCTCGCCGGCATCGACCACCTTGTTCACGAGCCGGTGCGAATGGGGCTTGGTATCCAGCAACATGCCGTCGATGTCGATCAAGCCGTCGTCGCGCAGAAAACCCTCGCAGGTGATCCTTCGCAGATGAAGCGAGCGGCGACCCGGGTTGGCCTGTGCATCGTTCATACGCGCTCGACCACCAGCCTTCCCATCAGGCCGCGCGGCCTGACCAGAAGCATCATGATGATGATCACCAGCGCAATCGACATGCGCAGCTCGGTGCCGATCACCGGGATATAGGTGCCGGCCAGGTTCTCGATGATGCCCACGAGGATGCCGCCGATCACTGCGCCGAGCGGACTCGTCAAGCCGCCGAGCACGGCGCCTGCAAATCCGTAAACGAGGATAGAGGCCATCATGTTCGGCTCAAGAAATACAACGGGCGCAATCAGCATTCCCGCGACTGCACCGATCGCAGATGCCATGCCCCAACCCAGCGCAATCATCCAGCCGACGCGGATGCCGACCAGGCGTGCCGAAGCAGGCTCTGCGGCGGCCGCCGTCATCGCCAGCCCGATGCGGGTGAAGCGGAAGAACGACGCCAGCAGCAGCAGCACGAGCAGCGTGATGCCCAACATACCCGCCTGGTGATTGCTGATGAGCGTGATGCCCAGGAACGGCTTGGATCCGAACGGCGACGGGAACGACGTGACCGTATGACCCCAGATGAATCCGGCGCCACTGTTGAACAGGGCCATGAGGGCCACGAACATCACGACCTGCACAAACACGGGACGACGCAGGAGCGGCCGAATCGCGAGCCGCTCGATCACGATCCCGGCGATGAACGACAGGACGATGGTGATGACGAATGCGCCCCAGTAGGGAACGCCCCACTTGATCAGCTGGAGCGCGACGTAGGTCGAGAACATCGCCATTTCGCCCTGCGCGAAATTGATGTGGTGGATGGCCTGGTAGATCATCACCACCGACAGCGCAACGCCGGCGTAGATGGCGCCCGTGGAAAACCCCGCGATGATTTGCTGCAGCAGCAGTTCCATGTCAGCCCTCAAAAGCCCAGGTACGACCGGGACACGTCTTCGTTGCGCCGGATCTCATCGGCGGTGCCGCCCAGCACGATACGGCCGGTCTCCAGGACGTAGGCGAAGTTCGCAAAGTCCAGTGCGATGGAGGCGTTCTGCTCGACCAGCAGGATGCTGGTGCCCTGCTCCCGGTTCAGCCGCCTGAAGATACGAAAAATCTCCGCCACGATCAGCGGCGCGAGGCCGAACGACGGCTCGTCGAGCAGCAAGATCCTGGGCCGCAGCATGAGCGCGCGCCCCACCGCCAGCATCTGCTGCTCGCCCCCCGACAGCAGGCCGGCCTGCTGCTTTTCCCGCTCCTTCAGGATGGGAAAGTAGGTATAGACCAGATCCAGGTCGCGCTTGATCTCCGGACCAGCGCGGCGCGAAATCGCACCGAGCTGCAGGTTCTCTGCGACCGTGATCCGCTTGAAGGTCCCCCGGCCATCGGGCACATGCGCAACACCCATGCGTGCGATATCTTCGGTGGCCTTCGTGTTGATCTGCTCGCCGTTGAGAAGCACATCGCCCGAGCGGGTCGTCATGCCGCAGATCGCCCTGAGCGTGGTGGTCTTGCCCGCGCCATTGGCGCCCAGCAATGCAGTGACTGCGCCCTGGGGCACGTTGAAGCTGATGCCGTGAAGCACTTTCACGTCACCGTAGGAGGCACGCAGGTTCTTGACTTGCAGGACGTCTGTCATACCGCGTCCTGTCCGAGGTAGGCAGCCACAACTTCCGGCGAATTGCGCACCGCTTCCGGTGTGCCTTCAGCGAGTTTCTTGCCGAAGTTCAGTACCACGATCTGTTCACACACGGCCATCACCAGGTTCATGTGATGCTCGACCAGCAGGACGGAAAGGCTCATGTCTTTTTGCACGCGGCGGATCAGGCCGCCCAGCTCATCGACCTCTTCGTGATTCAGGCCGCAGGCAGGCTCGTCGAGCAGCAGCAGCGACGGATTCATCGCAAGGGAGCGCGCCATCTCGACCCGCTTCTGGGTGCCGAACGGCAGGTCACCGACTCTCAGGTGCATGACGGGTGCCAGATGGAGGTAGTCGACCATTCGCATCGCCTGCTCGTCGATGGCTTTCTCGTTGCGCGAGCCGCTCCTGCCAAAGACATCCTTGATCAGGTTGCTGGGGTAGAGCGAATGCGCGCCGATGCGCACGTTGTCGAAGACCGACAGCTCATTGAACATGGCCAGGTTCTGGAAGGTGCGGCCTATGCCTGCGTTGGCAATGCGATGGGCGGGCACGTTCAGCAGGGGCTGGCCGTTGAAAACGATATCGCCCTTCGCCGGCGTGTAGGCACGGCTGAGGCAATTGAACATCGTCGTCTTGCCCGCGCCGTTAGGCCCGATCAATCCGACGATGGCACCCCGGGTGACTTCAAAGGACACGTCGTCCAGGGCCGTGATGCCGCCAAATGTGACGGTCACGCCCTTGACTTTCAGGATCGTGTCATTGCTCATCTCAACGGTTGCGGTCAGGCATTGAGGATGGGGCCGAAGGCTTTCCACTCGCCCTTGTCGATGCGGGTGAGTTGAAGTTGCTCGATCGGGTAGTAGTCATCCGGCGATGTGTTCAGGGTCAGGCCGGGCAGCAGCAAGGGCAGCGACACATTCTTGAGGTTGCTCGCCATCTTCACGATGTTCCTGCCGGTGAGGTCATTGCCGCACATCTTGAGCACATGGAACATCGCCTGCGCCGAGACCGTCGCGTAGACGCAGCTCGATTCGGTGATGTCGCCTTCGGGGTAGTACTTCTTCATGAAGGCCTTCCACTCGATCATCGCCGGGTCCTTGTCCCATGCCGGGTCCGTGGGGTTCTTGTGCCACAGGCTGGTGATCGCGCCTTCGGGCAACGCGCTTCCGCTGTCCTTCAAGACCTTCTTGACCGCAGACGATGTATTCAGCATGAACATCGTCGGGTTCCATCCGAGCTCCTGCGCCTTCTTGGCTGCCATGGCGCAGTGCTTGACCGTTGCGGAGTTGTAGAAGACTTCCGCGCCTGCAGCCTTGAGGTTCAGCACCTGCGAATCGACGGTCGTGTCGGTCGGCTGGTAAGACTGCTCGCTCACGATCAGTTTCTCGTTGGCCTTGCCCAGGCCTTCGCGCAGGCCTTCACGCACGCTGGAGCCGATTTCGTCTTGCTGGTACAGCACGCCGATCTTCTTGCCTGCCAGGTTCTGTGCCATGTATTTGCCAAAGACGCGCGCCTCGATCTGCGCGGTGGGCTGGAAAGGCATGGTGAACGGCTGCGTCTTGGGGTCAGCGAAACCGGAGCCGCTGGTGCCGCAGAAGATCTGCGGGATCTCCTTGGCGTTGAGGTACTTCACCACGGCCCGATTGCCGGGCGTGCCGAAGATGTGAAGCATGGCGGCCACACCATCGCTCTCGACGAGCTTGCGGACCTGCTCCACCGTGCGCGGTGGCTGGTAGCCGTCGTCGTAGCTGATCAGCTTGATCTTGCGACCGTTGATGCCGCCCATGTCGTTGACATAGTTGGTGTAGGCCAGTTGCACCTTGCCGTACCACGCCGAGTAGATCGACAGCGGGCCGCTGTACGGATTGGTTTGCCCCAGCTTGATTTCCGTGGCGGTGACGCCCGGCATCTCGGCAGCTCGCGCCATTGCGAAGGGCACCGCAACAAGCGATGCACCAGCGCCTAGTTTCAGCAGTTCACGTCTTTTCATAGTCTCCTCACGGGTTGGCTTACAAGGTGGTTACCGGGCGGACGCAAACACCATCCGCATACATACATCAAGTCTGTTCGTCGCCGTCTGTTTTGTCAAGACGATACGTCTCGTTTAGATAGGGGTTTGTACCTCTGCGCATGCAAACAGTGGTCACGCCGGAGGCACGGCGGTCTCGCGCATCACCGCCTCGGGCGTGCGATATTTCTCGGCCATGAACCTTTCGGTCTCGCTCCTGGCCTGCGCCTGCATGTACGCACCGAGATGCCGCGCATGGGTGACGACAGCAGCGCCAATCTTCACGCGATGCGACTCGTAATCCTTGAGCGCGTCCTCGATGCGATCGAACGAATCCAGCGAGCTGGCCAGCTGCATGGCGTCGCCGGCAGCCTTGGTCACGCCCATGCCGCAATGCGGCCTGCCCACGAACGCGGCGTCACCCAGCAGTGCAACCCGGCCGAACGCCAGTTGCGGCACTTCCAGGTCATAGATGGGCTGGAACATCGGCTGCCTGACCTTCTCGACCACTTCGCAAAACTGCGGCGCCAGCACGGAACTGGCGGCTTCGCGCATGTCGTCCAGAACCTCGGAGCGGATCAGGTGAGGCGCTATGCCGAACTGATGCGTCGTGCCCTTGTCGTCGGTGAGCAGGTCATCGAGCGAGTGCTCGCCCATGGTGGGCCGGTACCAGACAAAGTTGTAGCGGCGCTCACCCACGCGAGTGCTGTTGTCCATGCCCGCCACCGGGTAGCCGAGCATCTGCTCGCCGGGCGGAATGCAGAACGCGAAATTCTCGAAGAGCGCCTTGCGCGTGACAGGCGAGATGTCCTGCTCCTCGACGAGGCCGCGCCACGCAACATAGCCCGCGTACTCCAGCTGCACATCGGGAAGCATCTTCTGGCGCGTCATCGAACGAAATCCATCTGCGGCGATCAGCAGGTCGGCACGGCGGCGCGTGCCGTCGGCCAGCGTGACGACTGCGCCGTCATCCACCGATTCGACATCCACAACCGATGCGCCTTCGATGTACTGGCCCTGCGCAAAGGCCGCGCGCAGCAGGTGAAAGAGCTTGCTCCACGCCGTGAAGATCTGAGGCAGCGCCAGAGAACCCGCAACGCCTCCGTCACGGTTGAAGGTGATGCGGTTCTTCACGGCAACGCCGATCGAATCGTCGACATGACAGCCTGCCTGCCGCAGCGCATGAAAGAGTTCAGGATGGGTCACGATGCCTGCGCCGCGACCGGACAGCGCGTCGGGCACTCGCTCCAGGACGGTGACCGACCATCCGCGCCGCAGCAACAGGTTCGCCGCAAACAATCCGCCGAGCGAACCGCCCACGACAATCGCCGTGCGTTGCGCACTTCCATGGGTTCGATTCATCGACTGGCTCCTTGCGCCCGGACTGCGTCCGAGTCGGTCGGCAGGTCAATCGAAGCGACTTCCGATGCCGGAAAGTTCATCTCAATCGTCACGCCCGACGGGTCTTCAACGAACACCTGGTGCAAGCCGATGCTGGGGACAGTGCGGTCTCGCCATGAGCAACCCTCACGCCGCAACGTGGCCCAGAACTCCTGCACGTTGGTGGCAAGGAATGCGATGTGATCGACGGTCCCTGTGCCTGAAGACGGAATCTCCTTGTCACCCAGGTATTCGACGAGGCCGCTGGGATCGTTGGGGTCGATGCCGATGATGTGCACGACACCGAAATCGGATTCGTCTTCGCCCAGGTACAGCCAGATGCCGGGGAATTTGAAATCGGGACGAAAGCCCTCGCGCAATCCGAGAACGCGTGTATAGAAATGGCGCGATTGCTCCAGATCCGTGGTGCGGATCGAGTAATGCGCGAGCTTGGATAGCGGCATGAGCGTCCTTGTGAACTAGCGGGACTGGGCCGCGCTGCGTGCGCGCTTGCCGCTCAGGACGATGCCGCCATCGCGTTCGCGATCCCAGCACTCGTCGTTGCCCCGCTCGCGCAGGGGGCTTTTTTGTACCTTGCCGCTGGGCGTGCGCGGCAACTCGTCCAGGATCTTGAAATACCGGGGCACGGCGTAATACGGCATGTGCTCGACACAGAAATCGACGAGCTGCACGAACTCGACGGCAGCGCCGGGCTTGAGCGTGAAGAACGCCTTGACCTCGTCTTCCCCCACTTCGCTCGCTGCGGAAACCACCGCGCAGTCGAGGATGGCCGGATGGCGAACAAGGGCGCTTTCCACCTCGAACGACGAAATGTTTTCGCCGCGCCTGCGCATGTAGTCCTTGCCGCGATCGACGAAGTAGAAGTACCCGTCTGAATCGAAGCGACCCAGGTCGCCGGTGTGGAACCACTGGTTGCGCATGGCCTTCAACGTGGCCTCGGGGTTCTTCCAGTAGTTGTCGAGCATCGAGTAGGGGCGCAGCTGGCGCACCACCACCTCGCCGACCTGCCCTGCGGGAAGCTCGCGGTCGGATTCATCGAAGATGCGAACGTCGTAGTAGTCGGAGCAGACCTTGCCGGCGGAACCCGGGCGCATCGGCGCATCAGGTCCGGTGCAAACCACGGGCGCGCATTCGCTCAGGCCGTAGGCGCTTTCGAATGTGCAGCCCCAGCGCTCTTCCATCGGGCGATGCAGGTCTGCCGGAATCGGAATGCCGACGACCGTGCGAATGCCCTCATCTTCAGAGCGCTCACGGCCCCACAGCAGCATCGCCACCGAACCCAGCATCACGGTGGCCGTTGCCTTTTCCTGCCGCACGCGAGCCCAGAATGTGGAAGCGCTGAAGCGCTCTTCCTGCACGCAACGCACGCCACGATAGATGGAGCCCAGCACGCCGATGCCCTTGCCGGCCAGGTGAAAGAGCGGCCCGGTGGAATAGAAGACATCGCTTTCTTCGCGATACCAGATGCGCGATTCGAGTTCGGCGAACAGGCAGATGTAGTTGTTGCTGAGCTGGACACCTTTTGAAAGGCCCGTGGTGCCCGAGGTGTAAACGATGGCGCAAGGGTCGGTCCAGACCGGCGCCTCCACGCCTTCGATCGCTGCCTGCGAGTGACCGTCGACGACCTTCATCGGCAGCACGGGCATGTCGCGCGACGGCGCGGGACCGTTGTAGGGCTCGTTGTCGAGCAGGACGATGGCCTCCAGCGACGGGACCTCGTCAAGCACGGCCAGCACATTGGGCAGCAGGGTGCGCTCGACGATGATGATCTTCGCGCCGCTGTCGCGCAGCTGGTGCGCCAGGAACATGCCCTTGAGCCCGGTGTTGAGCATCACCTCCACGACGCCCAGCCGCGCTGTCGCGAACTCGACGTGCACCTGCGCCACGCAGTTCTCGCAGAGCATGGCCACCACGTCGCCCTTGCGCACGCCCAGCTGCATGAGGCCGCGCGCATGCGCATTGGCATGGAGCACGAGGTCTGCATAGCTGAGATTTTGTCCCTGCATCGTGAGCGCGATGCGGTCAGGGTGCGCTTTCGCGCGCTCGTCGAGCATGCCGGTCAGGGTCTGCGGCCTTGCCTCTTTCCATCCATCATCCATGGCTTGTTCCTCGCGTGGTCTTACTTGCCCTTGGTGGGCAGCTTGCGTTCGAGCAGCAGGTCGAGAATCTGCTGCGTGAAGTTCTTGTTGAGCGGTTTGGTGCCGAACAGCGTGCGATAGAAGACGGCGCCTGCCCACATGTCCATCACCAGCTCGGTGTCGAGGTTCTTCGGAAGCAGTCCGGCTTCGATCGCGCGTTCGAGGCTCGTGCGTGCAGCATCGCGACGGGGCCCAAGGAAGTCGGTGAGAAAGGCCTCGCGAAGGTCCGGATCGTTCACCAGGTCTGCGGCCAGGGCAGGCACCGTCACACCCGTGAGGTTGTTCGAGTAGTTGCGAACCGTCGCGTCGATGGTCTTCTTGAGGTCATCAACCGGAGAGGCCGCACTCGGGGCCGCGCCCGGCTTGAGCGCGCTGACCAGCGCCTCGACGACCAGCGCGCCCTTGGACTTCCACCAGCGATAGATCGTGGCCTTGCCGACTCCCGCTTCCTTGGCGATATGTTCCAGGCGCAGCGACTGGTAGGAGCCTTGCGAGAGCAGCTGCAAAGTGGTCTGCAAGATGTTCTGGTGAACTTCGTCGCTGCGGATGCGACCGAGCTTTTGCACTGGCTTGTCGGGTGTTTTGGTTGCCATCGGATTGCGTGGTGCTGGTGTCGAGGTGAGCGCAGTATCAAGCCGGAAATTCGACTTGTCAAGACGATACGTTCCGTTCTAGAATTACTTTCATCGGAACGCCACCCAGACGCCGGAAAGATCAACATGCCAACCGTCAACTACCTCGACCCTGCAGGAAAGAACCACGCCATCGAGGTGCCGATCGGCCAGTCGATCATGGAAGGCGCGGTTCGAAACGGCATTCCCGGCGTGCTCGCCGAGTGCGGCGGCAACCTCTCATGCGCGACCTGCCACGTTTACATCGATGAGGCGTGGCTTGCCCGCGTCGGCAGCGCTGAAGCGGGCAGCCTCGAAGATGAAATGCTCGACAACGTGAGCTCGGACCGGTTGCCAACGAGCCGCCTGTCGTGCCAGGTGAAAGTGGCCGCCGAAATGGACGGCGTGGCAGTGCGGGTTGCGCCCCAGCAGACGTGAACACCGGGACTCTGATCGTCGGGGCCGGGCAGGCGGGCGCGCAGGTCGCATCCGCGCTGCGCGGACTCGGTTACGACGAGTCCATCACGCTGGTCGGTGCAGAGCGGTGGGGTCCCTACCACCGCCCTCCCCTGTCCAAGGCGTTCCTGCTCGCGGACGCCCCCACCGAATCGCTGGAAATCCGTTCGGACACATTCTTTCGCGACAACAGCATCACGCTTGTCACTGGCGAGCCGATTGAACGAGTCGATCTGCAAGGCCAATCAGCAGTGGGCGCGAGCGGCAAGCACCATGGCTTCGACAGGCTCGTCCTGGCAACCGGCGTGGCGCCTGTGAAGTTGTCCGTGCCAGGCTGCGACCTGCCCGGCGTGATGTACCTGGGCGGTCTTGACGACGCCATCGCATTGAAGGCGCGACTGGCTTCCAGTGAGCGCCTGGTCGTCGTCGGGGGCGGATACATAGGCCTGGAGCTCGCGGCTTCTGCTCGCGTGCTCGGCAAGGCCGTCACGGTGCTGGAGATGGCCGATCGGCTGCTCCAGCGCGTGGCACCGCCCGCGATTGGCGAGTTCTTTCTCGACCTGCACCGGCAGCGAGGTGTGGATGTGCGGCTCGGCACTACGCTTGCCCGCATTGACGGAGATGAACGAGGCGTGAGCGCCGTCGAGCTGTCCAGCGGCGAAAGAATCGAAGCCGACACGGTGGTGATCGGGGTCGGCAGCCGCCCGCAGTCGGCGCTCGCACGGCAAATGGGTTTGTCCGTGCTGCCATCAGGTGCCATCGAGGTCGATGAGTTCATGCAGACATCGCACGCGCGCGTGCTCGCGGTCGGTGACTGTGCTGCAGCGCCGGACCCGGCGGGCCGTCACGCGCGCCTGCAGATTCCGTCGATACAAAGCGCACTCAACCAGGCCAGGGTCGCGGCCGCCACGATTGCGGCCAAGCCACAGGCCAGCGCCGCCATCCCGTGGTTCTGGTCGGACCAGTACGACATCAAATTGCAGATCGTGGGCCATGGCGCCCCGCACGACGACATCGTGGTGCGCGGCGACCCCGGCACGCACCGCTTTTCAGTCTTCAGCTATTGCGGCGACAAACTCGCCAGCGCAGCCGTCATCAACCGGCCTGCCGACTTCATGCAAGTGAGAAAGTGCATCGAGATGCAGCTTGCGGTCGACAGGACACTGATCGCCGACGAAAGCACATCCATGGCCGACATCTTCAAGGCGCACCAAAGGAGCCCCCAATGACCACCTCGACAAAAGCAGTCCTGCCACCCCATCTGACCGACCTGCTTTCCACGGCAGCGGTGAAGAACCCCTACGAGTACTTCGGCCAGTACCGGGACATCTCCCCCGTCGTGTGGAACCCGCAGTGGAAGGGCTGGATCTTCACCGGCAACGAAGCGGTGCGCGAAGGGCTTGCCGGCGACACCATGACCAACGACCGCATCACGCGGTTCGAGGAGCAGCTCACCTCACGCGCGGGCGGCGAAGAGAACGCCGACATCATCTACCGCACGATGGTGCAGTGGATCATCTACGCGACGCCACCTCGTCACACGCACCTGCGCCGACTGCTGTCCAAGCCGTTCAGCCCGCGCGCGGTGAAAGACCAGAAAGCCATCGTCGAAACCGTCATTGCGCAGTTGCTCGATGAACTCGAAGCCAAGGTCAGGAACAACCCCGGTCCGGTGGACCTGATGCGCGAGTACGCGGCGCAAGTGCCGGCGCGCGTCATCGGCCGCCTGATGGGCGTGCCCGACAAGGACGTGCCCAAGCTCGGCCACTGGTCCGAAGAACTCACCTTGCTGATCCTCGGTGCGCTGGGTGCAGAAGACCGCCACGCGCGGGCCAAGGCCGCTTTCGTCGAACTGGAAAACTACGTGCGCGAGATGGTCGCCGACCGGCGCAAGAACCCCGGCACCGACATCGTGTCGGAGTGGACAGCCGCACGCGACAGCGATGTGGGCCTGACCGAAGAAGAACTGATTGCTTCGTGCATCCTGGTGATCTTCGGCGGTCACGAAACCACGATGAACCTGATTGCCAATTCGCTTCTCACCATCGACCAGCATCCCGCCGCGCGGCAGGCACTGATCGACGGTTCGGCCGACCCGGCACTCGCTGTCGAGGAATTCCTGCGGTTTTGCGGACCCACGCGCACCGTGCTGCGCGATGTGGCGAAAGACCACGAAGTCGCGGGTCAGCAGCTGCGCGCAGGTGAACGAGCCCTCTTCGTGCTGTCGGCAGCCAACCATGACCCGCTGGCATTTCCCGAGCCCGGCGAGCTCAGGCTCGACCGCTCACCGAACCGGCACATCTCGTTTGGCACCGGCATTCACCAGTGCCTGGGCGCACCGCTGGCAAGGCTGGAAGCCCAGGTCGCCATCCCCGAGTTCGTGCGCCGCTTTCCCAACTACCGCGTCACCACCGACGACGCGCAGTGGCAGCCGCTGCTGATGACCCGCGGCCTGAAGTCGTTACCGGCCGAGGTGCTCTGATGCAGCAGGTGCTCGACGCGTTTCCCGATGTCCTCATCGACCACGACAACAAGCACTTCTACCAGGGCCTGCTCGACAAGCGGCTGGTGCTCAACCGCTGCGCCGACTGCGGCACCTGGCACGGCGAACCGCTGCGCGCCATCTGCAGCCAGTGCCATTCGTGGAATATCCAGCCGCAAGCCGTGAGTGGCAACGGCAGCGTGTACATGCTGACGCTGCTGCACCAGGGCCCTGCGGTCGAAGGCGTGACCTACGACCCGCCGCTGCCGCTGGCCGTCATCGAGCTGGACGAACAGAAAGCACTGCGCGTGTCCGGCAAGCTCATCGGCGGCCCATCCGATCCTGCCGATCTTTCCGCCATCGGAAAGCGCGTGCGCCTGGTCTGGCCCGCAGGGCAGATCGCACCGCGCCTCTCATTTGAAATCGTGGAGGCTGCGTGAAGTTTCTCAATCCCGCCAAAGACAAGGTCGCCTTCGCGGGCGTGGGCCGTGGCACCTACCACCGCAACCTCGATTCGACCGACACACCCGGCACCACCACCTTGCGCGCCTGCATGCAGGCCATCGCAGACGCGGGCATCTCGCCGTCGGATATCGATGGTGTCTGCGGCTCCATGGTCAACAGCCAGTTCGTGCAGGAGGCCCTGGGCCTGGGCGACATCAGCTGGTTTGCCAACCCGGAACTGGTGTTCGGCAACCAGTTGATCGCCGCCATCAACGCGATCCATTCGGGCGCGGCCACCTGCGTGCTGGTCTATCACACCACCCACACGTTTCCCTTCCAGTCCAGGAAGGCCGCAGAGGACCCTTATCGCCAGCGCGCAGCCATGCTCGAAGGCCGAAGCTCCTACGGCGGCTTCTACGGCACCGGTCATCTCGAATCCGAGCCGTACGGCATGTCGGGCGCAACACCCTATGCGGCCTGGGCCGCACGGTACATGTACGAGTTCGGCGTGAGCCGCGAACAACTGGCGCTGGTCGCGCTGAATGCACACACCAACGGCCTTGCCAATCCACACGCCATGAAGCCTGTGCCGTTGACGATGGAAAAGTACCTCGCGCAGAAGATGGTGCGCGAGCCGCTGGGCATCTACGACATGGACATCGTGGTCGATGGCGCCGATGCCTTCATCCTGACCACGCCCGAACGCGCAGCCGACATGAAGAACAAGCCGGTGCTGATCCACACCGGCACCCTGGGCCGCGCCGGCAAGTCATCCGATATCGGCACACTCGACCTTGCAACCACGGGACAAACCGTCGTTGCGCGCCGCCTGCGCGAGTCTTCGGATATCGACGTGACTACGACTGACCTGGTCTATCTGTACGACGGCTTTTCGATCATCGTGCTGTTCTGGCTGGAGAGCATGGGCTTTTGCAAACGCGGCGAAGCCGCGCAGTTCCTGGCGCAGAACTGGAACGCGGCAAAGAACCGGGTCGAAATCCGTGGCAGCGTGCCGTTGAACACCCACGGCGGCAGCCTGGTGGAAGGCGCGACGCAAGGCGCGGGACACACCCGGGAGGCAGTCCTGCAACTTCGGGGCGACGCGGGTGACCGCCAGGTCGCGGGCGCAAAGACAGCGCTGGTCACGCCCGGCGGCATCCTCTACAACTCGCAGGGATTCCTGCTTCGCACGGCCTAGGCAAGAGCTAGCCCTGCAGCGCTCGCTGCGCGGTGTTTTCCAGTTCGATGGCTCGCTTGAACTGCGCAAGCCCCACCTCATTGAGCACGCGCTTGAACTCGCGCGCGACGGGTGGGGCCAGCGCTGCGAGCTGCGCGCAAAGACGCTCACCGGCAGCCTGCAATTCGGTATCCGGCACGACCTCCCACACGAGACCCCACTCGTGCGCCTGCGCTGCTGAAAACTCCTGACCGAGCAGCATCAGCGCCTTGGCGCGGCCGATGCCCGCGCACGCCTGCAGCGTTGCAGTCAGGCCGCCGGTGACGAACACGCCCAGCGACGCTTCCGGCAGCCTGAATCGCGTGCCTTGCGCGGCGATGACGACATCGGCATTCATCATCCATTCCAATCCCGCGCCTAGCGTCCAGCCGTGAACCGCAGCGACCACCGGCTTGGGCAGTTCGACCAGTGCAGCCGACACCGCCTGCACCAGCACCAGGTCTTCGTCAGTCGGAGCGTGGGTCACATCCCGGCCTGCACAAAAGGCCCGGCCCTCGCCGCGCAGGAGCACGACCCGAACATCGTCGCGTTTTGCAGCGGTGTGGATGGCGTCGAGCAGCTCGCGTGCAAGCGCGGTGTCGATGGCGTTGAGCTTGCCCGGTCTATGGAGCGTCACGGTCATGACCGCGTCACGCACATCCCAAACGACGCTGCCCGCGGTCACGTCCTCGACACCTGCTGCAACGCCGACGCGATCGCCTCGAAATCAAACGGCTTGAGCAAGAGCCGCGCGCCCTCGGGCAAGTTGTCCTTGCTGGCGCCGCTCGCAAAGACCAGCCCCAGCTGCGGCAGGCGTTCGCGGGCGTGCGCAGCAAGCCGGTCGCCGGTCATGTCGGGCAGACCGATGTCGGTCACGAGAATGTCGATGCGCACGGTGTCGATGTGTTTCATCGCCGCTGCGGCCGTTCCCGCTTCGAGCACCTCGTAGCCCAGGCTGCGCACGAGTTCAGCCGTGCTCGACCGCACATCCGGCTCATCGTCCACCAGCAGCACGACGACTGCGCCACCCACCGGCTCCAGCCCGGAGGCAGTCGCATCGCGGCTGCTCGCCACGAACTCACCCGTGGGCGTCCGCTGCTTCGCCAGCACCTGGCGCACCTTGCGCGCCAGCGCTTCCTGCGTGTACGGTTTGCCCAGCAGGTCCACGCCTGCATCGAGCCGGCCGCCATGCACGATCGCGTTCTCGGTGTAGCCCGATGTGAAGAGCACGGCCAGTCCGGGCAACCGCGCCTTCGCCAATCGTGCGAGTTCAGGACTGCGCAAACTGCCGGGCATCACAACATCGGTAAAGAGCAGGTCGATGGGCGCACCACTTTCGATGACTGCCAGTGCGCCGGCCGCATCGCGCGCCGTCAGCACACGATAGCCCATCTCCGTGAGCAGCTCGACGACCGTCTGACGTACCTGGTCGTCGTCTTCGGCAACCAGGATGGTCTCGTCACCTCCGGCGTAGGTTCTACTCTCGGCAGGTTCGACCGCATCGAGTTCGCGCGTGGTGCGCGGCAGGTACAGCTTGACCGTCGTGCCGTGCCCCTGCTCGCTGTAGATCTTGACGTGGCCGCCCGACTGCTTGACGAAGCCGTACACCATCGACAGGCCCAGGCCCGTTCCCTTGCCTTCGGGCTTGGTCGAGAAGAAGGGTTCGAACGCTCTGGCCGCCACTTCCGGCGGCATGCCCGAGCCGGTATCGGTCACTGCAAGCACGACGTATTGGCCTGCAACCACATCGGTGTTCTGGCGCACGTAGTTGTCGTCCAGGTGCGCATTGCCTGCTTCTATCGTGAGCTTGCCCACGCCATTCATGGCGTCGCGCGCATTGATGGCGAGGTTGAGCACGGCGTTCTCGACCTGCGCCGGGTCGACGAACGAGCGCCACAGGCCCCCCGACACCACCAGCTCGATCTCGATCGACTCGCCCAGCGAGCGCCGCAGCATGTCTTCCATGCCCGTGATGGAGCGGCCGATGCTCACCACCCGGGGCTCCAGCGGCTGGCGCCTCGCAAACGCCAGCAATTGCGCTGCAAGCCGCGAGCCGCGGTGCACCGCAGCAAGCGCATTCGACACGCGGCTTTCGGCTTTCTCCTGGCCGGCGACATCGCGCGCGAGGAGTTGCAGATTACCGGCGATCACCTGCAACAGGTTGTTGAAGTCGTGTGCCACGCCGCCCGTGAGCTGGCCGACACTTTCCATCTTTTGCGCCTGCTGCAACGCGGCTTCGGTTCGCTTGAGCGCACGGGCCGCCTCGCGGTCGGCGGTGACATCGCGCCCCACGGCATGCAGCATGCCTTCGTCGGGCACTGCGGTCCACGACACATCACGATAACTGCCGTCGCTGTGGCGATACCGGTTCTCGAAACTGAAGGTGGTCGCGCCCTGCGCCAGCCGCGCCGTCTCGGCCAGCGTCGCCGGCAAATCCTCGGGATGGACGAACTCCAGGAACGAGCGACCGATGAGCTCGTGGTCCTGCCAGCCGAGCGCGGTGTTCCACGCCGGGTTGATCGAAATGATCCGGGCTTCGAAGTCGGCGACCAGCATGAGATCGGCAGACAGGCGCCAGATGCGATTGCGCTCGGCGGTGCGCATCGCCACCTGCTGCTCCAGGTTCTGGTTGAGGTCGGCGAGCGACTTCGCAATCGCCTTCTGGTCTTCGATGTCGGTGTTGGAGCCGATCCAGCGCACAACCGCCCCGTCGTCGTTGCGCACCGGCACCGCACGAGCCAGGTGCCAGCGATAGGTGCCGTCATGGCGCCGAAGGCGAAACTCCGTCTCGTAGCCCACGCCCTGCGCCAGCGCCTGGCCCCAGCGGGCCGCCGCTTCCGGCAGGTCCTGCGGATGCACCATCACCGCCCAACCCTGTCCGTCGAGCGCGGGCGCCTGGTGGCCGCTGTAGTCGTAGACCTGCTGGTTGAACCAGTCCAGCATGCCGTCGGGCGTGCCCGACCAAACCTGGTTGGGCACCGCCTGCGCGAACATCCGGAACTGCGCTTCGCTCGTGCGCAATGCCTTTTCTGCGCGCACCTTGTCTGAAGTCTCGATGACGATGGCCATCACGCCGACCGGATGACCGCTCTCGTCCACGAGCGGCGAATAGTCCAGGTTCATGCAGACCTGTTCAGCGCGGCCTGAGCGATAAAGTGTCAATTCCAGGTCGCGATAGTGCAGCGTGCGGCCTGCCAGTCCTTCACGCATCACATGGTCGTTGAAGTCGGCGGCTTCGGGCCAACCCTCGCGCACGCGGGAGCCCAGGATTTGCGGATGGCGTGCGCCGGCGAACGCGGCATAGGCGTCGTTGTAGACCATGACGCCGCCTTCGCCCCACAGCATGACCATCGGCACCCGGCAGCGCAGCATGATGGAGGTGGCCTGGCGAACCCGCGGGGGCCAGTGCTTCAGGTCACCAAGCGCCGTCTGGCCCCAGTCGAAATTGGCGATGAGCGATCCGATCTGTCCGCCCTCATGAAGGAAGGGCCATGGAGAAACAGACGGCTCAGGCGATTCTTGCATGGACCGATTATTCAATAGGCTCATCGGCGCTGGGAGCGCTGACGCGGCATTTTTGAAGGTTGACTAAAGGCGTCGTCCTACAGGGCGTGCACGTGGCTCAGCCATACAGTACATTCCATAAACACACATCCAGCATGTACAGCGCGAACACCACACCGATGGCACTGAAGCAAAAACTCAAGAACAGCTTCTACGGACTGCTCGGCAACCTGAGGTCCACGCCTTCGGACACGGTACTCGACCACGGAACCGAAGACATTCGCGAGTCGATGCTTGCCTCGCTGGGTGAGGGTGCGTCCGCGCACTCGCCGGCCATCGTTCGCCGCATCCGCTATGCCACCGACATCGAATCGCTCTGGTACCTGCGCGGCGACCTGATGGCTGCGCTGGCGGCTATTCACGGCGAGCGCATCGCGCGCGAAAAGCTGGCGTCCATCACCGCGCAATTTCGCGGGCTGCTTCCGGGCGGCATGTCGTCGCGGCCCAGTCCGCTGGTGGGTTAGTTCTTCATCGCAGGTTCGGCCAGCACCGGCTTTTTTGCCAGCATGAACATCACCGAGCCCGAGCCCGCGAGCAGGGCCAACAGCACGAAGCCGCTGCGATAAGACCCTGTCAGGTCGGCCATCACGCCGGCAACCAGCGGTCCCGCCACTTGTCCCACGGCGATCAGCACCGCTGACAAGCCCAGGATCATCCCGATCGACTTCAGCCCGAAGTAGTCCGCGCGAAGCGCCTGCATGAACGGTCCGCGCAGGCCCCATGCCACGCCGTGCACCAACGCGAACCCGACCAGCATCGCCGGATGGAACGCAAACGTCAGCATCAACAGCCCCACCATGTGCCCGACCATGCACGCCGCTGCCACGTGGCGCTTTTCCCATCGGTCGCCCAGCACTGCGCCCAGCAGGATGCCGCCGGCTTGCGCCGCCGTCATGAGCGTGATGACAAACGACGCCTGCGCCAGCGAATAGCCCAGGCCTTCCTTCATGTGCGAGATGGCGTGCACATTGACTGCGGTCACCACCAGCAGCGCGAGCGCATGCGCGATGCCCAGCAGCCAGAACGCGTGTGTGCGAAGGGCCTGCGGCGCAGTGAACTCGCGGCTGAGCGCTTCCGACTCTGCGGCTTCACTGCGCTGCTCACCCGCAGGCACGCCGTCGACCTGCTCGCCCACTTCAGCAGGACTGCCGCGAACGACGCTGGCCAGCGGCCAGCCGATCACCAGTGCAATCAGACCGGAGCCGAGTGCGGTGGAACGCCAGCCGAATGTCAGCATCGACCAACCAATGACCGGCAAGGCCAGGCCGCCGGCTGCGATGCCCAGCATCATCAGCGACAGCGCGCGCGCCCGTCGATTGCGAAAGAAGTGCACCAGTGCCACCGACAAGGGAAAGTACCCGCACAGGCTCGCGCCGATCGCCACGGCAACCATCGAGACATAAAACCCGGTGACCGACTCCACGCGCGCCAGAAGAAAAAAACCAAAGGCCAGGATGAGCACGCCGGCGCGCACCATCACACGCGGCCCGAAGCGGTCGATCAGCCAGCCGAGCAGCGGTCCGATCAATGCGCCTTCGAGCGACTGGATCGCCGCGCCACCTGCCAGCGCGGTCTTGCTCCAGCCCAATTCATCGGACAGGATGGCAACGTAGGCGCCGAATGCGTGCAGCAGCAGCGCGCTGTAGAGGAACTGAAGTCCCGCGCCTGCTGCGGCAATCCGCCAGCCGTAGAAGACGCGCCTCGTCACTTCGCCTTCGGCGCGGCCAGCACTTTAGCGATCTCGCCCCACTGGGCCAGCTCCCTGGCCTGCACTGCAGCCAGCGACGCTGCATTGCCCGTCATCGCTTCGTAGCCATAGTTCTTCGCAAAGGTCAGGAACTCCGGCGAGGCCTGGATGCGTCGCACTTCCGTATTGAGCTTCGTCACAACTTCCGGCGGCAGCTTCGCAGGACCATAGAGCGCATACCAGCCCGATGTATCGAAGCCCGGATAGCTTTCGGCGACGGTCGGCACCGTCGGTGTGAGCGGATGGCGCTTCTCCATCGTGGTCGCAATCGCCTTGACCTTGCCCGACGCAATCAGCGGAACGGCCGAACCCAGCGAATCGAAGAAGACATCGATGTGGCCGCCCATCAGGTCGTTGTACACACCGCCTGCGCCCTTGTAGAACACATCGGTGAATTTGATGCCGGCCCGGCGCGCGAAAAGGATGGAAGCCAGGTAGGAAGCGCCGGTCGCCGATGCCGCGCCGTGGTTCAGGCCCGCCGGTGTTGCCTTGGCCAGCGCCACCAGTTCGGGCAGCGTGTTCGCAGGCAGGTTCGGCCGGGCCAGGATGATGTGCGAGACGGTGACGAAGCCCGCAACCGGTGTGAAATCGCGCGTGGTGTCGTAGGGCAGCGGCGTCTCCGACAGGTGCGGGCTGATGGTCTGGAAGCTGTTGGCCGTGACCACGAAGGTGTAGCCATCCGGCGCAGACTTCGCCACGCGATCCAGCCCGATCGCGCCGTTGCCGCCCGGCACGTTCTCGACGACCACCGCCTGCCCGATGGTCTTGCCCAGTTCGGTCGCGAAGAACCGCGCCGTCTGGTCCACGCTGCCACCTGCGAGCAAGGGAACAATGAATTTGATGGGCTTGCTGGGCCACGCCTGCGCGAGGGCGAGGCCGGGCAGCAGAGAGATAACCAGGAAAAATTGCTTGAGCCATTTCATGTTCATCACTCCTTCTTCAAACCCAACAGCGCGCCGCTGGCAAGCAGCGCATTGATCTGTGCTTCATCGCACCCCTCCTCGCGCAGCAACTCGATGCTGTGCTCGCCAAAGCGCGGCGCGGGCCTGCGAATCGACGCAGGCGAACGCGAGAACCCGATGGGAGAACGCACCAGCCGCGTCTTGCCTTCGGTGGGGTGCGTGTGCGGCTCGAACATGCCGACGGCGGCCAGATGCTCGTCATCGGGCAAATCCTCGATGTCCACGATGGGCATGCTCGGAATCTGCGCGGCGTCGCACAGTGCCAGCCACTCACCCGTCGTCTTGCCCGGCGACACTTGGTGAATCAGGTCGTAGAACGATTCGGGGTGCTTCGCGCGCGCCGCATAACTGCACATGTGCTCATGCGCCATCAGTTCTGGCCGGCCGATGGCTTTGAGGAAAGACAGCACCTGGCGATCGTCGTAAGGCAGCATGCAGACGTAGCCGTCCTTGGTGCGAAAAGGCCGACGGGAGGGTGACGCTGCACGCGCATAGCCGATCTTGTTGGGCGGCTCTGCGTAAGCACCTGCGCCCAGGTGATCGATGAGGTTGAACGACACCAGCGATTCGAGCATCGGCACTTCGACAAACTGCCCCTGCCCCGTCCGCTCCTTGTGAACAAGCGCCGCCAGCACGGCCTGCGTTACGGTGAGCCCGACGATCTTGTCCGCGACGGCGCTGGGCACATAGCGAGGCGCGCCGTCCTGCCGCTGGAACAGGCTGGCAAGGCCCGAAGCCGCCTGTATCGCATCGTCGAGCGCGGGCTTGTCGCGATAGGGGCCGGACTGACCGAATCCATAAGCGCCCACATAGACGATGCCCGGCTTCATCTTGGCGACATCGTCGTAGCCGAACCCCAGCCGCTCGATGGCGGCGGGCCGCATGTTGTGCATGAACACATCAGCCGACTCGACCAGCTGGCGCAGCACATCCTTGGCCGCCTGGTGCTTGAGGTCTAGCGCCATCGACCGCTTGTTGCGGTTCATGTTCAGGTAGCTGCCGCTCATGCCCGGTGTGCGCGCGGCGCCCAGGTTCCGCGCGATATCGCCGGCGGGCGGCGCTTCGATCTTGATGACGTCGGCGCCCATGTCGCCCAGCACCTGCGTGGCATAGGGGCCGAGCATGACCGTCGTCACGTCGATGACGCGAATGCCATGCAGCGGGCCGTGAGCCTGGCTCATGTCGGCCGCCTACAGCGCGCGCACCGCGCCGCCATCGACGACGAGGCTCGCGCCCGTGATGTAGCTCGCGCGGTCGGAACACAGGAAGGCGATCGCGTCGCCCATTTCTTCGGGCTTGCCCCAGCGGCGGCCGGGCAGCGCGATGTCCTGTCCCCACTTCTTCATTTCGAGCGCGTACTTCTCCATGTCGCCGCCAGTCGCGTCGCGCAGCTTTCTGTCGAAGCGAGGCGTCATCGTCAGGCCCGGCATGAGGTAGTTCACGCGGATGTTGTGCCGTCCGAATTCGGTGGCGAGCGCCTTGGTGAAGTTGAACATCGCGGCCTTCGACGGCCCCGAGACGGTGGAAGGCGAACGGGGCGCCTGCTTGGCGGTGGTGCCGCCCAGGTTCAGGATCACGCCCGCGCCCTGCGCCACCATGTGCGGCATCACCAGCTGCGTCGTGACGAACATCGAAAAGAAATTGAGCTGGAAGTTGGCTGTCAGTTCGGCCGGTGTCACCTTCAGGAAGGGCGTGGCGTTTCCGGTACCCGCGTTGTTGACCAGGACATCGATGCGACCCCACTTCGCGATGACTGCGGCAACAAGCCCGGGCAGTGCTTCGAGGTCGGACACGTCTGCAGGCAGCGCGATGACCTCGGCGTCGGTGACTTCGCGAATCTCGGCGGCGGTGGCTTCGAGCACGTCGGCCCGCCGCGCGTTGATCGCCACGCGCGCGCCCTCGCGCGCGAACGCCAAAGCGGTGGCGCGCCCGATGCCCTCGGAGGCGCCGGTGATCAGCACGACTTTTCCAGCCAGGCCCAGGTCCATCTTGTCTCCGTTCTTTGCAGCCAATCGTGTGCCTGGCCAGGCAAATCGCCAATGGAGATTTTTTGCCGGTGCTTGAATATTTCTCGTCCCAGAATGCGGCAAGCACGGTTGCCAGCGCGAGCCGTCGCGGCTGATACTGGCGCTGGTTTGTCATGCCGGACTTGATCCGGCATCCACCGCGCAGCGGCTACGGCCGTCGAAGGCATGGATTGCGGGTCGAGCCCGCAATGACAGCCAGACGAGGGGATGTCATGCCGGACTTGATCCGGCATCCACCGCGAAGCGGCCAGGGCCGTCGAAGGCATGGATTGCGGATCGAGTCCGCAATGACAGCCACGAACGAACAGTGAGGCATTCGATGCAAGGCAATCCTTTCGACTTCACCGGCCGCCATGTCTTTGTGGCCGGTGGCTCCAGCGGTATCAACTTCGGCATCGCGCAGGCCTTTGCCCGCGCGGGCGCAAGGCTGAGCGTGATCAGCCGTTCGGCCGACCGGGTGGAGTCGGCCGCGTCGCGCTTGCGTGATCTGGGCAACGACGCGATCGGCATTGCTGCGGATGTGCGTCAGCCCGATGCGGTGGGGCGCGCGTTCTCCCAGGCGGCCGCGAAGTTCGGGCCCATCGATGTGCTCGTCTCGGGCGCTGCCGGAAACTTCCTGGCCAAAGCACTGGACATGTCGCCCAACGCGTTCAAGACGGTGGTCGATATCGACCTGCTGGGCAGCTTCAACGTGCTGCGTCTTTCCCACGAGCACCTGCGCAAACCGGGTGCCTGCATCATCCAGATTTCCGCGAGCCAGGCGTCCGTGGCGACGCCTTACCAGTTGCATGTGTCGGCTGCGAAGGCGGGCATCGACATGCTCACGCGCGGGCTGGCGCTGGAGTGGGGCGCGGAAGGCATTCGGATCAATTCGATCATCCCGGGGCCTATCCAGGAGACGGAAGGCCTCAGGCGGCTTGCACCTACGCCGGAGACATTGAAGGCGATGGCCGATCGTGTGCCGCTCAAGCGGCTGGGGAAAATCGAGGACGTGAGCCGCGTGGCGATGATGCTGGCGAGCGACTTGGGTTCTTACATCACCGGGACGGTGATTGCGGTGGATGGGGGTTTGTTCCTGACCGGACCGCGCGATTTTTCGGCGGCAGCGCAGGCGTCAAGGCGGGAGTGATTTTCATCCCCTCTCCCTCTGGGAGAGGGAGCAAAGTCCGGACACCGCCCCCTTTTAAGCCAGATCAACACCCCTTGAACTGCGCCTTCCGCTTCTCATTGAACGCCCTGACCCCCTCGATCCGGTCCTGCGTCGCGACCAGCCGGTTGTACGCCTCGATCTCGAACGCAAGACCATCGCCCAGCGACATCCGAAGCCCGCGCGACACCGACTGCTTGACCTGACGGGTCGACAACGGCGCGTTCGCAGCGATCAACCCCGCAACCTCCAGCGCACGCGGCACCAGCGATTCCAGCGGCATCACCTCATTCACAAGCCCCCACTGCTCGGCCTGCGCCGCAGTGAACGCCTTCCCCGTCATCACATATTCCTTCGCCCGGCGCTCGCCAACCGCGCGCGGCAGAGTTTGCGTCCCTCCCGCCCCCGGCATGATCCCGAGCTTGACTTCCGGCATCGCGAACTTCGCGTGATCGGCCGCATACATGAAGTCGCAGCACATCGCGATTTCGCAACCGCCGCCGAAGGCCGCGCCGTTGACCGCAGCGACCAGCGGAACCGGGCAATCGAGCAACGCGCGCGCCATGCGCTCGAACACCACATGCTGCAAGGTCCAATCCGCGTTGCTCATGCCATCGCGCTGCTTCAAGTCACCACCGGCGCAGAACCCCTTGGCCCCCGTGCCAGTGAGCACGACGCAGCGCAGCTTTCCCGGGTTCATCGCAATCGACTCGAACAGGTCCACCAGGTCCAGGCCCAGCTGCGTGTTCAGTGCGTTGAGCACATCCGGACGATTCATCGTCACCAGCAAGACGTGCTCGTCCTGCGGCGCAATCAGCAAAGTTTCGTACGCGTCCTTCATGAGTTCTCCAATGGCCCGAACATCGGGATCATCGCACCGCCGTCAGCTGCCACGAACCGCACCTGCACCCGCGTCCCCACAGGAGGCGTCGCATCGCCGAACCCGACGAGGTCGCTCATCAACGTCACGCCCTCATCGAGCGTCACGTAGGCCACGCAATAGGGCACGGGCACGCCGCGCCGCAACATGCTTGCGCTGTACACCTCGCCCTTGCCGGCAGACTCCTTCCACTCGGTCCTGTCACTATGGCAGTGGGGACAGATGCTGCGCGGCGGATGATGCGGCTGGCCGCACGCGCTGCACTGCTTGTAAAAAAGACGGCTCTCGACTGCCGCCGTAAAGAAGGGCTGCGCTTCCGGGTTCACCAAGGGCGCAGGAATTTTTCGGACAGGGGCTTCGCTCGTCATGCGCGCTCCAGGATGAGGGTTGCCGATGCATGGCGGCTGCCGAGCATGCCGCCTGTGCCTTGGGCCAATGCGAGCGAGCAGTCCTTGACCTGCACGGCAGGGTTGGCTTCGCCGCGCAGCTGGCGCACGGCCTCGATGATCTTGGTCATGCCGCCGCGATTGGCGGGATGGTTGTTGCACAGGCCGCCGCCATCGGTGTTGATCGCGAGAGCGCCCTGTCCGGCGATGAGCTTGCCGTCCGCGACAAAGCGGCCGCCCTGCCCCTTCTCGCAAAAGCCCAGGTCTTCCAGCTGGATGAGGACCGTGATCGTAAAGCTGTCATAGATCGACGCGTAGCGGATGTCTCGCGGCGTCACGCCTGCCTGCGCAAATGCAGCTGCACCCGAATCCTTCGCAGCGGAAGTCGTGATGTCCATCCGCGCGCTGTTCACATAGCCCACCGCTTCACCCCCGCCGATCAGGCGCACCACAGGCCGCTTCAACGTGCGTGCGATTTCAGGTCGGGCCACGATCACCGCGCCGCCGCCATCGCTCACCACGCAGCACTCCATGCGGTGCAGCGGGTCGGCAATCAGCGGCGATGCGAGGACGTCCTGCACGGTGACCACATCGCGCAGCATGGCGTTGGGGTTGTGCTGCGCATGATGCGACGCCGTGACCTTGATCCATGCGAGCTGCTTGGCGGTCGTGCCGAACTCGTGCATGTGGCGCTGCGCGGCCATCGCATAGCTGTTGATGGGCACGAGGCCATAGGGCGTCTCGAACGGGGCCTCGGGCGCGAGCAGGTTGTACGCGCGCGCCTGCGTGCCGCTCGATCCTTCGGAGCGCGGCCGGCCCGCCAGCGTGACCAGCGCCACGTTGCAATGCCCGGCTTCGATCGCCTGCGCCGCATGGCGGACATGGATCAGGTACGAAGAGCCGCCGGTGTCGGTGGACTCGAAGTACTTCGGCTTCAGGCCGAGGTAGTCCACCATCGACAACGGCCCTAGTCCCGGCGCATCGCCCGCGCAGAAGTAGCCGTCGATGTCGCTCGCCTGCAGGCCCGCGTCCTGCAGCGCACCGCGCATCACCTCGGCATGCAGTTGTGCAACGCTCTTGTCCGGCGCGTGGCGCGTCGGGTGTTCATAGGCGCCGACGATGCACGCGCGATCGCTCTTGTTCATGAAGGCAGCCTCAGGACTTGACTGGCCAGCACATTGCGCTGGATTTCATTGGTGCCGCCGTAGATCGTCGAGGGCAAGGCACGAAAGAACGGGCCGAGCACGTCGATGTCCGCGTCGCCGACTTTCACCAT
This sequence comes from Pseudomonadota bacterium, assembly GCA_040386575.1. Taxonomy (GTDB): domain Bacteria; phylum Pseudomonadota; class Gammaproteobacteria; order Burkholderiales; family Burkholderiaceae_C; genus Ramlibacter. Next base: position 109,555 of record JAZKFI010000001.1, read on the forward strand.
GCCCGCCAGCTGCGCCATCGGGCCGGCAGCGCGGATCACTTCATCGGCAATCTGCTGGAAGCTCTCGGTGGAAATGACTTTCAGCATCGAGATATCGGGCGGAATCGGATCGCCCCGCTTGACGATTTCGATGAAACGCTCGTAGCACGCCGCGTGATCTTCCACCTGCATGCGCAGTTTCGCGAATCGCAGCGCGAATGCCGGGTCCTTGTGAAGGCCACGTGCGTCCGCCACGCGCGAGAGCACGCCCAGTGCGTAGTTGGGGTATTTGGGGCTGCCCAGGAAGATGCGTTCGAATCCGAGCAGCGCCTTCGCAATGCCCCAGCCCGCATCGGCGCCGCCCACCAGATTCGCTACGGGCACCCGCACGTTCTCCAAAAACACTTCGCACAACTCGTCATGGCCCGCCACGTCCTTGATCGGGCGCACGCGGATGCCGGGGTCTTTCATGTCCGCAAGCAGGAAGCTGATGCCCGCCTGCTTTTTCGCTTCCTTGTTCGTACGCGCCAACACGAAGATATGCGTCGCGTCGGTGGCGAGCGTGGTCCAGATCTTCTGGCCGTTGAGGACGTACTCATCGCCGTCGAGCACGGCTTCAGTGCGCAGGCCCGCGAGGTCCGATCCCGCATTGGGTTCCGAATAGCCCTGGCACCACAGGTGTTCGCACGACAGGATCCTGGGCAGCCACTGCTTTTGCTGTTCGGGCGTGCCGTGCTGGATCAGCAGCGGCCCGACCATCAGGATGCCCATGTCGGCGAAGCGCGAGACGCCCCAGCGCTCGTGCTCCTCGTAGAAGATCAGCAGCTTGGCGGTATCGAGCCCCATGCCGCCATGCTCGCGCGGCCATGCCGGTGCGATCCAGCCGATCTCGGACATCTTGCGGTACCAGAAGCCGATCTCGGTCCAGAAAAGACGCCGCGCCGGATAGCGCAATTCATTGGGGTAGTTCGCTTCGAGGAACGATCGCACCTGCTGGCGGAAATCGTCATCGGTGAGCGCGTTCCAGTCCTGCTTCACGTGCGTCACCTGGGTTGCTTGCGTCATATCGTTCATGCCTGCGCCGCCTCGAACGGTGCCGCGTGCCTGGCGTAGCGGCTCACGTGTTCTTCTGCATTGCCCAGCCATGCAGAGAACGTCAGCGCGCGACTCAGGTGCAAGCTCAGGTCGTACTCGTCGGTGAAACCGATGGCGCCGTGCAGTTGCACCGCCATGCGTGCGATCCGGTCCAATGCGTCACCGGCGCGCGCCTTCGCGCGGCTGGCCACGCATGCGCGCTCGCTCGGCGTACATCCCGCATCGACCCGGGTGCATGCGTGCTGCGCGACATCGCGCGCCATCTGCTCGGCGATGTGCATGTCCACCGCCTTGTGTTGCAGTGCCTGGAAAGAGCCGATGGGTTTGCCGAACTGCACGCGGGTGCGCAGGTATTCCTGCGTCAGCGCGTTGATGGTGCGCATCGTGCCGGTCATGGAAACCGCGGCCATGATGAGTCCGAAGTCGCGGGCCTTTTCTGCGGCCATGCGTGCAGTCGGTGCGCTGGCAAGCAATGAATCTGCTGCAACCTCGACGCCGTCGAATTGCAGCCATGCAGCCGACGTGCCATCGGCGCGCAGTTCTCGCTGCACCGTGATGCCGGCGGCGCCCGCGCGGACATGCAGCGCCGGCAGTTCATTGCGCCGGGGGAACATGACCAGGAAGTCGGACGCATCGGCCGGTGTGACGAAGCGTGCGTTGCCGCTGACGCGCCAGCCGCCCGACTGCGGCACGCACTTCGCGCCGTCTTCCATCCATGCCAAAGCCGGCATGGCAGAGCCTTGCATCGTCTGCTCCAGTAGCGATGCGCGGGCAGGGCCATCGCATTGCGCGAGCATCGTCAGCGCGAGCACACCGCAAGCCACCAGCGGCTCGGGGCCGCCGCCCGCGCCCCATTCATAGACGAGCTGGCCCATTTCGCCCAGCCCACTGCCGAGCCCGCCGTCGGCCTCAGGCACGAGGACGGACAGCCAGCCGAGCTCAGCCATTTCGGCCCACACGCTGGCGTCGAAATCGGGGGTCCGCCCGCGGCAGGCACGAAGCCGCGCGGACTCGCAATGGCCCTGTGCAAACTGGCGCGCCGCATCGGCGAGCATGCGTTGTTGGTCGTTGTGAGGTCGCATGGATTCCTGAAGCCTTGTGTCTCCTGTGCCGAGCATCTGACAAGCGTAGCGCCTTGACAATTGACCTTTATTGGCAACACTCGAACGCAATTCAAGTCAGGCCGTGATTGTGGGCTGGCACGAAGTCTTGGATGCCGGATCGAGTCCGGCATGACAGCCCTGGGGTCCGTCATTGCGGGCTTGACCCGCAATCCATGAATTCATGATGCCGCAATCACAACCAGCAATTCAGGAAAAGGCATCCCATGTCCAGCATGCAGTATGACCAGCCCGTGCGCCGCGTGGGTTACGCCGGCCTTGGCGTCATCGGCCTTCCGATGGCCAGGCGCATCCTGGACGCCGGGTTCGAATTGCACGTCTGGAACCGCAGTGCGGACAAGGCGGCGCCGCTGGTTGCCGCCGGCGCAAGACTCGCAGCCTCACCGGCCGAGCTGGCTCGCAACGCACAGGTGATCTGCGTCTGCGTGACAAACGATGCAGCGCTGGAGCAGGTGGTCTTTGGCGAAAACGGCATCACCTCCGCGGGCCGGCAAGGCCTTGTCATCACCGATCACTCGACGATCCACCCCACGGCCACCCGCAGCTTCGCCCAGCGCCTCGCACAAGCTGGCAACGCATGGGTCGATGCGCCTGTGACCGGCGGACCTTCAGGCGCGGAGCAAGGCACGCTCACCGTCTTTGCAGGCGGCACACCGGGCAATGTCGAACGCGTGCGCCCCGTCATCATGAGTTTCTCCAAACGCATGACACACCTCGGACCCGTCGGCAGCGGCCAGGCCGCGAAGGCGTGCAACCAGATGGTGAGCTTCGGCACGGCTGCGGTGCTGGCCGAGGCACTGAGCCTGGCCGCGAAGCTAGGCCTCGATGTGGCCCATCTGCCCGAGGCGATGGAAGGCGGGCTCGCCGATTCAGCCGTGCTCAGGCGTTACGCGCCGATGATGCTGAGCGGCGAACTCACCGGCTCTGTGCTCACGGCATTGAAGGATCTGGAAATCGTTTCAGACCTGGCTGGCGAGGCCGGCGCGCCGATTCCGATGACGGCGCTGCTGACTTCGCTGCATCGCATGCTGGCGGGCCAGGGGCATCACCTCGGTGGGATGGCGGGGGTTGTGCGGCTGTATCGCGTGGGTGGGTTGGCGAGTGATTTCGGTGCTGATGGCCCCCACCCCAGCCCTCCCCCGGAAGGGGAGGGAGACAGACAGGGACACCAGGTCAGCCCTTGATCCCCAACCTGCGCGCCAGCTTGTGCAGGTTGCTGGCATCCAGCTGCAAGTGCCGCGCTGCTGCAGCCCAGTTCTGCTCGTGCAATTCCAGCGCCTGCCGAATCGCCTGGCGCTGGCTTGCCTCGACGACCTCATTCATTGACGCAAGCTCCGGCACGGTGATGCCGACTGCAGCAGATGCGCGCTCGGGCATGGCCGTGCCCGCCGAAGTCTCCAGCGCATCCAGGTCGAGCATGTCGGCCTCAAGCGTCACGATCTCCTTGCGGCTCGCGCCCCGGCTCACCGCCTTGAGCGAGGCACGGCTGATCACATGTTCGAGTTCGCGAATGTTCCCCGGCCAGCGATAACGGCGCAGCGCTTCCTCTGCACCCCCTGACAGCCGCAGACTGCGCAACCCCAGCCGCGCACGATTGAGTTCGAGGAAGCGGCCGGCCAGCAGCAGCACATCAGTGCCGCGCTCACGCAGCGGCGGAATCAGGATGGGATACACCGACAACCGGTGATACAGGTCCGCGCGAAAAGTCCCGTCGCGCACATGGTCGCGCAGGCTGCGATTGGTCGCGGCAATCACGCGCACATCGACGCGGCGGGGCCGGTCCGCGCCCAGCCGCTGGATCTCGCCGTTCTGCAAGGTTCGCAGCAGCTTGGCCTGTATCGACAGCGGCAGCTCGCCCACTTCGTCAAGAAAAAGCGTGCCGCCGTCCGCAGCCTCGAAGCGACCGGGCCGGTCGCTCACCGCACCCGAGAACGCGCCGCGCGCATGACCGAAGAGCTCGCTCTCGGCCAGCGACTCCGGCAAGGCCGCGCAGTTGACATGCACCAGAGGCTTGCCTGAACGGCGCGACAGCCGGTGCAGCCGATGCGCGAACAGCTCCTTGCCGACGCCCGTCTCTCCCAGCAGCAGGACTGGCAGCCCCGAGTCCGCCACCACCTGCAGCTCGTGCAGCAGGTGCGTGATGGCCTCGCTCTGGCCGACGATCTCGTTGTCTTCGCCGGGTGTCGCGTGGCCCGACGGCACGGCAACGCCGGTCAGTCGCAGCGCGCGAATTTCCGCCTCCATTCGCGTGACGCGCACAGCCGCTTCTATCGCGCAGGCCAGATGCGCAAGCTCGCCCTGCGCAACCGCGTCGAATGCACCGACCGTCAATGCATCCAGCGTGACCACACCCCATCGCTTGCCCTCCACATCCAGCGCCATGCCCATGCAGTCATGCACGGCCAGCGGCTCACCGACGTGCTCGTCGATCAGGCCGTCATAGGGGTCGGGCAGCACGCTGTCGTGATGGAAGCACGTGACACCGCGCCGCTGCAGGATGGCCGCGAGCCGCGGATGGTCCTTCACGGTGAACCGCCGTCCGAGCGTGTCATCAACCAATCCGTCCACCGCAACCGGGCGCAGCTGCTCTTCTTCGAGCTTGAGCAAGGCCACAGCCCCACATCCGAAGTGCGCTCGCAAACTGCCGACCAGGCGCTGCAATCGCACGGCTACGGGCAGGTCGGCGACGAGGTCGGTGAGCAGGAGAAGCTGTATCGAGCTGATGGTCATATTTACCCTGCATGGTATTGCAGACCTCAAGCACGCACGGTGTTTTTGACCATCAATTTTGCAAGTCTTTGATTTAGCTCATCTTTTATCTGGCACGCGGCTCGCTCTTCCTTTGCATATTCAAAACAGGAGGAAGACCGTGCAATCCATGATTCCCACCGATACATCCCAGCGCGACTGGACACACGCCACATGGCCGGAACTGAGCGTTCATGTCCTGGGGCACTACCACGCGGCCCATCGCCAGCAACTGCCCGAACTGATCAGGCTGGCCCGCCTGGTCGAGCAGGCTCATGACGGCCACATGGACTGTCCGCACGGCCTGACCGACGAGCTGTGCGCCCTGTCCCAGGAACTCGAAAGCCACATGCGCAAGGAAGAGGACGTGCTCTTTCCCCTGGTCTCGCAGGGCCTGGGCGCCACCGCGAGTGCACCGATCGTGGTGCTGCGCAGCGAGCACGAGCAGCAAGGCGCGGCGCTGCACCGCCTCGCGCAACTCACGCACGACATGACGGCGCCACGCTCGGCATGCGAGACCTGGCGCGCGCTTTACGCGGGGCTGCGGACCTTTCGCGAAGACCTCATCGCGCACATCCACATCGAAAACAACATCATGTTCGAGCGCTGCGCGCCGGCCCTGGTGAACTGACAGGAAGCGACTCATGGGTCCCTATAAGAAACTCTGGTTCACGCTGATCGGCGTGATGATCGTCACCTTCTCGCTGCTGGGTTATTTCGGCGCAGAGGTTTACCGCAAGGCGCCGCCCATCCCGGCGCAGGTCACCACACAGGATGGCCAGGTGCTGTTCGACCGCGAAGGCATCCTGGACGGCCAGACCGCATGGCAATCGGTCGGCGGCATGCAGCTGGGCTCCATCTGGGGCCACGGCGCCTACCAGGCCCCCGACTGGACCGCCGACTGGCTGCACCGCGAGCTCGTGGCATGGCTCGACCTGGCTGCGCAGCAAACGCACGGCAAGGCCTACGCCGCGCTCGACGGACCGGCGCAAGCAGCACTGCGAGAGCAGCTGCGCGCCGAATACCGGGGCAATCGCGTTGACCAGGCGGACGTGCTGAAACTGTCGCCACGGCGTGTGCAAGCCATTGCGCAAACCGCCAGCTACTACGACCTGCTCTTCTCCGACGCACCTTCGCTGCAAAAAAGCCGCGAGCACTTTGCGATGAAGGAGAACACCTTGCCCAGCGCCGAGCGCCGCAAGCAGATGACGCAGTTCTTCTTCTGGACGGCATGGGCCGCCGCCACCGAGCGCCCCGACCAGAAGGTCACGTACACCAACAACTGGCCGCACGAGCCGCTGATCGGCAACCAGCCGAGTTCCGAGAACATCGTCTGGTCCATCGCGAGCATCGTGGTGCTGCTCGCAGGTGTGGGCTTCCTCGTCTGGGCCTGGGCTTTCCTGGGCAAGCACGACGAGCCCCTGCCTGCGCCTGCAGAGCGCGACCCGTTGACGACCTTCGCGCTGACGCCTTCGCAACGCGGCCTTGGCAAGTACCTGTTCCTGGTGGTGGCCCTCTTCACCTTCCAGGTGCTGCTGGGCGGCTTCACCGCCCACTACACCGTCGAGGGCCAGCAGTTCTACGGCATCGACGTTTCGCGGTGGTTCCCCTACGCACTCACGCGCACCTGGCACATCCAGGCGGCGTTGTTCTGGATCGCGACCGGCTTCCTGGCGGCAGGCCTGTTCCTCGCGCCGCTGATCAACGGCGGCAAGGACCCGAAGTTCCAGCGCATCGGCGTTGATGTCCTCTTCTGGGCACTGGTCGCTGTGGTGGTCGGCTCGTTCATTGGCAACTTCCTGGCGATCGCGCAGATCATGCCGCCCCAATGGAATTTCTGGCTCGGCCACCAGGGCTACGAATACGTGGACCTCGGACGCCTGTGGCAGATCGGCAAGTACATCGGCATCCTGCTGTGGCTCGTGCTGATGCTGCGCGGCGTCGTGCCCGCGCTGATGACCAAGGGCGGCGACAAGAACCTGCTCGCGTTGCTTACCGCATCGGTGGGCGCGATCGGCCTGTTCTATGGCGCGGGCCTGTTCTACGGCGAACGAACGCACCTGTCGGTGATGGAGTACTGGCGCTGGTGGGTGGTGCACCTCTGGGTGGAAGGCTTCTTCGAAGTGTTCGCGACCACGGCGTTAGCATTCATCTTCGCGACGTTGGGACTCGTGACCGCGCGCATGGCAACAACGGCCAGCCTGGCATCGGCATCGCTCTTCATGCTCGGCGGCATTCCCGGCACCTTCCACCACATGTACTTTGCAGGCACCACCACGCCGGTGATGGCGATCGGTGCGAGCTTCAGCGCGCTCGAAGTCGTGCCGCTGATCGTGCTCGGACACGAGGCCTGGGAGAACTGGCGCCTGCGCGACCGCGCACCGTGGATGGCGAACCTGAAATGGCCGCTGATGTGCTTCGTGGCGGTGGCGTTCTGGAACATGCTGGGCGCGGGCGTCTTCGGCTTCATGATCAATCCGCCGATGTCGCTGTACTACGTGCAGGGCCTCAACACCACGCCCGTGCACGCACATGCCGCGCTGTTTGGTGTCTATGGCTTCCTCGCGCTCGGCTTCACGCTGCTCGTGCTGCGCTACCTGCGGCCCAACCTCGTGTTCAACGCGCCCCTGATGAAGACGGCGTTCTGGGGACTCAATGCAGGCCTGGTGCTGATGATCTTCACGAGCTTGCTGCCGATCGGCATCATCCAGTTCCATGCGAGCGTGAGCGAGGGTCTCTGGTATGCGCGCAGCGAGGAATTCATGCAGCAACCCCTCTTGCAAAATCTGCGCTGGGTACGCACATTCGGTGACGTGGTGTTCATCGTGGGCGCCATCGCGATGGCTGCGCAGGTCGTGCTGGGCCTCATGGGCAAGTCGGCTGCGAACCCCCTTGCCGGTCGTTTTGCAGGCAACGCGCCTCTGGCGCAAGTGAAGTAGCGGAGTCTGGAACCGATGGCAAACGAGCTCTGCACCGAAGACGAAGTCGCCCGCCTGGTGCACGACTTCTACACCCGTGTGCGCCAGGACGAAGTGCTCGCGCCCATCTTCACGGCGCACATCAGCGACTGGGACCGGCACCTCGCGCGGCTGGTCGACTTCTGGTCGGCAATCCTTTTGCGCACCGGCCGCTTCACCGGCGCGCCCATGCCCAAGCATGCGGCGCTGCCCGGCCTGACGGCCGAGCTGTTCCAGCGGTGGCTGGGCCTGTTTCGCGAAGTGGCAGCGACGCAGGGCAACCAGGCGATGGCCGCCCAGGCCTGCGCGATGGCCGAGCGCATCGCGCAAAGCCTGTGGCTGGGCTACCAGATGAATCGCGATGCGGACACCCCGTATGCGCCGATTGCAACGCTGCTGTAGCAACGCGCTTGGCGCAACTACTTGCGCAATCGACTTTTCCCTACGAGCGAGGCTCATCGGCGTTCCGATACTGATGAGACTGTTTCATCGCATCTGATGGCTCAGCGCAAGGCGAGCCTTGCTCCACAACACCATTTGAGGACAACCATGTCAGACAGCAACCCAACGAACAAAGATCCCATCAGCGGCGCACCGGGCGCCCATCCAGTGGGCACCGGCGCCGGTGCTGCAGGCGGAGCCGTCGCAGGCGCTGCCATCGGCTCGGTGATCGGCCCTGTCGGCACCGTCGCTGGCGCTGTCGTCGGCGCGATCGCTGGCGGTCTTGCCGGCAAGGAAGTCGCTGAGAACGTGAACCCGACCGTTGGCGGCGCACCCAGCGAGCACAAGCTCGGAACGGGCGTGGGCGCAACCGGCGGCGTGCTCACAGGCGCAGCCGTGGGCGGCGCGATGGGCGGCCCTATCGGTGCCGTTGCAGGCGCTGCCATCGGCGCTGCAGCCGGTGGATCGGCAGGACGCGGCGCTGCCGAAGTGGTCAACCCCAAGGCCGACGATGAGCTGCACGATCACAACCTCGCATCGGGCACGGGTACGGGTGCCGGCGCGGTTGCTGGCGCCGCTGTCGGCGCAGTCGGCGGCCCCATCGGCATGGCCGCAGGCGCAGCGATTGGCGCAGTCGCAGGCAACATGGCCGGCAAGGGCGCTGCCCAGCTGGTCAACCCGGCCGACGAAGACGGCTACTGGCGCGACAACTACCGCACCATGCCCGGCTATGTGGACGGCTACACCTACGACGACTACGCGCCCGCGTACCGCTCGGGCTACACCGCCTACGCACCGGGCACCGCCTACGAAACGCATGAAGAGCGCCTGCGCTCGGACTGGGAACGCACCAAGGGCGCATCGCGCCTGTCGTGGGAAGAAGCCAAGCACGCCAGCCGCTCGGCATGGCACCGCGTCGAACGCGCGATCCCGGGTGATTTCGATGGCGACGGCCGCTAAGTAACCTGCTCTCGTGATCTGGTGGGGCCGCGTTCTGCGGCCCCTTTTTTTGTTCAGCCGCGGCTCGCGGGCTTTGCATGCCGGGCGTGATTGCACGTGCTGTGGCTGATCGCCAGATTCTCGATGTGGCTGCTGCCGCCATCGACCAGCGGCAGGATGTGCTCCAGCGTCGCGTCTTCGAGAGACACCGGCTCCCTGCAGATCCAGCAAGGGACCACGCCATGCAACTGACGGGCAACGGTGCGCCAGATCTTGACGCGGGTGAGGGAGAGGCTGCTCATGGGCGCCAAGGTTATCGCGGAATGTAGGGTTGGCCTGCCTTCGCCACTTCCTGCTTCAACCACGCTGCAAAAGCCACCAGCGGCGGGTAGCTGGCACGACTCGTCGGCCATACCAGGTAATAGCGCGATGAACTCTCCACCTCGCCGCGCGCAATGGCAGGAACCAGGTGCTCGCTACTGAACTCAGGTTCCATGAGGAACCGTGGAAGCAGCGCCACCCCCAGACCCGCTGTCGCAGCTTGCGCTGCCATGGCGAACTGGTCCACGAGCATTCCCGGCACGTGGTCTGTCACCACACCCTTTGCCTGGAACCAGTCCCGCCATCCGCCCGGTCGTGTGGACAGATGCAACAGCGGCGCACGCAGCAAATCGGCCGGGCGCGCCAGCTTCATTGCACGCCTGAACGCCGGGCTGCATGCGGGCACCACCGTCTCGCTCATCAGCGTCTCGAATTGCGCGCCCGGCCACACAGCCGTGCCGAAATGTACCGCCGCATCCAGGCCTTCGCTGCGAAAGTCGAACGGCTCCAGACGTGTCGTGAGGTTGACCGTCACTCCCGGGTGCGCAGCGAAGAAATTCGCAAGTCGAGGCGCCAGCCACCGCGTGCCGAATGTCGGCAACACAGCCAGTTGCAAGGTGCCGCCGTGCGGGCTGGCCCGAAAGGCCAGAGTCGCCTGCGAGATGCGATCCAGCGCACCACGAATGTCACGTGCATACGCCTCGCCCGCCGTGGTAAGCCGGATGGTTTGCCGCTCTCGCACAAACAGCTGCGACCCGAGTGTTTCCTCAAGTGAACGAATCTGGCGGCTGACTGCGCTTTGCGTGAGATGGACTTCTGCCGCTGCGGCAGTGAAGCTTTGCAAACGCGCAGACGCCTCGAAGGCGCACAACACCCCGGTGGATGGAATGAAGTGTCGCGCGAGGGCCATAGGTCATTCTAGTTTGGAATGACCTACGGGCCAAACTGTCGTTTGCCCACCAATGGGCTCCTGCGGAAAATCGCTTCAACCCCACCAAACATCCTGCACCGCGCTCATGAACGCTTGCCACCTTACCGCCTCCAGTGACCTGTTGCGGGCACGCTTTTCGCAGGCGATGTCAGACCTGTACCGCGCCGAGGTTCCGATCTACGGCGAACTGCTCGAAATCGTGGCCGACTGCAACCGCGCCAATGCCAGCGCCACTGCGGCAGGCCCGCTGGATGCAAGACTGCCGGTGGAACGCCACGGCGCTATCCGGCTTGGAACGCCGCAGGAGTTGCGAGCCATGCGGCGGGTACTGGCGGTTCTGGGCATGCAGCCTGTCGGCTATTACGACCTCGCTCCTGCCGGTGTGCCCGTTCATTCGACCGCCTTCAGGCCGGTCGGGGCTGACTCGCTGGCTCGAAGTCCTTTCCGGCTCTTCACCTCGCTTTTGCGGCTGGAACTCATCGCAGACGTGGGCCTTCGCAAGGAGGCAGCCGCGATCCTCGCCAGGCGCCAGATCTTCAGCGATCGCCTGCTGGCACTCGTAGCGCAGCACGAAATGCACGGTGCGCTGTCGGCCGCGCAGGCCGACGAATTCCTGCACCATGCACTGGACGTCTTCCGGTGGCAGCGCACGGCGGCGGTGCCTCACGCAACCTATGAGGCGCTGCACCGCGCCCATCGGCTCATCGCCGACGTCGTGTGCTTCAAGGGTCCGCACATCAATCACCTGACGCCTCGCACTTGCGACATCGATGCGGTGCAGTCTTGCATGCGCGAGCGTGGCATCCGGGTCAAGGACTCGATCGAGGGCCCGCCACGCCGGCGCCACCCTATCCTGCTGCGCCAGACCAGCTTCAAGGCCCTGGAGGAGACGGTTGCGTTCAGCGACGGCATCGTCGGTTCGCACACAGCGCGCTTTGGCGAGGTGGAACACCGCGGCATGGCGCTGACGCCCAAGGGACGCGCGCTGTACGACCGGCTGCTTGCACAAGCTGGCGCACAGAACCGACTGGACGACGCGTTCGATGCGTTTCCGGACGATCTTCAGACCCTGCGCGAAGACGGCCTGGCCTATTTCCGCTACTGGGCCGAGGGTGCGACGCTTCGCTGCGAGCCTCTGGTGTACGAGGACTTCCTGCCCGTCAGCGCTGCAGGCATCTTCCAGTCCAACCTGGGCAGCGCTGATGCGCAGGTCTTCTTGACCGGCTCGGCTCGCGATGCATTCGAACTGGCGCTGGGTTGCCCGGTCCTGGACGAAATGGCCCTTTACAAGGATGAATCCGAATCATCGCTGCGGCTGGCCCAAGCCGCGCTCACAACGGCTTTTGCAGCGCTACCGGAGCAGGCATGACGCCCGGCAGTGCCATGGCACCGGGCTCCTTCTCCCGGAGCTTTGCCAATCCCGAGGGCTCCCCGATCCGCGAACTGTTTCGCCATCTCGCGCAACCCGGAATGATCTCGTTCGCGGGAGGCTATCCATCGCCTGCCCTGCTGGATGCGCAGGGCCTTGAACAGGCGTGCAGGCAATGCTGGGGGGACGCATCATCCTGCCTGCAGTACGGACCCACCGAAGGCAACGCGGACCTGCGCGAAGCGCTCGCCTTGCTGTCGCGCGGGCGCGGCGTTGCGTGCGACGCGCGAGAGGTCCTTGTCACGACCGGGTCCCAACAGGCGTTCGACATCCTGGTGCGCATCTTCATCGAGCCAGGCGACGTCGTGGTGATCGAGGCGCCCGCCTACCCCGCCGCGCTGCAAGCTTTGCGCCTGGCCGGCGCGAACATCCTGGAAGTACCTGTCGATGAGCACGGAATGCAAGTGGACATGCTGCGCGAGATGCTGGAGGTTAGCGGCGCCGGGGCCGGTCCCAAGCTGCTCTACACAGTGCCGAATTATTCCAACCCGTCGGGCACCCTGTTGTCCGCCGAACGCCGCAGGGCGCTCGTCGCCCTGGCGATCGAGCATCGCTTCCTCATCATCGAGGACGACCCCTATGGTCAGTTGTACTTCGATGAGCCGCCAGGGGACAGTCTCCACGCGGTGGGCCGCGCCTGCACGGGCGCATCCAACCCGGTGATCTACCTGTCAAGCCTGTCCAAGACCGTCGCGCCCTCACTGCGTATCGGCTGGATGGTGGCGCCAGATCAGGTTCTGCGCCGCAGTGTGGTTGCCAAGCAGACGATGGATCTGTGCACATCGCCGCTGGCCCAGCGCATCGCTTCGACCTACCTTGCCCTGGACCGCCATGAGGCGGCAGTGGTGCGCGCGCGCGCAGCCTATGGCGCACGCATGCAGGCAATGACCTCGCACATCGACAACCACCTGCAGGGTCAGCTGGCTTACCTGCGGCCTCGCGGCGGCATGTTCATCTGGGCCCGTACGGTCGCGCCGGTCGATCCCGACCGGCTGTTCCAGGCCTGCGTCGAAGCGGGTGTGCTGTACGTACCCGGCAAGGCGTTCTTCGCAGCGCAGCCCGACCTCCAGGCAATGCGACTGTCTTATGCAGCGCCCGACATCCACGACATCGGCGAAGGCGTGAATCGCCTGGCCGGTGTGTTTCGCCAACTTCAGGAGCAACCCGCATGACCCACCTCGCCGACACCGTTTCCTCGCTACTTTCCACGCTGGGCGTTCCTGCGCAGGGCCTGCACGACGGCCCGCTGATGGTGCGTTGCCCCATCGACGGCCAGACGATTGCACGCCTGCACTGCCTGCCGGTCACCGAAGTGGATGCCGTGGTGCAGCGCGCGCAGCAGGCATTCACCACATGGCGAACGGTACCCGCGCCGCGGCGCGGCGAGCTGGTGCGACTCCTGGGCGACGAGCTGCGCTCTGCCAAGGAACCGCTGGGCAAGCTGGTGTCCGTCGAAACCGGCAAGATCCTCTCCGAAGGTCTGGGTGAAGTCCAGGAAATGATCGACATCTGCGACTTCGCTGTCGGCCTGTCCCGTCAACTCTACGGCCTGACCATCGCCTCCGAGCGCCCCGGCCACCGCATGATGGAAACCTGGCATCCGCTGGGCGTGGTCGGCGTGATCAGTGCGTTCAACTTTCCGGTGGCAGTGTGGGCCTGGAATGCCGCCCTGGCCCTGGTGTGCGGCGATCCGGTCATCTGGAAGCCGTCGGAGAAAACGCCCCTTTCCGCATTGGCAACCCAGGCGCTGTTCGAACGTGCCATCAAGCGCTTCGGCGATGCACCGGCACACCTGTCGCAGGTCATGCTCGGGGAGCGCGACGTCGCAGAGGCGTTGGTGGACCACCCTCTGGTGGCTCTCGTGTCGGCCACGGGCAGCACCCGCATGGGCCGCGCCGTGGGGCCGCGCGTCATGCAGCGATTCGCGCGGGTGCTGCTGGAACTGGGCGGCAACAACGCCGTGATCGTCGCGCCGAGCGCCGACCTCGACCTGGCCGTGCGCGGTATCGCCTTCGCGGCGGCAGGAACTGCGGGCCAGCGCTGCACGAGCACCCGGCGCCTGATCGTTCATCGCAGCATTGCACCAGCGCTCCTGCAGCGGCTGAAGGCCGTGTATGCGAAGCTTCCTGTCGGCAATCCGCTCGAAGGCAATCTTGTCGGCCCGCTGATCGATCGCGCCTCGTTCGATGCGATGCAGGCCGCACTGGCGGCCGCGAGCCAGGAAGGAGGCCGCGTCACCGGAGGCGAGCGTGCACTGTCCGAGCAGTTTCCCGACGCGTACTACGTGTCGCCTGCGATCGTGGAGATGTCTTCGCAGACCCAGACGGTGCGCAACGAAACATTCGCGCCCATCCTCTATGTGATGACCTATGACACGCTCGAAGAAGCGATAGCGTTGCAAAACGACGTGCCGCAAGGCTTGTCGTCCTCGATCTTCAGCAACGACCTGCGCGAAGCCGAACTCTATCTTTCCGCTGCGGGTTCGGACTGCGGCATCGCCAATGTGAACATCGGCACCTCGGGGGCCGAGATCGGCGGCGCTTTCGGCGGCGAAAAGGAAACCGGCGGCGGGCGAGAATCGGGTTCGGACGCATGGCGCGCCTACATGCGGCGGGCCACCAATACGGTCAACTACTCGCGGGACCTGCCACTCGCGCAAGGCGTGCGGTTCGATGTGTAGCGCATTGGCTCAATCCACCGGCTGCTTCAGGCAATAGAGCGCCACCAGCATCCGGTCGCGCATCGCCTCCAGTTCTTCGACGGAGCGTGCGCCCTGGCAGTGGGCGACACCTTCGATCAGGCTCTCGCGCTGTTCGGCGCTCAACTGGATGCGTGCGACGCGATCGGTGCTCATTGCTTCCTCGGCTCCGAATTTCGCGAACGTCCCGGCCATTCCCTGCGGCCCTCCGGCCATATGGAAGTTGACGAACGGCCCGACAAAGGGCCAGCGCATTCCCGGTCCCCAGTTGACCGCCGTCTCAATGTCTTCCACAGTGGTGACGCCTTCCAGCACCAGTCGCGCTGCCTCGTTGAAGAGCGCGTTCTGCAGCCGGTTGGCCACGTGTCCGTAGACCTCGCGATGCAGTCGCACAGGCCTTCGCCCGATCGCGGTGTAGAACTCGTGTGCGATCTCGATGGAACGCGGGTCCGTAGCCCTTCCACCCACCAGCTCCACCAGGGGAATCAGGTGCGGCGGGTTGAACGGATGGGCCGTGAAACAGCGGCCCGGAAACCGGCAGCCCACCTGCATGTCCGACATCGCCAGCGCAGAAGTGCTCGACGCGATCAACACGTCGGGCGCGGTCGAAGCATCGATCTGCGCGAGCAGCGCGACCTTCATCGACAGCACCTCCGGACCGTTTTCCTGGACCAGCCCGCATCCGCTGACTGCCTCGGGAATGCTCGAATGAAACGTGAACCTGTCCGGGTTCGCGTCGGCAGCGACCAGGCCCATCGCGGCCAACTGGGGCCACGCTTTCGCAACATAGGCACGAGCGCGATGCTCCGCGAGCGGATCTACATCGGTGGCTGCCACCCGAAGTCCCCTTGCCAGGAAACAGGCGGCCCAGCTCATGCCGATCTGTCCCAGCCCGACGACTGCAACGGGACGGTCCAGCAGGCCTTGCAAGGATGCACCTGAAGACGGCACGGTCAACGCGCCGCCACGATCGGGCTGCGGCGCTTGAGCACGTGCACGACGGCCACGATCGTGAGTACAAATACGAGCATCAACGTCGAGACCGCCGCGAGCGCCGGACTGGCTGCAAGGATCATCTCGGACCACAGCTGCTTGGGCAACGTTGCGCTGAGCCCGCCGGTGACGAAGAGCGCAATCGTGAGCTCTTCGAAGGAGGTGATGAACGCAATCAGGAAAGCAGCCAGAAGCCCCGTCTTGATCAGGGGCAAGGTCACGTGCCAGAGGCGCTGCCAGGAGCGTGCACCCAGCGTGCAGGCCGCCTGGTCCAGGCGCTGGTCATAGCCGCTCAGGATCGCCATCAGGGTCACGAAGGTATACGGAACGCAGACCAGCGTGTGTCCGGTCACCAGGCCGAGATCGGTGCCGACCAGGCCAAGCGGCGCGAAGACCAGGAACAGGGCGACCGCCAGCAGGATGTGCGGGATGATCATCGGCGCCACCATGGCGGCCATGATCAGCTTCTGGCCCACGATCTTGCGGCGCGTCAGCGCAATGGCGGCCGGAAGGGTCAGCGCCACCGAGAACGCGGCAGCCAGCACGGCGACATAGATCGAATGGAGGCCGGCTCGCACCCAGGCACCGGAACCAAGAACCAGTTCGTACCAGCGCAGCGAAAAGCCCTTGGGCGGCCACTCGATGAAAGCACCACTGCCTATCGACATGGGCACCAGGAACAAGGTTGGCGTGAGGAGAAACGCGAGCACGATGACGGCCGCGGCCAGCAGCACGGGCGAGTGCCTGCCCTGCTGGCGGCGCAGCCGTGACCTCGCGGTATCGGCCAGGGAGCCCACTGCATCCGACATGCTGCCCAGCAGCCCGAGCACGTTTCGCCCGAACACTCGCGCAAACCCCGCGTGGTTCACCGATCTGCCTGCAGCGGCGCGCCCCAGCAGCGCATCCATGCCGAATACCTTCGCGAAGATGGCCAGCACCAGCAGCGTCGCCAGGAGAATGAGCACCCCGATGGCACCGGCGAAGCCCCAGTTGAGCAACTGCTCGACCTGCACGATCATCACCTGGGCCACCATCACATCGCGGCCCGAACCCAGCAGCGCAGGAACCACAAACGTTCCAAGGCATCCCATGAACACCAGCAGGAAGGCCGACACGAGTCCCGGCATGGACAGCGGAAAGAAAATGCGCCAGAACGCCTGGCCGCCGCCCGCGCCCAGGGTGGACGCCGCACGAATCAGGCGCTGGTCGATGGTCTGCATGGTTGCCACCATCACGAGCACTGCAAGCGGCGTCCATGCGTTGACCATGCCCATCATCACACCACCGTAGTGATACAGGAATTCGATGGGCCGCTCGGTGATCCCCAGCCAGGCAAGGCCGCTGTTGATCGGCCCATTGCGACCCAGGACGACCAGCCACGCAAACGTGCGCACCAGAACCCCTGCCCAGTACGCGGCCAGCACGCCCATGACAAGCGACATGGCAAGTGACTTGCCGGCGCGCGCGATGACAAAGGCGAGCGGATAGCCGATGGCCACGGACAACGCCGCAGTGGAAAGAGACATCTTCAATGTCAGCAAGAGGCTGCTGACGTACGCGCTTGTTTCGAACAGGCGGATGAAGTGCTCCAGCGTCCATTGCCCGCTCGGCGAGACGACGCTTCGGGACAGCAGCAGCGCCAGTGGCACGAAATAGGTGATGACAAGGAACACGAGCACCGGCAGTGCAGGCACTGCGTGCATCAGTCGCGTGCGCCACGCACGCAGCGGGGAGGAGCCAGCTGGAGTCACGATGCAGTCCCGCCGAGAATGACAGCGGCATCGCGGTCGAACCCCAGGCGCACGGTGTCGCCGGCACGCACGGCGATGCCGCCGAACGAACTGGGCAGTGCAGCAATCACGGGCGTACCGTCAGCCAGGTGCGCATGCACCCGTGTAAGGGCGCCGGTCAGCACCACCACATCGACCCGTGCCTGGATCTGGTTGTCTGCGCCCTGGCCTGGGGACAGGAGCCGCAGGCTTTCGGGCCGAACGATCAGCCAGGCGTCGGTCCCGATTCCGGACACCGCAGTGCGACTGCTGACTTCGACGCCATCCAGCAGGAAGCGTCCAGCCGAGGCGCGGATCAACCGGATCTTGTTGGACTCGCCGATGAATCCCGCCGCGAACAGCGAAGCGGGCGAGTAATAGAGTTCGTGCGGGGTGCCTATCTGCTCGATGCGCCCCTCGTTGATCAGGCAGATGCGGTCGCTCATGACGAGCGCCTCCTCCTGGTCGTGAGTGACGTACACAACGCTCGCGCGCCGGGCCTGGGCCAGCCGCCGTATCTCGATCTGCATGTGGTCGCGCAGGCGCTTGTCCAGCGCGCCCAGCGGTTCGTCCATCAGGATGATTGCGGGTTCGTAGACGAAGCACCGCGCGAGCGCAACCCGCTGCTGCTGCCCGCCCGACAGTTCCGCGGGCAGCCTGTCGACCAGTCCAGACAGGCGAACCACCTCCAGCACTTCGCCGACCTGCTTTCTGATGTCCGCTTCGCTGCGCCTGCGCATGCGAAGCGGGAAGGCAACATTTTCGAAAATCGAAAGGTGCGGAAAGAGTGCGTAGCTCTGGAAGACCACGCCAATGCCCCGCTTCTCGCTGGGCACGTGGGTTGCGTTGCGGCCATCGATCCAGATCTCGCCCTCATCGGGCTCCACCAGTCCGGCGATCAGCGACAGCAGTGTCGTCTTGCCCGAGCCTGACGGGCCGAGCAGGGTGAGGAACTCGCCGTCGCGCATCGCCAGGTCTGCGGCCGCCAGCGACACGGTGTTGCCGTACCGCTTGGTAAGACCGCGCACTTCCAGCTTGAGGCGCGATCCCCCGGAGACGTCCTGTGGTGGATTCAGGTGCACTGCCGTCACTTGAGCATCCACGCACCAAACCGCTCGATAGCCTTGTCCTTCGTGGTTGCCCAGAAGGTGTTGTCGATCTGCAGGCCTGCCTTGCGGTAATCGGGGTAGGTGCTCAGCTGTGCGGCGCGCTTCGGATCGATGAACTCGAACGCCTTTGGATTTGCGGGACCGTATGTCATGTATTTCGCAAGTATTGCCTGCTGGCGCGGTGCCATGGTGAAAGCCACGAATTCACGGGCCGCCTCGACCTTGGGCGTTCCCTTGAGAATCGTCCAGCCTTCGACGTCGTGGATGTTCTGGTTCCACTGGATCGCCACCGGCGCGCCGGCATCGATCGCGCGCTGCGCCGTGCCGTTCCACATCTGCGCCATGTCCACTTCGCCGGACTGCATCAGCTGGGCGGACTGTGCACCCGAGGTCCACCAGACGTTCACGTCCGGCCTGATCTTCTGGAGGCTGCGATAGGCTCGGTCGAAGTCGCACGGATAGACCGCGTTCTGTGGCACACCGTCGGCCATCAGGGCAATCTCGGTCGTGTCGAACGGGTGGTTGCGCAGCGCCCTGCGCCCCGGGAAGTCCTTTGTGTTCCACAGGTCGCGCCAGCCCTGTGGCGCGGTCTTGAACTTGTCGGTGCGATACGCCAGCACCGTGGCATAGATGTCCACGCCGGCGAAATACGGCGTGCGATAGCCGGCAGGCAAGTCGTCAATCGCAGAGCCCTGAATATTGAGCATCTCCAGAAGGTTTCCCGCGACCAGCGACTGCTCGGCGGAGCGGCTGAGAAGGGCAACGTCCCAGATATACGATTTGGCCTCGACCATGGCCTTGATCTGCGCCGTCGGCTCGTGGGCTGCTGCGGCGGGAATCAC
The DNA here is from genome assembly GCA_040386575.1 of Pseudomonadota bacterium. GTDB lineage: Bacteria > Pseudomonadota > Gammaproteobacteria > Burkholderiales > Burkholderiaceae_C > Ramlibacter. The sequence goes on from JAZKFI010000001.1 coordinate 128,927, forward strand.
CTTGATCCCGGTCTTTTGCTCGAAGGGCAGATAGAACGCATTGCGATAGGCCTCCACATAGGTAGACCCAGGGTCACGCACGGTGATACTGGTGGGTCGCCCCTGCGCCCGGGCACTCAGCACGGGGGAAGCGACGGCGGCGGCCGAAACGGCGGACAGAAAGCGACGGCGACTGAGATCTTTCATGAGTATTTCCCGGCTGTGTGAAGTTGAAATGCCCTGTGGGGCGGCGAAGAAACAAAAAAACTAGCGTTGTTGGGTAGCCAGCAGATCGCGATGCACCGTGCCCCAATCAAGAAAGAACTCCGCGATGAGGAATTCGGCACCGATCACACGCTGGATATCCAGTTCGAACAACGGATCCATCAACGGACTGCCGCCCAGATTGACAGTCGCCGTGCCCCTGACCATCGAATGCACCTTGGGCGCGCGAAGTTCATTGCGAATGATCTGGTCCACGTCATAGCCGGTTCCATCGGCGCGCGGGATGCGCTTGCGCTGGATGCGGGGATTGAGTTGCGGCTTGTCGAACGAATTGTCGCCCGGCGTGAATCGCGCGTCGATCAGCGTGCGGCCCAGGCGGCTCACCGTGGCGGTGATGGCGCCGCTGCCTTCTTCACTGAAGGTCACATCCGCCATCTTCTTGGGATAGCCCCACACCTCACGGCCGCTGGCAAGCGAATCATCCGTGGTGACGAATTCATAGAGCACGTGTCCGCCAACCAGGTCGCCATAGCGAACCGGCACGACGATCCCGCCTTCGAGGTAGCTGCGAGGACCCATCTCCGGCCGGGAGACATCGTGAACCTCCGGGCTGTTCATCACGAACACTTCGAAGATGTTGCTCATGGCCTCGAAGTCGGCGGGCAAGGCTTTCTGGATTCCCTCAAGCGAGCCTTCGCACAGGATGCCGAGCTTGCGATACCCCTTGTAGAAACGGGGTGCGGGCTTGAACAGCGGCGAGCGCTCCGGAAGGGCAAAGGGGGCGGAGTCAAAAAAGGCCATGGAGGGTCCTGAAAGTGAAGGTGAAAACCAGCCGGCACGCGGCGCGCTGCGTACCGGGCCAAAGGAACTGCTGCAGGTTCGGGCCAGTCAGCAAGAATGAACTTTGATTCATCAATTTTTCTTGTTTGTGAAAATTTGATGAATTTTATTCACGCCCTTGAATGAATGTCAACACGTCTTCGCATTCAAATCGAAAGCGCGTCAAAATCTGATCCATATGAAAAAAAGCGCCGAGCCCACCAGCCCCAAAAAGCCAACCCCCACGGCGCGGACCCAGGACAAGCCCGTGCGCAAGGTCACCAGGGAGAGTTCCCACGCCGTCGATCGCGTGGGTGAAGAGATCCGCCAGCTTCGTCGCTCACGCGGGCTTTCCATCGCCGAACTGGCGCAGCGCATCAACCGGTCGGTCGGGTTCCTGAGCCAGATCGAGCGAGGCCAGTCCAAGCCGTCTCTGAAGGACCTCTACGCCATCAGCGTGAGCCTGGGTGTACAGATCGGCTGGTTCATGCTGGACCAGGTGCCGCCGCCGGAAAATGAAAGGGGGATCGTGGTCCGCGCCAACGCGCGAAGGCGCTACGAAGGGGAAGGCATTACGACCGAAGCCCTCTCACCGCGGCTCGGAGACGAACTGGAGATGCTGATCTCCACCTTCCAGCCGGGTACGGCCCTGAAGAACCGCGTGGCAAACCACAAGGGTCGAGAGACAGGCTTCATCATGGAAGGCCAGCTCGAAATGTGGATCGGCAAGGATCACTTCATCCTCGAAAAGGGCGACAGCTATACCTTTCTGAGCAGCGTTCCCCACTCGTCACGCAACCCGGGCGATACACCCACCGTCGTGCTCTGGGTCGTGATGGCAGCCTAGTCGCGCGCGCCTTCGCAAAAACGCAACTCTGGATTGCCTGCCCGGTGATCGCATCTTTTGATGTGCGTCAATAAACTGGCCGCGCACCATCAACAGGTTCCAGAAATGCCAAACATCGAAGTTCAACCCATGGGTTATGCGCTGGGTGCCAAAGTCACCGGCGCGGACCTCTCCAAACCGCTCGACGCCGACACCATCGGACAGATCAAGGCCGCGTGGACGAAGCACCTCGTGCTCGTATTCCCCGACCAGCAGCTCGACCCCGAGACGCTGATCGCTTTCACCCGGCACTTCGGCGAACTCGACAACTACGAGACCCAGCCCTTCAATCGGCATCCCGAGCACGACGAGGTCATGCTGCTGTCGAACAAGCCCGTCGACGGCAAGCTGCCCGCAGGCGCCTACAACGGACAGAACTGGCACACCGACCTGTCCTACACTCCTCGCCCCGCCAAGGCGACCATGGTGTATTGCATCCAGAAGCCCTCGGTCGGTGGCGACACGATGTTCGCGAACATGTACGCGGCATACGAATCGCTCTCACCGAAGATGCGCGCGTTCCTCGATGACCTGGAGGGCGTCAACGATGTCAGCCTGATCTCGGCCCGGCGCGACCCCGCGATCCTCGAAGCGTTCAAGCGATTGAATCCGCCCGTCGTTCACCCGGCAGTGCGCACCCACCCGGAATCGGGCAAACCCGCGCTGTATGTGAACGACCGCGTCCGCACCTTCGTCGGCATGAGCGATGCGGAAAGCAAGCCCATCATCAAGTTCCTCTGCGAACACTCGCAGCAGCCGCGCTTCGTGTACCGCCACCGCTGGAGCGTTCGCGATCTCGTGCTGTGGGACAACCGCTGCCTCACGCACCTGGCCGTGGGCGACTACGACCCCTCCGAAGTCCGCCACATGATCCGCACCTCCACCATGGGCGACTACTACGGGCGCTTCGAGAACCCGCAAGCCGTCGAGGCCGCAAGAAAGGCCGCAGCGACGACGAGCAAGGAAGCGGCCGCTGCCGCTTCGATGCTGCACGACTGAACACGCCACTGCACCAAAACGCCCGCCCCAGAAATTCATGAGAAACCCCATGTTCCAACCGACCCGCAGACAACTCATCATCGGGGCCGCTGCGGCTTCGACCCTTGGCGCCTTTCCCGCGTTCGCGCAGGACCAGCCGATCCGCATCGCAGTGGGCTTTCCGCCCGGTGGCACCACCGACGTGATCGCCCGCCTTGTCGCGATCAACCTGGGCCAGAAACTGGGTCGATCCGTGATCGTGGAGAACCGCGCGGGAGCCAGCGGCAACATCGCGGCGCAGACCGCCGCCAAGACCACACCCGACGGCACCAACCTGCTGTTCGTTCCCAGCAGCCACGCGACCAATGCGAGCCTCTACAAGAAGCTGCCGTTCGATACCGAGAAGGACTTCACCGCCATCGGCATGGTCGCGACAACGCCTTATGTGCTGGTGGTCCATCCGCAGATTCCGGCGAAGACGGTTTCCGAATTCACTGCCTTGCTCAAGTCGAAACCCGGCACTTTCAACTACGCGACCGCCAGCCAGGGAACCGGCCAGCACCTGGCCGCCGAACTGTTCAAGAAGATGGCCGGCGTGGACATGACGCAGGTTCCGTACAAGGGCAGCGCTGCGGCATTCCCGGACCTCATGGCCGGCCGCACGCCGATCATGTTCGACAACGTGGCCCTCATGGTCCCGCATGTCCGCTCGGGCGCGCTGCGACCATTGGCAATCACGAGCACGAAGCGCTCACCGCTGCTGCCCGACGTGCCGACCGTGGCCGAGAGCCTGCCCGGTTACGAGATACAGGGCTGGTTCGCCTTGCTCGCCCCTGCGAAGACACCGCCTGCACTGGTGCGCGACTACAACGCCGCGATCAATGCCGTGGTGAATGACGCCGCATTTGTCAGCCGCCTGCACGACCTGGGCGCCGAGACGATGACCGGCACGCCAGCCATGGCCAACGACTACATCCAGAAGGAAATCACGCGCTGGGGCGGCGTCATCCGCGCGGCCAACATCACGCTGGACTAGTTCTCGGGCAATGCGTCTTCGGGCATGCCCATGGTCTTGAAGGCTTCCATGATGTGCATGCGTGCGTGCCGCGCGATGTGGCGGGTTGCATCGCTCGCAGGGCGGTGCGATGCGATGCCCATCGCTATCGTGCGAGCGATCGTCGGCTCGACGATTCGCGATGCCTGCAGCCCTGCGCCCAGTCGCTGGCTGGCGGCGTGCCCCGCCATAATGGTGTACGCCCCGCCACGCGCGGCCAGTTCCGTCTGCACGGCCAGCGAGTTGGTTTCGAGAACGATGCTCAGCGGTATGCCCAGGCGGTGCGCCTGCTTCTCCACATCTGCGCGCAACCCGTTGGGCGCGGAGGCCAGCACCAGCGGCAATTGCGCCAGTTCGCTGAATCGCACGCACGGGCCGGCCGTCAAGGCATCGCCGCGCGCGCCGACCAGATACGTATCGACACTGCCAAGGCTGTCTTCATTGCGCAGCTCCGACTGCCCCGCCCTGAAAAGGATCGTGATGTCCACTTCATCGTTGGAGCGCCAGGTGTCCAGTTGCGCGCTGACACCTTCCATGACGATCAGCCGCACCGCCGGATACAGCTGCTGCACCGTGACAAACAGCGATGCGGAAATCGCCTGCGCCAACGATGGAACAAGACCGATGCGAACGTCGCCGCTGATGACACCCTGCTGCGACCTGATCTCGGCCTGCAGGTTGCGAAACTCCGCCAGCGTGGCCTGCGCGCGCGGCAAGAGGCGCTCGCCGAGATCGGTCAATGTCATGCCCCGGCCGGTGCGATGGAACAGCTTGCCATCGCAGGTGCGCTCCAGCGCAGCGATCTGCCGGCTGACGATGGAAGGCAAGGTGCCCAGCGCTACCGCTGCCTTGCTCAGGTTCCCGAGCTGGCTCACGCAAACAAAAAATTCAAGCTTCTGAAGGTCCACGGCAATTGATTCGAGAGGGCGTTTTCATTATGCAGGCGCCCCATCGTGCATACAGGCAACCCAACCCATGACACCCATCAACACCTCCCCCACTCTCTCCTCCTCTCTCTCCTCGGCTCCCTCGCCATCCCCCACAGCCGGTCGCGTGCTGGTTGATTCACTGCGCCTGCACGGGGTGGACCGCGTGTTCTGCGTGCCCGGCGAAAGCTACCTGGAAGTGCTGGATGCGCTTCACGACGTTTCGGAGGAAATCGAACTGGTCGTTGCCAAGCATGAAGGCGGCGCGGCCAACATGGCCGAAGCCGACGGCAAGCTCACCGGACGGCCCGGCATCTGCATGGTCACGCGCGGCCCGGGTGCGACGCAGGCCAGCGTCGGCGTGCATACCGCGCAGCAGGACTCCACGCCGATGATCCTTTTCATCGGGCAGATCGCCAGCGACCAGACCGGCCGTGACGTGTTCCAGGAAGTGGACTACGTCTCGATGTTCGGCAAGCTCGCGAAGTGGGTGGTTGAAGTGTCGGATGCTTCGCGCATGGCAGAGATCGTCGCGCGGGCGTTTCACGTTGCCGTGTCGGGCAGGCCCGGCCCCGTCGTGGTGGCGTTGCCGGAGGACGTGCTGGTTGGCGCCGCCGCTATCCCGGCCCACCGATGCACAGCGCTTGAAGCTGCGCAACCTTCGGATGCATCCATGGCCAAAGTGCACGCGCGACTGTCTTGCGCGCGCAAGCCGTTGTTGATGGTGGGCGGCAGCGGGTGGACCGATAGCGCGATCACGGACATCCAGGATTTTGCGTCGCGATGGAACATGCCGGTGGCCTGCACCTTCCGCCGGCAGGACATCGTGGACAATCGTTTGCCGCAGTACGCCGGTCACCTGAGTCTGGGCATGAACCCTGCGCTGAGCGAGCGGCTGCTGACTGCCGATGTCGTGCTGGCAGTCGGCACACGAATCACCGATGTGGCGAGTGACAACTACACGCTGATGGAGGCACCGGACCCGCAGCAGACGCTCATCCATTTTCACCCGGAAGCGCAAGAGGTCGGGCGTGTGTTCCGGCCGGAGATCGGATTCGAAGTGAGTGTTGCGCAAGCCGCGTCGTCACTCGCGGCACTGGCTGCACCTGCCACCCGCGCATGGGACGGATGGACCGCATCCGCGCGTGACGCGTACCTCGCCTTCAGCCAGGTGCCGCCGCGCGACGCCAAGGCAACCGGCGTTGACCTGGCTGTCGCCATGCGCCAGATGCGCGAAGCGCTACCCACCGATGCCATCGTGACAAACGGTGCCGGCAACTACGCCGTGTGGGTTCACCGGTTCTTCGAGTACCGCGCGCCACGCACCGAGCTTGCGCCCACCTGCGGCGCGATGGGCTACGGGCTGCCTGCCGCCATCGCTGCTTCACTGCGCCATCCCGAGCGCAAGGTGGTCTGCGTGGCGGGCGACGGCTGCTTCCTGATGTATCCGCAGGAGCTTGCGACCGCCGCGCAGTACGGCGCGCAACTCATCGTCATCGTCGTGAACAACGGCATGTACGGCACCATCCGCATGCACCAGGAAAAGCATTACCCGCACCGCATCAGCGGCACGAAGATCGTCGGGCCGGATTACGTTGCGCTGGCCCAGTCATTCGGCGCAAAGGCCGAGCGCGTCACGCGTACGGAAGACTTCGCGGGGGCGTTCAGTCGGGCGCAGGCACATGCGGGGCTGGCGCTGCTGGAGCTGGTGACGGATCCGGGGCAGATCCTGCCGACGGCGCGGATAGGGTAGGCGCCGGGCGCGAACTATTGCGCCGTCCAGCCGCCATCGACAGGCAGCGCTGCGCCCGTCATGTTGTGCGCAGCGGGCTCGCACAGCCACAGCACCACACGCGCGATCTCCGCGGGCAGCGACGTGCGCTGGCTCGGCTGTTTCTCCCGCAGCAGGTCGCGGATGGCATCGTCGCGCGGCACGCCAAGCGCCTGCGCGCGGGCATCGATCTGCGGCTCGATGATGGCCGTTTCGGTCCAGCCCGGACAGACGCAATTGACGGTCACACCGCCGCTCGCGCGCGAACCGGCGCTGGCGTACTCCAGCGCGGCGACTCGGCTCATGCCGACCAGGCCGAACTTGGCAGCGACATAGGGCGCCTTGTTCACCGAGGCAACCAGGCCGTGCACCGACGCCACATTCACCACGCGGCCATAGCCGCTTTGCGCCATCAGCGGCAGCGCGATGCGCATCGTGTCGAAGCAGGCGGACAGGTTGATCGCGATGATGTCGTCCCACTTCTCGCGCGGCATCTGCGCCAGCGACGCGGTGTGCTGCACACCGGCGTTGTTGACCAGGATGTCCACTGGACCGTCTTCAAGGGCGGCCGCCATGAGCGCCGAAGCACCATCCACCTCTCGCAGGTTGTGCGTCAGCGTCAGCACCCTGGACGCACCCGCCGACTCGATAGCGTGTCGCGCGCGCTGCATCTCATCTGCACCGGCAAGCCCGTGCAGCACGATGTCGGCGCCCTGTCGCGCGAGGGCCTCGGCGATGGCCAGCCCGATGCCCTGCACGGATCCCGTGACCAGCGCCCGTCTTCCCGAGAGCGGCATGTCTGCACTCATTTGTTCTCCTCGATGCGGCGGCGCAGTGCGGTCTTGAGCACCTTGCCGTAGCTGTTCATGGGCAGCGATTCGACGATCTCGTAGCGCTTGGGCCGCTTGAATCGCGCAATGTGCTGCAGGCACAGGGCGTCCAGCGCTTCGACCGTCACCTGTGCACCGGTACGCGGCACAACGAACGCGACGACCGACTCGCCCCAATGGGGGTCGTGTTCGCCCACCACCGACACTTCTGCGACGGCGGGGTCGAGCAGCAAAACCTCTTCAACCTCGCGCGGATAGATGTTGGAGCCGCCGCTGATGATCATGTCCTTGCTGCGGTCCTTGAGCGTGAGGAAGCCGTCCTCGTCCAGCGCACCCATGTCACCGGTGAACAGCCAACCGTCCTGCACCGCGGCCTCGGTGGCGGCAGCGTCACGCCAGTAGCCCCGCATCACCGTGTCGCCGCGAACCAGCACTTCGCCGACTTCGCCGATCGGCAGCGTGTTGCCGGCTGCGTCCGCCACGCGCACTTCCACCGGCGTCTGCGCCACGCCCACCGAAGCGATGCGCTGCGAATGGCGCGGATGCGATGTGTCCGTGAGGTGGTGCCGTGCGAGCGCCGTGCCGACCATCGGGCTTTCGCCCTGCCCGTAGATCTGCACGAAGCGCGGCCCCATCACGCGCAGTGCGTGCTGGATATCGGCGGCGTACATCGGCGCTCCGCCATACACGATGGTCTTGAAGCCTTCGCCACCCAGCCCGTTGGCCTGCGCATGGTCGACCAGGCGCCTGACGATGGTGGGCGCGGCGAACATCGTCAGCCGGCCGATGCTGCGCGCCAGGTCGAAAATCTCGGCTGGGTCGAACGCTCCCGAGGCAGGAACAACATGCCGGGCACCCGCGATTACATGGGGGATCGCATACAGCCCGGCGCCATGCGACATCGGTGCGCCATAGACGATCGCGTCGCGCGGATCCACCGGGTCGACGTCGGCGAAGTAGGTCAGGCCCATCGTCATCAGGTTGCGATGGGTGAGCATCACGCCCTTGGGCTTGCCCGTCGTGCCGCTGGTATAGAAAAGCCACGCAAGATCGTTGGGCGCGCGTTCGGCCATCGGTGCCTGGGCACATGAAAGCAAGGCTTCGTACGCAGCGGATGTGACATCGACGCAGCCCCCCGGCGCGCTCAGCGATTCGCCGACATCGGGCGTGATGAAGGCGCATGAAGCATGCGAGTGCTCCACGATCCACTGGGCTTCGCGCAGGTGCAGCTTGGCGTTCACCGGCACCACGGCAAGCCCTGCCCACCAGCAGCCGTAGATCAGCTCGAGGTAGGCCGGATGGTTTCGCATGAAGATCACCACGCGCTCGCCGGGTGCAAGGCCCAGCGCCTTCATCGCCTGGGCCAGCCGCGCGGCACGGGAGGCCAGCGCGCCATAGGTGTGAAGCAGCTGCGTGCCCTCGAACAGCGCAGGGCGTTCGGGGTCCATCAGCGCGATTCGCCGCAGCGATGAGGCCAGATTCATGTCTCTCCTTGCGGTTGACCGAGGCCGCCACCATAGTGCAGGCCCATGCCCCGCGCCATAGCGTAGAAACACCACAGCATTCGCCCTGAGAGGGAACTACGCCATAGCTTTACGCGCGACCCGCCCCTACGCTTGCGCCTTCCCCAACCGACCTGTCCTGTTGTTTGTAGTAAGGAGAGCGAATTGAAAAGAAGAACCCTCGGAATGTGGGCTGCCAGCTCGCTGGCCATGCTTCAGACGCGCGCATGGGCCGCGTCCGAAATCACCATCGGCCAGATCGCGCCGCTGTCAGGCGTGCTGGCCTCCACCGGTGCGCAAATGGTGCTCGGCGGCAAAGTGTATTTCGACTACATCAACGCCACGGGCGGCGTGAATGGAAAGAAGATCCGGCACATCGTGCTGGACGACGGCTACAAGGTTGACGAGACAGTCCGGCTCACGCGCGAGCTGCTGGCGCGGCCCGAAGTTGTCGCGCTGTACGGGTTTGCAGGCACCGCGAACGTCGGCAAGTTGCTCGCCGACAGGATCCTGGAGGAAGGCGGCGCGGCGCTGGTCGCGCCCTATACCGGCGGCGAACCGCTGCGCAATCCCTTCAACCCCTGGATCTTCCACCTGCGCGCCGGCTACGCCGACGAGGCCGAGCACATGGTGCAGCAGGTCTCCACGCTCGGCATGACGAGAATTGCCGTGATGTACCAGGACGACGGCTTCGGCAAGGCCGGACTGGAAGGTGTGCAGAAGGCCCTGGCCAAGCGCAACCTGAAGATGTCGGTGGAAGCCACCTACGAGCGCAACACCGACAAGGTGGAAGACGCGGTCCGCAAGGTCAAGGGCTCCGACGCACAGGCAGTCATCATGATTTCGGTCAACAAGTCCACTGCCGCTTTCGCACGCCTGTATCGCGAGGCAGGCGGTGGCGCCCAACTCTACAACATCTCGGTGGTAGACCCCGCGGAAATCGTGAAGCTGGCAGGGCTCAAGAATGCGCAGGGCATGGGCATCTGCCAGGTCGTGCCCTACCCCTACATGCCCAACCTGCCCGCCGTGCGTGAATTCCACACGCTGATGAAGCGATTCGCGCCGCAGGAACTCGTGAACTACACCAACTTCGAGCAGTTCCTGGGGGCGAAGGTGCTGGTCGAGGGACTGCGGCGAGCCGGTGCAACGCCCACACGTGCGAAGGTGATGAAGGCACTGGAATCCATGGAAGCCTTCGACCTGGGCGGCGTCACGGTCGGATACTCGCCTCAGAACCGGGTCGGCTCGCGTTATGTCGAGGTGACGGTGATCGGCAGCAGCGGCAAGCTGCTCAAGTAGCGCTTCAGCCGACGCCCACCAGGCGCGCCAGAAGCTCGCCGTGGGTGGCCGCCCCGAGCTTCTTCATCAGGCGGGAACGGTGGGCTTCCACCGTTCGCGGACTCAGGCCCAGCAACCGCGCGATCTGCTTGCTGGTGCCGCCCGTGACAAGGTGCTGCGCAATCTCGCGCTCTCGCTGGGTGAGGTTGCCTGCCACCGGCCGCTTGCGCGAGATGTCCTCGAACATCCAGACAGCCTGCGCGAACGGACGCGAGCGATCCACGGCCCGGCCCGCCACATGACACCAGAACAGGTTGCCATCGCGCCGCCGCATGATGCGCTCGTCGCTGTAGATACCCACCTCCTGCATCACAGGCAAGCCGAGATTGCCCACATGCACAAACTCCTCGTGCGAGGGATACAGTGGCGCGAGCGGCTTGCCTTGCAGTTCGCCTTCACCGTAGCCGAACATGGCACCAAAAGCCTGGTTGCATAACGTAACCACGCGCTCCTCGGTCACGCACATGCCCACTGGCGAGAGATCGAACGCCAACTGAAGGGCATCGACAGTGCTGGCATCCATGCGGTTTGACATCGGGGGATTGTCCTGCCGGACGGCAGCCCCAACCATCGGCAATTACGCGAACGAAGCGACGCCGCTCACGAAGCAGATCTGCTGTTCAGGCAGTCGCCCATATCCTGAACTCAGTGGCATTGGCGACCGGCCGCACTTGCTGCTTCTCGCGAAGCAATGACACCAGACCGTAGCGCTCCATGGTCTTGAGCGTGCGCGACAAGTTGCCGGGCTGCCGTCCCGTGGCCTGCGCCAACTCGGCCATCGAGTGAGGGTCGGTTTCCTGGATCACCTTGAGCAAGGCCCGGTTTGAATCGCTCAGGACTTCCGCCACGGAACGCATGGAGTTGAACCAGATCTTGGGCTCGCCGGGTTTGGGCTTGTACTCACCCTTGGCGATGGCGATCGCCCGAGCCCGGATCTTCTCCTGCGACATGACACCAATCACGATCGTTTTCATCTCAATCTCCTGCAATCGCGGTAGCGACGACCTTGTCCACCTCTGCAAAAAAATCTTCCAGTAATCCCTGCGCTGAACCGAAGACATACGGCACGCCCTTGTCGCTCGCACTCCGGTGCTTGTGGTCATAAGGCAAGCGTTGCCCCGCAAACCTGAACTTGCCCGGCGGCTTGACTGCATGTGCATTGTCATAACCCATCACCCGGACCCCGTAGCGGTTATGCAGAGTCAGGCTGTAGCGGATTCCATGCGGAATGAAATCTGTCGGATCGATCCTCCAGGCTTCTATCTTCATCCAGAACCCTCCCTCCTGCTCAAAAACGCTGCCGTCCAGGTCCAGGAGAGTCGCTATCGCTTCGTCAGATTGCCTCAAACCCACAGCCTTATCATCTGTTGATAAGAATCATATCACTGCACCGATAGCCGCTGCCAGGCCCGGCACCGAAGCAATCACTGCGGCTCCAACCCCACCTTCTTCACCAGCGCCGCATATTTCGCCAGCTCACTGCGAAACGCCGCTTGCGCCTGTTCGGGCGTGCTGATGTTGATGGTGTTGCCCTGCTTCGCCATCGCTTCCTTGACGGCCGGGTCGGCGAAGGCGCTCACTACCGCGTCGTGCGCCTTCTTCACGTTCGCTGCGCTCAAGCCCTTGGGGCCGATCAACGCGAACCACGCCTCGACCACGAAGTTGGGCAGGCCCTGCTCCACGAACGTCGCGATATCGGGCGCAGCAGGCGTGCGCTGCGCGGTGAGCAGGCCGATAGGACGCAGCGCCCCGCTTTTAATGTGGGCCTGCACGCTGGGTAGCGCGGCCGTGCCGAATTCGACCTGGCCGCCGATCAGGTCGGTGACCATCGGGCCCACGCCCTTGTAGGGGATATGTTTGGCGGACGCGCCTGCCGCTTCCAGGAACATCTCGGTCGCCAGGTGCAAGATGGTGCCGTTGCCGCCCGACGCGAAATTGAACTGGCCCGGCTTGCTCTTGAGCAGCGCAATGAATTCGCGGCTGTTGGTGGCGCTCACCTTGGCCGGATTGACCACCAGCACCATCGGCGTTGCGCCCACGACGGCAATCGGCGTGAAGTCGCCCGGCATGTCGAACGGCAGCGACTTGAGTACGCTCGGAAAAATCACCACGTTGTTCGAGACGAACGACAGCGCACTGCCATCTGCCGGTGAGCGAGCCAATGCCTGCAGCCCGACCACGCCGCCTGCACCGGCCTGGTTATCGACGACGACGGAGGCGTTCAGTGCTTTCGACAGCGCCGGTTGCGCAGCGCGCGTGATCGCGTCAACGCCCGAGCCGGTGGCATTGGGCAGGATGAATCGCACGGTGCCCGATTGCGCGAATGCACGCGGTGCAGCGCCGGCGATGCCGAGCGCGCCCAGCATGAGCAGCGCGTCACGACGAGTGAAATGGAAAGGTGCGTTGAATGTCTTTGCGTTCATGAATGTCTCCTTGGATTTCTGAAGCTCAGGCGATGACCGATTCGCCCAGCAGGCGCTCGATCTCGCTCGCTGCGAAGCCCGCGCCCGCAAGCAGCTCGCGGCTGTGTTCCCCCAGCTTCGGCGGGTCCAGCCGCACGCCCAGCCGGTGGCCTTGCATCGTGATGGGGAACAGCGTGGTCTTCACCGTCTCGCCGGCCTTCGGGCCATCGGGCAGGCGCACGTCGGCAAGACCGCCGGTCGCCAGCAGGTGCTCGTCGTCATAGAGATCCTCCGGCCGGCGAATCGGCGCGAACGGCAGCCCCGCCTTCTCCATCACCGATGCGAGATCTGCCGCACTGCGATCGCGAATGCGCTCGGCGATGGCCTTGAGCAGGCGCGACCTCTGGCCGACGCGCAGGTTGTTGGTCGCGAGTTCGGGCTCGGCCTTGAGGTCGGCAAACCCCAGCGCGTCGCAAAACGTCAGCCACTGCGCATCGCTCACCGCCGCCAAAAAGATCTGTTCGCCGTCCTTGACCGTGAACACGTCGTACACCGCCCACGGGTTGTCACGCGCGGGCATGGGCGCGGGGTGCTTGCCCGTCATGGCGAACTGCAGCATGTGCTGGCCCATGAGGAACACGTTGTTCTCGTACAGGGCCGACTGGATCTCCAGGCCCTTGCCGGTGATGCCGCGCTGGATGAGCGCACCGAGCACGGCAATCGCGCCGAACAGGCCGCCCATGATGTCGTTGACGCTCGTGCCCGCGCGCAGCGGGTCGCCGGGTCGCCCGGTCATGTAGGCCAGGCCGCCCATCATCTGCACCACTTCATCCAGGGCCGTGCGATGGTCATACGGGCCGGGCAGGAAGCCCTTGTGGCTCGCGTAGATGATGCGCGGGTTGACCGCGCTCAGTGCTGCGTAGTCGAGCCCGTACTTGCCCATGGTGCCGGGCTTGAAGTTCTCGGCGACGACGTCGGCGGTGGCGCAGAGCTTGCGCGCCACCTCCGCGCCCTGCGGGCTGTGCAGGTCGATGCCGATGCTCTTCTTGTTGCGGTTGAACATCGGAAAGAACCCCGCACCCGCGCCCACCAGCGTGCGAGTTCGGTCGCCGTCAATCGGTTCGATCTTGATGACCTCCGCGCCCATGTCGGCCAGCACCATGCCGCAGGTCGGGCCCATCACCATGTGCGTGAACTCGATGACGCGCAGGCCCTTGAGGGGTTGCGGCACATCCATCGTTTGCGTTGCGTCGGCGGCTTCGCTCATGCGGCCACCTGCGCGCTTTGCAGCATCGTCCTGGGCAGGCCCGCGCGCCAGATGCTGCCGTGCAGCGACTCGCCTTCGAGCCAGTGCGCCACCTTCTTGCGAAGTGCCAGCAGCGCGTCGAAGTCCTGCCCTGTCGCAATGCCCATGCTGGCCATCATGTAAGCCACGTCTTCCGTTGCGACGTTGCCGCTCGCGCCCGGCGCATGAGGGCAGCCGCCGATGCCGCCCAGGCACGCATCGAAGCGCGTGATGCCCACCTGCAGCGCCGAATAGACATTTGCCAGCCCCAGGCCGCGCGTGTCGTGGAAGTGGCCGCAGTTGAGCTTGTCGCCTGCAACCGGCACCACCCGCTCGAACAGCGATCGCACCATGCCCGGATCGGCATAGCCCACGGTGTCGGCCAGGCCCACGGCTTCGGCCCCTGCGTCCAGCACGGACTTGACCAGGCGCACCACTTCGCCCGGCTCGACGCGGCCCTGTATCGTGCAGCCGAACGCGGTGCTGATGCCCACCTCGATCTTCGTCTTCGATCCGCGCGCGTCGCGTGCATCCCGGATGCGCGCGATGTCTTTCACCACTTCATCAGGCGTCTTGCGCAGGTTGGCCAGGCTGTGCGCGTGGCTGGCCGACAGCGGCAGCAGCATCAGTTCGGCTTCGCATTCCATCGCGCGCTCGGCGCCCTTGAGGTTGGGCACCAGCACCGAGGCCTTCAGGCCGGGCAGCGTCCTGGCAAACGCCAGCACCTCGGCGGTGTCGGCCAGTTGCGGCATCAGGCGCGCCGGCACGAAGGAGCCGACCTCAATCTCGCGCTGGCCCGCTTCATAGGCCAGGCGAATCCATTCGAGCTTGTCCGCGGTGGGCACGACACGGGCGATGCTTTGCAGCCCGTCGCGCAGGCCCACCTCGCGAATCACAACATTGGCAGTAGTCATGAGGCGGAGTTTAGAATTTCCAAACGGAGCCAACAGATCAATTCAAGAACTGCAACGTTCCAATCGGGAATACCTTGCGCGACCTCGACCTCACCACCTTGCGCCTGTTCATCGCCGTCTGCGAAACCGGCAACATCGCCCGCGCGGGCGAGCGCGCCAGCATCGTCGGCTCAGCGATCAGCAAGCGGCTGTCGCAGCTGGAGCACCAGGTCGGCACGCCGCTGCTCGTTCGCAAGCGCCACGGCGTGATTCCCACGGCGGCTGGCGAAACGCTGCTGGAGCACGCGCGCGGCATGATGGACAGCGCCTCGCGCATCGAGCGCGACATGGAAAGCTATGTCGCCGGCGCGCGCGGGCAGGTGCGCATATTGGCGAGCGTGTCGGCGATGACCGAGTCGCTGGCCGATGACGTGGCGGCCTTCCTGAAGATGCCGGCACACCGCAGTATCCAGGTCGACATGGAAGAGCGGGTCAGCCCGGAGATCGTGCGCGGCGTGCGCGACGGGATGGCATCACTGGGCGTGTGCTGGGACGCGGTCGAACTCGGCGCTTTGCAGGGCCGTCCCTATCGCACGGACCAGCTTTGCATCGTCGTGCCGGCGGGCCATCCACTGGCATCGCGCAAGACGCTGCGCTTCGAGCAGACGCTGGCCTTCGAGCACGTGAGCCTGCCGGTCAACAGCGCTGTGCAGGTGATGCTGCAGCGCGCAGCGGGGCGACTCGGGCGCTCGGTCATCCACCGTGTCGTCGTCTCCAACTTCGAAGCGGCCTTGCGCGTGGTGCGCGCGGGGCTCGCCATCAGCGTGGTGCCGCGCGAGGTGGCCGAACTGCAGGCGGCAGCGTATGGGCTCCATGTGATCCCGCTGGCCGAGTCGTGGGCGCAGCGGCGGTTCATTGTGTGTTTTCGCGACGCGCAGGCACTGTCTCCGGCTGCGAAACTCCTGGTTGAGTATCTCGCCTCCCATTCACCTGCGGAAGATTCATGACTCAGCCTTCAGATCCGAAAAAGCCCGAGGCCGTTCGAATTCGTATCGATCACCCCGCCGAACTTCGCGCTTGGGCGAACCAGTTCGGCGTGAGCGTCGCAGAACTCCACCGGATCATGGCCGAAACCGGCAACCACCCCGACAAGGTCTGGGCTTACCTCAACACCCGCGCCTGACACGCGCACAGCCTCATCGCACCACGGTCCCACGGTCGAATCCGGTTCCGTCCCACAGATTCAATGCGGCCTGTCGCGATCTGATTGCGTGTTCGCAATCGATCAGGAGAACATGCATGAAGACTTCACTCGCAACGCTGGCATGCGCATTGGCGCTGACCGGCACCGCCGCCTTCGCCCAGCAGCAACAAGCACCCAAGGCAGAGCCATCGGGCCCGACCTTCACTGAAAAGGTGAAGGAAGCAGCCAGGAACATTGGCGACAAGACCAGGGACGCTGCCCACAAGATGAAGGAAAAAGCCCAGGAGACAGCCGACAAGTCGAAGTCCGACGACTCCGACAAGAACACGAAGACCAGTGGCGCATCAGGCACCAGCACCGCTGCGGCGCAGATGCAAAAGAAGGCCGATGCCGATTTGAAGTCGGCGCGGGCCAAGTGCGCGGCCATCGACGACAGCGCGCAAAAGTCCATCTGCCAGAAGCAGGCCGCTGCGGCGCACGCCAACGCCGAAGTGAAGGTCGAAAAAGCAAAAGCCGCCGACAAGTCCTGAACCGGACTCGCGGCGGCCCTTGACTGAAGGCGATCAGCGCGGCGCCGAGCCCATCTTGCCCTGCAGCACCGCGACCAGGTGCTGCTTGGCTTCGGCCAGCTGCGCCTTGTCCGAATCGTGAACCTTGCGGAAGAACGCGGCGCATTCGGCGGAGCCCGCAGCCTCGGCGTCCTTGATGTACTGGTCATAGGCCAACAGCGCCTGCGCCTTGTTTTGCATCAGCGTGATCCAGTCGTATGCGAGGTCGCTGAGCGGATGCGGATCTGAAGATTTTTCTTGCATGGTGTGCCTTTGTCGTGTGTTGAATCAACTTTCAGCATACGGCGATCCGATCGCAAATGGGGCTCATCAGCAGCAGGAATCACGCAGAAATTCGCACGGGTCCGCCAGCCGCCAACCCATCCTTGAGCTCTTGCGAAAGGATGCGTTTCCACTCGCCGATGACCGACTCGGTCACCACCGACGCATGCGCCGCAATGCTCAGCGCCAGATGCGGCGTTCCGCTTGCGCTGGGCACGGCGATTCCCATGCCGAATCCGTCAGCAACCACGGTCCCCTGGCTCACCGCGAAGCCCGTCTTGCGCGCGACGCGCACGGCATGACGCAGGCTGTCCGGATTCAGGCGCGGATAAGGTCGCAGTCCCGGCGTCACGAGCGCGATGACCTGCTCGCAATGCTCCTTGTCCAGTGCGGCCAGGAGCGTGGTCGCACCTGCCCCCACTCCCAGCAGCCGACGCTGCCCGACCTCGACCGGCACGAAGCGCATGAGCGCCTGGCTGTCTGCCTTGGCCAGGCACACGGCCTCCACCCCACTTCTGCGCATGAGATAAGCGGTAGCCCCCGTGCGGCGCGAGATCGAAGCGATGACGGGTCGCCAATGCGCAACCTCCAGCACGCTGGCCGATGGCGCGAGGCTCAGCTCATGAACCAGTTCGCCCATGCTGTAGCGCTTGTCTGCGCCGGGCTCGCTGGCGAGGCGTTCTTCGACCAGGCAGCGCAGGATGCGATGTGCAGTGGACCGCGCAAGCCCACAGTCGCGCGCGACCTCTGCGAGCGTAGTGCCATGGGGTCCGGCCTTGCCCAGTGCGCGCAGCACGGCTGCGGCCCGGCGTATGGCCTGGGCGCCGCCGATGGCAGCTTCAGTCGATGCTTCGTTGGCAGGAGTGTCCATAAAACTGTCCATCATGTGGAACGACTAGCGTGGTGATTTCCCTCGGACCGCAGCAACCCGCCATCGCTGGTGCCGCACCTGACATGAGAATCCGGCATCGGCAGTCACCGGACTCGGGATAAATAGTATCCCACCATGTGGTTGCCCTCATCATCCACTCATCCTGAGGACCTTTGCCATGCGCCCACCTTCTTCCGTACCGCTTTCAAGCCGCCGCCGCGGCCTGGTGTTGGCAGCCACGGGCGCCGCGATCACCGGCATGTCGCCCTGGACAGCCTCGGCGCAAACCACCTACCCAGACAAGCCGGTGCGCATCGTGGTGCCCTTCGGCGCAGGTGGCTCGGACACATTGGCGCGCGCCCTCGGCGAAAAGCTCAGCGCGCAGCTCAAGCAGCCTGTCCTCGTGGAAAACAAGCCAGGCGCCGCAGCCCTGATCGGCTCCGAATATGTCGCGACCCAACCCGCCGACGGACACACCATCCTCTTCCTGGGCGGGGGCAGCCTGACGCCCGTGCTGATCAAGGATCTGAAGTTCAACCTGCTGAAGTCGATGCGCCCTGTGGTGTGCGTGGCGCGCGGCGGCATGACACTGATGGTGCCAGGCACGCTTCCGGTCAACAACTTCCGCGAGTTCGTCGAATACGCGAAGAAGAACCCCGGCAAGGTCAACTTCAGCTACACCGCAGGCAGCATCCTTCTCGCCGCCGAAATGCTCAAGTCGCGCGCAGGATTCGACGCAGTCGCCATTCCGTACAAGGGCTCAACGCAAGTCGCCACTGCGCTGATCGCCGGTGAAATCCAGATGGGCATCGACGTGCCGCTGTTCTACGTCGGCATGATCAAGGAAGGCCGCATCAAGGCACTGGCGCACGGGGCGTCCGAGCGCTCGCCATCGCTGCCCGACGTGCCTACGCTGGCCGAGGTGGGCGTGCCCGATCTGACGTTCGCGTTCTCGTTCGGCTTCTGGGCGCCCGCAGGCACACCCGACGCCATCGTCAACCGGCTCAACGTCGCGTTCAACGAAGTGCTGAAAGAGCCCGACATCCGCGCGCGCCTGGTGCAGGCCGGCGTGGTGCCGGTGGGCGGTGCGCCCGAGGTGCACTCGCGCCAGGTCTCGGCCGAGCAGCAGATGTGGGCGCAGGCGGCCAGCAAGATCGGCTACAAGCCGGAGTGACGGGCGCAACCATGTTCTCGCTCAAGGGCAAGACCGTCGTCGTGACTGGCGGCGCGAAGGGCATCGGCCAGGGTATCTCCATGGCGATGGCGCGTTGCGGCGCGCGTGTCGTGGTGAGCGGGCGCGACGCTGCAGCGCTGGAGGTGGTGGCCGCGCAGGTTCGCGCATCCGAAGTCGAAGCGCTCACAGTGCAGGGCGACATCACGCGCGCCGCCGACCGGCAACGGCTGATTCAAGCCACGCTCGACCGCTTCGGCGCCATCGATGGCTGGATCAACAACGCAGGCAGCGCAGCGCCGTCCGACGTCGGCCCGCTCGACGCCATCGACGAAGGCCAGTGGGATCGCGTGGTGGACCTGAACTTGAAGGCCGCCTTCTTTGCCGCACAGGCCGCAGCGCGAGCCATGACGCAAGGCGGCTCCATCGTCAACATCAGTTCGCGCAGTGCGTCGTATCCCAACCCCGGCACCGGCCACTACGGCGCGGCCAAGGCCGCACTGGAAAACCTCACCCGAACGATGGCCGCCGAGTGGGGCCACCGCGGCATTCGCGTCAATGCAGTCGCACCGGGCGTGGTGATGACCGATGAACTCGCGAAGGTGTTCAACACCCAATCGCGAATTCGCAGGCAAGTTGAAACCGTGCCGTTGCAACGCCTGGGCACACCGGATGACATCGGTCCGCTGTGTGCGTACCTGATGAGCGATGAGTCGTCATGGACCAGCGGCGCGCTGATCCCCGTCAATGGCGGCAGCTTCGTGCCCATGGGTTACCTGAGCTATCTGCACCGCGTCAATTCCCGGGGCGACAACACATGAATTTCGACTGGACCGATGAGCAGGCGGCGGTGCGGGACCGCGTGCGTGCCCTCCTCGCGCGCGAACTGCCGCCCGACTGGGAACATATCAGCCGGCACGGCCCCGGCTCACCGGAGCAGACCGCGTTCTCGATGACGTTCTGCCCCAGGCTAGCCGCCGAAGGCTTGCTGGTGCCGCACTGGCCTGTCGAACATGGCGGGCGCGGCGCGCCGGCCTGGGAGCATTTCATCGTCGGTGAAGAACTCTTCGCCGCAGGCGAGCCGCGCGGACCGCAATACATGAACGTGAACTTCATCGGCGCAACACTGATGAAGTACGGCACGCCCGCGCAGCAGGCGCGCTACCTGCCCGACATGGCTGCGGGCCGCTCGGTGTGGTGCCAGGGGTTCTCGGAACCGTCCGCGGGTTCGGACCTGGCGTCGCTGGCCACGCGCGCAGTCCCTCGCGGTGACGACTATGTGATCAACGGCAGCAAGGTCTGGACCTCCTACGCGGGCATGGCGCAGACCTGCTTCCTGCTGGCACGCACCGGCTCGGGCAAGGGTGGCATTGCGATCTTTCTCGTGCCGATGGACACACCGGGCATCACCGTGCGCGCGATCCCGTCGCTGATCGGGCATGGTGACATCCACGAAGTTTTCTTCACCGATGTGGTCGTGCCCGCCACGGCGCGCCTGGGCGACGAGGGTCAGGCCTGGACCATCATCAGCTACGCGCTGTCGCTGGAGCGCGTCGGGCTCGCCCGCTATGCGTTCTCGCGCCGCGTGCTCGATCGCATGGTCGGCGAGTTGCAGTCACAGGGCAGGTTCAGCGATGACGCCGTGCGAGCGCACGCGGCGCGGGCACTCGCTGCCTGCGAAGCTGCGCGGGTTCTGGTGTACCGCGTGGTGGACCAGCGCGCGCGTGGCCTGCCGCCGAGTGCGGAATCGAACCTCGCGCGCGTGGCGGTTGTGACCGCCGACCACGCTGTGTCGGACTTTGCGCTCGATCATTTCGGCGATGAGATGTGCAGCGATGCATGGCCTCTTGCGCTAGCGCACCATGAACGTGCGATTGCCGCCGGCATCGCTGCAGGCGCTGCGGAAATCCAGCTCAACCTGGTTGCGCAGGAGTGGCTGCAGCTACCCCGCGAGCCCCGCCTGGAGCGCGCATGAACCTCGACTTCAATCCCGACCAGCACGCGCTGCTGGATGCGGTCGCGCGCATCGCGCAGCATCACGAAGGCCTCGCCGTTCTGGGCAAGAGCCACTGCGAGACCTCATCGGCGCTGCAGGCCGACCTCGATGACGCAGGCATCTTCGACGCTGCATCAATCGACGAGTTGGGACCCGTCGCCGCGACCGCGATGATCCTGCGGCTGGCGCTTTTGCCGCAGTGCGTTGAACTGGTCGCGTCTGCACTGGTGTTGCCCTTGCTCGCACCCGAGCTGCCCCGTCCATGCGCTGTTCTGTGGGACAGCTGCCAGCGCCCCGCGCGGTGGTTGCCCGGTGCGCGCGCAGCGATCTGCGTTCGCGGGGACACCGTGGAATGGGCCGCCCTGACTGATCGCGATGGCGTGGAAGTGGAAAGCCCTTTCGGCTATCCGGTCGGACGCCTCGTCGCACCGGACGCCCTCACGTGGCAGGCGCTGGAGGTCGAAGCAGACACATTGCGCCGGCTCTGGCGAATCGGCGTGGCGGCAGAGATCGCGGGCTGTCTCGATGCCGGACTGCAAACCGTGGTGGCGCACGTGCGCGACCGCCGCCAGTTCGGCCGTCCGCTGGGAGCGTTCCAGGCCATACAACACCGGCTTGCGGGTATCGCGGTGCAGGTGGAGGCGGCGCGATGGCTGGCTCTGCAAGCCGCGCACAGCGAAAGCGACGCAGACGCCGCGAGCGCACTCGCTCACGCCCAGCAATGCACATCCGCCTTGGTTTACGACCTCCACCAGTTCATGGGGGCGATGGGGTTGACGCTCGAGCATCCGCTGCACCGATGGACCACACGCGTGAAGATGCTGCGCGCAGATCTGGGCGGCGCGCATTCGCAGCAGCTTGCGCTCGCAGCAGCCACGTGGGGAACAGAGGCAACCGCATGAGCAACCCACCCACGCGCATGCCGCTCACCGGCATCAAGGTCCTGGACCTGAGCCGTATCCTGGCGGGACCACTCGCCGGGCAAGCCCTGGCCGATCTCGGTGCCGAGGTCATCAAGGTCGAGCGCCCGGGCAACGGCGACGAAGCGCGCCGCTGGGGCCCGCCATTCCTGAAAGATCAGGATGGCAACGACACGCGCGAGTCGCCGATGTACCTTTCGGCCAACCGCAACAAGCAGTCGATCACCATCGACATCGCCTCCCCGCAAGGGCAAGACCTGGTGCGCCGCCTGGCTGCGCGATCGGATGTGCTGCTGGAGAACTTCAAGGTCGGCGACCTGGCGCGTTATGGGCTCGATCATGTGTCGTTGCGCGAGGTCGACCCCGGTCTCATCTATTGCTCAATCACCGGCTTCGGCCAGACCGGGCCCAAGGCGCACCTGCCCGGATATGACACCGTGTTCCAGGCGATGAGCGGCATGATGAGCGTGACCGGCCTGCCCGATGGCGTGCCCGGTGGCGGTCCGATGAAAACCGGCCCCAGTCTCGCGGATTTCATCGCGGGGCAGTACGCGGCATCGGGCGTGCTGGCCGCACTCTATGAACGCGATGGTCGCAATGGAACAGGCATCGGCAAGCACATCGACATCGCGCTGCTCGACTGCACCATCGCCGCGCAGACCCATTCAGTGATGACCTACCTGGCTGCCGGTGTCATACCGCCACGAAGGGGCACTGAAGGCAATGGCGGCCTGCCGTCACAGGCCTTCGAATGCGCAGACGGCGGAGTGATCGTGATCTGCGGCAGCGAGTTGCAATACCGCGCGTTCTGCGCAGTCCTGCGGCATCCGCAGCTGGCAGACGACCCGCGCTTCGTCACGAACTCGCAGCGCCTGGCGCATCGCCGCGACCTGGCCGAAGTCTTCAACGCCCTCACGCGGCAATGGCCCGCGCACGAATTGCTCGCGGCGCTGGAGGCCGCAGGCATTCCAAGTGGACCGATCAACCGCTACCCCGAAGTGTTTGCCGATCCGCAGGTCGTGCATCGCGGCGTCGCGCAGCGCGTGCCGCATCCGACGGCGGGCGAGGTGACGTTGTGCGCGAACCCGATTCGATTCACCGGCACCGAGCCGCCACCGGCTACGGCGCCCCCGACCATTGGACAGCACACCGACACCATCCTGCGGGGCGTGCTGGCGCTGGATGAAGCCAAAATCGCCTCGCTGCGTGAACGCCGCGTGGTCTGACCGCGAGCTCTCCACGATGAACGACTACGAGACGATCCTGTGCGAATTGCCGCAACCAGACATCGAGGTCGCCACGATCACATTGAATCGCCCCGCATCTCTCAATGCCCTCAGCCGGCGCATGGCCGATGAGTTGACCGATGCACTGGGCAAACTGGCAACCGACGCCCATGTTCGAGTGCTGGTGCTGCGCGGCGCAGGCCACGCGTTCTGCTCGGGTGGGGACGTTCGCGACATGGCAGGCGCCGGTCCACGCGGTGCTGATGAGTCGCTTCGCGGCATGGATCGCTATCGGCGTATGACGCTCGCGCTGCATGAATTCAGGCACCCCGTTATCGCAGCTGTGGACGGGGTGGCTTTCGGCGCAGGCATGAGCATCGCCTTGCTCGCAGACCTGGTCCTGCTCAGCGACCGCGCACGGCTGTGCATGGTGTTCCAGCGCGTGGGGCTGATTCCCGATTGCGGGGCGCTCTACACCCTGCCGCGCATCGTCGGCGTGCAGCAGGCGAAGGCTCTGGCGCTGACTGCTCGCGAGATCAACGCAACCGAAGCGCACGCGATGGGCCTCTCGCTGGAGGTCGTGCCGTGGCAGCAATTGGAGGCGCGCGCTCTGGATCTGGCTCAATCCATTGCCAAAGGCTCGTCCGTCTCGCTGGCGCTGACGAAGCAGGCGCTTGATGCATCGCTGCAAAGCGACCTTGCAACGATGTTGACCATGGAAGCCTCGGGCCAGGCCGTTGCGCTCGCAAGCCAGGAGCACCGTCTGGCAACTCAAGCCTTTGTCAGGAAGTCTTAGCCCCGGTGCGTGTAGGATGAGTTTTCATCTTCACCGCCATGGGTCGCATCAAGTCCTGCCTGCCTGCCCTTGCCTTTCTGTGCATCTACCTGTGGGCGTGGCCTGTCTGGGCTGCCCAGACGGTACGGGTGGGTGTGTACCAGAACAGTCCCAAACTCGACTACACCGCAGGCGGCAAGCCCGAAGGCATCTTCATCGACGTGATCGAGGCGATCGCCAGCAAGGAAAACTGGACGCTGCAATACGTGCCGGGCTCGTTCGGCGAAGGCATGACGCGGCTGGCCGCCGGAGAGATCGACCTGATGCCCGATGTCGCGCTGACGAGCGAGCGCGAAAACTCCTATGCCTTCGGCCGCGAAATGGTGCTGTCGAGCTGGAACCAGGTCTATGCGCGCCGCGGCAGCGGTATCAGGTCCCTGGTGGACCTGGATGGCAAACGGGTGGCCGTGGTCGAAGGCTCGATGCAGCAGGACTACATCCGGCAGACCGCGTCGGCCTTCGCGATGATCGTGACACTGGTGCCGCTGCCCGACTTCGCGGCAGCATTCCAGGCGGTAGCACAGGGCCGGGCCGACGCGGTGGTGACCAACCGCTTCTATGGGGTGAGGCACGCGGCGGCGAGCGACCTGGAAGACACCTCGATCATTTTCAATCCATCGCGCCTGTACTTTGCAGCGCCCAAGGCGGCCAACCGGGCGCTGCTGGACGCGATCGACAAACACCTGGTGGCGCTCAAGGCTGACCCGGGATCCGCCTACTACCGATCGATCGCCCGATGGACAGCCGGCGATGAGCGAATCGTGCTGCCGCCCTGGCTCAAGTGGGCCGGGCCCGCCGCCGCGCTCCTGCTGCTGGTCAGTTTCGGGTGGGCCGCGACCTTGCGGCGCACGGCGCAGCGTCTGCAGGAAAGCGAACTGCGCCAGCGCGACCTCGCGACGGAGCGCAGTCGTTTGCTGGATGAAGTACAGGTCAGGGCCGACGCGCTGGAGCGCAGCTCGGCGCAACTGGCGCTGGCGCGTGATGCCGCCGAATCGGCCGACCGCACCAAGTCGGCTTTCCTGGCGACGATGAGCCACGAACTGCGCACGCCGCTCAACTCGATCATCGGCTTCACGGGCATCGTGCTGCAAGGCATGGCCGGCCCGGTCAACGACGAGCAGTCCAAGCAGCTGGGCATGGTGCGCGACTCGGCGCGCCACCTGCTGGCGCTGATCAACGATGTGCTGGACATCTCCCGCATCGAGGCGGGCGAGCTGACTGTCGGGTGTGCGCCATTCGACCTGGCGGCGTCCATTCGCAAGGTGACGGGCATCGTGGAGCCGCTCGCCACCAGGAAGGGCTTGGTGCTGTCATCCACTGTGGCCGATGAGGTCGGCCCGATGACGGGGGACGCGCGCCGCGTCGAGCAGATCCTGCTGAACCTGCTGGGCAACGCCATCAAGTTCACCGAGCAGGGAAGCGTCACGCTCGATGTGGCGGTGCTGCCGCTGTGGCAACCCGATACCGGCCGGGCGCCCCAGCCCGCCGTGCGAATGCGTGTGACCGATACCGGCATCGGTATTCGCGAGGAAGACATGGCCCTGCTGTTCAAGCCGTTTCGCCAGGTGGACTCGGCGTTTTCGCGCCATCACGAAGGCACCGGCCTGGGGCTTGCCATCTGCCAGCGGCTTGCCGTGCTGATGGGCGGTACGATCGGCGCTCACAGCGCCTGGCAGCAAGGCAGCACGTTCGAGGTGACGCTGCCACTGGGCCCTCACAGGGAGCAAGGTTGTACATGAACCGAAAGATCCTGCTGATCGAGGACAACGAGCAGAACCGTTACCTCGTGACGTTCCTGCTGCATGCCCGCGGCTGGGAGGTGGTACACGCTGGCGACGGGCCGACCGGCATCGATCTCGCCACTCGCATATCCCCCGCGATGGTGCTGCTGGACATCCAGTTGCCCGGCATGGATGGCTACGAGGTGGTGCGGGCCCTGCGCGACATTGCCGCCCTCGGCGACACACCGGTGGTGGCCGTCACGTCGTATGCCATGCCAGGGGACCGGGAGCGCTGCATGGCGTCGGGATGCACCGGCTACCTCGAAAAGCCCATCGACCCCCTGACGTTCGTGGACTCGGTGGAATCGTTTCTCTCGCCCCTGCCCGCCGGAGCCGGGCTGTGAAGCGCGCCCTGGTCGTCGACGACAAGACCGAGAACCTGTATCTGCTGCGGATGCTGCTCCAGGGCAATGGGTTTGTCGTTGACGAGGCCAGAAATGGCACCCAGGCGCTGGACGCGGCGCAGCTGCACTTGCCGGACGTGGTCATCAGCGACCTGCTGATGCCGGAGATGGATGGCTACACCCTGCTGCGCCGCTGGAAGGCCGATGCCAGGCTGAGCACGGTCCCGTTCATCGTGTACACCGCCACCTATACCGAGCCCCAGGACGAAGCCCTCGCCATGCATCTCGGGGCCGATGCGTTCCTGCTCAAGCCCACCGAGCCGCAGGTGCTGATAGCGAGCATCCTCGATGTGCTGCAGCGCACGGCGCAATACGGCCTGCCCACTCGAAGGCAGACGCTGGGCGACGAGGAATCGCTCAGGCTCTACAGCCAGGTGCTGGTGCACAAGCTGGAAACGCGCAGCGCGCAGCTGGAGCAGCGCGTTGCCGCGCTCACCGAATCCGAGGCCCATGTGCAGCGCCTGAACCGGCACTACGCCCTGCTCAGTGCGACCAGCCAGGCCATGGTCAAGACCCTCTCGCGTGACGAGCTGTTCCAGACGGTGTGCCGCCTCGCAGTGACGCTAGGGGGCTTTCGGCTGGCGTGGATCGGCATGCTCGACATCACCAGCGGCGAGATCGTGCCGGTGGCCTGGCACGGCCCCGGACCGCAATGGTTTGCGCGAACCGGCAAATTCAGCCTGAAGGGCCCGCGCCGCGCGCCCGCCGAAATCGCCATGGGCGAGGACCGTGTGTACATCAGCAACGACCTGCTCGCAGACGCAGCGCTGGCGCCCTTGCACGCGGACATGCGCGAGGCCGGGCTGCGGGCGGCTGCCGCTTGCCCGCTGCGCATGGGGCAGCATGCGGTGGGCGTGCTCACGTTGTTCGCGCAGGAGCCCGGGTACTTCAACAACTCGCTGCGCGACCTGGTGACCGAAATGGCCGGCGATGTGTCATTTGCACTGGAAAATTTCGAGAAGGACGATGTGCGAAGGCAAGCCGAGGACGAGCTGCGCCGCCTGAACACCGAGCTCGAAGAGCGCGTGCAGGCGCGCACGGCCGAACTGCTGGAAGCCAACAGGGCGCTGGAAGCATTCAACTACTCGGTGTCGCATGACCTGCGGGCCCCGCTGACATCGGTCACTGGCTTCGGTCAGGTGCTGCTTCGCAACCTGGGCGACAAGCTCGACGACGCATCGCGCAGCATGCTGCAACGCATGCTTGCCAACACCGCGCGCATGTCAAGGCTGATCGATGACCTGCTCGACCTGGCGCAGGTGTCGCGCCAGCCCATGCGATCGCGCGAATGCGACCTGAGCGAACTGGCCTCACAGGTGGTGGACACGCTTCGCCACGAACAGCCCGAACGCACGGTGGACGTCGTGATCGCGCCCGGTGTGAAGGCCCTGATGGACCCGGGACTTGCGCGCATCCTGCTGGACAACCTGATTGGCAATGCCTGGAAGTTCACCTCGCGCACTGACGCAGGCCGCATCGAGTTCGGCCGCGAAACGCGGGACGGAGAAGATTGCTACTTTGTCAGGGACAATGGCTCGGGTTTCGACATGGCCTATGCCGGCAAGCTGTTCACGCCTTTCGAGCGCCTGCACGGCATGGAAGATTTCGGCGGCACCGGCATCGGCCTGAGCATCGTCCAGCGAATCGTGACGAGGCACAAGGGCCGCGTCTGGGCGCAAGCCGCGCCGGGACTCGGCGCCACCATTCGCTTCACGCTGGGTTAGTGGCCGCAGCCTTTGCGGGCTTCTTCATGCAACGCTCGAACAGGTCGCTTTCCATCCAGCCTCGCAGCCATCGTTGCAGTGCGTGAAAGCCCTGCGCATCGAACCAGCTTTCATCCACGGCACGAAACTGCCGCACGAACGGAAAGATGGCGATGTCGGCGGCGCATGGCTCGTCGCCGCCCAGGAACGCTCGCTTGCCCAACTCATCGTCGAGTGCAATCAACAGGCACTTCGCAGCTTCTTCGCGATGGAAGTCCTGTCCCTCGCCGGCGGGATAGCGCTGCGGATATTTGTACCGGTCGAGCAGCTGCTTGAACGGACCGTCGTTGGCTTCGACAAGCGCGCGGCAACTCGCGGATTGCGCACGCTGCCACCAGCTGCTGCCTTCAAGGGCCCAGCGCATGATGTCCAGGCTCTGGTCGATTACCTGGCCGTCAGGCAGGAGCATCACGGGCACGGTGCCCTTGGGCGACAGCTCCAGCATTTCAGGCGGCTTGTCACGCAGTGAAATCTCATGCGCCTCGAATTCGATGCCGGCCTGCAGCAGCGCCATGCGTGCGCGCATCGCGTACGGACATCGCCGATAGGTGTAGAGCAGCGGGCGTTGCATGCGCGTCAATCGGCGCCCAGGCCGATCGGGTTGGGCTTGCGCTTTTCAACCGCATGCCGCAGCAGCGAAGCGGTGCGAAAAATGCCATGCGCAAACTTGCCATAGGGCAGCGTGGTGAAAAGCGCCATCACAGCACCCAGATGCAGGCACAACAGAACGGCAAGTGCTGGCGTCGCACGACCCAGCCAAAGCCCCAATCCACTGACGCTCGTGAGGAACAGCAACGCGATGAAGCCCAGGTCCATCGTCTTTTGCGCAGGGTCGCCGTGCAGGGGATGGCGCTTGCGGCTCAAGTGCCAGAGGCCCACTGTGCCTAGCGTCAGGCAGACACCACCGGCCACACCCAGCAGCTTGGGCACGCTCGGAAACTCATACGGCGCGACCCAACCCAAGACGTAGTGATAGAGGGTCGCAACGCTGGTGGCAGCAAAGCACAGCATGAATCCATAGAACGTGAGGTGGTGAAAGCGGCGGCGAGCCAGCGAATAAGCGTCGTCTTCGTTGTTGCAGCCTTCGCCGTGTCCGCCGTCCAGGTACCTCAGGCGCAGCACTGCGTCTGCGGCCTCGGCGGCTGCCGGTGCGGACAGCGGCGCCCCGCTGGTCGCAGGCGTGATGTCCCGCCAGAAACGCGTCACGCCCATCGCCAATGCGAACGCCGCGAAAAGAAACACCGGCGCAAACAGGCCCACCAGCAGGTTGTGCGGAAAGAGGCGATAGAAGTTGCCGCCCAGCTGTGCGTTCCAGAGCGTGCCGTTCATCGCCACGGCCATCAGCAGAAACAGCGCCAGCGCCGCAGCCAGCGCCACCGACAACGTGAGGCCGTTGCGCTCATACAGCTTGCCCAGCGCTGGCGGCCAGGCGTAGTCCACATAGGTCTGGACGCGCACTTGCGCCATCGCCTTGGGCACATTGACGGCGAACTCGTGCGGCGGCGCGTACTGGCATGAATGCAGGCAGGCGCCGCAGTTGTGGCACAGGTTCGCCAGGAAGTGGATGTCGGCCTTGCCGAATTCGAGCCTGCGCGTCATGGCGGGAAACACCGCGCAAAAACCTTCGCAGTAGCGGCAGGAATTGCAGATCTGCATCTGCCGTCCTACCTCTGCTTCGTTGGCCGTGAGGATAGGGATCACGCGCGGACGGGATTCAGGCTGTTGCATGGTCGCTCGTTCTTGCAGATGTTGCGGCCATGGCGGCGCGTGTTCCGGCGATGCGCCCAAAGGCCGTGCCGATGCTCATGCCCACACCTGCCGTGTAGCCCTGACCCAGCACGTTGCCCGCCATCATTTCTCCCGCGACAAACAAGTTCGGACTGGGCCTTCCGCCAAATCGCACCGCCGTGGTGTCGTCCACCTTCAGCCCGAGATAGGTGAAGGTCAGGCCCGGCCTGACCGGGTAGCCGTAGAAAGGCGCCTTGTCGATAGGGCGCGCCCAGTGGGTCTTGGCCGGCGCGAGCCCCTGCGTGTGGCAATCGTCCAGCGCCGTATGGTCGAAGGTGCCGACGCGGCACGCGGCGTTGTAGTCGATGACCGTCTCGACGAAGGTGTCGACATCCAGGCCCAGCTTGCTCGCCAGCTCCGGCAGCGTGTTTGCAACGGTGCCCTCGAACACCGGCGGCATGAAGTGGCCCACGGCCTTCTGGTCGATGATGGAATAAGCGATTTGTCCCGGCTGCTGCGCGACGAGCCGGCCCCAGATCGCGTAGCGCTTGGGCCAGAAGTCCTCGCCCTCATCGTAGAAGCGGCGGGCCTCGCGATTGACCACGACACCGAGCGACACACAGTCGATGCGGGTGCAGATGCCGCCGTCGTAAAGAGGCGCGCGCGCGTCGATTGCGACCATGTGCCCTTGCGAAGGATCGCCGATGGAGTCGGCGCCCGCGTCGATCATGTGCCTGAGCAGCACGCCCTGGTTGAACCGCGTCCCGCGAATCAGGAAATTGTCTGCGGGCCACTCGCCGCGCTCATTCTGGCCCCAGGCTTCTCGCAGCCATTCGCGGTTCGATTCGAACCCACCCGAAGCCAGCACGCAGGTCTTTGCCTCGATGCGTTCGCCACCGGCTGTCAGCACGGCAACAAAGCGGTCGCCATCCATTTCGACCGACACCACCGGACTCTCGTATCGAATCTGCACGCCCAGCCGCTCGGCGCTGCGGTAATACGCATTGACCAGGGCCTTGCCGCCGCCCATGAAGAATGCGTTGGTCCGTGCCACATGCAGCGCGCCCGACAGCGGCGGCTGGAAATGCACGCCATGGCTTCGCATCCAGTCGCGGCACGTCGACGACGCGCGAATCACCAGGCGCGCCAGGTGCTCATCGGTGCGGCCGCCGGTGACCTTGAGCAGGTCCTGCCAGTACTCCTCTTCAGGATAGGCATCGACCAGCACGTCCTGCGGTGCATCGTGCATGCAGCGCAGGTTGCGCGTGTGGCTGGAGTTACCGCCCCGCCATTCGCGCGGCGCTGCTTCCAGCAACAGCACGCTGGCGCCTGCCTCTCGCGCCATGAGCGCAGCGCACAGCGCGGCGTTTCCGCCGCCGACGACCAGTACATCGATTTCACCCAGCAGTCGCGATTTCATTGCGGTGGACCTTTCACCTGGAGCTGTCATTGCGGGCTCGACCCGCAATCCATCTGCGATCGAGCGCTGTCGCCGCTTCGCGGTGGATGCCGGATCGAGTCCGGCATGACAGCCTTGGGGATTGTCATCTCGGGCTCGACGCGCGTTGCCAGATGGTCCTGTCCTTCGGCCGCATCACGATAAAGCGCCGCCCGCACCAGCATCATGAACGTGACCGGCGTCGTCACCAGCAGGAACAGCCCGATCAGGATGTGGTGCAACACGAGCCGCCCCTGCGTACCGCTGAAATGAACGATGCACGCGGCAATCACCAGGGCCGCGCCCAGCGTCGCACCCATCGTCGGCGGATGGACGCGCTCGTAGAACGTGCGCATCGTGAGCAATCCGACCGAGCCGGCCAGCGCCAGCAGCGCCCCGGCAATGAGCAAGATGCCTGTCACGGTGCTCATTCGATCACCTCACCGCGCAGCAGGAACTTCGCCATCGCCGTGGTCGCCACAAAGCCCAGCACGGCCATCACGAGGGCGGCCTCGAACACGTGCGGGTTGCCGGTGCGCAGGCCGTGCGTGAGCACAAGCAGCATCGCGTTGACATAGAGCGTGTCCACCGCCAGCACCCGGTCTTGCGCGCGGGGCCCCAGCATCAGGCGAACTGCAGAGCAGGCAATCGCCAGTCCCAGGATCACCTGCGCAATGAAGGCGGCCGTGTCGAGAAAGTTGGCACTCATTCGAACATCTCCAGCAACCGGCGCTCGTAGCGATGCTTGAATTCGCGCACCGCTTCCTCTTCGCCCGACAGGTCGAGCACGTGCAGGGTCAGCACGTTGGTCGCCGCTTCGTGATGGGCCCAGGCGGTGCCGGGCGTCGCAGTGACGATGCCAGCCAGCATCGCGAGCCCTCTCGCATCGCGCAGCTCCAGCGGTATCGCCAGAAAACCCGCGACGCGCGGCCTGCGACGCAGGCCCAGCACGATGCGCAGCACGGCCATGTTGGACCGCACGATGTCCACGGCCACGACGAACGCGAGCTTCGCAGCCGGCACAATGAAGCCCCTGCGCAGCCCCGGCTGCGAAGGCTCGAGCCGCTCATAAACGACGCCGCTCGCCAGGCCCATCAAGAGGCCCAGCGCGATGTGGGCGATGTCCACGCTGTCGTTGAGCAGCAGCCACATCGCCGCGAGCCCCAACGTGAGCAACGGGTGTGGAAGGATGCGTCTCATGGCTGGAGCACCTCGCGGATATAGGCATCGGCCGGGTGGAGCGATCCGCCCGCCTCCTGCATGAAATTCATCACTGGGCCTGCGAAGACGGTGAGCACCAGGCACAGCGTGAGCAGCGCTGCCACCGGCATGACTTCGATGAGTCGCACGCGAGGCGCGATACGCGCCGAATCGGCCCAGAAGATGCGCACGCCCGCGCGTGCCATCGCGACGATGGCCGCGAGTCCCGACAGGATCACCAGGCCGAGCACCAGCCACGATGCGCCCGACACCACCGGTGCCGCCAGCACCTTCGACATCATCGAGAACTTCGCGACGAACCCCGGCAGCGGCGGCAAGCCCGCGATGACCAGGCTCGTAAAGGCAAAGGCCAGACCGAGCACGGCCATCGTCGCAGGAATCAACACGCCCACCAGTTCTTCAGGCTGCGCATCTTCGTCATCGACGCGGAATGCCTCGGCGGTCACAGCCAGCAGGTTGGCACCGGGCACGCGCGAGCGTTCGATCAATTCGACCAGCAGGAACAAGGCGGCCGTGCCGAGCGTGGATGTGACGAGATAGAAGAACGCCGGAGCGATCACATCAGGCCCGCCGACGCCGATCGAGGCCAGCAGCGTGCCCGACGACACCACCAGGCTGAAGCTCGCGATGCGCCCCAGGTCCTGCGAGCCCAGCATGCCGACCATGCCGAACACCAGCGTCGCCATGCCGCCGTAAGCGAGCAGCTCTGCACCGGTGACGCCACCGAACACCACAAACCAGACGCGGATCAGCGCGTAGATGCCCACCTTGCTCAGGATGCAAAAGAGCGCCGCAACCGGCGCACTGCTCGATGTGTACGTCGCAGGCAACCAAAAACCCAGCGGCCACATGCCCGCCTTGACGAGGAACGCGACGGCCAGGGTCGCAGCGCCGATCTCCAGCAGCACGCGATCGTCGTCCACCAGCTTGGGAAGCCGCATCGCCAGGTCAGCCATGTTGAGCGTCCCCGCGATGCCGTACAGCAGGCTCACGCCCACGAGAAACAACAACGACGCCGCGAGATTGATGACGATGTAGTGCAGGCTCGCGCGCACGCGAGATGTTCCGCTGCCGTGCAGGGCCAGGCCGTAAGACGCAGCCAGCAGCAACTCGAAGAACACGAACAGGTTGAACAGGTCGCCCGTGAGGAACGCACCGTTGAGCCCGGCCAGCAGGAACTGGAACAGCGAATGAAACTGAGGCCCTGCCCTGTGCCATCGCGCCAGCGCGAACAGCAGTGCAGCCAATCCGAGCACAGCCGTCAGCAGCACCATGAGCGTTGCCATCCGGTCGGCAACCAGCACGATGCCCATGGGCGCGGCCCACGTCCCCAACGAATAGACGTGCGTGACGGGGCTTCCCGAACGAACAACGAGTGCAGCGGCCGTCAGCAGCGTGAGCACCACAGCCGCGACGCTGATCGTTGCCTTGAACGCGTGGCGCGGCTCGTCGATGACCAGCAGCATCGCACCTGCCAGGAGCGGCACGATGATCGGCAAGAGGATGAGGTGCGAAGCCAGCTCGATCATTCTTCAGGCTCCCGCCCGTCCACGTGGTCGGTGCCGGTGAGTCCGCGTGCTGCGAGCAACACCACCAGAAGCAACGCCGTCGTTGCGAACGCGATCACGATGGCCGTGAGCACCAGCGCCTGCGGCAGAGGGTCCGCGAAGTCGGCTGGATTGGCGGCTTGCGCGATCTTCACGAATGGCGCCGCACCGCCGCGCACCCAGCCCATCACGAAGATGAACAGGTTGACCGCATACGACAGCAGCGACATGCCCACGATCACCTGGAACGTGCGCGGACGCAGGATCAGCCACACGCCCGAACCGGCGAGCACGGCGATACCGAGGGCGACGATGATTTCCATCAGCCCCTCTCCGCCGTGCGGTGTGCCCGCGTTGACTGGTGGCCCAGCGCGGTGAGCAGCATGGCCGACGCACCCACCACCAGGAAGAAGACGCCCACGTCGAAGAAAAACGCGCTGGGCAGGTGGAACTCGCCGAACAGGGGCAAGCTGAAATGAAACAGGTGCGAAGTGAGGAACGGGTACCCCGCCACCCACGAACCCACACCGCTGCCGATGGCGAGCAGGAGCCCGGCCATCATCCAGCTGAGCGGACGGATCGGCAGCCGCGCCTCGGCCCAGCGCGTGCCGCCCGCCATGTATTGCAGGATGATGCCCGCCGTCATCGTGATGCCGGCCGCAAAGCCGCCGCCGGGAAGGTTATGGCCGCGCAGCAGCAAGTAGAGCGCCAGCACGCTGATGGCCGGAAACATCCACCGCATGATGAAAGCGGGAATCGCAAGGTCTTCGCGTTTGGTGGCAGTGGTCTGGCCGATGCGTTGTGCGAGCGGCGCTGTGCTCTCAGGTGCGGGACGGAATCGCCGCAGCAGCGAATAGACCGTGATTGCCACGACGCACAGCACCGCAATCTCGCCCAGCGTGTCGAAGCCCCGGAAGTCCACGATGATGACGTTGACCACGTTCAGGCCGCCGCCGAGGTCCCAGGCTTTGTCCAGGAAAAACTGCGAGACGGTGCCATCGGGCAGCGGCCGTGTCATGACGGCGTAGGCGATGAGTCCAAGCCCGCTGCCCGTCGCGATGGCGAGCGCCAGGTCGCGCGCGCGGCGCGGCAGCACGGACAAGGCGGAGCCGGCCGTCCTGGTCTGCGCCATGCGCTGCGGCAGCCAGCGCAACCCGAGCAGCAGCAAGATCGTGGTGACGATCTCGACCAGCAACTGCGTGAGCGCCAGGTCGGGCGCCGAAAGCCACACGAACGTCAGGCACACCACCAGCCCTGCCCCACCCGACAAAACGAGCGCGACCAGCCGGTGGAATTTCGCCTGCCACGCGGCTCCGAGCGCGCACGCCATGCCGACCACCCACATGGCCAGGAATGCGGTGTCAACCCGTGTGGGTGGCAGTGCGCCGAAGTGAAGTCCCCTCGTCCACACGGGCCAAAGCCCCGCGGCCAGTGCAAAGACGAGCAGCAAGCCCAGCTGCGGCTGAAGCCGCCTGGTGCCAATCAATTTCTCGAACGCGCGGGCCCATCGCCAGGTCACGGCGGCCAGGATGCTGTCGAACACCACGCGACCCTGCACGGCGGGCAACAGCGGAGTGCCTTCGACACCGCGCGCGAGGTGTCGTTGCAGCAGTCGATACAGCACCGCGCCGCCGGCCAGGGCCAGCATGCTCATCACCAGCGGAAGGTTCACGCCATGCCACACGGCCAGGCTGTACACCGGCACGCGGTCGCCGAGCACGGAGCGAACGGCGATCTCCAGGATCGGGCCGATGGTGAGTGCAGGCAGCATGCCCACGACAAGGCACGCAAGCACCAGGAACCCGATGGGCAAGAGCATCCACCGGGGCGGCTCGTGCGGCACCTTCGGCAGATCGACTGGCGCAGGCCCGAAGAACACGCCATGGATGAGTCGCAGCGAGTACGCAACGCTGAACATGCCCCATATCGTGGCGATCACTGGCAGTGCGCGATTGAGAGCCTGTACCGGTCCTTCGACGACAAGCGATTCGGAGAAGAACATTTCCTTGGACAGGAAGCCGTTGAGCAACGGCACGCCCGCCATCGCCGCAGCAGCGACCATCGCGAGCGTCGCAGTGATCGGCATGAAGCGAAACAGCCCCGACAGCCGCCGGATGTCGCGCGTGCCCGACTCGTGGTCGATGATGCCGGCCGCCATGAAGAGCGACGCCTTGAAGGTGGCGTGGTTCATCACATGAAACACTGCGGCAACCAGCGCGAGCGGACTGTTGAGTCCGAGCAGCGCGGTCGCCAGCCCCAGGTGGCTGATCGTCGAATAGGCGAGCAACCCTTTCAGGTCGTGCTGGAAGATCGCCACATACGCGCCGAACAAAAGCGTGACCAGCCCCGCGCTGCCGATCACCCACATCCACGCATCGGTACCTGCAAGAACGGGCCACAGGCGAATCAGCAGGAATACGCCGAGCTTGACCATAGCCGCCGAATGCAGATAAGCCGACACGGGCGTCGGCGCGGCCATCGCGTGCGGCAGCCAGAAGTGAAACGGGAACTGCGCGGACTTGGTCAACGCGCCGCCCGCTACCAGCAAGAGCGCCGGCAAATAGAGCGAATGCGCGCGGATGCGGTCCCCTGCCTGCAACACCGCATCGAGGTCGTAGCTGCCCACGATGTGCCCGATGACCAGCACGCCGCCCAGCAGGCACAGGCCGCCCGCGGATGTCGTGATCAGGGCCATGCGAGCGCCGTCACGCGCAGCGGGGTTGTGATACCAGTAGCCGATCAGCAGAAACGAGAAAACACTCGTCAGCTCCCAGAAGAAAACCAGCTGGAAGAGATTGCCCGACAGCAGCACGCCGAGCATCGAACCCATGAACGCGAGAAAGAATGCGAAGAAGCGCGCGACCGGATCCTTGGGCGACATGTAGTAGCGCGCATACAGCACGACCAGAAAGCCCACGCCGGTCACGAGCAGGCAGAACATCCACGCGAAGCCGTCCATGCGCAGCGTGAAGTCCAGGCCCGCAGCGGGGACCCAGGCGACCTTCAGGCGGATCACATCGCCTGAGCTCATCCGCTGGAAAAAGCTCGCGCCCAATGCAAATGCAGCCAGCGAAGAAACGGCTGCTGCCCATGCCGCAGCGTCTCGCGCCCGCGATGAGAGGGCGACTGCGGCGATGCTGCCTGCGAAAGGCAGCAACAACAGGATGATCAGTAGTGCTTCATCGGACATGTCGGGTTGAAACGAGCTTAACTCACCCGATGCCGCATGGAACGTGGGCGACAGGTGCGCGCAAGCAATTCTGGCAAGGATCGCAAGGGATTAGCCGCGCGAAGTTTGGTGCGCGCGCGGTTGGCGCATAGACTTGCCCGCGTGAACCACGCCAACTACCCGGTCGAACTGCGAGCGAGTGCGGATGCCCATCCGCAACTGCAAGCACTTTCCTGAGCCCGGCGATTCCCCCTCCTCCCCTTTAGCGCACAACGATCGTCGGGCACCCCCAGCGCCCCGGCCGTGGCTGCATCGCAGCCCGATGACGTTCGACCATCCAGGAGGTGTTTTATGAATTCCAGTCCAATGACCGAGCGCACCCTCACGCAGCTCGACTATGTGCGTTTGACGCGCCTCGCGTCGCAGTTCAAGAGCGGCGCGCCCGAAGCGGTACTCACCGTGCTCGACACCAGCGACCTGGTCGCATCCGAGGCCGTGCCTGGCGACGTGGTCACCATGTACACGCAGCTGCTGCTGCAGGGTGACGAAGGAACGCCGCCCTATCGCGTCACGCTTTGCTATCCGGGTGACGCAGAACCCGCAGCAGGCTTCATCTCGGTGCTGTCGCCGCTGGGCTCCAGCCTGATCGGACTGCGCGCGGGCGAAGTCGCGCATTGGCAAACGCCTTCGGGATCGCAGCCTCACGCAAAAATCGTTGAGGTGCTCTTCCAGCCCGAAGCCAGCGGGGACTACACGCTGTGAGCGGGCACACGGATGCAGGCAGCCCCGCCTTCGGAGAAGTCCTGGTCATCACCGATGCGGCGCCCACGTCTGCCAACGCGGTGTGGCGCGGCGCGCTCATCGCCCGCGAACATGGCGCAACGATGCATGTGCTGCACGACGCAGGAGAGCCCGCCAGCGCATCCAGGGCGCAGCAGGCCATCGACAAGGTCGGCAGGCAGGTGCAGGAGCGCCTGGGCATCGATATCCATGCGCAAGTCCTGCACGGTGAGCCGCTTGCCAAGGCGATCGCTGCGGCGCATTCCGCACAACTGCTGGTGACCGGCCCGCGTCGCGCCAACCGGTTTCGCGAGTGGATGTCCGGAACGCATGCAGAAAGGCTGATGCGCCTGAACCGCGTTCCCACGCTGGTGGTGCGCCGGCCTGCAACGCCGGGGCGCAATGCCGCACTGGACGGCGCCGGCGAGCCCGGCCGCTACGGGCGCGTGCTGGTGTCGGTGGACCTGTTACCCGGGTCGCCCGATGTCATCTCTGCCGCAATGGCGTTTTCTCGCGATCCGCAGATGCAGGTGCTGTACGCGTTGAGCGCGCAGGCCTATCGCAAACTCGCGCCGTCAGAAGGCCTGGGTGCCGATGGCCTCACGGCGATGCAGAGGGCGCAGCAAGCGTTGAGGGAATTCGTCAACGCCAACGGCACCGCATCGTCAGGGGTCGTGCCACTGGTCGCGTTCGGCCTCGCTGCCGATACGGTGCTGGCGCGGGAGCGCGCCATCGGCGCTGAACTGGTCGTCATCGGCCAGCGCACACGCGGCCTGCTCGCCAATCTGTTGGGGCGAGAAGCGACCCGGAAAGTTCTGGCCGACAGCACGGCCGACGTGCTGGTCGTTCCGGATGTACGCGTGCCGGGGTTCGATGCCGTCAGGACAGGATCCAGCGAGCCAACTGCTTTGCTTCCCGGTCGCTGATGGGCGGCCGCTCGCTGGCGTCGGGCATCCGCGCGGTGCCCGACATCGGGCCGAGGTGGGCATCGCTGCCCAGCCGCATCACATCGATAAGTTTCGATTCGGGATTCCTGACCTTGCGATAGATGGCCCTGATCTTCTGGAACGAGGGACCGATGGTGTCCTTGTCGATCGCATGGCACTGCATGCACTGCTTGTCCTGGGCGAGCTTGGCGCCTGCAGAAGACTTGGCCAGGCCTGGTGCAGCACTGGGACCGGCACAGGCGAAAGCAAGGGCGATGGGAATCAGCAAGGTCTTCAAGGATGTTCTCCAGCGATAGGGCATGTGGAGCCTAGTTTGACCCATAAGCGCACTGGCCGGGGCAATCAAGGTATCAATCGAACACATCGAGCGAGGGAAATGCACTTTGCGCTTCGATGCAGTCGAGCAGGTAGATGGCGAATCCCACATCACCGGTCCACAGCCCATGGCGCCATTGACCGTGAGTTTCGCGGTCGGCCATGGTTTGCGCGATGCCGTGCATCGCAAAGGCGCGCGCGCGTTCCAGCCATAGCGGATCGCCGAACCGCTGGTACAGCTTGAGAAAAGCGTAGCCGTTGCCGCCGGTACCGTGGCACAGGTTGGAGCCCTTGGACAGCGGACCCGCGCGCCAAGTGGTTTCACCGGCCGCGATCAGCAGGTCATCGAGTTCGGTTCCGGGCATACCCGACAGGCAGATGACGAACCCGGGGGCTCCGTGACAGAACTGCGCGAGCTTGGGCCCCCCACGCGGCGACTGCAACTGCGCACGCCAATTGGCCATGTTGCCTTCGACCTCGGCGGTCGCGCGAATGGTCCGCACGATGCATTGGCTCCACTGCTGCCACTCATCAGCACCCAGCAAGTCGCGGCCGTTGATCACGACCGATGCCGTCGCTGCGAACCCGTGCACCGCATCGAGGTACGTTGACTGCCGGCCGTACAGATCCTGCGTCCAGAAATTGCACTGCTCCTGCTCGGACCATTCGAGCTGGGACCACAACACGTCCGCCGTCTGGCGATACAGCTGCGCCCAGCGCGCATCGCTGGTGCGGCGGAACAGGAAAAGCGCCGCCAACATCGTCCCCGGCGCGCCCCACATCAGTTCGCGAGCGGGGTGGTGCATGGTGTTTGCGATCAGCTCGGCCAGCCGCTCATCGCTGCCCGCAA
The DNA here is from genome assembly GCA_040386575.1 of Pseudomonadota bacterium. Classification (GTDB taxonomy): domain Bacteria; phylum Pseudomonadota; class Gammaproteobacteria; order Burkholderiales; family Burkholderiaceae_C; genus Ramlibacter. Next base: position 168,811 of record JAZKFI010000001.1, read on the forward strand.
GCATCAGCCGGATGGGCGTTTCCCCGAACATGTAGGAGCCGTGTTCATCGGTTACCTGCAACTGCGAGAGGTGCGCAAGCCAGTCACGCGTGAGGGTCGCCGCTTTGCGCCGTTCAAGGTATTTCAACGCCCAGATGACGCCGCAATCGCCGATGTACAGGCCGTACATCGGCTCGGACTTCTTGCTGTCCAGGGGATGCACCGGCCATCCCTGGCCTTCGCGAAAGCCTTCTTCGGTGGCCCGCACGATACGCTCGATCGCGTCTCGCGCGGCTCGTTCGTCCCACGTGGTTTCGCGCAGGGGTTCGTGACGGCTGGGATCGAACATCATGGAATGATCACCGCCTGGCGATGTGAAAGCATTGCTCATGATGACCTCCAGTCGTGGTGATGTCACATGGCAATACTACGGCATCGCGCTGGGGCCCGCTATTTCCTCAGGGAGTGATTTTCAGCTTGCGGACGAGGTCCTTGAACACCTGGTTGTCACGAGCCATCACCGACTTGAAGCCAACGTCGTCTGCGTAAACGTAGCCCAGGTTCAGCTGCTTGAGCGTGGCCTGCAGCTCCGGCTCCCGGGCGATGGCAGCGACGGCAGTCTTGAGCGTGCTCACGACTTCAGGAGGCAAGTTGCCGGGGCCCATGATTCCGCGCCATGTGCCGATGGACAGCGGGATGTTTCTTTCCTTGAGCGTCGGCACGGCCTTGAATTCGTCCAGACGCTTGTCCGCCATGACGGCCAGAATCTTCAGCTTGCCCGAGGCGACGTGCGCGGAAACTTCTGCGGGGCTCGCGGTCACCGCGTCGATCTGGCCGCCGAGCAACGACAGGATGGCAGGCGCGGCGCCCTGGTACGGAATCCGGTTGAACTTTACGCCGGTCTTGTCTTCGAAGGCGGCTGCAGCCAGGTCATAGATGGTGCCGTTGCCAGAGGTGCCCATGTTGAACTTGCCGGGCTCCTTGCGGGCGACGGCCATCAATTCTTCCACGGTGTTGATGGGTGAGTCGGTACGAACCACCAGCGCGGCCGGATCGGCATTGAGCTGCGCGATCGGCGTCACATCTTCGTAGGTGCGATTGAACAACTGCAGATGCGGCAGGATGACCATCTCCACCGTCACCACAGCAAGTGTGTAGCCGTCGGGCTTGGCATTGAGCATGTGCTGCCAGCCAATGCTACCGCTGGCGCCGGCCTTGTTGATGACGACCACGCCCTTGGGGAAGTGCTTCTGCGAGGCCTTGCCAAACGCTCGCGCCAGCGCGTCCGTGCCGCCGCCGGCCTGGAAGGGCACCACCAGTTCGATCGGTCGATCGGGATACGCAGCGGCGTGAGTCAACGATGGCAGCGCGGTCGCAGCGGCGGCAATCATCGCGGTGAGCAGCTTGCGGCGGTTCTGGTTCTGGATCATGTCTGTCTCTTTCGGTGATGGTGGGTGGGAGTGGGTGCCTGCGGGAAGGCGGTTAGCGAATGAACTGGTCCACGAAGTCGGCGCCCAGGCCGCACTTCGCGTAGTGCGCGCGGCACATGTCGATCTTGGTGAATACGTCCTCGTAGCCGGTCTGCTTGCCGTACGGGTCGACGTAAATCATTGCGCCCGTGATGTGAAACAGCGTGATCATCTCGGTGACGTCTTCAGGCACCACCAGCGTGTGGGTTTCGCCAGGGGGTTCGAACACGTACCCGCCTTCGCTGGCGACCCAGTCGTGTTCCAGGTAATGCCACCGGCCTCGCAGAACGTACCCATGCACCGGCGCCGGATGCCGATGGCGGCTGAGAACCCCTGACTTGCGCACGCGCAGCAGGTTGACCCAATAGCCCTGGACCGTGTTGAGCAGCAGGGGCCGGAACCAGACGTTCTCCATCTGCGGCACCCACACGCGTTCGTCCTCGGGCAGGACCGACGGCACCACGACCTCGGCGGCGGCCTCCTTCGGGAATGGAAGCTGGTACGGCATCCTGGACATGTCCAGTCCGCCCACGCGCGAGGGGACATGCGAATCGGCTGTGTCAGTCATGGCAACTCTCTTGAGATAGGAACAATCAGGAAACGAGGTAGCCGCCATCGACCGGCAGCACCACACCCGTCACGAAGGCGGCGGCGGGCGAGCACAGGAACATCACGGGCCCGCACAGGTCTTCGGGGCGACCCCATCGGCCCATTGGCGTGCGCGACAGGACGGCCGCACTGCGCGCGGCGTCGTCCTGCAGCGACTGGGTGAGGGGCGTTGCAATCCAGCCGGGCGCCACTGCATTGACGCGCACACCCTTGGGCGCCCAGGCAATCGCCAGGCTCTTGGTCAACTGCGCGATCCCGCCCTTGCTGGCGCTATAGGCCGGCACCAGGCCGCCGCCGAAGAAGCTGAGCATCGAGGCGACGTTCACCACGCTGCCCTGGGTCTGCTCCAGCAGTGGGCGGGCGGCAGAAGCCACGCGCATGGCGCCGGTCAGGTTCACTGCGATCACCCGGGCGAACACTTCCGGGTCGTGCTCTTCGCCGCGCCGGATCATGCCGGCGGCATTGATTAGCACGTCGAGCCTGTCGAGGCGGCCGACAACCCTGTCCACGTCAGCTCCGTGGCTCACATCCAGGGTCTCGACGTGCAGGCCCTGGTGGTCCGCATCGGCAGGCAGTCCGGCCACGGTGACGGCCGCGCCCGCGCGGCGAAAGGCGTGCGCCACTTCCAGGCCGATCCCGCTGGTGCCGCCTGTGACGAGGACAGAGCGGCCGGTGAAGTCGAATTGCATTGCGTAGGTTGCCGTTGCGGGTTCAATAGCCCGCAGCCCTGACGGCTTGCGAGTACGGACCGAACACCGGGCCCTCGCCCGCGACGGTGGTGCGGCGCAGGACACGGCGATAGCGCGCCATGTCATAGCGCTGCGCCTTGTGCAGCGTGGTGCGGTTGTCCCACACCACCAGGTCACCCTTCTTCCACGCGTGGAAGTAGCAGAACTCGGGACGTGCGATGTGCTCCATCAACTGGGCGTGAAGCGCCTGGCCTTCTTCCAGGGGCATGCCGCTGATCTCGTTGCCGGCGTTCGCTGTGATGTACAGGGAGCGGCGGCCGCAGGCGTCGAGGTGCACGCGCACCAGCGGGTGGCTGACAGGCGGGACTGCGTTCTTCTCGAAGTTCGACAGCGGGGGCAGGCTGCCGTACACGCGTCGGCCGTGTTCGTACGAGTGCACCATGTGCAGCGGTTCGATCCTGGCCTTCATCTCTGGCGATAGCGCCTCGTAGGCGGCGACCATGCTGGAGAATCCGGTGCGGCCGCCCTCGGCGCTCTCGGGCAGCACTTCGATGCCGTACAACAGGGACGCGTAAGCAGGGACGTAGCGGTACGAACTGTCGGTATGCCAAAGAGCGTTGACCTTCTGGAATATCACGCGGTGATCGGTGTCCGGCAGGTGCTCGCCTTCGGCCGAAACGTTGGCGACGTTGTAGACCGTAGGGGCCGCAACCGTCTTGTTCTCTTCCGGAAAATCTTCCAGCGGACCCCACAGTTTCGAGAAAGCGATCTGTTGCGGCTCGCTGAGGTCCTGATCGCGAAAGCACAACACGCCGTACTGGTTCAGCGCTTCTTTCATGCGGGCAATCAGGTCGTCTGCAACCGGCTGCGCCAGGTCGAGACCGAGCACTTCTGCGCCCAGGGCCGCACCCAGTGGGCGGATGGTGTATTGCTGCGCCGCGGCTGCGCGTTCGAGAACTTGCGTCATGGTTTCCTTGCGTGAAGCGGTAGTGATAGGTTGTTGGTGTCTTTGTAGAACCCAACTGGTATTCCAGTAAATGTACAGCGCGGTGTCCCCTGCGGCAAGACCGCCCGCATCAGTGAAAACCCTTAAAACAAAAAGGGGACGCCGAACGGCGTCCCCTCTGGCGCTAGAGGCGCCTGGGCGCTCAGGAACCGGGCAGTGTCTGCCTGGTGAATTGCACGAGATGCTCGATCAACCGGTCGGAGGCATCGGCTGCCTTCTCGGGGTCCCCGGCAGCGATCGCGCGGATGATCTCCAGGTGCAGGCCGGCGGTCTCAGCGAACATCCCGCCCTCGCCGAGGTGATAGAACCAGAACCGGCGCGACACGGAATGCAGAGGTCCCGCAATGCCCATGGCGACCGAGTTTCGGGCCGAGCGCCCCAGCCAGACATTGAGCTCCGCGTCGTGCCGCAGGAATTCGCGCACATCGCCCTTGGCGACCGCCTGTTCGGTCACAGCGGCAAGCTCGGCGATGTTTTGGCGTTCCGCAGGTGTCGCGCGCCTGGCGGAAGCGCGCGCGAGCAGCCGATCGATCTCACGGCGTGTTTCCAGCACTTCCAGCTGCAGGCGCACATCGACCGCGGTCACCACCACGCCACTGCGGGGGATGATCTGTACCAGGTTCTCCCGTGACAGCTGCAAGAGGGCTTCGCGGATCGGCGTCGTGCCGATGCCGAGACGGCGACTCAGGATCGCTTCAGAGACCACCTCACCCGGCGCCAGTTCGAGCGTGACGATCATCTCCTCGAGACGTCGATACGCTTCCTGCGTCAGGGTCTTGGTCGGCACTTCGGCCTGCTGCTTGCGGGCCGCCCCGGCCCCAGGTTGCCCGGCCTTCGACACGATGGCTCCTGCGACGACAGACTTCTTGGTACCCACTATTGCTCCTGTACGACCCGGTGTGGGTCGCGGGCCTGACTATAGCCAACGGACTGCAGCGCGCGGATCATCGCGGCCCTCGCCCGAGTAGCGCGCGAGCTTCAGACTTGCCTCAAGTCCCCAGATGCGCCAGCGGCAGCCGCCGCGCCCCCTTGACCGTGCGCAGCGCAAAACTCGTTTGCAACGCGCTCACCCCGGGCAGGCCGCCCAATCGGTCGAGCATGACGGAGGCGTAATGATCCAGTGTGGGCGTCACCACTTCCAGCAGGAAGTCGAACTGGCCCGACAGCACATGGCAGGTCACGATTTCGTCGATGGCTTCCACGCTCGACAGGAACAGGTCGGTCGCCTTGGGTCCGTGGTCGGCGATGTTGATGCACACGAATGCGGTGACGCCCAGGCCCAGCTTCTTGCGGTCGAGCTCGGCCCGATAGAACGCGATCACGCCATGCTCTTCCAGCCGCTTCACGCGCCGCAGGCACGGTGTGGGTGACAACGCGACCCGCTCAGCCAGCTCCACGTTCGACAGCCGGCCGTCCTGCTGCAGCAGCGACAGGATCCTGAGGTCGGTGCGGTCCAGCCAGGCGTTTGCAGGTTTCATGGGTCCAGAAAAAAAGGTGAGCAACGATCGTCCAGAAAACACGCCGATTGTGGCATCTTCCGCTCCAATTGACGGCCAGGAGTGGTCGCTTTTGACAGTAATCGCTGCATGGGCATCCGTACACTGACCACCACATGCACCCATTCGACGACGCTGAATCCGCCTTCTCTGCCGACTACGCCCAGGCCCGCGAAGCCTTCCTCAATGCCGCCACCGCAGCAGGCGCGCGGCTCGGGCACTACGCCTGTCCCGCGCCCGGTCCGCGCGGCGAAGCGCTGCATACCGACACCGCCTGGCTCGGTGACCCCGACGCTCGCAAGGTGCTGATGGTGCTGTCGGGCACGCACGGCGTCGAGGGCTTTTGCGGCTCGGGCTTCCAGGTGCACTGGCTGCGCTCCGGCCTTCACCAACAACTTCCAGCCGACACGGCGGTGCTGTTCGTCCACGCCATCAATCCGTACGGATTTGCGTGGCTGCGGCGGGTCAACGAAGACAACGTCGACCTCAATCGCAATTACCTCGACTGGAGCCGTCCGCCGCCGCAGAACCCGGGCTACGCCGAGATTGCACACGCACTGGTGCCCGCGCGCCTGGTCGGCCCCGAGGCGGCCGAAGCCGACGCGGTGCTCGCACGCTTTCGCCAGAAAGTCGGCGAGATTCCGTTCTACCGGGCGTTGGCGAGCGGCCAGTTCATCGACCCCCAGGGCCTGTTCTATGGCGGTAGCGGCCCGACGTGGTCCAACCGCACGCTTGCCGCCGTGATGCGCGAATACCTCGGGCAGGCCACCGATGTGACCTGCATCGACTTCCACACCGGCCTGGGTCCATTCGGCCACGGCGACCTGATGTCCGACCACGAACCCGGCACCGATGCCGCGCAGCGCGTGCGCCAGTTCTGGGGCGACGGCGTCAGCGAGATTCGCAGGGGCCAGTCGTTGCCGCTGGTGCAGGACGGACCTTCGCACTTCGGAGTGACGCGCGCGCTGCCGCACGCCCGCGTGACCTTCGGCACCCTGGAGTTCGGAACCTACGAGCGCGAGCTCGGCCGCGTGGCACTGCGGGCCGACCAGTGGCTGCACCTGCATGGCGCCCCCACGGGGCCAGAAGCTGCGCCCATCAAGCAGGCGCTGCGCCGCCAGTTCTATCCCGACACCGCCGACTGGAAAGAAGCCGTGCTGTTTCGCGGGCACCAGCTGGTGCGCATGGCGCTGGCCGGCATGCAGGGCGCACGCGCACAGCGCGGCCAGCCCGTGCGTGACTGACACGCGACCGACGCCCGACCGATCCGCACCCCCCACACACATCTAGCAAGGACCCTATGCGACTGACCGACGAACAACTGCGCCGCCTGGATGAAGACGGCTTTCTCGTGATCCCCGGCGTGTTCACGCCTGAAGAAGTGGAACTGCTGCGGGGCGAAGTGCCCGGCATGGTGGCCGAGCAACGGCCGGAGAACCCGCGTGAAGCCGGCAAGCAGACCGTGCGCAACATCCTGTCGCTGCAACGGCGCAACGAGCTGTATCGCCGTCTGGTGAGCCACCCCCGCATGCTGGAGCCGGCGCGCCAGATCCTGGGCGAAGACATGTATGCGCAGCAGGTCAAGATCAACTTGAAGTCGGGTTTCGACGGAGGCGGCTTCGAGTGGCACACCGACTTCGCGACGCACCACAACCGCGACGGCGTGCCCAAGCCCCTGGCGCTGAACTTCCACATCCACCTGGACGACGTGACGGAATTCAACGGCCCGCTCATGTTCGTGCCCGGCTCGCACAAGCGCGACATCCCCCTGCAAAAAAGCGTGGACGGCGAGAAGTGGGAGCTGTGGACCGTGCCGCGCGAGGCAGTGACTTCGCTGGTCAACGAGCTGGGCATGGTGTCGGCCAAGGGCCCGCGCGGCACGCTGCTGATCTTCGGAGACAACCTGCTGCATGTGTCGTCCGCGAACGTGTCGCCGTGGTCGCGCTGGATCTTCTCGGTCATCTACAACCCGTGCAGCAACCAGGCGACACGCGATGTTCCCGAGATGGCCCATGAGCGCGACCGGCGTCCGCTGCGGGCCGAGGCCGACGATTGCCTGCTGCAGCCCGTCGCGCCTGCGTTGCCGCTCGCTGCATGACGCAGCCGCTGCGCGAGCCGTTGCAGACGCTCGACCCTGGCGTTGCGTTGCTGATTGCGCAGGAGGCGCAGCGGCAATCGGACCGTCTGGAGCTGGTCGCCTCCGAGAACCACATCAGCCTGGCGCAGCGCGAAGCGAGCGGCAGCGTGCTGGCCGACACCACGGTGGAAGGCTATCCCGGGTCGCGCTTTCTTGCGGCATCGGCGAACGTGGACACGCTGGAGCGGCTGGCGATTGCCCGTGCATGCGAAGTGTTCGGTGCGCGCTTTGCGAACGTGCAGCCGCACTCGGGCACGCAGGCCAATCAGGCGGCGTTGCTGGCCTTGCTGCAGCCCGGCGACACCCTGCTGTCGATGGACCTGCAGGCTGGCGGGCACTTCAGCCACGGCGCGGCAGGCACGCTGTCAGGCGACTGGTACACGGCACAGCACTACGGCGTGGATCCGCACACCGGCCTCATCGATTACGACGAGGTGCTGGCGCTGGCGCGCAGGCACCAGCCCAGGCTGATCATCGCGGGTGCATCGGCGTATCCGCGCAGCATAGCCTTCGAGCGCTTCGCAGCGATTGCGCGCGAGGTCGGCGCACGGCTCATGGTGGACATGGCGCACGTCGCAGGCCTCGTCGCCACCGGCCACTTTCCGAATCCGGTGCCGCATGCCGACGTGGTCACCACAACCACCTACAAGAATTTTCGCGGTCCGCGCGGCGGCCTGATCCTGTGCAACGACGCGCAGCTGGCCGCCCGGCTGGACGCAGCGCTATGCCCCGGCCTGCAAGGCACGCCACTGATGCACATCATTGCGGCCAAGGCAGTGGCGTTCGGCGAGGCGCTCCAGCCCGCGTACCGCGCGTACAGTGACCAGGTGCTGCGCAACGCGCGTGCCCTCGGCGCAGCGCTTGCCGCGCGCGGCATTGCGCAACTCACCGGTGGCACCGATGTGCCCTTCGTCGTCGCGGACCTGCGCGCGCTCGGGTTGCATGCGGCGCCGCTGGTGCGCGCGCTGGACCTGCTGCAGGTCGGGTGCAACGCCGTGCCGGTCCCCGGCGACACAGACTTCGAACACGCCCACGGCCTGCGCCTGGGCGTATCCGCCTTGACCACGCGCGGCATGGCTGAGGCCCAATGCGAGATCATTGCCGGCATCGTGGCCGACACCGCGCAAGCGCTCGTCACGGGGCAGCCGCCACCGGCTGGCGCGGCCGAAGCCGTCCTTGCGCTGTGCCGGCGCTTTCCGCTATCGGCTTGAATCCATCTTGAACCCATCACCCCCGCAACCGTTCACTTCCAGGAGTTCCCTCTCATGAAACGCCGCACCCTTCTTGCCGCCGCTGCCGCCCTCGGCGCAGCCACAGTCGCTCGCGCCCAGGCACCCGCAGGCAGCGCGGTCCCGTCCGTGCTGACGATCATGGTTCCCTTCCCGGCCGGCGGAGTCTCCGATCTCTACGCCCGCGCCGTCGCCCCGCGCATGGCCAAGGAGATGGGCAACACCGTCATCATCGAGAACCTGCCCGGTGCCAGCGGCAGCATTGCAGTCACCAAGGTGCTGGGACGCGCGGCCACGGGCGACATGCTCGTGCTGGGCTCGCCCACCGAGATGATCCTGGCGCCCGCCACGCTGCAATCGGCGCGCTACAAGCCCGAGGATTTCCGCCCGCTGGCCATGGTGTCGCGGTCGCAGCTGGCGCTCTATGCGCGCCACGACCTGCCGGCTGCCAATGTGGACGAGCTTGTCACCTGGGCCAAGGCCAACCCGGACAAGCCGCTCAGCTACGGCTCTGTCGGCGTGGGCAGCATCTATCACCTCGCGGGCCAGGCTTTCGCCGATGCTGCGGGCGTGCCCATGAGCCACGTGCCCTACAAGGGTGGCGCACCCCTGCTGCAGGACCTGAGCGGCGGCCACATCGACCTGGTGTTGTTACCTGCGAACGGCGACATGGCCCGTCGCGTTGCCACCGGCAAACCCAAGGCGCTGGCCGTGACGGGCGGCAGCCGTTCGCCGGTATTCCCGAACGTGCCGAGCTTTGCCGAGTCGCGCAGCATGACCCGCTTCACGACCGTTGATTCGTGGGCGGGCCTGTTCATTCCGGCTACGGCCCCTGCCGCCGTGACGCAAGCCATCTCGCGCGCCGTGCTCGCGGCGATGGGTGACCCCGAGGTCCAGCAGCAATTGCAGGTGCTGGCGGGGGTTCCGCTCGCCGCGCCTATGCAGGCGCCTCAGCTGGCCGCGTTCTACACCACCGAGATCGATCGCTACACGCAGGCGATTCGCAAGGCGAAGCTGCAGCCGGCTTGAGGGGGACTGGCGACACCAGCCCGCAACGTTCGACCCGGCGACCGCAGGCAACTTCCATAGGCCAAAAAAAAGTATCCTGCGGTCGCCATGCTTCTCGAATTCCGATTCAACCGACTGCGTCCGCGCAGCATTCCCGAGTACCAGACGCGGTTTGAGCAGGCGCTCGCCGAGCGGGCCCTGCTCTCGCCCTTGCTGGGTTTCTGGACCACGGAAGTCGGCAACCTCGACGAAGTCGTGGAGCTGTGGGCTTATGACGACGCTGCGCACCGCGACCACGTGCGCGCCCAGGCCGCCAGGCTCCAGGCCTGGAGCGCGCTGGAAGCTTGCGATCTACACCAGGCGCAAGTGTCGCAGTGGGTCGCATCGGCGCCCTTTTCACCGCCCGCCGCGCCCGGCGCCTATGGCGCCCTCTACGAGCTGCGCATCTACGACTACGAAACCGATGCGATTGCCCGGGTGTTGCCGGCGTGGGAGAAGAAGCTTCCCGGGCGCATCGAACTTTCACCGCTCATGGCATGCGGCCATTCGGTTTCCGGCGCGCCCGGACAGTGGTTGCACCTCTGGGCTTACGAGAACGCCGCAGAACGCCAGCGCATTCGCAGCGAAGCGGTGCGGCGCAATTGCTGGCCGCCAGAGTCGCCCGGCGGACTCATCGGCCAGCGCAACATGCTGCTCGTGCCAAGCGCCTTCTCGCCCTGGCGGTGAGCTGCGCCTAGAACAACGCGGCCGCGCGGCCCCACACGTCTTCGGCGACGCGCTGCGCTTCATCGAACACCGCGTCTTCGTCGAGGGTCATCAACCGGCCCTCATCCACCACCAGCTTGCCGTCCACCATCACGTGTGTCACGTCCGAGCCGTTGGCGTTGTAGACCAGGTTGGTAATCACGTCCGCGTCGCGAATCGGTTGCATCCAGGCACGGCGCATGTTCACCGCGATCAGGTCCGCCTTCTTGCCCGCTTCCAGGGTGCCGATGTCGGCATCGAGCCCGAGGGCGCGAGCGCCCTCGATGGTGGCGAGCCGCAGTGCGTCGTAGCCGGTGAGGATGTCCGACTTTCCTTCGGTGACCCGCGCCAGGATGATGGCGCTGCGCATGATCTTCCACATGTCGTTGGAGCACCAGTCCGAGCCCAGGCTCACCTGCACATCGCTGGCGTAGATTTTTCCCATGGGTGGAAAGTAGCCGCGCTTGCCGACCAGGTACGCGGTGTGCGACATGGCCGTGCGCGTGTCGGACATCAGGCGCACGTCGTCATCGCTCATGAAGACGCAGTGCACGCCGATAGTCCGGGGACCCAGCACGCCGAGGCGGTGCATGTACTGCACCGGCGTCAGTCCCTGCGCCTGCATGACCTGTTCGCGTTCTCCGGGCACCTGCGCCAGATGCATGTGGATGCCGATGTCGTACTTTTGCGCGAGCGCTAGCACTTGCTGGAAACCCCACTCGCTGAGCATGTCCGGCGCGTGAGGCCCCATGCGGCAGGTGATGCGGCCCTCTGCCGCGCCGTGCCATTGCTCGATCAGCTCGACACTGAGATCGAGGCCGCGCTGCGCGAGCGAGCGATCCCACGCGCGTTCGGTCGAGCCCGCCTTGGGCGAGCTGAGCGTCACTTCCCGAACCATCTCCGCCACCACGGCGCGAATGCCCAGGTCGCGCGCGATTTTGGCGGACTCCTGCTGGTGCATCCAGTTCTCGTTGATGGTGGTGGTGCCGGTCTTGAGCATCTCCATCGCGTGAACCATCCCGGGGTAGTAAACATCCTGGGCGCGCACATAGTCTTCCTGCAGCGGCCGGGCACGGCGGAACAGGCCATGCCCGCTGATGTCTTCGGTGATCGCCTTGTTGAAGCCGCCGACCAGGTGCGTATGGGTGTTCACCAGCCCCGGCATCACCGCGGAATGCGGCAGCTGCAAGACCTCCACGTCCGGGTGCTTCTGGCGCAAGTCGGCGGCCGTGCCGACCTCCACGATTCGCGCACCGCTCACCAGCACCGCGCCATGCCGGATCACGCTCTCGCGCCTGGCTTCGGGGATCACCCAGCCGGCTTCGATCAGGACAGTCATCGATTCCCCTCCACGTTCTTAAAAAATCACTTCGACCAGGGCTGGTCCCTGGCTTGCGAAACTGTCTCGCACCTGCGCGCGCAGCTGCTCCAGCGTGTACGCCTGCGATGCGGGAACGCCCAGCGATCGCGCCAGGTCCGCCCACACGATGTCCGGGCGGTCCAGCGTGAGCATGTCGCGCGCGCGCTGCCCCGCCTCGCCAGCGCCCACGTTCTTCAGCTCGCCCTTGAGAATCTCGTAGCTGCGATTGGTGAACACCACCGTGGTGACGCGCGCTTTCTCGCGCGCCATGCTCCATAGCGCCTGCGGGGTGTAGAGCGCGCTGCCGTCTCCCTCCAGCGCAAGAACCTGCCGCCCGGGTACGGCCAGCGCGGCGCCCAGCGCCAGCGGCAGGCCAAAGCCGATCGAGCCGCCCATGCTGTTGAGCCAGTCGCAAGCCGCGCCGCTGTCGATGGCAGAGCCGAATGCCCTGCCGGTGGTGATCGATTCGTCCACCACCACGGTGTCGTCGGGCAATTCTTCAGCGAGAACCGCGCCTATCCCGGCGGCAGTGATCGCACCGGTGGTGATGGCCTGCGGCCCGGCGGCCTCATTCACGGCAGCCGGCGTATGGACCGCGTCCAGTGCCTCGGCCAGGCTGCGAAGCGCGGCGGTGATGTCGCCGTCCACATCGGTCAGCGTGGAGACTTCACAGCCGTCGGGCGTCAACACGCTCGGCAATCCCGGATACGCGAAGAAGCCCACCGGCGCGCGAGCACCGCACAGCACCAGCCGGTCGATGGATGCGAGCACGCCGATCGCCGCCGTCACCGGATAGGGCAGCCGCTCCACGCGCACGCGGCCCCTGCCCCGCTCCATGCGCGCGTTCAGGTTTTCGGCGAACAGCCGGCATCCCGTTTTGGCAGCGATGCGGCCCGCCCAGATCAGTGCCTCGCCGCGCAGCGAGGCCCCACCCAGCAGCAGCGCACTTCGACTGGCGGGCTGCCCATCCGTGCGGGGAGACGACAAGGCTCGCGCGGCTTGCTCGATCGCGTCCACCGAGGCGGCATGCCGGGGTGCGGGCTCGCCAGCCATGGCGGGCGTGCCGCCCTCGCTCCATGCGGTGTTGGCAGGCAGCACCAGCGTGGCGATCCGTCCGGCGCCGCTGCGCGACTGGCGGATCGCTTCGGCGGCATCGGAGCCCACCGTCGCCGAGGAGCCGCAGGTCTTCACCCAATCCGACATCGGCCGGGCGATGCCCTCGATGTCGGACGTGAGGGGCGCGTCCAGTGCGATGTGATAGTCGGCGTGCTCGCCCACGATGTTCACGATGCCCGAGCGCGCCTTTCTGGCGTTGTGAAGATTGGCAAGGCCGTTGGCAAGGCCCGGCCCCAGGTGAAGCAACGTGGCTGCAGGCTTGCCGCTCATCCGGTAGTAGCCGTCGGCTGCGCCGGTAGCGACACCTTCGAACAACGCCAGCACGCTGCGCACGCCCTGTATGCGATCGAGTGCGGAGACGAAATGCATCTCGGACGTGCCGGGGTTCGCGAAGCAAAGCTCCACGCCGCTGCCGGCGAGCGTGCGGACCAGACTTTCTGCTCCCGTCTGAATGGGTCCGCCGCCGGTCATTCGAACTTCAATCCGCTTTCACGGATGATCTTGCCCCAGCGCTGGTTGTCGGAGCGTGTCTGGGCAGTGAAGTCGGCGACCGACTTGGCCTGCGGCGTGATGTCGAGCGACTCCAGCCGGGTGCGAAGCTGCTGCGCGCGCAGGGCCTCGTTCACCGCCGCGTTGAGCTTGGCCACCACGGCCGGTGGCGTGCCCTTGGGCGCGAAGACGCCGTACCAGAATTCGGACGTCTCGATGTCACCCAGGTTGAGGCCGGCTTCCTTGAAGGTGGGCACGTTGGGCAGCAACGGCGAGCGCTGGTTGCCGGTGACGGCCAGCAGCCGGATCGCGTTGCCGCGATGCTGTTCGGCCATGCTGGCGACGGTGTCGAACGTGGCCTGCACCTGGCCGCCCCGCAGATCCATCAGGCCGGGCGCGGAGCCCTTGTAGGGAACCTCCACCATGTCGGTGCCCACCGAGCGGTTGAACAGCACGCCCAGCAACTGGGCGAAGGAGCCAGTGCCCAGCGATGCGAAGCTCACCGACTTGGGACGCGCCTTCACCCAGGGAATGAATTCCGACACGTTCCTGGCGGACACGCTGTTGTTGACTGCGAGGCCGTAGCGAAACTCGCCCAGGTAGGCGACCGGAACCAGGTCGTTGAGCGGATCGAAGCTGAGCTTCTTGAACACGAAAGGATGGACCGCCACCACGGTGATGGGAGCGACCATCAAGGTGGTTCCGTCGCCTTTGGAATTGGCCAGCACTTCGGCAGCGATCAGGCTGCCGCCGCCCGGGCGGTTCTCCACGACGATGCTGGAGCCCGCGTTCATCTGGCGCAATTGATCGGCCAGCGCGCGCGTGGCGGTATCCAGGCCGCCGCCTGCCGGATAGCCGACAAGAATCTTCAGCGGCTGGTCGATGGTGTTGGCGTGCGCCGGCAGGAATGCCGTGCACGCACTCACGACCATCGTGCAGAGAAATGGTTTCAGCAGAGCATTGATCATGGTTTTTTCCTTGAGTGTCAAAGGTCGATGATTCGACCGAACGTGCAATAGCGCCGCCCGGCGATGCGCCCGATGGGCTGGTAACGTTCATGGTCGATCTTGCCGCCGTCCAGCAGCAACCCGCGGCGCACATGCATGCGCCGCACCCGCCCAACGACGAGCGAATTGGGACCGTCGCCGAACTCGACAATGCGTTCGAGCGAACATTCGAACTGCACGTCGGACGCCGCGATGCGTGGCGTTTCGACAGTTTCCGAAGCGACCAGGGCTATGCCGAAAAGATCGACTTCGCTCATGTTGCGAGGCAGCTCCTGCGCACAGTCCTGGACCACCTGCGCCATCGCTTCGGGGACCGTGCTGATCACGAACTCGCCCGTGCGGCGGGCGTTCACCACCGTGTCCTTGGTGCCCCACTTTCCCTCACCTGAAGAAAACGCCAGCATGCCCGGCTGCGTGGAAATGATGATGAACTGGCTGAAGGGCGCCGCATTGACAGTGCCGTTGCTGTTGAGCGTCGTCACGAATGCGATGGGGCGCGGTATGACCGACCCGGTGAGGAGCTTGTAGTTTTCCGCCCGGCTCATCTGCGCCGGGTCGATGGTGTCGAAGGTGTCGAAGGTGTCGAAGCTGTCCACGGAAAGGGGAGATGCCATGAGGGAAATTCAATCATGGTGAAGCCGGCGAGGCAAACTCGGAATGCGCATCAATTCATAACCTAAACTTGTCAATCCCGGCAAGACAAGGCTGCAACTCATGAATTTGTCCACCCGCCAACTGCGCGCCTTGATACAGCTCGCACAAGACCGCAGCTTCACCCGCGCGGCCGAGAAGCTGTTCATGACGCAGGCGGGGCTGTCGGCCATCGTTCGCCAGATAGAGAGCGACGTCGGCTTCCGGATGTTCGACCGCACCACGCGATCGGTGGCGCTCACCCGCGCCGGCGAGCAGTTCCTGCCGGTGGTTCACCGCTCCCTGATCGAGCTCGACCAGGCGGCGCGATCCATTCGCCAGATGGAACAGGTCGCCACCTCCACGCTGCGGGTGGCCGCCACGCAACTCGTGGCTGCGACATTGATACCCGCCGCGCGCGCGTCCCTGCGAAAGAAGCGCCCCGACATCAACGTCACGGTGGTCGATGTGGAACGCCCGGAGGTCCAGCGGCTCGTCGAATCCGGCGACGTGGATGTCGGGTTCGGGCTTTTCTTTCGGGAGGCATCGGGGCTGGAGCGCACGCCCCTGGTCACGCTCGAGCTTGTGAGCCTGCGCAGCGCGCTGCCCCGGTCCAAGGCAAAGGCGACGCCGCGCACATCCACCTGGACATCGATGCGCGATGAAACGCTGATCGGGCTCAACCCTGACAGCGACGTGCAAATCTTGGTGGACAGCCACCTGACCAAGGCGGGGCGCAACCGGTCGATGAGCGGTGCGTACCGCAACTTCCACACGCTGGTCACGATGGCTGAAGCGGGCTTCGGCACGGCGATAGTTCCGTCATACATCCTGCCGCTCGCAGGCCGCTACAAGCTGCACGTATCGCCGATGGCATCGCCGCGCGTGCCGCTGGATTTTTTCCAGGTGAACCGCCGCGGACGCGAGCGTGCGGCAGCAGAAGCCGAATTCGTTTCGCACCTCACTGCGGTGCTCAAGGACCAGTGCGGTGCTACGCGCTCGACAGGCCAGTGAGCCCGGCGCGCCAGCTTACCCAGCAGCTTTGAAGTTGGGGACGCACAGGGCGCCTTGCGGCTTGTACCCATGAGGGCATTTGCCGGGGTCCGTGCTGCAGCCCGCCAGGATGAGGCAGGCCATCAGGCAGGCCCAAGTACGTAAACCCATCGATGTCCCCCTTTGGTTTTTTGATTCAGCGAAGCATTGTCCGCTTTCGCGCTCGCTTCAAGCCGCTGACGCAGGCACGCCGAATATTCGATCGAATGCCCAGGTGAATGCGATCGCGTAGAAAAAGAAGAACAAGAGTAGCCCGAGGTTGGCAACGAAGGCTTCGACCATCGAGATTTCCAGCCACAGCGACATCACGGGCATGAGGATGATGACCAACCCTCCTTCGAAGCCCGCGCCATGTGCGAGCCGTCTCGCGAATGAGCGGCCGCGCACGGTCTGCCGAGCCTCCCAGCGCTCGAACATCCAGTTGAATGCATAGTTCCACGTCAGGGCAATCGTGGACAGAACCACGGCCAGCCCGAACGTGGATGCGTGCTGCTTGTCGAAGGCCAGACTCAGCGCGGGGCCCACTACGGCGATGGCGATCACCTCGTACAGGCAGGCTTGGAGGACACGGCGGGTTGTGGGGGACATGGGAGAAAGGATACGGGTGTCCGTGCGCGCGTGGCGTGGGACGGGCGAGAAACCTCCGGGCGGTTGGGTGGTTGGGGCGCAACACTCGGGGACGTGCGCGCCTTTCGCCGGCCGAATCGAATGTTCTATGACACCGGGTTCGCTGGCGACCGGTCGGCTCTCAGTCCACCTTCCCGCCCGACTTACGCAGGATCGCCGAGAACCTGGGAATCAGCCGATTGATCGTGTCTCCGTAAGCCTGCGGTGAACCGGCGTTGCCGGTCAGCCCCATCGCGTCCATGCGCTCGCGCACCTGCGGCAGGGCGAGCGCCTGGTTGTAGGCCGCATTGATCTTCGCCACGACATCGGTGGGTGTACCTGCGGGCGCGAGGACGCCGGTCACGCCTTCGACGACGAAGTCCTTGTAGCCGGCCTCGGCGAACGTGGGTACATCCGGCAATCCGGCAAAACGAGACTTGCTCGCCACGGCCAGCGCCCGCACCCTGCCGTCTCGCACGTAGTCGGCCGTGCCCGTCACTGCCTCGAAGGTCACCTTGACATGGCCGCCCAGCATGTCCGTCATCACCGGCGCCGTGCCCTTGTAAGGCACGTGGACCATCTTCGCGCCGCTTTCGGCGAGCAGGAGCTCCATGCCCAGGTGCTGCAGGGTGCCGTTTCCGGCCGATGCATACGGCACCGCTTGCCGCGATGCCTTGAGCCAGGTGAAGAACTCGGGCACGGTCTTGACCGGCAAGCTCGGGTCCACCAGCAGCCAGTACCTCGACGACGCGATCTGGGCCACCGGCGTGAAGTCCTTGACCGGGTCGTACTTCACCTTGAACAGCTCGTGGTTTGTGGTGTGGTTGGCAATCGCCCACAGCAGGGTGTAGCCGTCCGCCTTCTCGCGCGCGACGTATTCGGTCCCGATGGTGCCGCTGGCGCCGACCCGGTTGTCGATGACGATGGGCTGCTTGAGGATGTTCGATGCTTCGGTGCTCACGATGCGCGCGAGCGTGTCCGATGCTCCGCCTGCCGGCCACGGGACGACCAGACGGATGGGTTTGTCGGGGAACGCGGCATTCGCGAATTGCGTAAAGACAAGGAGAGCGAGGCTGAGCAGGATCCGCATGATTCAGTGGCTTTCAGTGAAGTGGATGACATTGCCGCACGCGAAGTCAGGAAGAACATAGATTCCGCCCTCCTTGCAATGCTGGAAGGGAATGCCGTTGCGATCGAGCTGGTCGACAGCGGCCTCAAGTGAGGAGGTGCGCACCTCGATGCCCACGGGCCGAGGCGCGCGTGGCGCAGTGGCTCCGGGGAACATGCGCTCCCATGCCTGGGGGGTCGCGATGCGAAGCGAGCTGCTCTCGAGATGGAATGCGATCAGCCCGTGGCCCAGCGCCTGCGCAGGAACCTGCAGCACGCCGGCAAGCCTGTCCGCCAACCCTTGTGCGTCGCTCGCGCAGACGTAGGCGCATTGCAGCGACTGCGCCTGGTTCGGGTGGGTCAACAGGTGGGGCTGCCAGATCACGTCGGGAGTGAGGTGCTGCGTGTATAAAAACGTCGCTTCCGGAAAGACGGCCGGTCGGAATTTCACGTTGATGAATTCAGCGCGACGCCGCTCCAGCCCCTGGGGCCCGAAGTCCACTTCCCGTCCCAGCTCGCGCGGAGCATCGAGCGCGCCGCCGCTGTGGGCCAGCGCACGCAGCCGGTCGATCGACCCCGGCTGCAGACCCACGATGTGCAGGCCCTCGTAACGGTCGAGGTATTGCTGCGCAGGAGTCGGCAGTGCGCGGTCGAAGATTCCGAGTACTTCGAGATAGCCCTCCTCCAGCATTGCGCAGTGGTTGCCTTGTCCGAACAGTTCTACCGCGCCGCCGGGCACCGCGGCGCCGCGATGCTGGCTTCGCGGCGTCATGCTGAAACCCAGCTTCTCGAATGCGAGCCGCCCCGCGTCCAGATCCTCCACCGCAGTACCCAGGTGATCGAGATTGATCGCCAACGCCTCCATGCAGGTCTCCTCAGGCCAGTGCCGCGTCCACGATGGAAACGGCATGCAGGCGGGTTGTGTCAAAAGTCGGAACATGCATCTCTACGCCGCGCATCAGGAGGGGTAGTTCGGTACAGCCCAGGATGACGCCTTGCGCCCCGCGCGCGACGAGTTCCTCGCTGGCGCGCAGGATCGCATCGCGCGCCTGTTGCGAGAACACGCCCGCGGCCATCTCGCCGAAGATGAAGCGGTCGATGTCGCTGCACATGGGCTCGCCGGGCACCAGCACCTCAAGGCCATGGGTGCGGACCAGCCGCTGCCGCAGGAAGGGCTCCGTCATCGTGCGGGCAGTGCCCAGCAACCCGACCCTCGACAAGCCTGCGGCACGCACGGCATCACCGATCGCGTCGCCGATCTGCACCAGCGGGCGCCCCAGCCGTTCTTCCAGCCGGTCCGCGCGGCGATGGGCGGTGTTCGCGCACAGCGCGATCACATCAGCGCCAGATCGCCTGAGCGACTCGGTCGCGGCCAGGAAGCGCTCGAAGACCTCGTCATCGCGCTCCTGCGCACCAAGCCTCGTGATTTCTTCGAAGTCCAGCGATTCGATCGCCAGGACCGCACTGCGCACGCCCCCGAGCCGCCTGCCGGTCTCCAGGTTGATTTCCCGGTAGTAGTCGATCGTCGAGTGCCAGGTGATCCCGCCGACAAGGCCGATCTTCTTCATCATCACCGCAGGTTTCATGCTAAGCTTGTGTTCACTGAGTGAACACCTGTTCGTTCAGTGAATCTATCTTTGCACGAGGGGAAAGTCATGTCAAGCCAGACAACGGACAGCGAGGAAACGGCTGGTGCCGGTCCGCGCCGCAACGACCAGTTCGTGGAGGCCTTTGCAAAGGGCCTGGAAGTGATACGCGCGTTTGCGCCCCAGCGGCCGACGGCAACGCTCGCAGAGATCGCCCAGAACGCGGACCTGCCGCGCGCCACGGTGCGGCGCATGCTGCTGACCCTGGTGGAACTCGGCTACGCGACGCTGGATGCCGGTCGCTTCTCTCTCACGCCCAAGCTGCTGGACCTGGGCTTCGTCTACCTGAATTCGATTCCCATCTACCGGTCTGCGCAGGACGTGCTGGAGAAACTCGCACGGGAACTCAACGAGCTGTGCTCGCTCTCCATCCTCGACGGAACGCAAGCGGTGTATCTCGTGCGCGTACAGGGGCGCGACTTCCTCAGCCGTGGCATGGGCGTCGGCACCCGGCTGCCCGCCTACGCCACCTCCGTCGGCCGCGTGCTGCTGTCGGCGCTCGAGCCGAAGCAGCGACAGCAACTTCTCAAAGGCAGCTCAGTGAAGAAGTTGACGCCCAACACCCTCACCGATCTTCCGGCACTCATGCGTGCAATCGAGGCTGTGGGCCGCGACGGCTACAGCCTCGTCGTGGAAGAACTCGTCGAAGGCGTCATCGGACTGTCAGTCCCGGTGCGTGACCGGCGAGGCAAGGTCGTTGCGGCTGCCGGGATCAGCTTCAATCCCGCGCGCTTCAAAAAGCGAGAAGCCATCGACTTCTACTTGCCGCACCTGCGGCGGGCGGCGGACGAGATTGCGTTGAACCTGGCGTAAGCCCAGCCCCCGCCCCTCCAGACCGGCTCATTGAACCCGCAGCACCTCAAACTGCTGTCGGAGTGGAGCGACCTGTAGCGACACCTCATCGCCCTCGCATTTGCCCAGCATGGCTTTACCCAATGGGGCTTCGCTGCTGATGACCTGAACAAGCTGGGTGCCGCTGACCAACTTCATGCTGCCTCCATCCGGACCGAGAAAGATGTATTGCTGCCTGTCGCCCAAATCGACCAGGCAAACCAGCGCGCCCAGCTGTATGCCTTTTGCAGCGTCGTAGGGAAGCGGGCGAAATTGGCGCCAGTTGGCCAGCGCCTGACGGATGGCTTCGGCGCGCCGAACCAGGCCGGTGGCCAGGTAGGCGGCTTCGAGTCCCAATGTGTCGTATTTGTTTTCGGCGATGTTCTCTTCGTGTGTCGCCGCTTCATGGGCCGCCCGCACTGCCGCTTCGGCTTGCAGCAAGTCTTGGGCGAGTTGTTTCAACACTTGCTGTTGCAGCAAAGATTTATCCATGACGAAGGTAGGCATCTCGAACAAGCGGGGGGCGGTCTTTGATTATGGAGGGCTCCACTCGTGGTGGACGCGATTGCACTCTGGTCAATCTTTCGAACGATCCGAGATGCTCTACCGCTCCTTTCAACCCCGGTCGGCCCTTCCCGTCAGGGCCTGTGTACCATCGGCCGGTGGATTTCCTTCTTCTCCTGCCTGTTGCGCTGGCCGCCTTGTGGATTGCGAGGGCCAGGCAGCAGCGACGGCGCATCGCCATCCTGACCCGCTACCTGTCCGGCCACGACATCGAAAAGAACATCGAGACGCTCTCGCAGGGCTACGCGCGCGCCCTGGGCGAATCGGAACCCGGTCGCAGCGAGCAGGTCTGGTACGTGCTGCGCGGGACCGAGGACGTCCTGTGCCGGCAGGTCCGCAAGGTCGCGGAGGACTTCGCGGGCGTCGAGCCTACGGCCACGCGCGTGAGCAAGTTCCCGATCTGGCTGCCCATCTCGCCCGCGCTCGACAGGTCCTTCGACATGCGCGAGGCGCTACGCGTGCACGCCCGCGGCATCTGCCGTGCCATCGAAGAACAGGACGCCTCCCCGAAGGACCGCGCCTTCGCCATCCTCGCCGAAATGCTCCTGATGCAGCACACCTGCCACTGGTATTGCCGGTCGAAGTCCGTGGCATCGGCACGCATGCTGGCCAGCCATCGCACGTCCTACGAGCAACTCGTAGGCGCAGTGCTGCCGCAGACGCGACAGGAATATCTCGGGCTGGTGGCCTGACGAGGCAGGCGGCTTCCCGGGAGCCGGCAAAGCGCAGGCGCGATTCATCGTTTCGACGGTGAGCAGAACGAGAAGACCTCGCGATGCGCTACGCGTGCTTTCGGTCTTACGGCCGTCCTTCCAGCTTTGGTTGAGCTGATGAGGGCGAGCTTGCGCCATGCCCGATGTCGAAACTCTCCGGTCTCGTTCGTCGTACTTACAGGCGCGCAACTCCGTGCGCGTCGCTCAACAGGAGAATATCGATGAACTACGTTGACGGTTTCGTGATCGCAGTGCCCACCGCGAAGAAGGACTCTTACCTGCAGCACGCCGAAGTGGCTGCGCAGGTCTTCAAGGACCTGGGTGCGCTGGAGATCGTAGAGTGCTGGGGCGACGACGTGCCGGAAGGCAAAGTGACGTCGTTCGCGATGGCCGTGAACCGCAACGACGACGAAACCGTTGTGCTCTCGTGGATCAGCTGGCCATCCAAGGCCGTGCGGGACGACGGCATGAAGAAGTTCATGGACGACCCGCGCATGAAGGACATGAAAGACATGCCGTTCGACGGCCAGCGCATGATCTTCGGAGGCTTCCAGGTCATCCTGGAGAAGAAGTGATGCTGCAAGCTTCTCCGATGTACTCATACATCCCCGCGAAGGATCTCGCGCGGGCCCGCCGCGCATCCCCTGGTCCTGCTCGCGACAAGTCCCGTCCCAAACGACCAGCGTCTTGCCCGTTCCCTACGGAACGGCAAGCTCACGGCCAGATGAACGCGGCGACTTCCTCGAAGCGCTGTGCGCAATCCCATCCGCTCACGGCAATCTGCGCCCTGAGATTGCTGTAGCGATGAAGCAGCAACATTCGCAGCAGGCGCTCTCTCCATGCGGCATCGGGCTGCACACCGTAGCCGGCAAAGAATGCCTCCTGGCGATTGCGGTGCCCCGCTGCCAGAAAACACAATGGACCCAGCCAGTCGTATTCCGCAGGTCCGATGAGCCCGTCCCCGAAGTCGAACATGCCTGCCAGGCCGCCCGCGTACATGAGGTTCATTGGCGTGTACTCGCCGGTAAGGACAACCCCCGCGCCTTGGGGTACATCACCGCCCAGAAACGCATCGAGTTGCTCCACGAGATGTGATGGCAAACCCGTGTTCTCCTGCCGCCGCCTGCAGGCCGCGCGCTGGCGCTGCAAAAAGGTCCCCCACTCCGGCGCAAGCCCGACAAGGCCGACCGTTGGCAGCGCGTGCACTTCGGCCGCAACGCGTCCGATGGCCCGCAGCACATCGCATTTCGCCTTCTCGCTCAGGCCGGGCCAATACCGGGTCAAGGGTTCGCCTGCAAGCTGGGTCATGAGCAGGTAGGGCCAACCATCGCGCTCGCCCTGCGCAATGAGCCTGGGTGTGGGAACGCTCAAGCGGTCGTACACCCTCTCCAGCGCGGCTGCTTCGAACTCGAAGTGGTCACGCAGAAATGGCGGGTAAAGCTTCACGACCGATTCGTTGCCGATCAGCCCAACCAGCACGGTGCCCTGAGTCACCGGTGTCACGGGCGCCGACGCGTGGGTTGCGGCGATGGAAGACACACAATCACGCCAGCAGTCCACATCGTCGTGGATGGCGTCAAAGGCCTCGACGCTGACCTGCGCGGGCAGAGGGCTGGACAACCTGATCATCCAGGCAAGATTGTAGGATTGGCATGCGGCCCGGGAGACCGGGAATTGCCTTCACCGTTGAAACAGCGCCTAGCGTTTGGCCAGGTGATAGGCCACCAACGCATTCGCATGACCGTGCCCGAGACCGTGCTCTGACTTCAGAAGCTGGACTACTTCCATATGCTCGAGATCGCCAGCGTGCCTCAGGGTCTTGAACCAATGCTCGACCGGCTTTCCGTATTTCGTCTCGATCGAGGGGAAATAGGACGCCGGACCCTTGACCTTCTCAGTTGGCTTGGACAAAGCACCTCCGTATGCGCGTCAGGGCCGCTGTACTGCTACGACGATCGAATCTCGCTGGAATCGACAGGCAGCTACTTGGTCTGTCCTCAAGGTATCTGCTGCCGTCCTCGCATGGCCGGGAGCAGACTTCTGCTCGGTCGTAACTGGGGCGTCAACGTCCTTTGGCTGCCGCTCCTGGCGGCCCCAGCCAGAACGACTGCTTTGCAGCGGTTGCGGTCTGTCGCCGGAAGACGCCGAGCTACCGGTCACGGCGGCGATGCCGGCAGTGAGTCCCCCTTCCAGCCGCGCCAATGACCTTGGTCTCGCGGCAAGAGGTGTGGGTGTTGCAAACGGCACCGCGTCTCGCTGCAGGTTCTCCATGAATGGCAGACCACACACGCCGAGGGCGGGGTGGCCGATGAGAACTGCTCTCCCTTAAAGTATTGGCATGTCGTCGCTTCACGATTCTTTCCTGACAGCCCTGACGAGTCTCTCCAAGGACCAGATCAAGCAAGCTGGACAGCGCTACACACCAGGCGTTGATCCGAACGCGCCGAACCTCCGGATCGAATCACTCTTCACTGCCATTGAGAACGTCGCTTGCGGCGCGGGGGCGCTCGCGCGGTTTGAAGGTGTCCTGAATGAGTTCTCGCTGGCCTGGGACAGCGCCAAGAACTGCAGTCAGCGGCGCGACACGATTCAAACGCTGACGGACCAGGCACGCAAACTGTTGCCATCCATCATGGGCCGACTGCGGGCGCGGGATGCGCGGGCGGCGGAGGAGTGGTTTGAGCAGCTTGGGCGCCTTCAGTCCGATCTTGAAGCTGATATGGATCACTGGCTTGCCGAGGAAGCGAAGCTACCGCCGAGTACCGGCGATGGTGGCTACTCCTCCGACCGCAATACCGTCCGCAGCAACATGAACTCCATTGGACGGTGTTTAGGCGTCGTGCGAGACGAAAGAGAATTCGTTCAGAGCGCGGCGTTCAAGGTCCTCTTCGACCCGCTACTGCTGGTCAGTGGCGAGTGGGGAACGGGCAAAACGCACTTGCTGTGTGACGTCACCCAGATGCGGATCGCGCGAGGTCAAGCCACCGTCCTGGTCCTGGCCAAGAACTTCGAAGGGTGTGTCGTCGCCGAGATTTGCGGTCGGATCGAAGCAGGGTGCAGTGAAGACGAGATTTTCGACCAACTTCAGGCGGTGGCTGAAGAGCGAGGGGAGCGTGCGATCGTCATCGTGGATGGCGTCAACGAAGGACGTCGGCGGGAGTGGCGCGAAGCTGTAAGCACCCTTCAATCGCTCGTTGCATCGCGCCCAAGTGTCGGGTTGGTTGTCACGTGCCGGACACCATTCGAGTCAATTGCGATCGAGCAGAAAGACTTGGACAAGGTCCACAAGGTGACGCACCTTGGATTCGACGATCAGGAGTTCGATGCCCAGGCTGCCTTCTTCGAGTATTACAGCCTTCCGCTGCCCGAGGTGCCGCTGCTTGACCGCGAGTTCTCGCGGCCCCTCACGCTGAAGTTGATCTGCCAGTCGCTGCAGAACCTCAGCGGCAAGAAGTTGGCCAAGGGATTCGCTGGGATTGCCTCCGGACAAAAGGGGATGACCTTCGTGCTCGAATCGTTCGTTAAGCGCGTCGGCGAGCCGATCGAGAATGAATTCGGCCTGAACGCTAAGGGATGCTGGTTCCTGCTGAAGGGAAGTGATCAAATCGCCGACAGGCGCCTCGCCGGATTCGCGCCATGTATGGCGATCAACTTGCGCGGCTATGTTCGCCCCGCCGAGGCGGACCGCATCATCGCGGCAAATTTCCCGGCACTGAAGCCGGCGCAGCGACGCCAACTTCTTGAGGCACTGCGCACGAATGGCCTGATCGAGGAAGACGCGATTTGGTACTCGTCCCAATCCGAGTTCAAATCCCGCGTCGTCTTCCGCCTGCCTTACCAGCGATTCAGCGACCATTTGGTTGCGCGGCACTTGCTGAAGACGCACCTCGACGTGTCCTCGGCGACCACGATCAGGCGGAGCTTCTCGGCCAAGTCGCCGCTCGCCCGAATCTTTCGGTTGGCGAGCCGGTACCAGCGAGAGTACGCAGAGCCAGGCTGGGCGCAGGCACTGATCACCGAATTTCCGGAGCGTGTGGGCACGCGGCTGCCGGCCAAAGAGCGTGAGTTGTTCTTCGTGCTACCCAAAGGGGCGCAGGATCTGGATGCCTACTTCGACCCGTTCATCGAAGGGATGTTTTGGCGCGATCCGGCGGCCTTTACCGAGGGAACACGGGCTGTTATCAATCATTATCTGAACGCCGGGGCCCAAGCATGGGACCGAATGGTTGACGCGCTGGCCGCCGTCTCGACCAAACCGAAGCACCCGTTCCACGCCCAGCGCTTGTATGACTTTCTAGCACGCTTTCCGATGCCCGATCGGGATCTACAGTGGTCCGAATACCTTCGACGGCGGTATGCATCGCCCACTATTCACAGGCTGCTGACGTGGGCAGAGAAGCTGAGCACGGCGAACATGACGGCGCAGTCCGCGAAGGAGCTTGTCATCCTGCTCTCGCTCGTCCTTACGACCGTCGACCGCGCTGATCGCGATATTGCGACCAAGGCGCTCGTATTCATCGGCGAGCGGTTTCCCGATGTGCTTTTCACCCACCTTGAGACGAGCCTTGCGTTCAATGACCCGTATTTGCCGGAACGGATGCTAGCGGCCGCCTACGGAACAACCTTGTCGCTGGTGGACTCTGAGAACGCCGCGACGTTTCGACCTGTGCTCGGGACGCTCGCAAAGACGCTTTACCGCAAGATGTTCGCGCCCGGTGCGAAGTATGCGACCCACCACACCCTGATGCGAGACTACGCGCTGGGGATAATCGAGATGGCGCAGCGCGCGAAATGCGTCGCACTGCCGAAAACCGCAAGCCGCAATCTCGCCACGCCCTATCCGAACACCCCTTCGACTTTCACAAGCAACGGCACACCTGATCCGAAGGTGGACGACGCCATCGGGCACGCGATCCACATGGACTTCGGCAACTACACGATTGGGCGCTTGATCCCTCAACGCGCGAACTACGACGACAAGCATCCGGGCTACGTGCAGGTTCACGCGAAGATCAGACGTCGGATGTACGACCTGGGGTATCGCGAGGAGCGCTTTAAGAATGCGGATCGCGAAATCGGAAACACCTCCTGGAATGCACGTGACCAGGACAAGGTGGACCGGTACGGCAAAAAGTATTCGTGGATCGCATACTTCGAAATGTGGGGTGAGCGCGAGGCTGCGGGGAAGCTGCCGGATTGGCGTCTCGGCGAGAGGACGTCCGACTGCGGGCTGGATCCAAGTTTCCCCAAGCGCCCACCCCAATGGACGCCGCCGATCCCCGACCTATTTGGTGACTGGGCAGGAGATACCGACGCGTGGGTCGGAGGTGGCTTCACACCGAGCTGGAATTCACTGCTCGTTGTTCCCGAAATCAATGGGCATCCGGGTGAATGGGTTCTTGTTGGAGGCTTCGTCCGCGGCCTTGACGAGAGTACCGATCGCGATCTCTTTGCGTTTCTGCGAGGCCTGTTCATCGCGCGCAAAGATGTGCAGACCCTCCGCTCGAAGTTTCTCGCGATTGAGTACCCGGGTAACAACGCGATTCCCGGGGGGGCGACCGAGACTTACCTCTACGCCGGCGAGGCTGGGCGCCGCCAGAACTATGTACGACGACTACGCCAGCGGGACGGAACGTACCACCGACAAACTGTCGAGGCCTTTGACAGCTACGAGCGGGTCTACAAGAAGCGCAACGCGCCAGCACAAACCCTCACGATCAAGTTGGTCTCCAAAGATGGAGTGGATTCAGAGCGTTCGAATGTACGATTCCTCGAACCAACATATGAAATGCGGCATGTGCCAGGCATTCGCATCGAGGTTCCTTCCATCCAATTTGGCTGGGAGTCGTACCATTCGTCGCAGAACGAGTTCTCGGGCTTTGACCTCCCTGCGCCGAAATTGATCCAGCGCCTTGGTCTGGCGAGCAAGAATCGAGAAATCGACTTCTATGATGCGGCGGGTAATCCTGGAAGTCTCTACCGCGAAGCGGGCCACGGATGGAAGGGAAATCGACACAGCCTCCTCTATGTCCGCGCGGATCTTCTTCGCCATTACCTCACCGAAACGCGCCAAGTCCTCGTCTGGTGCAATTGGGGAGAAAGGGAGTGGCTGAACAAGATGGATGGCCACGATGTGATCCGTACCCCCGCAAGGCAGGGGATTTGGCAGGCTCACAGCCACATTCACCGCTCGTTTTCGGAATGGTCAGCCAAAGACTCGACCATCAAGTAGACATCACCTCGATCAACAAAACGGTCGCCTCGTTTGCGCGCGCCCGACCATGTGCCTGTTCGACATCGAGTTCTCGCATCTACGGGCATATTTCGCCTTGATCGGCCGTGGGCGCCTTTCGGCCAGCAGCGACCTTTCGCTCCACAGCTCCGCCAATGTCAGGTACCGGCAACCGCGGTCAGTCGGCCGGCGAGATTGAGCGACGGCGGTCAGTCTAATGCGGTCATTCAGTGACGCTGCATCCGACCTGAAGGAATCTACCAGCCGCAGTCTCAGCGTGATGTCTGCTTCACGCCCCTTATCAGACATCTCCCGCCAGCCGAGTGCCAGCACAGGACTATCGGTTTACGCCGGCGTTGCCCAGCTCCCCCGCTCGTCAGGGCGCGGCCAATTGCACCCTGGTCACGCCAGGCTCCGGCGCCAGCGTGATGACGTTGCGCGATTCGCGCTGGTCGCTTCGCAGGATGAGTGTCAGCGCGCCCGCCGGCAGGCTGCGCAGCGTGAACTGGCCTGTTGCATCGACCTGCGCGCTGCGCTGGATTTCGGGAATGGTGATCGTGACGGGTCTTGCCGCTGCGCCGCTCACCGTGCCCTGGATGGCGCGTTGCGCCCGCACCGAAAAGTCCGCCGTCGCAGGTGAGTCCTGCGTCACGCTGCGCTCCTGCGTGGTGAGTTGCGAAAGGTCGTGACCGGCCGGCAGCGATTCCGGCACGAGCGAGATACGCACCACACCGGCAGGCGTCGAAAAACGGTAGGCGCCGCTGGAGTCGGTGACGGTGCTCGTGTCCATCGCGCCTTCTGCGCGCACGGTGACGCCGGCCAGCGGCGAGCCCGCATCGTTTTGCACCACGCCGCTCAGGCGCGACGCGGCAAAGCTCATCGAAAAGCGTGCATCGCTGCCCGGCGTGAGGGTCACGACCGATGGCGATGTGAAATAGGCCGGGCGTCCCTGCGGCAGCTGCGCTTCCACGCGGTGCGCGCCCGGTCCTGGCGACTCGAACACGAAGCGGCCTTGCGCGTCGGTCTGCGTTCGGCGGCCCCGGTCAAGCACCACATCGACGCCCTGCAGCGGCGCATCGGCTGCATCGCCGTCCCGCATGACGACGCCAGAGATCGGGCGAGAGCCCGAGCCTGGCCACGACGGCGCGCCGAACGTGGTGCGCAGCGTCAACAGCACCGAGCCCCGGCTCTCGGAGCCTGTGACCGGCAGGCGCGCGTTCCAGCGCGAATAGGTGACCGACATCTCCGTGTCGCGCCCGATCTGCCATTTGGCGAACGCGCTTGCGACAAACGATGTGCGTCCGCTGGCCACCGCTTCGGCGCGATCGCCGACCACACGCACGCCGAACTCGGGCTTGCCGGCCGCGGCGCGCCATGACAGGTCCAGCCCCGCTTGAACACGCATCGGCGACAGGTTGAGTGCGCCGAGCGTCACGCCGCGCGCGGTGAGCAGTGCGCTGTTGCCGCGCAGCTGGCGGATGAGATCGTCGGGTGTTGCGGAAGCCAAGCCCAGTTCGGTGGCAGCGCGCGACAGATCGGCGCGGTCGCGCAGCACCAGGTCGATGGTGGGCGCCTGCTGCTGCGCATCGGCGAACACATTGGCGCGCCAGCCGCCCTGGCTTGCGCGCAGCGACACGCGCCCGCCGTGGCCGCCTCGCTGCGCAGCAGATGTGCGCTGAAAGCGATAGGTCGCAGCAGCGCTCCAGTTCGGCTGTTCGTAGATCGTGCCCAGCGACAAGGTCGTGCGCCTAAGCGACTGGGCTGCATCGCGAAAGCTTCCGGCGGATGCAGCGGCGTTGAAGCCCAGGCTCTGCGTGGCCTGGTAGCGCATGTCGATGCGACCGGAAGCTGCCTGCGGATGGCGCCCGCCCACGTCCAGACGGCTCGCCGAGCCGGACAGCGTGACGCTCGCGCGATCGCTGAGCTGTTCGTTCCACGCGCCTTCAGCGTAGCTGCCGGCGGTGCGGGCCATGCTCAACGCAGCGAAACCGGCGGGGCGCAGGGCCGCCTTGAGCCAGGCCTGCCGCTGCACCGTGCGGTAGTCGATATCGACAGCGGCTGCGAACCGGTGGCTCCAGGCGAGTTCGCCGCGAATCTGCAGCGCATCGTCCGCCTCGCCGCGCGCGGCTTCCAGCGCGATCACACCAGGTATCTTCGTGCCGCTGTCGGGCAGCCAGACGGCCCGCGGCGTCAGGGTGAGCGAGCCGGTTTTGGTGCGCCACGCGGCCGAGGCCACGCGGTCGCCGTTCTGCGCAAACAGCACGTCGTCCAGCGGCGAGCGCGAGACGGTTCCCGCGTGCAGCTCGAACGGGCTTTGATACAGATGCACCCCGCGCACCGTCGCGCCGTCGATGGTGAGCGGCGAGGCCTGCACGAACTCGTCGAGCAGCACCAGCCGGCTGCGCGGCGTTTCAATGGCAACGCTGGCGTAGGGCAGCGACCAGGTGCGCCCGGCGTATTCCGGGCGATCCTGGCGCACGGCCTCCAGGCGAAGGCGCGCCTTGCGCTCGCCGTCTTCAAAGTTGGCCGATACGCCGGTGGAAAAGCGACGCAAGCCGGTGTCGTAGCTCACATCCGCAATGGTTGCGTTGCGCGCGCCGGCGGCATGCTGGGCTGCGAGAAAGGACAGCGAGGGATCGACCAGAATCGTGAGCGTTTCGACGCCGGTGGGCATCACCACGCTCACCATGGTCTGGCCGGCCCGGCGCCCGCGCACCTGCAGGCGGCCATCGGCCAGCGAAACTTCGGCCGTGGAGGGGTCCACCGCGAATGCGGC
The DNA here is from genome assembly GCA_040386575.1 of Pseudomonadota bacterium. Taxonomy (GTDB): domain Bacteria; phylum Pseudomonadota; class Gammaproteobacteria; order Burkholderiales; family Burkholderiaceae_C; genus Ramlibacter. The sequence continues at coordinate 199,307 of JAZKFI010000001.1, forward strand.
GACCGCACCCGGAAAGTCGAGCTGCACGGTTTCGCGCGCGGTGACGCGCACTTCGGCCGCCTGCGCCAGCGCGCTTGCCAGCTCGAGCGCCAGCAGCGCGGGTAGCAGACGCAGCCTCACGGAACCTGCAGTGTTCCGTCGAGCGTCAGGGGCTTGCCGGCGATGTCGAAAGTTGCGATGGCGCGGTAGGCGCCGGTGGGAAGATCTCCTGCGTAGTCGGCGCGCAGGTCGCCCGCTTCACCGGGCAGGAGCCGGTGCGGTTTGAATGCGGACTTGCCCACCATGCGCCCGGATGCATCGAGCAGCACGGCCATGCCCGTTGGCACGACCGGCTCGCTGCCGTTGTTGACCATGTGTGCGGCGAGCACGAGCATCGATTGCGCGGTCGGGGGCCTGGCCTGCAGCGGCTGGGCCGCCACCGACACGCGGTCGGACAGGCTGAAGGTGAACAGCGTGCCCAGCGACAGCGTGGCGTTGCCAGAGCCCGTGCGCACCTTGCTCGTGCCGCGAAACACCGCAATCACCGCGCGGTGCTGCACGGCAGCCGGAAGTGTGAAGGTCACGCTCACGCGCACGCTGGAGTGCGCCGGCACGGTGACTTGCCGGGGGGTGAATGCAGCGCTGGCCGCGATGCTGTCGGCGAGCTTTCCGGCTTCGACGAACACCCGCGCGCCGTTGCGCACGATCACATCCTGCGCCTCCAGGCGAAAGTCCAGGGCGGTGTCCGATTCGTTTTGCAGGGTGAGTTCCTGCGTGACGCCCTGGCCGGGTTGACCCGCCAGCGGCACGACGGCAGGCCGCAGGATGAGCGACTGTGCGTGCATCGCAGTGCTCGCAAAGAGGGTGAGCAAGGCGAAGGCCCAGCGGGCGGCTTGGGAAGTCATGTGAGTCTTGGGGGTGTCAGTCGGTCTCGGCGAGCCACTGCAGGTTGGACAGGAAGTTGCCGGCAGAAACATGGGCAGGGATCGTGATTTCGATGCGGTGCACGACCGTGGCGCCCATGCGGTGCGCGGGGTCGATCATTCGGGCAATCGTGGTGATGGGCATGCCGTCCACCAGCACCGACACGCCAGGCGTTTCGCTGTCGAGCGCCACCGACACGCGGGCGGTCGCAGCCGAGCCTTCGAGCCGCAGGCCGACACGTTGCGCAAGCTTGATGGGCGCGGACTTGCGGCCATAGGCTGCGCTGACAGCGCCGACATCGACAAAGACGTCTCCTCGCGGCAGGCTGGTCTGCCTGCTTTCAAGCGCGACGATCTGCAGCACCAGCGGCGCGGCCGGAGCTGCTGCGCCTGCGAGTGACGGCAGCAGAACTGCCGCCGCCAGCACGCAGGCGAAGAAAATTGGGGAAGGCACGGGGTTGGGGAGAGTGCAGACGCAGAGGCTGCGTCCGCAGGGTCTTAGTTGGAAGTCGCGGTGAAGTTGATCGCGTTGTCGATGGCAGCCGATGCCGACGAGTCAGCCACCACGACGTCCCACGAATAGGAACCGGTGGATGCGTAGGTGCCGGTAGAGGTGAGCGTGGTCGCTGCCGAATCGCTCAACGTGCTGCCATTGAGCTTCCAGGCCAGGCCGCTGGCGGGCGCCGAGCCCAGCTGCGCGGTCAGGGTGTAGTCGGTGCTGGTGAGGTTGGCCTTTTCGACCTTGACGCCGATCGTCGACGACAGCGTCCAGTTGGAAGCGCCGCGGGCCAGCGTGAAGCCGGTCGGCGCCGAGCCGTACTTGCTGATAGTGCCCAGGGCGCTGGTGGCGGCGGCCGTGCCGGTGCCCGATGTCGTGCCGCCTGCGGATTCCACTGTCAGGTTGATCGAGCTTTCGATCGTGCCGGTGACGGTGAGGGTGCCGGAGGAGGTTGCGGCGCCGGCATGGGTGGCTGCGAAAAGGGCTGCGATAGCGGCGGCGACTGCAAGAGTCTTGTTCATCGGATGTTCCAGAAGTTGGTTTGTGAATTGCTATTCCGGCTGAGCCGGTAACAACAAGTAAAGCATCGGTTCTGGAGCGCGCGTTGCGAAAATCACTTAAGTACAACTAGGTGGATAGGCGCGTTCGCAACCGTGAATCCATGTGTGAGTTGAATCACGGCGTGCTGGCTATGCAATGCTGACTGGCAGGAGATGATCGCGGTTGATCACGTGCGCCTGCCAGGCGCGAACTTATGTTATAACAAAAACGTGCACCACCTCTCGCCCCTGGCCACGAGCAACTGGCGCGGCATCGCAAAGGCCTCGCTCGGACGGTGACCGGCGCGCTTTCCCGTAACCGCAACAATCCTCGACATGAATGTTCTCCGACTCCAATCGATCGAGCGCAGCACGCTGTGGGACCGCGCATATGTGGAACTCAAGGGCGCGTTGATGGCGGGCCGCTTCGCACCTGGCGAGCGGCTGGTCCTGCGGCAGATCGCCGATAGCCTGGGGATCAGCCTCACGCCAGTGCGCGATGCGGTGAACCGGTTGATTGCTGAAAAGGCTCTTGCACGCGGAGGGCTCGGTCCGGCCGGCGCGGCGGTCGTGCCACTACTGAAGGCCGAGCAATTCGAGCAGCTGATGATCATCCGCGGCAGCCTCGAACCTGTGGCGGCAGCGCATGCAGCGCTCAACGCGCAGACGCAGCAAGTGGACGCCGTGGAGCAGCTGCTCAACGAGATGAAGCGCCACGCCGAGGAAAGCCGAACCGATGAGTATCTCAAGGCCCACTACCTGTTCCATTTCAGCATCTATGAAATGTGCCGGATGCCCATACTCGAAGAGATGATCGAGAGTGTGTGGCTGCGGTGCGCACCGACGCTGACCCTGGCCTTGCCGCACAACGTCCCGTCGCTCAAGCGTTACCAGCATCACATCGAAACCATCGCTGCGTTGCGCAACGGCCGCCCCGAAGCGGCAGCGGCGGCCGTGCGGGCGGACATCGAAAGCGCCTGCAGCGATATCGCAGCCATGCTGCGAGAGCGCGCCTCTCTCAGCTAAAGCAAGAGCGTCAACCCTCACCGCAAGAGCTCCCGCCGGGGCATGCCGGCAGGCACTTTGCGCGCTAACGTTCTTTGTTATAACATCACGGCTCCTTGCACCTAACAGGAGACATCACGTGACATTCCGATTCCCCTTGGCGACGCTCGCCACGCAGCTGGTCGCCGCCGCCGCCCTGGGTCTGACAGGCCTCTCTGCGGTCGCCAACGAAAACTTCCCCGCCAGGGAAATCCGCTTTGTGGTGCCCTGGAATGCCGGCGGCTCCAACGACATCGCAGCGCGCCAGCTTGCCCAGCTCGCAGCGGAACAGGGCGTCAAGGTGATCGTTGAGAACGTCCCCGGTGCAACGGGTTCGATCGGCATGACCAAGGTCGCGAATGCAGAGGCTGACGGATACACCATCGGCATGGGTACGAGTTCGACCCTGGCCTTGATCGCGCAGGGTCTGACTCCGCTGAAGAACGAGCAGTTCGCAGCCATTGCACGTGTGACGCTCGACCCCCTCGTGCTGCTCGTGCCTGCGAATGCGCCCTATGCCAACCTGGACGGCTTCATCGCCCACCTCAAGAAGAATCCGGGGAAAGTGTCCATCGGGACGCCAGGCAACAACAACCTCAATCACATCTTCGCCGTCATGTCCGGCCGCGCAGCAGGGGTGGACATCATTGCCGTTCCCTACACCGGCGGTTCGAAGGTGGTCACCGATCTGGCGGGCAAGCAGCTCGACGCTGCGGTGCTCAAGCCCTCGGAGAGCAAGGGCCAGATCGACGCCGGGCTCATCAAGCCCATCGCCGTCTTCGCAACCGAGCGCCTGAAGGCGCTGCCGGATGTGCCGACGTTCAAGGAAAAAGGGCTGGACGTATTTCCGTACGGGCCACTCGTCCAGATGGCCTACATCGTTGCGCCGGCGAACACGCCGGCTCCGGTACGCGAGCGCCTCACCGCGATCTTCGGCAAGGCTATTCAGAGCGCCAAGTTCAGGGCGTGGGCCGAGCAAGGCGGCGCCGTGGTCGACGAAACCACTGGAGCAGCGCTCAGCCGCGAGATCACCAACGTGCAGAAATCATTGGACGAAGTCGGCAAGAAGGTCTTCGTCGCCGAAAAGAAGTAAGGACAACATGACTTCAGTCATCAAGAAAGTAACCTGCCACGTGGTGGCTGCGCCCGTGCAGCGGCCGTTCACGTCATCGCGGGGCTGGCTGTATAAAACGCGGGGCTCCTGCATCGTGGAGATCGAGACCGCCGATGGCATCGTGGGCTGGGGCGAGTGCTACGGACCCTCGGCGGTGGCCAAGGCATTCATCGACACGCAGTTCGCCCCTCGGGTCATTGGGCGCGACGCCTTCGATGTCGAGGTGATCTGGGAAGACCTGTACAACCGGATCAAGGACTACGGAACCACGGGCATGGCTATCTCCGCGATCAGCGGGATCGACATCGCCCTGTGGGACATCATCGGCAAGGAGTGCAACAAGCCCATCCACAAGCTGATTGGCGGTGCACACCGGACCGAGGTCACCGCTTATGCGACAGGTCTGTACTTCATCGACATGAACCGCCTGATCGAAGAGGCCGTGGAAGAGGCACAAGAGTTCGCGAGCCAGGGGTTTCAGGCCATCAAGATGAAGATCGGCCTGGGCGACCCCAAGCTCGACATCCGTCGGGTGGCCGCCGTGCGCGAGGCGATCGGGCCGAACGTGCGCCTGATGGTCGATGCAAACCACTGCTTCACCGTCCCGCAAGCTATCCGCCTGGGCCGCGAACTGGAGAAGCTCGATGTCGAGTGGTTCGAAGAGCCCATCTCCCCCGAAGACGTGGACGGCTATGTCGAAGTCACTCGCGCACTGGACATGGCTGTCGCAGGCGGAGAGAACGAATTCACCCGCTGGGGCTTTCGCGACCTGGTCGCGCGAAAGGCCATGGACATCGTCCAGCCGGACGTGTGCGCGGCCGGCGGCATCAGCGAGTGCCGCAAGATCGCCGCGCTGGCGATGGCCCACGGTGTCGAATGCGTTCCCCATGCCTGGGGATCGGCAATCGGCCTGAGCGCGACGCTGCACTTTCTTGCAGCACTGCCTGACCAGCCTCCCAGCTTTCGTCCGATGCCGCCTCTGCTCGAGTTCGAACAATGCGAGAACCCATTTCGCGACCAGCTGTCACGCGAGCCGATCGTCCAGCGCGATGGCAAGGTGCAGGTGCCCACGGGTGCCGGCCTGGGCATCGAGGTGGACCGGTCGGTCATTGAGCGCTACCGGGTGAGCTGACCGGTGCGCTTCGTCACTTTCCGCAGCGAGCATGGCGACAGCGTCGGCGTGGTCGTGGGGGACCAGGTTGCCGACCTGTCCCATCCCGCTTGCGTTTCGCTGCTGGGCTGCCGCGTCCCGAGTCTGCTGGCCATGGTCGAAGACGGGCTGGATCGCTGGACACAGCGGCTGGGCAACCCGATGCCATCCGAATCCCTGCGCCCGCTCGGCGGCCTGCGGCTGCTCGCTCCACTGCGACCGGGCAAGATCGTGGGAGCGGCCTTCAACTTCACCGACGCGTTGGCCGAACGCAAGATGGAGCCGCCCGCGGAGCCCGTCACCTTCGTGCGCTCCGGCAGTACCGTGATCGGGCCCGACGAGCCGATCCTGATTCCCCCTGACGTAGGCAATGTCGGCTATGAGGCAGAGCTTGCCGTTGTGATCGGCCGTCGCGCGCTACGTGTATCGGCCGAAGAGGCAATGCGCCATGTCGCCGGCTATACCGCCCACAACGACGTCAGCGGCAGCGACTTGATCCGGGGAGACGGCGCGAACTTCGTGCGCGGCAAGAACCTGCCGGCATCGGCGCCGCTCGGACCCTGGTTGGCGACGCCCGATGAAGTCGCCAATCCGTACGCGCTCAGTGTGCGGCTGGACGTCGACGGCCGGCCACTGCAGGACGGATCGACGGCCACCATGATCTTTCGCATCGCTCAACTGATCTCGTTCATCTCCCATCGCATGCCCCTGGACCCCGGCGACGTGATCGCCACCGGGACCCCGGCCGGGGTCGCTGCCATGCACCAGCCTCCGGGGTGGCTGCGACCAGGGAGCACCGTCACCGTCGAGGTGCAGGGCTTCGGGCGCCTGCGCAACCCCATCCTGCAGGGAGAACCGTTTCTTGACCGCTAAACCACGCGTCCTCTTGACCAACCCCATCCATCCAGATCTGCAACCGGTCCTGGCGCAGCACTGCGAGGTGGTTCTCGCGCCGGATACCAGCGCACCGACCCTGGCGCGGCTGATCGCCGATGCCGACGCGGTGGTCGTGCGGGCACAGCTCGCCCCCACGATATTCGATCACGCACCGCGTCTGCGCGCCGTGGTGCGCCACGGCGTCGGCCTGGACATGATCCCCGTGGAGGCAGCGACCGCAAAAGGCATTCCGGTTGCCAACCTGCCGGGCTCGAACACGCAGGCGGTGGTGGAGTACTGCCTGGCTGCCATGCTGCACCTGCGCCGCAACCTCGCGGGCATCGACAGGCAACTGCGCACCGAAGGATGGGCACAGGCCCGTCCGCTGGCCGACGGGTCAGCAGAACTTGGCCGCAGCGTATGCGGCATCGTGGGCGTCGGCGCGATCGGCTCCCGCCTGGCCCATGCGGCGTCCGCACTCGGAATGCGGGTGCTGGGGCTCGCACGGCGGCCGGAAACGCTTCCGCCTGGCGTGGAGGCGGTAGACCGACATACGCTCTTTCGTGAGTCCGACGTCGTCGTTCTCTGTTGCCCGCTCAACGATCAGACGCGAGGGCTCGTCAGCGCAGAAATGCTCGCCAGCATGAAGCCCACTGCGTTGATCATCAACGTGTCGCGAGGACCGGTGGTAGAGACGGCGGCGCTGGTGGACGCCTTGCGCGCAGGCCGGCTCGGCGGGGCCGCACTGGACGTGCACGACAAGCAACCGCTCACTGGCCAGGAGGCCGTGTTCGCCGCGCCCAACCTGCTCCTGACCCCGCACATCGCCGGGATCACCGGCACCAGCATGCGGGCGATGAGCGAAGGCGCCACGGCTACCGTGCTCGCGCTGCTTCGCGGCGAGCGTCCTTCGAACGTCGTCAACCCCCAGGTCTTCCAATAATCCAGGCAGGAGCCTTGCCATGCGTATCGCCGATCTTCGCGCCGTTCCCATCTCGTTTCCCGTGCCAGCAGACAAATCCGTACGCCTGGGCATCGGCCGCAGCGTCAAGCGCGACTCGGTCCTGGTGCGCGTCGAGACGGACGAGGGACACGTCGGCTGGGGCGAGGCCCACCACGGCCGCTGCCCCGGCGCTGTTGCCAGGCTGATCGACACGACGATGAAGGAACTCGTCGTGGGATTCGATGCCCATGATGTCTCGGGCGTGTGGGCGCGCGTGTACAAGATGCAGCTGGCAAGCCACGGCATGGGCGCTGCTGCCGCGCTCGCGTTGTCGGGCATCGACATTGCCCTGTGGGATCTCAAGTGCCAGGCAACCGGCCTGCCGCTCTACAAGCTCCTGGGCGGCGCCAGCAAGCCCATCAAGGCCTATGCCGGGGGCATCGCCCTCGGATGGCAGGAGCCGGCGCTGCTGGCTGAAGAAGCGCTGCGGCATGTCGCCGACGGGTATCGCGCGCTCAAGTTGCGCATGGGCGACACCCCTGCGCGCGACATCGCCAGGCTGCGTGCCGTTCGCACGGCCGTCGGCGACGCGATCGATATCCTGACCGATGCGAACACGGCTTACTCCCTGGACGATGTGCGGCGCGTCATGCCCGCGTTTGAAGAGTGTGGGGTTGGCTGGCTGGAGGAGCCGTTTCCCCCCCAAGACCGCCGGGCGTATGCGGCCGCGGCAAAGCTCGGTCGAGTGCCCCTGGCTGCCGGCGAGAACCATTACACGCGCTATGAATTCGCCACGCTCCTCGAGGATGGAGCAGTGCAGTTCGTGCAGCCCGATCTCTCCAAGACCGGCGGTGTGACCGAGTCCATGCGCATTGCAGCCATGGCGAGTGCGCAGAAGCTCACCGTCAATCCGCACACCTCCGCGACCGCGATCAATATGGCCACCACCATCCATTTCCTCTGTGCGGTGGACAACCCCGGCTACTTCGAAGGGGACGTGACCACACTGAACCCCTTCAGGGATCAGCTGGCGGACAAGGCGCCCTACACACTGGACGACCAGGGATGCGTGCGGCCGCACGAGGGCCAGGGCATCGGCTTGCGGATTGACGGGGACTTCATCCGCGAGCATCCGCTGATCGAAGGGCCCTGCTATGTCTGATGCAGTGACTGGGCGCGCGTAGCCCGGCGGGCAGCCGATTTCAAATCAACCAAGAAGGAGACACGATGCGCAACTTACTCTTGCGGCTGCTGGCCGCGGTGAGCTTTTGGGCGATTGCCGCGGGCGCCGCGGCGCAGGGCTTTCCTGAACGAGCCGTGAAGATCGTGGTTCCCTACCCCCCCGGTGGGTTCAACGATACGCTGGCGCGGGTCTCCGCCGAGAAGCTCGCGAAGTCGTGGGGCCAGCCCGTGCTGGTTGAAAACAAACCCGGCGGCAATACAACCGTAGGGAACCTCTCGGTTGCCAAGGCCCCGCCGGACGGCTACACCATCCTGGTCACGCCCCTGCCCTTTTCTGCCCTGCCCGGTCTCTACGGTGCCACCCTTGCGTATGACGCGCAGAAGGATTTCACCCCGTTGATCTGGGCCGGCAGCACACAGAACGCGCTCGTCGTGCGCAACGACCTGCCGGTCAGCAACGTGCAGGAGCTGCTGGACTACGCGCGCAAGAATCCGGGCAAGCTCAACTACGGCTCCACCGGCTCGGGCTCCTCGAACCATCTCTCGATGGAGCTTTTCATGCGCATGACGGGTACCCGGCTGGCGCATATCCCCTTCAAGGGAAGCGCTCCGGCCACCACTGCACTGATGGCCGGTGACATCGATGTGATGTTCGACAACGTGCCCAATGTGCTGCAGCAGATCAGGGGCGGCCGGCTCAAGGTCATTGGCGTCAGCGGTGCCCAACGCTCGGTACTGCTGCCGGAGGCGCCTACTGTGGCCGAGGCGGGCGTGCCCGGCTACGAGGTCAACGTCTGGTTCGGGATGCAACTGCCTGGAGGCACGCCACCAGCCGTGGTGAACAAGATCAATCGCGACATGGTCACGCTGCTGAGGGACCCTGAGGTTGTGCAGCGATTTCGCAACCAGGGGGTCGAGGTGGTGGCCAGCACGCCCGCCGAGTTCGCCCGCCTCGTGAGCAGCGAGATCACGAAGTGGACCCAGTTGATCAAGGACGCCGGCATTCGGATCGAATGACAAACAAGGCGTGCACCGCATGAAGATCACCGACGTCAGCCTCACCCTGTTTCCCTGGGATGGCATCCCCGCGACCAGCTACGGCTCGCACACCGGCAAATTCTCGGGCGAGAGCCGCCTGGGCCTGCTGGCCATCCACACAGCCGAGGGCATCACCGGCCATGCATTCCTTGGGTCGGCCTTCTTTCCTGCCGACTCGGACGGAGGCAGCCTGATACGCGTGCTCAAACCGATTCTCATGGGCCAGAACCCCATGGAGCGCGAGCGCCTCAATGCAATGATGTGGAAGCGCGTGCGCACAACCACCGTGCGCGCGATAGGTGCAATTGACATTGCGTTGTGGGACATCGCCGGCCAGGCCGCAGGCATGCCGATCCACGCGATGCTCGGAAGCTTTCGCGATCGTGTCCCCGCCTACATCAGCTCGGCGGTTCTGCCTGATGCGAAAGCGTACGCGGACGAGGCGCTGCATTACCGCTCGCTCAACATGGCCGCCTACAAGATCCATCCGCCGCAGTCGTGGCGGCAGGACATCAGGATTTGCGAGGCAGTGCGTGCCGCGGTGGGCGACGAATACCTGCTAATGCTGGACGCCACCTGGGGTTACGAGTACGCGCAGGCGCTGCGCGTCGGACAGGCAATCCAGGACCTCGGGTACTACTGGTACGAGGATCCACTGGCGGATGCCGACATCTACAACTACGTCGAACTGCGCAAGAAGCTGAGCATCCCGATCATGGCAACGGAGTACCCGGCCGGCGGGCTCGACTCCTTCACCCCGTGGGTGCGAGAGCGCGCAACGGACTTCCTGCGCGGCGACGTCGCAGTCAAGGGTGGCATTACCACCATGATGAAGGTGGCCCGGCTGGCCGAGGCGTTCCATCTGAACCTCGAAGTGCACCATGGCGGCAACTCGCTCAACAACGTCGCCAACCTGCACGTCATCATGGCGATTGCGAACACCGAATTCTTCGAGATCCTGCTGCCATCGCAATCGCAAAAGTATGGACTGGTGCAGGACATCGATGTTGACTCTGACGGGATGGTGCACGCCCCGACCGGCCCTGGGCTGGGCGCGCAGATCGATCACGCCATGATCGAGCGCAAGAAGATCTGCGTCCTGCGCTGACCCGCAGGCTCAGGTTCGCACCCGCGGCGCTGGACTCGAGCTGCTGGTGCGCATGCACTAACCCACCCGCCTATCCCTTCAAAATCCCCTCGACGACGGTCTGCACCTCGAACGCCTCCTGCACAGTGGCCAACTGATGCGTGTCCCCATTCGTCATCCGCGCCACCCCCTCCAACTGCCGTCGAAGCACAAGCGAACGCATCCGTTCATTGGGCATTGCCGCTTGATCAGGCACCCACACCCCATCAACCAACCGCTCTGCGATCGACCAGTCGCGTAGCCGGATTGCGCCGCGATCGCCCCACAAGGTCCAGGTGTTGTGGTCGTCCTTCAGCGTGGTCCCCACACCGCCCGTCAAGGTCGCTGGCAAGCCTCCCGCCGTCAGCTGCGCTGCAATCGCACGCTCACTGGTATCGGGCGAATCAAAGCGCGCCCGTCCCGCCTGCAAAACGATTGGCCCGCACAGCCGCCGCGTCAAAAAGAGGAAGTGCGACACCACTTCGCGCGTGAAGCCCCCCTGCGCACGCCGATCCAGCCACCCTGCCGCGTCGCGCTGCCACGAGCGTGGCCAGTCGGCAAAACCAACCTCGATTTCCAGCCGCAACTGCGTCCCCACCACCCCCGTGGACAGCCACTCGGCCAATCTCGCCACCGCCGGCGATGACGCCATCGGAAAATTCACGGCAACCCGACCGCCCCCAACCGACTCGACGAACGCCCGCGCGGCTGACATATCCACGGCCAGCGGCTTCTCGCAAAACACAGCCTTGCCTGCTTCCAGGCTGGCCCGCGCATATTCCAGATGGCTTGCAGGGGGTGAAGCGACATACACGCACTGCGCCGCCGCGATGAGCGCCGGCACGGAGTGCGCGTGGGGCGCCAGCGCGCCGATCCGCGCCAACGCTTGCGCTGACGGGTCCCAGATTCCGGTGACTTGAACAAAGTCCGACGCCTGTTCCTGTGCCGCCCGCAACATGCGTTCACCCATGATGCCCGCGCCGATGATGCCGATCGTGACCATGCCCAGCCTCCTGAAAAGTAGTGGGGACATTCTCTGTGAAAGTCGCACGCATCTCAGACAAACGGCGCACACCTTGCATATGCAGCGCACGCCGATCGCGGCGTGGCCCTACAAGCAGCACGCAACGCAGGCGCTAGCCTCACTTCTTTCAACATGGGAGTCTTGACATGGCAACACAGCAGGGCATGGAGCCCGATCGCATCGACGTCAATGACGACGCCGCTCTCGCGCACTGGAGCACCAAGCTCAGCGCGACCGCGATGCAACTGCGCGACGCGGTTGCTCAAGTAGGCGACAAGGCCTCCGACGTCGAGATGCACTTGAAAGGCACGCGCAGCACGACGAACGATGACAGGGTGGAAGATTTGGGAGGCTGAGCGGTTCGCCCGGTCATTGCAAAAGCGAACTTTCTTCTGCACGACAACACAGAACTGCTGACCTGGGTGAAACTTGGGGGATCACCGACCTATCTCCCCGATGACAAGACCAGCAGCCCCACCCTTCGATTACGAGGGCATCTTCAGGTCCACCGCGAGTGCATACCTCGTCCTGGACACGCGCCTGGTCATCGTCGATGTGAACCCCGCCTATTTGGAAGCGACGTCCCGCACCAGGGAGAGCGTCCTTGGCAGGCACATCTTCGATGCCTTCCCCGAGAACCCGAACGATCCGCAGGCAACCGGCGTCCGCCGGTTGTTCGAGTCGCTGCAACGGGTCATGCAGTCGAAAACCAGGGATACGCTCGAGCTGCTGCAGTACGACATCCCAGTGGGTCCACGGGAGGAAGGTCGCTTCGAGAGGCGGTACTGGAGCCCGGTCAACTCGCCCGTGCTGGACCAGGAGGGTCGGGTCACGCACATCATCCACCAAGCGATTGACGTCACGGCGCGCGTCGCCTCGGAGATCGCGCTGCGTGCGAGCGAGCACCGATTCAACGCCTTGCGCGATGTCACGGGCGACGTGATCTACCGCATGAGCCCGGACTGGCGTTTCATCGGCGAACTCAATGGACGCGGCTTCCTCCGGGGCACGGGCGAAAAGGGCGAGTGGCGAATTGAAAACTATGTTCCTGCCGAGAACATTGCAGCGGTGAGGCAGGCGATCGACGAGGCGATCCGCACCAAGTCAACTTTCGAACTGGAGCATCCGGTGCTGCGTGCGGACGGAAGTCGAGGATGGACGGTCTCGCGCGCCATCCCGTTGCTGGACACGCGGGGCGAGATCGTCGAGTGGCTCGGCTGCGCAAGCGACATTTCCAGCCGCAAACTCGCCGAGGAGCAGCTACTGGATGCCGGCAGGAGGAAGGATGAATTCCTCGCGATGCTCGCGCACGAACTACGCAATCCGCTGGCACCGATCGCATCCGCAGCCAGCTTGCTGCGATTGGCTGCGCACGACGAAGCACGCGTGCGCAAGACCAGCGAGATCGTGGCGCGCCAGGTTCAACACCTGACGGGGCTGGTGGACGACCTGCTGGACGTTTCTCGCGTGACGCGGGGGCACGTGGACCTCGACCGCGTCCCGCTGGATCTGCGCAGCATCATCCAGGACGCGCTCGAGCAAGTGCGGCCGCTCGTCGAGCAACGCCGGCACAGTCTGGTCTTCCAAACCACGCCCTTCGCCGCCACGGTGAGCGGCGACGCCAAGCGGCTCACCCAAATCGTGACAAACCTTCTCACCAACGCCGCGAAGTACACCCCGCCGGGAGGCGAGATTTCGGTCAACCTTGAGCAGAGCCCGACGCACGTTTCGGTCTTGATACAGGACAACGGGGTAGGCATGAGCCCAAAGCTCATCGAGAGTTGCTTCGAGCTTTTCGTGCAGGCCGAGCGGACGTCCGACCGAGCCGCGGGCGGCCTGGGAATCGGACTTGCGCTGGTCAAGCGGCTGGTGGAGCTGCACGATGGACGGATCGCGGCCAGAAGCGACGGAGAGGGGCAAGGAAGCACGTTTACCGTCACGCTTTCAAGAATCGACACCGCTGCTCTAACGAGCAGCGGCACGCCGGACAGCCTCGCACCTGCCACCAGCCGGTTGCGGGTGTTCGTGGTGGACGACAACGCCGATGCCGCCCACATGCTCGCCATGCTGATTGACAGCCTGGGCTATGAGGCACTGGTCGAGACGCAACCGCTCGTTGCGCTCGAGCGAATCAGGTCGGAGCGCCCGGACGTCTGCCTGCTCGACGTCGGAATGCCCGAGATCGACGGCCTTGCACTCGCCCGAACGCTCCGGCTGACCATGCCCGAGGCGCCGATGCTGGTGGCCATCACGGGGTACAGCCAGCCGCAAGATCGAGCTGCGGCACTGGAGGCGGGATTCAACGAACACTTCGCAAAACCCGTGGAGAGCGCCAAGCTCGCGAATCTGCTGTCGAACCTCAGGCCGCTTGATGCGGTTCCTCGCCATCGTGCCGGTTGACACGCGCTTCCTCGTTTTTTCTGGCCCCCGCGCCTGTACGGGGTCTTTCAGGGCGATGGGGCCTGCCTGCCCCATCGAGGTTTAAAATAAGCGTCCAGTCACCTCACCTCCGGCCGCCGCCGGAGCGTCACGATGTCCTCCGCCTCTCATACAAACGTCATCTCCGACGACGGGCTGCGCTATTCCCGGGGCAAGCCCCCGGGTGCCGTGGTCCTCTCCTCAGCCCGCCCAGGTTCCATGAGCTGCTTCAAATGCGGCGGCTTCCGGCCGCTTGCTGAGCTTGCCTCCAGGCGCATCCTCGGAGCGAATCAAAAGGTTTGCAAAGAGCGCTGCACGCGCTAAGGCGCATCGCCACCGAAGGCCGAGGCCCCGCTTTCCCCTTGCGCTCTGTTGCGCACCATCATTGAGAAAGGCTCTTGCATGAGCACCAAAATCTACGTGGGCAACCTGCCCTACTCCGTGACCGACGCTACCCTGGAGAGCAACTTTGCCGAGTTCGGCGGCGTCTCCTCCGCCAAGGCCATGATGGACCGTGAGACCGGCCGCTCCAAAGGGTTCGGTTTTGTCGAAATGGCGTCCGCGGAAGTCGCCCAGGCTGCCATCAAGGCGCTGGACGGCATGTCCGTGGATGGACGCTCGATCACGGTGAACCTGGCCCGCCCCCGTGAGGAAGGCCGTCGCCCGGGTGGGTCTGATGCAGACGGTTTCAAGGCGACCCAGCGAGCCGACGTCGGCTATGGCAACGGCGGCTACGGCGGTGGTCGTTACTAACATGTAGGCGCTTTTGCCGAAGACTCGGCTGCGCCACTATCGCTCGATGTCAGCGATGCAATCGCCGGTTCGCCGGACGGGTGCAATTCGCAACAAGATCGCCAGGACGAGGCCCGCAGGTCGCTGTTAAACTGCGCCGCCCTTCGTCATCGCCCTTCGCCCTCCAAAGCCCCCGCTTCACGTTTCAATGACCGTCTCCCTCGCAGGACGCGCCCCTGCCACTTTCGAGATCAAGAGCGCGAACCTCCCCCTGGTCGCGCTCCTGCTCAAGTCCACCGACCTCGCGGCTTTGGCCGGCGACCTTGCTGCGCGGTTCGGCGACATCCCTGACTTCTTCGAGGACGATGCGCTGCTGGTGGACCTGTCGCCCTTGCATGGGGCGGGCGATGTGGATTTCGCGGGGCTGGTGAAGTTGCTGCGCGGTCACCGTCTGATGCCGGTGGCTGTGAAGGGCGGCAGCGAGGGCCAGATGCGAGCTGCTTCCCAGGCCGGCCTGGCGAAGGGCGAGGATGCGGCGAAGATCCAGGCGCACGAGGCCCCCGCGCAAGACACGCCGGTTGAGCCCGTCGTTCAGCCAGTTGTTTCACAGAGCGCCCTGGTGATCGACAAACCGCTTCGCTCCGGCCAGCAGGTCTATGCGCGCGGGCGTGATGTCGTCGTGCTCAGCATGGTCAACGCCGGCGCGGAAATCATCGCGGATGGCCACATCCATGTGTACGCGCCGCTGCGGGGCAAAGCCATCGCGGGCGCGCGCGGCAACACCGAGGCGCGCATCTTCTCCACCTGCCTCGAACCTCAACTCATCTCCATCGCCGGCGTATACCGCACGAGCGAAGTGCCTTTTCCGGCCAGCGTCCTGGGCAAGGCCACGCAGGTGCGCCTCGATGGCGGCAGCGACGGAAAGCTGGTGCTCGAAGCGCTTTAACGAACTTCCAAGGACCCACATTCCAATGACCAGAATCATCGTCGTCACCTCCGGCAAGGGCGGGGTCGGCAAGACCACCACCAGCGCCAGCTTCGCGTCGGGCCTCGCGCTCGCGGGCCACAAGACTGCCGTCATCGACTTCGACGTGGGCCTGCGCAATCTCGACCTCATCATGGGCTGCGAGCGGCGCGTGGTGTACGACCTCATCAATGTCATCCAGGGCGAGGCCAACCTCAACCAGGCACTGATCAAGGACAAGCAGTGCGAGAACCTCTTCGTGCTTGCGGCTTCGCAGACGCGCGACAAGGATGCGCTGTCGAAGGAAGGCGTCGAGAAGGTGCTCAAGGACCTGGGCGACATGGGCTTCGAATACATCGTGTGCGATTCGCCCGCGGGCATCGAGACCGGCGCGTTGATGGCGATGCACTTCGCGGATGAGGCACTGGTGGTCACCAACCCGGAGGTCTCGTCGGTGCGCGACTCGGATCGCATCCTTGGCATGCTCGCCAGCAAGACGCAGCGCGCGATCGAAGGCAAGGAGCCGGTCAAGGAGCACCTGCTCATCACGCGCTACAACCCGAACCGCGTAGACCAGGGGCAGATGCTCTCGCTGGACGACATCAAGGACATCCTGCGCATCAAGCTCATCGGTGTCATCCCCGAGAGCGAGACCGTGCTGCAGGCATCCAACCAGGGCGTGCCGGCGGTGCACATGAAAGGCACGGACGTCGCCGAGGCCTACAAGGACGTCATCGAGCGCTTCCTGGGCAAGGACGTGCCCATGCGCTTCATCGATGCGCAGAAGACCGGTTTCCTCAAGCGCCTGTTTGGAGGCAAGTGACGATGGGTTCCTTCCTTTCCTTCCTGCTCGGCGAGAAAAAGAAAACGGCAAGCGTCGCCAAGGAGCGGCTGCAGATCATCCTTGCGCACGAGCGCAGCGGCCGCAACGCTGCAGCGCCCGACTACCTGCCCGCTTTGCAGCGTGAACTGGTTGCCGTGATCAGCAAGTACATCAAGATCGACCCGAACGACATCAAGGTCCAGCTCGAACGACAGGGCAACCTGGAGGTGCTGGAGGTCAAGATCGAGTTGCCGGATACCCGCGCGTGACCGAAGCGGGGCAAGCAAAGCTCGTCTTGACACCCCAGGGCTAGTTCTCCCAGCGACAACAGACCGATCCGCCGCCCTTACCCCACCCGCCCAAACCGCACGGCTGTAAGCCCAGGCCGCCGATCCCGAGCAGAGGCCGGCATCACCAGGAACGCATCGTCGTACGGCGTGCGAACTTCAAGCTCACCGTCATACGCCAACAGCGTGCCGGCCTTCGGCACGCATCCCATGTTGGGCCACTCCTGAGTGAACCGGAAATCCTCGGACTGTATGGTCACCGCTTGCGTGACCTCGATCACCGACTGAAGAGACACAGGCGCAAGTGCGGCTCCATCGAGGAACACGGACACAGTGCGATCGACAGCCTGCGTCGCGACCTCGAACGCCGCGCGGCTGAAGTGCTGGCCGCATTCGATGAGCATGGCCACCGCAGATTCACCCGGCGTCGCGAACGGGTGCCGGTCGATGAGGCGCAACCCGGCTGCGTGTCCCGAGTCCTGCACCAGCAGTGAAGGAACGCCGACGCGGCGCGGGAAGTCCACGTTCTTTGCCGCGCGCCCCACGAGCCCCAGGGCGGGCGCTTCGCCACTCATCGAATGGATGTCGAGCAGCACGTCGGCGTCACCGATCAAGGGCAGGATCTCGCGGGCCCTTCTCATCTCGCTCGACTCCATGCCCGCAGGCGACGCATCGACCCGCCCCCACACGCGGTTGAGGTCCTCGTCAACCTTGCGGCACGCTTGCTTGGTCTCATCGTCCAGCTTCGCATACGCCGCGAGGTTGCAGAACGCCAATGTCAGGCGGCCACTGCGAAATGCCCGGGCGTGCTTTGCATGCTGCATCCAGTCCCACAGGGCGGCGGCCCCGCACACTTCGTTGCCGTGGATCAGTGCCGTGATCGCGACGTGCGGGCCTGGCGATGCGCCTTCGAATCGCCAGACACCGGGACAGCCGCAGTTCGTCCCGCCAAGCACATCGACGGGCGGTAGCTCCTGCATCGATCCGTCGTTCAAGGTGATGGTGGTCATGGCGCGAGCATAGCGGCGCCTGCGCGGCGTCTGGATGCCGCTACGATCCGTCCCATGCCCGCACCACGAATCCCCGGCCGCCGCCTCCTCCACTCGCCCGGCCCTACGCCCATCCCGGACGCCGTGCTGCACGCGATGGCGCAGCAGCCCATGGACCTGGCCGACCCCCGCGTTGACGCCACCATTGCCGCGTGCGAGCAGGGCCTCCAGCGCCTGTTGCACACGCGTGATGCGGACGTGTTCTTCTACGCCGCCAACGGCCACGGCGGCTGGGAAGCGGTCATCGAGAACGTCGCCGCCATCGGCGAGACAGTGCTGGTCTGCGGCACGGGTCACTTCAGCGAATCGTGGGCCGTGCAAAGCGAAGCGCTGGGCCGACAGGTCGTGCGCACACCGTGGCGCGAAGGCTATCCCGTCGATCTTGATGCCATGGAAGATGCGCTGCGCGCGGACCGCGAACACAAGATCCGCGCTGTGTTCGTTGTGCACACAGACACCGCCAGCAGCGTCACCACCGACCTGACTCCGATACGGCCGATGCTGGACCGGCTCGGCCACCCTGCCCTGTATGTTGCCGACGTTGTCGCGTCGCTGGCCGCCTGTCCGTTCGACTTCGATGCACTCGGCGTGGACGTCGCCATCGGCGCTTCGCAAAAAGGCCTGATGTGCCCACCCGGCCTGAGCTTCAACGCCGTCAACGCGCGCGCACTGGCGCACGCGAAAGACGTCAAGGCGCCGCGTTTCTACTGGGACTGGCCGCGGCGCAAGAGTCACCTTTCGTACATCAAATTCTGCGGTACCCCGCCGATCAATCTGCTCTGCGGACTGGAGGCCGCGCTGGGGCTGGTGTTCGCCGAGGGCTTGCCGGCCGTGTGGAAGCGGCACGAGCTGTGCGCCAGCGCCGTGCAGGCCGCGGTCGAAGGCTGGAGAGAAGGCGGTGCCCTGGACTTTCTGGCCCGCGACCCTGCATCGCGGTCCGTCTCGGTCACCGCGATCACGGTGCCGTCGAACGTTGACGTCGAGGCCCTGCGCACCGTCGCGCGCGAGCGCTACCAGGTCGCGATCGCCGGTGGCCTGGGGCCGATGCTGGGTCGCGCGTTTCGCATCGGACACCTGGGCGACTGCAACGTCGCGATGATCCTCGGCGCGATCGCCGGCGTGGAAGCGGCGCTGCGCACGCAGGGCATTCCGGTGGGCCAGGGAGGCGTGCAGCGGGCTGTGGAAGCCGTCGCGCGCGCCACTTGAGGCTCATGCAATTGTCGATCGGTCCCCGTCTCGTTCGTCGTTGAGGCAGAGGGCCTTCCTCTTCACACACCGGAGAACCCAGCCATGACGCAATCACCGACCAGCAAGAACACGATCTGCCTCTGGTACGACGGCACCGCACTTGAAGCGGCGCAGTTCTACGCCAGAACCTTTCCCGACAGCGCCGTGAAGGCCGTGCATCACGCGCCCGGCGACTACCCTTCCGGCAAGCAGGGCGACGTGATCACTGTCGAGTTCACTGTCATGGGCATTCCCTGCCTCGGGCTCAATGGCGGGCCGACGTTCACCCACAGCGAGGCTTTCTCGTTCCAGGTCGCCACCGACGACCAGGCCGAGACGGATCGCCTGTGGAATGCCATCGTCTCCAATGGCGGCCAGGAGAGCGCCTGCGGCTGGTGCAAGGACAAATGGGGACTGTCGTGGCAGATCACGCCCCGCGCCCTGACCCAGGCGATCATCGACCCGGACCCTGCCGCAGCGAAACGGGCCTTCGAGGCGATGATGCAGATGACCAGGATCGACATTGCGGCCATCGAGGCTGCCAGAAAAGGCTAGGCGCCGTGTAGGGCGGGCCGACAGGTTGTGAGGCGCGGCCTACGGTTGGGCAGACAGATTGCCTCTCGTCCGGTTGCGCATCTGGAGGGCATCGCGCCCATGCGATTGTCCAGATACTCAATCCCATGAAAGCCGCAATCGCCCTCACGAACTTCCTTCCGATGCAGTCGCGCGACGTGCTGTTGGTCGCGATCGTTTCGCTGCCGACACTCCTGCTGTCGAGCCTGGACGGTTGCACCCGCGGGCCTTCGCTGACCTCTATTGTTCTGACGAACCTCAGCCTTTTCGTCTGATGCCTGCTGGAGCTTGAAGGCTAGGCGGCAGTCCAGCCGCCATCCACCATCAAGGCCGAACCGGTCACCATGCTCGACGCGTCGCTTGCCAGGAACACCACAGAGCCCATGATGTCCTCCAGCTGCCCTATTCGGCCCAGCGCAATGCGCGAGGTCACGTAATCGCGGAACAGCTCATCCTTGAACATCGGCCGTGTCATGTCGGTTTCGATGAACGTGGGGCACAAGGTATTGACACGGATGCCTGACGCGCCCAGCTCCCATGCGAGCGCTTTGGTGAACCCTTCCAGCGCATGTTTGGTCGCGCAGTACAAGGTGCGACGCGGCCCACCCACGTGGCCCATCTGCGATGAGACCTGGATCAGGCTTCCTGCGAGACCGGCACGCTGAAGCCCTGCTGCGACGGCACGGGTCACGTAGAACGCGGCCTTCACGTTGAGCTCAAGGACAGTGTCCAGGTCGGCGTCGCATGTATCGCTCAGCAATGCCGGCCGGTTCATGCCCGCGCTGTTGACCAGGATCTGGAAAGGTCCTAGCGCGTCCACCGCAACCGAGACCGCGCGCGAATCGGTCACGTCCAGGCAAAGCGACTGTGCGCGACCACCCTCGCGCTCGATGGCCGCGCACGCCTGAGCCAGCTCTGCGTCGCTGCGCGCCGCGATCACCACCTGCGCGCCAGCCTGCGCAAGCGCATGCGCGGCTGCAAGCCCAATTCCCCGGCTGCCACCGGTGACGAGCGCACGCCGCCAGTCCAGGCGAAAGCTCGGCGTCTTCATCGCGCGCCTGTCAGGGCAGCGCCTGCACCGGCTCGTACCACGGCACATCGCCGCGTGTGCCATAACGCCGCACTCGCAGGTTGGCCTGTTCGCCGTGCCCGGCAAAGTGTTCCATGTGGCATAGCCGCGAGCAGTATTCACCGATCATGGCCGACGCGCTGTCGGTCGTGACGCGCTGGTAGGTGCAAGTCTTGAGGAACTTGCCGACCCACAAGCCACCCGTGAAACGCGCGCTGCGCTTCGTCGGCAAGGTGTGGTTCGTGCCGATTACCTTGTCGCCAAAACTGACGTTGGTCCGGGCACCGAGAAAGAGCGCGCCGTAGTTCCTCAGCCGTGCCAGGAAAATGTCCGGGTCCCCGGTCAGCACCTGCACGTGCTCGAATGCCAGCGCATCCGCGGTGGCGACGACTTCATCGACGGTGTCGCAGACGATCACCTGGCCGTATTGCGCCCACGCCTCACGCGCGATGCCGGCCGTGGGCAGGGTTTGCAGCTGGCGCTCAATCTCGGCGATGGTCGCGGCGGCGAGCGCCGCGTCGGTGGTCAGCAACACGGCCGGCGACGTCGGCCCATGCTCGGCCTGGCCCAGCAAATCCACCGCGCACATTTCGGCGTCGGCCGTGTGGTCCGCAATGACCAGTGTCTCGGTCGGTCCGGCGAACAGGTCGATGCCTACGCGACCGAACAGCTGCCGCTTGGCTTCAGCGACGAACATGTTGCCCGGCCCGACCAGCATGTCCACCGGCGCGATCGACTCGGTGCCGATGGCCATCGCACCGACCGCCTGGATGCCGCCGAGCACGAGGATTTCATCCGCGCCCGCGAAGTGCATGGCCGTGACGATCGCGGGATGGGGCTCCCCCTCGAAGGGGGGTGCGGTCGCGACGATGCGGCTCACCCCCGCCACCTTGGCAGTGAGCACGCTCATGTGCGCCGAGGCGATCATCGGGTACTTGCCGCCAGGGATGTAGCAACCCACGGCCTGCACCGGCACATGCTTGTGGCCCAGGAACACACCGGGCAGCGTCTCGACCTCGATCTCGTGCATCGACGCCAGTTGCGCCTGTGCAAACCTGCGGATCTGGGTCTGCGCGAACCGGATGTCCTCGATCTCGCGCGGTGACAGCTTGCTGACTGCGGCCTCGATCTGGGCCTGCGTGAGCTGGAACGCCTGCGGGGTCCAGTCGTCGAACTGGGTGGAGAGTTCGCGCACGGCGGCATCGCCACGCGTCTCGATCTCCTTCAATATTCGCTCGACGGTGGCGCGGACCTTGCCGTCGTCTTGCGCCGTTTCCGCCTCACTCCTGCCGCGTTTCAAATACCGGATCGCCATGCTGTTTGAACCTGTGGTTAGTTGGGTTTGACGAAGGGATCGCCGAAGGGCGCGTCCCGCTTGCGGACCGCGGCAGCGAAACCCATTTGCGCCATGTCGGCGCGAAAGGCCTGGTTGGACCGCGCCTGGTGGCCGCGCGCATCGTTCTCCACTGCAAACCGCTGCAACGTCCGCGCGCCCATGAGCTCCATCGCCATGTTCACGACCCGCTTGTTGACGGCCAGGATATCGGGATCGATGAGTGCGAGTCGCCGTGCCA
Source organism: Pseudomonadota bacterium (assembly GCA_040386575.1). Lineage (GTDB taxonomy): Bacteria > Pseudomonadota > Gammaproteobacteria > Burkholderiales > Burkholderiaceae_C > Ramlibacter. The sequence continues at coordinate 221,460 of JAZKFI010000001.1, forward strand.
GCGCAGTCACTTCCTCGTCGAGCGTTGCGGCTGGAACCGACTGCACTGCCAGCCCGATGCGCGCGGCGTCCGCACCGCGAATCAGGTCGCCAGTGAGCAGCAGGCGCTTGGCCCATTGCGGGCCGACGAGGTAAGTCCACATGTGGGACGGCGGCGAGCCCTGCGAGCGCGTCGCCGGAAAGCCGAGCTTGGCGTCGTCCGCGACCACGACCAGGTCACACGCAAAAGCGAGGTCCGTGCCGCCGGCCAGGCAGTGGCCGTGCACCTTGGCGATCACGGGCTTGTGGATGTCCATCACCGTGAAGATGTCGGCCTGGTTGTGTTCCATGCGCCAGATGTCGTTGTCATGGCTGGCCGAGGGCACGCGGTACTGCGCTGCATCGTAGGCCGACGGCGCAGCGGCTTGCCCCGCCCCGGCCGGCGGCTCGGCCTTGTAATCGACCAGGTCATAGCCCGAGCAGAAGTCGGTGCCAGCACCCTGTATCACCACGCAATGCACCGCGACCAGATCGTCTGCTTCAAGTAGCGCCTGGCGCAACTCCTGCATGAGTTGCCGGTTCAGGGCGTTGCGCTTTTGCGGACGATTCAGCGTGATGGTCGCAACACCGTCGGTCACTGCGAACCCGATGCACTCTGTGCTTTCAAGCCATTTCATTGCCTGCTCCTTCGGGCCGTGCGGCCCTTGCTTCCTGGTGGCGAACCACGAGCGCGTCCACTGCATGGATGTGCCCGTGGTGGCCGCAGATGATCGGGTTGACATCCAGTTCAAGCAGCTGGCCGGACACGTCATCCACCAGCAGCGAGATGCGGCTCACGATGTCCGCCAGGCGTTCCAGGTCCACCTTGGGCAGCCCGCGCGCACCCTGTAACGCTGGTGCCGCGCGCAGGCTGCGCAGCATAGCCAGCGCCTGTTCGCGCGACACAGGAACCGGCGAGACCGACACGTCGGCGATCAGCTCCACGAAGATACCGCCCAGCCCCACGACCAGCAACGGGCCGAACTGCGGGTCCTGCCGGGCGCCGACGATCAGCTCGACACCGGCGTGGATCATCGGCTGCACCAGCACGCCATCGATGCGCGCGCCGGGCGCGGCGGCCGCCACCGTAGCCATCATCTCGCCGTAGGCCTGCACCACATCCTGGCCCGAACGCAGGTTCAGGCGCACGCCGCCGATGTCGCTCTTGTGCAGCACGTCCGGCGACTCGATCTTGAGGACCACCGGATACCCGGCCCTGTCTGCTGCAGCCACGGCCTGCGTCACGCTGGACGCGAGCGTTTCCGTCACCACCGGAACGCCGTACAACGCCAGCAGTTGCTTGGCCTCGCGCTCGCCAAGCGTTGGCGACCTGGAGTGCGCCAGCAGCGCTGCGGCCTGCGCGCGCTGTGACGCGGCGACTTCGCTGAACGTGTGGTGCGCCTGCTTCCAGGCGTAGTAGTCATGCCACGCCTTGATGGCCGCGAAGCAGCGCTCCATCGAATGGAACACCGGCACGAGCGGGCTGCGTTCGAACTCGATCGCGCCCGGGCCTTCATGCCACTGGCTCACCCACACCGTGCAAACCGGTTTCCCGCTTCGGCGCGCGGCCTCTTCATAGACCTGAACACGACCCGCCAACGCGGGTGCGGCCCAGGGCTGTGTCGTGACCAGCACGCCATAGGCGTCGCTGTCGGTGAACGCTGCGCAGCACGCGGCCAGCGAATGCGGATTGCCCAGCACCTGCGCGGTCAGGTCGCACGGATTGCGCGCGGAGCCGTAACTGGGGATGTGCTGGTTGAGGATCGCCAGCGTTGCTTCATCGGGCTGCGGCAGCGCAATGCCGTGCTCTTCGGCCTTGTCTGTCGCCATGATTCCCGTGCCGCCGGATGACGACACGATGGCGGCGCCCATCGCCCGGGGTGCTGGCGACTTGGCAAAGAACGTGGCTGTCTCCAGCAGTGCTTCCAGCGAATCGACCAGCACCACACCGGCGCTGCGCAGCACGGCGCGATACGCGCTGTCCGATCCGGCGAGCGAGCCGGTGTGCGAGATCGCCGCAGCCGCGCCCTGCTCGCTCGTGGCGGCCTTGTACATCACGATGACCTTGTCGTGCGCTGCGGCCACGCGTGCCGCCTCGACGATGCGCAGCGGATCGGCGCAGCCTTCGAAGACGCAGGCGATGGCTGCGCACGCGCTCTCGTTTGCCAGATAGGCGATGAGGTCGGCCGTATCGACATTGCTCGCGTTGCCGAAGGTCAGCACATGGCTGATCGCGACGCCGCGCCTGCGCGCCTGGGACAGTGCAATGCCCACCGCGCCCGACTGGCTGATCACCCCGACGCCGCGTGTGACGGCTTCACCGGTGTCGGTGAAGTCCGCGAACGACAGCACCATGGGCATGGTGTGGTTGGCGACGCCCAGGCAGTTCGGTCCGAAGAGCGCCATGCCGCTGCGCCGTGCGATGTCTCCCAGGCGCTGCTGCCGCTCGGTGTCGCCGACTTCGCCGAAACCGGATGCATAGACGATGACCCCGCCCACGCCGATGGAGGCGCACTCCTGAACCAGCGGCTCGGCGATCTCGCCGGGCGTTGCCAGCACGACGCAATCAGGCACCTGCGGCAGGTCGGACAACGACGGATAGGTTCGCCCCTGAGACAGCTCGGCGGCCGTCTTGCTGACCAGGTACACCGTACCCGCATAACTGGCGAGGTTGTCCAGTGTCCTCTGACCGAACGAGCCGGGACGGTTGGACGCGCCCACGACGGCGACGCTGCGCGGGGAGAGCGCGCGCACGAGCGACTCGCGCGGCGTGAATGCGCCTTGCTGCGACACGGCCATCTGCCTTACTCCAGCTTGATGTTGAGCTGCTTGACGAGGTCGCCGTAGCGGGTGCTCTCATCGGCAACGCGGGCCGAGAACTGCGCCGGCGTGAGCGTCCAGATGCGGCCCTGCATGCCCAGCGACTGCTTGCTGCGCGGATCGACCGTGATGGCCCGCACATGGTTGCCCAGTGCCTCGATGATGTCGTCAGGCGTACCGGCCGGTGCCAGCAATGCAGTCCAGGCCACGATGCCCATCTCGGGCATCTTCATGTCGGTCACCGAAGGCACGGCGGGCAGGTCGGCCCAGCGTTCGCTGTCGGTCACCATCAGCGCGCGCAACTTGCCGTCCTTGATCAGCTGGGCATTGGAGATCGGACCCACGGTGTAGTCCACATCGCCGGCCAGCAGCGCGATATCGGCAGGCGCCGAGCCGCGAAACGGCACATGCACGCTCTTGAAGCCGAGCGACGTGCTCAGCTGCGCAGCCGCCAGATGCGTGAGGTTGCCGTTGCCCGCGGAGCCGTAGGTCAGGCCATTGGCCTTTGCCGCGCCGACGCGCTTGAGGTCGTCAATCGTGAACACATTCTTCATCAGCGGCTGGTTCGGATTGACAGTCACCACCAGTGGTACCGAGACGATGGGCGTGATGAAGCGGAAGTCCTTCTGCGGCACATAGCCCGGGTTGGGATACAGGTGCGGATTGACCGTCAATGGACTGGAGGTCGAGATCAGCAAGGTGGTGCCGTCGGGCTTGGCGCGCGCGACAGTGGAAGCCGCCAGCATGCCGTTGGCACCCGTCTTGTTGTCCACGACAAAGCTGCCGCCCGTGCGTTGAGACAGGGACGTGGCCATGGCGCGCGCCACGAGGTCGGCGGTACTGCCGGCCGCGAAACCCACAACGATGGTCACGGGCCGCTGCGGCCAGGGCTGCGCCTGCTGCGCGCTTGCCGCCCCGGTCGCCAGAAGCGCAGTGGCTACCACGGCGCGGGCGAGATGTTGAAGAACTCTGGTCATGCTTGTCTCCTTGTGTAATTTCAAGAAATCCATAGGTCCGTCGGGTCGATGATCAGGTGGTTACCAGGCGTCCAGGCCGCCGCCTTCGCGGTCGCCCGCACGCTCGCGGCCGCATGCCGATCGCAGGCCGTCGGCGAGCCATTGGCGCGTGTCGGCCGGATCGATCACGTCGTCGATGCTCAGGTAAGGCGCGATATTCACGGCCTTGTTTCGCGCATACAGCTGGTCCACGTAGTGCTTCAGGCGCAGGGCCCGCTCATTGGCGTCGGCAATGGCTTCGAGTTCGCGCCGGTGCGCCAGGCGCGCCTGCCCCTCCAGCCCCATCGAGCCGAACTCGCCCGTCGGCCAGGCCACCGCGAACAGCGATCCGGCAAAGCAGCCTGCACCCATTGCCATGCCGCCGAGCCCGTAGGCCTTGCGCAGCACGACGGTGAAGAACGGCACGCGCAGCTTGGGCCCAGCCATGAAGATGCGGGCGACGTGCCGCACCAGGGCTGTGCGCTCCGCATCGACTCCGACCATGAAGCCCGGTGTATCGCACAGTGACACGATGGGCAGGCCGAAATTACTGCACAGCTTCATGAAGCGGGTGAGCTTGTCGGCTTCGTCGGCGCCCACCGCACCGCCATTGAAGCGCGGGTCGTTGGCCACCACCCCCACCGCTCGGCCTTCGATGCGCGCCAGCGTGGTCACGACGCCGCGCCCGAACTGCGCGCGAAGCTCCAGCGTGCTGCCGGTGTCGGCCAGGCGCCGGATCACGTCACGTATTTCATAGACGCGCGTGCGCCGCTCGGGAATGACTTCGCGCAGCGGCTCCTGGCCATCGCAGGACCACTGGTCCACGCTGCCCTGGAAAAAAGCCAGGTAGCGTTTGGCGACTTCCACGGCCTGCGCTTCATCATCGACGAGTACATCCACCACCCCGGTTTCGGCATGCATCGCAGCCGGGCCCACGTCGCTCGTCTTGACTCGTCCGAGGCCCGCGCCTTCGATCATGACCGGGCCGCCCATGCCGATCGACGCGTTGCGCGCGGCGATGGTCACATCGCAACACCCCAGGATCGCTGCGCTCGCCGCAAAGCAGGGCCCCGAAACGATGCCCACCATCGGCACCAGACCGCTCAGGCGGCCCAGTTTCCAGAAGGTGGGATTGGCCAGGTTGACACCGGCGAAATTGTCCGTGTCCAGCGCACGTCCGCCTCCGCCTTCGGTAAACAGCACCAGCGGCTGGCGAAACTGCTCGGCCAGCTCGAACAGGCGGTCGAGCTTCTTGTGACCGATGAAACCCTGTGTGCCGCTGAACACGGTGTAGTCGGGGCTGGCGACCATGCAACGGCTCCTGTCCGGCCCGAACAGGTGCGCATTGATCGAAGCCAGGCCGTAGATGAATCCATCGGCCGGGCTGATGCGCTGCAACTCTTCGAACGACCTGGAACTGCGCTGGGCCGCCACGGCGAGCGAGCCGTACTCGCGAAACGAGCCGGGGTCGCACAGGTCCGCAAGGTTCTCCCGGGCGGTTCGCTGGCCGGTGGCGCGTCGCCTGGCCACGGATTCGGGCCGCGCGTGGTCGTGGGTGAGTTCATGGCGGGCACGCACTTCCTGCAGGTCCTCGCGCGGTCCGGTCAACGCCGGTCCCTGTGCCTGCATTTCGCCTTCGGTGTCGCTGGCATCGGGCTCGATCACGAAGAGCCGTTGGCCCGGCTGCACGTGGTCGCCCACCGCGACCAGCACTTCGCGAATCCAGCCGGCTGACTGTGGCGCGAGGCTGTGCTCCATCTTCATCGCCTCGAGCACTGCGATCTGCTGGCCCCTGGAGACCCGCTCGCCCATCTGCACACACAGCTGGGCAACACTGGCCCGCATGTCGGCATCGATGGCCTCGAAGCCTGAAGGCAATGGATCGTCTTGCGACGGCTCCGCGCTGAGGACGGGTCGCACCGCCGCAGTCACAGGGACATGCCGCCTGCGATGCACGCCCTCACCGGATTGCACCAACGCGCCGTGATGCTCCATCACGAAGTCGGTTGCCGCAGCTGCAAGCCTGTACTCGGGCAGCACCAGCAGGTTCTGCAGGAAGGTCAGGTTGTTTTCGACACCCGCGATGTTGAACTCGCCTATGGCACGGTAGGCGCGGTCGAGCACGTCTTCGAAGCGCGGCGAGCGGCTGGTGACGATCACCTTGGCCAGCAGCGAATCGAAGTTGCGGCTGGGCGCATAGCCCGCATGGCAGTGCGTGTCCACGCGAACACCCGGGCCCGATGGCGGCTCGAATGCATCGAGCGCACCGGACAAGGTCTGCGTGCCGCCATCCTCGGTCATCTGTTCCATCAACACGCGCAACTGGATGGAATGCCCGGCGCTGAACCGGACGCCGTCCTGCGCGATGCCCAGGTCGCGAAGCGTCTCGCCGGCTGCAAGGCGGATCTGCGTTGCGACCAGGTCGATGCCGGTCAACTCTTCGGTGACGGTGTGCTCCACCTGCAGTCGCGGATTGGCCTCGATGAAGAAGAACTCGGGACCTTGTGGCGCTGGCTGCAGCGGCACCAGAAATTCGAAGGTGCCTATCGTCTCGTACCGACTGGCGGCAGCCATGCGCAACGCCGCCTCGGCCAGCTGCGTCCGCAAGGCGGACGCCAACCAGGGGCTGGGTGCGATTTCGACCAGCTTCTGGTGGCGCCGCTGCACGCTGCAATCGCGGTCGCCCAGATGAACGGCATGGCGGCCGTCGCCCAGCACCTGGATTTCGATATGCCGCGCCTGCGGTATCACCTGCTCGACATAAACAGCCGCGTTGCCAAACGCCTTCTGCGCCTCTGACGCGCATTGCGCAAAGGCGCCGTCGAGTTGCGCGAGCGATTCGACCTGCCTCATGCCGCGGCCGCCGCCTCCCGACAGCGCCTTGACCATGACCGCAGCGCCCTGCCCCAGCGACTCCATGAAGGCACGCGCCTGCTCCAACGCGGTAGGGCCCTGGGTGCCGGCAGCAACCGGAACGCCGCACTCGACTGCGAATGCTCGCGCCTGCGCCTTGTCGCCGAACAGCAGCAACGCCTTTTCTGATGGGCCGATGAAGGCGATGCCGGCCGCCCGGGCACGTTGCGCGAACGCGGCGTTTTCGCTCAGGAAGCCATAGCCGGGGTGGATCGCGTCGCAGTGGCTGCGAACGGCAACGGCCAGCATCGCGTCCATGTCGAGATAGGCAGCAGCCCCCGTGCCCGGCAGTGCCACTGTTTCGTCCGCCATCCGGCAGTGGAGCGAGCCCGCGTCGTCCGTGGACGCGACCGACACCGTGCGGATGCCCAGGTCGCCTGCCGCGCGGGCAATACGGATAGCGATCTCACCGCGGTTGGCAATGAGAATGCGTTTGAAGGCAACTGCCATCTATGCAGTCACCGGCTCGGATTTGTCCTGGGCGGCTTTTTCCAGCGCGGCCACTTCGTGCGAGTCGATCGAGACGGCGCGCAACGTGCGTGGCTCCGCCGCATCGAAGGTGGTACGCGCGTGCTGGAGCATCACGTTGTCCCACAGGATCAGGTCGTGCAGCTTCCACACATGCGTGTAGATGAACTCCTCGCGCTCGATCTGCGCCCACAACTGCTTGAGCATCGCGCGGAAATCGGGCCGTTCCATGCCCGGGATGTCCTTGGTGACCGCGCGACTGGCCATCAGTACCGGCTTGCCGGTCGGTCCGTGGTGTCCCACGATAGGCCGCGTGTGCTCGTCGAGCCACTGCTGTCCATCGCGTTCATACGCTACCGCGTGACGGGCGCACAGATTGTCGATGCGCGCGCGCATCGGTGCAGGCAGCGCTTCGTAGGCGGCATTGACATTGGAAAAGAGCGTGTTGCCGCCTGACTTGGGTAACTGCAATGCGTGCAGCGACCGTGCCTTGAGCGGCCACTCCAGGAACGTGAGGTCCGAATGGAACGACAGTTCGCCGTCGCCAAAGATCACGTCGCCGTTGCGGTTGGACACCAGCGCCGAACGGCGGCCTGCCTTGGCGTAACCCTTGCCGCCACGGGCCGAAATGACGCCGATCAATTCGCACAGGCGCTCCTGCTGCGATTCGGACAACTCCTCTCCGCGAAACAGCACGAGGTGGTAACGCTCGTAAGCCTCGCGAATCGCGGCGGCAACTTGGGGATTGTCCACATCGCGCGGATCGACACCGATGAGCTCGCAGCCTACATGGGCCGAGAGGGGGCGCATGGAAATGTTTGTATTCATGTCTCCTGGCATTCCTGTTCTTGAGCAGTGAAATCGATGCTAGGTCTGCCTCCGGTGCAAGACAAGGCATCGTCCCAGAAGGAGTCCACATTGCGGACCAACGCTTGTAAACTGCCGGCATGAGCCAGCGCCTGCCTTCCGCCAGCCGTTCCTCAGGCACCCAGAGCCTGGGACGCGCGGCCGCGATTCTTCGCGAACTCGCGACAAGGCCGCGCGTCGGTTGGGGCCTGACCGAACTGGCTGCACGCTGCGGCCTCGAGAAAGCGACCACGCATCGAATCCTGGGAGGGCTGGTGCGCGAACGACTGGTGGCGCGGCATCCGGATTCGCAGCGCTATCTTCCCGGACCGCTGCTGTTCGAGTTGGGCCTTGCCATCAGCGCGCCGGCCAGCCTGCAGGCTGCGGCTCAAGAAAGCGTGCACCGGATCGCGGGTCGCTATGGCGGCATCTCGGCTCTGACACTTGCCAGCGGTTATGACGCGGTGTGCTGCGCGCACGCCGGCCAGGTCGCCACGCGAGCGCTGTCGTTCGCGGTGGGCGACCGGCGTCCGATGGTGATGAACTCGGCCGGCGTGGCCATGCTCGTTTGCCTGCCCGCAGCCGAAATGCGTGCGGCCATCTCTTATGGAATGCCTCGCGCAGCCCATTTGGGCACCGACCGGGTGCGGTTGATCCGCGACATGATCGAGCAGTCTTCCAGGCTGCACTACGGACTCAACCAGAACAACACAGTGGCCGGCATTACCGGCGTTGCGATTGCGCTCCTTGATGCCGCGCGCAGGCCCATGGCGGCGATCAGCGTTTCGGGAACCGACAGGCAGTTTCCCAATTCATCCATTGCCACGCTCGTCAAGGCACTGCGCATCGAAGTTGAAACGCTGGGCAAGGTGTGCGCGCAGGTGGGCACACAAGACACGAAAGCGCTACTGGCATGATTGACCGCATCACCAGCCCCGAGATTCGCACCGTCGATGCGTTCGAGGAACCCGCCTTCACCAACATGGTGAAAGCCATCCTCCATGACCCCGACCGCCAGGCCGTCATCGAGCGCTTTTTCTCCCCCGGCGGCGCGCCGCCTGCAAAGTCGGGTGCGCACCAGGTGCGTGTGGGCGCATTCGACGCAGATGCGCTGATCGGATGGAGCCACGCATGGCTGATGCCCGGCGGCATTCTCTACGTCTCGAATTCCGGCGTGCTACCCGAGCGCCGCGGCCAGGGTGTGTACACCCGCCTGATCGCAGCGATCGAGGAAGAAGCACGCGCACTAGGCTGCACCCGCATCGAGTCGCACCATCGCACGTCCAACAGCGCCGTGCTCATCGCCAAGCTCAAAGCGGGCTACATGATCGTCGGCACCGAGTTTTCAGCCGAGATGGGATTGCTGGTCAAGATGTGCAAGCACCTGGAGCCGCGGCGCAGCGCGCTTTTCGAGGCGCGTACCGGCATCGTGGAAGGCGTGGTGCGTCACTTCGCCCGGCCTGCTGAGTGACGGAGTTCACGCATTCGACTGGCTACCGTGGGTGGAGTCAGACAGGGAGGCCGGCAAATGCGATGCGGTCCTACAGATTCGCTCAGGCCTGCGAGGGATTCTCGATGGCGTGATGAAGCATCAAGCCAAACAAGAACATCCTGCTCGACATCCACCGGATTCATCTGTCATGGGCGATTCGCTCTCGTCCAGGGCTGTCGATCCCGAAGAGGCCCGGATCTTCCGGCAATCGATTCCTGATCAGGAAGTCACGCGGGATTTTCTCCAGGAACTGCTGCAAGAGCATCGGTCCAGCCGCAAGCGCACGCCCGATTGACGGGTTCAACCGAGACGACGCGCCACGACCTCGACGAACGCTCTGGCACTGGAGCCGACCACGGCACCCAGCGCCACAGCGCGTTCGTTCGCGGCCGAGATCACACCGCTCTCATAGGTGGAGCGGCCCTCGCCAATCCGGGCTGTGAATGCACTCACCGCAGCGGCCGCGATGCCGTCTTGATCAAGAACTGGCAGCGCTGCCACCCCGGCATAGTCCGCGCCAAAACCGGCGTCATTGAACAGCACCAGTTTCATGCGGACCTTCGCCGCGTAGCCGGCTGACGGCATGCCCCCGTGCGAGCCGCTCACCACGATGGCGCCAGCGTCGCTCTCGCGCGCCAGGGCGATCGAGTCCACCATCACGATCTGCGTGCCGGTGCCCGGCAACGTCACATCGGTGCGCGTCTCCAGCATCGGCGAAGGCCGCGTGGCGGGTTCGGCTGCCGCCCTCAGCAAGTTGGCAGCCTCGCTGCACGACATGCCCACTACGACATTGCAAGCGGCGGCGTACCTGTTCACGGCGCTGATGATTCCGCGCTGGCGCATGTCGGCCCCGTCTCCGATGCGGGCGCTCCTGCCATCGACGGCAGCCATCGCGAAGCCAAATTGCTCAGCCCAGGCAAGACCTGCGATGCCGGCCTGATCGAGTCCCATGGCCCCGTCGTGCTGTATCGCAGCGCGGGCGCCGGCCTTGAGCGTCAGGTAGGTCGTGTAGATCGCGGCGTGCGAGCCGCCGATGACGACCGAGCCCGCCGTCTCGGGGCCTAGCTTGGTGACCGTCGGGACCGCCAGTATGTTCACGTTTTGGATGGGCATAGTCCTGCCACTTTGACTCAGTTCGCGTGAGGGTGCATCGGGCAGTTCCCGCAGTGCGCCACCGGCATCAGCCCGCCTCACACGCCCCCGGCACCAAAAAATGCACTTCCAATGCCCGCGTTGACACCATCGCTCGACCCGCCCAGCTGGAAGAGTTCGGAAAAGTCACACACCGATTCAGCAATGTCCGCAATCGACGAAATCAGTTTGTTGTCGCGGGCGCCCTTGAAGCACGCGACGTAGTTGACCGGCGGCAGCGCCGGCTTGGTCCTGACCACGGCCAATGCCCGTCGCTCGATGAGCGGCTTCAAACACCTCGCGGGCAGGTAGGAAACACCCAGCCCCGCGACCGTCAGCCCGATGAGGGCCAGCATGTTGTTGCTGCTGATGGAGTTGGCGCGCAGGAATTCCTTGGAGCGAAAGAATTCGTCGAACAGCACGGATGTGCCCGACCTGCTGCCCTGCGAGAAAATCGTCTTCTCCGTCAGCTCCTGCAGCGTCACCACGCGCGATGTCGGCAGCATCCCGGGCTTGCACATCCACGACAGCTGCACGGACGTGAGCCGCCTGTGCATGAACCGCGCATCGGCCACCGCGTCGGGCACGATGATCATGTCCATCTCATCTGCCAGCAGCTTGTCGCGCAAGCTCATGCTCGAATCCACATCGGGCTCCAGCACGATCCTGGGGTAATGCTCGCGTATGGCGGCCACCAGGCGTGGCAGCCATGTGATGGCAGTGAGTTCCGTCACCCCGATGCGCACCCGGCGTGCAGCCACGCCAGGCTGGCTCAGCTGATCGATCGCGGCGTCGCGTTGCTCCAGCAGGTGCCTGGCCAGCTGCAGCACTTCTTCGCCTTTTGGAGACAGGCGCGCCTGGCGTTTGTCACGCTCGAACAGCGCCACACCCAGTGCGGACTCGAGTTCGTGCACACGCTTGGAGATCGCCGACTGCGTGGTGTTGAGCTTGCGTGCGGCGGCGCCGAATCCTCCCAGTTCCGAGATCCAGAAGATCGCCTCCAGCTGCTTATAGGTGAACAAGATCGGTTCCTGCGGCGACGTCGCCATCAATCACTTTAAGCGATGCAATTTGATAAGTAAATATCGCTTTTTTTTATTATCGTGGCAGCGAACAATCGGCTTCAACAAGGAGCTCCACCCCCGATGTCCATAGTTGCTGAACGCCTCAACAGCGTGAAGGTTTCGCCCAGCATGGCGGCCAAGGCCCGTGTCGATGCGCTGCGAGCAGAAGGCCGCGATATCGTCGATTTCACCATCGGCGAGCCCGACTTCCCGACGCCGGATCACATCGTCGCAGCCGGGGTGGATGCGCTGCAGGGCGGCCATACGCGCTACACATCCGCAGCGGGCACGCCGGCACTGCGAAACGCGATCGCCAGCAAGCTGGCACGCGAGAACCAGCTCCAGTTCTCACCTGAACAGGTGGTGGTCGCCTGCGGCGCCAAGCAGATCATCTTCGAGGCGCTTTCCGCATCCCTCAACGCTGGCGACGAAGTCATCGTGCCTGCGCCGTACTGGGTGTCCTATCCCGACATGGTCGCGATTCACGGTGGTGTGCCTGTGATCGTGCCGAGCGGCCCCGCTACGGGCTTCAAGCTCACGCCCGAAATGCTCGAAGCAGCGATCACGCCCCGCACGCGGTGGCTCATCCTGAATTCGCCCAACAATCCCACCGGTGCCGTGTACTCGGCGCAAGAGTTGCGCGGCCTTGCCGACGTGCTCGAGCGACATCCGCGCGTGTGGCTGCTCACCGATGAGATCTACGAGCACTACGTTTACGGCGGCGCAAGCCATGTTTCGGTCCTGGTCGTTGCGCCGGAGCTTGCGCCGCGAACACTCATCGTCAACGGCATGTCGAAGTCCTATGCGATGACGGGTTGGCGCCTGGGCTACGGCGCAGGCCCTTTGCCGCTGATGAAGGCCATCACCTTGCTGCTGTCCCAGAACACATCGTGCGCTGCGTCCATGAGCCAATACGCCGCGGCCGCTGCGCTTGAAGGTCCGCAGGACTGCGTGCGAAGCGCCGTGGCCCTGTTTTCGCAGCGGCGCGATCGCATGGTCGAGTTGCTCGGCCAGATTCCCGGCATCGCCTGCAGCACCCCCGATGGTGCCTTCTACGTCTTCCCTTCCGTACAAGGGCTGCTGGGCAAGAGCGCCGGCCGCACGCTGGCGACCGACGCAGATGTCATGATGTACCTGCTCGAAGCAGCAGGCGTCGCCACCATCGACGGCACCTCCTACGGCATGCCGGGCTTCCTGAGGCTGTCTTTCGCAACCTCGATGGACCGCATCGAGATCGGCTGCGAAAAAATTCGTGCCGCCTGCGCCGATCTGCGCTGAACAGCATCCCTTTGCATCATCCCTTCCTTTCATCCCTGCCTTTCACCCCCCAGGAGTCATTCATGTCCCGATTCATCAAATCGATCATTGCCGCCACCACCCTGCTCAGCCTTGCGGTCCCCGCACTGGCTGACCAGCTGGGCGACATCAAGAAGCGTGGCGTGCTCGTCTGCGGCACGCTCGGCACCGCCGAGCCTTTCAGCTTCGCCGACCCCGCCACGCGCGAGATTCGCGGCTACGACGTCGACTTCTGCAAGGCCATGGCCGATCGCCTGGGCGTGAAGCTGGAACTCAAGCTGGTCGCCGTCGAAGCGCGCCTGCCCGAGCTGGCGCAGGGCCGCGTCGACCTGGTCGTTGCAAACCTGGGCTACTCCGCAGCGCGTGCCGAGCAGATCGACTTCAGCCACCAGTACTTCGTGAGCCAGCAAAAGATCATGGTCCGCTCGGCTGACGGCATCAAGAACTTTGCCGGCCTGAGCGGCAAGAAGATCAGCGCGCCCAAGGGCTCTTCCTCCGAGCTGGCCGTCAAGGCCAAGGTTCCGGGCGGCGAAGTCGTGACCTTCCAGGACCCGCCCACGGCCTTCATGGCGCTGGTGCAGAACAAGGTGGACGGCTTCGCGCTTTCGGAACTCGCTTCGGTGCGTTTCATGCAGCAGGTCGAAGGCAAGGTCAAGCTCGAACTGATCCGTGAATCCATGCTGTCGGAGCCGTGGGGCCTGGGCGTGAAGAAGGGCGAAGCCGCCCTGCTCAAGCAGGTCAACGACACGCTCGAATCCATGGAAAAGTCTGGCGAAGCAGCGAAACTTCACACCAAGTGGTTCGGCCCGACGACACTGTACAAATCCAACCGCGAGTTCCGTGTCGAACCCATCGTGTTGAAGTAAGACGACGGGGTCGCGTAGCGGTACCAGGCACCGATGTTCGGCAACTTTCATCCTCTCGCCTTGCTGCAGGGCCCGCACGGCATTGAGCTGTGGGCGGGCCTGCGGCTGACACTGTTTGCGACTCTGGCCGCCTGGCTGATCGCGTATGGCGTGGGCATCCTGCTCGCCGCGATCCGCAGCCTGCCTTCGAAGACGGCTGACCGCGGTGTTGCGGCCTATGTTGCCTACCACCGCAATGTGCCGCTGCTGGTGCAGGTGCTGTACTGGTACTTCGGCGTGGTGACCCTGCTGCCCAATTCGATCCAGCAATGGACGAACGACAACGGCGGCGGGTTCTATGCGGGCGTCGTCGCGCTCGGACTGTGCATGGCCGCCTACGTGAGCGAAGACCTGCGCAGCGGAATGCGCACCGTGCCCCACGGCCACATCGAGGCATCACGTGCCATCGGCCTGACGTTCACGCAGACGATGGCCTATGTCGTGTTGCCGCAGGCGCTACGCGCCGCCCTCCCCGCGCTGGTTAACAACAGCTTGCTGCTGTTCAAGAACACCAGCCTGCTGATGGCCATCGGCGTCGCGGAGCTGACTTATGCCGCACGGCAAATCGAAGGCCAGACGTTCAAGACCTTTGAAGTGTTCACCATCGCCACCGTGATCTACCTGTCGATTTCGCTGGTGATCATGGCAACGGGCCACCTGCTCGAACAGCGCTATCGCACCCAGAGGCGCTGACATGCTGGACATCATCCAAACCTACGGAATGCTGCTGCTGGTCGGCAACTATCCCAATGGGCCGCTGGGCGGCCTGGTGCTTACGCTGGTGCTGTCGGTGCTGGGCATCCTGCTGGCATTTCCGCTGGGCGTCATCCTTGCCCTGCTTCGCACGAGTCCCTGGCCCATCCTGCGGGCACCGGCCATCGCCGTCATCTATGTGGTGCGCGGGCTTCCGCTCATCATGTTCATTTTCTGGGCGTATTTCGGAATCCCCGCGCTGCTCGGGCGCACCGTGTCGGGTTTCACCACGATGCTGTGCGCGCTGGTGATCTATGAAAGCGCGTACCTGGCGGAAGTGATTCGCGCTGGCATCGAATCGCTGCCCAAGGGCCAGGTCGAAGCATCGAGGTCACTGGGGCTGTCCCACATGCAGACACAGCGAATCGTGGTGCTGCCGCAGGCGCTCTACAACATGCTCCCGAGCATGCTCAGCCAGTTCATCTCCACGATCAAGGAAACCTCGCTCGGCTACGTGATCAGCGTCCAGGAGTTGACCTTCGCCGCGAACCAGGTCAACGGCATGCTGCTCACGCAGCCGTTCGAGGTGTACACGTTGCTCGCGCTCACCCATTTCATCCTGTGCTTCCTGCTCACCCACGGCGTCGGCTGGATCGAACGCCGTGTCCGCCGACGCACACCCACGACTGCGGTGCAGCCCAGCGCAAGCCAACCCGTCGCGTCAAGAGGAACCGCATGATCACGTTCAGCAACGTCAGCAAGTGGTACGGCGACTACCGCGCCCTCCACGAAATCGATGCCACCGTCGCACGCGGCGAAGTGGTCGTCGTCTGCGGCCCCTCAGGGTCGGGCAAGTCGACGCTTATCCGGACGGTGAACCGGCTGGAGCCGATCCAGCAGGGATCCATCACGGTCGACGGCGCCGACATGCACAGCGGCAAGGGCGACATCAACCAGATGCGCAGCCGCATCGGGTTTGTGTTCCAGCAGTTCAACCTGTTCCCGCACATGACGGCATTGCAGAACGTCGCGCTCGGACCGATCAAGGTTTCGGGGCTTCCGCGCAAGGAGGCGCACGAACACGCGCGCCAGCTGCTGGGCAAGGTCGGCCTGTCGGCGAAGTGCGATGCGCTCCCGTCCGAATTGTCCGGCGGCCAGCAGCAGCGCGTGGCAATCGCGCGGGCACTGGCCATGAACCCGCCCGTGATGCTGTTCGACGAACCCACCAGCGCGCTCGATCCCGAGATGGTGGGCGAGGTGCTTGCGGTGATGAAGTCGCTCGCGCGCGACGGCATGACGATGCTTTGCGTGACGCACGAAATGGGGTTCGCGCGCGAAGTCAGCGACCGCGTGTGGTTCATGGACGAAGGCCGCATCGTCGAAACAGCGAGCCCGGACGAATTTTTCACGCGGGCGTCCACGCCCCGAGCGCAGAAGTTCCTGGCGGACATTCGCGGCTGAACGCGGCGCAAGCCGCATCCCTTCCATTGACTTCCAGACTCACAGGACTCCCATGATCGGACTACAGATCCTTCAACGCCGCCGCGCGGTCAGCCTTTCGCTGGCGCAGCAATTCAAGACGGTGCCCGTCGCCAACGTCAGCGACTGCATGTCGCGCATGACCGCGAGCGGCGCCCGCCTGAAGCCCATGCATGGCGGTGGCTACATGGCCGGCCCGGCACTCACCGTCAAGGCACGCCCCGGCGACAACCTGATGGTCCACAAGGCGCTGGAGATGGCGGTCCCAGGGGATGTGATCGTTGTGGATGCGGGCGGAGAACTCTCCAACGCGATCGTCGGCGACATCATGGTGGGCTGGGCCGTCAAGCTCGGGTTGGGCGGCTTCGTCATCAACGGTGCGATTCGCGATGCAGGACCGCTGCGCGCGGGCTCGCTGCCGGTTTATGCGGCCGGCGTGACGCACCGCGGCCCCTACAAGGATGGTCCGGGTGAAATCAATGTCCCGATCAGCATCGACGGCATGGTGATCCATCCCGGTGACCTGATGATCGGCGACGAAGACGGCACCTTGTGCGTACCCTATGACGAGGTCGAAGCGCTGCTGGCAGCCGGCATCAACAAGAGCGCGCTCGAAGCAAAGATGGTGGCGTCCATGGCCGACGGAACTTATGACTCGTCCTGGGTTGACGCAACGCTCAAGCGAATTGGGTGCACGATTGAAGCCTGAACTCTAGCTGACAACGCATCTGCATCCGCGAGATCAGCAATGTGTTTCCTGAAGGCGCGCACAGCCGCGCCATAACCGAGCATGCCTGCTCACGGACACGATCGTTGGCACCCATTTACCCAGGCAACTGAAATCCCCTGTCCTCCAGCATCTTCGCCCAACGCCTGATGCGTGCGCGCATTGCTCGCTTTTGCAGATCGTCCACTGGCATGAGCGCGACCATTTCGATCGCGCGCGGCAGCGACACATAGCCATGACGCATCAAAGCCATGTTGAACTCCCTGTCCTTCTCCCGGTTCGCCGCAGTCTTAGCCAGAAATAGATCAAGTACGCTGATGCAATAGCCAACGCCATTCTTGGTTGCACGACTCTGCACTCGCTCCAACCTGTCTTTCCATCCCTGCGGCAGACAGGCAGTTCCCGAGTCGACGCCCTGTGCGTAGTAGCCGTACATATCGTGAAACGGTGAACCTTCACCCAACGCGCCGTCGATCTTGTCGGCTTTCTCTTCAGCATTCATCGGGTAGATGTCGGCCTCCATCGACATGGTAAGTTCGCGCGGCGGATTGGGTATGGGCCCCAGAATCGACTGGCTGCCTACGATGACAAATTCGTACTCGTTGGTGACTTCCGCAGCAGCACGGATCAGGTGTTCAAGGTCTTCGCGATTCATTTCTTTGCTCTCGTCGATTCCTTGCGACGCGACGGTGCAGCAGACAGATGGCCCAGGGCAACGCCGCCCTTTAACTGGCTGACTTCTTCAAGAATGCGACTGCGGGTGGCAGGCGGCAACAACAGCGTCAGGGGCGATGCCTGACGAAGCTCTATCGAGCGACGCGTGCGTGCCAGCGCACGCCGCCACTCCCTGCGTCGCAGAATCACCGACCATTCGTCCCAGAGTACGCGACTATGCGCGTCGCCCGAAGCGCGCCACTTTTCCAGGGTTGCCAGCGCCCGTTCGATGAGTTCGGGTTGCTTTTTCGCAAGCTTGATGGCTTCTTCGTGAAGCATCAGGCTTTGCAGGTCCTGGATGTCATGCCGCGCATTCGCTGCAGGGATGACGACCTCGGTTGCGGACGTCGAAGGTACTCCGGACCTAAGCTCACCACTCGCGACAAGCGCAAGGTCACCCGACAGACCCAGCGCCGAGAGGACGCGCAGATAGGTTCCCATGGTCGGCGCGGGCTGGCCGGCCTCCACGGAACTCAAGGTCATGCGTGAAACGCCGGCACGTTCCGCCAGGGCGACAGCGCTGAGTCCTTGACTCTTGCGAGCGCGGCGCAGCCGCTCTCCCAGCTGGATCAGGAGCTGGCGGTCGAGGACGGAGTGCAACTGGGACGCGGCGGGCATTTGTATAGCATTTTATGCTTTACCAACACATTTGTCCAAAATGCTATACAGATGATCGCGCCAGATGCACCTGGTGCAGCGTGATCTTGCGCACTTCCGCCTGGCTGGTTTCGATGTGCGCGCGCAGCAGCATCGCGGCCTGGTCGCCGCGCTTGCGCTGGATGGCCTTCAATATCTTCGCGTGTTCTTCATAGGTCGCGTCGATGCGCGCCTGCTTGGTGAAGTCGAGCCGCCGGATGATGCGGATGCGGTCGGTCACGTCGCGGTGGACTCGCGCCATCTCGGCGTTTCCCGCTGCAGCCACCAGGCTGCAATGGAACTCCTCGTCCCACTGCGACACCTGCGCCATGTCGGCGCTGCGCTCGGACACGGGAACAAGCCAGATCGCGACCAGCTTGTCCAGCATGGCGCGGTCCACTTTCTGCGCGTCGGAGCACAGTCGATGAACGGCGGTGGTCTCCAGCACCATGCGCAAGTCGTACAGCTGCTCGAACTGCTCGAAGTCGAAGGGCAGCACGCGCCAGCCACTGCGAAACAGCACCTCGACATACCCTTCCTGCTGCAAGCGCGTGAGCGCCTGTCGCACCGGCGTGCGCGAGACACCCAGCCGGTCGGAGATCTCGTTTTCGGTGAAACGGTCGCCGGGCACGAGCTTGAAGTGCGCAATGTCGAGCTTGAGTTGCGCGTAGACCTCCTCCGCTCGCGAAGGCGGCAGCGCCGCAGGCGCGGTGACAGGGCGGCGAATGGTGGTGTGCACCGCGCAGACTCTAGCAGCGTTACAGCGCAGGCGGGCTCAGCGGGAGCACACGCAGCAGCGCATCGCTGGTTGCCGTCCACCCCACGATCGCGCCCTGCGCGCGCATCATCTCCACCGCGCTCGCCTTGAACGCCGGGAAATAACTCTCGGTGCAGTCTTCCAGCAGCAGGCTGTCGAAGCCCCTGTCGTTGGCCTCGCGCATGGAGGTCTGCACACACACCTCGGTGGTGACACCCATGAAGACCAGGTGCGTGATGCCGGCCAGCTCCAAAAGTTCGTGCAGCGGCGTTGCGTAGAACGCGCCCTTGCCCGGCTTGTCGATCACGATTTCACCGGGTACCGGCGCGAGCTCCGAAATGATCTGGTTGCCGGGCTCACCCGCCACGAGGATGCGACCCATGGGCCCCGTGTCGCCGATGCGCAAGGCGGGGTTGCCGCGATTGCGCTTGGCGGGCGGGCAATCGGACAGGTCGGCGCTGTGGGCCTCGCGCGTGTGGACCACCAGGCCACCCGCTCCCCGCCATGCGCCAAGCACACGCTTGCACGCCGGAACAATCGCAGCCAGCAGCGAGACATCGTTGCCCAGCGACTCACCAAAGCCGCCGGGCTCGATGAAGTCGCGCTGCATGTCGATGATGACGAGCGCGGTGTGCGCCATCTCGAACTCGAAGGGAAATGGCAGGGCGTCTATGTTCATGCGGATCTTCTGGCCATTTTTCAGGAAGCCAGCTGGCTCACATGCGCAGCGACCACGCGCCAGCCTTCGGGCGTGCGCACCCATGTCTGGCTCTGGCGTCCGGTGCGTTCGCTGCCGATGCGCCGGAACTCGATATTGGCTGTAGCGAAGTCACGCCCGAACGTGGTGATCGCAGTTCGCAGCACTTCGCGGTCCAGACCCACAGCAGGCCTGCCCAGGCGGAATGCGGCGATGGCGTCGAAGCCATACAGGTTCTCGCCCAGGCCATAGCGCAACGTATGCGGACTGCGCCAGAACAGCTCGTCGAGCACAGCCACGTCGTTGCCGGTCAGCGCTTTTTCGTAACGCGCGAACTGCTCGGTGACTTCGGCCATCACATCGGGCAAATTGATATCCATCAAGGATTCGTCTCCTTCAATCCAGCAACACCAGCGGCCTGCAGCACGGCGGCCACGCGCAGCGCGAGGTCTTCGCGCCAGGGCGCCGCAATGACTTGCACGCCGATCGGCATGCCGCCTGTGCCTTGAGGCCACATCGGCGCTGCAACCACAGGGCATCCAGCGAACGACACCGGTTGCGTGAGCAAACCGATGGACGGACGGCACGGATACCGCTGCCCGTTCACCGTGATCCATTCCTCGCCAATCAGGGGCGCGCTCACCGGCGTGGCTGCGCACAGCAACACGTCCCACTTCGAGAACAGCGCGTTGACCTTGTCACGGTAGCTGCGGCGAAATCGCTGCGCGCGCACATACCAGTGCGCAGGCTGCAAGGCACCCGCGATGAAGCGATCGACCGAATGCGGCTCGAAGTCCTGCGCGCGCTCGCGCAAGTTCGGCAAGTGCAGGCTGCCGCCTTCGCTCGCGCTCACGATGAACGCAGCCGCACGGCCGAGCGCGGGGTCAGGCCAGGTCACCTCGTCGCGCGCGCCCAAAGTTTGCGCGGCCAGCGCGACCACGTCACGCGCAGGCTGCGAGGCGTTGTCATTGAAGTAGCCGCCGAGCACACCGATGCGCAGTCCCTGCACGCCTGCATTCAGCGATGGCGCTGCCGGTTGCACACGCTCGGCGTGGCATCCGGGGTCGAGCGCATCGGGCCATTGCATCGCGTCGTAAGACAACGCCAGCGTCTCCACGCAATCGGCGATGGGTCCGAGATGGTCGATGCTGTGCACGAAAGGGAACGTGCCCCGGCGCGACAGGCGGCCAAAGGTCGGCTTCAGTCCCCACACCCCGCAAAACGATGACGGCACGCGGATCGATCCGTTGGTGTCGGACCCCAACGCGAGGGGCACCTGTCCCGCCGCTACAGCCGCGCCCGAGCCGCCCGACGAGCCGCCTGCCGTGCGCGTCGTGTCGTGCGGATTGCGGCTGGGACCGTAGTGCGTGTTCTCTGTGGTGAAGCCGTAGGCGTACTCGTCCATGTTCAGGCCACCGAGCAACACCGCGCCCGCGCTCGTCAGCCGCTGCACGAGCACCGCATCGGCATGCGCGGGCGGCAGCTCGCGGTTGACCCTGGACCCCGCGAGCGTCGTGACGCCCTCGATATCGAACAGGTTCTTCACCGCATAGGGCAAGCCTGCGAGCGGGGGCAACGTCTCGCCGCGAGCGCGTTGCTCGTCCACCAGGCGCGCCTCTGCCCGCGCACGGTCGAACGTGTGGCCGGTGAATGCATTGACCTTCGAGTCGAGCCGCTCGATTCGTGCGATGGCATCGGTGCAGGCCTCGGACGCGGACATCTCGCCGCACGCGATGGCGCGCAGCAGTTTTGCGCTGTTCATCAGGGCGCGTCCTCGCTGGGAAATGGCGCGGGACAAAACACCTCGGCGGGCTCGTCCTCCGGCGACAGAGGCGCCGCTTCGAGCAAGGCGGCCATCGCAGCGGTGCGCCCCAGATGCGTGGCCACGGCGTGAGCGCGGTCCGCGTCCAGGGGCATCCCAACGATGCGCGCGGCGGCTGTCACATAGGCCAGAAGTTCAGACTCTTGCATCATCGTCCCGCGAAAGGTTGTGTGAGCGCTGCCGGCGCAATCTGCCGCCCCACCAATCCGCCCACGGCCAGCAGGGCCAGTACATAGGGCAGCATGATCAGCAGCGCACTGGGAACGTTGACGCCGAGCGCAGGCAACTGGAACTGAAGAGCAGTCGCCGCACCGAACAAGCCGCAGGCCAGCAAGGTGCGGCCGAGTTTCCAGTTGCCGAAGATCACCGCAGCAATCGCGAGATAGCCCGCGCCGCTGGTCATGCCTTCGGTGAAGGTGTGGATATCGCCGATCGACAGGAAGCAGCCGGCCAACGCCGACATGAAACCCGCGAACATGACGGCGCCGTAACGGATGCGGTTCACCGGCAAGCCCGAGTTCGCAGCCGCCTGCGGCGCAGTGCCCGCCGCATGAACGGCCAGGCCGACCGACGTGCTGCGCATCGTCCACGCCACCACCAGGATGAGCAGTGCAGCGGCGTACAACAACCACGTCTGGCGAAACACGTGCTCCCCCAGGTACGGCACATCGGCCAGCCCCGGCGGCGCCCACTTGTCCAGGCCGGGGATTTCTGCGCGCGAACGTCCGCCAAACAATGCGCGGTAGCCCAGCGTCGTTGCACCGAGCACCAGGATGTTGATGCCGATACCGGTGACGATCTGGTTGGCGCGCAGCGTGATGCTCAGAAACGCCTGCAGCCACGCGATCGGCAGCACGCAGATCACGCCCAGCGCCAGCCCCGCCAGTGGCGAGCCGGTGGCCCACGAGCCCACTGCGCCTGCGAAGGCGCCGGTGAGCATCATGCCTTCGACGCTCATGTTGAGCACGCCCGCGCGTTCACTCACCAGTTCGCCCGTGGCGGCAAGAAGCAACGGCGCAGCCAGACGAATGCTGGAGCCCACGAACACCGCAGCCATTTCAGGTTCGATCATGCGCGACCCCTTTCCATGCGCCCGATGGCGAGCGCGGCACCTGCAAGGGTGACGATGATCAGGCCCTGGATCACGACGACGAGCGCCGTGGGCACCTGCGCGACCATCTCCATGTTGATGCCGCCCGATCGCAGGAAGCCGAACAGCAGCGAACCCGCGATGACGCCGGTCACCGATCCGCGTGCGAGCAGCCCGACGACGAGGCCGTCGAATCCATAGCCCGACGAGAAGCCTGCCTTCAATGTGTACTGCTCGCCTTGCAACATGCACGCACCCGCAAGGCCGCCGAGTGCGCCGGCCGCGCACAGCGCACCGATGGTGAGGCGGTCGATCGGCATGCCTGCGCGTCGGGCGGCACGCGGGTTGAGTCCCACCGCGCGCAGTCGCAAGCCCATGACCGTGAAGGCGAGCACCACCGCCACCACCGTCGCCAGCACGAGTCCGATAGGCAGGCCGATGTGCATGGGCATCGAGGCGTCGCCCGTCAGCAGCGGCAACTGCGTCGCTGCCGGAATCTCCAGCGACTCGGGCAGCGTGGCAGCGCTGGTCATCGGCCGGCGCAGCAGCGACTCCGATTGAACGCTGCCGTACACCATCCAGATCGCAATGAAAGACAGCAGCAGCGTCGCGATCACTTCGTTGGTGCCCGCCTTCACGCGAAGCACGCCCGCGATGCCGCCCCAGAATGCACCGGCCAGGCAGGCACCGAGCATCGGGACGATGAAGGCCAGGCCCAGCGGCAGTCCGGCTACGGGTGCCCACAGGCAAAGCGCCGTCGCTGCAATGCCGCCGACCGCGATCTGCCCTTCGCCTCCCACATTCGTGAGGTTGGCACGCTCGGCCAGGATGAATCCCAGGCCCACGAGCATGAACACCAGTGCGCGATTGATGGAGGCGGCGAACGCATACGGCGAACCCCACGCACCATCGGCAAAGGCGGCAATCGCCTCTCCCACCGGCACACCCATCAACGCGACCATTGCCACGCCGGCCAGCAGCGCACCGGCCACTGCCGCGATGGAAACCCAGACAGCCGGGCCGGGCCGCCACGCCCTCGATGCCATTGAAATACTCATGCGGCCTGCTCCTGCTGCCCAGCCATCCATGCGCCGATACGCGGGCGCTGGGAACGCGAGGCTTCGCAAGTGCCCATGATGCGTCCGCGATACAGCACCACCACGCGATGCGCCACGGACAGCAGCTCGTCGAGTTCCGACGAGATCAGCAGCACCCCGACGCCTCGCGCCGCAGCAGCGCGGATGTGGTTGTAGATCGCCTCCACCGCGCCGACATCGAGCCCGCGCGTGGGTTGCGCTGCAATCAGGAAGCGCAGTGGATCGAGCGTGAGTTCACGCGCAAGCACCGCCTTTTGCTGGTTGCCGCCGGAGAGCCCTCCGAACGCCACATGGGGGCTCGCGGCACGCACATCGAATCGCTCCATCAGCACTTGTGCTTCGCGCGTCAGCGCGGCGCGATCCAGCAGGCCGAATCGGCGAAATCGCGCGAGCCGATCCAGCATGATGTTCTCGGCGACGCTCATGCCGGTGACACATGCGAGCGCATGACGGTCCTCGGGCACGACACCGCAGCCGGCCTGTGTCAGCAGGCGAGGCGGCTGCCCCGTCATCTCCTGGCCGCTCAGGAAGAAGCGCCCTTCCGTCGGCGCGAGCATGCCCGACAGCACGGCTCCCAATTCACCCTGCCCGTTGCCCTCGACGCCCGCGACCGCGACGATCTCGCCGGGAGCAACCATCAGGGTGAACTTGTCCAGGCGCAGCACGCCGTCGGCATCACGCACCGTGAGGCCGTCTGCCGTGAGAGCAGGCTCGTGCGCACGAATCGCCGCGGGTGCGGCAAGGTGGCGCGAGCCGGTCAGGGGCAAGGCCAGTCCGTCGATGTCCATTGGCGCGGGTGCGTCTTGCTCATCTTCGACCGTCTCATCGACAACCTGTGCGTGCGAAGTCCCCGCCAGATCGCGCTGGATCATCGCTCGCACCAGCGCATCGATCTCACGCGCAGGCGCATCGGAGCGAGCTGCCACCTTGCCACCGCGCAGCACGGTCGCGCGCTTCGCCACCTGACGGATCTCTGCGAGCTTATGCGTGACCAGCGCAACACCGCAGCCCTGCGCTGCCACGCGGGAACAAACCGCCATCAGCGATTCGATCTCGGCAGGCAGCAACACAGCCGTTGGCTCGTCCAGTACCAGCAAGCGTGGTTCGCGGATCAGGCCCTTGACGATCTCCACCCGCTGGCGCTCACCCACCGACAGATCCTGGATGCGTGCCCACGGATCGAGTGCAAGGCCGTAACGTTCGCGCATCGTGTCGAGCTTCGCGGCCCATGCACGCCGGTCCAGCACACCGCGCGCCTGTCCGAGGATCAGGTTGTCCACGACGCTGAGGTCAGGCACCAGGCTGAAGTGCTGGTGAACCATGGCGATGCCGCGCGAAAGCGCATCGGCTGGCGAGCGCGGCCGCCACGCCTCGCCTTCAAAGGTCATCGTTCCGGCATCGGGCGCATACACGCCGAACACCATGTTGCACAGCGTCGACTTGCCCGCGCCGTTCTCGCCGAGCAGGCAATGAACTTCACCGGGCCACAGTTCGAGCGAGACATCCTGCAAAGCCTGGAGGCTGCCGAACCTCTTGGAGAGGCCTTCGATGCGCAGCAGCGGACCAGGGGCAGAAGCCTCCGGCCGCACTGCATCCACGGTGCCCACGCCAGGACTCGAATCGGGGTCGACGCGCACGGACGATCAGCCTTCCAGCACCTTGATCTTGCCGCTCTGGATGTCTTTCTTGATCTGCTCCAGCTTGGTCTTCATCTCGGGTGTCGCGCCGCACACGACCATGTCCGATGCCTTGGGACCCATCGCCAGGCCGAATGGCTTGTAGCCGGCCTTCCATGTGCCCTTGACTGCTTCGTCGATGGCGTACTGCACCTGATAGCCGACGCCCGTGATGCTGTAGGCGGGATACAGCGGGTCGGTGCCGCAGCGGTCGGTGTAGCTGCCCACGATCCTGGTGGACTTTTCCTTGGCCGCCTGTTCCATGCCGCGCAGGCCCAGGTTCAGGATGTGATAGTGCACGTCCGCGCCCTGAGCGATGGCGGCCAGCGTGGCTTCCTTGGACTTGGCGACGTTGTCGAAATCGCCGGTGTAGTTCTCGAAATACTTGATCTTCGGGTTGACGTACTTCGCGCCGTTGCCGAACTCCTTGCCGGCGTTGACGATGGACGGAATCTCCATGCCGCCGACATAGCTCACCGCGCCGCTCTTGGAGAGCATGGCCGCGGCCGCACCAGCGACGAAAGCGATCTCGGCCTGCTTCACGTCGTAGCCTGCTACGTTAGGCATCTCGTCGCCCTTGTTGCCGCCGACGATGGAGAACTTCGTGTTGGGGAACCGCTTGGCGACTTTCATCACCGCTGCCTGCGTCTGGCCGCCCACGCCGATCACGAGCTTGTTCTTGGACGCGAGGTTGGTCAGCGCCTGTTCCATGTCGGCGTAGTTGATGTTCTCGATCATCTGCACCTTGACCTTGCTGCCCAGCGACTTCTGCGCAGCCGTCAGGCCGTCGTAGCCCGATTCCATCCAGCCCTTGTCGGACTTGGAGCCGGGGATGAGGATGCCCACCGCCAATGGGTCGGCAGCCTGCGCAGCAGGCACCAGGGCGCAGGCCGCCAGGGTGAGCGCAACTGCGTTGCGGGAGAGGTTGAACGTACGACGCGGGAAACTGCTGGTCTTCATGGCATGCCTTTCGCTTGGAGGTAGGGAACAAGTAAATAAACGATTACTTACCGACATGCATCGCAATAACAATGCCAGTCTGAAAGCCGAACTTTTCGCAATTTCGCGCGCGCAGCCGGTGCACACGCACCAACATGTCGCGCGGCCCGCACCCTGATCGAACCCAACCTGGAGCTGTCATGAAACGCCATCCGTACCTGCCTGACAACCGCCCCGAAGGCGCCCTGGGCCTGGGCCATCACTACTACTGGGTCGCCACGCCGGGCGAAGTCGATATGTCCGTCGCGCCGCCGCCGCCCGAGCGCGCGCGCATCGCAGCCCAGCCGCAAAACGTGGTCGTGGACTTGCGGCGCACGGCCATCGTCATCATCGATTTGCAAAACGACTTCTGCGCAAAGGACGGCTGGGTCGATTCGCTCGGCTTCGACTACACAGCCGACCGCACGCCGATCGAGCCCTTGCAGAAACTGCTGCCTGCACTGCGCGGTGCGGGCGTGCCGGTGGTCTGGGTCAACTGGGGAAATCGGCCCGACCTGGCCAACATGCCGCCCAACCAGATCCACCTGTACGACAACGGCGGCCTGGGCGTGGGTCTGGGGTATCCGCTGCCCAGCGGCAAGGGCAACGTGCTGGAGAAGGATTCGTGGGCTGCCGCTGTCGTCGATGAGCTCGCGCCACAGGCCGGCGACATCCAGGTGGGCAAGCACCGCATCAGCGGCTTCTGGGACACACCGCTGGACAGCATCCTGAAGAACCTGGGCATCAAGACGATCCTGTTCGCGGGTTGCAACACTGATCAATGCGTGCTGCACACGCTGACCGACGCCAATTTTCTCGGCTACGGCTGCGTGATGCTGGAAGACTGCTGCGCCACCAGCTCGCCCGCGTTCTGCACCGAGGCCACGGTGTGGAACGTGAAGAAGTGCTTCGGCTTCGTGACCGGCTCGCAACAGGTGCTGGACGCCCTGCCCGCACGGTGACTGAAGCTTCGCCCCGGTCATGCGGCTTCGTCCCCGGCCCGCACTGTGAACGCGGGCCGACCGGCAGCGGTGTGCTCGATGGCTCGCGGCTCGCGGTGAAAGACCTGATTGACGTCCAGGGCGCGCGTACCGGAGGCGGCAATCCGGACTGGCTTGCGCGCCAACCTGCCGCCGACGTCGATGCACCTGCCGTTGCCTTGCTGCGCGCTGCCGGCGCGCGCGTCGTGGGCAAGACGATCACTGATGAGCTGGCATTCAGCCTCGAAGGCGACAACGCCTGGTATGGCGCGCCGTGTCATCCGACAGACCCTGAACGATTGACCGGCGGCTCGTCCAGTGGCTCGGCTGCTGTCGTCGCATGGAACGAGGCGGACGTGGCACTGGGCACCGATACCGGCGGCTCCGTGCGCGTGCCCGCGTCGTTCTGCGGCGTGTTCGCGATGCGGCCTACGCATGGCCGCATATCGCTCAATGGCGTCCTGCCCTTCGCGCCAAGCTACGACACGGTGGGCTGGTTCGCCCGTGATGCCCGACTGCTGCGCGCGGCCGGTCGTGTGCTGCTTCAATGTCGGGGAACCGGAGTGCAGGCGCCCATGACGTTGCACGTTGCACACGACGCGCTCGCGCTCGCCGATGCGCCCGTTCGCGACGCGCTCATCGACTGGTGCGCACGTGCCGGAATCGATCAGGAAGTCGTAGCGTTCGACGGCGACTGGCACGACTGGCACGATTGGGTCCAGGCCTACGCCACGCTGCAAGGCCTCGAAATCCAGCAACAGCTCGGTCCGTGGATTCGCGCGCGCAGCCCCTCGTTCGGTCCCACCATTGCGCCGCGCTTCGAGCAAGCACTGGCCCTGGACCCAGCCCTGTTCGTGAAGTGGAACGAGTGGCGAACGCAAGCCACACAAAACCTCGCCACGCGCCTCCCAGCCGGCCAGGCCTGGCTGATACCCGCCGCACCCTGCGTCGCCCCCCAGCGCAACGCAAGTGGCGACGAACTGGGCAACTTCTACCAGCGCGCTCTCGCGCTCGGCTCCCTCGCAGGACACGCCGGTCTGCCCCAGATCACATTGCCACTGGCATCCGCTCGCGGCTTGCCAGTCGGCGTCTCTTTCATTGCAGCCGCCGGACAGGACGAGCTGCTGCTCGATCTTGCCGTCGCACTCACAAAATGCGGGAGCCACGTTTGACATCACGCACCCCTGCCCGCAAGGCGATCGTCGTGGACGCACCGCAAGCACCGCCCCGGCGCGACCCCGAACGCACGCGCGCGGCGATCCTTGAAGCGGCGGTCGCCGAGTTCTCGGACCACGGCTACAGCGGCGCGCGCACCGATCGCATCGCGCAACGCGCCTGCAGCAACATCCGCATGCTGTATCACTACTTCGGCAGCAAGGACGATCTCTATGTCGCCGTGCTGGAAGCGGTTCTCGCCGACCTGCGCCACGACGAGTTGCAGGTCGGTGCCGATGACCTGCAACCGCTGGAAGGCCTGCTGCGCATCTTCGACTTCGTGGACAACCACTTCGCCGCCCACCCGCAACTGCGCAAACTGCTGGCGTTCGAGAACCTGAACGAAGCGCGACACCTGGCCCGCTCTGCGCGCATACCGGAGATGTCCACGCCGGTGCTGAGCGTCATACGCAAGCTGCTCGCGCGCGGCGCGGCGGCCGGTACGGTGCGCCGAGGCATCGATGCGCTGCATTTTTATGTGGCGATGGTCAGCCTGGCCTACTACGGACGCGCGCATGCGTTCACCCTGTCGCGCATCTTCGATCGCGACCTCCACAAGGGAACGTGGCAGAAGGCGCACCTGGCCCTCACGCGGCAGATGGTGGCGGCGTTCCTGGCGCCGCAGGCCGAGTCGTGAAAATCACCTCCTGACCTCCCGCTGGAAGATTTCCAGGCTGCGCTTGCGCGTGGCGATGAAGCCCGGGTCAGACAAGGTCTCGACCGTGCGGGGACGCGCCTCGCGATAGGGCAGGATCTCGGCGACGCGCGTGGGGCGCTTGGTGAGCAGCAGCACTTCGTCGGCGAGGTACACCGCCTCTTCGAGATCGTGCGAGACCAGCAGCATGGTGGTCCCGGTCTTGATGAACACCTCTTGCAGCTTCTCGCGGATGAACAGCGTCATCTCGAAATCCAGCGCAGAGAACGGCTCGTCCAGGAACAGCACCTCGGGGTTGTTCGCCAGTGCACGCATGATGGACGCGGTCTGCTGCTGCCCGCCCGACAGCTCATACGGATAGCGGTTCAGGTCGAACTTCACATCGAACGATGCCACCAGCTCGGCCATGCGGCGGTCCACCTCGGCCCTGGACTTCTTCTCCAGCTTCAGCGGATAGGCGATGTTGTCGATGGTGCGCATCCACGGGAACAGCGCCTCGCGGTAGTTCTGGAACACGTAGCCGATGCGCGTGTCTTTCAGCGACTTGCCGTCGAACAGGATCTCGCCGGAGTCGATGGGCACCAGCCCCGCGATCATGTTGATCAGCGTGGACTTGCCGCATCCGTTGGGACCGAACACCGACACGATTTTGTGCTTGGGAATGTCCAGGTCGAAGTTCTCGTACAGCGGCCAGCCTGCGAAGTATTTCGTGAGGCCGCGTATCGTGATCTCGGTGCCGGCCGGTCCCGGCGTGAATGCAGGCGGCGGCACATCGACATAGTCGGCGCCGGGGGCGTTCAGGACGGCGCTCATCTTCCACTCCAGTGCACGATGCGGCGTTCAGCCAGCAGGAACAAGACGTTGAGCGCGTAGCCCAAGGCACCGGCAGACAGGATCGCCGCGTACATGCTCTTGACGTTGAGCACCTGCTGCGCGTCGATGATGCGGTGACCCAGGCCCGCGTCGGAGCCGATGAACATCTCGGCGACGATCACGATCACCAGTGCCATCGAGACCGCCGAGCGCAAGCCGACGAAGGACGGCTGCAAGCTCTCCCACACCAGCACATCGCGAAACACCTGCCACCGCGAAGCGCCCATCACCTTCGCCGCCATCACGCGCTGCTTGCGTGCGTTGATCACGCCATAAGCGCTGTTGAAGATCACGATCAGGAATGCGCCGAACGCTGCGATGGCCACCTTGTTGATATCGGAGACGCCGAAGATCAGCAGGAACAACGGGATCAGCGCGGAAGACGGTGTGGAGCGGAAGAAGTCGATCAGGAATTCGACGCTGCGATATGCCTTTTCATTGCTGCCGAGCAGCACGCCCAACGGCATGCCGACCACCGCAGCGATGGCGAATGCCTGCAGCGTGCGCTTGACCGTCACCAGGAAATCAAACAGCAGCGGACCACCGGCCAGCCCCTTGACCAGCGTCTCCAGCGTGGCGAGCGGTGGCGGCAGCAGGATGGGCTTGATGAGGCCCATGCGCACCACCAGGTCCCAGATGATGAACAGCAGCAGCGGCCCGAGCACCGGCAGCGCGCGACTCCAGTCGAAACGGCTGGGTGCGAGCGGCATGGCGTTGGCCGAGGGCGGCACCCACGGCTTGGGCGCTGCGCCGCCCGCGATGACGGTGACGTTGAGGGAATCGGCCATGTCGCTCAACCCTTGTAGAGAAGGCCGTCCACCAGCACCTTCTTCTCGAAGATGCCCTTTTCGGTGAAGAGGTCGTAGAACTTCTGGAAGTACGCGACGTCACTCGACTTGAACTCGTTGAACATCATGTAGGAGGCCAGCGGCACTTCGCTGGTGAGCGCGCCTTCGATGGCGGTGTAGCCCTTCATGAACTGGCGCGCCTCGGCGGGGTTCTTGCGCACGAGATCGACGCCGCGCGCATAGGCTGCCATGTACTTCTTCGCGGTGTCGGGGTTCTTCTTGATGAACTCCGTCGTGAGGCTGGCGGAGCCGCCATGCCACGGTGCTTGCGGATCGCCCAGGATGTAGCGCGCGACGACACCCGCTTCGAGTACGCGGGTCGTTCCGTTCATGCGGCCCACGGTGCCCGTCGGCTCCAGCGTGTAGATCGCATCGACCTGCCCCGCCACGATGGCCGCGACGTGCTGGCCGATGGGCAGTTCGGTCACGCTCATCGCACCCGCGCCTGCGCGCTCCAGCATGGTCTTGCACAGCGTCACGTTCTGGATTCCGGGACCGCTGGCGATGCGCTTGCCGCGCAGGTCGGCCACCGACTTCACCGGGTTGTCCTTGGCGACGATGAACTCTTCGAGCACGTGCGTTGCATTGCTCGGGTTGGTGCAGAAGATCTTGAACAAGCCGGGCTGCGCAATTTCACCGATCGCCAGATTGGCAGAGCCGGTGCCGTTGGAGCTGCCGTCGGAGCGGCCCGCCAGCATCGCTTCCATCACCTGCTGCGCGCCTGCGAATTTCAAGGGCTCGACATCGAGGCCCGCTTCCTTGAAGTAGCCCTTTTCAATCGCTGCAAAAAACGGCAGGCCCGCCGCCACCGGCCAGTAGCCGATGCGGATCTTCGGCGCGCCTTGCGCAAGCAGCGGCGAAGCGACGCCAAGGACTGAAGCAGCCAGTGCGCCTTGCAGCAGCTTGCGGCGGCCGGTGGCGACAGGTGGGTTCGACGTGAAGTGTGTCATTGCAATGCTCCTGGAAGATTCAGCGTGAGGTGATGGATTCGGGTGATCGAGAAGGTGTTGGGGCCGATAGCGAGGCCATGTACGTGCGCCAGCCGCCGTGATGCGAGATGTCGAGCGCGCCTTGCGCTGCGAGCGCTTCGCATAGAAAGCCCTGCACCGTGCGGCCGTCGGCGAGCGCGAGCGTGCCGATGCCCAGCGGCGCGGGCACGAGTGAGACGAACGAGCCGTAATGCGCCAGCGGCATGTCCCACAGCTCCAGCGCGATGCGCGCGCCGGTGCCTGCCGCGACCCGCACCAGGCCGGGCTTGGGCGGCACCGTGCCGGGCAATGCGAAGAAGCGGTAGTCGGGTGCTGTCTGCGCTGAGCCGACCAGTGTTGCGCCGCGTTCGGTGAGCTGCTTGTTCAGCGGCATGCCCGACAGATGCGCGCCGACCACGGCGACCCGCACGGATGCGGGACTGCGCAATCCGTCTATCGTTTCAGCGGGCGGCAAGGGCACGCTGGTCGCGCCCTGCATCAGGCCGGTCGCGTGGTGATAGCGCTGGCCGAGTTCCGCCAGCTGCAAGTCGCTTCCGCATGGCCCGATCAGCGTGATGCCGAACGGCAGGCCGTCCGGGCGCAACGAGCTGGGCACCGACAGCGCCGCATAGTCCAGCAGATTGACGAAGTTGGTGTACGCGCCCAGGTTGCGATTGAGCGCCACCGGGTCGGCCTGCATCTGCGCGATCGTGTAGTGCGTGGGCGCGGTGGGCACGAGCAGCACGTCGATCGAATCCCACATGGACTGGGCCTGTCGGGCGAGCGCCTGCAACTTGACCTGCGCCTGGCAGAAATCTGCCGCGCTGTACGCCCTGCCGCTTGCAAAAATGCCGCGCACCGGCTCGATGACCTCGGACTCATGCTGGTCGAAGAAGGAGCGCACGGCGGCGTAGCGTTCGGCGACCAGGGCGCTGTCGTACAGAAGACCTGCAGCCTGTGCGAGTGGCGCGTAGTCGATGGCGACCGGCGTGCCGCCGAGTTCGCGCAGACGCGAGATCGCGACGCCGAACGCCGACTCGGCTGCCGCGTCGCCAAAGAACTCGGTGACCGAGGGCACGCCGAACCGGAATGAACCGCGCCAGGGTTGTTCGGCCAGCTGAAGCTTGCGCGAGTACGGGTCGCGCGGGTCGTACGCCGATGCGCAGCGCAGCACGCGCACGGCCATACCGACCGTGCGCGCGAAGATGGAGACGCAATCGACGCTCTGCGCTGCCGGCACCACGCCGTGCGTGCTGATCAGGCCCTTGGAGGGTTTCAGGCCCACGATATTGTTCAGGCCCGCAGGCACGCGACCGGACCCTGCGGTGTCGGTGCCGAGCGCGAAATCGACCTGCCCCGTTGCGACTGCATAGGCCGAGCCGGAGCTGGAGCCGCCGCTCACATAACGCGCGTCAAAGGCATTGGGCACTGCGCCATAAGGCGAGCGTGTGCCGTTCAGCCCGCAGGCGAACTGATCGAGGTTGGTCTTGCCCTGGCACGCCGCACCGGCCGAGAGCAGGCGCTGCACCACGGTGGCGTGTTCGGCGGGCACATAGGCGAATGCGGGACAGGCGGCCGTGGTCGGCACACCCGCCACGTCGATGTTGTCCTTGGCGGCGAAGACGAGGCCCGCGAGGGGGCCGTCCTTCGCCCCGCCGCCTGACATCGGTTGATCGAATCGTGTGATCCACGCCTGCACCATTTTTGAGCATCCCATCTTGTATCCAAGTTGAGATGCAAGGTGCGTGCCATGGGCTGAACGTGGACATCAAGGTTTCATGAAGGCCGGCCAAAGTCGTGGGTGGAGGTTTGAAGATGAATCTGATGTTGTTGATTCGCCGAGCGATGACCGCTGCGGCGCTTGCAGGTTTTGCAACCGGTACGCAAGCGCAGCCCGTACAGGCAGACAAGCGCGTGGCCGCCTGTGAGAAGGAAGTGCGGGACTACCTGAGCGCGATGCAATTCATCCGGTCTGCCGCGGGCGCGAATGTGGGGGATCGGGTGGCTGCGGGTGTGGCTGGCGAAGACAAGGTGCAGGAAATCGTGAAGCAGCAAGGGGCTTGCGTCGCCGCGCAATTCATTCGCGAGCGGACGGCGAAACGGTAGTGCGACCGAATGCTGCGCTCGGGCATGCGAAGCGAACGTCGCCGTCAGATTCACGCTATTCCAGGGGCGGCAGCGGGCCGCAGTCTTTCGGCGGAACGTAGAACTTGCGCCATGCGTCATCCGCCACGGCGTACCACCCCAGGTCGCGAACGGCGGCTGCATCAGCGGCGGTCAGACGGTAGTAGAGCAGCACCGGCGTGTCGAGATAAATAGGCGTCCAGTCGTCGGGCTCTATCTCTTCAAGCACCCCACACTGAAGCGATAGAGGTGCGACGCCACGGCTCTTGAGCTGCTTTTGGATTGCCTTGTACGACGCATCCACGTCTTGAGCTTCCAGCCGGTAAACCAGCGTGACCGGCTCGCGCTCATCGCCCCCGCCGCATCCTGCCAGGGCAAGAAGGAAGCAGCATGCGGCGACAGCTCGGGGCCATTTGTTGTCGAGTTTCATGGAAATGCTCACTGGGAAGGCAGCCGCAGGCGCCGCCAGTTGACGGATCGGGGAGTGCCGCCGGTGGTCACGGTGATCGGCACCAACTGAGTGGCGTTCGCCTGTAGCCATGCCGTGACGTCGTTGACGGTCGCTGTGGGAGCTGCACCCTTCACAAGGGCGTAGATACCCGCAATCTGCGGCGCGGCCATGGAGGTCCCAGCATTTCCCCCTATCTGATTTTCAAGAATGGATGACATGACCCAGGTCCCATTGCCACCACCTGGCGCGAGCCAGAATGCTTCACCGGGGAATGCAGCGGGATCGACAACGTTCGCCGCTTCGACCGCACTGAACACGCTGCGGGTGTTGCCAATGCCGTCGTTGGCAACGGCGGAGATTTTGACCACACCCGGAATGCATGCAGGAAAGTTGATGGCGTCCTGGTGGCCGTTGTTGCCGGTCGCTACGATGACGGGGACGCCGGCGGCGCGAAGCTGATTGACCGCAGAGGCGATCGGGGCATGAATCGTCGACACATTGCAGGGTGCGGTGTAGCGGCCTCCTCCGAGGCTCATGTTGATCGTAAAAGGCTGCGCTCGTCCGTCCGCAGATGGAGGCAAGGCATCGGCAGCTCCCTGCAATGCCGCGAGAATGTCGGCGCTAAAACTTGATGCTGCCCCTGTTCCCTGAAGTTGAGAAAAAATCTGGACGGCGTAGATTGCGGCCGATGGCGCGACCGCCTTCAGGAGGTTGGGTGTCAACTGGTTTCCAGCAGCGAGTCCGGCTACGTGGGTTCCATGCGAGCGCACGAGCATGTCTCCTGAAAGGGGAGCAGCAGCATTCGGCGTCCCGAACGGGCTGTCCCAGTTGTTAGCGGCGTTACCGCCCGGGCAAGGCGATATCCAGTTCTCGATACCCTGGGACGTCGTGCGCGTCTGTGTCGTTCCGAAGCAGGCCTGGAAGACCACCCTGTTACCCAGGAACGGATGATTGGCCTGGACACCGTTGTCAAGAACGATGATGTTCTGTCCGCTTGCCGTGAAGCGCGCGTTCCAGGCTGGTGCCATGTTGAGCGTCACGGTGCTGGTTCCCAATTGCACATCGGCGACAGGCTTGTTCAGCGACACCGCGAGCAGCCGGGGGTCTTTCAGACTGGCAAGCCTGCCAAGTTGGGCGGCCGTCAGTCGGACGGTAGCCGCACCGAACTGCGCGAATTCTGCTTGCAAGGGGCCGGCCCCCGCCTGTGCCAGGATGTCATCCAGGGTCGCGCGATTGGCCCGCTTCAGCGCCTGGATGGAGCCGCGAGACAGCTTGCCGCCGGCAAGAACGTCGCGCATGACGACGATGACATCCACCTGTCCCTGTGCTGTCGCTTGCTGCGTCGCTTCGGCGTCGATGTCGAGAGGGCGCGCGTCGATGTGGCCGACGGGCCGTACGCTGCGCACCGCGTCGCTTTCTGCCAGCGCCAACAAGCCCTCGCGGGTGGCCCGCAAGGTAGTCCGCGCAACCGAAGTTGTCTGCGCCAATCGCGCCGTCACTGTCTGGTCGGCGAAGGCGCCATTGGGGGCATTGCGAATGAGTGCCCCCAACCTTGCAGCGGCAGACCCGATCGAGTTCGCTTGTCCGTGGAGAGTGGGTCTGCCGCTGCGGTCGTAACGCACTTCAAGCGCTTCGGCGTTGACGACCACTTCCAGGTCCACGAAGCCACGCTCGCGCAGCGATCGTTCGATGGCGGCGTGCGATCCGTCGCTGCCATTGAGCAAGGTCTTGTGGTTCCAGGCAGGGCCTTGCTGGAATGAGATGGCATTTACCGTGCCCAGCAGAACGTCGAGACCGTGGGCCGTGACATACATGCCCATCTGCCCAGCGCTGTTGCTCCAGCGCCCTCCCATCAGCGCATCCAGACCAAGTTCCGTAATCAATCTCGCCGCCTTCGCATTCGCGGCCGCAGTCAGCTTGGGCGCCGATGAGCGCAAGTCGGCCAACGTGGACGGATGAAGATGGACCATCACCGGCACAGCGCCGGCCCGCGCCGCTTCTTCTCGCAACCGGTTGAGTTCGCCAGGATCGATAGATGCAGCGGTAACCACGCATGGCAGTCCCACCCATAGCCCGAACAGCATTCTTCGCAGAACGCGACCTTTCATTTTCAATTCCTCCCTTGTTTTATACGTTTCGTATTAGCAGAGGAATTCTATTGAAAAAGTCTCGCCTGCAGCAATGCATCAAGCGCGTCGAAGCGGCGCCCCCAACTGCCGCTTGCGTCACAGTCCTGCGCTTGGTACAAGCCGACAGAACGTCAAGACTGAACACCGGAGGTCCCATGCCGAGTCGCCCACTTGCTCTCGCCGCCCTGGTGCTGCTTGCCGGTTCTGCCCACGCCCAGTCCAACCTTGGCGAACTGCTCGACTTCGGCGCTCAAAAGCTTGGTCCCCATGAAATACGCGCTATCGGTGACGTCCGGGTGATCGTGCGCAATGAAGATGCCGACGCTTTCATGGCGCTGCGCAGCAATGGCGCGGCAGTCGGCATGGTCCACAACAAGCAGGGTGCCGGATCGAGCGAACTGGTGGGCAAGTGGACACTCGATGCAGACGGGCGCCGCTGCACCGATATCAGCCTGCCTGCGTTCGGCACGGCGATCCGCCAGTGCGGCTACACCTATCGGCTGGGCAAGGACGTGTACTTCTCGCGCTCGGATGTCGATCGCAACAGCAACGTGATCGCGTACACCGGACCGGCGTTTTTGAAGTAGCTCACGAGCTGTCTATCTTCACGGCGGTTTCGCCGAGTCTTCAAGGCATGCAAGCGTCAACTGCGCCTTGGTGACTTGCTTGTCGAGCGGATGTTCGCCACCTTACTAATCAGGTCGAACCAGAACGCCGCACCCAGCGAAATCGCAATGGCTGTGAGCAGGTAGCCGACGGTCTTAGTAAAAAGTAGCCCAATCAGCACGCCTAGCGGCGTTGCCGTGAGAGCGTCCAGCTTCTTGGCGTTCCACCCCAAGAGGTCAGGCGCCTGACGCTGGACGCACGAAATGAGTTGCGAAGCTTTGGCTTGTGGATCGGCTCCGACGGTAACCCCGCACGCCTTTGCGAGGTCCTTCTCGGAGCCAGCCTGGATCGACAACTGCGCGAGCGCACTTCGCGCCGGCGCGTCTGTCGTCAACCGCCGCATCATCTGGATAGTGTCGGCGTCCACTGCAATTGCGACGACCATGCCGATAACGAGGAGCGACTTCTGAGCATTGCGCTTGAAGCTTCCACTCAATCGTTCCATGCGATCTGAATACACCTGCTGGAGCACCTCCGGCACCCCTTGGCCCGCTGAGGCGGCCCAGCCAGCAACTTGCCCGATGCGGCTTTGGGGAAACTCCCTTGCTAATTCCACAGCTACGGCGGCGAACACCTTGGGGTCCACGTAGCTGGGCCAATCGTTCTTGTTGTCTGGATCGGGCTGGGTTGTCGCCGAGGTAAGCGCCCTGATCCGCGGATGCTCCAGAAATTGCCTGGCTCCGTCTTCCTGCAACAGATCCCGCAATGCTCCGCGGAAATCCCCTTTGCGCTTCTGCAACCACGCCTCGATAGCTTCCTTCCCGGCCGATGCGACGATGGACAGTAACGCGTACAGCAAGGCCATAGCCAGGCAGGCCTCGATAAGCACCATGCGGTTTCTCCTGGTCGTCTATGTCGATGTTGAACCTACGCGACGCAGGCTTGTGACTCGTTGCAGCGCCTGAATCCCCACTCGAGTACGCACCGCCTCAATCGTGGCAACTGCAGCTGAGCACGGCTGTAGTCAGCTAGGCACCCGCGTGAACATCTCACCGGGACCGGAAGGCCTTGCTTCTGGCACCAGAGCGAAGAGGCACTCCACGGCAGGTTTAACTTGCTCCCAGGAAAGACCAGCGTCCCGCAGGGTCACGAGGTGCCTGGTGGCGGCAACGGCTGCCGGCCAGTCCGAGCTGCCATTACCAACCAGAGCTTCTCTTGCGTCCTGGCGATCGTGTGCATGGCCGTCCTGCTGCGCATACCCGTGAAACTCGATGAGGCGTGGTGGGTGTGGGAAGTCAGATGCGGGACATATTCCTCCCGGCGCAGACTCTTCGCGCTGCGCGTGGCCCGCTGCGAACGAGTCTTGCACTGTGTGAAGCAGGGAGCCGAATGCGATCTGCTGCACATACGGCAGCAGCTGTGGATTTCGACCGAGGATGTAGATGTCCGCCACCGTCCACTCCGAGCATCCGAAGTGCTCTTGAATAACGGGGATATTGATGGTGCGCAGCTGCGTTCCAGGCTTAATTTTTCCTTCGGCGATCTTCCACGTGAACTCAGCCCACTCGATGATTTTCTGCCGAGTGACTTCAGGTGGCACTGCCTCCTCATTGGCCATTGCATGTAGAAACTGCAGATCGCCAAAGTGCGACCGTGTCATGAGGTTCCCGCGTGAATGGCCAAGCCCTTTCTGGCAACCTGTTATTTTCACGCGGGCCGCCTTTTCTTGAGCCTCTTTAAATAGACAGTACCAACAGTCGGGCTGGGTGGAGAAGCGAACGGTCTGACCAACGTTGCAGGCGTTGGCCAGCGGATTGAGAACCTTCTTGCACCGCGCGCCCTCACCAGGCTGAAGCATGAAAGGCGGTAGATCGTTCCAACGGACGCCATAGATCACGAAGTGATTCGCAAATCCGTGATCTCCCCCCATGCATCCCTTGTCTGTCGGCAACCCCGACGGATCGATCGGGCAGCCGTAAGCCAACTGCGTGATCTCCTCGTGAACAGGCTCCTTCAGCAGAACGCCGACCTTGCCAGCCACGGCGGCAAGCCAGTTTGGCGTCTCATTGGTTAATCGAGCTTCGAAGCGCGATCCCATTGGGGCTAATTGGAAAGCCGTAGCCCCACCCGCCGCGATCGCCAGTCCCAGTGCAGCAATGCTCCCCCATCTTTTCGTCATCACGCCTCCTAAACTGGGGCCGACTCTAAACGCACGAGTTGCCCGTCGCATCCTCCACTTGTAGGAGGCACGAAAGCCGAGAGGGGTCCCGATCGAAGCCGCCGTTGATCGCAACGACCAGGCAAACCAGCGCGACGGGCTGAATACCTTTTCTGGCGTCGCAGGGATCGGGCGAACTGGCGCCGAACGGCCAGCGCCCTGCGGATGGCTTCGAGGCGTGCTACCGCAGCACGTAGCTGGCCAGGACGGCCTGCACTTCGTAGATGCTCAACTTCTTGTTGAACTGCTTCTGGATCGGTGTCGGCGTTCCGGAGATCCAGATCTTCAGCTCCGCATCCAGGTCGAACGTTCCGGCCGTCTCCACACTGAAGTGCGTGATGCTCTTGTAGGGGATCGAGTGGTATTCCACCTTGCTCCCCGTCAGGCCCTGCTTGTCCACCAGGACGAAGCGCTTGTCCGTGAAGACGAAGTAGTCCCGGATGAGTTGGTAGGCATGCTCGACCGACTCGCCGGGCGCCAGAATCTGCGCAAATTCCTGCTGGATCTTTGCCGGGTCAATCTTCGCTGCGTTGCCCAGCATGCCGTCGAGAAATCCCATGTCACCTCCTGTTGTTTCGTTCTTATACGCCGCGGCTGCAGTCTCCCGAGGTTACGACAACACCTGCGCGGCCAGCATGCTGCGCAAATGGGCCTCGACGCGGGCGGCATCCGCGCGCTGCCCGGTGAACAGCTCGAAGGCACCGATGGCCTGTCCGACGGCCATGGCGCCGCCATCGACGGTGCGGCAGCCGGCGGCTCTGGCGGCCTGGAGCAGTTCGGTTTCGATGGGAAAGTAAACAATCTCGCAAACCCACATCGCAGGCCGCAACAACGCGGTGGGCACCGCACTGCCCGGCAGCTTGGCCATGCCGGTCGGTGTCGCATGGATCAGCCCGGTGGCGCCGCGCATGGCCTCGGCGAGATCGCCAGGCACAACCGCGCGCTGGCCGAAACGGGCGTTGATGGCATCGGCCAGCGCTGCCGCGCGAGCCGCATCGGCATCCACGATCCTCAACTGCGCAGCGCCCAGCCTGCAGGCTGCATCCGCGACGGCAGCGCCGGCGCCGCCCGCACCCACCAGCACCACGCGCGACAGGTCGGCGCCGGGCAGCGAGCGCTCGAAGCCCCACGCCCACCCCGAGCCGTCGGTGTTGTGGCCCACGAGGCGGCCCTTGTGGTTGACCACCGTGTTCACGGCGCCCATCGCACGCGCTTCGGTCGAAAGTTCGTCCAGCAAGGGAAGTACCCGTTGCTTGCACGGATAGGTGATGTTCAGGCCCGCGAAGCCCATGATCCGCGCCGCGGTGAGCAGCGCGGGCAGTTGCGCGAGCGAGCCCGCTGTCAGGTCGAGGTCGATGAGCTGGTAGTGAAGGCGCAACCCGTGATGGCGAGCCTCCTGCTCCTGCATCGCAGGCGTCAGAGATTGCTGAATGCCGGCCCCGATCAGGCCGCACAGGAGCTTGTCCCCTGGCATCGCTAGCCCGTGTAGCCGGCCAGGCGCGGAAGCGCCAGCACGAAGCCCGGCCAGAGGGTCACGACGGCCAGGGCCGCGAGCATCACCACCAGGAAGGGCCAGGTCTCGCGCAGCAGCGGCCCCATGCCCACGTTGGCGATCTTCATCATCATGAACAGCAGCAAGCCATAGGGCGGCGTGACCAGTCCGATCATGATGTTGAGCACTGCCATCACACCGAAATGCACCGGGTCGATGCCCAGGGCGGTAGCCGTGGGCAGGAAGACCGGCAGGATGACCAGGATGATGGTGGATCCTTCCAGGAAAGCCCCGAGCAGCAGCAGCAGCAGGTTCACCATCAGCAGGAAAGCGAGCGGCGACAGATCGAGG
Source organism: Pseudomonadota bacterium (assembly GCA_040386575.1). Lineage (GTDB taxonomy): Bacteria > Pseudomonadota > Gammaproteobacteria > Burkholderiales > Burkholderiaceae_C > Ramlibacter. The sequence continues at coordinate 262,683 of JAZKFI010000001.1, forward strand.
CCGCCAAGCTGCCGGCTGAGCGCTGCCGGAATGTTCTCCGACGTGATGACGTAGTTGAATACCAGCGCACCGGCAATCAGCATGCCGATGGAAATGCTCATGCGGGCGCTGGTCAGCAGCGAGTCGTAGAACGCGCTCCAGCGCAGCTTGTAGAGAAGCACCGAGATCAGCAGCGCATAGGCTGCCGCCACGCCGGCAGCTTCGGTCGGCGTGGTCACACCCGTGTACAGGCAGCCCAGCAAGACAACCGGCAGCAGCAGCGCGGGAAAGGCTTCACGCGTGATGCGCGGCATCTCGCGCAGCGGCACCCTGGCTTCCAGCGGGAAGTTGCGCGTCTTGGCCAGCCACCAGATCAGGCCCATCTGCACCCCTCCGAGCAGCAGGCCGGGCAGGATCCCGGCGATGAACAGGAAGCCGATCGACGTGCCCGAGACCAGGGCATAGAGCACCAGCGGAATCGAAGGCGGCAGGATCGGACCGAGCACCGAAGACACCGCGCTCAGCGCTGCCGCAAATTCAGGCGTGTACTTCTTCTCACGCGTCATCATTTCCTGCATCAGCTTGCCTGAGCCGGCAGCATCTGCCAGCGCACTGCCCGACATGCTGGCGAACACCACGCTCTGCAGCACATTGACCTGTGCCAGGCCGCCCGGAAAGCGCCCGACCAGCGCATTGCAAAAGCGCAGGAGCCGGTCCAGGATGCTGCCGTTGCTCATGATGGTGGCGGCCAGGATGAACAGCGGAATTGCCAGCAGCAGGAAGCTGGAGTAGGTGCCGTTGAGCAACTGCTCGGCGGCCGCGCCCACGTCCATGCCCTTGAGTGACAGGTAGAGCACCGACCCGCCGATCATGGCAAGGCCGACGGGGACGCCGAGCAAACTGAGGCCGACGATGGCGTAGAGCGCGAGTGCGAAGGGGCTGGTGAAGTTCACAGGGCTGAGGAAGTGGCGCCAGGAGCGCGTGGAGCGGGCAGCGTGCCGCGAATGGCGCGCACCAGCGTGCGTGCTGCACGCAGCAGCACCGCAACGACGAACACGACGTAGATCGAATAGGTGATGTCCATGCGAACGCCCAGGTAGGAACTCTTTTCCACCTTCATGAAGGCGACGTATTCATAGGAGGGCCGCAGTGACATGCCGAACAGCACCAGGATGGCCAGGCAGGCCACGACGGTCACCACGCGCCGACCGGTGGGGCCGAGCCGGTCCACCAGCAGGTCGATGCGGATCTCTTCGTCGTCCTTAAGGACGAAAGCCGCGCCCCACAGCACCAGCCACAGCCAAGCCACCAGCGACAGCTCGGTGGTCCAGCCGACCGGCCAGTTGAACACGTAGCGCATGACGATCTGCACGATGAAGGCGACGAAGATCACCGCCAGCAAGGCTGCCGCCACCGCCTCGGCGAAGCGGTGCAGGGCTGCCAGCATCCGGTCGAGCACGGGGCGCGGGGTCACTTGATCGCGTTGATTCTGTCGAGCATGCCCGCCGGCCAGGACCTGGCCTCGTCGGAGGCGAGGTACACCTTCTGCGCATGCTCGCGAAAGGCGTTGATGTTGGGCACGTACACGTCCAGCCCGCCCTTCCTGAAGGTGTCGGCCAGTTCGGCCTCGCGCTTCTGGTGCTCTGCGGCGCTCCAGGCGATCGCCTTGTCTGCGGCGGCCTGGAAGCTGCGCTGCTTTTGCGGCGTCATCGCGTTCCAGGTCTTCATGTTGACCGTGAGCAGGTCGAATGCCACCAGATGCGAGGTCAGCACGATCTGCGACATCACCTCGTTGAACTTCATGTTCTGGATGTTGGGCAAGGGGTTGTCCTGCCCGTCGACTGCGCCGGTCTGCAGGCCGGTGTAGGTCTCGGCATAGGCCATGGGCGTTGGGTTGGCGCCGATCGAGCGGCCCAGCAGCTGCCATGCATCGCCGGGCGGCATGCGCAGTTTCACGCCCTGCAGGTCGGCCGGTACGTTGATCTTCTTCCTGGGCTTGAGGCCGACGTGGCGGGTGCCGAAGAAAGTCGGCCCGAGGATCTTCACCTTGACCTGGTCTTCGACCATCTTCTTCATCTGCGCCCCGGCCTCGCTGGCAAAGAAGGCGTTGAGGTGGCTGGAGTCCCGAAACACGTAGGCCGCCGTCAGCAGCGACCAGGCGGGCACCTGCTTGGCAAAGTCCTGAGGCGCGATGTTGCCCATCTCCAGGTTGTCGCGCTGCAGGGCCACCAGTTCCGTGCCCTGTCGAAACAGCGTCGAGTTCAGGTGCAGTTCGAGCTTGTAGTCGCCCTCCACGTCCCTGGCGAACATCTTCATCATGTCCGCGCGGATGTCCTTGTCTGAAAACACGGCGGCAAAGCGCAGTGTCGGCTGTGCCTGGGCCCATGCGGGAAGTGCTGCGCCTGCGGCCAGCGCGGCACCGGCACCCAGCAATGCGCGGCGGTCGATGGAATGGTTCATGGTTGTCTCCTGTGGGTCATTGTGATGAAAAGCCTGGGAAAGCTATTGCGCGGTCCGGTTGGCCAGCGCCCGGATCGCCAGTTCGTATCCGAACGCGCCGAGCCCGCAGATCACGCCGGTTGCGGCCAGCGACACGAGCGAGTGCTGGTACAGCGGTTCACGCCGGTGAATGTTGGTCAGGTGCACTTCAACGATGGGTTTGTCGAACGTCTTGAGCGCATCCAGCAGCGGGATCGACCGGAATGAGAGCCCTGCCGGATTGATGGCGATGGCATCGGCCTTCTCCCGGGCTTCCTGAACCCAATCGACCATCACGCCTTCGTGATTGGTCTGGCGGAACTCGCATTCGAAGCCCAGTTCGCGCGCCACCCGCTGGCACATCTGCTCCACCTGGGCGAGCGTGGTGCTGCCGTAGAGCTCGGGCTCGCGCACGCCCAGCAAATTGAGGTTGGGGCCGTTGAGGACATAGATGGCTTTGCGCATGCCTTGAAACTTCCAGCTCGTTGTTGCCGCCGATCTTGGGGGCGCAGTGAGACAATGTTTCTGAACTGGAAATTCGTTTCACATCAAGAAATCATGAGCATCGCCATCGATCGCGGCTTCGCCGTGCTGGAGCACCTGACCCGGTATCCGCAAGGCCTGCCGATCTCGCTGATCGCTGCGGACCTGGGGATTCCGCTGTCCGCCTGCCACCGGCTGCTGGCTGACCTGCAGCGCCTGGACTATGTGCGGCAGACGCGGGCGCAAGGCGACTATGTGCTGACCACCAAGATCGTGTCGCTCGGCCTGGGTTTTCTCAGCAGCGGAGGAATCGTGGATATTGCAGAGCCGCTGCTGGAGCGCATCGCACATGCGTCTGGCGAGTTGGTGCGGCTGTCGATCGTCGATGACGACCGGCTCACCTTCGTGGCCAAGTCGCAAGGGGTTCGCCAGCGCGGCATGCGCTACGACCCCGACATGGGCGCGGACGCGCGCCTGTCGTGTACCGCATCGGGACATGCCTGGCTGATGTCGCTCAGCGATGAGCGCGCGCTCGAACTGGTGCTGCGCCAGGGGCTGGGCAAGCCCAGTGAGTTCGGGCCGAACGCGCCGACAACCGTCAAGGCTCTGCTGGGCTTCTTGCACGCGGCGCGCGTTCGCGGCTACGCCGTCATCGAGGAAGTATTCGCGCCGGGGATGAGCGCGCTGGCCGTGCCCGTCATGCGGCGTGGCGTCGTGATTGGCGTGATCAGCGTCGCCGGGCCGCGCACACGGCTGGGCATGGACAGGATGCACGAGCTGGCCCCCGCTCTGCTGGAGGCCGCCGCTGAACTGGGACCGATCAGCGACAGCTCCACGCTGTTCGGACGGCCCGCCCTGGGCAAGGGATAGCGCCTGTGACTAGAAATGCGCCCTGGGCCAGCCAGGGCGCTGTCGCTCCTAGAACAGCAGCATGAAAGCGATGATGACGATAAGGGGAACGCCGAGTAGCCAGGCAATAACGGGCATGGAAGTCTCCTTGGGTTAGATGCTTCACAGTACCGCGCAGGATGCTCCGGTTGCGCCAGACGAGAGCACGACCGCCGGTAGGGAACGGCCTTGCGCGGCTGTGGGCCGACCCTCGCGGCGAGGCCGTGTGCGAGCACTGATGGACCCCGCCAAGCTTGCGTTGGGCAGTCAATGCCTCGATCTGAAGGAACTACTCCTTCTGGATCCCCGCGCCGCCCACGATCTTCGCCCACTTCTGCGACTCCGCCGCCTGGAACTTGCGCAGTTCATCAGGCGTGCCTGCGAGCGGCTCGAAGCCGACGCTCGCGTAGAACGTCGATACAGCCTGGCTCTTGTTGGCCTTGGCCAGGATTTCGCTCAGCCGCGCGATGACAGGAGCGGGCGTGCCGGCGGGCACATAGGCGGCAAACCAGAACGTGTTCTCGTAACCCTTCACGCCGGCTTCCGCGATGGTCGGGATTTCGGGTGCGAGCGGAAGGCGCTTTGACGTCGATACGCCCAGGGCCTTCACCTTGCCGCCCTTGACCTGCGGCATGCCGGTGGCCATGTCCGTGAACATCAGCTGGATCTGTCCGCCGATCAGATCGGTGACAGCGGGCGGGTTGCTGCGGTAAGGGATGTTCACGATGAACGATCCGGTCATCTGCTTGAACTGCTCGCCTGCGATGCGGCTCGATGAACTGCCCGAACCGAAGGACAGCTTGCCGGGGTTGGCCCTGGCGTACTTGATCAGGTCTTCCACGCTGTTGACCGGCAGGCTGTTGTTGACGACCAGCACCTGTCCGCCCTTGCTGAGCAGCGCCACAGGCTCGAAGTCCTTGACCGGGTCGTACGGCAGCTTCTTGTACAGGTGTTCGTTGGCCGCCTGCGTGGTGTTGGTGGTGATGAACACCGTGTAGCCGTCCTTGGGTGCTTTCGCGGCGGCCTGCGCGCCGATGAACGCATTCGCACCCGGCTTGTTGTCAACGACGACTGCCTGCTTCGTCTCGGCAGTCACGGCATTGCCCAGGGCTCGTGCGAGCTGGTCGGTGGCGCTTCCCGCGGCAAAGGGCACGATGAACGTGATCTGCTTGTCGGGGTAGCTCTGCGCATGGGCCGTGCTGGCGGCAAGAGCGGTCGTGCCGGCGGCGATGGCGGCCAGTGCGAAACGTCGTGTGAATGTCATGTTGTCTCCTTGGAATGGGTGATCGTGTGGGGTAGCGTGATGGGCAATGTGATGGGCAGGGTCAGCAGCAGGCTCGAAAGGCACTTGCCGTGCGTATCCAGGTTCAGCGAGCCGTTCACGCCGCCGTCGAGCACGTCGTCGAGAACGAAGTTCATGGCGTGCAGCCGGGGCAGCAGGTAGCGCTTCACGCCCGAGGGCTTGCGGTGCGCAAACAGTTGCGCGACCCGCTCTTGCGTCACCTGATCGACCAGCGCCTGCCAGTGCTGCGCGTCATAGGCAATCACTGAAATGCATGAGCGGTCACCTTTGTCGCCGGTGCGGGCGTGTGCGAGCGAATGCAGCGTGACGGTCATGGGTGAAAGCTCCATCGGGGTTGCAGCCACTCGCGCGGCACGAAGCACGAGTCGCTGGCCAGGCGCGGGGTGGTGTGCGTGCGAACGCCGCCGCCGCCCGCAGGTCCGCAGGTATAGAGGGCCAGCACTTCGCGCACCACGGCATCGGCTTCGTCCTTGGTCTCGCATGCAGCGGCAAGGCGAAGCCGTACATCGTCGCTCGTGCCCGCATCGTGGGTGTCCCACCAGCGGCCGCTGTCGTCGGCGAAGACGCTGGTCACGCCGATCAGGTCGGCGCGCAGCATCAGCCCCTCATGCCCGAGCAGCCGAATGCGTTCGCGCACGACATCGGCGGCGAGCCGCGCTCGCGCGGTTGCATTCGGGCCCGCATAGGAGATCTCTCCTTCGGCGAGCCAGCCGCCCTCGTAGCACAGCGTGGCCTTCAGCGTCGGCGGCATGGGGTGCCCCCGCACGCCGGTCACGCGCACGCGGTCGGCGCCGACTTGCTCCAGCGCCGCATCGGCAATGTCTGCAACGACGTCCGGTGTCAGGTAGGCAGCGGGATCGTGCAGCTCGTACAACAGTTGCTCGGTGACAGTCTGCCGATCGACCCGGCCGCCTGTGTTCGCGGCTTTGGTGATGATGAACGCGCCGTCCGGTTCCATCTCGACGATGGGATAGCCGACCTCGGCCAACCCGGGAACATCCTTGATTCCAGGGTCGGCGAAGTAGCCCCCCGTGACCTGCGCGCCGCACTCCAGCAGATGGCCGGCCATGGTGCCGCAGGCCAGGCGGTCCCAGTCGTCCATGGCCCAGCCGAAGTGGGCGAGCATGGGTCCGAGCGCCAGGGCCGGATCAGCAACACGGCCCGTGACCACGACATCGGCGCCTTCGCGCAGGGCCTGCGCGATTTCGTGCGCACCGAGGTACGCGTTCGCGCTGACGAGCGGCTTGTCCTGAAGAGAGGCCGGAAGCAGTTGGGCCAGCTGCGATGCGGGCAAGGCGGCGAGCAGGTCGTCGCCTTCCACCACTGCCACCTTCAATGCGCGCAGGCCGAGCTGGCTCGCGAGCGCATGGATGCGTTGCGCCGCGCCGGCCGGATTGGCCGCGCCGAAGTTGCTGACGATCGGAATGCCCGCCTCGATGCAGTCGCGCAGCACAGGCGCCAGGAAGCGCTCAAGAGACGGCTCCCAGCCACTGTCGGGGTTCTGGCGGCGCGTGAGTTGCGCAAGCGCCAGCGTGCGCTCGGCCAGCGTTTCAAAGATGAGCACCGCCGGGTTGCCGCTCGCGCGCAAGGTCTTCACGACCGGCACCGCGGCATCCCATCGGTCACCGGAAAAACCGGCGCCGCAGCCAATGTGCAACGTGCGCTGCGGCGGATGCCGCGCTGGACTGTTCATCGTGCTTGTCTCCTGAACGCCAAGGCTAGGGCCTGCGCATGAATCCGTAAAATGGGAAGATTGGATCATTTCATCGATGGCATCAATCAATCTTTCAACCCGCGACCTCGACGCATTCCTGGCGCTGGCCCACACCCAGCACTTCACGCGCGCGGCAGAAAAGTGCCACCTGTCGCAAAGCGCCTTCAGCCAGAAAATCGCGCGCATCGAGGCGACTGCCGGCGTGGCGCTGTTCGAGCGGTCCACGCGGCACGTCACCCTGACACCCGAAGGCGAGGTGTTCGCGCAGGAGATCACGCGCATCCAGCAAGACCTGCAGCATGCGGTGGCGCACCTGAGCGAGCTGGCAACGCGGCGCATCGGCAAGGTGTCCGTGGCGGCGCTTCCATCGGTGGCCGCCGTGTGGATGCCCAGGGTGATCGCACGCTACCGGGCGGCCTACCCCAACATTCGCATCGAGCTCTTCGACACGCTCGCGGGCGGCGGCCTGGCGTTGCTGCGCGAAGGACGCGTGGACATGTTCATCACGGCTGGCGGCGACTTGCGCGAGTTCGACGTGACCGAGCTGCGCAACGAGCCCTTCTATGTGGTGTGCTCCAGTTCGCACCGGCTGGCGGCCCGGCGCAGCGTGACGCTCGCGCAGGCACAGGCTGAAGACATCATTCACCTTGCGCGCGGCAGCAGTGTGCGCCAGCACATCGAATCGGCCGGTGCTGCGGCCCGCACGAACTCACTGGAAGTTGAGCACCTGGCAACCGTGGCGGCCCTGGTGGCCGAGGGCCTGGGCATCAGCATCGTTCCAGAAATGACCCTGTTTCACTTCGAACGCGCCGGGCTTGTGGCAGTGCCGGTGCGCGACCGCGCCCTGCGCCGTCCTATCCTGCTTGCGCGCCGCAAGGGCAAGGCGCTCTCGCTCGCGGCGAAGTCCATGGTCGATGAAATCCTGCTGGAAGCGCGGCTGTCGCGCATGAAGACGACGCGGCCCAAAGCAACCAGGAGCTCATAGCCTGCCGGTACGCGCTCAGTCCGCGTACCCCGGCATCTCGCGATCGAGCACACGCATCATGGCGGCGAAGTAGAGCGCTTCACGCTCGTCCTGCGAATGGCTGTTGCGGGGGTTCGGCGCCTCCACCCGCTTGACCATCTCTTCATGGAGCAACGCCAGGGGCCGACCGGTGGACATGGCCAGGATCTGCGCGCGGCACACACGCTCCAGTTTGTAGAGACGCCGGTAAGCCTGCGCAACGTTGTCGCCGACGGCAATGACGCCGTGGCTCTTCATGAACATGATGTGCTTGTCGCCCAGCGCGCGAGCCAGGCGCTCACCTTCGCTCAGCGAGTCGGCCAGGCCCGTGTAGCCGTCGTCATAGGCGATGTTGCGCGTGAGGAAGGCGGCCGTCTGGCTGCCGGGCAGCAGGCGGTTGTCCTCCAGCATGTTCAGCGCCAGCGCCCAGGTCTGGTGGGTGTGCAGAATCACGTTCGCACCGCTGATCCTGTGCAGCGGCGCATGGATGCTCAGGGCGCTCAGTTCCAGGCTGCCGCTGCCTTCGAGCACCTGCCCTGCCTCGTTGAACACGATCAGGTCGCTGGCCCTCGCCTCGGACCAGTGCAGGCCGAACGGCAGGACCAGATAGCGGTCGTCATGACCGGGCACGCGCATCGTGAAATGGTTGTCGATGCCCTCTTCGAGGTCGTCGTAAACCGCGAGGCGATTCGCCGCAGCCAGATGGACCCGGGCGCGCCAGATTTCGTCGTTGGTGTTGCTCATCGCGCAAGGGTACACGTCGACGGGGCGTCGTGCCAATGCCTTGCGACGGCTTCAGCGGCGGCTACAGGTCGATATCGCCACCCGTCAGCGACACGACGCCCGTCAGCAGTATCACCAACTCGGCGCCTGCACTCGCGTTCACACTGCCTTGCAACTGGTGCGTGCCCGCGTCGAATCGCAGCAGGCCTGTCGCATCGGCAAAGTCGCTGAACGGCTGCGCGCCGATGAAGGTAAATCGCTGGTTGCCGGGCAGCGCCTCGTTCGCGTCCACCTGGGTCAGGCGGATCCTGTCGCCTTCAGCTGCATCGAAGTCCGTGACAGTGTCGTAGCCCACCGCGCTGCTGTCGGCAGCGCTCGTGTAGATGAACCGATCGGCCCCCGCCGCGCCGGTGATCCGGTCTGCGCCGGCAAGACCGGCAATGTCGTTGGCTGCGTCGTTGCCCTGGATGTCGTTGTCCAGTTCATTGCCGGTCCCCTTGAGTTCGCGATTGCCTTCGAGCAGGAGGTTCTCCAGGTTGGGCCCCAGCGTGAAAGCCACCTGCGAGATGACGGTGTCGTCGCCCTCTCCTGCAGCTTCGACCACCTGGCCCTTGCCTGCGACCCGGTAGATGTCGTCACCGTCGCCGCCCATCATCTTCGTCCTGCCGCTTGCGATGAGGATGTCGTCGCCCAGCGAGCCGAACAGGAACTTGTCGGTGAGCATGGCGGTCAGCACGTCACCCACCAAATGGCTCATGGTGCCCTCTGCGGTTTCGTCGGTGCCCCTGCCATCGGTGTAGCTGGCCTCCACCGATATCACCTTGCCGAACTCGGCGGCGGTCAGCGTGAAGGCGTCACCCACGGCACCTTCGATGTCCACACCATCGGCTTTCCATTGGTAGGCGATGGGGGTGTCGATACCTTCGGCGTCTGCCAGCGTGTTCGATACGGTGAGCGTTTCGCCCACTGTCGCGATGCCGGATACGGTGACGCCGCCCGTGGGCAGGTCGTTAACCCGCGTGATGTTCACCGTGGTGATGCCGCTGGCCGTGAGTGCCCCGCCGGTTCCCTGTGCGCCCGTGTTGCCGTCGCTGAATGTCCAGTCGATCTGCACGCTAGCCGTGGGGTCGTCCGAGGCATTGGCATAGCCGACGCTGGACAGCACCTCGTTCACGCGGGCCTGGGTCGCGTTGCTGTTGAAAGTGAGGGTGAGGCTGCCGCCGCTGTTGGAGACCGTACCGACCGTGTCACCCGAGAGCACGGCGTTGCCGTCGCTGAAAGACAGGTTGCCACGCGCGGAGAAGATGTCGTCGGGTGAAGCACCGGCGGCGCGCGTCAAGGTGATGCTTGCGCCGTCGTAAGTGCCGGACATTGCGAGCTCGGCGTCGTAAAGAGACACCGCGCTATCCAGTGCGATCGCCGCAGCGTTCTCGGTGTAGGCGACCGTACCGCCCAAGGTCTGGTTGGCCGTGCCGTTGAAGCTGGTGTCCAGCGAGCCGTCGGCGTTCAGGCGGATGAGGCTGAAGTCAGTGCTGCTGCCGTTGCTGCTGAAGCCTGCGACAACGATCTTGCCATCAGGCTGCACGGAAACGCTGCTGCCCGTGTCGTTAAAACTTCCCACTGGTACTACCGCCTTGCCCGTTCCGTTGAAGCTGGTGTCCAGTGTGCCGTTGGCGTTCAGGCGGATCACGCTCACGTCGGTATTGGGGACGACGTAGCTGTCCCCCACGAGCACGATCTTGCCGTCAGCCTGCACGATAACGCTCCGCGCGGAGTCAACGAAACTTCCCACGGGCACCACCGTCTTACCTGTACCGTTGAAGTCGGTGTCCAGCGTGCCGTCCACGTTCAGGCGAATCAAACTGAAGTCGAAATTGGCGCCGTTGTAGCTGCTGCCTGCGACCACGATCTTGCCGTCGGGTTGCACGGTGGCTGTGTAGCCCCGGTCCTGAGAGCTACCCACCGGAACAAGAACCTTGCCAGCGCCGTTAAAGCTGGTGTCCAGCGTTCCGTTGGCGTTCAGACGAATCACACTGAAGTCGTAGTCGGAGCCATTGACGGCGTAGCCTGTCATCACAATCTTGCCGTCGGACTGCACGGTTACGCTTTGGCCGAAGTCATCGGAAGTTCCCACGTGCACGATCGCCTTGCCGGTGCCGTTGAAGCTGGTGTCCAACGTGCCGTTGGCATTCAGACGTATCAAACCGAAGGCGCCATAGGTTCCGTTGTAGCTATTGCCTGCGACCACGATCTTGCCGTCGGGTTGCAGGGTGGCGCTGTACCCACTGTCATACGAACTGCCCACCGGGACTACCGTCTTGCCCGTGCCGTTGAAGCTGGTGTCCAGCGTGCCGTTGGCGTTCAGACGGATCAGACTGAAGTCGTTATCGGCGCCGTTAGAACTCAAGCCAGCAATCACGATCTTGCCATCCGGCTGGACAATGACTCCGTAGCCAACGTCGTTGGAGCTGCCCACTGGCACAAGCACGGTTCCCGTGCCATTGAAGCCGGTGTCCAGCGTCCCGTTGGGGTTCAGACGGATCACACCGAAGTCGTTATTGGCGCCGTTCAAACCTGATCCGGCAATCACGATCTTGCCGTCGGGCTGAACGACGACGCTGTAACCAAAGTCATAAGAGTTCCCCACCGGCACCATCTCCTTGCCCGTCCCCACCACCGGCGCAAACGTGGGCGCATCGTTCACCGCCGCAACCACCAGGCTTGCCGTGTCGCTATCGCTGCTGAACGCGGTGTCCGCACCCGTGCCACCGATGACCACATAGTCGCCTTGCGTGCCGCTGGACTGGTCCCATGCACGGAACGTGATCGCATCAGCCAAAGTCCCGCTCAACTCGCCGAAGGGCAGCATGCGGACCAGTGCCGTCGGTCCCATCAACAGCCCCAGTTCATTGGTCGTGCTGTTGATCAGGCTTGCATGAATCGTCAGCCAGTTCGCTCCCGCATCGATGCTGTACTGCCAGGTGCCCAGGCTGGTGTCGATCCCGATGATCGCAATGCCCAGCGTGTTGTCATCGGTATCCGAACCACCGGTCAGCAGCGAGCCGACCGTGGTCCATGCCGGCGATACGGCGTTCTCGAAAGTGGTGGTCAGCGCGGGGCTGAAGAGGGAGTCGAGGGTCGGGGCGCTGTTTGGCATCTGTCAACTTTCTGTCGGTTGAAACCGGCGCGCAGTGGCACGCCACCCTGTCCTCGCGAGGTGTTGCGGGAACGAGTTCCACGCTAAGGGTTTTCTTCCGTTTAGACAGCGAGACGTTCGTCTCAGTCAGCGACATTCAGGAAGCAGCGACCGACCGCGAGACGACGCGGCATTGCCGCAGGGTCAGCTGACCCTGCGCGGCGTCAGGCGTCCCGGCGCGACACCAGGTATGCCTCCACCGCGGCCTTCAAGCCGTCCGTGCCGCTGGCGAACCGCAGCGCTTCCCCGCTGCGGTCCAGGTCGCGTCGCGGGTCGTAGTCGAGGCCTCGAAGAATCTGGTGGCGCATGCCGTACTGCCGCCCTTCCATCGCGCCGTGCCACAGATGCAGCACCCGGTTGTCGGCCAGGCCGAGCCCTGGCAACGTCGGCAGGCAGCGCCTTGCCCAGGCGCGGATATCCGCCTGGTGGCCGGGTGCCAGCGGGCGATGATGAAAGTGCTCGTCCAGTCGTCCCAGCGCAGCCGCAATCAGGACCTGGTCGCCGCCACCGACGATATTGCCGTCGTACAGCTCGAAGCCCGGCAGGGCCTCCAGGCGCAGCGCGATCGACATGCCGGGGATTCCCGAAACCGGCGTCACCGAGGGTGCCATCGCCCGCACCAGATCCGAACGGGCGTCGAACAGGGCGCTGCCCTGCGCCATCGCACTGGCGATGGACGGCAGGCTGCGCTCGGGGGTGATCGCCGCCAGTTGCGCAATGTCGAGCGCGCCGGGTGCCAGGGGCGGCAGGTAGTCCACGCGCGAGAAAGTCTGGATCAGGGGGAAGGTCTGCAGCTGCGCCGAGATGCGCGCCGGCCAGCCCGGCTCGGCGAACACCGCGTCGGCGTCGATGAGCACGACATCGCGCGCGCTCGAATGGGACCGGATGTTCGCCAGCCCGTGATTGAGCAGGCGTTCTTTCTGCCACAGCAGGTCACCGCCCTCGACGCGAATCAGCAGTTCGGCATCGCCGGACGCCAGCTCGAAGCGGCCGTCATGGGCCCACTCGACCGTGACCAGCGGGATATCAAGGTTGCGCCGAAAAACGTGGTAATTACGCCTTCGGCGCTCCACGCCGAAGGGGTTGTAGTAGACAGTCAGGGCGACAAGCGGGGCCATCATCGGCCCGATTGTCGGGCAGGCGCAAACAGCCATCATTTGAAGAAGCCCGTGTAACCAGCGGCCATGCCGCAACGAATGACAGCAGGTCCACACCAGCCTGAGCCCATGACCCATCGAATTCACAGACGAAGCGCTCTTCAGCTCGGCATTGCCGCCGCTGCTTTCGGCCTTCCCGTCATCGCAAGAGCGCAGCCCGCTGCCCCATGGAGCGCCCTCGAAGCACGCGCGCGCGGGCAGAAAGTGTTCTTCAACGCCTGGGGCGGCAGCGAACGAACGAATGCGTATCTGCAGTGGGTCGCGGCAGAGCTGGCCCGTCACCACGGCGTGCAGCTGGAGCACGTCAAGATCACCGATACGGCAGAAGCCGTGAAGCGCGTGCGCAGCGAAAAGGCCGCCGGCAAGCTGCAGGGCGGCTCGGTTGACATGGTCTGGATCAACGGAGAAAACTTCCTGACACTCAAGCGCGAAGGTTTGCTCCACGGCCCGTTCACGCAGTCGCTGCCCAACTACCGGTGGGTCGATGTGCAGGGCAAGCCGACAACGCTGACTGACTTCTCGGAACCCGTCGATGGCATGGAAGCACCCTGGGGCATGGCGCAGCTCACCTTCTTTGCCGATCGCACGCGTGTGCCGCAGCCGCCGCGCAGCATGGCTGCCTTGCTGGAGTTTGCTCAGCGCCATCCGGGCCGGGTGACCTATCCACGCCCGCCCAACTTCCACGGCACGAGCTTCGTGAAGCAGGCGCTGGTCGAACTCAGCAAGGATCGCGGGCCGCTGTACCGGCCGCTGGCTGCCGGTGCATTTGCAGAGGTGACCGCGCCCCTGTGGAATTACCTCGATGCGTTGCGGCCGCATCTGTGGCGCACAGGCCGGCAGCACCCGCAAAACGCCGCCGCGATCCGCCAGATGATGGCCGACGGCGACCTGCTGATGGGCCTGACGTTCAACCCGAACGAAGCCGCCAACGAGATCGCGGCAAAGCGCCTGCCCGAGACGGTGTACAGCTGGCAGAACACCGCCGGATCCATCGGCAACACGCACTTTCTCGCTGTGCCCTTCAACGCCAGTGCCAGGGAAGGCGCGCAGGTCGCCATCAACTTCATGCTGTCGCCGCAAGCACAGGCGCGCAAGGCCGACATCGGCGTGTGGGGGGATCCCACGGTGCTCGCGGTCGATCGCCTGCCGGCCTCGGAACGCGAGCGATTCGCTGCATCGCCGCGACCAGGGCAGGTCGAAGCCGCGACGCCCGTGATCCTGGAGCCGCACGGCAGCTGGGTCGAGCCGCTGGAGCGCGAGTGGCTGCGGCGATACGGACAGTAAGCGCTGCGCATCGCAGCTGGGTCGCCGGCGCTGCGGCGGCGCTGGTCGCGGTTCCATTGCTGTGGGCGGCTGCTGGCGCCATCGCGTCGGGTCTGGACGGCGCAGCCTGGCGCAGCCTCCTGGCGCAGGAGCAGTTGCCGCTTGCGCTGGCGTTGTCCGTGTTCACCGGCCTGCTCGCCACCGTTATCTCGGTGGCGGTGGCGGCATGGCTCTTGTCGCACACGTTCGCAACCGCACGCTGGTCAAGAGCCACGCGAGTACTGGCACCCATGCTGGCCGTGCCGCACGCCGCATTCGCGATCGGCCTGGCATTCCTCGTCGCGCCCAGCGGATGGATACTGCGGGCGCTCTCGCCTTGGGCAACCGGATTCTCGTCCCCACCGCCCTGGTCCACCACGCAGGACCCCTGGGGACTTGCGCTCGTCGCAGCGCTGGTGGGCAAGGAAGTGCCGTTCCTGCTGTGGGCGGCCGCGACCCAGCTGCAGCGTGCCGACGCAGGTGCGCGCTGGCAACGCGAACTGCAAGTCGCTCGCAGCATGGGTTACAGCCAACAGGCAGCGTGGTGGCGCGTCGTGTGGCCGCAGCTGTGGCCCCGGCTGCACGCGCCTTTGCTGGCGGTGCTGGCTTACAGCCTGACGGTCGTGGACATGGCCCTCATCATCGGCCCCGCCTCGCCACCGACCGCCGCCGTTGTCGCGTGGCAATGGTTGCTCGATGCGGATGTTGCAGTGAATGCGCAAGGCGCGGCGCTGGCGTGGCTGCTCGCTTTCGCGGTGGCCGTCATGGCAGCCGCGCTCTCGCTGCTGCGAAGGCATCTGCGCTGGCGCAGCCGCTGGGTGGGCGGCCAGCGCGGTCGCGATACGGCGCGCTCCCGGGCAGCAGCGCCGCTGTTGGCGCTCGTGGCGCTGTACGCCGGCGTGCTGCTGGCGACCGCCGTCGGAAGTTTGTCGGGCGTGTGGCCGTTTCCGGCCGCTTGGCCACAGTCCTGGAGCATGGAAGGATGGCGCTCGGTCGCCGCCAGTACGGGCACCCTGCTGACCACGTTCGGCCTTGCAATCACCAGCAGCATGTGCGCACTGGTGTGGGCGCTGCTCTGGCTGGAGAACGCCCCGCCGCACTGGAATGCAGCGCTGCGGCGGCTGGCCTATCTGCCGCTCGTGCTGCCGCCGGTGCTATGGGTTGTCGGGCTCCATCGGCTCACGCTGGCATGGGGGCTCGACACGCAATGGGCCGGACTGTGGCTGGCCCATACACTGGCCGCCCTGCCCTACACACTGATCGCCTTGAGCCCTGCCTATCTCGGATTTGACACGCGCTACGCGCACGTTGCAGCGACGCTCGGTCGCGGCAGGCTGGCGTTTTTGCTGCGCGTCAAATGGCCGCTGCTGCGGGCCAGCCTGTGGGGCGCCCTGGCCGTCGGTTTTGCAGTGAGCATCGCGCAGTACCTGCCGACACTCTTTATCGGCGGGGGGCGATTCGATACTGTCACGACCGAAGCCGTCGGCCTCGCCGCAGGCGGCCAGCGCTCAGTACTCGCGGCGTACGCATGGCTGCAGTGGCTGCTGCCAGCGCTGTTCTTCGCCCTGGCCGCGTGGGCCGGGCGACCCCGGCGCTTTGCGCGGAGAGTGCCATGACGCTGGCAGTCAAGGTGAACAGCCTGCGCGTGGCCGGCCAGCTCCTCATCGAGAACCTGGCGTTCGAAGTGCAGCCCGGCACGGTACACACGCTGATGGGCGCCAGCGGAAGCGGCAAGTCGAGCCTGCTCGCCGCCCTGTGCGCAACGGCGGCTGGGGCGGTGCAGTTTGAGGGCAGCGTGGTGCTCGACGGGCAGTGCATCGACACCTGGGATACACGCCAGCGCCGCATCGCAATCCTGTTCCAGGACGACTTGCTGTTTGCGCACATGACGGTGCGCGAGAACCTGCTCTTTGCAGTGCCGGCCGGGCCGCGCCGCCAGCGCGAGGAGATCGTGTCGCAAGCCCTGCGTGACCTGGAAATGCCCGACTTCGCCGATGCAGATCCGGCGACGCTGTCGGGCGGTCAACGCGCCCGCGTGGCATTGGTGCGCGCACTGCTGGCGCAGCCGCACGCGCTCTTGCTGGACGAGCCCTTCTCGCGCCTGGATGCGGCCCTGCGAGAGCGCATGCGCGAATTCGTCTTTTCGACTGTGCGATCGCGCCGCATCCCTGCCTTGCTGGTCACGCACGATGAGGCAGATGTGGCGGACCCTGCGGCGCTTACACGTCTGTAACCAACCCGCGGCGTCCTTCACGCCATGGACGATGAGGCAAGCCTGGCGAAGAAGTCGTTGAAGATCGCATCGCGCTGAACGCCGTGGGCTTCGCGCATCAGGTGCCGACCAGCGGCGGGCTGCCAGCGCCGCTGGTCGTCCAGCCGCGGCGTGCGCACCAGTTCGCTGGGCACCCAGCGCGGATCGAGCAGCCACGCGACGCAAATCAGGTCCCAGATCACCCAGCTGTAGGGCTTCGACGTGTCGATGGGCAAGATCGACCAGAGGGGATTGTTGGTGAACAGGCGATGCAGTTCGGTGCCGATCGCGCCGCGTCCGCGCACGTGGCGTTCCACCTCGGCCAGCGACAGGCGCAACTGCGCACCGACGTGATAGCCCGGCAGGTACACATGCGGCACGCCACTGTCCAGCAAGAGCTGACTGGCCGGCAGATCCTGCTCCAGGTTGAACGAATCGTTGACATGCGGCGCCGACGACGGAAACCCGCTGGTCCACACGACGACGATGCGATCCGCGATGTCCGGCGCCAGCAGCAGCGCACTCGCGATGTTGGTCACACAGCCCAGCGCGAGCACATACAGCGGCTCGCCTGGCGGCGAACTGCGCGCCGTGGCGATCAGGTGGTCCGCTGCGTCGCTGCGCCGCGGCACGCCGGGAGCACTCAGGTAGCCCTCGCTTCCGCGCAGCACGCGCGACTGCGGCGCAACGCCTGTCAGCGAGAACACCCGCAGGATCTCTTCGTAGCTGCGGTGCATGCCGTGCGAAGGCGAGTTGAACGCGGGCGCGTCGTGAGGCGCGTGCGGCAGCAGGTGCCGCCGGTGCGCAAAAGAAAACGGCTCTGCGTACACCGCCTCGATCTGCAGTTGCTGTGGCGAGAGCAACGCCCAGGCCAGCGCGAACTGATCGTCGATTTCGTTGGCCGTGTCGGTGTCGATCACCAGTCGCACAGGGCCGGTGGGCTCGGCCAGGCGGGTGCGGTACCAGTCGTCGTCATGCAGGGTGGTTGGCATCATGGGTGCTCCGGTGAGGCGGGCGCATCGAGGCCCGCCAGAAGTTGTTGGTAGCGCTGCCAGTCGGGTGGCTCATCGACGTCCCACAGCGGATCCAGTTCGACCCAGCTTGCATTCGCAGCGCGCAGCCGATCCCGCGTCTGTTGCAGCACCTGCGGCGTACTCCAGGCGACAGCGTCAAAGACCCGCGGGATGGGCCGGCGCATGCCGATCAGCACATAGCCGCCGTCGAGCGCCGGGATCAGCACGACGTCGTGCCGATCGAGCGCCTGCGCGGCCTGCTGGAGGTGGCAGGGCGACAGGAGCGGGCAGTCGGTGCCAACGATGAGCAGTGGGACCCGTGGGCTCTGCACGCCTCGCGCGAAGTGCTGCTCCATCGCCTGCCGCAACCGATCGCCCAGGTCACCGCCGCTTTGCGTGAGCTGCTCCACATCCGCGCGCCGCGCGAGGGCGCGAAAGAACACATGCCGCGTGTCCGGGGCGCACCACAGCCGCACCGGACCCAGCGCCGCCTGCCGCGCAACGTGCAGCGTCTGCAAGGTGAAGCGGCGCTGCGCGCGGGCGGCCGCCTTCACGCCGATGACCGGTGCGAGTCGCGTCTTGGCCAGGCCGGGGATGGGCGCCTTGGCCATGATGGCGACAGCCACAATCACACTCGATGCGGGGGGCCTGCGTGCATAGCCGTAAGCATCCGCCAATGCCTGCGGTGGCGTTCCAAAAAAATACATCGCGCGCAGACGCCACATCAGCAGGACGGTGCGCATGACGCCATGCTTGTCCCAGCGCCGGGCCGATGTGACGACAGGCGGCCGCAAGCACGCGGGCCGTCCCAGTCGCCTGAGCCGGGCGCTGAGGTCGATGTCCTCCATCAGCGGTATGTCCGCAAAGCCGCCGACTTTTTCAAAAACATCGCGCCGCACAAAGATCGCCTGGTCGCCCGTGGCAATCCCGGTGAGGCGGGACCGCAGGTTGATCATGAAACCGACCAGGCGCAGCAAGGGGTGCGGGCTGTCGATGCGCACATCGAAGCGGCCCCATGACGCCCCTGCTACAACAGCAGCCACCACAAGCCGGTCGGCATCGCACGGCAACTGGGTGTCGCCATGCAGGAACAGCAGGATGTCGCAGCTGCGGCCCGTGGCTGCCGCTGCGCCCGCATTCATCTGCGAGCCGCGGCCCCGTGGCGCGAGCATCACACGATCGGCATGCCGGCAAGCCACCGCCCAGGTAGCGTCGCTGCTGCCGCCGTCCACCACCACCACCTCGACGCCGCGTTCGCGCAACCCGTCAAGCGCACGCAGCCGTGCGGCCAGGTCCGCACCTTCCCCCAGCACCGGCATCACGATGCGCAGGGACGTCATCGCGCGAAGGCCGCTTCAAGATAGCGCAGCTCCTGCTGCACCCGCGCTATGGATTGCGACGAGAGATAGTGATCCACCCGCTCGCGCACGTGCGCGACGAGCGATGAGTCGCTGTGTGCGACCGACCAGTCCTCGCCAGCTTGCGGTCTTTGAGCGGGCCGCTGCGACAACGCCCGCCACTTGCAGCACCAGCTCAGCGACCACAGCCACATCGCATGCCGCAGCGCACAGTGCCACGGCCTCGCAGCGGCCGCGACGACACCGACCGATTCGCCCCAGGCTTCGTAGAAAGCGAGGACCTGCTGCACGCTCAAGACCGCCTGCGACTCCAGGTCCCACGTCGTTGATGTGTAGAGCGTTCCATGGGCGAGGTCCAGCCCGGCGTAGCCATAGCGGCACTTTTCCAGGTCCACCAGCACCGCCTCGCCGGACGCACGAACGACGAAGTTGCCCGGGTGCGCATCGAACGCGATGAGATGCGCGGGCGGCCTGCCACTGCGCACAGGCAGTTGCTGCAGCGCCGTGAGCTCGTGCCGCAACAAGGCAGTCACCTCGGGCTTCAGCTGCGCTGCCGGCAGGTGCCGCGCCTGCTCCATGACCTCGCCCACCAGGGCCTGCAGCGGATCTGATGCAGACCCCAGTGGCAATCGGTGACTCTCAGGCGGCACAGGCAGCGCGTGGATCGCGCCGAGTGCCCTCGCGATCGCATCGAGATCGCGTGGCAACACGGCTGCATCACCGACGATCTCTTCAACCAGCAGCGCGCCGCGCGGCAGCCGGTCCGACACGGGCAGCACGCCATGCAGTCGCGGTGAATGTCCGGACGGCGCGGCGCGCTCGAAGCACGCCTGCTGATGCGAGAGGTTCGCTGCGGGTGGCAGACCCAGCTGGCTTTGTTTCGGGATGCGCGCGAGCAGGCCGGTGCCCACCAGGCGCACATGGTGATGGGCCAGTCCCTTGTCGAGCAAGGGCTCGAGCGTCGCGCCGCCCCATGCCGTGTGCGCGTCGAGTTCTGCCAGCAGGCACTCGACGAGCGGAGCGCGACCGTGAAGCGGTCCTTGTTCAGCAGCCTCTGCCTTCACCGCGCGGGGGCTCCTGACGCTGCTTTCGGGCAGCCCCGGTTACCAGAAGGTCCACGCAGCCGATCGACCGTCCGCGCGTGCGACACGGCTAACCAGCGCCCGTCTTCCAGCGTGACGCACGCGCCCCCTGGGTGAGCCTCGATTCGCTCCACCGCTGCGGGCAATGCCACGCTTTGCGCCACCGGCCGCCATCCGCCGTCCCCGTGCCAGCCGAGCATGCGCAAGTTGCGCCGGGACTGGTCGGGCACCAGCACCCACGGTGCGGCCCCCGGCGCACTGACGACGGCGGACAGCCGCTGTTCGACCGCACCCAGTCGATGATTGGAAACGTCGGCTTCGCGCGCAAGCGGCACCAGCCGGGGCGGATCGTAGCGATACAGGGTCAGGATTCCGCCGATGTGAGGCGTCGTGACGCTGGCCAGTTCCAGCCGCCCATCGCCGTCGAAATCTGCAGCGCCCACCGGGTTGAGCCAGCGCATGGTGCCCACGTACGCGCTGCGCGCGCGCTCCTGCAAGCGCGCAGCCGTCGCAGGGCCTGCGACATTGAAAACGACGAGCGCCGCGCCGTGGTCAGCCCGGGCCTCGACCACGATGATTTCGTCGCGCCCATCGGCGTCCAGGTCTTGCAGTCGCACCAGCCGGTCCTCGAACACCCTGTCTTCATCGAGTCGCAGGCTCAGTTCCTGATCTCCTGACGGCCCGGCGACCACCACGTGCAAGGTGGCAGCATGGGTTCTCGAACCCAGCGCCGCGTGCCCATACCGATCGACAGGCGTTCCCAGCCAGGCACGCCGGATGTCCCGCGTCCCGGTTGCGACCTGGCTGTCGGGAATGGGCTGGGCCGCTGCGACGCCATGTGCAGCAGCCAGCAAACCGAGGATGGCGACGCGAACGCGGTACACGGTCTGGCCCGATGCGGCTACCAACGCAGCAGGCGCCGGCCCAGGACGGCGCCCGCGGCCATCGGGGTCGCCATGCCCAGCACATACCAGACAGCCAGGAACGGAATCTGCATTTCGGGGCAATGCAGGGCGTACGCGGTGGCTCCCGCAGCGCCGGCAAACAATCCGGCAGCGGCTCCCGCCATGGAGAGCCGCGTGGGTGCAAGCTCTCGCGCGGCGAGGAACGCGAGGACGAAAGCGGGCACCGAGAGCAACGCGATGCTCACCGGGCAGGCCAGCCAGCTCTGCCCCAGCACGAGAGGCAACCGCTCGGCGGCGGGGGCACGCAACAGGACAACGGCGGCCATCGCCCACACCAGCGCGATGACCAGCAGGACGGCGGCAGGCAGGTAGCCCAGGCGCATTCCGGGATGGCTCAGACGGTTCAAGCCGACCCATGCCATTGCCCCAAGGCTGGCGGGGAGCAGCATCTTCACCCAGAACATCGGCAGCAACGAGGCGGCAGCCATATCCTGGCGCGGCCCCATGAAAAGCAGCACTGCCGCCACGGCAAGCAGCGTCCCGGTTCCGATCCTCCAGTGGAAACGCCGGTCAGAGCGCGCCGCATCCACCGGCAACGAGCCGGCGGCCAGCGCCGCGATCAGATCGTGCGTCTTCACGGCTGGCCTTTCAGCTTCGCGACCAGGGCCTTCAGACTGCGGTGTACCCCGACCTTCACCGACGCCTGCGACATGCCGGTGGCCAGCGCAGTCTCAGCGACCGAAGCGCCTTCCAGCTTGATCATGACCAGCGCGCGGCGCTGTCGCTCCGGCAGGGATTGCAGCATGACCGCCAGGTCCCGGCGCGCATCGGCGGCTTCGGTGTCCGACTGCGCAAAGAGGTCGAGATGGTCGTCCAGCGGATCGTGAAGCACCTCGCGCCGCGAGCGCGAGCGCTGCAGGTCGATCAGCTTGTAGCGCGCGATCGTGTGGACCCAAGACGTCAGCGGTTGCCCGGGCCGATAGGTATGGCGGCTGTTGTGGATTGCCAGCAAGGATTCCTGCACCATGTCCTCCACCTCATCGGGTAGCCGCGCCATCCGTTTCCTGAAGAACGCTCGCAGATGCGTGCTCAGGGCCGTCAGGAACTGCTGGTAGGCGACCGTGTCACCTTCCAGGGCCGCCACAAACTGCTTGTGCAGATGCGCTTCAGTCGCGTCAGCCCGTTCCTTCCAGTCCATTCGTCGTCCTGCTCCGCCGGTTACAGCCACTGCAAAAAAATACCCGTTCGCATTGTGCATGGCGCGGTCCAGGTAACTTATCGCCACTGCTGGACGAATGGGCACCATGACCCGAAGAAAAGCCATCATCGCCGCGCTTGCTGTCGTCGCGCTCCTCTCGTTTTTCGTGTTCGACCTCGGTCGGTACCTTCGCTTCGACTATCTCAAGCAAAGCCAGGGTGCGCTCGCTGCGCTGTATGAAGCGCGCCCGCTGCTGGTCGCGGCCGTGTTCGGTGCCGTGTACGTGGCGGCCACGGCCCTGTCGTTTCCGGGCGCCACGATCCTGACGCTGGCCGCAGGCGCCATCTTCGGACTGGGCTGGGGCACGGTGCTCGTTTCCTTTGCATCGAGCGTAGGCGCCCTGCTCGCATTCCTGGGTGCGCGCTTCCTGCTGCGCGACAGCGTGCAGGCACGCTTCGGCCAGCGCCTGGCCGAAATCAACCGCGGCATCGAACGCGACGCCGCGATGTACCTGTTCACCTTGCGGCTGGTGCCGCTGGTCCCGTTCTTCGTCATCAATCTCGCCATGGGCCTGACCCGCATCCGCGCATGGACCTTCTACTGGGTCAGCCAGGTCGGCATGCTGGCCGGCACGCTGGTGTACGTGAACGCCGGAACACAACTGGCCAACCTCGAATCGCCCGCCGGCATCCTGAGCCCGGCGCTGGTCGGCTCGTTCGTGCTGCTGGCCCTCTTTCCATGGATAGCGCGCGCGCTGGTGTCGCTGGTGCAGCGCAGGCGGGTGTATGCGCAATGGCGGTCGGTGCGTCCGCGCAGTTTCGACCGCAACCTGGTGGTGATCGGGGCGGGCGCTGCAGGGCTGGTCTCGGCCTACATCGCAGCCGCAGTGAAGGCGTCGGTCACCCTGGTGGAAAGCCACAAGATGGGCGGCGACTGCCTCAACTACGGGTGCATCCCGAGCAAGGCGCTGATCCGCAGCGCCACGCTGGCGCACCAGATGCGGCAGGCTTCGAGCTACGGCCTGGACGCGACGCCGCCGGCGTTTCGCTTTCGCGCCGTGATGGACCGGATTGCGCAGGTGATCCGCCAGATCGAGCCGCACGACAGCATCGAGCGATACCAGGGCATGGGCGTGGATGTGGTGCAGGGTCACGCAAAAATCGTGAACCCGTGGACGGTGCAGATCGCACAGCCCGATGGCTCGACACGCACCATCACCACGCGCAGCATCGTGATCGCTGCCGGAGCCCGTCCGGTCGTGCCGCCTTTGCCGGGTCTGGACGAAGTCGGCTACCTGACCAGCGACACCTTGTGGGAGAGCTTCGGCGCGATGGAAGAATTGCCGCGCCGCCTGCTGATCCTGGGAGGCGGCCCGATCGGCTGCGAGCTGGCGCAGGCGTTCGCACGCCTGGGGGCGCAGGTGACGCAAGTCGAGATGGCTGCACGCCTGCTGGCGCGCGAAGACGACGAGGTGTCGCAGTTTGCGCTGCGTTCGCTGGCGGCCGATGGCGTGCGGGTGCTGGTAAACCACAAGGCCCTGCGATGCGAAATCGTCGATGGCGAGAAGACCCTGGTTGCTCAAGCCGAGGGCCAGGAGGTGCGCGTTGCCTTCGACGCAATCATCTGCGCGGTGGGCCGCACGGCACGGCTGACCGGCTACGGCCTGGAGGACATCGGCATCCCCGTGGATCGCACGGTGGAGACCAACGAATACCTGCAGACGCTGTATCCCAACATCTATGCAGCCGGTGATGTGGCAGGCCCCTACCAGTTCACCCATGCCGCGTCACACCAGGCCTGGTATGCCACCGTCAACGCGCTGTTCTCCGGATTGCGCAGCTTCAAGGCGGATTACCGGGTCATGCCGTCCGCCACGTTCATCGATCCGGAGATTGCGCGGGTGGGTCTGAACGAAGGCGATGCGAAAGAGCAGGCTGTGCCGTACGAGGTGACGCGCTACGGCATCGACGACCTCGACCGTGCCATCGCTGATGGTGAAGCACACGGATTTGTGAAGGTGCTCACCGTGCCCGGCAAGGACCAGATCCTGGGCGTCACCATCGTGGGCAGCCACGCGGCAGAGCTGCTTGCCGAATACGTGCTGGCCATGAAGCACGGCCTGGGCCTGAACAAGATCCTGGGCACCATTCACACCTACCCCACCTGGTCCGAGGCCAACAAGTACGCCGCCGGACAGTGGCGGCGATCGCACCAGCCACGTCGCCTGCTCGAATGGGTGGGCCGCTATCACACATGGAAGCGCAGCTGAACGATGACACTCGCACAACACCATCCGGGCACGCTGCCCACACGCCGGCAAGCGCTGGTGCTGGCGGCTGCGGCCTCAGTTGCAGCTACCCATCGCCACGCGGCTGCGGCCGGCCCGCTGTCGGTGCCCGCGTTCGCGGCGGCCCCACCGGGCTCGGGCATCGCTTCCGGCTGGCAACATCAAGGCCTGCCCAAGGTGGATCGGCGCAACAGCTTCGACATCGTCGCCGACGCGAGCCGGCAGGTACTGCGGGTGCGGTCGTCGTCGTCGGCTTCGTCGTTGCTCGCGCGACCGGGCGGCGAAGCGCGACCGCGCACCGGGTTGCAGTGACAATGGAAGGTTTCGCGCGCGGTTGCAGGCTCGGACGTGACGATCAAGCAAGGCGACGACTACGCCGCACGCCTCTACGTGCTGTTCGATTTGCCGTCCAGCCGCCTGTCGCTGGCCGACCGGCTGCGCTTGCAGGCCGCCCGTGCGCTATCGGGCGCGGAGCTTCCCGCTGCGGGCCTGTGTTATGTCTGGGGTCGGGCGCAGGCGCCGGGCATAACCGCCTGGAACCCGTACACCGACAGGCTGCGGATGATCGTGGTGGACAGCGGTGACGGCTTTGCCATGCAATGGCGTACGGTGCAGCGCGACCTGCACCGCGACTGGGACGAGGCCTTCGGCGGCGCAATGCCGCCCCTCAGCGCCGTCGCTGTCGGCGCCGACACGGACAACACGGGCGAATCCGTGCAGGCGTGGTTCTCCGATATCGTTTTTTCGGAGGGTTCGTGAAGCGGCTGGTCCTGGCCGGCGGTGGACATGCGCACCTGCGAGTTCTGGCGGAAATCGGCAAGCGACCTCTCCAGGGGTGGCAGGTCGATCTCGTGTCGCCCCACGAGCACCAGATCTACTCGGGCATGCTGCCCGGCTGGATCGCAGGCCATCACCCGCTGTCGGCCTGTCTCGTGCCTCTGCGACCCCTGGCCGAGCGTGCGGGAATCGCGTTTCACCTGACTGCCGCCACGGCGCTGGACATGCCCCGTAACGCGCTGCAGTGCGACAACGGGCGCTCGCTGAACTTCGATGCGCTGTCTCTCGACGTGGGGCCCGCGCCCGCACTGGACGGCCTGGTGCTGGACTCAGCCGACGTGCTGCCGATTCGACCGCTGGCCGGGCTGGTGGACGCGTGGCCGCGCCTGATGGAGCGCATCGGCAGCCAGTGCAAGCCGTTCCACCTGGTGATCGTGGGCGCCGGTGCGGGCGGACTCGAACTCGCCCTGTCCGTCCACCATCGGGCGATGCGAGAGGGCTGGTCGCACCTGAAAGTGACATTGGTCGGCGCGGACGACTCGCCCCTCGCGGGCGCGCCCGAACGCGCACGCGCACTGGCGCTGGCACTGCTGGTGCAGCGCGGCATCGGCTGGCAGGGACAGCGCCGCGTCGAACGCATTCAGGCCAACGAGATCGCGTTCACCAGACAGCCGCCTCTGCGCTTCGATGCCTGCTGGCTCGCCACGGGGGCAGCAGCACCGACCTGGCTGCGCAGCAGCGGCCTGGACCTGG
Organism: Pseudomonadota bacterium; assembly: GCA_040386575.1. Lineage (GTDB taxonomy): Bacteria > Pseudomonadota > Gammaproteobacteria > Burkholderiales > Burkholderiaceae_C > Ramlibacter. Next base: position 288,533 of record JAZKFI010000001.1, read on the forward strand.
ATGCACGGGGCTTTGTGCGCGTCACGCAATGCCTTCAGTCGCGCAGCCACTCGCATGTATTCGCCGCTGGGGATGTCGCTTCCCCCGAGGTGTCACCGCCGCCACCCAAATCGGGTGTTTACGCAGTGCGGGCGGGACTGCCGCTCGCGCACAACCTGCGCGCGATTTGCACGGGGCAGCCGCTGGTGCAATGGAAGCCCCAGCAGCGTGCGTTGTACCTCGTCAGCACCGGTGACCGCAATGCAATCGGTATCTGGGGGGCCTGGAGCTGGCAGGGGCGGTGGGCGTGGCGATGGAAGAGTCGCATCGACCACGCGTTCGTATCACGGTACGCGGGCTGACCAGCGCCTTTGCTACTTGCCCGGCTTGAGCACCACCTTGGTCCAGCCGTTGCCGCGTTCGTCGAACTTCCGGTAGGCCTCGGGCGCCTGGTCGAGCGGCAGCTCGTGCGAGACGATCCACGAAGGCTTGACCTTGTCCTTTTCGATCAGGCGGCTCAGGAACCGGTTGTAGGCCTTCACGTTAGCCTGGCCGGTACCCATCTGCTGGCCCTTGAACCAGAACTGTCCGAAGTCGAACGCGAGTTGACCCCGCTTTTCCAGCTTGTCCGGCGCGTTGGGATCTTCCGGCACGAACACGCCCACCACGCCAATGCGCCCGGTTGCCTTCACTGTCGCCACAAGGTTGTTCATGGTCAGGTTGGGCACCTCCTCGCGGTGCATGTTGCAGCACTGGTAGCCCACGCATTCGCAGCCCTTGTCGGCGCCCTTGCCCCCTGTGAGTTCCATGACGCGCTCGATGCCGCCGCCCTCGGTGTCGTCGATCGCCACCGCGCCGATTTTCTCGGCCAGCGCCAGGCGGTCCTTGTGTGTGTCGATCACCATCACCAGCGCCGCGCCGCGGATCATCGACGAATACGCGGCCATCAGGCCCACAGGACCCGCCCCGTAGATCACGACGTTGTCGCCGGGCTGCACCTGCGCGAGCTCAGTGGCGTGATAGCCCGTCGGGAAGATGTCCGACAGCATCACATAGTCGTTTTCTTTTTCCTCCGCGCCGCGCGGCAGCACCAGGCAGTTGTAGTCGCCGTAGGGCACACGCAGCAATTCGGCCTGCCCGCCCGCATACGGGCCCATCCCGGCGAATCCGTAGGCAGCGCCGGCGTTGCCGGGGTTGCACGTCAGGCAAAAGCCGCTGAGGCCCTTCTCGCAGTTCTCACAGAAGCCGCAGCCGATGTTGAAGGGGAGGCAAACGCGGTCACCCACTTTCACACGGTCGACAGCCGCGCCGATTTCGATGACTTCGCCCAGGTTCTCATGACCCAGGATGCGCCCGGATTCCATCGCCGTGCGGCCTTCGTACATGTGCAGATCGCTGCCGCAGATGTTGGTGGTGGTGATGCGCACCAGCACGTCGGTGGCGCGTTCGATCTTCGCGTCGGGCATGTCCTGGACCACGACCTCGCGAGGGCCTTTATAGACGAGTGCTTTCATGCGTGCTCCTTCCTGGCCGATGCCTTGGGCGTTTTTCGCCTGGCCGCGGACGGCGATGCGGCGGCCTGCAACTTCTTCTTGCGAGCCACGAGCTCGGGCACCATGCCCCTCAGGTCGAGGTCCGCATATTGGGCCTTGAGAAATATCTCCTCGCGCTCTTCCTGCACGTGATGGTCGATCGCCTCGCCCAGTGCCTTGACCGTATCGTCATAGCCTTCGTCTTCGGCGGACATGCCTTCGATCCTTGCGATCATTTCCCTGGCCTGCGCGTGCTCCTGCAGCGCCTCGTCCATCAGGCCTTCTTCGCCGATGGCCTGGCGCACGGCGGGGTAGAAGATCTCTTCCTCGAGCTGCGCATGAACCGTGATCTCCTTGCAGATCTTCAGTGCGACCTGTTGCTTGAACTCCGGGGGGGCGTCGTCTTCGACCAGCGCACCGAAATCGATAAACAGTTTCTTGACGAGTTTGTGATCGGCGTCTAGCAGGTCGATCGCGTTTTCATATGCAGGGTCTGGCTGCTTCATGGGCTTTCCTTCTTGGCAATACGCACCGGGGCCGGTGCAAAAAGGCCAATCTACGGCGGCCCGGCGAGCGCCCGTGTCAGACAACCTGTACTGCCTCGTAGGAGCAGTCCGGTGCAGGCTCGGCAGTAGGCACAGGCTTGAACGAAACGGCTGCAACCTCAGCCGCTACGTACAAGCCCCCAACGCCTGATATGCGAACAATCGGTTGCATCGAATCCCCACGGAGCAGACCCATGACCACCTTCGCATCCCGCATCGCCGCCGCCTTGACGATCGCCACCCTCACCCTGGTGGGCACGCTCGGCATGAGCGGCTGCAGCACGCCCACGAACCTCGATCTGTCGCTGGACAAGGCCTCGGCAGCCGGCGTGTACCGCGTCGCACTGCTGCCACCCGCGCAAGCGCCGGCCATCAACCAGATGCACAGCTGGAAGGTCAAGCTCGCCACCGCCGACGGCTCTCCGGTGCGCGGTGCCACCTTCGCTGTCGATGGCGGCATGCCGCAGCACGGCCACGGACTGCCGACGCAGCCGCGCGTCACGCGCGAGCTCGAAGGCGGCACCTACCAGCTCGACGGCATGAAGTTCAGCATGACCGGCTGGTGGGAAGTCAAGCTCGACATACGCGGCCCGCAAGGCGGCGACAAGGTCACCTTCAACACGGTCGTGAGCAACCCCACGGTGCGGCCGTGACGCGCGCGCAGGCGTTCACAGCGGCGGTCGCGGTGGCGCTCGGCGCCATCGGCGCGGTTGCCGTGACAGCGGTCGCGGCGCAAGGCGTCAACGGCGCATCGCTGCGAGACAACTGGACGGCGCACGAAGTGGCCACCATCGCGTCGATGCGGCTCAGGGAAGCCGGGCCGCGCCCCACGGACCCATCCAACTCCTACGAGCAGCGCACCGATGCGGCAGCGCTGGGCCGGGCGCTTTTCAACGACACGCGCCTGAGCAGCAACGGCAAGGTGTCCTGCGCGAGCTGCCATTCGGCAGACAAGCAGTTCCAGGACGGCAAGCAGTTCGGCCAGGGCGTGGGCACCGGCAAGCGCCGCACGATGCCGGTGATGGGCGCTGCGCACGCGCCGTTCCTGTTCTGGGACGGCCGCAAGGACAGCGCATGGTCGCAGGCCCTCGGGCCGCTGGAAGATGCAGCCGAGCATGGCGCCAATCGCGTGCGACTCGTCAAGCTGGTCCAGACCCACTACAAGGGCGAGTACCAGGGCGTGTTCGGGCCTATGCCCGATCTGGGCAAGCTGCCCGATGACGCATCGCCCAATGGCTCCGCGCCTGAACGTGCCGCGTGGGCCGCCATGCCGCAAAGCAGCCGCGAGGCCGTGAACCGCGTGTTCGCGAACATGGGTAAATCCATCGCCGCCTTCGAGCGCAACGTGTCATATGGCGAATCGCGCTTCGACCGGTATGCGCAGGCAACGGTGTCGGGCGACAGGCGCGGGCAGGAAGTGCTCAACGCGCAGGAAGTGCGCGGGCTGCGCATCTTCCTGAACCAGGGACAGTGCGTCACCTGCCACAACGGGCCCCTGCTCACCGATCACGCCTTCCACAACACGGGCGTGCCGCCCATCGACCCCGCAAAGCCCGACCGGGGCCGCGCCGACGGGTTGCGCAAGCTGCTGCAGGACGAGTTCAATTGCCTGGGCCGCTACAGCGATGCACGGCCCGAGCAATGCGGCGAGCTGCAGTTTTTGTCCGCCGGGGATGCGAGCCAACTGGCGGCGTTTCGCACGCCCAGCCTGCGCAACGTTTCGGAACGCGCACCCTACATGCACGCCGGACAGTTCGGCACGCTCGAACAGGTGGTCCAGCACTACGCGAAGTCGCCGAAGGCCGCGCTGGGGCACAGCGAACTGGCGCAACCCGGCGAGAAGCATGCCGACAGGCAGGTGATCCGCCTGTCGCCCAGGGACATACAGGACCTGGCGTCGTTTCTCGGGGCGCTCACCGGCCCTGTGGTTCAGGGCAAGTGATGTCGCTCCCTGGCCTTCTCACTCAGGGGACCGCGCATCTGCAGCACCGAGGGCGGCAGGCCGAACATCGTGCGGGCTGTTCGCGAGAGATGCGCCGAATCTGCAAAGCCGGCGGCATGCGCTGCACTGGAAAGCGTCTCGCCGGCCATCAGCAAGGTCCACACATGCAGCAGCCTGCGCCAGAGCACATAGGTGCGCAAAGGCATGCCGGTCTGTTCGACGAAGAGATGGCGAAAGCGGTCGGGCGACAGGTTTGCGGCTTTCGCGACCTCGGTCAGCGAAATCGATTCGTTCACACGATCGCGGATCGAGTCGATGGCGGCCAGCACGCGCGCGTCGGACGGCTCTCTTGGCGCGGCACCGGACAAACGCTCCACCAGCTGCAAGCCGATGGCCTTCACGGCGTCGTAGCTCTTGTCCACGCGCCAGGCGTGTTCGAGGCGGCCGGCGTCTGCGGCAACCGTGGCCGCATCGAGAAACTCCGGCTGCTCGTGCAATCGGGCTGCGAGCGCCCTGCCCTCGGGCGTCTCGGGCTCGATGAACAGCACGACGCTCATCGAGCAACCGGTGACGTCGATGCTGTGCACGGCCCGCGAGGGCAACAATGCCGCAGCACATGCCTGCCACGGCCCATGCCTGCCAAATTGCACCCTCAACCCCGAAGGCCAGCCGATCGCCAACTGGATCGCGTAGTGCGAGTGCGGCTCTATGGGCGCGCTGCCGCCACCGTCACCGATGAAGCCGCACACGCCCGTCCACGCGACGAAATCGCCGCGATAGCTGGTGGCGCTGGGTTGGTGTGTTGGCATAGGCACAGGCGTGGGAATGAGCAAGGAGCGGTCGGCTCCGCCGCCAGTCTACAGAGTGCCCGCGCGGGACGGAGATTGAAATGAAAAACCTCTTTGCTGCTGCAGCCCTCGCACTATGTGCGGTTGCACCCTTGACCGTCCACGCGCAGCAGCCCGCAAAAGGCGCGCGCATGGGCTTCATGCAATTGGCGCAGGCCGATGGGGCTGCGACGACGGTCTTCTACCCCACGTCGGGGACGGAAGTTTCCGTCAGGCAAGGGCCTTTCACTTTGTCGTGGGTGCCGGACGGCGCGCCGGTCAAAGGCAACGGGCGACTGGTCGTCATCTCGCACGGCTCGGGCGGCTCGCCCTGGGTGCACGTGGACCTGGCGCGTGCGCTGGTGGGTCGCGGCTTCACAGTGGCAATCCCCCTGCATCACGCAGACAACTACCTCGACCCCGCCGACCCCGGTCCGGTGAGCTGGCGCAAGCGGCCACACGAAATCTCGCAGGCGATCGATCGTGTCGCGCAGCATCCGGCACTCGCGAGGCAGCTCTCGCTGGATGCCGTCGGCGTCTTCGGCGGTTCTGCGGGCGGGCATACCGCGCTGTCGCTGGCCGGGGGGCAATGGTCCGATCAACGCTTCAAGGCGCATTGCGACAGGAACATCGAGCAGGATTTTTCTTCCTGTGTCGGGTTCCTCACACAGCTGCGCGGCGACGGACTCGATCCCCTGAAAATCTGGGCGGCGCGCCGTGTCATCGCGTCGCGCTTCACCGACACCACCGTGCATCGCTACCGAGACGCACGCATCACGGCTGCGGTGGCGATGGTCCCTTTTGCTGCGGACTTCATCCCCGAATCGCTGGCACGCCCTGCGGTGCACCTGGGCCTGGTGATCGCACGCAAGGACGTGAACCAGGTGCCGCGCTTTCATGTCGAGCCAATTGCACGGGCCTGCGCCCCGCACTGCGAAGTGATCATGGACCTGCCTGAAGGCAGCCACGGCGCGATGCTCTCGCCCATGCCGCCATTGGAGCGCGGCAGTGTCGGCGAGCGTCTTCTGGCAGACCCGCCCCTGTTCAACCGCGAACAGGCCGTTGCCGACCTGAACGCGCGCATCGGGGATTTCTTCATCAGGCATCTTGCGGGCAAGTCGTAGCGACCGCTACGATGCCGCATGACCGCACCTGTCCCCTTCCATCGCAGCGCCGGACACGGTCGTCGCGTCGTCTGCTTTCACTCCAACGCCAGCCATGCAGGCCAATGGCGGGCATTGACGGATCGGCTTTCTTCACGCTTTGAAGTCGTGGCGGTGGACAGCTACGGGGCGGGCAAATCGCCCGAATTCGCGTCGTCCGGACATCTGCAGCTGGCCGATGAAGTGGGCCTGGCGGCGCCGCTGCTCGAGTCGGATGCGGGAAAGGTTTTCATCGTCGGGCATTCGTATGGCGCGGCCGTGGCGCTCAAGGCCGCGCTGATGCATCCAGACCGTGTAGCAGGGTTGGCACTTTACGAGCCGACGATCTTTTCACTGGTGATGGCGTCTGACCAACCCGCTCGCGTCAATGGCATCCGCGACGCAGTCGCAAGAGCCGAAGCGTCGCTCGCCAGGGGCGATACGGACAGTGCGTCAAGGGCCTTCATCGATTTCTGGATGGGCGATGGCGCGTGGGCGCAGACACCGGCAGAACGAAAGCCGGCCATCGAGCGTGCGATCAGGCACGTCGGGCGCTGGGGCCACACGCTCACGACCGAGCCGGCGACCCTGCGGGAATTTGCAGCGTCCATCACCATGCCGGTGCTGTACATGACGGGCGACTCATCGCCTGATTCATCACGAGCCGTGGCAGATCTTCTTGCCCCGGCCTTGCCTCATGCAAGACAGGTGCGGTTTCCCGGCCTGGGGCATATGGGGCCGATCACGCATCCCGAGGAAGTCAACGCGGCGATTGAAGATTTTCTGCTGCGAATCGGGGGGCTTGCCCCTCCTGCCTAATGGCGTTAGGATTGCACCTAACACCGTTAGGACGATCCTCATGACCCGCGACGCGCTCATTCGCGCCTGTGCCGAACTCATTGCCGAAGAAGGCCTGCCTGCGTTGTCGCTGCGCAAGGTCGCTGAGCGCGTGGGCATCAAGGCGCCCTCGATCTACGTCCACTTCCCGAGCAAGGAGGCACTGCTCGCCGAGGCTGCGCGCAGCGCTAGTGCGGCGCTCGGCGCAGTCTTGCGCGAGGACTGCCAGGGCCAGGACCCGCGGGAACGGCTGGTCTCGACCGCCATGGGCTACTTGCGCTTTGCCGACTCGCAGCCCTGGCTGTTTGCCCTCTTCTTCCAGGAGCTGCCCAGTGTGAGGCGCAAGCTGGACGACCTGCCGCAGGCAGACTCGCCCTACGGCTTCCTGATCGAGCGGGTGACGGATTTCCTGGACGGCCCGCGCGAGCAGATCGAGGTCCTGGCCTTTGGCATCTGGTCGCTGGTCCACGGCGCGGCCGTGCTGCGCCAGACGCACCTGCGCGAGTTGTCGGGTCCCATCGTCGAGGGAACCCGTCACAACCTGGAGCAGCTGCTGGAAGGCTGGCAACCCAGCCCGACCGGCCGCGCCCAGGTCAAACACCGACGCCAGAAAGGATATCCCCGATGAGAACTTCACTGCGTGCGCTCATGACCTTGTTGTCATTGAGCGTGGCTGCGTATGCCATCGCCGCCTATGCCCTGCTGCCGCTGGGCACGGTACTGCATCCAGACATTCGCGCCTCTTTCGCTTCTCACGGCCCAGTCATGGTTTATGTACACGTCTTCGGTGCAGCGATGGCGCTGGCGTTGGGACCTCTGCAGTTCTGGCCTGCGCTACGAACGATGCGGCCCCGCCTGCATCGCTGGCTCGGCGGCGCCTACCTGGTGCTGGGTGTGGCGGCAGGCGGCCTGAGCGGGCTCTTTCTGGCTGTCAATGCTTTTGGCGGCGAGTGGTCGCGCGCGGGATTCGGCGCACTGGCCGTACTCTGGATGGCCACCGGGGTCGTCGCCCTGCTTCGCATCCTGCAAGGCGACGTGCAGGCACATCGCCGCTGGATGATGCGCAACTACGCGCTTGCGTTCGCGGCCGTCACGCTGCGGCTGTACCTGCCGGCATTGATCGTTGGCGGCCTGACCATGGACGTGGCCTACCCGATCGTCGCCTGGCTTTGCTGGGTGCCCAACCTGGTGGCCGTCCAATGGCTGTTGTTGCGCACCGAAGCCCAGAGGTTTACTTGCCGAACAACCGCATCACGTGCTGCCACATCCGCAGCATGAAGCCCGCGCGTTCCACGTCGGCTTGAGCCACGAGGGGCGCTTCTGCCACCGGTTGGCCGTTCGAGGTCGCGACCACCTTGCCGATGACGGCGCCCTTGGCCACAGGCGCCTGCAGGTCCGGCTGAAGCTGCACCGACGTCTGCACTTGCTGGCCGCGCGGCACGGTCAGGGTCCACGGCGATGCGAGACCTGCCGCAACCGTATCGGCCTTGCCGAAGCTCACCTTGGCCGCACCAACCGCCGTATTCGGCTGGATCGGCGTGGCCTTCTCGAAGTTGCCGAAGCCCCATGCCAGCAAGGTGCGCGTCTGGTCGGCACGCGCATTGGCGCTGTTGGTGTTGAGGATGACAGTGATGAGCCGCATGCCGTTGCGCTTGGACGAAGTGACCAGGCAGTAGCCCGCCTCTTCGGTGTGGCCCGTCTTCAAGCCGTCCACCGTCGGGTCGGTGTAGAGCAGCGCGTTGCGGTTGCCCTGCTTGATGTTGTTGTACTTGAAGTCGCGTTCCGCGTAGATCGCGTAGTAGTCGGAGCTGTCGCGGATGATGGCGCGCGCCAGGATGGCGAGGTCGCGTGCGGATGACTTGTGCTCAGGGTGCGGCAACCCGGTCGCGTTGACGAAGTTCGTGTGCGTCATGCCCAGGCGCTTGGCCTCGGCATTCATCAGCTTGGCAAAACCCTCCTCGGAGCCGGCCATGTGCTCGGCAATTGCCTTGGACGCATCGTTGCCCGACTGGATGATGATGCCGCGCAGGATGTCGATGACCGTGGCCTGGCCGTTGAGCGGCAGGTACATGCACGATTCGGTGCTGGAGCCCCGGCACCAGGCGTTCTGGCTGGTCGTTACCAGGTCTTCTTTCTTGAGCTTGCCCGAGCGCAGCGCCTGCTCGACGATGAAGCTGGTCATCATCTTGGTGAGCGAGGCAGGCGGCAGCGGCTCGTCCGGATTGGCCGAAGCCAGGATCTGGCCGGAATCGAAATCCATGAGCAGCCAGGCCTTGGCGGCCAGCGCGGGCGCACCGCCCGTCACAGCAGTCTGGCCCGTGGCTGGGGTCGGGGCAGGCGCCGTCACGGGGGCCTTGCGTGCAGCTGCGCGCTTGGTATCGTGCTGCGCGGCCATGGCGGCGCCTGAGCCGGAAATCAGGGTGCCCGCGGCGATGGCGACTGCGAGCAACAGGTTGGACGAAATTTTTCGGGGGATGAGATGAATTGACATCCCCCGATTGTGGTCGATCAGACGCCTGCTCCAAGCTCGGCAGTTGCATTTGCGCCAGTGCCAGGCCTTCCGATGCAACGGCGCAATTGCGTCATTTCTTGACGTAACGCAATGCGCCCTGCGTGCGGGAAGCCATCATCAATTCATGACCGCCTTGACCAAACTCGCGCTCGGACTGATGGGCAAACTGCGCCCCTTGCCATCGCTGGGCGACAGCGCTCCCGTGATCGAACTGCCGGCCGCGCTACTGCAGGGCGGCATGCCCCTCATGGAGGCACTGGCGGCTCGCCGGTCGTCGCGCGAATTCGCGCCCGACGCGCTGGCCCTGCCTGTGCTGTCAGGCTTGCTGTGGGCGGCCAACGGTATCAATCGGCCCGGCCACCATCGCACCGCGCCGTCTGCCATCAACGCGCAAGAGATCGACATCTACGTGGCGCTGCCTTCGGGCGCGTATCGCTACGACGCCGCAGCCCATCAGTTGCAACTGGTCGCCGACCGCGACGTGCGGCGCGTCACGGGCTACCAGGACTTCGTCGACAAGGCACCGCTCGATCTGGTGTTCGTGGCGGACCACGCCCGAATGACCCTGATTCCCGCAGGCCAGCGCTCAGCCTTTGCGCATGTCGCGGCCGGCGCGGTCTCGCAGAACGTGTACCTTTATTGCGCCGCGAACTCGCTGGCCACCGTGATCCGCGCATGGATCGATAGGGACGCGATCGCGCAGGCGCTGGGCCTGCCGCACGATTGCGAGGTGCTGCTGTCGCAGACGGTGGGGTATCCGGTCACGACGCCGCAAAAGTCGTCGTGACTGCGGGCGGCGCTTTCAGCGTTTGCTGGACCACGCAGCTGCGCTCGGCGGCAACGTGGAGTTTTGCCAGAAGTTCAGCTGGGGTGCCCTCTTTGGCGGTGTAGCGAACGTCACAGGTGATCGACTGGAAGCCGACCGGCACGCTCGCATCCATGCCCAGTGCGCCGCGAATATCTGCCCCGGCGTTGACAGTCACCTCCAGGTGGGTGAGTTCCACGCCCAACAGGTTGGCCACCATCCGCATCGACGAGTCCTGGCAGGCCGCCAGCGCAGCGCACAGCAAATCGCCCGGCGTCGCGGCGTCGTGCAACCCACCGACTGCGGCGTGCGTGCCGATGGGGATGAGCTGGCCGCTGCCGATCATGGGTTCCACCCGCAGGTGAAACGGGTCGGATGGCGTGTCGCCGCACGTGCGTGCATGGTCCGTGATCAGGGCCTGCTGGGGGGACTCCTTGTAGCCAGCGCGCAGCGGCTTCTGCGCGATGTAAACGATGGGTTGCATGGCTTGCCTCTCAGGCGCCGTAACTGTAGGGGTCGAGCACGCTGACTTGCGTGATGCGGCCTACCGGCAGGCCGTTTTGCTGGGCCACGGTGCGGATCGCCTCGGGCGTCGGTGCGTCGTAGATGCAGAAGGTCTGCCGCTTGTCCTGGCTCACATAGCTGTGAACCCAGGTCACGCCCAGGTCGGCATTGGCGGCGATGACGCCGTCCAGGGCCTTGCGGCCGTCGGCGTTGATTGGGATGGCAAGAGCTTCGGGGAAATCGCGTTCGACAACGTAACGAGGCATGATGCGCTCCAGGAGTTAGGAATGAGACAGGGTTTGCAGATGCAGGCTTGACTGTCCTTCAGGAGCGCCAGGGAAGTCTTTGGCGTTTTCTGAAGAATTCCTGTTTTTTCTGAAAACGCCGCCAGGAGTTCGTGTGCCGGAGTCGCTGCGCTTTGACCGTTTCGAGCTAAAACCTTCCGAGCGAATCCTGCTCGTCGACGGCACACCGGCTGCCCTCGGCTCACGTGCTTTCGACCTGCTGCTGTGCCTCGTCCACCATCACGATCGCGTGCTGACCAAGGGCGAAGTGCTGGAGCACGTGTGGCCGGGCCAGGTGGTGGAAGAGAACAACCTTTCGGTTCATGTGTCCGCGCTGCGCAAGGTGCTGGGCGCGTCGGCCATTGCCACCGTGTCGGGGCGGGGCTACCGGTTCACGCTGCCGCTTCGCCCGGCCGGGGCGCCATCTCCAGAGCCCGCGCCGGCCGAACCCACCGAGCAGCCGACGATTGCCGTGCTGCCGCTGAGCGTGCTGTCGGACGACTCACGCGTCGGGTACTTCGCGCAGGGCCTGGTGGAAGACGTCACCGCCCTGCTCGCCCGCGTGCCCGGCTTCATCGTAATTGCGCATGCTTCCACCGGAGCGTTTCGCGATCCGCAGACGCCGGTACGGGATGTGGCGCGCGAGTTGGGTGTGCGATTCCTGGTGCAGGGCAGCGTGCGCCCCAAGGCCGACGCGCTGCGCATCTCGCTGCAACTGATCGAGGCCGCGTCAGCGCGAATCCTGTGGAGCGCGCAGTTCGACAGCCGACCCGACGAAACCGATGACGCACAAGAGACCATCGCGCGCGGCATCATCAGCGAGCTGGAGCCCGAACTCACGAGAGCCGAGATTGCGCACATCCGCCGCCAGCGCCCCCAGGATCTCAACGCCTGGGCCCATTACCACGAGGCCGTGGGCGCATTGGCTGCGCGTGGCTGGAGTGCCGAGGGCATCACGACCGCGCGCGCAGAACTCAAGCGCAGCACCAGCCGGGACCCGAACTTCGGTTTGAGTCACAGCCAGTACGCCCTGCTCACAATCCTGGAGGCGAACATGGGCATGGTGGCGAACACGCCGGACCTGCGCGCCGATGTGATGGCATCGGCCAACGCGTCGATCGCGCTGGACGACGGTAGCTCCGAGGTGCTGGGCTATGCCGGTTGCGCGCTGTGCGACCTGGGCGAGTTCGAGCGCGGCATCGAGACGCTTCAACGCGCGCTGGAACTCAACCCGAGCAACGCGCAGGCGCACGTCGCGATGGGCGCCTCGCTTGCGTTAAACGGCAAACTCGATGAAGGAATCGAACGGCTGCGCTACGGCATGAAGATCAGCCCGCGCGACCGGCGGCTGGGATTCTGGGGGTGGTTGCTGTCATGCTTCTTGCTGCGGCAGGATCGCATTGAAGAAGCATTGGCGCAGGCGCGATTGTCGAGCCGCGTGGACCCGCGATTTCATTTGTCGTATGTGATGCAGGCGGCTTGCCTGGACCGGCTGGGCGCGCAGCAGGACGCGATTGCGGCGTTGAGCGCTGCGCGCCAGCGCCGCGCAGCGCTGACGCTCGATGAGATTGCGCTGACGCATGGGCGAAAGATTGCGGGGAGATTGGGAGTGCTTTGGGAGCGGGATATGACCTAGCGTCGGGCCAGGTGATACGCCACCAACGCATTGGCATGCCCATGCCCGAGGCCGTGCCCGGTCTTGAGCATGCCGACCAGTTCCATGTGCTTCAAGTCGCCCGCGCTCTGCAAAATCCTGAACCAGTGCTCGACGGGTTGCCCGTACTTCTTCTCGATGGATGGGAAGTAGGACGCCGGACCTTTGACCTTCTCTTCAGGCTTCATCATCACCTCACGTGTTGTTGGCGGACGCCATCGCCGCAGGGTTCATCCAGACCGTAGCCCACAGGTGGCCGTCGGGGTCGGCCAGGTCGCGCGAGTACATGAAGCCCAGGTCCTCGGGCGGGTTCGCGTCGGCCTGTCCGCCGTGCGCCGCCGCGGCGCTGTTCATCGCATCGACCACCTCCCGGCTGTCCATTGCCAGCGAGAGCATGTGCCCACTCGTGCCCGCAGGAGGTAACGGTCGCTGCGTAAAGGTGCGCCACTTCGCGTGCGTGACCAGCATGACCTGGATGGACTCGCTCCAGGCCATGCACGCCGCCGTCTCGTCGCTGAACTGCGGGTTGTGCGTGAAGCCCAGGGCTGTGTAGAAGGCGGTTGAGGCCGTGAGGTTGGAGATGGGGAGGCTGATGAAGAGGGATTTTGGCATGGGGCGTGTGCGTGTCGGGGTGGATAGGGCCGGATGTTGGGGTTCCCTGGGCACGACGAACGGGGAGCGCCTGAATCGACAACGCAGGTTCCCTGGGGATGGACGCCAGCCAGCACCGCACATCCCCATTGCGCTTGAAAGACCCTCGGGTTTGTTCTCGTTCCGTCCCCGTCATCACGGCGTCACAATGCAGGGCGAAAATGTAATCGTTTTCATAAAGGCTGCCCATGCTGAAATCACCTCGCCAAATGCTGTATCGAGTCGCCGTGGTCCTCTCTGGTCTTGCCTTGTCAGTGGCTCCCGCACTGACACACGCCCAGGATGCGTACCCATCCAGACCCCTGCGGATTGTTGTGCCCTTCGCTGCCGGAGGCGGTGTGGACATCCTCACGCGCGTCCTCGCGCAACACCTTTCGGAAAGTCTGAAGCAGCCTGTCACCGTTGACAACCGCACGGGGGCCGGCGGCAATGTGGGCGTGGACGCAGTGGCCAAGGCACCGGCAGATGGCTACACGCTGGTGATGGCGACTACCGGCACCCACACGATCAATCCCGGCCTCTACAAGTCGTTGCCCTTCGACGCCGAGAAGGACTTCGCCCCCATCACCCTGGTTGCGTCCGTACCCAACCTGCTGGTTGTGAACGCGGCCATTGCGGTGAAGGATGTCAAGGAACTGGTTGCACTCATCAAGGCCCAGCCGGGCAAGCACAGTTATGCCTCCTTCGGCAATGGGACGGGCAATCACCTCTCGGGTGCGATGTTCGCATCGATGGCACGCCTGGACGCGGTGCACGTTCCATACAAGAGCGCCCCGCAAGCCGTCACCGACCTGATTGCGGGGCAGACTGCCTATGCGTTCGTGAACACGCCCCTGGCGCTGCCGCATGTGCGTGCCGGAAAGCTGCGCGCGCTGGCCGTCACCGGTGCCACGCGCTCCGCGGCGACGCCGGAGTTTCCGACCATGAACGAGGCCGGCGTGCCCGGTTTCGTGGTGGAGTCCTGGTACGGACTGATGGCGCCGGCCGGAACGCCTGCGGCGGTCGTGGCGCGCCTGCACAAGGAGGTGAGTGCGACGCTCGCGAAGCCGGAAGTGCGCGAATTCTTCGCCAAACAGGGTGCCGATGTAGTCACGTCGACGCCGACGGAGTTCAGCGCTCAGATCAGGACCGAGAAGGCGCGTTGGGCGGAGGTCATCAAGGCATCGGGCGCCCGGATCGACTGAACGGCGCTCTTCGTACCCATGCGCAGCCAGCCCAATATCCTCTTTATCCAGGCCGACCAGATGGCGGCTGCGCCGCTACCGGTGTACGGCGGCCAGCACGTGCTTGCGCCGCACCTGCAGGCGCTGGCCGAAGGCGCGACTGTCTTCGATGCCGCTTACTGCAACTCTCCCATCTGCGCGCCGTCGCGCTTCTCGATGATGACGGGGCGGCTGCCCACTTCCATTGGTGCATACGACAACGCGAGTGAGTTGGCCGCCTCAAGGCCCACGCTGGCGCATTATCTTGCTCGCGCTGGCTACCGGACCATCCTCGCCGGCAAGATGCACTTCATCGGCCCCGATCAGCTGCACGGATTCGCCGAGCGGCTCACGACTGATATCTATCCGGCCGACTTTGCATGGACGCCCAACTGGGCGGCCGGACCGCGTGACAAGCCGTCGGGCATCAGCATGGTCAACGTGCTGCAGGCAGGTCCCTGCATCCGCAGTCTGCAGATGGACTACGACGATGAGGTGGAGCACCTCGCCGTGCAGCGCCTGTACGACCTCGCCCGCGACCCCGAGCGCAAGCCCTTCTTCCTGGCCGCGTCGTTCAGCCATCCGCATCCGCCCTATACGGCCGGTCAGCAGTGGTGGGACCGCTACGAGCACGAACGGATCGACATGCCTGCGGTGGCACCGATTCCGGTGGAGCAGCGCGATGTGCACAGCCAGTGGCTGCATCTCTCCCACAGCGCTGATCTGCAACCCGTCACGGACGAGCAGGTGCGCAATGCGCGTCACGCGTACTACGCCAACATCTCCTACATCGACGACAAGGTCGGTCGCTTGCTGCAGGTGCTGCAAGACTGCGGCATGGCGAATGACACGGTTGTGGTCTTCACCTCGGACCACGGCGAGATGCTGGGTGAGCGCGGCATGTTCTACAAGCAGACCTTCTTCGAGCCGTCCGCGCGCGTACCGCTGATCGTTCGCCATCCCGGCTGCGACGCGGTCAGGCGCGTGGCCGACCCGGTCTCGCTGGTTGACTTGCTGCCCACGATCATGGATTGGGCAGGTGGCGCCGGCGACTGGCCCGAGCCGCTGGACGGCCGTTCCTGGCAACCTCTGCTCGAGGGATCGGCGGTGCAAGCCCGCGCGGTGATCTCCGAATACACAGACATGGGCGTGATCGCTCCTGCGCGAATGCTTCGCGCGGGCGACCACAAGTACGTCCACACGCACGGGTATCCCGCTCAGTTCTACAACCTGGCCTCAGATCCGCTGGAACTCGTCAACATCTCCGGGCGCCCCGACCTGGTGCAGTTGGAAGCCCAATTCGCCCAGGCCTTGCTGCATGGCTGGGACGCGGACGCCGTGCTCGCTGACGTACTGGCGAGCCAGCGGCGCAGACTGTACGTCAAGGCAGCGGCCGCAATGACCGAGCCGCGCACTTGCTGGGATTACCAGGCCGCGCGTGACGACAGCCGTCGGTTCGTCCGCGCGCACGGGGCGGCAGGGGCAAAGGCGCTTGCGCGATTTCCCTACGTCGCGCCGCCGGGATGAGCATCCAGGCCGTTGCGCGCGAGGCCGGCGTATCCGTCGCCACCGTGTCGCGGGTGTTCAACACACCCGCACTCGTGCGCGCCCCCACGCGCGAGCGGGTCGAAGGCGTGGCCCTGCGCCTGGCCTATCGTCCCAATGCGAGCGCCCAGACATTGCGCACGCAGCGCAGCAAGGTCATCGGCGTGGTCCTGCCGACGCTTCTCAACCCCGTATTTGCCGAGTGCCTCGAAGGCATTGCCGCGACGGCAGCCGAGCATGGCTACTCGATCATTCCTGTCACGTCGAACTACCAGGTGTCAGAGGAACAGGTTGCCGTCGAGCGGCTCGCCGCACGCAATGTGGACGGCATGGTGCTGGTGGTGGCCAATCCAGGCAGTTCCCCGGTGCTCAAGCGCCTGAAGGCAGCCAAACTGCCGTACGTGCTCGCGTACAACCGGCATCCCAGGCATCCTTGCGTGTCCGTGGACCACGAGTGCGCCGTGGCCGATGTCGTGCGAAGGCTCGCCGACCAAGGGCACCGCCGGATCGCCATGGTCAGCGGCCAGCTCGCCGCATCGGACCGAGCTCAGCAGCGGTACCAGGGCTTCATCCGCGGAATGCGCGAGTGCGGCCTGGGACCCGGAACATTGCTGGAGGTGCCCTTCATGGCGCACTCGGTGCAGCACCTCACGCAGTTTCTGGGGGGGCCCGATCGACCGACTGCCGTGTTCTGTTCCAACGACCTGCTGGCCATCCGCACCGTGCGCGCGGCCTCCCTGATGCAGCTGCGCGTGCCGCGCGATTTGAGCGTGCTCGGCTTCGACGGCATCGACCTCGGTCGCGACCTGACGCCCTCGCTCGCGACGGTGGTGCAACCCAATCGGGAGATAGGGATACAGTGCGTTCGGCTGCTGGCCGATGCCATGGCGGCCGGCCGGCCCATCCGGGTTCAGGCAAGCCTGACGGCAGGCCACTCCTTCCGCGCCGGCGAATCCCTCGGCCCGCCACCGGGCGATTGAATCCAGAAATCATGCTAGTCCAACTGACAGACCTCCACATCCGCGAGCCGGGCCGCCTGGCGTATGGCCGCATCAACACGGCTCCCTATCTGCGCACAGCCGTCCAATCGGTGCTGCGCCTGCGCCAGCGCCCCAACGCAGTCGTGATCACCGGCGACCTGAGCGACTTTGGGCGGGCAGCCGAATACGCGCACCTGGCCGAACTGCTTGCTCCACTGGAAATGCCGGTCTACCTGATGCCCGGCAATCACGATGATCGCGATCAGATGCGTCGCAGCTTTCCCGGCCACACATGGTTGGGCGAGCAAGGCGCCTTTATTCAATACTCGGTGCAGGTGGGCGACATGCGGCTGGTGGCACTGGACACCTGTGAGCCAGGCAAGCCGCACGGAACCCTGGACGCCCCCCGGCTTGCGTGGCTGGAGCGGGAACTCGACGCCCAGCGGCATCAACCGGTGGTGATCGCGATGCACCATCCACCTTTCCATACGCTGATCGGCCACATGGACGACATCGGCCTGCTGCAAGGCGCGGACGAACTCGAAGCGATCGTGTCACGCCACCCCAACGTGGAGCGCGTGATCTGCGGCCACCTGCACCGCGCCATCGACGTGCGCTTCGGCGGCACCATCGCCTGTACCACGCCGGCCCCTGGGCACCAGGTCGCTTTGGACCTGGACCCGCGAGCGGCGTCGCGGTGGATGCTGGAGCCACCGGCCTTTCGCGTCCTGGCGCAGGATGCGCGCGGTCGCGTCGTCACGCATATCGCCGCCGCAGGCGAATTCGAGGGGCCGTATCCCTTCCATGAAGGCGGACAGCTGATCGACTGATCAAGCGGCGAGAGAGGCCGGCCGCCTACACAAAGAAATCGCCACTCGCCATCTGCGTGCTGCTGACACTGCCGGACGTGATTCCCACCAAAAACACGCTGAAGGACGTCGCACCCACATCGCTGTCCGTGTCCTCCACGTAGTAGATGGCAGCGCCCGACGTACTGAATGGACTGCCGCTGGCGTACGAGAAGATCACGGCCTTGCCATTGTCGGCAACGACCACGTCACCGGCCACGCCGTCGTCCCTCGAGGTAAGAATGTTGGTGGTCGACAGGCTCGACGTCGCATAGCGCACGCCGATGTTGTGGCTGGTCAGATCCAGCGACACGGCATCGATCGTCGCGTCGGCGGCCGTGGCGTTGACCGAGCCCGCGGCGCCCAGGAAGGCCGTGAAGTCGAATTTGACGCCGGTACGCAAGCCGGTCACCGTGTCCAGCCCGTTGGCGCTGGCCGTGGCTTCGAACACATAGGTTGTCGTGCCGGTTGCGGCCGTGGTGAGCGTGTCGCCGCTAGCGCCGCCGCGCACAGTGTCGTTTCCTCCCCTGCCCGCCAGCGTGTCGGCTCCACTTGAACCGGTGAGGATGTTGTCGCCAGCGTTGCCGTTGAGGGTCAGGCCGCCCAGCGTGTGGGTGCTCGCGTTGATGTTCTCGGCGGTGGTGCCGTTGGCCGTCGCGACGCTGTCCGTGGTGATCAGGTAAGACAGCCCCGCCGAGAACTTGTTGCCCACCACCAACGTACCGCCTTCGGTCGAACGGAAGAGCACGGTGTCGCTGCCGCCCCCGCCGGTGACGGTATCCGCAGCCGCGGCAGCCGCCGTGTCGAAGATGAAGATGTCGTTGCCCGAGCCGCCTGTCAGGGCGTCCGCGCCCGAGCCGCCCTTGATGGTGTTGAGGCCCGCACCCACGCCCTTGAGCGTCATGGGCGTGGTCACGCCGGTGAAGTCGATGCTCGCGGTGGACGAGCTTCGGGTGTCGCCCGACAGGTCGATCGTGGTCACACCACCCAGCAGTGCGTTGCTGTTGACGGTGATGCCGTGAGAGAGCGCCGCTGCAGACTGGCTTCGCGCGGTGACCTGCTCCACGTTCGTCATGCGCGTCAGGTCGGACGACGTCGTCAGCGTGATGGCGCCGGCGATCTCGGCGGTGTCGATGTTGTTGCCGCCATCGACCCGGTCGATCAGCGCGTTCGCCGAAAGAAACAGCGCCATCGATCCGTAGAAAAAGTTGTCGTTGCCGTTGCCGCCATTGAGCGTGTCGGCGCCGAGCCCACCGGTGATGTTGTCCGCGCCGTCGCCGGCGTTGACGATGTCGTTGGCGTCGCCGGTGGTGATGGTGTTTGCACCCGTGCCGCCTGTGACCTCGATGGCACCCGTGGCAACCGACGTCAGGTTTCCTGCCCCCAGGGTCACCTTGCCGGAATAGCCGCCCGCAAGCGACAGCAGCTGGCCGGCCGTCAGGGCCTGGGCGTCGATGGACTGCCCGTTGGCGCCGAGATTGACCGTATTGTTTGCCGCGAAAAGGGTGAAGTTCTCCACCACGGCATTGAGGACCTGGCCGGCTAGCGTCGTCGTGAAGATGATCTTCTCGCTGCTGCCCGGGGCGATCAGGTTC
This sequence comes from Pseudomonadota bacterium, assembly GCA_040386575.1. GTDB lineage: Bacteria > Pseudomonadota > Gammaproteobacteria > Burkholderiales > Burkholderiaceae_C > Ramlibacter. The sequence continues at coordinate 307,917 of JAZKFI010000001.1, forward strand.
GCATTGTTTAGCGCGTTGTATTGCACCGCGGTCATGGTCGCTGTGCTGTCCACGTCCATGGTCATGCGCTCGGCCGTGGTGGCCGCGCCCCCATTCACCGCCGCGAAGTTGGCGCCGTTGCTCACCGTGATCGAGTCATTGGCGTTGCCCAGGGCCCAGGTGCCGCCCGCGGTGATGGCGCCCAGGACCACGGCAGACGCGGCGCCCGCGGCACCGGTGACGTTCACGTTGGGTTTGGCGGCATTGACGATGAGGCTGGCGCCTGCGTTGAGCACATAGGTCTCGATGGCCGTCTGCGCGGTCACCGTGCCGCTGTTGGTGATGGTGATCCTGTCGGCGCTGCCCGCTGCCGAGATGGTCAGGCCTGCGTGCTGCCCCTGCGTCATCGTGATCGCGCCAGTCAGCGTCAGGTTTTCTGCGGTTGTCGCCGCACCCGCATTCACGCCGCTGATGTCGGCGCCGTCGGTCGCGTAGATCCGATCTGAAGAAGCTGCCAGGCTCCAGCTGCCGTTGACCGACAGGTTGCCGATCGTCACGTTCACGGCGCCCAGGCCGTCGTTGACTCCCGTGAGGTTGACGCCAGTCGTGCCCGCAACCACGGTCACGTCGGTGGCCCCGCCCTGCAGCTTGTAGTTCTCGATGCCGGTCTTCGCCGTCAACGTGCCGCCACCGGCGATCGTCAGTGTCTCCGTTCCGTTGGCGGTGATCGCCAGCGCGTTGTGCTGCGCCGCCGTCATGGTCACCGTGCCGCCACCCGCGATCTCCAGCAGTTCTGCCGTGGTCGCACCGCCGGCGTTGATGCCCGAGAGCACCGCGCCGTTGGTCACCTGGATGATGTCTGCCGTGGCGTGCGCCAGGTTCCATGTCCCGGTCAAGGCATTGCCACCTGCGTCCACAGTCGTTGCGAACCCGGCCGCGCCGGCGATGTTGACGCCCAGCTGTGCTGCGTTCACCGCGAGTGTGTTCGACCCGCCCGAGGAAACGTTGTAGCCCGAGACGGTGGACTTGGCCGTCACGGCGCCGCCGCTAGCGATCCTGGCCACGTCGGCGATGCTTGCCACGGTGATGGCCATAGCCTCATGCTGGGCCTGCGTCATGCTGACCGTGCCGGTGATGCCCAGAGTCTCGGCCGTGGTCACGCCTCCCGCGTTGACGCCCGCGATGCTGGCGCCGTTGGTGGCAGTGATCAGGTCGGCCGTGTGGCCCAGCGCCCAGTTGCCCGAGACGGTGCCGCTGCCCACGGCCACGGTCGTGGCGTTGTTCGATGAGCCGGTGACGGCGGTCGCGCCGGCAAGCACCGACAGAGTGTTCGTGCCGCCGGAAGAGACGGTGTAACTTTCGATGCCAGCCTTGCCGGTGACGGTGCCGGCGGTGGTGATGATGACCGCATCGGAGCCGCTCGCCGCGGCGATGGCCAACGCCTCGTGCTGCGCCTGCGTCATCGTGATCGCGCCGGTCAACGTCAGGTTCTCTGCAGTGGTGGCCGCGCCCGCGTTCACGCCGGTGATGTCGGCTCCATCAGCAGCGATGAGCACGTCGGCCGCATTGCCCAATGCCCAGGTGCCGCTCGCCGTGTTGCCGCCTATGCTGACCGTCGTGATGTTGACGGCGCTGCCGGTGATGCCGGTGGCTCCGGCGTTGACCGTCAGGTTGTTCGCACCGCCCGAAGACAGCGTGTAGCTTTCGATGCCCGCCTTGCCGATGACGGCGCCACCGGTGGTGATGGTCACCGCATCGGAGCCGCCTGCGGCCGCGATGACCAGCGCGTCGTACTGCGCCAGCGTCATCGCGATCGCGCCGGTGAGCGAGAGGTGCTCGGCGGTGGTAGCCGCGCCCGCATTCACGCCGGTGATGTCGGCTCCACCGGTGGCAATGAGCACGTCGGCCGCATTGCCCAATGCCCAGGTGCCGCTGACGGTCTTGCCGCCGATGCTGACCGTCGTGATGTGGGCAGCGTCGCTGGTGATGCCGGTGGCACCGGCGTTGACCGTCAGGTTGTTCGCGCCGCCGGAAGAGACGGTGTAGCTCTCGACGCCGGCCCTGGCGGTGACGGCGCCACCGGTGGAGACGATGACCGCGTCGGACCCGCCCGCCGCGACGATGGCTAGTGCCTCGTGCTGCGCCTGCGTCATCGTGATGGCACCGGTGAGTGTCAGGCTTTCTGCGGTCGTCGCGGCGCCGGAATTCACGCCTGTGATGTTCGAGCCAGCGGTGGCAATGATGATGTCAGCTGCATTGCCCAATGCCCAGGTGCCGCTGACCGTGTTGCCGCCGATGCTGACCGTCGTGATGTTGGCGGCGTTGCCGGTAATGCCGGTGGCACCGGCGTTGACCGTCAGGTTGTTCGCGCCGCCCGATGACAGGGTGTAGCTTTCGATGCCGGCCCTGCTGGTGATTGCACCGCCGGTGGTGAGGGTCACCGCGTCGGAGCCGCCAGCGGCCACGATGACCAGCGCGTCGTGCTGCGCCAGCGTCATCGCGATCGCGCCGGTGAGCGAGAGGTGCTCGGCGGTGGTGGCCGCGCCAGCATTCACGCCGGAGATGTCTGCTCCATCAATGGCAACGAGCACGTCGGCCGCATTGCCCAATGCCCAGGTGCCGCTGACGGTGTTGCCGTCGATGCTGATCGTCGTGATGTGGGCGGCGTTGCCAGTGATGCCGGTGGCCCCGGCGTTGATCGCCAGGGTGTTCGCGCCGCCGGAGGAAACGGTGTAGCTTTCGATCCCGGCCCTGCCGGTGACGGCGCCCCCGGTCGTGACGATGACTGCGTCGGAGCCGCTCGCGGCTGTGATGGCAAGCGCCTCGTGCTGCACCTGCGTCATCGTGATCGCGCCAGTCAGCGTCAGGTTTTCTGCGGTGGTGGCCGCGCCCGCATTCACGCCGCTGATGTCGGCGCCATCGGTGGCGATGATGCGGTCTGAAGAAGCGGCCAGGTTCCAGCTGCCGTTGACCGCCAGGCTGCCGATCGTCACGTTCACGGCGCCCAGGCCGTCGTTGACTCCCGTGAGGTTGACGCCAGTCGTGCCCGCAACCACGGTCACGTCGGTGGCCCCGCCCTGCAGCTTGTAGTTCTCGATGCCGGTCTTCGCCGTCAACGTGCCGCCACCGGCGATCGTCAGTGTCTCCGTTCCGTTGGCGGTGATCGCCAGCGCGTTGTGCTGCGCCGCCGTCATGGTCACCGTGCCGCCACCCGCGATCTCCAGCAGTTCTGCCGTGGTCGCACCGCCGGCGTTGATGCCCGAGAGCACCGCGCCGTTGGTCACCTGGATGATGTCTGCCGTGGCGTGCGCCAGGTTCCATGTCCCGGTCAAGGCATTGCCACCTGCGTCCACAGTCGTTGCGAACCCGGCCGCGCCGGCGATGTTGACGCCCAGCTGTGCTGCGTTCACCGCGAGTGTGTTCGACCCGCCCGAGGAAACGTTGTAGCCCGAGACGGTGGACTTGGCCGTCACGGCGCCGCCGCTAGCGATCCTGGCCACGTCGGCGATGCTTGCCACGGTGATGGCCATAGCCTCATGCTGGGCCTGCGTCATGCTGACCGTGCCGGTGATGCCCAGAGTCTCGGCCGTGGTCACGCCTCCCGCGTTGACGCCCGCGATGCTGGCGCCGTTGGTGGCAGTGATCAGGTCGGCCGTGTGGCCCAGCGCCCAGTTGCCCGAGACGGTGCCGCTGCCCACGGCCACGGTCGTGGCGTTGTTCGATGAGCCGGTGACGGCGGTCGCGCCAGCGAGCACAGCCAGGGTATTGGCACCGCCAGCCGACAGCACGTAGGAATCGATGCCGGTCCCGGCCGTGATGGCGCCGCCATTGGTGATCGTGATCGAATCCGAGGTGCCGGGTGCCGTGACGCTCGTGAACGCCTGGTGCTGCGCCTGCGTCATGGTGATCGCGCCGACGAGGTTCAGGGTTTCGGCTGTCGTCGCCGCACCGTCGTTGACACCGCTGATGTTGGCGCCGGTCGCGGCGCTGAGGACGTCGCTGGTGCCGCTCAAGGACCAGTCGCCTGTCGCGGTGACGCCGGAGTTGACGACGACAGTGGCCTTGCCTGTGCCGCCCTTGAGGTCGACGCCGGCGACGGCCGCCGACACCGACACGGTGTTGGGCGTGCCGGCTTGGGCCACGGTGTAGCTCTCGACGCCTGCCTTGGGCGAAACGATGCCGGCGGTGGTGATGGTCACCTCGTCGGATTTGCCCGACGCCGTAATGGCCAGCGCCGCGTGCTGGTCGCGCGTCATCGTGATCGCACCGGTCAGTTTCAGGTTCTCTGCGGTGGTGGCCGCGCCGTCGTTGACGCCGGTGATGTTCGCGCCGGTGGTGGCGACCAGCGTGTCGCCGGTGTGGGCCAGCGCCCACGTGCCGGTGGGCGCGGTGCCGTCGATCGCCAGGGTGGTCGCGGCGCCGGCTGCGCTGCTGACGTCCTGCGCGGCCGCGCCAAGCTTCACGTTGTTGGCGAAGTTGCCCAGCACAAACGATTCGATGGTGGCGTCCATCGTGCCCGCAGCCAGCGTGGTGAGAGTCACGATCTGCGTGCCGGTGCTGCCGTCGGCCAGTGACGCCTGCGCGGCTGTCATGGTGTAGCTGCCGGCCGCCAGCACGATGACGTCGATTCCGGTGACGACAGTGGCCGAGATGTCGCCGGGCGCGGCGGTGGCGATCACGCTGTCCGCGCCGTTCGTCCTGAGGATGTTGGCGACGCCGCTACCCAATGCGGACAGCGTGTTCCTGATCGTGAGGGTGCCTGCATCTGTCAGCGTTCCGGCTGCGCCGCCGATGCCGATACGGCCGATCGCGCCCTGCGCGGCGGTGAGCGTGTAGTCCTGTCCGCTTTCCAGCACGAAGCCGGTGACGCCGGTCGCGCTGAATGAGGTGAGGTCTTCACCCGTCGCGCTCGCAAGCACCAGCGTCGTACCCGCGCCGCTGAAGGTCTTGCCCGACGCCAGCACGCTGCTGACAAATAGCGTCGTCGATGAGGGCACCTCGATGCCGGCGACAGGTTCGGTGACTGTAGCGGTGCCTGCGCTGGCGCCGTTGCTGGTAAAGGTCCAGATGCCGTCGGCCTCGCTCACGCTGAGCTGCGTGCCGGCGTTGGCGAATGAAACCACGCCGCCATCCACGATGACCGCGAAGGTGGTCGCAGGCACCTCCACCGGCACGCCCGGGGCGATGAAGCCCGGCACGGCCGCATCGATGGCGGCGTCGAGGTTGGTGCCAGTGAACGCGGCGACGGCCGCGTCAAGCGATCCGTCAGCGGCGCCCAGGGCAAGCGCGTCGGCAGCTGAACCATGAGACACCACCGCCGCCCTGGCCAGGTCCGTGATGGTCGAGGCCGCAGCCATGGACGCGTTGCCGGCAGAGGTGACCTCAGCCACGCTGGACGCATCGGCAACCACCTCAGGCGCGCCTGCGTTCGTTGCCGCCGCGGCGATCACGCCAGCCAGGGTCGCACTGTCGGTCAGGTTCAACGTTCCCGCACCGCCCGGCGCAGCTGCGACGGCGAGTGCGGATGCCAGGGCCGAAATCGCAAAAGACACCGACGAGCCGGCGCCCTTGACCGCGTCGATGACAACCGAGGTCTGCGTGATCAGACTGACCAGTTGTAGCGCGATACGCTGCACGTCCAGCGCCGTGGCCTTGTCGCCGTCCGAAGCCGTGCTGCTGGCCAGCACAGCGAGCGGGTCATAGGAAAGCAGGTTGACGTCCGCCGGCAGGCCCAGTGCCTGCTGGACCATGGCCGTGGCTTGCGCGACAGAGGTCGCCTGACCGCTGATGAGCAACGCCTGCACCATGGTGGTCAACGGATTGACGATCGTGGCGCCCGCAGGGGCAATGAGGGCGCCCCTGAAAGGATTGCCGGTCAGCAAGTCGTTGCCGCCCCAGGCGACGAGTGTGCCGGCCGGCGCAGACCGCGGCAGCGTGAAATGGCCCGCCGCGTCTGTCGTCGTCACGAACTCGCCGGCGTTATGCATGCCGTCGCTGTTCGCATCGGCAAAGACAGTGGCGCCCACCACATAGCCCGAGGCGACCGAAGACTCGATTCCGGTGGCGGTCAGCTTCGCGGCCAGGGCGTCCAGGCCAGCCAGACCATTGGTCAGGCTGGTGGTGGAAGCGCCGATGTTCTGCACCAGATTCGTGACCGCGGCTTCTACGGCTGAGCCGCTGAACAGCGATGTCTTGTCCAGTCCGGCGAGCGTGGCATTGAACGCCAGCCCGGCCTCGCCACGATGGTCGAGCGTCAGGCCGTTGCTGTCCTGCAGATTGATGCAGTATTCGAACAGCTTGCTCCACGAATCGATGCCAAGCGCAGGCGCTAGGGCAAGCGCCGCTTCGGCTTGCGCATCGGTCAGGCTCAGGCCCAGGCCGTTGAGCAAGATGGTCTTGAGCGTTGCGATAACGCCGTTGACCGCCGCCATCTGGCCTATGACGAGATCGACTTCCTGTGCCACCAGCCCGTAGCCGTTGCCTTGGGTGACCAGTGACTCGAAGTGGGCCTGGGTGGCGGCGCTGGCGCTACGGCCGGTCGCGAGGACATAGCCCTCCTGCAGGATTTGCGCAATGGATGAGCTGGCCATGAAAATGGTTCTCGGGTGAGAGTTGCGGGACCCCGAGAATCGGCTGAACAAGCCCGACCTATTCCCAGTGCGAAGTTGCTGTTGCGGACGCGCTAGCGTGCCGCGGGACCATATCATGTGCGCCGCAGAATTGATACGCTCAACCAACGACCGCGTTCTGGACCGCGCGATAGTCAAAATCGGCGCCCTGAAGAACATCCATTACTGCGAAAGAATCAACATGCAATTCGACGACGTCATCCTCGGCCGCCGCAGCATCCGCGGGTACAAGCCGGACCCGGTTCCGCGGGCGCTGATCGAGGAGATCATTGCGCTGGCCATGCGGGCTCCGTCGTCGATGAACACCCAGCCCTGGAACTTCTACATCGTCACGGGGCAAGCGCTGGCCCGCATTCGCGCAGGCAACACCGAGCGCATGCTGGCAGGCGTGCCGCAGTCGCGTGAGTTCCGCACTGGCGAGGCATTCGCAGGCACGCACCGCGAGCGTCAGATCGGCGTCGCCAAGCAACTGTTCTCGGCAATGGGCATCGCGCGGGACGACGCGCAGATGCGCCAGGACTGGGTCATGCGCGGGTTTCGCCAGTTCGACGCGCCGGTCTGCGTGATCGTCACCTACGACCGCGAGCTCGCCGGCAGCGACGACACGGCCTTTGACTGCGGCGCCGTCTCCACGGCGCTCGTCAACGCAGCATGGTCGCGGGGACTGGGTTGCGTGATCAACAGCCAGGGCATCATGCAGTCGCCGGTGGTGCGCGAGCACGCAGGCATTGCCGCCGACCAGGTGATCATGAAGAGCATCGCGCTCGGCTGGCCGGACGAAACCTTCCCGGCCAACGCGGTGGTGTCTGAACGCAAGAGCGTCAGCGAGGCCTGCGTGTTCGTGGGATTCCCTGAGTGAAGACCGACCCCACCCCGGCCTGACTCAAGCTAGTTCGCAAACGGCGGTTCCGGCCGAATCCCCAGCCGCTTGCGTTCCTTCGCAGCCGGCAGTGCGATGTCATGGTCGATCCATGTGCGAAAACGCAGCGCATTGCCGTCCATCGTCTTGCCCAGGTGTTCGACCAGCGCGTCGTCACGCACATGCAGCACCTGCGGCTGCCCCATGCGTTGCACACGCCCGGGATAAGTTGCAACCAGCACGCGGTCGGCAGCGATACCCGGTGCAACCCGCCGGGCATCGGCCAGATGGATCCAGCGGCAGTGGTCCTCATCCTCGACCACGCGCAGCGTCACGCCCTTGTGCGCAAAATATTTGCCATGCACCGGAAGCCACGCAGCAGCGCGGACGCTGTACTGCGCATTGGCCACCAGGTTGATCAACGGCCGGGCGATCGCGATGGCCCAGGCCACGCCGGTCATCATGATCCAGAAGGCACTCATGCGCCACGCGATAGCGGCATAGGCCAGCGTGCAAAGCGCGATCTGCACAGATGGATAGCGCAGCCAGCGCAACAGCATCGCAGCAGTCTCGGGGTCCACGCACGTAGCCCTTACTCGCGGCCCCTGGTTTTCCCAGGCAGCCCCGTCAACACCATCCCGACCAGCACCAGCACCGCCGCCACGGTGAACCCGACCGGACCTTCCGGCACCACCCAGGTCGCGTATTGCGGGTAGGCCTCAGCCAGCGTCTGCAACGCGGGCAATTTGGAGGCGGCCCTCTCCGTGTTCACAGCCATCAGCCCTGCGCGCGCGAACACCGCGCCCAGGATCAGGATGGCGCCCGCCAAAAAGACGACCTTGCCGATCACCAGCGTTTGCCGGGGAAACCGGCGCAGATACGAGTTCAACCAGTTCATGTGCCGACTCTAGCGCAGCGCTTCAATTCACTTGCGTGCCTCGATCCTCGTCGGCGCGAACACGCTACGCCCCAACCACCGCCAAAGCTCTCGCCCCTGACGGCCCGCACCTTGCACAGCAAGCCTGCCCGCGCGTATCTCATCGGATGGATCGCTGTCGCCGGTCCACACTTCAGTGAGCGCGCGCACGGTCGAATCGACGAGCACAGTCACGTCGTGACCGGGATCGTCGCGGCACAAGTCGGCGGTGTGGTCCTGCACGACCAGCCACCACAAGCTCTCAGCGGCTGGCGCATCGCGAAACCGGAAATGCACCACGGTCCGGTCATCGGGAAATTCATCCATGTGCGCGAAGCGCCGGATGTCCCACATCAGAAACCCGGCATCGAGCTGCTCCTTGCGCAGCCGGCTTCCGATCCAGCGCGCCCCCCAGTGACCGATGCCCAGAACGATCGGGCGCAGCTCTTCGCCGGCCTGGGTGAGGTGGTATTCCCACCCTTTGCCCACCCCACGCCTCTCGACGACGCCGATGGATTGGAGCTTGCGAAGCCGCTGCGTGAGCAAGGTCGCCGACATGCGGGGCACGCCGCGGTGGATGTCATTGAAGCGGTGGCTTCCGCACAGCAGTTCACGCACGACCAGCGGCGTCCACAACTCACCCAGCACTTCGGCGCCACGCGCCACGGTGCAAAACTGCATGTAGTCGGCCATCGGGGCAGTGTATGCCGCGGTAACAGGCGTGACCACTCCAGTTTCTGCACTTGAGCGCACATCCTGCGCCGCCTACCGTTGCTCGTGCCTGCATCTCGCATAGGCCCAGTTCCCAAGGAGCATCGCAATGACTGAAACCAACACCCGCCCCGCTGCAACTGCCACGTTCGACCCCGACAAGTTCCGAAGCACCACGCGCGCCCAATGGGAAACCGCTGCCGAGGCATGGGACCGCTGGGGTCCGCTGCTCAACCGTTGGCTCGGCGCGGCAACGCAGGCCATGCTGGATGCCGCGCGCATCGGGCCGGGCTCGCGCGTGCTCGACATCGCGGCCGGCGCAGGTGATCAGACGCTTGCTGCCGCGCGCCGTGCAGGTCCGGGCGGCTACGTGCTGGCAACCGACATCTCGCCGGCGATCCTGAGGTACGCGAAATCGGCAGCGCTCAGAGAGGGACTCTCCAATGTCGAGACGCGCGAGCTCGATGGCGAGCGTCACGACCTTTTGCCTGCTGCATCGTTCGACGCCGCGATCTCCCGCGTAGGGCTGATCTACTTCCCCGACCAGCAACGCGCACTGACCGGGATTCGCCACGCGCTCAAGCCGGGGGGTCGATTTGCCGCTGTCGTGTACTCCACGCCCGACAGGAATCCGTTCTTCGCCCTGCCGGTGGGCATCATCCGCCGCCGGGCGCAACTGCCGCCGCCGCTGCCCGGCCAGCCGGGGCCGTTCTCACTGGGCGCAGAAGGCGTGCTTGCCAGGACGCTCGAACAGGCGGGGTTTCGCGACGTGAAAGTGTGCAAGGTGGACTCGCCCGTTTGCCTGCCGAGCGCATCCGAGTGCGCCCGTTTCGAACGCGAGTCGTTCGGCGCGTTGCAGCAGATGATGAGCGGCATGGATGAGGGCGAACGCGCCGCAACGTGGGACGAGATCGAAGCAGCGCTCGCGCAGTTCGAAACGGTGGAGCGCGGCTTTGAAGGACCGTGCGAGATGCTCGTCGGCAGCGGCGTGCGCGATTGAGGCCTGCCCAGGGGACACGGGCGTTGCCCGAGCGGCCATACTCGGACATTGGCCCTTGACCCCTCTACCTCATCCATGTCCTTGTCCCGACGCACCGTCCTGCTGGCCCTGATGGCTTCCGGCATCGAAGTCAACGCAACAGCAGCCCAGCTCCCTCAACATTCCACCGTGCCCGGCGGCATTGCGCGCATCCCGTTGGGCGCCTCGCGCGAGCGGCCGACGGCGCATCAGGGACCGGTGCCCTTGCTCGTGGTGGGCGACCCGTCTGCATGGACCGTCATCGTCGGCATCCCGCTTGCAGCGGCATTGGGCACGGCAAGGATCCAGGTGCAGATGGACGGTGGTGCTGCGCGCTCCATCGACTACGAAGTTCGACCCAAGAAATATCGCGAGCAGCGGCTTCGCGTCGCGCCGGGCCACGTGGACCTGTCGCCGGCAGACCAGGCCCGTTATGAGCGCGAACGCGAGCACATGGCAAAAGTGATGGCGACGTTCTCTTCGCCGGTGGAAGGCGATGCGTTGACGATGGCTGCGCCTGTGCCGGGTCCGCGCTCAAGCTCGTTCGGCCTGCGGCGGGTCTTCAATGGACAGGCACGCTCGCCCCACTCGGGCATGGACATCGCGGCACCTTCGGGCACGCCTGTGAAGGCGCCGCTCGCCGCCCGGGTGATCGACACCGGAGACTATTTCTTCAATGGCGGGACGGTGTGGCTGGACCACGGCGGCGGGCTGCTCACGCTCTATTGCCACCTGAGCCAGACCAGCGTGCGCGTGGGCGATGTGCTGCGGACCGGGGAGACACTGGGCGCTGTCGGCGCGACCGGCCGTGCGACCGGTCCGCACCTGCATTGGGGCGTGATGCTGAACCGGACGATGGTGGATCCGGACTTGTTCCTGGCCTAGCGACGCGGCCGAACTGAAGCCGCATGCCCCCACCCCGGCCCTCCCCCAGCGGGGGAGGGAGAAATGCAGGGCCTAGCGGCGGAAGCGGCCGTCTTGCCCAATGATCGACAGATCGGCGAAGTCCAGGCCCGAGTGATCTTCGGGTGAATAGCTGACTTCCATCCCGCCGAGGTCGAACTTCCTGATCGATTCGAGCGCGGTGATCAGCTTGGCGCGCGTCGGCTTGGGTCCTGCCTTGCGCAAACCTTCGACCAGGATCTTGGCTGCGGCGAATCCTTCGAGCATCGCGGGGCTGAGCTCGGTGCCCTTGGCCTTGGCGAGCGCGGCCGCCTCTTTGACAAAGCCGAATTCAGCCGAGCGCTCCGACGGGAATACCTGCGTGACGATCACGCCTGTCGCGACGTCGCCCAGGCTCTTGATGAATCCGGACGATGCATTGTTCGACAGCGTCACGATCCGCGCGGCGGACTTGGCAGCACGCAAGGCCTTCACGCCTTCGGCAACTGCACCGCCCGATGCGATCCACACCACGGCCTGCGATTCCTTCTGCAGCAACACCGGGATGATCGCCGCGAAATCCGGCTTGGACCGATCGGCCTTGATGCTCGCGACTGCCTGTATGCCGGCCTTCTTGAATCCTTTTTGCGCGCCTTCCAGCCCGTCCGCGCCAAAAGAATCGTCTGCATAGACCACCGCGATTCGCGTGATGCCGACGGTGTGCAGATGCAGCACCGCCTTTTCGACTTCGCGCTGATAGGTCGCGCGGACGTTGAAGATGTGCTTCTGGAACGGCGTGTGGAGAACTGCAGCGCCAGTCGATGGACCGACCAGCGCAACGCGGTTCGCATCCAGCAACGGGATGATGGCCTGGGTGTGCGGCGTGCCGCGATTGAGAAACATCGCCAGGACGTTCTTCTCTTCGATCAGCACCTTGGCGTTTTCTGCGGCGATCTTCGGATCGAACTTGTCGTCCATCGCAATCACTTCGATCTTCTGGCCGTTGACGCCGCCGGTGGCGTTGACCTGGTCGATCCACAGCTTAGCGCCCTCGGAAGTTTCCTTCACGCCGGCTGCCACCGTGCCTGTAAAGCCAGCGGTCTGGCCAATGAGAATCTGCGCCGTGCATAGCACGGGCGCAACTAGAACGGCCAGGGCCAGTAGTGCTCGCCTCATGAAACTTCCCCCAAAAACGAACCGGTGAAGGTAAACGCTTTCGGGCTCCGCCGCCCTAGGGTTTTCATGTGCGGCAACAAGCTGTTACGTTGCGGCGGATTTCAGGGCGATCAGGCTTTGGGTAGACGGTGCAACGCGCAGAGCTTGTTGCCGTCCGGGTCGCGCATGTAGGCCAGGTGCAGCTTGCTCACGCCGTTGTCCCTGATACCCGGCGGGTCTTCGCACGTCGTGCCGCCGTTTGCGATGCCAGCCGCGTGCCACGCTTCGACCTGTTCCGGCGAAGCGCATGTGAAGCCGACGGTGCTGCCGTTGCCGATGGTCTGCGGCTGGCCGTTGATCGGCAGCGACGCGCCGAAAGAACCCGTGGGCGAGCGCCAGAACACGCGGTGCCTATCCACCGTGCCGGGCGCGATGCCTATGGCGCCCAGAACTGCGTCATAGAAACGTTTGGAACGCTCGATATCGGAAATGCCGACCATCACGTGAGAAAACATGAAAACTCCTGGGTTGAAATGCAGAACCGGTTGCATTGCGGGGTCGCCATGCCGGTCGTGATACCGGGCGCTATCGTAAGTGACTACAGTCAGGCCATGACTTACGAACTCCATTACTGGCCCACCATCCAGGGCCGCGGCGAATTTGTGCGGCTCGCGCTCGAAGCGACAGGCACCTCCTATGTCGATGTCGCACGCAGTGCCGCAGACACCGGCAAGGGCATCGCCGCGATGCAGCGATTCATGGATCTCAAGAGCACGCGGCATCCGCCGTTCGCGCCGCCTTTCCTCAAGGACGGTGATTTCGTCGTCGGGCAGACTGCCGCCATCCTGCAGTACCTCGCGCCCACGCTCAAGCTGGTCGCGCGAAACGAGCAGGCAGGCATCTGGACGATGCAGATCCAGCTGACCATCGCCGACATGGTGACCGAGGCGCATGACACGCATCACCCCATTGCCTCCAGCCTCTACTACGAGGACCAGAAGGCCGAGGCACTGCGCCGCGCGGGCGACTTCTGCAAGGAGCGCATGCCCAAGTTCATGAAGTGGTTCGAGCGGGTGCTCGCGCAGAACCCCGCAGGCAATCGCTACCTGGTGGGCAACCGCATGAGCTATGCCGACCTGTCGCTGTTCCAGCTGGTCGAAGGATTGCGCTATGCGTTTCCGCTGGCATCCGAAAAGGTGCTGGTGCGCACGCCGCTGGTGGTCGCGCTGCATCACCGCATCGCCACGCAGCCGCGAGTGGCGGCCTACCTGAAAAGCGAACGGCGGCTTCCGTTCAGCGAAGAGGGGGTTTTTCGGCGCTATCCGGAGCTGGATATCGCCTGAGCGCCGCAGGAGGGACTGCAACCAGCGCCGCTTGTGGCTCAAGCCCCCAACGACAGCCTCCCCGGCTGTCATGCGGGACTCGATCCGGCATCCACCGCGAAGCGGCGACGGCCGTCAAAGTCATGGATTGCGGATCAAGTCCGCAATGACAGCCCCCACGGTTGTCATGCGGGACTCGATCCGGCATCCACCGCGAAACGGCGACGGCCGTCGAAGTCATGGATTGCGGATCAAGTCCGCAATGACAGCCCCCACGGTTGTCATGCCGGACTCGATCCGGCATCCACCGCGAAACGGCGACGGCCGTCGAAGTCATGGATTGCGGATCAAGTCCGCAATGACAGCCCCCACGGTTGTCATGCCGGACTCGATCCGGCATCCACCGCGAAGCGGCGACGGCCGTCGAAGTCATGGATTGCGGGTCGGGTCCGCAATGAAAGCTTTCATCAGGCGCTCACAACACCTTCGCCGCACCGCATTCCAGCAGCACGTCGATCTCTTCCTGCGAATACCCCAATTCACTCAGCACCCCCAGCGTGTTCTCTCCGCACAGCGGCGCCGGCCTTGTGAACTCTGCCGGCGTCTTCGACCACCTCGATCCACCGCGCATGGAACGAATCCTTCCCTGCGTGGGGTGATCGACCCATTCGAAAAAGCCGACATCGGCCAGGTGCGGATCGTCGATCAGCGTTTCCAGCGTGTTCACCGCCATCACCGGCAGGTCGATGGCCTGCAGCGTCTCGACCCACTCTGCCGTGGTGCGCGTGATGAGGACGCTGGCCACGATTTCGCCGAGCTGGTCCATGTTGCGCGAACGTGCGCCGTTGTCCGCAAAGCGCGCATCGCTCGCAAGTTCGGGCTTGCCAGCCATTTCGCAAAAACGCTCCCAATGCCGGTTCGTGTAGATCATCGCGGCTACATGGCCATCGCTCGTCTTGTACGGTTTGCGGGCAGGCGATAGCGACCTGCCGTAGCCCGCAGGCCCGAGCGGCGGATCGAAACTCTCGCCGGCGAGATGCTCGCCGAGCACCATCTCGGCCATCGTCTCGAACATCGACAGCTCGACCTCCTGGCCCTCGCCGGTGCGTTCACGATGGAACAGCGCCGAAGTCACGCAGTACACGGCCTTCATCGCGATCAGGCGGTCGATCAGGTTGACCGGCGTGTAGTGCATGTGGCCGGTGGACCGCTCGAACAAGTGGGGCAAGGCGACAGCACTCTGGATCAGGTCGTCATAGGCGGGCCGCGCGGCATAACGCCCGCCCTGGCCGTAGCCGAACGCACCGCAATAGACGATGCCCGGATTGAGTTTGGCGACATCGGCATACGCCAGTCCCAGGCGCGCCATCGCCTGCGGCCGCATGTTGTGAAACAGCACGTCGGCGGTCTTGAGCAACTTCAACAGCACCTCAAGGCCTGCTGGCTGCTTCAGGTCGAGCACCAGGCTGCGCTTGTTGCGGTTGATGTGCATGAACAGCGAACCCATGCCGGGGTTGCGCGCTGCACCCGCACCTCTCGTGGCATCACCACCGGGCGCCTCGATCTTGATGACGTCGGCGCCCATGTCGCCCAGGATCTGCGTGGCCGTCGGGCCCAGCAGCACCGCAGTGAGGTCGACGACGCGAATACCGGCCAATGGCCCGGGCATATCGCGCGGCCTCAGTAAGTCGGCATGCGCTTGGCCTCGATCGCATCGAGCGCCGCTTCGTAGTCGGGCCCGGCCAGCAAGCGGCCCTGCTGCAGCAGGTTGAACTCCCACTCGCTGCTCATCGTGCCGCCGTCCATCGAACGGCGCAGCGCGATCTTGGCCGCGCGCAGGGCATCGGCCGAGCGGCAGGCCAGGTCCTTGGCGAAGGCCTGGCCTTCTTCGACCAGCTTCGAGTCGTCTTCCGTCAGATGGGTTGCGAGCCCGATGCGCACGGCCTCTTCGCCGTACACGCGCTGCGCGCGCATGATCATGTTGGCAGCGCGCTCCAGGCCGATCAGCCGGGGCAGCATGTAGTTCGCGCCCAGTGGCGACATGCATCCGATGGCCGTCCAGTTCTCGTGGAAGAACGAGGTTTTGGAGACGACGCGAAAGTCGGTGGCGATGGCGATATCACAGCCGGTGCCGACAGCGCCGCCGTTGACGATGGCCACCGTGGGCTTGTTGCACATCTTGATCTGCCGCACGACACCCTGGAAGTAGCCGTACACCTCGCGCTGGACCTGGTCGGGCGTCATCTGCTGCACTTCACGCAGAAATCCCTTGTCGCCACCAGATGAGAAGTCCTTGCCATTGCCGGTGAAGGTGATCGCGCGAACGCCGGGGTCGGCCTCGTACGCCTTGATGACGTCCATCACCTGGCCGATGAACCTGGGCACCAGGCCATTGCGCGTTTCCGGGCGATTGAAAATGATCTGGCCGACGCGGTCAACGACGCGGGTCTGGAGTTCTTCGGTCATGGCTTGCTTTCCTTTGGATTGTTTGCTGATGAAATCATTGCAGGTTGTTGTGGCGCCTGTCATTGCGGACATGATCCGCAATCCATGTTTTCGACGGCCGTGGCCGCTTCGCGGTGGATGCCGGATCAAGTCCGGCATGACAGCCTGTACGGTCAACCTGCCGTCGCCCGCCGGATCATGTGCTTGGCAATCGTGACCTGCTGGATCTGCGTGGTTCCTTCATAGATGCGAAAGACGCGCACATCACGATAGAGCCGCTCGACCACGCTGTCCTGCATGTACCCCGCGCCGCCAAAAATCTGCACCGCACGGTCGGCCACGCGGCCCACCATTTCGGATGCGAACATCTTGCAGCACGAGGCTTCCATTGAAATGTTCTCGCCCGCATCGCAACGCGCCGCACTGTCGATCACCAGCGCGCGCGCCGCCGCCATCTCGGCCTGGCTGTCGGCCAGCATGGCCTGCACCAGCTGAAACTCGGCTATCGGCTTGCCGAACTGGCGGCGCTCCATCGCGTACTTCAGCGACTCGTCGATCAGCCGCCGGGCCACGCCCACACAGATGGCCCCCATGTGCAGACGACTGCGGTCTATGCCCTGCATCGTCAACTCGAATCCCCTGCCCTCCACACCCAGCAACGCCGAAGCCGGCAGCACGCAATCGTTGAACGACAGATCGGCCACATGTGTGCCCTGCTGGCCCATCTTCTTTTCTGGCTTGCCTCGTGCGATGCCCGGCGTGTCACCCGGAACCAGGAAGACCGATACGCCCTTGCCGCCGACCGACTGCGGGTCGCTGCGTGCGACCACGATGAACAGATCAGCGATGTCGGCATGCGTGATGTAGGTCTTGCGACCCGACAACACCCAGGACCCATCGGCCTGCTTCGTCGCCTTGGTCTTGAGCGCCGCCGCGTCGGACCCGGTCTCCGGCTCCGTCAACGCGAAAGCCGTGACGATCTCGCCGGATGCGATGCCCGTGAGGTACTTGTCCTTCATCGCCTCGCTGCCGCCGACCAGGATGGCGCGGCCGCCCAGGCCGTTGTTCGCGCCCAGGTAGCCACGAAACGCCGGCGCCGCATAGCAAAGCTCGAACACCACGCGCACTTCTTCCGATGCGTTGAGGTTCAGCCCGCCGAACTCCTCGGGCAGCGTCATGCCGAACAGGCCCAGCTCGCCCATGCCGCGCAGCAACTCATCGGGAATGCGGTCGTCGGCCGCTACCTGCGCCTCCGCAGGGATCAACCGTTCGCGCACGAAGCGCGCCACGGTGTCGGTGAACTGGGTCAGGCTTTCTGCATCAAGTGGCACACGCGGTCCTTGCAATGAATCGAGGGGGGCAGGCGGTCATTCGACCTTGATGTTGGCGCTCTTGATCACCGCGCGCCACTTGGGAATCTCGCTGCGCATGAGCGCAGTGAGGTCCGCCGGTGTGCCTCCGGCCGGCATGGCGCTCAGGTCTTCGATGCGCTTGACAACATCGGGCGCGCGCAGCACGGCCTGCATGGTTTCGTTGAGCCGCCTGACGATAGGCTCGGGTGTTCCGGCCGGCGCGATCATTGCAAACCACGCCTGCACGTCGAACCCGGGGAAGACCTCGGCAATCGCCGGCACATCGGGCATCTGCGACAGGCGCTTGGGCGAAGTGACACCCATGCCGTTCAGCTTGCCCTGCCGCACGTTGTTCATCGCGACGATGGGACTGGTGAACATCATGTGCACCTGCCCGCCCAGCAGGTCGGTCTGGGCAGCTCCTTCGCCCTTGTAGGGCACATGCAGCATCTTCAACCCGCCCACTTCGTTGAAGAGTTCACCGGACAGATGCTGCGTGGTCCCGATGCCACCGGACGCGTAGGTGTACTTGCCGGGGTTCGCCTTGATCAGCGCGACCAGTTCCTTGAGGTCTTTTGCAGGAACGCTGGGGTGCGTGGCAAGCATCGAATAGGAACGTGCGACCAGGATCAGCGGTGCGAAATCCTTCAGGGGGTCGTAAGGCACATTCGGAAACAGGCTGGGGTTGACTGCCAGCGGGCCGATGGTTGCAAAACCAATGGTGTAACCATCGGGCGCGGCCTTGGCTACGGCGTCGGTGCCGGTGATGGCGCCTGCGCCCGGACGGTTTTCAACGATCACGTTCTGCCCCAGCGCGTCGCCCAGCTTCTGGCCGAGCACGCGCGCCAGCACATCGGTGGGGCCGCCGGCCGGGTACGGCACGATCATGCGGACGGGCTTGTTGGGCCAGGCCTGGGCGAAAGCCGATCCCGCGAAAACGGTTGCGCTTGCGACCACGGCGGCAAGCATTCGAACTGCAAATCTCCGGACCATGTGTTTGTCTCCTGTAATTTTCGGGATGCGAGGGAATATTGCGCCCGCATTGGCCAGCTGACAATTGACGTTTATTGGCCTGGGTGGAAGTTGATTCAACTCACCAGCCGCCAAACGACAATCCGCCGTTCACACTCAGGGTTTGCCCTGTGATTTGCGACGCTGCATCGCTCGCGAAAAATGTCACGGCTTCGGCGACTTCCTCAGCGGTCGGTGCCCGGCCTTGGGGAAAACGCGCAACCGCTTTCGAGAACAGCTTGTTGCCGAAGCTCTCGTTGGCGAACATGCGGTCCCAGCTGGTGGTGTTGGAGGTGATCGTGAGCGCGACCGAGTTCACGCGTACCTTGTCCCTGGCGAACTCACGCGCGAGTGCTTTCGACATGAGGATGACGGCCGCCCCCGCCGCGCCAATCACCGATTCGCCCGGCGTCGGATGGCGCGCCGCGTCGGTGCCGATCATCACGACAGACCCGCCGCCGGCTGCGCGCATGTGCGGCAGCGCGGCATGCACCGGCAGGATGCGGCCCATCACCCGCACGCGAAATCCCGACTCGATTTGTTCCGGCGACATCTCAGCGAAAGGCATGGGCCCGAGCGGATTCTGCGCACCCGAACTCACGAGAACATCGATGCGGCCCATGCGGCGTGCGGCTTCTGCTGCAACCTCGGTGCAGCTCGCTGCATCGCACGAATCACCTTGCAGGAAGAAGCAGTCCGGTGAAAGCTCGCGCAACCTCGCGGCAGCGGCCTCGCCTGTATCAGCCGAGCGGCCGGTGATCGCAACCACGGCACCGTCGCGTGCCATGCGCTGCGCGACCGCGAAGCCGATTCCGCCGGAGCCGCCCGTGATGAGGACAGCCTTGCCCTTCACCGATATCTCCGCTGCACGAACTCAGCGACGCACACCGGCTTGGTCTCGCCTTCGCGCTCCACGCTCATGTCCCAGGTCAGTTGCAAGCCATTGCCTGCGACTTCCTCGCACGCCAGCAGCTTGATGTGGCACCGCAGCCGACTACCAACAGGCACCGGGGCAGGAAAGCGCACCTTGTTCAGGCCGTAGTTGACGCCCATGCGCATCTGCTCGACCTTGATGGTGGTTGCGTACATCTTGGGCAGCAGGGACAGCGTGAGGAAGCCGTGCGCGATGGTTGTGCCGTAGGGTCCGTCCTTCGCGCGGACCGGGTCCACATGAATCCACTGGTGATCGCCGGTCGCCTCTGCGAAGAGGTCGATCTGCGCCTGCGTCACTTCGGTCCAGTCGCTCGTGCCGATGTCCTGGCCCACCAGTGGAGGGAGTTCATCCAGCGTTGCAAAAACTCTCATGGGAGGTCTCCTTCAGTTGTCTCTGGTTGTCATGCCGGACTTGATCCGGCATCCACCGCGCAGCGGCTGCGGCCGTCGAAGTCATGGTTGCGGCGGATTCGAAGGATCCCTCCGGTCTCGGCCCGCAATGACAGCCTCCACGGTTGTCATGCCGGACTCGATCCGGCATCCACCGCGCAGCGGCTACGGCCGTCGAAGTCATGGATTGCGGGTCAAGCCCGCAATGACGGCCTCCTCGGTTGTCATGCCGGACTCGATCCGGCATCCACCGCGAAACGGCTGCGGCCGTCGAAGTCATGGATTGCGGATCAAGTCCGCAATGACAGCCTCCTCGGTTGTCATGCCGGACTCGATCCGGCATCCACCGCGCAGCGGCCACGGCCGTCGAAGTCATGGATTGCGGGTCAAGCCCGCAATGACGGCCTCCTCGGTTGTCATGCCGGACTCGATCCGGCATCCACCGCGAAACGGCTGCGGCCGTCGAAGTCATGGATTGCGGATCAAGTCCGCAATGACAGCCTGCACGGTTGTCATGCCGGACTTGATCCGGCATCCACCGCGCAGCGGCTGCGGCCGTCGAGTTCATGGTTGCGGCGGATTCGAAGGATCCCTCCGGTCTCGGTCCGCAATGACAGCCGAGGGAGTCATCGTCACGACCAGTTTGCCGACAGCCTTGCGAGTGGTCAGCAGACTCAATGCGTGCCCGGCCCGCGCGAGCGTGAAGCGTTGCGAGATGCGCGGACGAATGAGTCCCTTTGAATACATGGCAATCAGTTCGCGATGGCTCGCGTCGTACTTCTCGCGCTCCCGGGCGATGTACTCGCCTGAACCCACCCCGCGTATATCGCAGCCCTTGAGCAGCACCAGATTCATCGGCAGCTTCGGGATTCCCGCAGCGAATCCAACGACGAGGTATCGACCCTGCCATGCGATGGCACGCAGGCATTGCTCGGCGTAGTCGCCGCCGACCACGTCGAGCACCACATCCGCGCCCTGCTGGCCCAGTGCTTCCTTGAGCTGCTGACCGAAGGCGCGCGCGGCGTCCTTGTCCATGCCGGAAGCGGGATACACCACGCCTGCGTCGGCGCCCGATGCCAGAGCGAGTTCCAGCTTCTCCTGTGACGAGACAGCCGCCACGACGCGCGCGCCCATGGCTTTGCCCAATTCGACCGCGGCCAGCCCCACACCACCGGACGCGCCTGTGACCAGCAGCGTCTCGCCGGCCTTCAACTCACCACGCTCGCGCAAGGCGTAGAGCGCGGTGCCGTGGCTGAACAAGAGCGCCGCTGCATCGTCGAACGGCATCGCATCGGGAATCGGCACGCACTTGTCCGCATCGATCACCAGTTCTTCTGCAAGTCCACCCCAGAAGCACCACCCGATCACGCGATCGCCCTCTTTGAGCGTGGTGACACCCTCACCCAGCGCATCGACCACGCCGGAAACTTCACCGCCCGGCGCGAACGGTCGCGGCGGGCGCAACTGGTACTGGTCGTTGATGATGAGTGTGTCGGCGTAGCCCAGCGCGCACGCATGAACGCGCAACCGGACCTGCCCAGGACCGGGAACGGGCGAGGCCACCTCTTCGAGAACGAGTGCGTCCGGCCCGCCGGCGGCCTTGCTAAGGAGTGCTTTCACTTTGGATGACGGCGACTTCAGCCGACCATCGTCAGGCCGCCGCTGACGCTCAGCACCTGACCGGTGACATAGCCCGAGTTCGGGCCGACCAGGTAGTGCACCGCATGCGCCACGTCTTCAGGTTGCCCGAGACGCCTGAACGGAATCGCGCTGATGAGCGCCTCGCGCAGACCTTCGGACGCTTGCGTGTTGAACAGCGGCGTGTCGGTCGGTCCAGGGCACACCACGTTCACGTTGATCTGGTAGCGCGCCATCTCGCGTGCGAGCGACTTGGTGAAAGCTATCAGCCCGCCCTTGGTTGCGGCATAAGCGGTCTCACCCATGCTGCCGACGCGTCCGGCATCGCTGGCGATGTTGACGATCTTGCCGGCGTTGGCCGCGATCATCGATGGCAGCACCAGTTGCGTCAGGCGCATGGCGCCCAGCAGGTTCACGGCCACGAGCCGCTCCCACAACTCAGGATCGTTCTTGATGAAAGGCCCGACCTTGTCGAAGCCCGCTGCGTTCACGAGGCCATCCACGCGGCCGTGCTTGGCCAGCACTGCTTCGGTGAACGACTTCACCGAGTCCGGCTTGGCGAGGTCGAGCTGCGTTGCCGAGATAGAGCCCGCGCCTTCAAACGACTGGGCCGTCGCTTCCGAGCCCGCCATGTCCAGGTCACCGATGTGCACGCTTGCTCCATGCGACGCCAGCAAGAGGGCCGTCGCCTTGCCGATGCCCGATGCGCCGCCGGTGACGACGATGATCTTGTCTTTGAGTTCCATGATGTCTCCAGGGTTCTTTACTTCGCCGAGCGCGCCAGAAAGCCGCCGACGAGTTCGCGCGTGCGCGGATGCGCAAGGCAGGTTTTGACGTTGTCGCGCTCGACGTTGTAGCCATTGCGCGTGGGGTCGAAGGCCGCATTGATCGCTGCCTTGGCGGCTTGCGCCGCGTGAGGCTCGATGGCAGCGAACTGCCGCACGACGGCCTCAGCCTTTTCGTCGAATTGATCGACAGGCACGGCCCACTGCACCAGGCCGAGCGCAAGCGCCTGCGCGCCCGACACCGTCTCGCCCGACAGGATCATGCGCATCGCGGCAGCACGCCCGATCGCTCGTGGCAGGCGCTGGGTGCCACCCGCGCCCGGCATCAGGCCCAGCTTGACTTCGACCAGGCCGAGCCTGGCCTCTTCGGATGCAAATCGCATGTCGCACGCGAGTGACAGCTCCAGCCCGCCACCCAGGGCGCTGCCCTTGATTTCTGCCAGTGTCGGACGCGTCAATCCCTCGATGCGAGAGAAGAGCTTCTGATAGCGCTCACCCGGTCCCGATTGCACCTCGATCGACTGGCTGAAGTTCGTTTCAATCTGCTTGAGATCGGCGCCACCAGAGAACAGCTTGAGCCCGCTGCGGATGCGCAGGATAGACCAGTCATCGCGCGGCTCCAGGCCATCGAGCAGTTCGTGAAAACCGGCGACCCAGGCATCGTTCATCGCATTCACCGGCGCGCGCACCATCGTGATCGTTGCAATGGAGTCCGCTACATGAAGTTCAAACATCGGTAGTTCCTTACAACGCCCAGGCGGCGCGTGTGCCTTCGTCGATGGCTCGCACGGCGTCGAGTTCGCTCGCAATGTGCGCACCGCCGACGACATCGACCTTGACCCCTGCTGCGATCAGCTCATCGGCCAGTGTGCGGTTGACTTCCTGGCCGGCGCAGATCACCACGGTGTCCACCGGCAGCAGCGTCGGCTGGCCGTTGACCGTCATGTGGAAACCTTCATCATCCACGCGCTCGTACGTGCAGCCGGTGACGGTCTTCACGCCACGACGGCGCAGCTTGCTGCGGTGAATCCAGCCGGTGCTCAGGCCCAGACGCTGGCCGACCCGCGTGTTGGAGCGCTGCAGCAGGGTGACATTGCGCTGCGACCTGGGCGTGTGCATTTCCTTCAGTCCCGTCTTCGACTCGGGCGACGTGTCCACGCCCCAGTCCTCGAAGAACTCCTGTGGTGTTTCGCGATGCGATGCGTCGTGGTCAGCGGTCAGCAACTCGGCCACGTCGAAGCCGATGCCGCCCATGCCGATGATCGCGACGTTGCGGCCTGCGGTCTTGCGGCCGCTGAGGATGTCCAGGTACGAGACCACCTTGACGTGGTCAGAGCCGAGGAACGACACATCGCGCGGCAGGATGCCGGTGGCGACGATCACGCGATCGAACTCGCCAGAAGCCAACTGCTGCGCGGTCGCTTGCGTGTTCAGTCGAACATCGACGCCGTTGCGCTTGAGCATTTCGCCGAAGTAGCGCACCGTCTCTGCAAACTCCAGCTTGCCGGGCACCTTCATCGCCAGGTTGAGCTGTCCGCCCAGGATGCCCGATGCTTCGAACAGCGTGACCCTGTGACCGCGCGCCGCAGCTTCGCTGGCAGCGGCAAGCCCCGCAGGGCCCGCGCCGACCACGGCGACGTTGACCTTGCGTGACGGAGGCGGCGACCTGAACTCCAGCTCGCGCCCTGCCTTGGGGTTGACCATGCAGCTCGTGGCCTTCTCGCTGAACGCGTTGTCCAGGCAAGCCTGGTTGCAGGCGATGCAGGTGTTGATGGTTTGCGGCAGGCCCGCTGCGACCTTCTGCACGAAGAACGGATCGGCGAGCAAACCGCGCGCCATCGACACCATGTCGGCGTCGCCGCTCGCCAGCATGTCTTCTGCCATCTCCGGCGTGTTGATGCGGTTGGAGATGACGACCGGGATGCGCACGGCCTTCTTCAGGCGCGCGACTGCAAACCGGAATGCGCCGCGCGGCACCGGGTAGGCAATCGTCGGGACTGCGGACTCATGCCAGCCGATGCCGGTGTTGATCAGGTCAGCGCCCGCCGCTTCGACGGCCTGCGCAAGGGCGGCAATCTCTTCGAAGTCGCAGCCGCCTTCGGCCAGGTCGAGCGCGGAGATGCGATAGTCGATGATGAAAGTCGGCCCGGTAGCAGCGCGGATCCTGCGCACGATCTCCACCGGGAAACGCCGGCGGTTCTCTGCGCTACCGCCCCACGCGTCGGTGCGGTTGTTGCAGCGCTCGGTGGTGAACTGGTTGACGAGGTATCCCTCGGAGCCCATCACCTCGACGCCGTCATAGCCGGCAGCTTCGGCCAGCTTCGCGCAACGCACGAAATCCTCCACTGTCTGTTCGACCTCTGCGGTGCTGAGCGCGCGCGGCGTGAGCGGATTGATTGGCGAGCGGATGTCGGACGGGCCGACCAGACTGGGGATCTTTGCGTTGCGGCCCGCATGCAGGAGCTGCAGCACGATCTTGCCGCCATGGCTGTGCACCTCGGCTGTCACCTCGGCGTGCTCATGCACTTGGGATTCGCTGACCAGCATAGGCGCGCCGGCCTCGATCAGGCCGTCTTCATTGGGTGAACATCCGCCGGTGACGATGAGCGCTGCACCACCCTTGGCGCGTTCGCCATAGAAGGCCGCCATGCGTTTGGCCGGCTCGTCCTGCATGTCGATGCGCGTGTGCATCGAGCCCATGAGAACCCGGTTGCGCAGCACGGTGCGGCCCAGGTCCAGCGGCGCCAGCAGGTGAGGAAATGCGGTCGTCGTCATGCGGCTTATTCCTTGCGATCGCGCACCGCGCGAAATTGAGGCTTGCGCTTTTCGCGGAAGGCATTCGCACCTTCTTTCGATTCAGCGGTCTGGTAGAACAGAGCGAGTGCTTCCAGGCCCGAGTTGCCGATGCCGCGAATGTTGTCGCTGTCGGCGTTGAACGAGCGCTTGGCAATCGCCAGCGCGGTGGGGCTCTTTTCCATCAGCTCCGCGCACCACGCGTCCACCGTCTCGTCGAGCTTGTCATGCGGGACCACCGTGTTGGCAAGGCCCATCGCCAGCGCTTCGGCTGCGGTGTAGCGGCGGCAGAAGTACCACATCTCGCGCGCCTTCTTCTCGCCAACGACGCGCGCGAGATAAGCCGTGCCGTAACCCGGATCGACGGAGCCGACCTTGGGGCCGACCTGGCCGAAGATCGCTTTTTCGGATGCGATGGTGATGTCGCACATCGTGGCCAGCACGTTGCCGCCGCCAATCGCAAAACCCTGCACCCGCGCAATGACCGGCACGCGGCTGTCGCGAATCAATGTCTGCAATTCCTCGATGGGCATGCCCGCCACGCCACGGCCTGCGTACTTGCCGTCGTGCGAGGACTGGTCGCCGCCGGTGCAGAAGGCGCGCTCACCCGCGCCTGCCAGCACGATGACGCCGATGGATGGGTCGGCGTCTGCATCGCGCAGTGCCAGGATCATTTCCTCGACCGTGTCGGAGCGAAAGGCGTTCATGACCTTTTCGCGGTTGATGGTGACGCGCGCAACGCCGTCTTTCTTGGTGTAGAGGATGTCGTTGAATTCCATGGCGGTGTGCTCCGGTTCGTTTTGAGTTGTGGGGTTCAAGGCATTGATCAAAGGGGATCCCAGGTGAAGACATCCTGGGAGCGTTCCAGCGGTGTGAATTGCGCGCGCATGGCGGGCATCGCCTGGTTGGCGATCTTCTCGGGCGTCCACCCCTCGGAGTTATGCACCGAGCGGATGGGCCGAGGCTGGGAGAACAAGAAGATTTCATTGGCGCGAACGCCGAAGATTTGCGCTGTCACGTCCTTGGCCTGGTCGCTCGCGAGATACACGGCCAGCGGCGCGATCTTGGCCGTCTCCATGGTCTTCAGGCGATTGACACGCTCGACCTGGTCGGGCGTGTCGGTCGGGATGCTGCTGATCATGCGGCTCCACGCGAAAGGCGCGATGCAGTTGGAACGCACGTTGAACTTCGCCATGTCGAGCGCGACGGAGCGCGACAGGCCGACGATGCCGAGCTTGGCCGCCATGTAGTTGGCCTGGCCGAAGTTGCCTACCAGCGCGGAGGTCGAAGTCATGTTGACCAGCGCGCCACGGTTTTCGCTCTTGAAGTGCGGCGCAGCGGCGCGCGCCATGAAGAACGAGCCTTGAAGGTGCACGTCGATCACGGTCTGCCACTCTTCGATCGACATGTTGAAGAAGAAACGGTCGCGCAGGATGCCGGCGTTGTTCACCACGCAGTCGATGCGGCCATAGGTATCCACGGCCGATGCAACGATCTGCTGTGCGGTGGCCCAGGTGGCGACGCTGTCGGTGTTGGCAATCGCCTTGCCGCCCAGCGCTTCGATCTCGCTGACCACGCGCTGTGCCGGACCCTGGTCGAGGCCGACGCCCGACAGCGATGCGCCGATGTCGTTGACCACCACCGATGCGCCTTCGGCGGCCATCGCCAGCGCGATGTCGCGGCCTATGCCGCCGCCCGCACCCGTGACCACCACTACCTTGTCCTGCAACCAGCCTGCCATGTCGTCTCCTTTGTTGTTCGTGATTTCGCCGCGCGTTCAGATCGCGCCGGCGGTTCGCAGCGCGGCGACGTCGCCTGCTGCGAATCCCAATTCGCCCAGTACCGCGTCGGTGTGTTCGCCCAGTGCCGGCACCGGGTCCATGCGCGGATCGTCCTCGCGATTCATGCCCGGCGGGAACAGCGCGCGCAACTTGCCGACGGGCGAATCGATTTCAGTCCAGCGATCGCGCGCCTTGAGTTGCGGATGCTCCCACACGCCGTGCATGTCGTTCATGCGCGCATTGGCGATACCGGCTTCGTCCAGCCGCGCGACGAGCTGCTCGCCGGTGAGGTCGTGGAACACGCCATCGACGAGCTGCTTGAGTTCATCTCGCCGGTTGACGCGCTGCAAGTTGCCCGCGTAGTCGGCATTGGTCATCACATCGGGGCGCTGCAACACGGTGCGGCAAAACGACTCCCACTCGCGTTCGTTCTGCACGGCCAGGATGACCGTGACGCCATCGCCTGCGGTGAACGGGCCATAGGGAAAGATCGCCGCATGCGATGCGCCCGCGCGAACCGGCGGCGCCGCGCCGTCGTAGGTGTAGTAGAGCGCGTAGCTGGTCCACTCGGTCATGGCTTCGAGCATCGACACCTCGATGTGCGAGCCCTTGCCGGTGACGCCGCGCCGCAGCAGCGCCGCGAGGATGTTGCTGTAGGCGTACATGCCCGCTGCGATGTCCGCGACCGACGCGCCCGACTTGGCCGGGTCCTGCTCGGTGCCGGTGATCGACACCAGACCCGCCTCGCTCTGGATCAACAGGTCGTAGGCCTTCTTGTCGCGATAGGGGCCATCAGGTCCGTAGCCCGAGATGTCGCACAGGATCAGTCGTGGATGTTTGACTGAGAGTGTTTCCCAGTCGATGCCCAGCCGCGCCGCCGCGCCGGGTGCGAGGTTCTGCACCACCACATCGGCCTTGGCGATCAGCGCTTCCATCACCTCCTTGCCTTGCGGATGCTTGATGTCGAGCGTGACGCTTTCCTTGGACCGGTTCACCCACACGAAATGCGATGCAAGCCCGCGTGTGCGCTTGTCGTAGCCGCGCGCAAAGTCGCCAGCGCCGGGCCGCTCGACCTTGATGACGCGCGCGCCCAGGTCGGCGAGCTGGCGGGTGCAAAACGGCGCTGCAATCGCATGTTCGAATGTGACGACCGTGAGGCCCTCCAGCGTTCTCATCGGAGTCCCTTCAGAACGAGCGCGGCAGTCCGAGCACATGCTCGGCCACATACGACAGGATCATGTTGGTCGAAATCGGCGCCACCTGATACAGGCGGGTCTCGCGGAACTTGCGCTCGACGTCGTATTCGGTGGCGAAGCCGAACCCGCCGTGGAACTGTATGCATGCATTGGCCGCTTCCCACGACACGTCGGCCGCCAGCAGCTTGGCCATGTTCGCTTCCGCGCCACAGGGCTGGCCCGCATCGAACAGGGATGCCGCCTTGAACCGCATCAGGTCCGCCGCCTGCAGGTTGACCCACGCGCGCGCGATCGGAAACTGCACGCCCTGGTTCTTGCCGATGGGCCGGTCGAAGACGATGCGCTCGCTCGTGTACTTCACGACCTTCTCGATGAACCAGTGCGCGTCGCCGATGCACTCGGCTGCGATCAGCGTGCGTTCGGCGTTCAGGCCGTCCAGGATGTACTTGAAGCCCTTGCCTTCCTCGCCGATCAGGTTCTCCACCGGAATCTCGAGGTTGTCGAAGAACAGCTCGTTGGTCTCGTGGTTGACCATGTTGGAGATCGGGCGCACCGTCATGCCCCTGGCCATCGCCTGCTTCACGTCCACGAGAAAGATCGACATGCCGTCGGACTTGCGCGCGACCTGGTCCACCGGCGTGGTGCGCGCCAGCAGGATCATCAGTTCGGAGTGCTGCACGCGCGAGATCCACACCTTCTGTCCGTTCACGATGTAGCGGTCGCCCTTTCTCACCGCAGTCGTCTTGAGCTTGGTCGTGTCGGTGCCTGTCGTCGGTTCGGTCACCGCCATCGACTGCAGCCGCATCTCGCCGCTCGCGATGCTCGGCATGTAGCGGTCCTTCTGCGCCTTCGAGCCATGGCGCAGCAAGGTGTTCATGTTGTACATCTGGCCGTGGCAGGCGCCGGCATTGCCGCCGCAGCGGTTGATCTCTTCCATGATGACCGACGCCTCGGCCAGTCCCAGGCCCGAGCCGCCGTATTCCTGCGGCACCAGCGCGGCCAGCCAGCCGGCCTGCGTCAGGGCATTGACGAAATCTTCGGGATAGCCCTTTTCTTCATCGATACGGCGGAAGTAGTCATCGGGAAGCTGGGCGACAAGGCCGCGAATCGCGTCGCGGATGTCCTGGTATTGGTCGTGGGTACTCTGCATTTGCCCAAGCATCGTGGGGTGAGCCTCCACTGACAATCGAATTGTTTTGCCGATGATTGAGCAAATCTAAATGCGCCCTGCGCTGGGCCGGATGCTTGGCATATCATCACTTGAATTCAATTCAACCCAGCGCCTGCACCTTGCGGGCGCGTTCGATAAAAGCCATGCGGGACATGCCATGAGGGATATGCCTCCGCTGAATGCGCTGCGCTCGTTCATTTCGACGGCGCGCCATCTCAGCGCCACCAAAGCCGCAGCCGAGCTCCACGTCACGTTGGGCGCGGTGAGCCATCAATTGCGCGCCCTGGAAGAGTTCCTGGGGGTTGACCTGTTTGTGCGCGGCCATCGCCAGTTGACCTTGACCGAGGCAGGCGAGCGCTACTTTCGCGATGTATCCGCCGCGTTCGATGCAATCCGCGCCGCCACCACGCTGCTGGTCGAGCCTGCGAACAAGGAAATGCTCAAGATCCGCGCGTACACGACGTTCTCGCTGCGCTGGCTGATCCCTCGCCTGTCGAGCTTCTACGCGGAGAACCGATCAGTCGAACTCGTGCTGTCCACCAGCAACGACCCCGTCGATTTCAGCCGCGAGAAGATCGACTTTGCGATTCGGCTGGGCGTCGGGGAGTGGCCCGGCGCGATCGCCGAGAAGCTGATCCCCAACATCGTTGCGCCTGTGTGCAGCCCTGCGCTACTCGCGCGCGGCCCGGCGGTGAACGAGCCCAAGGACCTGATGCGGCATGTGCTGCTGCAATCGACGTGGCCCGAACGGCGCGACGACTGGCCCGCATGGCTCGCTGCGCAAGGCGTTCCGGCGCTGGACGATTTCAGCTTCCTGTACTTTGAAAGCTCGGCCCTGAGTTACCAGGCCGCGCTCGAAGGCCAGGGCTTTGCGATGGCGCAGATGGCGCTGGTGCAGGACGACATCGCAGCGGGCCGGCTCGTGTGCCCGTTCGACCGCTTCCTGGATCGCGGCGAGTTCACGTACTACCTGATCTATCCCGAGAGCAGGCGCTTGACGCCCCAGATGAAGCTCTTTCGCGACTGGTTGCGGGCGCAGTGCGCGGCGTTCAATGACAAGGTTGCAGCCAAGCCGTGACTGAGGCGCCCCGGGGCTGTCATGCAATGACGGACACCAGGGCTGTCATGCCGGACTTGATCCGGCATCCACCGCGAAGCGCAAGCGGCGCCTGATCAGGCATGGATTGCGGATCGAGTCCGCAATGACAGACACCAGGGCTGTCATGCCGGACTTGATCCGGCATCCACCGCGAAGCGGAAGCAGCGTTTGATCAGGCATGGATTGCGGATCGAGTCCGCAATGACGGACACCAGGGCTGTCATGCCGGACTTGATCCGGCAT
>JAZKFI010000002.1:0-78336 GCA_040386575.1 Pseudomonadota bacterium
CGAACAGCTCGGCCATGTAGTCGTGCGGCTCGATCTGGATGCTGTAGGGCTGGAACGTGAGGCCCAGGCCGAGCGGCTCCGGAGTCTCGATGACCTTGCGGCTGAACGCTTCCCAGTCGAAATCGGGCCAGGCGGCCATGTGCGCGTTGTAGTTGCCCACAGCGCCGTTCATCTTGCCCAGGAGCTTGATCGATGCAATCTTTTCCCGCGCCGCCGCCAGGCGAACGACGACGTTGGCGATTTCCTTGCCGACAGTGGTGGGGCTCGCGGTCTGGCCGTGCGTGCGGCTGAGCATCGCGACGTCGGCATGCGCGTGGGCCATTTCGCGCAGCTTGGCGATCACGGCATCGAGGGCAGGCAGGATCACCTGGTCGCGCCCGCCCTTGAGCTGCAGCGCGTGGCTGGTGTTGTTGATGTCTTCGCTGGTGCAGGCGAAGTGGACGAACTCGCTCGCGGCCCTCAACTCGGGCCGTGCCTCGAACTTGGACTTGATCCAGTACTCCACCGCCTTGACGTCGTGGTTGGTGGTCTTTTCGATCTCCTTGATCGCCAGCCCGTCGGCCTCGGAGAAGTTCTTGACCAGTCCCAGCAGGTAAGTGCGGGCACCGGGGCTGAGCGGCTTGAACTCGGCAAACCCGGCGTCGGACAGGCCGATGAACCAGCAGACTTCGACCTGCACGCGCTTGTGCATGTAGCCCTGTTCGCTCATCAGGGGGCGCAGCGGAGCCAGGCGCGAGGCGTAGCGGCCGTCCAGCGGGGACAGCGCGGAAATCGGGGAAAGAGGCATGGAAAGGATTGTAGGCGGCGCCTCGTGTCGTGCAGTTGCGACATCCGCAGCCCCGCGCCGCCCCAAAACCGTGCCGTTACAAGGGCGGGACGCAATGGGGTCTGGCGCCAATGTGCCGCTGGCTAAAATGGAATGAACGCCTCCCGCATAACTCGAACAATTCCCAAGAGAGAACGCATGAGCATGAAATTGATCGGGGCCACCACCAGCCCTTACGTGCGCAAGGTGCGCATCGTCATGGCCGAAAAGAAGCTCGACTTCGAATTCGTCCTGGAGGACGTCTGGGCGGCCGACAGCACGATCGAGGAGTCCAATCCCCTGCGCAAGGTGCCTTGCCTGGTGATGGAAGGTGGCGAAGCCCTGTTCGATTCACGCGTGATCGTGGAATACCTCGACACGCTGTCGCCCGTGGGCAAGCTCATTCCCGTCATGGGTCGCGAGCGCGCCGAAGTCAAGACCTGGGAAGCGCTGGCCGATGGCGTGCTCGATGCGTCCATCCTGGCCCGTCTGGAGGCCCATTGGGCCGGCCGCAGCAAGACCCAGCGCAGCCAGGCCTGGATCGACCGGCAGCTTGACAAGGTCAACGGCGGCGTGAAGGCGATGAGCCAGGGCCTGGGCGACAAGCCCTACTGCGCCGGTATCTATTTGAGCCTGGCCGATATTGCGGTGGGCTGTGCACTGGGCTACCTCGACTTCCGCTTCCCGGAGATCGACTGGCGCGGCCCGTACCCCAACCTGGCCAAGCTGCAGGAAAAGCTCATGCAACGCCAGAGCTTCATCGACAGCAAGCCGGCCTGACGAGCGCAGCGTGTGAGGCGGGATGAACGCCCGCTTCACAAAAATTTA
Source organism: Pseudomonadota bacterium (assembly GCA_040386575.1). GTDB lineage: Bacteria > Pseudomonadota > Gammaproteobacteria > Burkholderiales > Burkholderiaceae_C > Ramlibacter. The sequence continues at coordinate 1,634 of JAZKFI010000002.1, forward strand.
CCACCTCGCCGGGCATTCCACTGGAACCTCGCGCCGCAATCCCCACTCTATCGGGCAGGCAGCAAAAACTGCTGAACGATTTTCTGGTTTTTTTGCCGCGAAGCCTTCCGGGTGCAGTTTGACCCGGATGAAATCCTGGAACGACTCTTCTCCTCCTCCCTCCCTCCTCCTTCGTGACGGGGCGCTTCGCGGTAAATTTTATTGAGGCAGCTGGCTATTTCGCAGCCAGCTGCTTTTCCACTTCCTTTTCCAGCGCCTCGGGCGTGGTCGTGCTGCCCCACGATCCCACGACCTTTCCGTCGCGCGCCACCATGTACTTGTAGAAGTTCCACTTGGGTGACGTGCCGGTGGCGGCGGTGAGCTGCTTGAACAGCGGATTGGCTGCATTGCCCCTGACGCTGGTTGCCGCAAACATCGGGAACTTGACGCCGAACGTGTTCTCGCAGAAGTCCGCGATTTCCTTGTTGCTTGCCTTTTCCTGTGCGAAGTCGTTCGACGGAAAGCCCAGGATGACCAGGCCGCGGGCCTTGTACTTGTCGTGCAGAGCCTCCAGGCCCTTGTACTGGGGCGTGAAGCCGCAGTAGCTGGCGGTGTTCACGACCAGGACGACCTTGCCCGCGTACTGGCACAGGGACTGGGGCTTTTCGTCCTGCAGCCGGGGGAAGGTGTGCGAGAGCGTGGCGGGGCAAGCGCCGGCTTTGGATGTGTTCACCGCTTCAGCGGACGAAACCGGGGTGGCAGCGATTGCCGGCAGGCCCAGCGCGGCCACAAGGACGGGGGCTACCAGCAGGCGGAAGGTGTCAAGCATGTTGAAATTGGCAGTTAATTGAGCGCAATCCGCGTAAATCTTTGCAGACGCGGATCATTGTCAAGGCTTTTTCATCCCGATGCTTAAAATGGGATCACTCGAAAGAACCGCCATGCTCTATCCAGAACTCTTCAAGCAACTCGAATCCGTCCGATGGGACATGGACAAGGACATTCCCTGGGACAGCTTCGATGCGAGCAAGCTGTCGGATGAGCAGGCCCAGACCATCAAGATGAATGCCATCACGGAGTGGGCGGCGCTACCCGCGACCGAGATGTTCCTGCGCGACAACAAGGACGATTCCGATTTTTCGGCGTTCATGTCGATCTGGTTTTTTGAAGAGCAAAAGCACTCGCTGGTGCTGATGGAATACCTGCGGCGCTTCCGCCCGGACCTGGCTCCCACCGAAAAAGAACTGCACGAAGTGCGTTTCGAATTCGACCCGGCGCCTGCGCTCGAAACCCTGATGCTGCATTTTTGCGGCGAGATCCGGCTGAACCACTGGTACCGCCGCGCCAGCGAATGGCACACCGAGCCTGTCATCAAGCAGATCTACAGCATCCTGTCGCAGGATGAGGCCCGTCACGGCGGCGCCTATCTGCGCTACATGAAGCGCGCCATCAACAAGTTCGGCAATGAGGCCAAGGCGGCATTCGCCAAGGTCGGCGTGCTCATGGCGAGCGCCAGACGCACCGCGCAGGCGCTGCACCCGACCAACCTGCATGTGAACCAGTCCCTGTTCCCGCGCGACACCATCCAGTCGCGCCTGCCGGACCCGCAGTGGCTTGAACACTGGCTCGACACGCAGATCAAGTTCGACACCGTCTGGGAAACCAAGGTGGTCGAGCGCATCCTGCACAACATGAGCCTGCTGATGGACCGCAGCTTCAAGACTGTGCAGGAACTCAATCGCTTCCGCAAGGAAGTGGGCGCGACGATCACGACCGGCGCGACAGGCGCTGCGCCGACAGCGGCGTGACGTCGTTGGTCACGCGCAGCAGCCGCTTCGCGGTGGATGCCGGATCGCGTCCGGCATGACAGCCGGGTTAAACGTGGCCGTAAGAGCCTTGGCTGTCATTGCGGACTTGATCCGCAATCCATCGTCGAACAGTCGCAGTCGCCGCTTCGCGGTGGATGCCGGATCGCGTCCGGCATGACAGCATCCGGGCCGTCATTCCTTGCGAAGATCGCAGCACGTCATGACGCACCGGCGCGCGTTGCACAGCTTCCCCAACCTGTCGTCTTCACCAACGGCGTGTTCGACGTCCTGCATCGCGGCCATGCGGTTTATCTTGCGCAAGCGCGCGAACTCGGCGCGAGCCTCGTTGTCGCACTCAATACCGATGCTTCGGCGCGGCGTCTGGGCAAAGGCCCCGACCGCCCCCTGAACAACGAAGCCGACCGCGCCGCCCTGATGGCCGCGCTCGAATCCGTTTCCCTGGTCACCTGGTTCGACGAGGACACACCGCTGGAGCTGATCCGCGAGCTCAGGCCCGCCATCCTGTGCAAGGGCGGTGACTACGACATGTCGAAGCTCGCCGAATCGAAGCTGGTGGAAAGCTGGGGCGGCAAGGCGCTTGCGATCCCGTTTGTCCAAGGCTATTCGACGACGCAGCTGGTTCAGAAAATCCGCCAGCGCGACTGACGCTGGCAGGCGTAGATCACCTCATAGGCCTTCTCGGCCACCTTGTCGTCGGCCAGGCATGCGATGGCCTGGATGAAGTCGGTGGGCGCCTTGGCCATCACCATGTCGGTCACCCAGCGCTGGACCAATCCCTGGCGCCGCGCATCGGGCATGGACAGCAGCTTTTGCAACTGCTCGTTGACCTTCGGGTCATCGCAGGCCGTGCGAAGCAAGCCGATGAAAGTGTCGATCTCACCCACCGAAGCGGGGGAGACGGACGTGCCGGGCGTTGCGTGACTCATCGCCGCATTACAGCAGCATCGGGCGCTCGATACCAGTGGTGCTGGCTGGCACCGAGCGCCTGCTGCGCGAACTATTTCGCAGATTGCAGGACGGGCTGCGCATCCTCTGGCAGTTCCGGCGGCAGGCGGCGAATGCGACGCACCGTGCGCTTGATGAAATGCTCCAGGTCGTCCATGTAGGTGAATACGACAGGCACCACCAGCAGGCTCAACAACGTTGATGTGATCAACCCGCCGATCACCGCCACCGTCATCGGCGAGCGGAAGCTCGGGTCGGCGATGCCGAAGCCGATCGCGCTGGGCAACATGCCCGCGCCCATCGCAATCGTCGTCATGATGATGGGCCGCGCGCGCTTGTGGCACGCGTCGATCAGTGCATCGAAGCGCGACAAGCCGTGATCGCGCCGCGCCACGATGGCGTACTCCACCAGCAGGATCGAGTTCTTCGTGGCGATGCCCATCAGCATGATGAGACCGATCAGCGACGGCATCGAGAAGCTCTTGTCCGCAACCAGCAGCCCGATGAACGCCCCGCCCAGCGACAGCGGCAGCGCGCAAAGAATCGTCACGGGATGCAGGAAGTCCTTGAACAGCAGCACGAGCACGATGTAGATGCACAGCACGCCGGTCAGCATCGCCAGGCCGAAGCTCGCAAAGAGTTCGCCCATCACTTCCGCGTCGCCGACTTCCACCACCTTCACGCCCGGCGGAAGGTTCTTCACGGCAGGAAGCGCCTGCACCGCAGCAGCCACATCGCCAAGCGGCTTGCCTGAGAGCTCGATCTCGAAGTTCACGTTGCGCGAGCGATCGTAGCGATCGATCACCGCCGGCCCGCCCGTCATCGACAGTGTTGCGACCTGGCCCAGCATGACAGGACCGCGCGCGCTCGGCACGGCAAGCCGTTCGAGCACGCTCAGGTCCTTGCGCGCATCGTCCTGCAGCTTGACGAGGATAGGCACCTGCCGCTGCGAGAGATTGAGCTTGGGCAATGAAATGTCGTAATCGCCGGACGTCGCCACGCGCAGCGTCTCTGCAATCGCCGTGCTCGTCACGCCCAGGTCGGCGGCACGCGCAAAGTCCGGACGCACCGCGATCTCAGGGCGAATCAAACTCGCCGTCGAAATCACGCTGCCCAGGCCGGGAATCGTGCGGATGTCCTTCTCCACCGCCAGCGCCGCTTCGCCCAGCGCCTTCGGGTCTTCGCCCGTCAGCACGAGGATGTACTTCTCGCCCGAGCCACCGAGACCGACCTTGCTTCGCACGCCCGGCAACGGCTCCAGCGCCGTGCGAATCCGGCTCTCGATCGGCTGCTTGCGCGGCCTGTCGCCGCGGTCCGTGAGCAAGATGGTGAGCGTTGCTTTTCGCGTTTCCGCTGCACCCGAGGGCGCAAACGGATCGCTGCCCGCGCTGCCGCCGCCGATGGTCGTGTAGATGCTCTTGACGTGATCGACCTTCATGATCATCTGCCGCGCCTGTTCGGCCACGACCTCGGTTTGCGCAAGCGTCGAACCCGGCGGCAACTCGATGTACACCTGCGTTTGCGAGTTGTCGTCCGGTGGGATGAAGCCGGCGGGCAACAGCGGAATCAGGGCCAGTGATCCGACAAAAAACAGCCCCGACATGATGAACGTCGCGAGCCGGTGCGTCATCGTCCAGTTCACGCACTTCAGGTAGAGCTTCATCCAGGCTGCGTCTTCCTGTTTGCCATCGACGATGGGCTTGAGCATGTAGGCCGCCATCATGGGCGTGAGCACGCGCGCAACGACCAGCGAAGCAAACACCGCCAGTGACGCCGTCCATCCGAACTGCTTGAAGAACTTGCCGGCTACGCCGCTCATGAACGCCGTCGGTAGGAAGACCGCAATCAGCGTGAACGTGGTGGCGATCACGGCAAGACCGATCTCATCGGCCGCTTCCATCGCCGCCTGGTACGGCGTCTTGCCCATGCGCAGGTGGCGCACGATGTTCTCCACCTCGACGATGGCGTCATCCACCAATATCCCGACGACCAGGGACAGCGCGAGCAGCGTGATCACGTTGACCGAAAAGCCCAGCATGTGCATGCCGATGAACGCGGGGATCACCGACATCGGCAACGCAATCGCCGAAACAAAAGTGGCGCGCCAGTCGCGCAGGAACAGCCACACCACCAGCACGGCGAGGATGGCGCCTTCGTACAGCAGGTGCAGCGAGCCGTGGTATTCCTCATCGACCGGTGTGACGAAATCGAAGGCCTGCACCAGCTCCAGGTCGGGGTGCGCTTCTTTCAGTTCGGTCAGTGCTTTCTGCACCGCTGCGCCTACGGCCACTTCACTTTCGCCGCGACTGCGCGCCACTTCAAAACCCACAACCTTCTTGCCGTTCAGGCGCGCCGATGCGCGCGGCTCTGCGGTCGTATCGGTCACAGTGGCCACGTCGGCTAGCTTGATGCTGCGCGCCGTGCCGTTGGCCGATGCTGGCAGTGCGATGGAAATCTCGCCGATCTCGCGCGCCGTCTGCACGGTGGCGAGCGTGCGCACCGGCTGCTCGCTGCCGCCCAGGTCAGTGCGTCCGCCAGCGCTTTCCGTTTGCACCTGCCTGAGCTGGCGCGAGATGTCCGCAGCGGTTACGCCAAGTGCCTGCAGGCGCGAAGGGTCGAGCGCCACGCGAATCTCACGCGACACGCCGCCTACGCGATTGACGGCACCGACGCCACGCACCGACAGCAGCTTGCGCGAAATATCGTTATCGACAAACCACGACAGCGCCTCTTCGTCCATGCGCGCCGAGTACACGGTGAAAGCGAGCATCGGCTGGCTCGCCAGGTCCATCTTGGTGATGACCGGGTCGCGCACGTCACCCGGCAGGTCGCTGCGCACGCGCGCAATCGCCGAGCGCACATCGTCCACTGCTTCCTGCACCGGCTTTTCCAGGCGGAACTCGGCGGTGACCGTGACACTGCCGTCCTGCACCTTGGTGTAGATGTGCTTGAGCCCTTGCAAGGTGGCGATGGCGTTTTCGAGTTTGCGAGCGACATCGGTTTCGAGCTGCGCAGGCGCCGCGCCGGGCAGCGCCGCGCTCACCATCACGGTGGGCAGGTCGATGTCCGGGAAGTTCTGGATCTTCATCGCGTTGAACGACAGCAGGCCGCCGAACGTGAGCAGCACGAACAGCATCACAGCCGCAATCGGGTTGCGGATCGACCAGGAGGAAACGTTGATCATGGTGAGAGCCGTTTCAACGCTTGGCGGTCGATGCAGCTGCGGTCCGGGCCGCAGCCGAGGCCGCAGGCAACGGCAGCACCTCGGTCACGCGCACCAGGTCGCCGTCATTGAGAAAGCCCGCGCCGTTGGCGACGATGCGCGCATCGGCAGGCAGGCCGCTGGTGATCTCGAACTGGTCGCCCACGAGCCGTCCGGTCTGCACTTTCAGCTGCGAGACGCGGTTGTCGGCGTTGAGGCGATAGACATAGCTGAAGCCATCACGCACGGCGACTGCAGATTGGGGCAGCGTGAGCGCGGGACTCGCGCCCAGGTCGAACTCGCCGCGAGCGAACATGCCTGCCAACGCGTTACCGGTTCCAGGCAGAGGCGTCACATCGACATAGACGAGTGCCGCACGCGTTTGCGGATCGACCGTCGGCGCAATGGTCCGCACACGCCCCGATAGGCGCGCGCCACTGGCCGCTGTGACCAGCGCCGTGGTGCCCGTGGTGAGGCGGCCCAGTTCAGTGGCAGTGACTTCGGCGCGCCATTCGAGCCGGCCCTGCCGGATCAAACGGAACAGCTCGACGCCCGGTGCGACGACCGCGCCAGCCGTCGCCGTGCGTGCCGAAATGATGCCGTTGTCCGGCGAGCGAATGTCGGTCTGGCCCACGCGCGCCTGTTGCGCCTGGACCAGCGCACGCGCGGCTTCGACCTTGGCCTGCGCGGTCTTTTCGGCGGTGATGTATTGGTTGATCTGCGAAGCGCTCAATGCGCCCGTGTCCTGCAACGTCCGTGCGCGCTGGGCGTTGTTGGCGGCTTCAGCGGCGGCCGCTTCGGCCTCGGCCAGCGTCGCGCGGGTCTGGGCGGCTTCGGCACGCACTGTCTCGCCCGCGAGCGTGGCCAGCACCTGGCCCTTCTTCACGCGGTCGCCGACGTTCACGAGTACCTGCGCGATGCGCAAGCCGCCGGCTTCGGCGCCGATGCTGGCCTCTTGCCATGCGGTGATGTTGCCGTTGGCGGACAGCTTCATGGGCAGGCTCACCTGTTTGGGCACCACGGTGGTCACCGTGAGCGCGGGACGCACGGCGCCCTTGTCTTTCTTTTCTTCCGGCGCCTTGGGGCTGAGCGCGAAGTAGAGGATGCCTGCAACCACGATGCCTGCGACGACGATCGCAGCGATGACGGAGGGCTTGAGCTTCATTTTGTTCATGTTGTTCGCTGTGTGTGTTCAGGGGCGCAAGGTCGTTGCGGGTGCGGAGTCCAGGGCTTGGTCATCGGCGTTCCAGCCGCCACCGAGGGCGCGATAAAGCGCAATCCAGGCCGCGCCTCGCTCACGGTGCAGGCCGACGAGAGCCGTCTGCGCAGCCAGCGCCGTGCGACGCGCATCTTCGAGTTCGACCAGGCTGGCAAGCCCGCTGCGATAGCGCGCCTCGGTCGCGACGAACGACAGGCGATAGCCCTCGGCCGCCACGCGCGCATCTTCGTTGCGGAGCCGCGCGCTTTCCAGGTTCACCAGCGCGACTTCGACCTCACGCACCGCCTGCCGCACGCTCGCCATGTAAAGCGCCACTGCTTCGTCGTATCGGGCCTGCGCCGCATCGACGTTGGCCGCGCCGCGTCCGCCGTCGAAGATAGGCAGCGAGAGCCCGACCGGGCCGATGGACCACGTTTGCACATCCGTGCTCGCACCCGAGATGCGCGCGCGTCCGACGGCAATCGAGCCGTTGATGGACAGGCGTGGCAGGCGCGCTGCCCGGGCTGTTCCCACATCGGCGCTGGCCGCTTCGACCTCGCGCGCAGCCTGGTACACGTCGGGCCGTTGAGCCAGCAGCTGTGCGGGCACCGAGGCGATCGGCAGCGCGACCTTCGTGCTGGGGTCCACCCAGGCGGCCGTGAGCTTCTGGCGCAGCACGGGCTCGGGCATGGCGCTCAGGGCCACCAGCGTCTTGATCTCGATGTCGCACAGGGCGCGCTGCTGCGTCGTGCGGGCAGAGGCTTCGGCAGCGCTGGCGCGCGCAAGGGCAGCGCTGGCGGGCGCGGCGAATCCGGCATCGGCGCTGAGTTTCGTCAGGCGCGCCGTCTCGGCGCGCGAGGTCGCATCGTTCACGGCGACGGCCAGTTGCCGCTCGCAGCTGCGAAGGTTGAGGTAGCTGTTGGCTGTCTCGGCGGCCACGGACACGCGCGCGTCGTGCCAGCCAGCCTGCGCCCCGGCAAGCCGCGCCCGCGCCGCTTCGGCTGCAAGACGGTTGCCGCCGAAGAGATCGACCTCCCATGCCGCCTGCAGGCCGACCTGCGCGACCGTCGCGGTTGGTGCTGGTGGCTGCGTATTGCCGCGCGAAACAGAGGCCTGCCCATCCAGCGTCGGAAGCAGCGCCGCGCCAGCGGCCACCCGGGCCGCGCGAGCTTGCTCGATCCGCGAGCGCGCTGTAGCAATGCTGGGGGCCGCTGTTTGCGAGGCATCGATCAGCTCGACCAGCAGCGGATCGCCCAGCTGCTGCCACCAGGTGCGCAAGTCGCCCAGTGCTCCGTTATGGGGCAGGGGTGCGTACCACTGCGTGGGGGCCGGCGCCTGCGCCGACGGAGGTGGCCGTGGCACTGCGCACCCCGCAATGCTCAACGCCACAGCTGCCGCAGCCATTGCGGCGGCGAATCGGATTTTCTTCATGAGTCCTTCCCGGATCGGGTGGCAATAGCGGTCGGACGAGGCCCTTTTGCGACCCTGCCCGCGCGCGCAACCCGCAAGACTAACACCGGCGCATGCGCACCAAATGTCAGTTGCGTGAGCCGGTGCTCTAGCCGAAAACCGCGTCCCAGAGCCTGATCACCGCGTCCCGTTCAGCCACCAGCTGGTCCATGCCCACCTGCGTCGGCTCTTCATTGAGCCGTGCCCGGTGCTGGATGCGCCGCAGTTCACGATAGGCACTCGCAGCGGCCTCGCCCACGCCGGCCGGCAGCAGCCCGCAAGCCTCTGCACGCTGCAGGAGCGCGATGTTGCCGACATTCGCAATCAGTTCGCGATGCTGTGCTGATTGCGAGAGCACGAGGTACTGCACGGCGAACTCCACGTCGACCATGCCGCCGGCGCTGTGCTTGACATCGAAGCGTCCTTCCTTCACCGGATGCGCCGCCGCGACTTTTTCGCGCATCGCCATGATCTCGGACCGCAGTGCAGCCGCATCGCGCGGCGCGGTGATCACCGACTCGCGCACGGCGTCGAATCGTTCGCGAAGCGGCTCTTGGCCGAGCACGAAACGCGCGCGCGTCATCGCCTGGTGTTCCCATGTCCATGCGGTGTTGCTGCCGCGTCGTTGCTGGTAGTTGGAGTAGGCCTCGAAAGTCGTGATGAGCAGACCCGAGTTGCCGTTCGGCCGCAGCGCCGTGTCGATCTCGAACAGATCGCCCTCCGCTGTCTTCACGGTGAGCCAGTTGATCATCTTGCGGACGAAGGCGGCGTAGGCCTCGGGCGAGCGCTCGTCATCGTCTTCATGGACGAAGACGATGTCCAGGTCGCTGCCGTAGCCCAGCTCCTTGCCGCCGAGCTTGCCGTAACCAATGATCGCGAACAGCGGTTTGTCGCGGTGCTTTTGCTTCAGGCGCTGCCAGCACCAGTCGGCCGTGACGCGCAGCACGGTATCGGCCAGCGCGCTCAGGTCGTCTGCCACCTGCTCGACGGTGAGCAGCCCCTCCACATCTCGCGCCAGCGTACGGAACACTTCGGCGTGATGCGCGCGCCGCAGCAGGTTGAGCAGTGCCTCGTCGTCGTCCTCGCCGGTGATCTGCAGTGATCGGCGGCGCGCCTGCAATTCGGCCTCGAACTCGGCCGCCATGAATCGCTCGGCCACCAGTTGGTCGCTTGCGAGTTCGTCGATGACACCGGGGTGCTGCAGGAGATAGCGTGCGGGCCAGCGCGCCGCGCCCAGCAGCCGCAGCAGCCGTTCATGGACACCGGGCCGCTCCAGCAGCAAAGCGAGATAGCTTTCACGTCGCAGCAGCGGCTCGATCCAGTCGGCCATGCGCACCGCCGCGTCCTCGGTGACGCGGCCCTCTTCAAGCCACTGCGCGGTGCGCGACACCAGGCGCGAGAGCCGCGCACGCGAATCTTCCCGAAGCGCCAGCACGCGAGGGTGAGACCTCCACTGCTCGACGCGTTCACGCACCTTGGGCGGCAGGCGCTCCGTCACCGCGTCGAGGTCGGGCGGCGTCGCCCGGGCGCCCTTGGGGCCGTTGCAGGATTTGCATTCGCCCGCGCCTGCGCCACCCAGCAGCTTGTCGAATTCCTGCGCGACCAGCTCGCGGTGCGAGTCGAGTTCGTGCAGGAAAGGGCAGCAATTGGTGAACCCCATCGTGCGTGCGATCCAGCCCAGGTCGCCTTCGCCGTTCTCGCCCTCGCCGTCGTCGCTCCCGGGTCCACCCATCGGCAGCACATGGGTCTGCTGGTCGTCCAGGTACTGGATGCGATGCTCCACGCGGCGCAGGAATTCGTACGCGCGTGCCAGCGAATCGGCGGTCGCCTGCGGCATCAGCCCGGCCTGCGCGATGCGCTGCAGGGCCTGCAATGTGGGTCGGGTGCGAAGCTCGGGGAACTGGCCGCCGCGCACCACCTGCAGCAATTGCACGGTGAACTCGATCTCGCGGATGCCGCCGCGCGACAGCTTCACATCATTGGCCCGCTCGGGCCTGCCTGCGCTGCGCTTGGCCGCATGTTCGCGAATCTGCCGGTGCAGCACGCGCAGCGAATCGAACACGCTGTAATCCAGGTAGCGGCGGAACACGAAAGGCAGCACGGTGGAGCGCAGCCCTTGCGCCGAGCCGCTCGCCACATATTCGCAAGGCGCGACCACGCGGCTCTTGAGCCAGGCGAAGCGCTCCCACTCGCGCCCCTGCACCTGGAAATATTCTTCCAGCGCCCCGAGCGACACCGCAGCAGGACCGGAGTTGCCGTTGGGCCGCAGCGCCAGGTCGATGCGAAACACGAACCCGTGTTCCGTCGTGTCCCCCACCAGGTTGAACACGATTCGCACGGCCTTGGCGAAGTACTCATGGTTGCTGATGCGGCCGCGCCCGCCTTCAAGACCCGCCGTCTCGCCGTCTTCGTCATAGACATAGATGAGATCGATGTCGCTGGAGACGTTCAGCTCGCGTGCGCCCAGCTTGCCCATGCCGATCACCCACAGCTCGGCGCGGTTGCCGCTCGCGCCGATCGGCGCGCCATGCTGCGCATCGAGCGTGGCACATGCTTCGCGGCAGGCGACATCCAGGGCGATCTCGGCCAGTTCGGTGACGGCAGTCGTCACCACCGCAAGCGGTGCCTGCAAGTCGCAGTCCAGCGTGATGAGTCGTTCCATCACGAGTTGCCGAAGGATCCGCAGGGCCGTGCCGGCATCGTGACCCTGCGCGCGCAGGGTCTCGTAGGTAGCCGACATGGGTTCACGCGTGGGGTTGCCCGCAGGCAGCAGCGCAAGTATCGAAGCGTAACGGCGGCGCAGGCGCTGCGCGAAACGCGACTGGGACGACAGCGGCTGCAAAGTGTTGTGAAGCACCCCTTGCGGGGACTCGGCGGGGGTCATAATTCCTTGGCCCTCGATGTACTCATGAACGACCTGTCGCCGACCCCATCACGCATGCTGCGCACCTACGCCACAGCGGCGAAATGGGCGCTGGGGCTGCTCGTGGCGCTCTGGCTGATCCTGATGCTGGCGTGGGGGGCACTGCATGGATTCATTGTGCCGCGAATCGGTGAGCTTCGCCCCGAGCTCGAAACCGAAGTCGGACGGGTTCTGGGGGTACCGGTTCGCATCGGCAATGTCGTTGCGAAAAGCGAGGGCCTGGTGCCCTCGTTCGAATTCAGCGATGTCGTGCTGCTCGACCCGCAAGGCCGTCCGGCGCTGCGCCTGCCGCGCGTGGTGGCTGCACTGTCGCCCCGCTCGCTGTGGAACCTGGGTTTCGAGCAGCTCCATATCGACCAGCCCGAACTCGACATACGCCGGGCCGCCGACGGCAAGGTGTATGTCGCGGGCCTGGATTTTTCGCAGTCCAGCGACAACGACGGCCGGGCCGCCGACTGGTTTTTCAGCCAGACCGAATTCGTGATTCGCGGCGGGGCTATCCGCTGGACCGACGAGAAGCGCGGCGCGCCTGCGCTCACGCTCGAAAAGGTCGACTTCGTGATGCGCAATGGCGCGCGCCGCCATGCCATGCGGCTGGACGCCACGCCGCCGACCGACTGGGGCGACCGTTTCACCATGCAAGGCGATTTCCGCCAGCCGCTACTTTCGCGCAGGCACGGCCGGTGGCAGGACTGGGAAGGCCAGTTGCACGGCGATTTCGCCCGGGTCGATGTCTCGCAGTTGCGTCGCTACGCCGACGTCGGTTTCGAGGTGAGCGAGGGCCACGGGGCGCTGCGGGCCTGGGCCGACGTCTCGCGTGGACTGTTCATGGGCGGCGTCGCCGACCTGTCGCTGGTCAATGTGAACACGCGCCTGGGCAAACAGCTGACGCCGCTGGCGCTCCAGTCGGTGTCGGGCCGGCTGGGCGGCAAGCGGCTGGAGGGCGGTTTTGAATTCCAGACCCAGAACCTGCAGTTCACGACCCTGGAAGGCCAGCGCTGGCCGGGCGGCAATGTGTTTGTGCAATGGATGGATGCGGAGGGAAGCAGTCCGGCCCGGGGCGAAATCCGCGCCGACAAGCTGGATCTCTTTGCGGTGAGCCAGATCGCGACGCGGCTGCCGCTGGGCGAGGCGACCCACGCCGCGCTGTTGGCCTATGCGCCCAAAGGGCTGGTCGAGACGGTGCAGGCGAAGTGGCAAGGGCCGCTGTCCGCCTTGCAGAAATACGAGGCCAAGGGCCGGGCGGTGGGACTGGAAGTGTCGGCGCGTCCGGCAGCGGCCGCCTCGGGCGCGGCGGCGGCAGCTTCCGGTGCTTCCGGCGCGAGTGCCTCGACCCCGACCGCGCACGCAGGCACGCCGGGTGTCCGTGGCGCGACGCTGGACTTCGACGTCACACAGGCCGGCGGCAAGGGCCGGTTGCAGGTGCGTTCCGGCGCCATTGACGTGCCGGGTGTTTTCGAAGATCCCGTGATCCCGTTCGATGAACTGGCTGCTGACCTGCTCTGGCAGATCGACGGCGAGGCCATCAAGGTCGATGTGACCAACCTCAAGTTCACCAACGCCGATGCGCAGGGCGACGGCCAGGTCCACTGGCGCACCGGCAAGTCCGCGCAAGGGCGCTTTCCTGGCGTGCTCGACCTGCAGGCGGGCATCAGTCGCGCCAACGGCGCTCGCGTGTACCGCTACCTTCCATTCGGTGTCTCGAAGGAGGCCCGCGACTATGTGCGCGAGTCCATCTCGAAAGGCTGGGCCGGCAACGCGAAGTTCCGCGTGAAGGGCGACCTGCATGACTTCCCGTTCCGCGACACCAGGCAGGGCGAGTTCAGCATCCGTGCGGACGTCAAGGATGTGACCTATGCGTTCGTTCCTCCGTCGCCAGGCAAGCCCGGCTCCTCGTGGCCTGCCCTGACGCAGTTGAGCGGCGAACTCGTGTTCCTGGGTAACGGCATGCAGGTGAAGAACGCGCAGGGCCGGTTTGCGGGTGCACCGGGACTGGCCGTCAAGACGGATGCCACGATTGCGGACTTCAAGGGCGCGACGGTGATGGTCAATGGCGACATCCGCGGGCCGCTCGCGCAGTCGCTGGCCATCGTCAATGGCTCCCCGATTTCGTCGCTGGTGAACCAGTCGCTGGCCAAGGCGACCGCCACCGGCAATGCCGACGTGAAACTCAAACTCGAACTGCCGATCGCCACCATCGACAAGTCCAGGGTGTCGGGCTCTGTCACCCTCGCCAACAACGACATCCAGATCACACCGGACAGCCCCATGCTTTCCCGCGCGCGGGGCACGGTCGCCTTCAACGAGCATGGCTTCTCGCTGACCGGCGCGCAGGCGCGCGCGATGGGCGGCGATGTGAAGCTGGACGGCGGCAGCCGCAACGTCGCGGCCGGCAGCACAGATCCCACGATCACCATGCGGGCGCAGGGCACGGCAACGGCGGAGGGACTGCGCGCGGCAAAAGAGCTGGGCTTTGTCTCGCGCCTGGCGAAAGACTTCACCGGCAGTGCCGCCTACAACATGGTGCTGACGTTCCGGGCCGGGCTGCCCGAGATTTCGGTCACCACCAACTTGCAGGGCGTGGCGGTGAATCTGCCTTCACCCTTCAACAAGGCGGCCGATACCGTACTGCCGCTGCGTTATGAAAACCTGCTCGTGCGTGAGTCGCTGGCGACGCCGGGCAAGTTCCAGGACCAGCTGCTGATCGAGCTGGGTCGGCTTGCATCGGTGAACTACGTGCGCGATGTGTCGGGGGCTGAACCCAAAGTGCTGCGCGGCAGCATTGCGGTCGGTCTCGCGCCGGGCGAGTCGGCGCCGTTGCCCGCCGAGGGGGTTGTAGCCAACGTCAACCTGGCGAGCGTGAACCTCGATGCCTGGGAGAGCGCGCTGGCGCAAGCCACGGCGGGCGGCAGCGCTGCCGCTTCGGCAGCGTCATTGCGCGCGAACGGCGGCGGCGTTGCGGCTGCATACCTGCCAACGACGCTCGCGGTGCGCGCCAGGGAAATGACGGTCGAGGGGCGCGTGTTGCGCAACGTGGTGGTTGGCGGCTCGCGGGAAGGTTCGGTCTGGCGCGCCAACGTCGATGCCAACGAACTCAATGGCTATATCGAATATCGCCAGCCCTCGGGCGCAGTTGGCGGGCGGCTGCATGCGCGGCTGGCCCGGCTGGTGATCGCGGCGTCGGAAGCAAAGCAGGTCGAGTCACTGCTCGATGAACAGCCTGGGGTGCTGCCTGCGCTCGACATCGTGGTCGAGGATTTCGAATTGCGCGGCAAGAAGCTGGGCAAGCTGGAGATCGACGCGGTCAATCGCGGGGCGAGCGCGGGCAATGCCAGCGAATGGCGATTGAACAAGCTCAACCTGACCTTGCCCGAAGCAGTATTCAGCGCGACGGGCAACTGGGTTGCATTGAGCGCACAGGCGGCGGACAGGCGCCGCACGTCGATGAAGTTCAAGCTCGAGATTGCCGACTCCGGCCAGTTGCTCACGCGATTCGGCATGAAGGACGTGGTTCGCAGGGGCAAGGGACGCATGGAGGGCCAGGTGGGTTGGGTCGGCTCGCCGCTTGCGCTGAACTACCCCACGATGGACGGATCGTTCTACGTCAACATCGAGTCGGGTCAGTTCCTCAAGGCCGATCCCGGGCTTGCCAAGCTGCTCGGCGTGCTGAGCCTGCAGTCGCTGCCGCGTCGTCTCGCGCTGGATTTTCGCGATGTGTTCAGCGAGGGATTCGCCTTTGATTTCGTGCGGGGCGATGTGACGGTCGAAGATGGAATCGCTGCCACCAACAACCTGCAGATGAAGGGCGTGAATGCCGCCGTGCTGATGGAGGGCAGGGCCGACATCGCGCGCGAGACGCAGAACATCAAGGTGGTGGTGGTGCCGGAGATCAATGCAGGCACGGCGTCGCTGGTGGCGACCGTGATCAATCCGGCGCTGGGCCTGGGCAGCTTCCTGGCGCAGATGTTCCTGCGCCAGCCGCTGATCCGCGCGGCCACGCAGGAGTTCCATATCGACGGCACGTGGTCCGATCCGCGCATCACGAAAATGGACAGGCGTTCCGAGCCGGCGGTCACGCCGGCTGCGGAAACACCCAAACCCGCAGGCAATTGAATAGGGGCAAAGTCACGATGAAGGTAGCTGCACTCCAGATGGTGTCGGGCACGTCGGTTCAAGGCAATCTCGACATCGCAGGCACGCTCATTCGCCAGGCCGCCGAGGCCGGTGCGCAGCTGGCGGTGTTGCCGGAATATTTTTGCCTGATGGGCCACAAGGACAGCGACAAGCTCACCGTGCGCGAAGCCCCGGGCGCAGGGCCGGTCCAGGAATTTCTGGCCGCGAGCGCGCGCGACCATGGCTTGTGGATTGCAGGCGGCACATTGCCATTGACAGGCAGCGACAACGACCACGTCCTCAACACGAGTCTTGTCTTCACGCCGAAGGGCGAGCCGGTGGCGCGCTACGACAAGATCCATCTCTTTCGCTACGACAACGGCACCGAGCAATACGACGAATCGCGTGTGATCGAGCGCGGCTCGCAACCTGCGGCGTTCGACATGATCGCGCGCGACGGCAAGCGCTGGCGCATCGGCATGAGCGTCTGCTACGACCTCCGGTTTCCGGAGTTGTACCGGTCGCTGGCTGCCGATGTGCTGCTGGTGCCCAGCGCCTTTACTTACAGCACGGGCAAGGCGCACTGGGAGCTCCTGCTGCGCGCGCGCGCCGTTGAAAACCTCGCGTTCGTCATTGCGGCCGCACAGGGCGGCCTGCATGAAAACGGCAGGCGCACGTGGGGGCACAGCATGGTCATCGACCCGTGGGGCGTGGTCCTCGCGCAGCAGGCCGAGGGTGCCGGCGTTGTGCTGGCCGACCTCGACGCGGCACGGCAGGCGCAGGTGCGCACGCAACTGCCGGCGCTGGAGCACCGTGTCCTCTGAAGAAGGATTGAGCCGGATTGCCGCCGCGCCGGTGTCCCCCGTACGGCCGCGAGCCTCCGCACGCTTGCGCTGGACGTTGTGGGTGCTGCTGATCAGCCTGGTCGCATCGCTGCTGGTGACACTGGTGTGGCTGGCGGGCCGCTACGAAGCGAGCCAGGTACAGACCAAGCTGGAGCGCGACACCGCCGACGCATTGAGCGACATACGCGCGGCGCTCACGCGCAATGTGCAGTCGCTGCAGGCCTTGCACGCACGCCACCGCTCACCGGCCGCGTGGGAAGAAGAAGCGACGCGGCTCTTGCGCGATCACCGCGAGTGGCTGCGCATCGAGTGGCGCGACGCACGTCTCGCACCCGTCACTGACGCCGACACGCCGTACCGCCCGCCGCCTTTTGCCAGGCTGGGACGCGGCAACGCGCAGGCCGATGTTGCGCAGGCGTGCGCGGTGGCGCGGCGCGTGAGCGGCCCGGCGTACAGCAACAGCTACTTCCTGCCGCAGCCCGACGGGTTGGGTATCGAAGTGATGGAGCTGTGCCTGCCTCAGGTGTCCGCAGGCGAATTGCAGGGTTACATGGTCGCCACCTATTCACTCAGCGACATCCTGGCCGGGCTGGTCGGTCCGCAGCTCACGCGCAGCCAGGACGTGTCGTTCACCGAGGCTGACGGCACACGGCTGGCCATGCAGGGCTCGACCCGGCGCGGCAACCGCGTCTTCACATCGCAGCAGCTGCTGGACCTGCCGGGCAACACGATGGTGCTGCGCATGGACAGCTGGCGCGGCGCTCCGGACGTGTTTCCCAATGTGTTGACGGCGCTGGTGACGACGATGTCCATCGCATTGGTGGCCGTGCTGGTGCTGCTGAACAAGGACGCACGGCGGCGGCTGCGGGCCGAAGAAGACCTGGCCGATGCGCTGGCGTTTCGCAAGGCGATGGAAGATTCACTGGTCACCGGCCTTCGAGCGCGAGACCTGGAAGGACGCATCACCTACGTGAACCCCGCCTTTTGCCAGATGGTGGGGTTTGAACCCGAAGAGTTGCTGGGCTATGCAATGCCTGCGCCGTATTGGCCGCCCGAGCTGGCCGATGAATACCAGAAGCGGCAGGACGTTCGCCTTGCGGGCCAGCATGCGCCGCCGCGCGAAGGTTTCGAATCGGTGTTCATGCGCAAGGACGGCTCGCGGTTTCCGGTGCTGATCATCGAAGCCCCGCTCATCAACCACGACGGCATGCAGACCGGCTGGATGAGTGCCTTCCTGGACATCAGCGAGCAGCGGCGCGTGGAGGAGCTGTCGCGCGCCAGCCAGGAGCGGCTGCAGGCCACTGCGCGGCTGGCGACGGTGGGCGAGATGGCCTCGTTGCTGTCCCACGAACTGAACCAGCCGCTGGCGGCGATTGCAAGTTATGCCACGGGTTCGATCAATCTCCTGAACGCGGTGGACGACGCAGACCGACCCGGCGACGCCAGCGAGCGCGCAGCCGATATCGAACTGGCGATGCGCCGCATTGCGGAGCAGGCCGAGCGGGCCGGCAAGGTCATCAAGAGCGTGCACGACTTCGTGCGGCGGCGCGACAAGGAACGCGAACCCGTCGCACCGGCCAAGTTGCTCGACACCATCATGCCGCTGGTGCAACTACAGGCGCGCAAGCTCGGTGTGCGGGTCGAGACGCGGCTCGAACCCGGCTTGCCTGCAGTGGTCTGCGACCGCACCATGGTCGAGCAGGTCTTGCTCAATCTCGCCCGCAACGCCATGCAGGCCATGGACCATGCATCGGTGCGAGAGCCATCCCTGCTGATGGAAGTGCGCCGTGCATCCGGCCCCGGCGTGGCTGCCAAAGGGTGGCTGGAGTTTTCAGTGGCGGACGTGGGACCGGGCATTCCCGAGGATGTGAAGCAGCAACTCTTCACGCCCTTTTTCACCACCAAGGCTGAAGGCATGGGCCTGGGCTTGTCGCTGTGCCGCACGGTGGTGGAGCAGCACGGCGGCTTTCTCGCATTCGAGCCGCGCCTGCCGGCAGGAACGATTTTCAGGTTCACGTTGCCGGTGGACGATTCCCTGATTTAAGCTGTACCCATGCAACCGTCTGCCAATGCCACCGTGTTCATCGTCGATGACGATGCGAGCGTGCGCGAGGCGCTGGCCTGGCTCCTGCGTACCCGCCACCTCCTGAGCGAATCGTATGACGGCGCTGAAGCGTTCGATTCCATGCTGCAGGACTTCACGCTCTCGCAGCCTTGCTGCCTGCTGCTCGATGTACGGATGCCCGGCATGAGCGGACTGGCCCTGTTTGACAAGCTGGTCGAGCGCGGCCTGGTCGCCGCGATGCCCGTCATCTTTCTCACCGGCCATGCGGATGTTCCGACGGCAGTGGACATGGTCAAGCGCGGCGCGTTCGATTTTTGCGAGAAACCCTTTTCAGACAATGCACTGGTCGATCGCGTCGAGCAGGCGCTCGCCTTGTCGACCCAGGTGCTGGCGACCCGCCGGCAGACAGCACTGCTGCAAACGCGGCTGGGTGAGTTGACGGAACGCGAGCGCGACGTGATGCGGCTGGTCGTCGAGGGCCTTCCCAACAAGCTGATTGCGGATCAACTCGACATCAGCGTGCGCACGGTGGAAGTCCACCGCGCGCGCGTGTTCGACAAGATGGAAGTGAAGTCGGCGGTGGAACTGGCCAACCTGCTGCGCAAGGACCAGGTTCCGGATTAGCGCACTAGCCGCCCGGCGCCACGCGCCAGATCACGTTGCCCACATCGTCTGCCACGAGCAGCGCACCCTTGCCGTCGAGCGCCACGCCCACAGGCCGCCCGTACGCCTTGCCTTCCTTGCTCAGAAAGCCTGACAGAAACTCTTGCGGGGGACCCGACGGCTTGCCGCCGATGAAGGGAACGAAAACCACGTTGTAGCCGGACAGCTCCTTACGGTTCCACGAACCGTGCTGTCCGATGAAGGCGCCGTTGGCGTAACTGCCCGGCATGCGCGAGTCGGAGAACACGAGGCCCAGCGGTGCCACGTGCGAGCCCAGGCCGTAGTCGGGCGCAATCGCTTTGGCGACCATCGCCGGGTTGGGCGGTGTCACGCGCGAATCGACGTTTTGTCCCCAGTAGCTCCACGGCCAGCCGTAGAACGCGCCGTCTTTTACCGAGGTGAGGTAGTCGGGCACCAGGTCATTGCCAAGCTCATCGCGTTCGTTTACCACGGTCCACAGCGCCTTGGACTGTGGCTCCCAGCCCATCCCGTTGGGATTGCGCAGGCCGCTGGCGAACAGGCGCTTGGTGCCGGTCGCACGATCGACCTCCCAGATGGCGGCGCGGCCTTCTTCGGATGCCATCCCGTTGTCGCCGATGTTGCTGTTGGAGCCCACGGTCGCATAGAGCTTGCTGCCGTCGGCGCTGGCAATGATGTTCTTGGTCCAGTGGTGATTCGCGCCCGAGGGCAGGTCGGTCACCTTGACCGGGGTTGCGGTGATGTTCGTCTGGCCGCTCTGGTAGGGCACCTTCACGATGGCATCGGCGTTGGCGATGAAGAGCTCGTTGCCCACCAGCGCCATGCCGAACGGCGAAGTGAGCCCGCTCATGAAAACCGTCTTGGTTTCCGCCACGCCATCTCCGTTGGTGTCGCGCAGGAGGGTGATGCGGTTGGCGCTCGGCACGGCTGCGCCCGCGCGCTTCATGACCACACCCATCGCCTTGCCGCGGATACCTTCGGCGTGCACGTTCTTCGCGCCTTCCTGCGGTGCGGGCTTGTTGCTCTCGGCGACGAGGACGTCGCCGTTGGGCAGGGTGTAGACCCAGCGTGGATGGTCGAGACCCGTTGCCAGTGCCGTGACCGTGAAACCGGCGGCGGCCTTGGGCATGACGCCTTGCGGCCAACCCTGGGCGGGGGCGATGTTGACGGTGGGGATGAGGCGTTTGGTGGTGGGAGCAGGCAGCGTTGGGTTGGGGCCCACGCCTGGCGAGGGGGCCTGGGCGAAGGAGGCGGTGAGTGTGGCTGCGAGAGCGAAACTCAACAGCGTGCGAGCAGGCATACGGGTGGTGATCTTCATCCGCGCAGTGTGGTTGCTAACCAGCGGGCAGCGTGTAGGCCGGTGCCGCAAGAGCGAAGATTTCTCGCGCTAGTTGCCCATCCATTGCGGCAGGAATCGCACAAGCACGAAGGCGGCAATTCCCTGCGCCGTCACGTAGTGCCACATGAGCGCCGTGTTGTCGAGCGTGGCGCGTGCGTCGGGCCGAAGCGACCCCGCCAGCGAACGCACGAGCGTGAACGCGCCCATCATCAGCAACACGAGCGCATGGAAGACCTGCCAGGCGACCATGGCAGCCACCGTCGCGCTCCAGGCGTTGTCGCGTGGCGTCAGGCCGGCTTGCCGATGCGCCAGCAGATCCGAGGCAATTCCACCCACCGAAGCGGCCATGGCGATGAGCAACAGGATGCGAAGCCAGACGTGTCCCCGGCTGCGGATGCGTCGCACGGCGAGTGCCATCGCCACGGACCCGGCGACGAGCAGGGCGATCGCCCAGAACCCACCCTCGGGCAACGACGCACCCGGCGGCGGACAAACGTCGAGTGCCATCGACACATGGATGTGCGAGAACGCGAGCGAAGCGAAGATGGTGGCGTCCACCGCCAGCAGGATCACCATCGCCCACCACGAGTGCGACGCGCGTCCCACTGCGACCGTGGGTACTTTCACGCCGTCGCCGATCGTGGCCATCGCAGCAGGCGGCGGCTGGTCGGAACCCCAGAGCCACATCACGATCGCAGCGAGCGAGATGAACCCCGAGAGGAATGCAGGCACCACCCACGACACCGTCAGCATCAAAAAGAAGCCAGCCGTGCCCGCAGCCGCAATGAACGGTGCCCAGCCATCGCCGGGCAGACGAAGCAGTTGCCGGATCTCGGCGTTCACGGGGCTGGTGACCAGCGTCTCGCGCCCGCCGAACACGGTGCCGGGTAACCAGTGCTGCCCTGCTTCCACTTCTTTCGCCAGCGACGGCCGGTCCCACAGCGGTTGCCGCGATTCCACTTGTGGAATGCTGCGCGCGCCATAGCAATCCTGCGGCAGCCATTCGAGCGTGTCCGCGTTCCACGGGTTGCCGGCTTCGCGCTCCTTGCGCAGCAGCGTGCGCACCAGGTCCACAAGGCACAGCATCGCGCCCGCCGCGAAGACGAATGCGCCGACCGTGGACAGCGCGTTCCACAGGTTCCAGCCCAGGCCATCGGCGTACGTGTACACGCGCCTGGGCATGCCCTGCAGCCCCGCGATGTGCATCGGGAAGAACGCCAGGTTGAACCCGAAGAACATCGCGCCGAACGCCCAGCGGCCGAGCCGTTCGGACAGCGCGTTGCCATTGAACAGCGGCGCCCAGTGATAGATGCCCGCGAAGAGCGGAAACACCATGCCGCCGATCAGCACGTAATGCAGGTGCGCCACGATGAAGTAGCTGTCGTGCACCTGCCAGTCGAACGGCAGCACTGCGACCATCACGCCCGTGAGGCCGCCCAGCACGAAGATGAAGTGAAAGCCCAGCAGGAACAGCGACGGGGTCGTGGTTCGCACACGGCCCTTCCAGAAGGTGGCGATCCAGGCGAAGACCTGCACCGCACTGGGAATCGCCACCGCGAAGCTCGCGATGGAAGCCAGGTGCATCGCCAGCGGTCCCAGGCCGGCAGTGAACATGTGGTGCATCCACAGCAGGAAGCTGATCGCGCCGACGGCCCCTAGCGCCCAAACGATCGCGCGATAGCCCACCAGCGAAGTCTGCGCGACCACCGGTACCATCATCGAGACCATGCCCGCCGCAGGCAGGAAGATGATGTAAACCTCGGGGTGACCGAAGAACCAGAACAGGTGCTGCCACAGCACCGGGTCGCCGCCGCGCTCGGCGATGAAGAACGGCCAGTCGAAAGCGCGCTCCAGCTCCAGCAGCAAGGTGCCCGCAATGATCGCGGGGAAAGCAAACACGATCATGAATGCCGTCACCAGCATCGCCCATGCGAAGGGCGGCATGCGCATCAGCGTCATGCCCGGCGCACGGGTGAACAAGATGCCGATGATGAGTTCGATCGCACCGGCGATGGCGGAGATTTCGATGAAGCCGATGCCCAGCAGCCACCAGTCGGCGCCGATGCCGGGCGAGTGTGCCTTGCCCGTCAGCGGCGGGTACATGAACCAGCCGCCATCGGGCGAAGCGCCGAAGAAGATCGTGCAGAAGAACGCGAGCCCGCCGATGGCATAGGCCCAGAACGCATAGGCCGACAGGCGCGGAAACGGCAGGTCGCGCGCGCCCAGCATGTTCGGAAGCAGCCAGACCGCGACGGCCTCGACGACGGGCACCGCAAATAGAAACATCATCACCGTGCCGTGCATGGTGAAGAGCTGGTTGTAGGTGGCTGCGCTCACCAGCTGGCTGTCGGGCATGGCCAGTTGCGCGCGCATGATGAGCGCGAGCACGCCTGCGAGCACGAAGAAGATCAGCGCCATGCCGATGTAGTACGGGCCGATGTGCGTGTTGTTCACTGCGGTGAGCAGTCGCCACCCGGTGGGCGGTTTCCAGGCGCGTTGCAGCGCTTCGAGCTCGCCATCGGGCCGGGGCAGGGAGTTGGGCAGCGCCCTGGTTTCTTGCGCCATGTTCACTTCAATGATCCCAGCCATTGGCTGATGGCTTCGAGCGATTGCGCATCGAGCCGGTCGTACGACGGCATGCGCGCGCCGGGCTTGACCTGTTGCACGTGGGCGATCCAGTGCGCGCGTTGCTCCTGGGTGTTGGCGAGTGTCCCGGCGGCCAGGTGCAGCCGGCTGCCGACGTGCGTGAGGTCCGGGCCCAGGCGGCTTTCCGCTGCATGACCGCGCACGGTGTGGCACGCGTCGCATCGATTGGCTGTGAAGGCCTGCAGGCCCTGTGCATGGACGGCAGTCGCAGGGGCAGCAGCCGGCTGCGCCTGTGCGGCGAGCCATGCGTCGAACGCTGCGGCCTCCAGCGCGACCACATGAAGCGCCATTTTTGCGTGCTGCTCGCCGCAGAACTCTGCGCACTGGCCGCGATACACACCGGGCCTGTCGGCAGATAGCACCAGGTGCTGCTGGCGGCCCGGCACCATGTCCATCTTGCCCGCGAGCGATGGCACCCAGAAACTGTGGATCACGTCCGCGCTCGAAAGCGCGAGGAAGACCGGCCGTCCCGTGGGAATGCGGATTTCATTGGCCGTGGCAATCTCCACGCCGCTGGAAGGATCGCGATAGCGCACGTCCCACCACCACATGTGCGCCTTGACGCTCACGACCAGCGAGCCCGCGGGTGGCAGCGGCTTCCACGCCGGCGTGTAGGGCAGGGTCCACGCGAAAAGCGCGGCCAGCACCACACCAGGAAACAGCACGCCGCCCCCGAAGATCCACAGGGATGAGTTGACACGGTTCGCACGCTTTCGCAGCGCCCATGCGAGCAAGGCCATCATCCCCGCAAAGATGAGCAGGCTGCCGGCGATGAGCACCCAGCTCACTGTCTGGATCGAACGCGCAGACTCGCCCGCGGCCTGCAGGACACCGTCTGCTGTCATTTGAGCGAAAAGAGGTATTCGGCCATCGCCTGTGCATCGGCAGGAGACACGCCCATGCTGGGCATGGCCGTCCCCGGGATGAGCGTGTGCGGGGCGGCGATCCACTGGGCGAGCACGGGCTTGCGGTTGGGCAGGCGGCCTGCGATGTAGCTGCGCTGGCTCCAGGCTCTCAGTGACGGCCCGGATGTTCCCCGCGCCGATGCCACGCCTTCGATCGAATGGCATGAGCCGCACTGATATTGCGACAGCAGCGCGCGGCCCCGCTCAACAGTGGCGCCCTGCGATGCATGCACCGTGCCCAATTCGCAAAGGAGCATCGCAGCAACAGCGCAAACAAACAGGGTGGGCATCGGCCGATTCTGGCCCGCAGGCGCACGCGCGTGGGCCAGAATTGGAGATCGGATGCATAAAAAATCCTGGCTTCAATCCTGGCCCCTTGTTGCGCTGGCCACCGTCGTTGTGCTCGCACTCGTTGCGGTGACAGGCGCGGCTGTGCTCATCTATAGCGGGCTCTACAACGTTGCGGCCACGCGCCAGCACTTCCAGGTCACACACACTGTGCTCGAGCTGGCGATGCGTCAGGCAGTGCGGCTGCGCGCACGCGAGATCGTCGAGCCGCCGCTGGCCGACGAACGCATGCAGGTGCGCGGTGCAGCCTGCTTTCGTGACAAGTGCGTGCAGTGCCACGGCGCACCCGGTGTCGCGCAGGGCGACATCGGCAAGAGCATGCAGCCCATTCCCGGGCCCCTGGTCGATGCAAGCCGCCATTGGCGGCCGCGCGAGCTGTTCTGGGTGACCAGCCACGGCATCAAGATGAGCGGCATGCCCGCCTGGGAATATCGGCTGACCGAATCGCAGTTGTGGGATGTGGTCGCATTCATGCAGCAGCTGCCGCAGCTCAATGCGCAGCAATACGCGCAGATCGCTCGGCAGGCCGATGGGTCGCCTTCGTGCGGTCGTGGTGTCGACACGGCAATCATTTCGACGGCTGTCGATGTCGAGCGAGGGCGGCAGGCCCTGCATCAATACGCGTGCAGCGCCTGCCACACCATCCCGGGCGTGACGAGTTCAAAACCCCTGGTCGGCCCACCCCTGGATGGCATGGGCAGTCGCCGGTTGATTGCAGGGACGCTGCCCAACACGCCGGAGAACCTGGCGAAGTGGCTGGTGCAAACGCAGGCAGTCAAGCCGGGTACTGCGATGCCGCAGCTCGATGTGGCGCCGCAGGATGCGCGCGATATGGCGGCTTATCTGGGAACGCTGCGATGAAGCGGGCTACTTGTCATCGCCCGGTGTTTCGTCCCGCGGCGGTTCGCCTTTCTTGCGTCCGGAGAACATGGTCCACCAGACAATGAAGAGCAGAACGGCCAGCGCGAGCAGGGCTTCGAGCAGAATCAGCAACATGAAGCGTTTCCTTGTGTATGCGATTGTAGGAATGCTCGCGGCTTGCAGCAGTGTCCCCTTGCCGCCTGCGGATGAGGTGAGGCCCGCGCCACGCATCACGGGGCCCTCCGATGACTCCGCTCCCCTGCCTGCCGCGATGAACTTCGGCAAGAGCCGGTGGCAACCGGTGCGCTGGAGCGAGTTGCCAGGCTTCGAGGACGACGCGATTCACGAAGCGTGGAACGCGTGGATCAAGAGTTGCGAACGCCCCGGCGCAACCTTCGCGCCGCTGTGCCCGCAGGTGCGGCAACTGTCCATCGCAGCGCCGCACGAGCAGCGCGCATGGATGAGGTCGCGCCTTCAGCCCTATCGTGTCGAGCCCGTACAGGGGGGCGATCAGGGACTGCTCACGGGTTACTACGAACCCCTGCTCGAAGGCAGCCGCCTGCCGACCGCGACGCATACCGTGCCGCTCTATCGCCCGCCGGCGACATTGGCAGCAAGGCGCCCCTGGTACACACGCCAGGAGATGGAGACCGTGCCCGAGGTCCGCGCGCAGCTGCGTGGCCGCGAGATCGCATGGCTGGCCGACCCGGTCGATGCGCTCGTGCTGCAGATCCAGGGGTCCGGCCGCCTGCGGGTCACCGAACCGGACGGCACCCAGCGCGTGGTCCGGCTCGCCTTTGCCGCATCCAATGACCAGCCCTACCGCAGCGTGGGCTCGTGGTTGCTGCAACAAGGCGCGATCCGCGATGCGTCATGGCCCGGCATCAAGGCCTGGACGGTGCAGAACCCGCAGCGCGTCAACGAAATGCTCTGGGCCAATCCGCGCACGGTGTTCTTTCGCGAGGAGCCGCTGCCTGAGCTGGACGCTGCTTTCGGGCCGCGTGGCGCACAGGGCGTGCCGCTGACGCCAGGACGGTCGATTGCGGTGGACAAGGACAGCATTCCGTATGGCACGCCGGTGTGGCTGGCGTCTGCGGGGCCGGTGACGAATTTGCAGAGGCTGGTGCTCGCACAGGACACCGGAAGCGCCATCGTGGGCTCGGTGCGGGCGGACTATTTCGCGGGATGGGGGCCGGAAGCCGGCGATCTTGCCGGGCGGCTGAAACAACCATTGAGGCTCTGGGTGCTATGGCCCAAATGAATCTGGTGCGCCCGGCTTGGGGCGCGGTCGTACTTCTTGTCGCCATGCTCGGGGGGTGCGCGACGAGGGAGCCTGCGCCTGCCGCGTCCGCGACGCCTTCACAAGACGCCGCCCCGGCCTACCGCTGCGAGAACGGTTTGCGATTCACCTTGCGTGCGGCCGCCGACAGCGCGGTGGTGGATATGGGCGCTCGGGGCAGTGAGTCCCTGCTGCGTGATGCGGGCGGCATCACCCCTGACCAGACGGTCTACAGCAACGCGCGGATTCGCGCCGAATTCGGCCTGGGCGCCCAGGGACGCGAAGCGGTGCTGCGGTACATCGCCTCGCCGCTGGTGGTGAAGTGCGCCCGCGATTGACGGGTCAGCCCTGCAGCTACGTGGTTCCGCTGACATACGAACGCTGCATATCTTCATTCGACTGTGGACGCTACAAACTGGCTGCGGCGGTTTGCCGCGATACACACCAGGAAATTTCATGCCGACAGTCAAGAACGCGGTGTTCGCAGCAGCTACTACCATCGCCTGCACCACCCTGCCCACGCCAGTTGAAGCCGTCCCGGCCAGGACGCTCGCCTTCTTGAAACCCAACCCGCCAGACGCAACGTCCAAGCGAGAACTCCTGGCGATCGCCCCCGTCACCACCTACACCCTCAAGCAGGCCGATGGCGAGACCCGGGTTTTCTGGCGCAATTCTTCCGCCGTCAAGGTCGAAGGTGTCCTGCCGCTGGCTCAGGACGTCACGATTCGCACACAAGCTTGCCGCCCGCCCGTCTATTCGGCTGCAAGCCCGGCCACGGTCGGAGAAGCAGCGTTGGCGGCCAGCCTGATCGCCTTCGCCGCAATCGCGCGCACACTGGGCTGAAGCCCCGTTCGGGCGTGACCCGCGCCACAAAGACATATGGCGCGGGCGGGCATACACTTTGCCCCCATGAACGCACCACTGCCCGAACATATCCGCAAGGCCCTGGAAACCGTCACCCTCGACGACAAGTATTCGCTCGACTACGGTCGTGCGTTCATGAGCGGCGTCCAGGCCCTCGTGAAGCTGCCCATGCTGCAGCGCCTTCGCGATGCCAACGTGGGCAAGAACACCGCCGGCTTCATCAGCGGCTACCGCGGTTCGCCGCTGGGCGGTTACGACCAGGCGCTGTGGAAGGCCAGCAGCTACCTCAAGGCGCAGAACATCGTGTTCCAGCCGGGGGTCAACGAAGAGCTTGCCGCCACTGCCATCTGGGGCACCCAGCAGCTGGGTTTCACGCCCCAGGACACGCACAAGTTCGATGGCGTGTTCGGCATCTGGTACGGCAAGGGCCCCGGCGTGGACCGCACCTCGGACGTTTTCAAGCACGCCAACCTCGCAGGCACCACGCCCTGGGGTGGCGTGATCGCCGTGGCCGGTGACGACCACGTCGCCAAAAGTTCTACGGCCGCACACCAGAGCGACCACATCTTCAAGGCCTGCGGCCTGCCGGTGTTCTTTCCGGCAAGCGTCCAGGAGATTCTCGATCTCGGCATTCATGCGTTTGCGCTCAGTCGCTATGCGGGCGTGTGGTCGGGCATGAAGACGATTCAGGAGATCGTCGAATCGGCGGCCACCGCGATGATCGATCCGGATCGCGTGCAGATCCAGATACCGACCGACTTCGAAATGCCTCCGGGCGGCGTGCACATCCGCTGGCCTGACCATGCGCTCGACCAGGAGTCGCGCCTGTTCGATACCAAGTGGTATGCCGCACTCGCCTACATCCGCGCGAATCGTCTGAACTACAACGCCATCGAAGGCCCGAACGATCGCTTCGGCATCATGGCCAGCGGCAAGGCCTACAACGACACCCGGCAAGCCTTGCTCGACCTGGGCCTGGACGACGCAACCTGCCGACAGATCGGCATCCGGCTGCACAAGGTCGGTGTGGTCTGGCCGCTCGAAGCGCAGGGCACGCGTGCGTTCGCGACCGGCCTGCGCGAGATCCTGGTCGTGGAAGAAAAGCGCCAGGTCATCGAATACCAGGTCAAGGAAGAGCTCTACAACTGGCGCTCGGATGTGCGCCCCAACGTGCTGGGCAAGTTCGAGGAGTCGGAAGGCGAGTACTCGGGCGGCGAATGGTCGATGCCCAACCCCACGGCCAACACCTTGCTGCGTGCCAATGCGGACCTGTCGCCGGCCCTGATCGCACGTGCGATTGCCCGCCGGCTGAAGAAGCTCGGCGTCGATGGCGACATCGGCGCACGAATCGAGGCGCAACTCGCGATCCTCGATGCCAAGGAGCGCTCGATGCAGGTCATCGAGGTCAAGGGCGACCGCGCGCCGTGGTTCTGCTCGGGCTGCCCGCACAACACGTCCACCGTCGTGCCGGAAGGCTCGCGCGCGCTGGCCGGCATCGGCTGCCACTTCATGGCGACCTGGATGGATCGCGCGACCATCGGCTTCACGCAGATGGGCGGTGAGGGCGTGCCGTGGGTCGGCCAGCAGCCGTTCACGACGGAAGAACACGTGTTCGCCAACCTGGGCGACGGCACGTATTTCCACAGCGGCCTGCTCGCGATTCGCCAGTCGATTGCCGCGGGCGTGAACATCACCTACAAGGTCCTCTACAACGACGCCGTCGCGATGACCGGCGGCCAGCAAGTCGGCGAGCGGCCCGAGGGCCACAGCGTGCTCCAGATTGCGCACAGCCTCATCGCCGAAGGCGTGACGCGCGAAGTGATCGTGACCGACGAGCCCGAGAAGTACGCCACCGCCAAATTGCCGCCAGGCGTCGAGGTGTTCCATCGCGATGAACTCGACCGCATCCAGCGCGAGTTCCGCGAGCTCAAGGGCACCACGGCCATCATTTACGACCAGACCTGCGCGACCGAAAAGCGCCGCCGGCGCAAGCGCGGCACCATGGTCGATCCGGCGGTGCGCGTGGTGATCAACGACCTGGTGTGCGAAGGCTGCGGCGACTGCAGCGCCAAGAGCAATTGCCTGTCGGTCGAGCCGCTGGAAACCGAATTCGGCCGCAAGCGCACGATCAACCAGAACACCTGCAACAAGGACACCAGTTGCCTCAAGGGTTTTTGCCCGAGCTTCGTCACGGTCGAAGGCGGCCAGCTGAAAAAGAAGGCCAAGGACAAGGTCGTCTCGCCTTTCTCGCTGACAGCTTCCCTGGGCGAGCTGCCGCAACCGCAACTGCCGCAGATCAACGGCGCATTCGGCATCGTGGTGGCCGGCGTGGGTGGCACTGGCGTCATCACGATCGGCCAGCTGCTGGGCATGGCCGGGCACATCGAAGGCAAGGGCATCGTCACCCAGGATTCCGCCGGTCTCGCGCAAAAGGGCGGCGCGACCTGGAGCCATGTGCTCATCGGCGAGCAGATGGACGACATCCGCACCACCAAGGTCAGCATGGCCGCGGCCGATCTCATCATCGGTTGCGACCCCATCGTGACGGCCGGCAAGGAAACCGTGTTGCGCATGCGGCAAGGGCGCACCCATGTGGCACTCAATTCGCACAGCACGCCGACGGCGGCCTTCGTGAAGAACTCGAACTGGGCCAACCCTGCCGATGCCTGCGCCGGAGAAATTGCCAAGGCGGTGGGGCCGGAGGGCATAGGTGCTTTCAATGCAGACGCTGCGTCGTCAAAACTGATGGGCGACAGCATCTATACGAACCCGATGATGCTGGGCTACGCGTGGCAAAAGGGCTGGATTCCGTTGGCCCATGAGGCTCTGATGCGTGCCATCGAACTCAACGCGGTTGCCGTGGATAACAACAAGGCGGCATTCGAGTGGGGCCGCCGTGCCGCACACGACTGGGCATCGGTGGAGCGGCTGCTCTCGCCGGGGCAAGTCATAGAACTGAAAAAGCGCGACACGGTCGATAGCCTGGTCACGCGGCGCGTGGAGTTCCTGACCGACTACCAGAACGCAGCCTATGCATCGCTCTACCGGACGTTCGTCGAGCGCGTGCGCCAGGCAGAGGCGCCGCTGGGCAAGACGCTGCTGACCGAATCGGTGGCACGCTACCTGTTCAAGCTGATGGCGTACAAGGACGAATACGAAGTCGCACGCCTGCACACCGAAACCGGCTTCCAGGAAAAGATTGCCGCGATGTTCGAGGGCGACTACCAGGTGAACTTTCATCTGGCCCCGCCGCTCACTTCGAAGCGCAATGAAAAGGGGGAGTTGCAAAAGCGCAAATTCGGCCCTGCCATGCTCACCGGTTTCAAGCTGCTCGCAAGGATGAAGGGCCTGCGCGGCACGGCATTGGACATCTTCGGTCGAACCGAAGAGCGCCGCACCGAGCGCGCGCTGATCGGCGAATATCGCGCGAGCATTGAACGCGTGATGGCCGAACTCAATGCCGGCAACCATGCGCTGGCGGTTGAAATTGCGCGGATTCCGGAGCAGATCAAAGGCTACGGCCACGTGAAAGAGCGCCACCTCGCACTGGCGCGCACGCAGTGGGAGCGCCTGATGCAGCAGTGGCCGCTGGCTGACGCGCAGCGTCAGGCCGCCTGACCGATCGCATCGGGCACCGGAGCATCCGTGAACCTGACCACCGCATTGAAAGACCTGGCCAAGACCGCAGGCGACCCTGTCTTCTGGCCCGCGTCGCGGTCAGAAATACGGTCGTTGCTCAAGACCTACCCGGCGCCGCGTTCGGCCGACGTCTGGAAGATCACGCAGCAATACGCGGGACAGGGCTGGTACAAGCGGCTGGGCGCCTACCAGGTCGAATCGGAGTTTCGCGGCTTGATCGACTGGGCAGCATCGGTGCAGCCAGCGGTGGTGATCGAGATCGGGACCGCCAACGGCGCCACGCTGCTCATGTGGTCGCGCGTGGCGACGCAGCACATCATCTCGATCGACTTGCCCGGCGGCATCCACGGGGGCGGGTATCCAGCGAAAAAAGGCAAGCTCTTTCGGGAGTTCCTGTCGGATCGCGAGCGCGTCAGGCTGGACCTGCTGCGACGCGACAGCCAGCGGCCGGAAACCAAGGCAGAGGTGCTTGGCCTGCTTGGAGGCCGGCAGGCCGACATCCTGTTCATCGACGGCGATCACCGCCTGGAAGGCGTCACGCGCGATTTCGAGCTGTGGAAGGACATCGTGCGCCCCGGCGGGTTTATCGTCTTCCACGATGTGGTCCCGCACCGCGAGGCGACGAGCCAGGTCGATGTGTTGTGGCGCCAGATCAAGGCCGCCCATCCGGACAGTACCCGGGAGATCGTCCAGGCGCAGGACCAAGGCTGGGCGGGCATCGGCATCCTGCAGGTTTAGGCCACTTGCGAGGGGAAACCCCCGGTTTCGCACCGGGTTAGAACCAATTGGTTCGCGCCCGCCGCATACAATCGAATGTTGCGCCCACCGATGGCGCCGCCCGCGCGCCTGCCCGACAGCAGGCGCTGCGTTTCAACGATTTTGTCCTGGAGCCACTGTGTTCATTTCCACTGCCTATGCCCAAACCGCTCCCGCCGCCGGCGGTGGTGAGATGTCCGCCCTGCTGTCGCAGGCGCCGTTTTTCCTGGTGATGCTGGCTGTCCTTTACTTCCTGATGATCCGTCCCCAGATGAAGCGCCAGAAGGAGCACCGCACCATGATCGATGCGCTGGCAAAGGGCGATGAAATCGCCACCATCGGTGGCGTAATCGGCAAGGTGACCAAGCTGGGCGACAGCACGCTCACGCTGGAAGTCGCCAACGGCATCGAATTGCAGGTGCAGCGCAGCGCAGTCGCGCAAGTGCTGCCCAAGGGCACGATGAAGTGAACAGATACCCGGTCTGGAAGTACGCGATCATCCTGGTCGCGCTGTTGATTGGGGCGATCTACACGCTTCCCAATTTCTTTGGCGAGGCGCCTGCCGTGCAGGTGTCTTCCAGCAAAGCCACGATCAAGGTCGATTCGGCGACGCAGACCCGGGTCGAGCAGGCGCTCGCCGCCGCCGGCATCAAGCCGCTGGCGATCACGCTGGACCCTGCCTCCATCAAGGTGCGCGTGGACAGCGGCGACACGCAACTCAAGGCCAAGGATGCAATCCAGAAGGCGCTCGTTCCTGACCCGGCCGATCCGCAATACGTCGTTGCGCTCAACCTCCTGTCGGCATCGCCCCCCTGGTTGACGGCGCTTCGCGCTGCGCCCATGTACCTGGGCCTCGATCTGCGCGGTGGCGTGCACTTCATGCTGCAGGTGGACATGCAGGCAGCGCTCACCAAGAAGGCGGAATCGTTATCGGGCGACTTGCGCACGCTGCTGCGCGAAAAGAGCGTGCGGCATGGCGGCATCAACCGCAACGGCCAGGCCATCGAAGTGCGTGTGCGCGACCAGCAGACGCTTGCGGCCACCAAGGCCGTGATCGCCGACCAGTTGCCAGACCTGCAGGCCGTCGAAACCCCCGAAGGCACCGAATACAAACTCACCCTGACCATCAAGGCCGACGCCGCACGCCGCGTGCAGGACCAGGCCCTCAAGCAGAACATGGTCACGCTGCACAACCGGATCAACGAACTCGGCGTGGCCGAGCCGGTGATCCAGCAGCAGGGCACCGACCGCATCGTCGTGCAGCTGCCGGGCGTGCAGGACACCGCCAAGGCCAAGGACATCCTGGGCCGCACGGCAACGCTTGAGGTTCGCCTCGTCGATGACAGCGCCGAAGCACGCACTGCCGAATTCGGCGGCGGGCCGGTTCCTTTTGGCGCGGAGAAATACCTCGAGCGCAGCGGCCAGGCCGTCATCGTCAAGAAGCAGGTGATCCTCACCGGCGACAACCTGACCGATGCGCAGCCCGGCTTTGATAACCAGACCCAGGAAGCCGCCGTGCACCTGACCCTGGATGCCAAGGGTTCGCGCATCTTCAAGGACATCACGCGCGAGAACATCGGCAAGCGCATGGCGATCCTGCTGTTCGAAAAAGGCAAGGGCGAAGTCGTCACGGCTCCGGTGATCCGCAGCGAAATCGGCGGCGGCCGGGTGCAGATCTCGGGCCGCATGACCACGGTTGAAGCGGCCGACGTCGCGCTGCTCCTGCGGGCCGGATCGCTCGCAGCTCCAATGGAAATCATCGAGGAATTCACCATCGGCCCCACGCTGGGCGCCGAGAACATCACCAAGGGCTTCCAGAGCGTCGCCTGGGGTTTTGCGGTGATCTGCTTGTTCATGGCGGTTTACTACGGCCTCTTTGGTATGTTCTCCGGCCTGGCGCTGGCGGTGAACCTGTTGCTGCTGGTGGCGATACTTTCGATGCTGCAGGCAACACTGACGCTGCCGGGCATGGCGGCCATGGCGCTTGCGCTGGGTATGGCAATCGACTCCAACGTGCTGATCAACGAGCGGGTGCGAGAGGAATTGCGCAGTGGTGCGTCACCCCAGGCCGCGATCAATGCGGGCTACGAACGCGCGTGGGGCACCATCTTCGACTCCAACATCACGACCCTGATCGCAGGCGTCGCATTGCTTGCGTTCGGCTCCGGGCCGGTGCGCGGTTTTGCGGTGGTTCACTGCATCGGCATCCTGACGTCGATGTTCTCTGCGGTGTTCTTCTCGCGGGGCCTTGTGAACCTCTGGTACGGCCGCCAGAAGAAGCTGAAGTCTGTGTCGATCGGCACGGTCTGGCGCCCCGATGCCGATGGCGCTATAACCAAAGCCGAATAGGGAAGCGACCTCATGGAATTCTTCAAGATCCGGCGCGACATTCCATTCATGGAAAACGCGCTGGTGTTCAACATCATCTCGTTCCTGACGTTCGCGGCAGCGGTGTTTTTCCTCGTCACCAAGGGGCTGCACCTGTCGGTGGAGTTCACTGGCGGCACGGTCATGGAAGTGGGCTACTCGCAGGCCGCAGACGTCGAAAAGGTGCGCAAGACAGTCTCCGACCTGGGCTTTGCCGATGTGCAGGTCCAGAACTTCGGCACCTCGCGTGACGTCATGATTCGCCTGCCTGCGCAAAAGGGCGTGAGCTCGGCGCAGCAGAGCGAAAAAGTGATGGCGGCGCTGAAGGCGCAGGACCCCGGCGTCACCCAGCGGCGCACCGAGTTCGTCGGGCCGCAGGTCGGCGAAGAACTCGCGACCGATGGCCTCAAGGCCCTGGGCATGGTGGTCGTGGGCATCATGGTGTACCTCGCGTTTCGCTTCGAGTGGAAGTTCGCGGTGGCGGCCATCATCGCCAACCTGCATGACGTCATCATCATCCTGGGCTTCTTCGCGTTCTTCCAGTGGGAGTTCTCGCTGGCGGTGCTCGCGGCAGTGCTGGCGGTGCTCGGCTACTCGGTCAACGAATCGGTGGTGATCTTCGACCGGATTCGCGAGAACTTCCGGCGCTACCGCAAGATGACGACGATCCAGATCATCGACAACGCGATCACGTCCACTATCAGCCGCACGATCATCACGCACGGCAGCACGCAGATCATGGTGTTGTCGATGCTGCTCTTTGGCGGGCCGACGCTGCACTACTTCGCGATGGCACTCACGATCGGCATCCTGTTCGGCATCTACTCATCGGTGTTCGTCGCCGCTGCCATTGCCATGTGGCTTGGCATCAAGCGCGAAGACCTCGTGAAGTCGGTTGCCAAGAAGGACGAGGATCCTGCGGATCCCAACGCTGGCGCCACCGTTTAAGGACGCAAGGCATCTGTGAACGATCCGCAGCTGCCCCGCGAAACCGCTGCCCGCCTTGCACGGCAGGCGCGTGAGCATTTCGTGGCGCAGGCGCAGGCTTGTGTTGTCCCGATGTTGCAGGCCGTGCGCGCCCGCCTTTCAGAACTCACCGAAAGTGCTGGCGGCTCGCGCGAGATGTATGAGCGGCGCGATGCCCTGCTCGACTTCGAACGCAAGGGCGCCCTCTGGGGCAAGACCATCGTTTCGGCCTGGCGAAAAGCCGTGGTGCCGCCAACTGCCACCGCGCGCGTGCGGCTTGACGCAATCGATTTTGAACTGATCGGCGACGATGTCGTCGAGAACAAGATCCTGGCCGGCCGCATCGCCCTTTCCATCCAGGAGAAGACGTCTTTCGAGGCCAACGAACTTCGCGTGCGGATGCAGTACCTGGACGGCCCGGACGAACCCGGACCGTCTGACGTGTTGCGACCCGAAGCGCTGGCACAGATGCTCATCGAGCAATGGACGTCAGCCGGACTCACTCGCGAAATCTGGGCGCTGGTTCAGGAGACCGTGCAGAAGCAGTTGGCTGAACATGTGCCCAAGGCCTACAAGGCCACCAACGATTTCCTGATCGAGCAGGGCGTGCTCAAGGACATCGACCTGGCGGCGCGCGTGAAGCGCACCAGCTCGTCGCCAACCCCACGGCGCGCCGAAGCCGCTGCGGCCGCAGACCCCAATTCCGGTCGCACCGACTCGGGCCCAGGCTCCCATCCGGGTGATTTTGGACAGTCCGGCCGGCCAGGCCAGCCAGGCCAGTCGGGCCAATACGGCAGCCAGGGTGGGTATGGCGGCTACGCCGGCGGGGGCAACAGCCCTTCTGGCGGTGGAGGTGGAGGCGAAGGCGTCGGTGGTGGCGGTGGCGGTGGCGGTGGCGGTGGCTACGGTTCGGGCGCTGGAACCGGCGCAGCTCATGGTGGCGGTGCTTTCGGTGGTGGCTCTGGCGCAAGTTCGGGCGGCGCAGGCGCTGGTGGCGGCTACGGCGACCAGGGTAGCCAAGGCGGTTACGGTACCGCAGGAGGCCCGGCTGGGCCGGCCGGCCGAGGCGGCAGCGCGGGAGGCTCGGGTGGTGTCGGCGGTTCTGCCTATGGCGGCGGCCCCGGTGGACAGCCGGGCGGCGGTGGTGGCATGGGCGGCGGTTCCAGCGAGCCGGGAGCGCATGGCTCACAGGGTCGTCAGGGGAGCTACCAGGGCGGCGGCTATCAGGGCGGCGGCGGCTCGGGCGGTAGCGGCTCCGGCGGCGCCGCAGGCATGGCGCATCACGGGTCCGGCCCCTCGTCGCGCCAGGGCGCAGGCGTCGCCGACGAAACGCGGATGATGACCTCGAGTCCTCCACTGGCTCGTGCTCGCGCAAGGGCGAGCGGTGTCCTGGGCCAGCTCAAGCGCCTGCTGACCGACCGCATTGCGGGCTTCGACCCGGCGGTGCCCGTCACCCGGCCCTCACCCGCGCTGGCCGAGGCGCTGCAGCAGCACCAGGCGACACAGGCGGCTCACTCCACGCAAATGGCCGCCACGCCGAGCCAGGTCGCGGCGCACGAAGTCGTGATCTATGACGACGCCGCAGTCCAGGAAGTCGCGGTCGATCTTCGGCGTCGCACCGGCGAACTCAAGAAGAAGGCGAACACCCAGACCGAAAAAGCGACGATTGAAATCGTCGCCCTCATGTTCCAGAGCATCCTGTCCGAAGAGCGCATTCCGCCCGCGGTGCGCGTCTGGTTCGCCCGCCTGCAGATGCCGGTGCTGCGCGTCGCCATCGCCGAGCCGGAGTTCTTCGGATCGCTCGAACATCCCGCGCGCCAACTGATCGACCGCATGGGTTCCGTGGTCATGGGCTTCAACGCGGCGACCATAGGCGGCACGACACTTGAAGTCGAAATCAAGCGCGTCGTCCAGGTGATCGAGCAGTACCCCGAAACGGGCCGCCGGGTCTTCCAGCTGGTCTATGACGAATTCCAGAAATTTCTATCCCGCTTCCTGACCGAGCACGGCGACACGCAAAAGCTGGTCAGTGTCGCGCAACAGGTCGAGCAGAAGGAAACGCTGGCCATCCAGTACACGATCGAGTTGCGATCGATGCTCAATGACCTGCCGATCCGGGGCGAGATTCGCGACTTTCTCTTCAAGATATGGGCCGAGGTGCTGGCCATGGCTGCCATCCGGCATGGTCCGCAGCATCCGGACACGCTGGCGCTCAAGGCGTCGGCTTCCGAACTGGTCTGGGCGGCCAGTGCCAAGCCCAATCGCGCCGAGCGCGCTCGCGTGATCAAGGACCTGCCGGCGCTGTTGCAGCGCCTGCGCAAGGGGATGACGCTTGTCAACATCGAGGGGCCCGCGCAGGAGGCGCAGATCAAGGCGATCGGCGACACGCTGGCCGACGCGTTCCTGTCCAAGACCGAATCGATCCCGCAGGACCAGATCGAGTCGATGGCCAAGCGGCTCGCGCACCTGGAAGACTTTGTCGCGGACGACCCGACGACCGACCTTCCGCTGGACCAGGAAAGCATAGAGATGATGCTGGGCATCGATGCGTCCAACATTGAAGTCGTCGCCGACGGCGGCTCGCGACCGAGCCAGGCCATGCTGGCGTGGGCCACCGAGCTGCCGCTGGGCAACTGGTTCGCGCTCGACCACAACGGCGCTACCGCGCAGGTGCAATACGTGTGGCGCAGCGACCGCAAGCAGTTGCACCTGTTCGCTGCGCCTGGCGGGCGCAGCTACCTGCTGCAGAACCGACGGCTGGCGTCTTACCTGCAAGCCGGCTTGTTGTTGCCAGCCGAAGAGGAAGCGCTCACGGTGCGGGCCACCCGCGATGCGCTGGCCAAGCTCGATGCCAATCCGGAAAGACTGTTGCAGTAAGGGTCGCGCAGTTCAGTGCGCGAGCCGTCCTTGGGCAGGTTCGCAGAGTTCATCGAGCACCAGCGCATCGGGCTCATGGCCGAAGCTCCAGTACACCATCAGCACGATGATCTTCAGGTCGTCGATCGGCACCGTTCCGCCCGGCGCAGCCATCGCGCGTTCGATCACGATCTCGCGCATGGCGGCAGGCAGCACGCCCGCCGATTCGAGGAACGAGATGAATCCCAGGCACTGCGCGCCCAGCCTGTCCTGCTCGGTGATCGAGTAGATCCGCATGCTGTCCGCGGACGGCAGGTGGACTTCGGGGGGCTGGGGCTTGTCTTCGGGCTGGCCGGCACCGGCACCGGCACTCTGGGCCGCGAGGTTCAGGCCGTCGAGCCAGATGAGGGCGTCGTGGATTTCGTCGGCTTCGAAGCCGTGCGCGCTGAGCTTTCGCTCCAGCAGCGTGGACTCAGGGCAGGCATCGCCTCGCCAGTAGTTCTCGTAAACAAAAACGAGCACTTCGAACATGGGTCCAATATAGCCCAGAACTTCGAACGCGCGGGCGTTCGCGCGCAAGTGTTGCACCGAGACCTCAGGCGTGTGCGATGCGCTGGAAGAGTCCGCCCGGAAGCCGGGCGACTTCATCGGCCAGTTCCAGCTCGAGCAGGCGCGCCTGGAGTTCAGACGCGCTGATGCCGGTGCGTGCGATCAGTGCATCGAGGCTGACCGGATCGAAGCCGAGTGCTTCGAGCAGCGGATTGCTTTCCCCGCTTTCATCGCTCTCGTCGTTCGCTGCCGATCGCGATTGCGACCGGTCCGATGCATGTGCAACCGGCAGTTTCAATTCTTCGAGCACATCCTGCGCGGTCTCGACGAGCTTGGCGCCCTGCTTGAGCAAGGCGTGACAGCCGCGCGATTGGGGCGAATGAATCGAGCCCGGAATCGCGAAGACCTCGCGGCCCATTTCCAGCGCCTGGTGCGCGGTGATGAGCGAGCCGGATTTCAATGCCGCCTCCACCACGACCGTGCCCTGGCTCAAGGCCGCGATGATGCGATTGCGCCGCGGGAAATTCTCGGGCAGCGGGGGCGTGCCGATGGCGTACTCGCTCATGATCAGGCCCGAGCGCGCGATCCGGTGCGCGAGCGCCAGATGTCGGCTGGGGTATACGCGATCGAGACCCGTGCCGACAACGGCGATGGTGGCCAGGGTGGATTCGGCGGTATCGGCGCCCGCGCCTTCCAGTGCACCTTCATGCGCGGCCCCGTCAACGCCCAGGGCCAACCCCGAAATGACGGTGAGACCGGATTGCGCAAAGCTGCGGGCGAACTGCTTGGCGTTGACCAGCCCCTGCGCCGTCGGGTTGCGGCTGCCGACGATGGCGAGCGATGGCGGCCAGGGTGCGCGCGTGCGACCCATCAGGTGCAGCATCAGCGGAGGATCGGCCGTGTTGAGCAACAGCTCGGGATAGTGGGCGTCACCCAGCGCAATGATGCGGCGCTCGAGTCCGTCGTCCTGGTGCAGCCATTGCCAGGTCGCCTCGAGCAAATCCGCAAGACCCGCCGGTTCTTCGCCAAGGGCCTTGGCCTGTGCCGGGCCGACCACAGTTGCCAGGCCTTGGGGCGATTGCGAAAAGATGGCCCCAGGCAGGCCAAACGCGGCGAGCAGGCGCCGCGCAGTCGTGTTTCCGACGCCCGGCGTCAATGCCAGGCGCAGCCATGCGGCCAGCTCCCCTCGTTCCATCGGCAAGGTCCGTTTAGCGCGGATTGACGACCCGGTCGCCTACCTTGACGGTGCTGGAGATTTCCAGGACGAGTGCGTAAGAGAGCTTGTCGAACGGCCGGAACACCATGAGCAGGCCGGTGCGTTCGTCGGGGATCTTGATGTTGGTGCGTTCACCGGGCTGCGTCCGGTCGATGCGGCGTTCGCCGTCGCGCAGGATCGCCATGACATGGCCGACTTCCACGCCATCGGCTGTGCCCTTGTTGATCACTACCACCTGGTTCTGGCCGACGAACGAAACAGCGTCGCCATAAACCGAAACGATGGCTGCATCCACGGGCATGGACGGCGCGTGCGGAACGTAGGCCTGGAACTGGCGTGCGGGCTCAGGCAGCAGGCGGTCGCCGACGCGCATTTCTTCCTTGGCGGCGGTGATGTCGATGGTGCCGGGGATCACGGTGTTTTCGGACTTGCCGCTGGATGCGCGCACGGGCTCGATGCTCTCATCGCGAACGAGCTGGGCACGGCCGAGGTACATCGCCTCATAGCCGAGCACGACGTTGGTCAGCGGGTCCTTGAGCGGCCTGGCATTGCGAAACACGCGGTAGTCGTCGGCCCGGCCGGTGACCCGTTGCTTGAGCGGCGTTGTCACCAGGCCGCGTGCATAGGCGCGGTCGCCCCGGGTGATCAGCACGCGTTCTTCCGGTCCGGCCACGATGCGCGGAGCGGCCAGCAGCGTGGCTTCGTCGATGATGAGTGCTTCGGCCAGGAACGGCTCGATCAGGTGGGTCTTCAGCGCAGGGACCGACAGGTCGGCCATGGATTCGACGCGCACGCGGGGCGAGACACGGACCGTATCGGTCGGCTCTGCTCCGGCAGGCCCGCGGCCCATGCGAAGGATGGCCCTGCCGTCTTTCTTTTCCAGCACCAGCAACTGACCGGGGAAGATCAGGTGGGGATTGCGCACCTGTTCCATGTTCATGCCCCACAGCTCGGGCCAGCGCCACGGGCTCCTGAGGAAGATTGCGGAAATCGCCCACAGCGTATCGCCGCGCTTGACCGTGTATTCGTCGGGGGCGTTGGGTGCCAGCTCGGAGAGCGGCACGCCTTGCTGGGCAACCTGCTGCGCGGTCGAGCGCTGGCCGGGGGTGATGGGGAAATTCTGGGCCGCAACGCTCATCGGCAAGAGGCTCGCAGCAAACGCCGCCAGCGCGACCACAGTGGGCAGGGCGCGGCGTGATACCGGCACAATTTGCGAGGCTGCGGATGAGTTCTGGCTGTGTATTTTCATTTGCGGGCTGCGACCGTCGGGGAGACCCGAGGCGGCCAAAAGTCTTGACAAAGTACTGGCGATTCTGCGCTCAAGCCCTTGATTGGGCAACGTTTATGCCGCCCGGGCCCTGCCAGAGCGGCCAAAAGTGGCGAAAATAGCGACAGCTACCTTTTCTTACCATGGCCCTCCTTCCCATTCTTTGCTTTCCCGATCCCAAGCTGCACACTGTCGCCCGCCCGGTCGCCTCGGTCGACGGCCGCATCCGTCAGCTGGTCGCCGACATGCTCGAAACCATGTATGACGCGAGCGGCATCGGCCTTGCCGCGACCCAGGTCGACGTGCATGAACGCGTGGTCGTCATCGACGTCTCGGAAGAGCGAAATGCGCCGCTGGTGCTGATCAACCCCGAGATCACCTGGTACAGCCCCGAAAAGCAGATGAACGAAGAAGGCTGCCTGTCGGTTCCCGGCATT
Source organism: Pseudomonadota bacterium (assembly GCA_040386575.1). Taxonomy (GTDB): domain Bacteria; phylum Pseudomonadota; class Gammaproteobacteria; order Burkholderiales; family Burkholderiaceae_C; genus Ramlibacter. The sequence continues at coordinate 43,119 of JAZKFI010000002.1, forward strand.
TATGACGGCGTCGAACGCGCATCGCGGATCAAGGTCAAGGCACTGGATGGCGAGGGCCAGTCGCGCGAAATCGAAGCCGAGGGCCTTTTGTCGGTGTGCGTCCAGCACGAGATGGACCACCTGCTCGGGAAAGTTTTTGTCGAATACCTCTCACCGCTCAAGCGCAACCGCATCAAGACCAAGATGCTCAAGGCGCGGCGCGATACCGAACGGGCCTGACGCGCCTGTCAATCCACTTCTATGTACAAGACACTCTGGGCTGCTGCCGCTACCGTCGTTCTACTCGCGGGCTGCGCCGGCGGGCCGTTCGCCAGCTACGAGTTTGCGCCCGGCACACCCCGGCAGCAGGTGATCGAACGCATGGGCCAGCCGCAACGGGTCGTCAAGCTCGCCAGCGGTGAGCGCCTGCAGTATTCGATGCAGCCCGTCGGCCAGTTTGCCTGGATGGTCGATGTCGATTCGTCGGGCAAGGTCATCGGGTCGCGGCAGGTCCTGACCGAAGGCAACTTCAACCGCATCGAAGTCGGCAAGTGGACGCGTGACGACGTCGAGCGCGAATTCGGCCGCCCCGCGTGGGTCGACAGCGTGTCAAGTTGGCGCGGTCCCATCCTGACTTACCGCTGGCGCGACGTGCAGCGCAGCGACATGTTCTATTACGTGTACCTTGACGAACGCAGCGTCGTGCAGCGCGCCCACCCCGGCATGGAATTCGTGAACGCACCCAACGACAGGAACTGATCTTCGATGCGCCTGGTTTTCGCGGGAACGCCTGAATTCGCCCGCGTGGCGCTGGAGCGCCTGCATGCGGCGGGCTTCGATATTGCGCTGGTGCTGACGCAGCCTGACCGACCGGCGGGTCGCGGCATGAAGCTGCAGGCATCGCCGGTCAAGCAGTTCGCCACCCAGCACGGCATAGCCGTTGCGCAGCCGCGCAGCTTGCGTCTGGATGGCAAGTACCCGGACGACGCCCGTGCAGCGCAGCAAGCGATCGAGGCGGCCCATGCAGATGTGATGGTCGTTGCGGCCTACGGACTGATCCTGCCGCAATGGGTGCTCGATGCACCGCGCCTGGGATGCCTGAACATCCATGCTTCATTGCTGCCGCGTTGGCGCGGCGCGGCGCCCATCCACCGCGCGATTGAAGCGGGCGACACCGAGACCGGCGTCACGATCATGCAAATGGATGCGGGGCTGGACACGGGCGACATGCTGCTGGAAGAGCGCGTGGCCATTTCGGACAACGACACCACCGGCGTGCTGCACGACAAGCTGGCAACACTGGGTGGCCGGCTGATCGTCGAAGCGCTGGAGCTCGCTGCTTGCGGCGGATTCAGGCCCGTCAAGCAGCCCGAACAGGGCGTGACCTACGCGCACAAGATCGAAAAGGCCGAAGCCGCGATCGACTGGTCGCAGGCCGCAGCGGTGATTGCGCGGCGCATCCGTGCGTTCGATCCCTTCCCCGGCGCCACGGGTCTGCTCGCGGGCGAACTGGTCAAGATCTGGTCAGCGCAACCGGTGGAAACCACTGCCACTGCCACCGCAGCGCCGGGCCAGATCCTCGCCGTTGCCGGCGGGGGGTTCGACGTGCAGTGCGGCCAGGGCGTATTGCACGTCACGCAGGTGCAGCGCCCCGGAGGCAAGCGCCTCGCAGTCGCCGATTTCCTGCGCGGCTTCGAGTTCAAGCCGGGAATGGCTTTCGAGCCCGCCGGCGCAGCTTCCGCTTAGTCGCCGCAGTGTTTTTCCTGCGCGACAACTACGCCCACCCCGCCTTTCGCGAGGCCGGCCGGAGCATGGTTCCGCTGGCCACCGGCATTGCGGCATGGGGCCTGATGACGGGCGTGGCGATGGTCAAGTCGGGCATGAGCGTGATCGAGGCGCTGGCCATGACGTTTCTCGTTTACGCGGGCAGTTCGCAGCTGGCAGCGATCCCGCTGATCGTGGCCGGCGCGCCATTCTGGGTGATCCTGGCGACGGGCTTTTGCGTCAACCTGCGCTTCGTCGTGTTCAGCCTGCACCTGCGGCCCTACCTGATGCACATGCCGCGCTGGCGACGCATGACCCATGGCTTCCTCACGGCCGACATGACCTACGCGATGTTCACCCGCCGCTTTCCAAAGCCGCCAGAGGGCGATGCCGAGCGGCGTGAGCAGGAGGCTTATCTGTCGGGCAACTACTTCGTCACCTGGACCAGCTGGATGGGGTCCAGCGTCATCGGCATCGTGCTGGGCAATCTCATTCCTACTTCCTGGGGGCTGGGCTTCGCGGGAGTGCTGTGCCTGGTCGGCATCCTCTGTTCGCTGGCGAACACTCCTTTGCGCAAGCTGTCGGCGCTGGTCGCAGGCGCAGCTGCAGTGGCGGCGTACTCGCTGCCGCTCAAGCTCAACATCGTCGCGGCCATTGCCGTGGCGGTGTTCGTGAGCTTCTGGCTCGAAAAGAAGGCGCCGCAATCCTGGCGCCAGGCGTCGTAGCGACATGGCTGCGCGCACAGACCTGTGGACCCTGCTGGTCATCGTCGGCCTCGCCGCCGTGACGGTGCTCACGCGGTGCTTCTTCTTCATCCTCGACAAGCCCTGGAGCCTGCCGCCGTGGGCTGACCGCGCGCTTCAATACGCGCCGGTCGCCGCTTTGGCCGGTGTGGTTGCGCCCGAGGTGGTGATGCAGGCCGGCGTGTTCGTGAACACCTGGCAGGACGCGCGTCTCTTCGCCGCGCCGGTGGGGGCGGCCCTGTATTTCTGGAAGCGCAACGTGCTGCTCACGATCATGGGCGGCATGGCGGTGTACCTGCCGCTGCATCTGGGGCTGGGCTGGTAGCGCGCTCTTAAAATGATCGGCTGTGCCCCATTCAGCGCCCGGCCGGGCGCTGTGTCCCATCCACCAGCGAGCGAGCCTTCATGAACGTCCTGCGCTTTTCCGATCTCTGCAACCAGGGCCGCGCGAGCGGCCAGCGCGTGTTCATCCGCGCCGACCTCAACGTTCCGCAGGATGACGCGGGCAACATCACCGAAGACACGCGCATTCGCGCATCGGTGCCCTGCATCGAGATGGCGCTCAAGGCCAATGCTGCCGTGATGGTGACGTCGCATCTGGGCCGCCCGACCGAAGGCCAATTCAAGCCCGAAGACTCGCTCGCCCCCGTGGCCAAACGCTTGTCCGAACTGCTGGGCCGCGATGTGCCGCTGCTGAGCAACTGGGTCGAGGGCGTTGACGTGAAGCCAGGCCAGGTCGTGTTGCTGGAGAACTGCCGCCTCAACAAGGGCGAGAAAAAGAACAACCCCGAGCTGGCGCAGAAAATGGCCGCGCTGTGCGACATCTTCGTGCACGACGCCTTCGGCACAGCGCATCGCGCGGAAGCGTCGACTTACGGTATCGCGCAGTACGCAAAGATTGCGTGCGCCGGCCCGCTGCTGGCGGCCGAGATCGACGCGATCACCCAGGCGCTCGCCCATCCCAAGCGGCCGCTCGCTGCGATCGTCGCGGGCTCCAAGGTGTCCACGAAGCTCACCATCCTCAAGGCCCTGGCGGGCAAGGTCGACCAGCTCATCGTGGGCGGCGGCATTGCCAATACGTTCCTGCTCGCCGCGGGCCTGCCGATCGGCAAGTCACTGGCAGAAGCCGACCTGGTGAGCGAAGCCCGCGCGGTGATCGATGCGATGAAGGCGCGTGGCGCCGAAGTGCCCATTCCCACCGATGTCGTCACTGCCAAGACCTTCGCCGCCGACGCTGTTGCCACCGTCAAGGCGGCCGCGGACGTGGAGCCCGACGACCTCATCCTGGACATCGGCCCCGACACGGCCGCGCGCCTCGCGAAGCAGTTGATGTCGGCCGGCACCATCGTCTGGAACGGTCCGGTCGGTGTCTTCGAATTCGACGCGTTCGCGCATGGCACGGAAACGATCGCGCGAGCGATTGCGAAGTCCCCGGCGTTCAGCATTGCGGGCGGCGGCGACACGCTGGCGGCCATCGCCAAATACGGCATCGAAAAGGATGTGGGCTACATCTCCACGGGTGGCGGCGCATTCCTGGAAATCCTGGAAGGCAAGACGCTCCCCGCGTTCGAGATCCTGACCCGGCGTGCTGCCGAGGTCAATCGCTGAGGCAGCTTCGTCACTCACCCGTCACCGCTTCTGGGCGAGAATGCCTCTCCCGTTCCAAAGAAAGCTCACATGGCACGTCGCGCCACCAAGATTGTTGCAACACTCGGCCCCGCTTCCAGCGACCCGGCACTGCTTGAGCAGATGATCCGCGCCGGCGTGAATGTGGTTCGCCTGAACTTCAGCCATGGCAAGTCGCGGGACCACATCGACCGCGCAGCGCTGGTGCGCGAAGCCGCCCAGCGAGCCGGCCGCGAGGTCGCGATCATGGCCGACCTGCAGGGCCCCAAGATCCGCGTGGGCAAGTTCGCCGAAGGCAAGGTCTTGCTGCAGCTGGGCGCGAAGTTCGTGCTGGACGCTTCCCGCACCGAGCCTGGCGATATCGACGGCGTGGGCCTGGATTACAAGGAACTGCCGCGCGATGTGAAGGCCGGCGACCTGCTGCTGCTCAACGATGGTCTCATCATGCTCACCGTCGACAAGGTGCTTGGCGAGCAGGTGCTGACCACCGTGAAGCAGGGCGGTTACTTGTCCAACAACAAGGGCATCAACAAGCAGGGCGGCGGACTCACCGCGCCTGCGCTGACGGCCAAGGACATGGAAGACATCCGCACGGCGATGGCTTTCCAGGCCGACTACGTGGCGGTGAGTTTTCCGCAGAACGCGACCGACATGGAAATGGCACGCCAGCTGTGCAATGTGGCGGGCGCGGAATTTCGCCATCGGCCGGGCCTGATTGCGAAGATCGAGCGCGCCGAGGCGATTCCCAACCTCGAAGCCATCCTCAAGGCGAGCGACGGCATCATGGTGGCGCGCGGCGACCTGGCCATTGAAGTGGGCAACGCAGCCGTGCCGGCGCTGCAAAAACGCATGATCCGCATGGCGCGCGAGCACGACAAGGTCGTGATCACGGCAACGCAGATGATGGAGTCGATGATCCACGCGCCGGTGCCCACACGTGCTGAAGTCAGCGATGTGGCCAATGCCGTGCTCGACGGGACCGATGCGGTGATGCTGAGCGCGGAAACCGCAGCCGGCAACTACCCGCTGGAAACCATCATCGAGATGGCGAATATCTGCGTGGAAGCCGAGAAGGCCGAAGACGTGAAGCTCGACGCCGATTTCACCGGCATGAACTTCAGCCGCATCGACCAGTCGATTGCCATGGGTGCGCTCTTCACGGCGCATCACCTGGGCTGCAAGGCCATCGTGGCACTCACCGACTCCGGCTCGACGCCGCTGTGGATGAGCCGCCACCGCATCCACATTCCCATCTTTGCGCTCACGCCCAAGCTCGCGACGCAGCGCAAGATGGCGCTCTACCGCAATGTGCGGCCGCTCCTCATGGACCAGAGCGTCGATCGCGACCGGGCCCTGGGCGAAGCAGAAGAGCACCTCAAGCGCCGCGGCATCATGGCCGCCGGCGACATCTACGCGATCACTTGCGGTGAGCCCATGGGCGCCCCGGGGGGCACCAACATGCTCAAGATCTGCCGGGTGAGCTGAGGGGCTTTACTTCACGCGCATGTCGTTGGCGACCGAGGTCACGCCACGCACGCCCTGGGCGACGGTAACGGCGCGGTCGATGTTGGCGCGGCTCGAAACGAAGCCGCTCAGCTGAACGCGGCCCTTGAACGTCTCGACGTTGATCTCGGCGGACTTGAGCGTGGGCTCATTGAAGATCGCGGCCTTCACGCCAGTGGTGATGGCGGTGTCGTCGATGTACTGGCCGGTGCTTTCATGCTTTTGCGTGGAGGCGCAGCCGGCCAGTGCGGTGAGGGCGACAGCGGCGACAAGGACGGAAATGCGTGCGAATTGGGTCATGGTGAATCTCCAGGAATCTCGTTTAACGGCCCGGCGAGAAACTCACCAGAGCGGATGACGGCGTCAACCCATGCATTGGGCAATGGGGGCCTTTCGTGGTCTGTGCGCTGGCGTACCGAAGAGCCAGCCGCCGCGTAGGACAACATCGCTTCATGCGCCAATGTGCGAGATCGCACAGACGGCCCAAGCTCATGCGCGCACCGTGTGGACAGGGCGCCGCTTTCCGGTGCCTATCGACGCTCCGCACAGGAAAAGACAACCCAATGAACCGCAAACTCAAGATCGCACTGGCCGCCAGCGCACTGGTGCTCGGCACGCAAGCCATGGCACAAGTCACATTTTATGAAGGCGAGGGCTATCGCGGCCGCGCCTTTACTACCGCCACGCAGGTCGAGAACTTCGCGCGCATCGGCTTCAACGACCGCGCATCGTCGGTCGTCGTGGACAAGGGCCGCTGGGAAGTCTGCGAGGACGCACGCTTTGACGGCCGCTGCACCTTGCTGCGCCCCGGCAATTACGACTCCCTGCGTGCGATGGGCATGGAAAACAGCATTTCGTCAGTGCGCCCGGCCCGCAACCGCCGCTATGACAACGAAGCGCCGACGCCCCAGCCGGTTGCCAATTACGAATACCGCCGTCGGGCCAACGAGCGCGTTTACGCCGCACCGGTGACGCAAGTGCGCGCTGTGATGGGCGCAGCCACCGAGCGTTGCTGGGTCGAGCGCCAGCAGGTCTCGCAAGACAGCGGCCGCAATGTCGGCGGCACGATTGCGGGCGCCCTGATCGGCGGCATCCTGGGTCACCAGGTGGGCGGCGGATCGGGCAAGGACCTGGCGACCGTGGGCGGCGCAGTCGCCGGCGGCGTGATCGGCTCCAACGTGGCGGGCAATGGCCAGATGGGCAGCCGCGACGTGCGCCGCTGCGAGAACACCACCAGCGGAACACCGGCTTACTGGGACGTGACCTACAACTTCCGCGGCCGTGACCACAACCTGCAGATGAGCGCGGCGCCCGGTTCGACGATCTCGGTCAACGAGCGCGGCGAACCGCGTCAGTAACCGCTACCGAACGGGGTTTGGGGCAGGGGCCGTCGGATGAACGACGGCCAGGGGCAGTTTGACGACAAACTCGCTGCCCATTCCTTCGCCGGCGCTGGACGCGGTAACGACGCCTTCGTGGGCGCGCACCAGCTCGCGCACGATCGCCAGCCCGATGCCCAGGCCGTCGTGCGTTGCGCTGGCCTGCGCATCGCGTACGAACATGTCGAAGACGTGCGGCAGTGCCTTGGCCGAAATGCCGATGCCCTTGTCGTGGATGGTGACCACGACCGCACCGCCTTCGACCGTGACGTGCATCGAAATCTCGCCGCCCTCGGGTGAATACTTGGACGAGTTCTCCAGCAGGTTGCTGAACACCTGCACCAGGCGCACGGTGTCGCCCAGCATCATGATCGGCCCGGACGGCACGCTGCTGGTGAACTTGTGGTGCCGTGCGTCCATCGCGGGCTGGCAGGTCTCCATGGCGCGGGCAATCACGTTGCATACATCGATCAGTGTCCGCTCCAGCCGGAACTTGCCGGTGCTGATGCGCGAACCGTCGAGCAGGTCGCTGATCAGGCGGGTCATTTGCGCGACCTGTCCTGTGATCGTGGCCTGCAGCTTCGCATGCGCGAGGTCGTCGGTGCGCGCGCGGTCGAGCATGAGGGCCGCCAGGCGCAGCGGCATGAGCGGATTGCGCAACTCGTGCGCCACGGTTGCCAGAAATGAGACCTGCCGCCGATGCGCCTCCACGGCCGTGGCTTCCAGCTCCTGTGAGCTCAGCGCGGCGATGACGAGGCGCTCGTTGGCTTCGCGCAATGTCTTCGCATCGTGATCCAGTTCGCGGCGAAAGAGCTGCTTGTTGCGCTCCGGCATGGTCGAGCGGGTCATTTCACCCAGGCGGGCAGTGGCAGCTTCTGCAATCGCTTCGGCCCTCATGGCTGCGATGACCAGTTGCTCGTTGACCTTGCGCATCACCACACCCGGCGATGCATTGAAGTCGCGCTCGACCTGCGCCAGATCCCGGCGCAACACCTGCAAGTCGGCTCGAACCTCATCGGACTGTCCGATGAGCAAGGCGAGCGTGCGCGCAGCCTGCGCCGCGTCGTCGGGTTCGGCGCTGCCGCTTTCTGTCATCTGTCTCGCCGCATTGTGGGCCGGCCGCCAAGCAGGCCCTCGTAACCTTCGAGCATCGAGCCGATGCTCAGGCCCTGCTCATCGATGCTGAAAAGGCGCAGCTCGTTGGAGTGCGCGCTGTCGCGAACCTTTGCCACGGCAATCACCCGCTTCAAGCGGCTTTCCACCTCGATGTAGCGCTGCACGATGATGGCATCGGTCAGGAATGCAGTGCCGTAAGGACTGAAACGCAGGTCGTCATAACGGTCTTCCAGCTCGGACGTCATGAGCACGGTAGCGCCGGTGCTGGCGAGTGCAGAGACCAGACGTGACAGCGACTCCCGAAAATCCTCGCGGAACGTGGGTGCCAATGCGAGTTCGAAGCCGGAGAGCGAGTCGATCACGACGCGCACGGCATTGAGCCGCCTGACCTCGGCAATCAGCAGCGTTGCGATTTCGTCCACCGACAGCCCGGGCGCGCGCGCATCGATGACACCGACGCGGCCCGCCGCTATCAGCTCTGACAGTTCTCTCCCGCGTGACTTGCCGGGCCGCTGCTCGAATGCGGCGATGACGCCCGACTCTCCGTTGCGCGCCCCTTCCACCAGGAACCGGGACGCCAGCACGCTCTTGCCGGAGCCTGTCGGACCCGCGACCAGCAGCGAGTAGCCGCGCGGCAGGCCGCCACCCATCATCTCGTCCAGCCCCGGGGTGCCCATGCTCAGGCGCGGCGACGCATCCAGTGCAGTGAACGGCTCACTGCGTTCGGCCAGCTGCGGCGGCGGAAAAACCCGCAAGCCATCGGCGTCGATGCGGAAGGTGTGCAGGCCTGCCAACGTTGCCTGGCCGCGCATCTTCATGATCTCCATCTTGCGCACGACGGAGTTGCGCTCGACGCTCTGGCGCATCCAGATCAATCCGTCCGCAACAGTAAAGACCGGGTTGGGCTCCGTGTCGGTGAAGTACTCGCCGATCAGGAAGGACGTTGCCTGCCAGCTGGTCATCAGCATGCCGAGCTGCTGCACGAACGACTGCAGCGTGATGAACGAGTTGCCGCCGTCGCCGGCCAGCACGACCGAGCGAAACGAGTCCACCATCACCAGCCCCGGCCCGTGTGCTTCGACTTCGGACGCGATGCGCGCCAGCACCTTTGAGAGGTCACCGGTCGAAGCTTCCTCGGACAGGTTCACGAAACGCACGCAGGCATTGACCTTGGTGTCGTCGAAAAAGTCGAACTGCTGCTGGTAGCGCAGCATCTTCAGGGGCGGCTCGCCAAGAACCGTGAAATAGATCGCGGGACAGGCGTGGGACGCCAGGGCGAACATGATCTGGTGGGCCAGCGTCGTCTTGCCGCAACCGGGCGCTCCGGCAATCACGTTGAAGGAAAACTCTGGCAGCCCCCCGCCGAGCACGTCGTCAAGCCCTGGAACGCCGGTGCGCAGGCGGTGGATAGCGGCTTTCTGGGTGGTCATGGGGAGGCGTCCTGCACGGCCGGTCCGGCCGAAAGTAAATGGGAGGCTGGTTTGAGCAAGCGCTCCGTGAGGGAGGGACCTATCAGGGTTGAAAGCAGGTCGTTCAGGGTTCGCAAGACCGTGGCGTGCGCGGCAGCAGCGACCGGCGCGGTCTGCGCAGCAAGGGCGACGCCCAGTGAGCTGAAATCGCCGGGCGCAGGTGTGCCTTCGTAGACGGCTGCAAGCCAGGGATAGTCGGCGCGCGCCAGGTGCAGCGCGCGCTTGTAGAGGGCAGCCGCCCCACCCTGCCCGATCACCGGCGCAAGGGCGGCGTGCAGGGCTGTCCACGCCGCTATTGCCGCATCCGCAGTGACCTGCGCGGTGGCGCCATCGGCCACCAGACGTGCGGGAGTCGATGAAATGGCTGCCTCCGTGCGGCGATGTTGATCAGCGCGACGCAGCGGGTGCCGGCACGATGACGACGGTGTCGCCCGTGCGGCCACGCTGACCGGTGTCGCCGGTGCTGCCCGTGGCACCGGTCGAACCGGTGGAGCCAGTTGCGCCTGTGAAACCGGTGGAGCCCGTCGATCCGGTCGATCCGGTTGCACCCGTGGATCCGGTGGAGCCCGTCGATCCTGTATCGCCTGCAACACCCGGTGCGCCCGCAGGGCCGGGAACAGGCGTCGGCACCGTCACGACGGTCGGCGGTACGACGACATCGCGCTGGCACGCTGACAGTGCGAACACCGAAGCGATCAGGGAGGCGGACAGGGCAAGGGATTTGTTCATGAGAGTTCCAATATAAGGGTTGATCGCTTCAAACATACGCGGCTGCGTCAAATACATCTGTTCGCTGCCGCACGTAAAGTCAAAACAAAGCGCGAAAGTGAAAGATCAATGACGGCTCTTGAGTTCGATGCCGATGCCGCGATAGCCCAGGAACTGGCAAGCGGGACCGAACATCGGCTCGCCGCTGACCTTGAACTTCTGCTTCGAGCCATCGAGGTTGACGCGGCTGAAGACGAAGTCCAGGAACGGCTTGCGCGCGGCAATGGCTGACTGCAGCGCAGCCCTTTCGTCGGCGTTCCAGCCCGGCACCGGTTCGCCTGATGCTTCGGCGACGAATCCATCGACCCGGATGCCCAGCATCTCCAGCACGGGGCCAGAGACCTTGGTGAAGTTGCCGTGCTCGTCCTGCTCCCAGTACCAGTCCGATGCCAGTTCGGTGAGGCTGCGGTAGCGCGCTTCGCTCTCGCGCAACTCGGCGGTACGTTCGCGCACGGCCGACTCGAGCACCTGGCTGTAATCTTCCAGGCGCTTGTACAGCAGGCGCACCTCCAGCATGTTGCGGATGCGGGTCTTGACTTCGACCAGGTCAAACGGCTTGCTCACGAAGTCGCGCGCGCCCGCATCGAGCGCCCGGAGCTTGTGGCCCGGCTGAGCCGTGATGACCAGCACCGGCAGATAGGCGTCGCGGTCATTGGTCTTGAGGGCCTCGATCACCTGGAAGCCATCCATCACCGGCATTTGCAGGTCCAGCAGGATCAGGTCGTACGGCTCTCTGCGGTGCAGGGCGCACACCTTGGTCGGGTCCATCGTGGAAGTGACGTTGCCATAGCCTTCCTGGCGGAGCATTTCCTCGAGCAGCGTGACATTGGCGGACTGGTCGTCCACCACCAGGATGCGCGCCCGCATGATTTCAGCAAGATCCATCTTCGTCATGCTGGGCCGTTCTGTGCCGCAGACTTGGCGTGCAGGAGCGCCATGTCCAGCGCTTCCATGAAGCTTGCCACGACGATGGGCTTGGTGATGTAGTTGAAGAACCCTGCCTCCATCGCCCGCTCGATATCGCGGGGCACCGCGTTGGCGCTCAGGGCAATGATCGGGATATGCGACGTGGCAGGGTCGTCGCGCAGGATCTTCATGGCTTCGATGCCGCCCATGCCCGGCAGGTTGATATCCATCAGGATCACCTCGGGCAGCGCGGCCCTGGCGAACTCGATGCCGAGTTTCGCGTCGGCGGCGCTGTGCATGTAAAGGTCGCTGCGCCGCGCAATCAGCTGGCCCACCAGTTCGAGATTGGCAGGGTTGTCTTCTACATACAGCAGGGTGTGGCGCTTGCCGCCCGTGTCCACAGCGGGCGGAGGGAGCGCCGTGCTGGCAATGGCCGCGGCGAGCAGCGGAGCCGTGGTTGCCTTGAACTCGATCCAGAAAACACTGCCCTTGTCCACGGCGCTTTCCACTCCGATGGCGCCGTCCATCAGGTCCACGAGCCGCTTGGTCACGACGAGCCCGATGCCCGTTCCCTCCTCGGCTCCGCCTTCCTTGCCAAGACGATTGAAAGGCTGGAACAGCTGCCCGAGCTCTTCCGGTGTCAGTCCAACGCCCGTGTCACGCACACTGATGCGAACCATCGAGCGCACCAGCGCGACCTCGACGGAAACCGAACCGTTGGGGCGGTTGTACTTGATGGAGTTGGACAGCAGGTTGATCAGCACCTGCTTGACGCGCGTGCGGTCCGCGCTGACGTATCTGGGAATGTCGAAGCTGGGAAACGTCATGCCGATCCCGCGAGACCGCGCCTGCGGCTCGATCATGGCCCGGCACTCGGTCATCACTTCTGCCAGAGAAACAGGCTCATTGGAGAGCGACACGGTGCCCGATTCGATCAGGGCCAGGTCGAGCACTTCGTTGATCAGCTCCAGCAGGTACCAGCCGGCCTTGAGGATCTGGTCGATATTGCGGCGCTGCGTGACGGTGGGCGTCGGCGAGCCGCTCTCCAGCAGCTGTGCAAAACCCAGGATCGCGTTGAGCGGCGTGCGCAGCTCGTGGCTCATGCTGGACAGGAACTCCGACTTCGCGCGGTTGGCTTTCTCGGCAGCGGCCATCGCTTCGTTGAGTTCGCGTTCTACCCGCTTGCGAGCCGAGTTGTCGGTACCGATCAGCAGGTAGCCGATGATGTTGCCCGGGTCGTCGCGCAAGGCGGTGATGGACACGATGGCCGGGAAGCGGCTGGCGTCCTTGCAGATGTACGTGAGCTCGTAGATGTCCTCGATCTCGCGAGAGGCCTTGAACGCGAGTGCTTCAAAGCCCGGCGCAATGGGCGTGCCCAACTCCAGCGTGAGCGCTGCGGCGCGTTCGGCTACTTCATCCGGATCGTGGATGTCGCTGGGGCTGATGCAGTTGACGACTTCAGCGGCGCTGTAGCCCAGCATGCGCTCGGCACCGACATTGAACAGCTGGATGATGCCCTTTTCGTCTGTCGCAATGATGGAGAAATTGGCGCTGGTCAGGATGGCGTTCTGCAATGCCCCCGCCTTGAGCAGCACCAGCGCAGCATCGTCGGCCAGCGGCCAAGCGGATTTTTGATTCATACCCCCACGCTAAACCGCGGCCGGGGTTCCGTCTGTGCGCCAGCAAACATAGGTTTCCCAGGGGGGGGAGAAACCCTCAGGTCTTCACGCCGCGCGGGATGTCGTCCATCAGGCGGTCGTATTCGACCTTTACCACCCCGTAGCACTCGCACACGGCCTTCTCCAGCCCCGCACGATCGAGCACATCGATATGGCCGCGCCGATAGCGGATGAGGCCTGCGCGCTGCAGGTGCCCGGCAGCCTCGGTGACGCCCTCGCGCCGGACACCGAGCATGCTGGCGATCAGTTCCTGCGTCATGGTGAGCGAATCACCCGACATCCGGTCCAGGCTGAGCAACAACGCGCGGCACAGTTGCTGCTCGACCGAGTGATGACGGTTGCATACGGCGGTCTGGGTCATCTGGGTGATGAGCGACTGCGTGTACCGCAGCAACAGACGCATCACTGCGCCGCCGCGGTGGAACTCCTCGACCAGCAGCGCGGAATTGAGCCGGTAGGCGTGACCGGCGCTGCGCACGACGGCACGGCTGGGCGTGGTGTTGCCGCCCATGAAGAGCGAGATACCCACGATGCCTTCGTTGCCCACGACACCGATTTCGGCCGAAGAGCCGTCTGCAAGCACATAGAGCAGCGAGACGATGCAGGTCGTCGGGAAATAGACGTGGCTCATTTGCCCGCCCGATTCGCTCAAGACCTGGCCGAGCGCCATCGGCACGAGTTCGAGCCCCGCTTGAAGGCGTTCGTATTCCTCGGCTGGAATGGCCGCCAGCAAGTGGTTCTGGCGGGTGTCGTGTGCGGAGACCATCTTGATGATTGTGCCCCCTGCAGATGCGCAATTGTTCAGGCTGGAACAGCGTCCACGTTGGCCCGCGTCCAGTGGCGGTGACGGCCGATCGCCGCGATGAAGTCCTGCGCCATCTGCACCCGAGTGGTGGGGTCGTTCCTGCCGCGCACCACGCCTTCGGGCAAGACAGCGCTGTCGGCGGTCACGCCGAGGCTCGATAGCAGCTCGACGCCCTCGCCGATCACGCAGATCGCCTTGCAGTGCTTGAACGCTTCCAGCGCGAAGTGCACAGCGTCGCCATTTCGCGCAAGCGCCTGCGCGCTGGCCGCGCCACCGGGCACCATCACGGCGTCGAACATGATCGATGCCGTGTTGGTGAATGTGTGATCGACCGCCAGCTGCTGCCCGGACGACGTGGCAACGAAACCCAGCCGGTCCGAAATGATCTTCGTGGTTGCGCCCGCATCGTGCAGCGCCTGCTGGATGACACGCATCGCGCCGATTTCGACACCGCCGGCCACCAGGATCGCGACCTTGCGGGTCGAAATGGCGTTGCTGGCGAGCGTAGCCGGGGGCTCCATGCTCAGGGCCGGCGAGCTTTCGACGGGCAGCTTGCCGCGAACATCGCGAAAGCCTGCCCGCCCGGCGGCGGCTTTTGCGTCGGGCGCTGCGGTGCCGATGGCCTCGGCTACCTTGCGCGCCAGCCTGGAATCGACGTGCGCGAGGTTGTCCACCACGCGCTGGCGAATCGCAACCGTCTCCACTTTCGACAGTTCGAACTGGAACGCCGCGGCGACGTGGTCGCGCTCGACTGGGCTGAGCGAGTTGTAGAAAAACGAGGCCTGGCTGAAGTGATCGTCAAAGCTCGGGCTGCGGCGCCGGATCTTGGGGGACTCGAGCTCTTCGGCGTAGCTATGGAAGCCCTGCTGGCCGCCATCGGCGCGAAACTCCGCGCCGCTCGCCAGCGAGTTCGGCTCGTACGAGACCTGCCCCTTGTTGAGCAGCATCCGGTGCATGCCGTCGCGCTGGAAATTGTGGAACGGGCACACGCCCTTGTTGATCGGGATCTCGTGGAAGTTCGGGCCGCCCAGGCGCGAAAGCTGGGTGTCGGTGTACGAGAACAAACGCCCCTGCAACAAGGGGTCGTTGCTGAAGTCGATGCCGGGCACCACATGGCCTGGGTGGAATGCGACCTGCTCGGTCTCGGCAAAGAAGTTGTCCGGGTTGCGGTTGAGCACCAGCTTGCCCACGATCTGGACGGGCACCATTTCTTCCGGAATCAGCTTGGTCGGATCGAGCAGGTCGAAGCCCAGGCTGGCGGCCTTGGCTTCGGGAATCAGCTGCAGGCCCAGTTCCCATTCCGGGAAATTGCCCTGCGCGATCGCTTCCCAGAGGTCGCGGCGATGGAAGTCGGCGTCCTTGCCGGCGATCTTCTGCGCCTCATCCCAGGCCAGCGCGTGCTTGCCGAGTTTGGGCTTCCAGTGGAATTTGACGAAGTGCGAAACGCCGTGCGCATTGATCATGCGGAAGGTGTGGACACCAAAACCTTCCATCATCCGCAGGCTGCGCGGAATGGCGCGGTCCGACATGACCCACATCAGCATGTGCGTGGTCTCGGGCATGAGCGAGACGAAATCCCAGAAGGTGTCGTGCGCGCTGGAAGCCTGCGGCATCTCATGGTGCGGCTCGGGCTTGAGGGCGTGCACCAGGTCCGGAAACTTGATCGCGTCCTGGATGAAGAAAACCGGTATGTTGTTGCCGACCAGGTCGTAGTTGCCTTCACGCGTGTAGAACTTGACCGAGAAGCCGCGGACGTCGCGCACGGTGTCGGCGGAGCCGCGTGAGCCTGCGACGGTGGAAAAGCGGACAAAGACCGGTGTGCGCGATCCGGCTTCCTGCAGGAAGTCCGCGCGCGTGTACTCCTGCATCGACTTGGTCAGCTCGAAGTAGCCGTGTGCCGCCGAGCCGCGCGCATGCACGACACGTTCGGGGATGCGCTCGTGGTCGAAGTGGGTGATCTTCTCGCGCAGGATGAAGTCTTCCAGCAGCGAGGGGCCGCGGATGCCGGCCTTGAGTGAATTGTGGTTGTCGGCAATGACCACGCCCTGGTTGGTGGTCAGCATGTTCTCGGTTGCCTGGCTGAAAGTCTCCAGCTGCTTTTGCTTGGATGCGGCGCCTTCGCCCGCCTTGGATTTGCGCTGGGCTTCACCCTTGGACTGTGCCATTCAATCGACTCCTCTTTTTGCTGCTGCGTGGTGCGTCGTGCGCGCGTGGTGACGCACCCTCAGAGCATGCCAAGCTCATGGGCAAACACCCGTAGTGGGCGGGCGGGCGCATGTGTCAGCGGGCAAGCTGAGTGCCGGTAGGAGGTGTCCCACACGCGCGCCAGGCGGGAGAGTCCTACGCTGGAACTGCGGGGGTGACTACCGTCAAGGCGTCACGGCGTCGTCAACATCGCTGTGAACGAAACAAGGGAAACACCGTGGACAGCAATCCAAAACGAACAGCCGATAACAAGGGCGAAACGATTCCGCTGCAAGGCGAAACCCAGGAGCCCGTGCCGCGCATGCCTCACGAGCGCGACGAATCGTCCAGCAGCCAATCGTCTGGAGAACCGACGGCAAAGGTGGTGGGCAAGCAGGCCCTTGCGGATGTCGAAAAGGGGATCGTCGATACGACGCGCGGCGCGGAAACCGACCGTGCCTACACGCAGGTGCGCAAGAGCACCGATACCCCGGACAAGCAGTTTCGGCAGTGATCGCGCTCAGGCGCTGAGCGCAGTCCTCATCGCCTCGATCACGCTGCGGTAGTCGGGCTTGCCGAAGATGGCGCTGCCTGCGACGAAGGTGTCTGCGCCCGCAGATGCCACCCGGGCGATGTTGTCGGTCTTGATGCCGCCATCGACTTCGAGGCGGATGTCCTTGCCCGACGCATCGATGCGCTTGCGCGCATCTTCGATCTTGCGCAGCGCCGAGTCGATGAAGCCCTGTCCGCCAAAGCCGGGGTTCACGCTCATGATGAGGATCAGGTCGATGTCTTCGATCACCCAGTCCAGCACGTCTAGCGTGGCTGCGGGGTTGAACACCACGCCTGCCTTGCAGCCGGCTGCGCGAATCGCCTGCACGCTGCGATGCACGTGCGCCGAAGCATCGGGGTGAAAGCTGATGTAGTCGGCTCCGGCTTGGGCGAATGCCTGCGCAAGCGCATCGACCGGTTGCACCATCAGGTGCACGTCGATCGGGACAGCGACGCCTTCGGAGGTTTTTGCATGGGGTTTGAGCGCCGAGCAGATCATCGGCCCGAACGTGAGGTTGGGCACGTAGTGGTTGTCCATCACATCGAAGTGAATCCAGTCGGCGCCGGCGGCGATCACGTTCTTGACTTCTTCGCCCAGGCGCGCGAAGTCGGCGGACAGGATGGAAGGTGCGATGCGATAGGTCTTGGTCATCCATGAATTCTCGCAAATTGCGGGCAAGCCGGGCGGGTTAGGATGGACGCATGGCGAAGTACCAGCTCAGCGTTGAAACTCAACCGCAATACCTGCCCGAACATTCGGCACCGACGCAAGGCATCTATGGCTTTGCCTACACGATCACGATCACCAACACAGGTGACATCGCGGCGCAAGTGATCTCGCGCCACTGGATCATCACCGACGCAGCCGGTGGGATCGAGGAAGTCAAGGGGCTCGGCGTGGTGGGGCACCAGCCCCTGCTCAAGCCGGGCGAATCGTTCCAGTACTCCAGTGGATGCCGCTTGCGCACGTCCAGCGGGACCATGCACGGCACGTATTTCTGCGTGGCCGAAGACGGTGAGCGATTCGATGTGGAGGTTGCTGCCTTCGTGCTTGACGACGGCTCCAACCGCGTCTTGCATTGATCCCACCGTTGTCCTACAGCGCGTTTGTTCATTGACGCGGTAGATTGCCGCCGGGAGACAAAAGCACATGAATGAAATCATGGCGATCTGGGCCGACTGGCTCAGGCCTTCTGCGGGACTGCCGACGGTGCAGTGGTCCATCCTGCTTGCAGTGGCAGCCCTTGTCGGCCATCTGCTGCAGCGGCACACCGGCCTGCCCAAGGTTGTCGGCTACTCCATGGTCGGTGCGATCGCGGGCCTGGCCGGGTTCTCGGGTGCGGCCTGGCCGTTGCAGGGCACAGCGCTCTTCCTGCTGGAACTCGGCGTCTCGGTCGTGCTATTCGAAGCCGGCGGGCGCATCGCGCTGCGCTGGTTCCGGTACAACCCGATGGTGCTGCTGCAAAGCGTCGCCGAGTCCGCGCTCACGGCGCTGTTCGTGTATTACGCGCTGAGCTGGTTCGATGTGCGTCCGATGGTGGCGGAGGCGGTCGGCCTGATCGCGATGGCCGCGTCGCCTGCGGTGCTCAGCCGGGTCATCATGGACACGCGCGCATCCGGGCCGGTCACGGAACGCGCCATGGTGCTGGCGACACTCAGCACGCTCTATGCACTGACGCTCGTCAGCGCACGGACCGGCCTCATGCACCGGCCCCAGGCCGAACTGATGGAGACGTTCTTTCCGGTTGCGGTGGTGCTGGGTGTTTCTTTTGTCGTCGCGGGCATGCTGGCGCTGGCCCTGCGCATGGCATTGCGCGTGATGAGCCCGACGAGCGAAAACACGTCGATGCTGCTGATCGCGCTGATCACGGCCGCCACAGCGCTCGCTGCGCACTTTGGCGGTTCCGCGCCGCTGGCTGCCCTGCTCGGCGGCATCCTGCTCAAGCAGTTGAACCCTCGCCCGTGGGCGTGGCCGCGCCAGCTGGGCACGGCGTCGTCGATGTTGATGATGCTGATGTTCGTGCTGGTGTCGGTGGTCGCTGCCAAGGCGGACTGGAATCCGGCTGTCGCAGGATTGGTGACCGCCGTCGTGCTGGCACGAGGCATCGCCAAGGTCGTGGGCGTGGGCGCCGGCAACTGGGGTAGCGGCACGAGCTGGCGCCAGGCGCTGTGGACCGGCTGCGCGATGTCTCCGATGTCCTCGGTGGCACTGCTGCTGGTCTCGCAATTCGTTGCATCGTCGATCACCCTGGGGCCGCGCATCGCCAGCATTGCGTTGCCCGCCATCTTGCTGATGGAAGTGCTGGGCGCGATCCTGGCTACCTTTGCGCTGCATCGCGCAGGCGAAACATCCAGGCCGATGTATGTCGAAGGCACCCCCGCTGCAGGAGAGCAGCGTGGCTGAACCCATTATTCTCGAACCCTTCCAGAAGTCCGCCGCACTCTCGCTGGGTGTCGAGCTGGAGCTGCAGCTGGTGAACACGCACGACTACGACCTCGCGCCCTATTCCGACGAGATGCTGCGCCTGATGTCGAGGTACGAACTGCCGGGATCGGTGGTGCCTGAGATGACCTCGAGCATGATCGAAATCTCGACCGGCGTCTGCAGTTCGTCCGACCAGGTGCTGGGCCAGTTGTCCGAGATTCGCGATGCGCTGATCAAGAGCGCCGATCGCCTCAACATCGCAGTGGTCGGCGGCGGCACGCACCCGTTCCAGCAATGGCACGAACGCCGCATCTACGACAAGCCGCGCTTTCGCGAGTTGTCCGACCTGTATGGGTACCTGTCGAAGCAGTTCACCATTTTCGGCCAGCACGTGCACGTCGGCTGCCCCGATGCCGACTCGGCCCTCCTCATGCTGCACCGCATGTCGCGCTACATCCCGCACTTCATTGCACTGTCGGCGTCGTCGCCGTATGTGCAGGGTCAGGACACGCAGTTCGACTCGGCGCGCCTGAATTCGGTGTTTGCTTTCCCGATGTCAGGCCGCGCCCCTTTCACCTTGAACTGGGAGGCGTTCGGCCAGTTCTTCGAGAAGACCACGCGCACCGGTGTCGTCAAGAGCATGAAGGATTTCTACTGGGACATCCGCCCCAAGCCCGAGTACGGCACGATCGAAATCCGCGTGTTCGACACGCCGCTGACGGTGGAACGTGCGGCAGGGCTGGCGGGCTTCGTGCAATCGCTCGCATCGTGGTTCATCCACGAGCAGCCGTTCATGCCCCAGGAAGACGACTACATGGTCTACACCTACAACCGCTTCCAGGCGTGCCGTTTCGGGCTGGATGCCGTGTATGTGGACCCGACCACCGGCGAGCCGATCCCGCTGCGCGAGCACATCCAGCTCACGCTGCGCCAGATCAGCGACCACGCCCGCAAGCTGGGCGCGAGCTACGGCGTTCACATGCTGGGCGAAGACGCGGAGCTGGGCACGAACGACGCGCGCTGGCTGCGCGAGACCCAGCAACGCGAGCGATTGCTGGCGGAGGTGGTGAGAAGGGCGTCGATGCGGTTTCGGGGCAGGGGCTGATGTAAGCTCGCGGGTCAGTCCAATGATGACCCGAGGAGAAACCGCATGCAGATAGGCGTCCCCGCCGAAACGGCAGCAGGCGAAAAGCGTGTTGCGACCGTGCCCGACGTAGTCGAGAAGCTGGTCAAGCTTGGATTCACCGTTGCGGTGCAAAGCGGCGCCGGAGACGCTGCCAACTTTTCGGACGACGCATACGTTGCCGCGGGCGCGAGAATCGCGCCGACCGCTGCTGACCTGTGGTCCACATCCGACATCGTTTTCAAGGTGCGTGCTCCCAGCGCGAACGAAGTGGCGATGATGCGGGAAGGCACCCTGTTGCTTGGCTTTGTCTGGCCCGCCCAGAACCCCGAACTGATGCAGCAGCTCGCCGCCACGAAGGCGACAGTGCTGGCGATCGACTCGTTGCCGCGCCAGTTGTCGCGCGCACAGAAGATGGACGCGCTCACATCGATGGCAGGCATCAGTGGCTATCGCGCGGTGATCGAGGCGGCGCACGCCTTCGGGCGCTTCTTCAACGGCCAGATCACGGCAGCGGGCAAGGTGCCCCCGGCCAAGGTCTTCGTTGCGGGTGCGGGCGTGGCGGGGCTTGCTGCGATCGGCACGGCGGCCAACCTGGGCGCGATCGTTCGCGCCAACGACACACGTGCCGAAGTCGCGGACCAGGTCGTGTCGCTGGGCGGTGAATTCGTGAAGGTCGATTACGAAGAGGAGGGCTCGGGCGGCGGCGGCTATGCCAAGGTCATGAGCGAGGGCTTCCAGCAGGCCCAGCGCGAGATGTACGCCAAGCAGGCCCGGGAGGCCGACATCATCATCACGACGGCGCTCATTCCCGGCAAGCCCGCTCCCAAGCTCATTACCGCCGAGATGGTGCAGTCGATGAAGCCCGGCAGCGTGATCGTGGACATGGCGGCCGAAAACGGCGGCAACTGCGAGCTGACCGAGCCCGGGCAAGCCGTGGTCCGGCACGGCGTGACGATCGTCGGCTACACCGATCTGGTGAGCCGCCTTGCCAAGCAATCGTCCACGCTGTACTCGAACAATCTGCTGCGCGTCGCCGAAGAGCTGTGCAAGGCCAAGGACGGCCTGGCGGTCGTGAACATGGAAGACGACGCGATCCGTGGTCTCACCGTGATCAAGGACGGTATCGTCACCTGGCCCGCGCCCCCATTGAAACTGCCTGCGGCGCCGGCAGCCAGGCCGGCCGTGGCGGTTGCTGCAGCCAAGGGCCACGGGCATGGCGACAGCGAGCCGATGGACGGCAAGTCGCTGGCCATGGTGTTCGGCGGCGGCGCGCTGCTGTTCCTGCTGGTTGGCCTGTATGCGCCGGCCAGTTTCCTGTCCCACTTCACGGTGTTCGTGCTGGCCTGCTTCATCGGCTACATGGTGATCTGGAATGTGAAGCCTTCGCTGCACACGCCGCTCATGAGTGTGACCAATGCCATCTCGTCGATCATCGCGCTCGGCGCTCTGGTGCAGATCGCGCCGCCGCTCACCGGTGCCAATGCTGACCGGCCCTCGCAACTGATCCTCGGCCTGGCCGTGCTGGCGCTTGCGCTGACGGCAGTCAACATGTTCGGCGGCTTCGCAGTCACCCGGCGCATGCTGGCGATGTTCCGCAAGTAAACGCGAAGAGAACAAGAACATGACCTCCAGCCTCGCCACCGTCTGCTACATCGCTGCCACCATCCTGTTCATCCTGAGCCTGGGTGGCCTGTCCAATCCCGAGACCGCGCGTCGCGGCAACCTCTTCGGCATGATCGGCATGACGCTTGCCGTCGTCGCCACCGTGCTCGGCCCACGCGTCACACCCGCCGGCTATGCGTGGATCGTTGGCGCACTGGCCGTCGGCGGCGGTGTCGGTCTCTTCGCGGCGAAGAAGGTGCAGATGACGCAGATGCCCGAGCTGGTTGCGTTGATGCACAGCCTCGTGGGTCTCGCCGCTTGCCTCGTGGGCTTCGCCAGTTACGTGGATACGTCGATCGAGTTCACGGGTGCGGAAAAAGCCATCCACGAAATGGAGATCTACGTCGGCATCCTGATCGGCGCGGTCACCTTCTCTGGCTCGATCGTCGCCTTCGGCAAACTGTCAGGCCGCATCGGCGGCAAGCCGCTGCTGCTGCCGGGACGCCATTTGATGAATCTCGCCGGGTTGCTGGTCGTCATCTGGTTCGCGCGCGAGTTCATGAACGCACCGAACATCCAGGCCGGCATGACGCCGCTCATCGTGATGACGGTGATCGCGCTGCTGTTTGGCGTGCACATGGTGATGGCCATCGGCGGTGCGGACATGCCGGTCGTCGTGTCCATGCTCAACAGCTATTCGGGCTGGGCCGCGGCGGCCACGGGCTTTATGCTCTCCAACGACCTGCTGATCGTCGTGGGCGCACTCGTCGGATCGTCTGGCGCGATCCTGTCGTACATCATGTGCAAGGCGATGAACCGCAACTTCTTCAGCGTGATCGCTGGCGGGTTCGGCACGGGCGGCGGAGCGCCTGCCGCGAGCGGCGCGGGTGCGCAGCCCGCGGGTGAAGTGTCACCCATCAATGCGCAGGAAACCGCAGAACTGCTGCGCGATTCGAAGAGCGTGATCATCGTTCCCGGGTATGGGATGGCGGTGGCCCAGGCGCAGCACACGGTCTACGAAATCACCAGGCTGCTGCGCGAACGCGGCGTCAATGTTCGCTTCGGCATTCACCCCGTCGCGGGCCGCATGCCCGGGCACATGAACGTGTTGCTGGCCGAAGCGAAGGTGCCGTACGACGTCGTGTTCGAGATGGACGAGATCAACGAGGACTTTCCATCGACCGACGTGACCATGGTGATCGGTGCGAATGACATCGTGAACCCTGCCGCGCAGGACGATCCGACCAGTCCGATCGCCGGCATGCCGGTGCTCGAAGTCTGGAAGGCGCGCACGTCGATCGTCATGAAGCGCAGCATGGCCTCGGGCTATGCCGGTGTCGACAATCCGCTGTTCTACAAGGACAACAATCGTATGTTGTTCGGAGACGCGAAGAAGATGCTCGATGAAGTGCTGGCGGCCTTGAAGGGCTGAACAGGCGATACCGGCGCAGCCGCCGGGCTGGGTGCGCCGCTCTAGAGAAAACAAGGGGAAACCCGCGCCGGTGGTCAGGAGTGGCAGGCCACAATCCGCCAAGCCCCAACGAACGGACGGAGACACATACAAATGAGCGATTTGAGCGCGCGCCCCTGGCTGAGTTCCTATTCCCCCGGCGTCCCTGCGGACATCGACCCGAACCAGTACGTTTCGCTTGTGCAGTTGATGGAAGAGAGCTTCCAGAAGTACGCGAGCCGCCCTGCCTACAGCTTCATGGGCAAGGAAGTCACCTTCGCGCAAACTGATTCGCTCAGTCGCGCGCTTGCCGCGTACCTGCAGAGCCTGGGCCTGGTCAAGGGCGACCGCGTCGCGATCATGATGCCCAATTGCCCGCAGTATCCGGTGGCCGTTGCCGCCATCCTGCGTGCGGGCTTCGTGGTCGTGAACGTGAATCCGCTGTACACCCCACGCGAACTCGAGCACCAGCTCAAGGACTCGGGTTCCAAGGCCATCGTCATCATCGAGAACTTCGGCAACACGCTGGAGCAGTGCATCGCCAACACGCCGGTCAAGCACATCGTGCTGGCTGCCATGGGCGATCAGCTCGGCACGCTCAAGGGTGCGCTGGTCAACTATGTGGTGCGCAATGTCAAGAAGATGGTGCCGCCTTTCAACCTGCCCGGCGCCGTGCGTTTCAACGATGCGATTGCACGCGGAACCAAGGCGCCGTTCAAGAAGCCCGAGATCAAGAGCGACGACATCGCGGTGCTGCAGTACACCGGCGGCACGACGGGTGTCTCCAAGGGCGCGGTGCTCCTGCACAGCAACATCATCGCCAACGTGCTGCAGTCGGAGGCCTTCAACGCGCCGGTGATGCAGAAGGTGCCGGCCAACGAGCAGCCCACCAGTGTCTGCGCGTTGCCGCTGTATCACATCTTCGCGTTCACGGTCGGCATGATGCTGTCGATGCGGGTCGGCGGCAAGCTGATCCTCATCCCCAATCCGCGCGACATGCCCGCCGTTCTCAAGACGTTGTCCAAGGAAACCTTCCACAGCTTCCCGGCGGTCAACACGCTGTTCAACGGCATCGCGAATCACCCTGACTTCGGCACGGTGAACTGGAAGAACCTCAAGGTGTCGCTCGGCGGCGGCATGGCCGTGCAGGGCGCGGTCGCCAAACAGTGGCTGGAGCAGACCGGCTGCCCGATCTGCGAGGGCTACGGCCTTTCGGAGACGAGCCCCTCGGCCAGCTGCAACCCGACCACCAGCACCGAATTCACCGGCACCATCGGCGTGCCGCTTCCCAACACGTACTTCAAGCTGCTCGACGACGACGGCCATGAAGTGCCGATGGGCCAGCCCGGCGAAATCGCAATCAAGGGCCCGCAGGTGATGGCCGGTTACTGGCAGCGGCCCGACGAGACCGCCAAGGTCATGACGCCCGATGGCTTCTTCAAGACCGGCGACATCGGCACGGTGGACGAGCGCGGCTATTACAAGATCGTCGATCGCAAGAAGGACATGGTGCTGGTCAGCGGTTTCAACGTCTATCCCAATGAAGTCGAAGACGTGGTTGCCAAGCTGCCAGGCGTGCTCGAGTGCGCAGTTGTCGGCGTCGTCGATGACAAGACCGGTGAAGCGGTCAAGCTCGTGATCGTGAAGAAAGATCAGGCGCTGACCGAAGCACAGGTGCGCGAGTATTGCCGCGCCAATCTCACCGGCTACAAGCAGCCGAAGGTCGTCGAGTTCCGGGCTGACCTGCCCAAGACACCGGTGGGCAAGATCCTGCGCCGCGAGCTGCGCGACAAGAAGTAGGCATGACCACCGCCATCGTCAGCGCCATGCGCGAGGAGCTGGCGGCGGTGCTGGCGCTGATGCCCGATGAGCACAAGCAGATCTCGGCAGGGCGCGAGTTCTTCGTCGGGCACCTGCACGGCCGCGATGTCGTTGCGGTGCTTTCGCGCATCGGCAAGGTGGCGGCCGCAACGACGGCCAGCGTTCTCATCCAGCAGTTCGGCGTCAAGCGCATCGTCTTCACCGGCGTTGCAGGTGGGCTTGCCCCTGGCGTCCATGTGGGTGACGTGGTGGTCGCCGATGAGTTCCTGCAACACGACCTCGATGCGTCGCCGATTTTTCCCCGGTATGAAGTGCCGCTCTATGGCGTCAGCCGCTTTGCGACCGATGCTGCGTTGACCACGCAACTGGCGGCTGCAGCACAGCGCGCATTGCCCGGCGTGAAAGTGCACAGGGGGCTGGTGGTGAGCGGCGACCGTTTTGTCTCCACCACAGGCGAAAGCCACGCGCTTCAATCGGCGCTACCCGACGCGCTGGCCGTCGAGATGGAAGGCGCCGCGATTGCGCAGGTGTGCCACGACTTCGGCATTGCGTTTGCGGCGGTGCGCACGATTTCCGACCGTGCCGACGATGCGGCGCATGGCGACTTCCTGCAGTTCATCGAAGAAGTCGCGAGCCGGCATTCGGCCGCGATCGTGGAGGCCCTGCTCGCTGGGCCTGACGGCCCTTAAAGCGCCCGCGTCAGGCCCAGGGTCCAGTCCGACTCGCCCGGACCGCGTAACCGCTGCGCACGGCTGAAGTCCACCGTCCACCCCGGTGCAAGATTGCCGCGAACCCCCAGCCGCGCGAACTGCGACAGGTCCTGCGCATAGCGCTCGCCGACAAGCGACCAGCCTTCCTGGAACGTCCACTCCGCCGAGACGCCGGAGCGGTTCAGGCGAGGTCCGCGATGCACGAAGTCGCGCCCGATGTTCAGGTGCACGTTGATGTCCTCGCGGGCCGCCCAGGTCAGCAAAAGGGAGCCTGTCGTGCCCTGGTAGGACGGGCGGGTGTGCGCTGCCGACAGCGCGGTGAGCGACAGGCCGACGTTCACGCTGGAGCTGAGCGCGGTCGCCCACTTGGCCTGTACCTGGTAGAGCGTTTCGCTCACACCGCCTTGTCTGGCGTATTCCGCGCCAACACCCAACTCGACAGGCCCGACGCGGCATCCCGCGCCCGCATGCAGCAGGCGCGAGCCGCCGCCGGCCTTTGAAATCCAGCTTTCGATTTCGCATGAGCCCGCATCCAGGATCGCTGCGTCGTCGACTGCGTGATGTCCGCCTGCCGCCTGCGCCGCGCAGCTGGCTATCAGCAGCAGTCCTGCGAGGGCTCGGTGGCGCGGGGTGTGTGGAGAGTACTGCTTCATGTCCGTCATTTGAGCCAGCCGCGCTTTCGGAAGTACCACATCGGCACCAGGGCGCTTGCAACCATCAGGACCAGCGCGAACGGGTAGCCCCATTCGCGCGACAACTCGGGCATGTGCTGGAAGTTCATGCCGTAGATGCTCGCGATCAGCGTGGGCGGCAGCAATGCAACGCTGGCCACCGAGAAGATCTTGATGATCTTGTTCTGGTTGATGTTGATGAAACCGACAGTCGCATCCATCAAAAAGTTGATCTTGTCGAAGAGAAACGCGGTGTGGTTGTCCAGCGATTCGATGTCGCGCAGAATCTGCCGCGCTTCCTCGAACTGCTCGGCATTGAGCATGCGGCTGCGCATCATGAAGCTGAGCGCGCGGCGCGTGTCCATCACGTTGCGGCGAATGCGGCCGTTCAGGTCTTCCTGCCGCGCGATGGCGCCCAGCACTTCACCGGCCAGGGCATCGGTCACGTCGCCGGACAGCACCTGCTTGCCGACTTTTTCGAGCTCGTCGTAGATGCCTTCCAGGGTGTCGGCCGAATATTCCGCATCCGCATCGAAAAGCTTGAGCAGAACTTCGCGCGCGTCTTCGATCAGGCCCGGGGCGCGGCGCGCGCGCAGGCGCAACAGGCGAAAGACGGGTACGTCCTCGTCGTGGATCGAAAAGAGAACGCCCTTGCTACGCAGGGACTCATTGACCAGGTTAAGGATGAAAGCGACGCGGACCGTGCGCGGCTGCTCGTCGTCGGCGATCAGGAAGTCGCTGCGGATGTGCAGGTCACCGTTGTCTTCTTCGTAGAAGCGCGCCGATTCCTCGATGTCTTCGTCCATCGCGTCTTCGGGAATGGACAGGCCGAAGTACTGCTTGACCCAGCGTTTTTCTTCGAGCGTGGGTGACTCGAGGTCCACCCAGATCGGCTGGAATTTGGAAAGCTCCTCCAGCGACTCGATCTCTTCCTGGAAGAGCCGGCCGTTGACGAGCGTGAAGATATTGAGCATGAGAACTCGCTCCGTGACGAAATGCTTTGGGGGGCGTTTGGGGCTGGGTGCTTCCAACGCCGCTCACGGACGCTGAAAGCTACCGACTCGGGTAGGTTTCCAAGGAGTTCTCTTTCGAAATTGACGACCGCGCGATTATGCCGTCACGGTATCCATGAACGCCAGCAATTCGGACTTCCGCGCGTACGCATCCTGCTCGCCCAGGGCGATCAGCGCCTGCACGAAACCGGGCTCGAACAGGAGGTAGCTCGCGAGCGCCCCGCCGCCGCCCTTCATCGCCCCCAGACCGCCCAGAGCGCGACGGATCGCCAGCGGCAATTCATGCGCGTGCGCCTGTGCGAGCGCATCGAGCGACTGGGTCGGCTGTATCGCCAATACCTCCACGCTGCGATAAGGCAGCACCCCGGCCACCTCGCGCGGGAGCTGCTGCAGGGTCTTGGTGACGCGCTGGGCCTGTTCCACATCTGCTTGCAGCGTGTCGTGGAACACGGACGCCATCGCATGTCCGGCAATGCCGCCGAGCGTCGGTGCGTCCTGAAGGGCATCGGACCCCACGAGTCCTGAGCGCTGCGGTTGCCCCGCGCCCACCACCAGGATGTGATGCGCGCCCAGGTGCATCGCGGGGGACAGGGGCGAGACCTGGCGCATCGATCCGTCGCCGAAGTATTCGCGGCGTCCGTCCACCCACAGCGGTGTTGCCGGAAAGAGAAACGGGATCGCGCTCGATGCCATCAGGTGCTCGATCGTGATGGGCTGGAACTCCGAACGTCGGCCCGGCCGGTTCCAGCCCTCCTGGCGACCATCGCGCGCGGTGTGGCAGAACGTCCAGTGCACGCCGCTGGTGTAGCTCGATGCGGTGACGGCGACCGCATCAAGTGCCTTGCTGGTCAGGGAGTCCTCGATGCCCGCGAGCGAAATCGCGGTGTGCAGCGTGTCCACCAGCGGCATGTTGTCCAGGATGGCGCCCTGGCTTCTCGCATGTCGCCAAAGGCTGGCGGCGGCGAGGATACGGCTCAAGCGCGCCCACCGGCTGACCTCGAGCTCGTACACGTCGTCCGATCGCAGGCGTCCCCAGAACTGGGCGAGTTGCTCGAAGGCCGGCAGGCCCGATGTGGCGGTGCTCGCCAGATAGGCGACGTTGATGGCGCCTGCCGAAGTGCCCACCAGCACCTTGAATGGAAACACGGCGCGCCTGCCGGGCTGCAAATCCAGCATGGAACCGAGTGCGCGAAGCACGCCCACCTGGTAAGCCGTGCGCGCCCCACCGCCCATCAGCACGAGCGCGTGGACGGGACGGCTCGGTCGGACCAGGCCCGCATGGATGATGGTGCCAAGGCTCATTGGCGTACCTTGCTTGTCTCCTCTTCAGGAGATAGTAGGCTCGCCGCGTCTACCCCGCAACTTTGCGTTTGGGTGCGGCATCTGCGGACTCGCCAGCGCCGTCCCGCTTGATGACGCTGATTTCGCCGTCGCTTTCCATCACCACCAGCTTCACGTCCTCGATCTTCTCGATGCCGTGTTCGCGCAGCTTGGCCATGAGTTCATCGACCGTCAGCATCTCGCGCCGCATGTTACGTCGCAGCATCTTGCCGTCCTGGAGCATCACGATCGGCTTGGCTTCGAGCAGGTCGCGCAGCGGCTTGAAGTGGAATGCGAGCGCATCGATGATCCAGTTCCATCCGGCGATCGTCACCACCAGGATGCATCCTTCGGTGATGGATTCGTAGCCGCCAGCCAGCGCGTTTTGCGATGCATCCGCGATCAGCACCAGCAGCAGCATGTCCGCCACGCCGATCGAGCCCATGTCGCGCCGCAGCACGAAGCGCAGGAGCAGAAAGAGAAACCAGTACATCACTGTGCCGCGAACGACCAGTTCCCAGGGGCTTGTGCTGAAAGTGAACAGGTGCGAGATATCGGGCATATGCGCATTGTGGACACCCGCGAGTCACCGGTGGAGACCGCCGGACTACAGCTGAGGCAGGACTGGTCCTACAAATTCGGGCCGACCTGTCCGACATTGCGGCTGAGTCGGCCGTCCTAGATTCAGTTTCATACCGGGCAACTCCCTGCCTGGCTGAAGGAGTTTTTCATGATCCAGCTGGCAACCGCACCCGATGCAGGCCGAGCCTTTCGCCCCGCAGGCAGCGAGGAAAAGGCAGCAGGACAGGAATTTCAGCGGCGTGCCGGCCATGCCTGGCCGTTCATCAGCCGCCAGGTGGCTCGCCCCCAGCAATCTGCTGCCAGCAAGCCGACTGCCACTTCCAGCGGCAGCTGAACGCGTACTTATTGCATACCGGAGCAAAAACATGAGAGACGACAAGACATCGAATCGCCACGCCGACACCCCCAGCGACAAGCCGGTGTCTGAGCGCGTGGAGCATGGAAACCTGCGACGCCCCGGCGCGCAGGCCCATCCCCGTGCCAGCGGATGGGCACGGCCGGATGCTGCCAGTGCTTGGCGGCTGGCATGACCTGACGGTTGTTGCACCTGCCAACCAAAAGCGGCCCGCGGGCCGCTTTTTCATTGGCTCGTCCATTGGGACAAAGCGTTTCAGTTTCGAGGTCTTCTGATGAGCGAAATGTCGTTGCAAATCATTTTGTTCGGGCGCATAGTGGTTTGACCTTCACGAAAAAGCAAATCCATTTCGCCGGCCAGCCGGTCCCCCGGACGGCCATTTCAACCAGTGTGAGACAGGAGGTCATTCATGAATCTGACGATCAGCGGGCACCATCTCGAAGTCACTCCGGCGCTTCGAAACTACGTGACCACCAAGCTTGATCGAATCACCCGGCACTTTGAGGTGGATTCCATCCGGGTGCTGCTAACCGTTGAAAAGCAGAAGGAACCCGAACGACGACAGCGTGCTGAATGCATGATCCACGTCAAGGGCAACGACCTGTTTGCCGAGAGTTCGCACCACGATCTTTACGCAGCCTTCGATGAGCTGGTCGACAAGCTCGATCGCCAGGTGGGCCGCCACAAGACACGTGTGCAAAACCACCATCACGCCGCTCCCAAGCGTGTGATGTAGGCGTGATGTAGTTCAACTCAAATGAACCCACGCAAGGCGCCCTCGGGCGCCTTTTGTATTTCAGGCCCTCGGGCGCCTTTTGTATTTCAGGCCTGTTTTGTAACCGGCGGGCCTTTGTGGTGTTTCCGTGTCATCAATTCCGTCAGCCCGGGCGTTTTGTTGCAGTGCACTGACCCGGGTGCATAATCGTAAACCCCAACCATGAACCGCCTCGCGTCCATCCTGCCTGCCGCTCAAGTGCTCGTGAGCGTCGATGCCACCAGCAAAAAGCGCGCTTTCGAAGAGGCGGGGCTCCTGTTCGAGAACCTGCACGGTTTGTCGCGCGCCCTCATCACCGACAGCCTGTTTGCGCGTGAGCGCCTGGGCTCGACGGGCTTGGGCCACGGCGTTGCGATTCCCCACGGCCGCATCAAGGGCCTGAAGGCTCCGATGGCAGCGCTGTTCCAGCTGGGACAGCCCATCGGGTTCGACGCGCCCGACGAGCAACCCGTCAATCTCCTGATCTTCCTGCTCGTGCCCGAAGCGGCCACGCAAAAGCATCTGGAAATCCTTTCAGAAATCGCGGAACTGCTCAGCGATGCGCCTCTGCGCGAGAAGATCAAGGCCTGCACCGATGCGGCCGAGCTTCACCGCCTGATCGCCACCTGGCAATCCGCGCAGCCCGCCTAGCCTTGAAACCCACCGTCGTCAGCGCCGACGTCCTGTTCGAAGACCACCGGGCGCAGCTCAAGTGGGAATGGGTCGCCGGCCTGGGTGCTTCCGAGCGCCGCTTCGATGAGGTCGCCGTGCGCGCCGCGCGCTCGGGCGCAGACCTGGTCGGCTACCTCAATTACATCCATCCCTACCGCGTGCAGATCCTGGGCGAACGGGAGATCGCGTACCTGACCAACGCCACTGCCGAAGACTGCGCCCGCCGCATCTCGCGCATCGTCACGCTGGAACCGCCTGTGTTGGTGCTCACTGACAGCAAGACCGCGCCGGAAGCGTTGTTGTCAATGTGCGAACGGGCACAGATCCCGATGTTCTCCACGCACGAGCCCTCGGCATTCGTCATCGATGTGCTGCGTGCCTATCTTTCCAAGCACTTTGCCGAACGCACCTCGATGCACGGCGTGTTCATGGACATCCTCGGGCTTGGCGTGCTCATCACGGGCGAATCCGGGCTGGGCAAGAGCGAACTCGGCCTGGAGCTGATTTCGCGCGGCCAGGGGCTGGTCGCCGACGATGCCGTGGACCTGTACCGCATCAACCAGACCACCATCGAGGGCCGATGCCCCGAGTTGCTGCAGAACCTGCTGGAAGTGCGCGGCATCGGCTTGCTCGACATCCGCGGGATTTTTGGTGAGACCGCGGTGCGCCGCAAGATGCGCCTGAAGCTCATCGTGCACCTGGTGCGGCGCGAAACACTGGAGCGCGACTACGAACGGCTTCCTTATGAGCCCCTGACACAAGACGTGCTGGGCGTTCCGGTGCGCAAGGCGGTCATCCAGGTGGTGGCCGGCCGCAATATCGCGGTGCTGGTGGAAGCCGCCGTGCGCAACACGATCCTGCAGCTGCGCGGGGTCGATACCTACCAGGATTTCGTCGAGCGGCACCGCCGCGCGATGGAGCAGGGCGGCGGCTGACGCGCGGCCTGGCCGGGTTCAGTCGTTCGAGAGGGGGTTGCTGCGCTCGCCGCCGAAGCGATTGTCGGGCGGACGATTGGGGCAGGGGCTTTTGGTGCAATGGGCGTACAGGCTGAGCGCATGCTCGGCAATCTCGAACCCCTTGGCCGTTGCCACCGAGTGCTGGCGCCGCTCGATTTCCGCGTCATAGAACTCCTCGACCCGCCCGCAATCGAGGCAGACCAGGTGGTCGTGGTGGGTTCCCTCATTGAGCTCGTAAACCGCCTTGCCGCTTTCAAAATGGCTGCGGGTCAGGATGCCGGCCTGCTCGAACTGGGTGAGCACGCGGTAAACGGTTGCCAGACCGATGTCGGACCGGTCCTGGAGCAGGACGCGAAACACGTCCTCGGCAGTCATATGACGCTGGTTGCCCTTCTGGAACACATCCAGGACTTTCAGTCGAGGCAGGGTGGCCTTCAGGCCCGTACTCTTGAGTTCTTCGATGTTGGCCATGGCTTTTTCCTGCGGCGGCTACAGCGGGCCAGCCGCTACAATCGTTTCGATCATACGCTGACGGTTTCCCATGCCCGCATTCATTTCCCGCACCTCGCGCCTCGCGCTGGCCCTCGTCTGCGTGGGCGCCGCCGCCTCCGGATGCGGCACTTTCGACCGCATGAGTTATGGCGTCGCCAACGTCGTCACGCCCTATCGCGTCGAGATCGTCCAGGGCAACTTCGTATCGAAAGAGCAGGCCGCTGCGCTGCGTCCCGGCATGAACCGCCAGCAGGTGCGCGACATCCTGGGCACGCCGCTGGTGACCAGTGTCTTCCATGCCAACCGCTGGGACTACGTGTTCACCATCAAGCGCCAGGGCGTGGAGCCGCAGTCGCGCAAGCTCACCGTGTACTTCAAGGGCGACGCGATGGACCGTTTTGAAGGCGACGAGATGCCCAGCGAAGCCGAGTTCGTCGCCACACTCGACAACAAGCGCAAGAACGCGCGCGTGCCCGTGCTGGAAGCCAGCGAAGAGTCGCTGCGCAGGTACGCTCCGGCGAACCCGCCTGCTGCGGCCGGCGGCCCGGCAGCGGCTCCTGCGCCTGCAACCGCCTACCCCCCACTCGAAGCCCCGACCCGGTGATGGCGCAGGGCGGGCAAGCACTCCACAAGGTGGCCGTGGCCGGCGCAAGCGGGCGCATGGGTCACATGCTGATCGAGGCCATCCGAAGTTCGGGCGACTGCCAGCTGGCGGGCGCGCTCGACGTGGCTTCCAGTCCTTCGATCGGTAACGATGCGGCCGCTTTCCTCGGCCTGGCCAGCGGCGTTCCGGTCACTGCCGACCTGCGCACCGGCCTGGCCAACAGCCAGGTGTTGATCGATTTCACGCGTCCCGAGGGGACACTGGCGCATCTGAAGCTCTGCCGCGAAATGGGCGTCAATGCCGTGATCGGGACGACGGGTTTCGGCATTGGTCAAAAGGAGATCATTGCCGATGCAGCCCGCGACATCGCCATCGTGATGGCGCCGAACATGAGCGTGGGCGTGAACGTCACGCTCAAGCTGCTCGAAATGGCGGCGAAGTCGCTGGCCACGGGCTATGACATCGAAATCATCGAGGCCCACCATCGCCACAAGGTCGATGCGCCGTCTGGCACAGCCCTGAAGATGGGCGAAGTCATCGCGAATGCCATCGGGCGCGACCTCTCCAAGTGCGCGGTGTACGGGCGCGAAGGCGTGACCGGTGAGCGCGATCCTTCCACCATCGGCTTTTCGTCGATTCGCGGCGGCGATATCGTCGGTGACCACACCGTGCTGTTCGCCGGAACCGGCGAACGGATCGAGATCACGCACAAATCCGCCAGTCGCTCGACCTATGCCGAGGGCAGCCTGCGTGCCGTGCGTTTTCTCGCGGACAAGCGCAAGGGCCTGTTCGACATGTTCGACGTGCTCGGGCTGAAGTAGACCCTGCCCCCGTGCAGTCCATGGGCCCGCAAACCGCATGAATCTCCTCGACCTGGTACGACAGGGTGATTTCGTCACCCAGCTTGTCACGGTGGTCCTGCTGGCCATGTCGGTCGCGAGCTGGGTGGTGATCCTCTGGAAAGGCTGGCTGCTGCGCCGCGCGTCAGGCGACGTGAGCCGCAGCATCGCCGCTTTCTGGCAGGCTCGCTCCATCGAAGATGCCAAGCCGGCAGTCACCGCATTCGACCGGCAGGAGCTGGTCATGCCGCTCATTGCGTCCACCACGGCGCAGGCCCAGGGTTCGCTCGCCTCGGCGGGCGACCGGTCGCAGCAACTGACCCGCGTGCTGCGCGACGCCCTGCACCGCGTGCTCGACAAGCTTCAGTTCGGCCAGGTTCTGCTTGCCACCGTGGGTTCTACTGCCCCGTTCGTCGGCCTGCTCGGCACGGTCTGGGGCATCTATCACGCACTGACCGGCATTGCGGCCTCGGGGCAGATTTCGATCGACAAGGTGGCGGGTCCCGTGGGCGAGGCGCTCATCATGACGGCGGCCGGCCTGGCCGTCGCGATCCCTGCCGTGCTGGGCTACAACGTCTATGGCCGGTTCATCGGCCGGATCGAGGCCGACCTCGAAGGCTTCGCGCGCGACCTGCGTGAGCTGCTGACGCACGGCACGCGAAGCGCTCCCCAAGACAAAACCGGAGCCTGACCGTGGCATTCGGGCGCCTGGAGCGCACTCAACGCCCCCAGCCGATGAGCGACATCAACATGACGCCGCTGGTGGACGTGATGCTGGTGCTGGTGGTGATCTTTATCCTCACCGCGCCGCTGCTGGCCAGCTCGATCCGCCTGGACCTGCCCCAGACCGAGGGTGCCAAGCCCAATGAGGCGCCGCGTTTCGTCACGGTGGTCGTTGACAAGGCCGGCGCACTTTTCCTGGACGACAAGCCAGTGACGATGGCCGAGCTTGCATCGGGATTGACCCAGGCCGCGGGCCGCAGCGTCGAAACCGAAGTGCAATTGCGTGCCGACCAGGCCGTGCCGTATGGCCGGGTGGTTGAAGTCATGGGCGCTGCGCAGAAGGCGGGGCTCAACCGCATCGGGTTTGTGGCCGAGCCGACCGCGCCTTCCCGATAAAGCAACTGCGGTAACGCAGGGCCGACCGTAAAATGCCCCGAACGCCGCGTCTTTGCGCGGCAATCCATTTATGCAAGAGAAATACACCCCTTCGGACGTCGAACGCTCGGCGCAGGCGCACTGGACGGCGCGCGATGCCTATCGCGTGACCGAAGACCTGAGCAAGAAGAAGTTCTACGCGTGTTCCATGCTGCCCTACCCCAGCGGCAAGCTGCACATGGGCCACGTGCGCAA
>JAZKFI010000003.1:0-2296 GCA_040386575.1 Pseudomonadota bacterium
AACTGCTGCGGCGAGTTGGCCACGATGATCGAGCCGGTGTCCTCGATGCGCTTGCGCACCGCCGGGTCCTGCAGCGACTTCACGACTGCATCGTGAATCTTGGCGACGACATCAGCCGGCATGCCCTTGGGTCCGTAGATGCCGTAGTACGCCATGCGGTTGACCGGCTCCAGACCGACTTCCTTGAAGGTCGGCACGTTCGGCAGTGCAGCCAGTCGCTGCGGCGCGGCGACCACGATGGGCACGAGGCGGTTGTCCTTGATGAAAGGCAGCGCCGATGGCAGGTTGTCAAAAATCATCGGGACCTGGCCCGCGACCGTGTCGTTCAGGGCCGGACCTGCACCCCGGTACGGGATGTGCGTCACGAAGGTACCCGACATGCTCTTGAACAGCTCCATCTGCAGGTGACCGATGCCGCCGGTGCCCGACGACGAATACGAGTAGCGGCCCGGCGAGCGCTTGAGTTCCGCGAGGAAGGCCTTGTAGTCGGCCTTGCCTGGATAGCTCGGGTGCACGGCGATGACGTTGGGCGTTGCGGCGATGTTGATGATCGGCGTGAAGTCCGTGAGCGGGTTGTACGGAATCTTCGGGTTGATCGCCGGATTGGCTGCGGTGGTGGACACCGTGGCCATGCCCAGCGAGTAGCCGTCCGGCGCCGCGCGCGCCGTCTCGGTTGCGCCGATCACGCCGCCGCCGCCGGCCTTGTTTTCGACGACGACCGGTTGGCCGAGCGCCTTGCCGAGCGCGTCGGAAATCACGCGCGCGATGATGTCCGTCGTGCCGCCAGGCGCAAACGGCACCTGCAGCTTGACGGGCTTGTTGGGATAGGCCTGCGCGAGCACAGAACCGGATGCGAGGGCCAGTGCGGCAACAGCCAGTATCGAACGAGTCTTCATGGGGTTCACTCCTTGAATTGAAGGGGCCTGCGGACAGGCGCTTGCCGAGCATCGTACAAGGGCGATGTCCGTGCTCCGGTGTGGAATACCCATAAGGGCTAACCCTGAAGTTCACTCCGAACTTCACGTATCCTCGCCCGGTGAATTTCGCGCAACTCCTCTTCCCCGATTTCTCGCTCATCCTTTGCGGATACCTGATCTGCCGCTACACGGCGCTCGATCGCACCGTCTGGGAGCAGGTCGAG
Organism: Pseudomonadota bacterium; assembly: GCA_040386575.1. Lineage (GTDB taxonomy): Bacteria > Pseudomonadota > Gammaproteobacteria > Burkholderiales > Burkholderiaceae_C > Ramlibacter. The sequence continues at coordinate 1,142 of JAZKFI010000003.1, forward strand.
TCGCTCGTGTACTACGTGCTGTTTCCTGTCCTGCTCTTCCATTCGATCGCCCGGAGTCCGCTCGATTGGGGCGCCGCGTCAGGGCTCATCGCTGCCGGCTTGCTGCTGGGGTTGTCCGGCATCGCGATGGCCTACGTGCTGCCGTATCTGCCCTTCCTGGGCAAACACATCGACGCGCGCGAGCACGCGGGCAGCGCGCAGGTCGCTTTCCGGTTCAATTCCTACATTGCGCTGGCGTTGGCCGAGCGGCTGGCGGGGGCACAGGGTCTGCTGCTGATCGCGGTGTTGATTGGTGTTTCGGTGCCGCTGCTCAATGTCGCGGCGGTGTGGCCGATGGCGCGTCACGCCAACACCGGGTTCGCCAAGGCGCTGCTGAAAAACCCGCTGATCATCGCGACGGCGTTGGGCCTGTGCGCCAACGTCGCGGGCCTGAAGATTCCGGTCTGGATCGATCCGACACTGGGGCGGATCGGGGCCGCTTCGCTCGCGCTGGGGCTGATGGCCGCCGGCGCAGGCATGCGACTGGGTTCGCTGACCGAGAGCAAGGCGCTGAGCGTGAGCCTGTTGTGCATCAAGCACCTGTTCATGCCGCTGGTGGCGTTCGGGCTGTCGCGTGCGTTCAAGCTGGATGCGACGCAGACGATGGTGCTGCTGGCGTTTTCGGCACTGCCAACTGCGTCGAGTTGCTATGTGCTCGCCTCGCGCATGGGATACCACGGGGCGTATGTGGCGGGGCTGGTGACGGTTTCGACGGTGTTGGGGGTGGCTAGTTTGAGTCTGGCGTTGGGGTTGTTGCGCTGAATTTGCGTGCCTGCAGTGCCGTGCGTTGGCTGCGCGCCGCGTCAGGTGCAATCCGGCGGCGACTCATATTGCGGCGGCCTGCGTTTCGCTCTCGCTTCACTGCGGCTTCGCTGCGCGAATTGGACTGGGGCTGGCGCGAAAAAACTCCTTGCGCGCTAAAGCGCTCCAGTCAAACAGTTTTCGCGAGTCAGTGCACGAAGCGCGCACCTGCGCGCCCAGCCCCAGTTCAATTCACACAGCCACCACAGAAATCGCCTCCGCCGGATTGCACCTGACGCGGGTTGACCATCGGTGGTGTGCTTAGAAGGGGGGTCATTGCGGACTCGATCCGCAATCCATGTCTTCGACAGCCGT
>JAZKFI010000003.1:2396-39829 GCA_040386575.1 Pseudomonadota bacterium
CTTAGAAGGGGGGTCATTGCGGACTCGATCCGCAATCCATGTCTTCGACAGCCGTAGCCGCTTCGCGGTGGATGCCGGATCAAGTCCGGCATGACAGCCACATACCGGCTGTCATTGCGGGCTTGACCCGCAATCCATGTATTCGACGACCGTCGCCGCTTCGCGGTGGATGCCGGATCAAGTCCGGCATGACAGCCACATACCGGCTGTCATTGCGGGCTTGACCCGCAATCCATGTATTCGACAGCCGTCGCCGCTTCGCGGTGGATGCCGGATCGAGTCCGGCATGACAGCCACATACCGGCTGTCATTGCGGACTCGATCCGCAATCCATGTCTTCGACGACCGTCGCCGCTTCGCGGTGGATGCCGGATCAGGTCCGGCATGACAGCCGTGTTGTAGAGGCGGCACAGCTTGCGCATTGCGCATTCCAGGCGCACATCCGCCCTCCAACCCGCGGCAGGCGATATCCGCTGGCGGCGATTTCTGCGGTGGCTGTGTGAATTGGCCCGGGGTCGGGCGCGCGAGTGCGCGCTTCGTGCTCTGACTCGCGAAAACTGTCTGAGCGCAGGGGCCTTAGGGCCCGGAGCGAGTTTTTTCGCGCCGACCCCGGGCCGATTCGCGCAGCGAAGCCGCAGTGAAGCGAGAGCGAAACGAAGGCCGCCGCAGTATGAGCCGCCAGCGGATATCGCCTGCCGCGGCGCTCGCCCTGAACTCAAGCCCACAAAGTCACGGATGCCGGATCAAGTCCGGCATGACAGCCATTGAGAGGGTGCAAAAACTATTGAGACAGCGCCCAGCTCACATGCTCGCGCACCACTTCGCTGGCGTGACCAAACCTCGCATCCAGCGCAGTACGAATCGCAACATCGTCCGAAACCCGCAGCGCATTGCCCATCGCCACCGCGATATTCCTCAACCACCGCTCATGCCCGATCCGCCGGATCGGGCTGCCTTCGGTGAAGCGCAGGAACTCTTCTTCAGTCCACCCAAACAACTGCACCAGCTGACTCCCCGAAAGCCCCGCGCGCTCATCGAAATCAGGCAGGGCACTGCGCTGCGCAAACTTGTTCCAGGGACACACGAGCTGGCAATCGTCGCAGCCATAGATCCGGTTGCCCATGAGTGGCCGCAGCTCGACCGGGATAGCGCCATGATGCTCGATGGTCAGGTAAGAGATGCACAGGCGCGCATCGAGCTTGCCTGGTGCCACGATGGCCTGCGTGGGGCAGATGTCCATGCACGCACGGCAGCTGCCGCAATGCTCGGTGACAGCAGCGCTCTCAGGCAGCGCCAGATCCACGAATATCTCGCCCAGGAAAAACATCGACCCCGCCTCGCGCGACAGCACCAGCGTGTGCTTGCCGCGCCAGCCCTGCCCGCTCCGCGCGGCAAGCTCCGCCTCCAGCACGGGCGCCGAATCGGTGAACACGCGATGGCCGAACGGGCCGACGCGCGCTGCAATCTTTTCGCTGAGGGACTGCAGCCGCTGGCGTAACACCTTGTGATAGTCACGCCCCCGGGCATAGAGCGAGACGATGCCCTCCTGCGGGCGCTGCAAGCGTGCAAACTCCAGCGATTGCCAGCCATCGGGCGTGGCAGCAGGCAGGTAATCCATGCGCGCAGTGATGACGCTCACGGTCCCGGGCACCAACTCCGCGGGGCGGGCGCGCTTCATGCCGTGGGTCTGCATGTAGGTCATGCCACCGTGGAAACCATCCGACAGCCATGCAGAAAGTCCGGCCTCGGCAGAAGAAAGATCAACACCCGTCACGCCGATTTGGGAAAATCCCAGTTCACGGGCCCAAGCCTGTATTTCTGACACCAGATGAGGACCGTCGATCTGACCGCTGTTGAACATCACCCGCCGATTGTAGAAAGGGCGAGCCAAACCCTCGCCTGGCGCTCCGAGGACGACACCCGCGCCTTCGCCGCACGCCTTGCCGCACATCCGGCCATCAACAACGCTTTCATCGAACTGCACGGCGACCTGGGCGCCGGCAAGACAACACTCGTGCGGCACCTGCTGCACGCCCTGGGCGTCCAGGGCCGCATCAAGAGCCCGACCTACGCGGTCGTCGAGCCCTATGAATTGCCGGGCCTGTCGGCGTGGCACTTCGACTTCTACCGCTTTGCCGACCCGCGCGAGTGGGAAGACGCCGGTTTCCGCGACATCTTCGCGAGCCCGGGCCTGAAGATCGCCGAATGGCCCGAGAAGGCAGCAGGCCTGCTGCCGGTGGCCGATCTGGTGATACGAATCGGCGCAGACGCCGACGAAACACGCCACGTCACCCTCCACGCCCACACGCCGATTGGCGAGGAGCTGCTCGCATGAAGCGCCGCGACATCGTCCGTGGCGGCTCGCTCGTTTTGCTGCTGGGCGCCTCGCAGATCGCTCGGGGCGCGGGGATCGTGGCCGTACGCGTCTGGCCGGCGCCTGAATACTCGCGGGTGACGATCGAATCCGACACGCAGCTCAAGACCAAACAACTGGTGATGGTCGATCCGCCGCGCCTGGCCGTAGATATCGAAGGCCTGCAGCTGAGCCCCGAGCTGCGCGAGCTGGTCGCCAAGGTCCGCGCCGACGATCCGTTCATCGCCGGGATTCGCGCCTCCCAGCAGTTGCCCGGTGTCGTGCGGCTGCTGGTCGAACTCAAGCAGCAAGCGGTGCCGCAGGTTTTCACACTCGCGCCGGTTGCTGCGTACCAACACAGGCTCGTGTTCGACTTCTACCCGGTCAAGCAGGTGGACCCGCTGGAAGTGCTGATCAACGAGCGGCTCAAGGACTTCGACAAGCGGCCTTCGATGGCACAGGCGCCACCGTCAACACCCCCCGCACCTCCAATCGACCCGCTGGGCGACCTGATCGCGCAGCGCACGGATCGGCCACGCACCGCCCCATCGCCCACACCGGGAGGCGCTCCTGCAGCGAGCGCACCGGCCGTCGCGCGCGCGCCTGCGCCCCTGGCCCCGCCCATCCCTGCGCGCACCGACCGCCTCATCATCATCGCGCTGGACCCCGGCCATGGCGGCGAGGACCCCGGCGCGGTCGGCCCGGCCGGCACGCGCGAAAAAGACATCGTGCTGCAGGTCGCGCATCGCCTGCGCGATCGCATCAACGGCTCGTCGGTCAATGGCAACCCGATGCGCGCGTATCTCACCCGCGATGCCGACTTCTTCGTGCCGCTGCAGGTACGCGTGCAGAAGGCGCGTCGGGTGCAGGCCGACCTGTTCGTGAGCATCCACGCCGATGCGTTCATCACACCCACGGCGCGTGGCGCAAGCGTGTTCGCACTCAGCCAGGGCGCGGCATCGAGCGCTGCGGCGCGGTGGATGGCCGACAAGGAAAACCGGGCCGACCTCATAGGCGGCATCAACGTCCGCACGCACGATGCGCAGGTGGCGCGGATGATGCTCGACATGAGCACGACCGCGCAGATCAACGACAGCATGAAGCTGGGCGGCGCGCTTCTGGGCGAGATCGGGCAGGTCGGCAAGCTGCACAAGGCCGCCGTCGAGCAGGCCGGGTTCGCCGTGCTCAAGGCGCCCGACATTCCCAGCGTGCTGGTCGAAACCGCCTTCATCAGCAACCCCGAAGAAGAGCAGCGCCTGCGCAGCGACGACTACCAGGAAAAGCTCGCCGACGCCCTCATGCGAGGCATTCAGCGTTACTTTGCGCGCAATCCCCCGCTGGCCCGCAGCCGCTCGGTCTGACCTCCGTAGATATTTCCATAGACGAGCTTCGCGGGTTTGGGTACTGTCCGGTTGCGTTTTGATGCAACTTCCGGAATCTGCAGTGTCCTCCAACAACTCGAACATGGCCCTGCCCGCGCCGCCCAGCAGTCCACCCCGTCGCTGGCGCCCCAGCCTCGGGTCCGCGATGGAAGGCTCGGCCTTCGTCATACCAGGGAGCATCGGCAGCGCCGTCCTGATCTTCAGCCACGTGTCCCCCGACATCCTGGGCAGCGCGGTGCTGGCGCTGATGCTGGGCCTGCTGCTGATTCACCTGTCGCAGGCGTTCAGCACCCGCCCCGTTCTGTACGCGGCCCGTTTTTTTGAGTCCACGACCCTGGCGGCCATGATGGACCAGGTGGTCATTCACCTGCCGGTCTGGGGTGTTGCCGATACGCCAGGCACCCGGCTGGCCTTGCTGTGCCTGATCGGCGGGTTTGCAGGACTGTGGGTAGGCGCTCTCTACCTCATGCGGGCCGACCGGCTCACGCGCTACATTCCTGCGCCCGTGTTCGCGGGGTTTTCCAACAGCATTGCGCTGGCCCTGTTGTTCAGCCAGACCGAGATGCTGGCCGACCTGCTGACGGAGCCCAACGCGATGCTGCCTGTGGTCACCATGGTGGTCGTGGTGCTGGCGACCGGACTGGCGGCGCGGCGATGGCGGCCGCGATGGCCCGCAGCAGCGCTCGCGCTGGGCATGGGCGTGCTGGCCGGGTTCGCATGGAAGTTCATGGGTACGCAGACACCCACGGTCGGCGTTGGCGGCAACCTTTCGCTCGTCTTGCCGGTGGCGCTGGCTGATTTCCAGGCCTTGCGGCAATCCGGATCGCTCTGGCAGATCGCGATTTCGGTCGCGGGGCATTCCGCCATCCTGGGCGCGGTGATCTTCATCAACACGACGATTGCCGCGCAGGTGCTGACACTGTCGGATGGCCGCAGGCGCGATTCGCGCGCTTCAACGGCCATCGGAACCGCCGCCTTGCAGTTCGTCATCGGCATGATGGGGTCCGCCCCGCTCTCAGGCGCTCCACAGGCCTCCACGGCTGCGACGCGATACCAGCCCCTGGGTAGCCTGACGGTCGTCCTGTGCGGCGTGACGGCGGCGCTGGTTTACCTGAGCGGCGCAACGACCTGGCTGCCGGTGGCCGCGCTGTGCGCCGCGCTGCTGTGCGAGGCCTGGTTCATGGCCAACCCACGCTCGTTGACGCTCATGGGCGACTGGATCATGCGAAGGCCGCTGGACACCAATGCGCGCGAAGACCTCGCCCTCATCACGGCGGTGACCGGCGCCGCCGTCCTGTTCAACATGGTCGCCGCCCTGCTGGTCGGCCTGATGCTGGGCCTGGTCCTGTTCGCGGTGCGCAATGCACGCAGGCCGGTGCGCAACGTGTGGACCGGCGCGCAGCTGCACTCGAATTGCGCGCGGTCGAGCGGTGACATGAAGATGCTGGCCAGGCACGGAGGGGACATCCTGGTCTTCCAGCTGGAAGGCGACCTCTTTTTCGGCGCGGCGGACCAGCTCGAAACCGAAGTGATCGCAGGACTTGCGCCTGCCACTTGCGCGGTCATCGACTGGACGCGCGTGCGCCACATCGACAGCAGCGTCGCGCACGCCGCGATGCGCATCCAGCAGGCCGCACTGGCCCGCTCCATGCCGCTTTGGCACGCGGGTGCGGACATGCATGGCGGCAACGTCGCCAGCGTGCTGGAGCGGCAACTGCCCGGCGCACGCTTTGTCGAGGACCTGGACCACGCGCTGGAGCAGGCAGAAAACCATGTGCTTCACGTCAATACCCCCCAGGCAGGCGATGCCGAGGCCACTGCATTCATCCAGGCGGTCAACCTCTTTCGAGGCCTGGACGAAAAGGAGCAGTCGTTCCTGATGGACACGATGCAGCACCGCCAATACCAGCCCGGCGAACGCATCGTGTCGGCAGGCGATCCGGGTGACGAGTTGCTGCTGGTGCTGCATGGCACGGCGAGCGTGATGGTGAAAGACGATGAAGGCCGCGACGTGCGGCTGGCCGGCGTGCGGCGGGGCGCCAGCCTGGGCGAGATCGCATTTCTCGATCGGTCGCCCCGCTCGGCTTCAGTCGTCGCGCACGATCATGTGACGGTGGCATCGCTCAGCCGCGACGCGTTCGATGCGATGTGGCTCAGCAGGCCCGAGCTGGTTCGCAAACTGCTGGCGAACATCGCAGTGGACCTGGCGGCGCGCCTGCGGTACACGAACCGGCTGGCGATTGCGCGGCAGGGGCAGCGATAGAGGATATTGCTCCCGCCGCTTCCGGGGGAGAGCTAGAGGGTGGGGGCAAGCTGAGCCCCTGTCCTCCTTTTGCTTCTCACGCTCGCGCGTAGTGCCGACCCGTCAGCGCAAGCTTCTCCTACACCCGCGGCTATCGACGGTACCTACAGTGACTTCACAGGTTAAACAAGGCGTCGCCATCCGGCAGACGCGCCTGCAGTCCAACACTAGAGGTATCAAAATGAAAACCAAGATGATTGCTGCGGCCGCTCTCGCCGCTTCCCTGATCGGCCTGACTGGCTGTGCTTCGATGGATCGCAACACGGCCGGTACGGTCGGCGGTGCGGTGGTCGGCGGTGTGGTCGGTGACGCCCTGATCGGCGGCCCGGTCGGCGTGATCGGCGGCGCTGCTGCCGGTGCCTACATCGGCAACAAGGCAACGAAGTAAGCTGATGCTGTCATTGCGGGCTTGACCCGCAATCCGTCACGACCAGGCGCAGTCGCCGCTTCGCGGTGGATGCCGGATCGAGTCCGGCATGACAACCGGGGAGCGTTCATTGCGTGGCGAGGAACGGCTGTCATTGCGGGCTTGACCCGCAATCCATGTCTTTGACGGCGTTGCCGCTTTCGGCTTGATCAGACCGGGTAGATCAGCGAGTTGAGCACCATCTCGCTGTCATACACGCAGCGCCGGCTGGATAGTTTCAATCCAGCCGGCGTTTGCACGAACTCATCGACATAGCGGCCCACGTTGTAAACCTCGGATGCATCGCCGGGACGCGTGCGGAACACCGCATAGTTGGCTTGCGCACTCACCACGCCGTCGGCTTGCGCCAACACACGAGCCGGGCCGATGACGTGTCTCGTGTAATAAGGCGCGTGATAGATCGTCTGCGTGATCCCGTACACGCGATCCTTCATCATCCCCTTGCTTTCGAGCGCGATCAGCGACAGCGGCAGGTTGCGGTCGAAGTTCTCGCGAGCCTGCACGAAGTAGCGGCCATCTTCCGCAAAGAACTCAGGCCAATCCTCAAAGCGCTTGTCATCGAGCGCCGCAGCGTAGTCGGCATTGAAGCGATCGATCTCCACCGCCAGCATCAAGCGCTCGCGGCTCATAGCGCCATCACCTTGCGCCAGTACGCATACATGCTGCGGATCAGCGTCTCGGTCACCATGTGTTCCGTGCCCCCGGTGCCTGTACCACCGAGTTCGCACAGCGTGCTGCCGTCTTCGCCCCATTGATCGAAGCCCTGCTGGCTCAACTCGATCACCTCGCCATCATCCGCACTGACAAAACCGGCAGGCCCGAACAGGTTCGCCTGGCGCAGGCGGCGTTGCGTCATCTCGGGCGTGTCGTCTGCAAATCCAAAATGCGTCCACACAAAATCGAACTCGCCTTCGCCGCGCGGAACGATGTGCCGCGTGGACAAGGAGTTGACCTGCTGCTGGATGATGAGGCCGGGGAACAGCGTGATCATCGTCACCGTTGGCGTGATCTCTGCGCCAGGATTCGACGGATCGGGAATCTTCCACCACGGCTCGCCGACCACATCGAGCAGGCGATCGTCGTTGAGCGTCATGTTGGCCTTGAACGAGGTCACGCCCTCGGTCACTGCTGCGTTCTGCCCGCCGTCGTTGCGGCGTGAAATCATCACCGCATGACGACCCTCGTCGTCCATCACCATGCGGCTTTTCTGGTCCGCGCGCCACAGCCCAAACGTGACGAACCAGGTGTGCAGCAGTCCCGGGTGGTACGGGTCCTTGATGTTCTCCATCATCAGCTTCCAGTTGCCCGGAATACGCTGGCGGTTGTAGCCCAAGAGCGTGAGCTGCCGTCCCTTGAAAATCCGGTCGATCCAGGGCATGACGTTGGGGCCGAGGTAATCCTCCAGAGGCTCCACCGTGTCACTGAACGTGGCGAACACCAGGCCGTGCAGCACGGCAACACGCAGCTTGGTCAGGCCGTGCTGCTTCAGGTCGAAATCCGCCGGCATGCCGCCATTGACGCATTCGGCGCCCGAATCGTCGAGCGCCTTCACGCCGTCCTTGAAGGGCAGCCCCGCGAGGTCGCCGTTGAGCTTGTAGGTCCACTGGTGATAGGGGCACACGAAGCTGCGCGCGTTGCCTTGGGGCTGCTGGCAGAAGCGCACTCCCCGATGCGCGCAGCGGTTTTCGACGACGCGAATTCCGGTATCCACGCCGCGATCCCTGGGCGCCACGCGGTCTCGCACCATGATGACCTGCCGCTCGCCGACAAACGTCAACTTGAAGTCGCCCGTGTTGGGAATCTCGACTTCGAGGCCGACGTAATTCCAGTGCGCGCCGTAGAAGATCTTCTGCAGTTCCTGCTGGTAGAGCTGCGCATCGGTGTAGGCCCAGAACGGCACGCGGCTGGAACCCGGCTGGCTCCAGCGTGACAGGGGTTCAGGCGCGTTCATGACGTCAAGCCGCCGACGCGTCGATCTCGATCACGGTGCGGCCCTTGATGCGGCCCGAAGCCACGGCATCGATCATCGCGGGCAGTTCGTCGAACGGTTTGACCTGCGCGATGCGCGCAAGGTGCCGCGGTCGCAGGTCGGTGCCCAGTCGTTTCCACAGGTGGTCGCGCAGCGCTTCATCGTTATCGGAATTGACGCCCACCAGCCGCACACCCCGCAGGATGAAAGGCATCACCGTCGTCGTGAACTCCACGCCCATCGCATTGCCCAGGCTGGCGATCACGCCGTCCCGCTGCATCGTGCGCGTGAGCGCCGCCAGCGCCTCGCCACCCAGCGAATCGACCGCGCCTTGCCAGAGCGCTTTTTCCAGCGGACGGGTGCCCGCATTGAGTCCGGTCGCGTCCACCACTTCGGCCGCGCCCAGGTCGAGCAGGTAGTCGCGCTCATTCATCTTGCGGGTCGCAGCGACCACGTGAAACCCGCGCTGCGACAGCATGTCGATCGCAACACTGGCCACACCACCCGATGCGCCGTTGACCAGCACCTTGCCGTTGGCGGGCTTCAGCCCGTTCAGCTCCATCAGTTCCACCGCCAATGCCGCTGTGTAACCCGCAACGCCGATGGTGATGGCTTCGACCGTGCTCATGCCGTCGGGTACGCGATTGACCCATGCCGCTGGCGCGCGCAGGCGCGTTGCATAACCGCCGTGGTGCGAGACGCCAAAACCGTGGCTATGCACGATGACCTTGTCGCCCGCCTTGAATCGCGGCGATGTCGAGCTCTCGACCGTGCCCGACGCATCGATGCCGCCTACACACGGAAACCGCCGGATGATGGGGGCCTTGCCGGTGGCGGCAAGCGCATCCTTGAAGTTGATGCTGGCGTAAGCGGTCTTGACGACGACATCGCCGGCGTCGAGCGCCGCATCGTCCATTTCCTCGAACCCCGCGCCGATGGCGCCCTCTTTTTGCGAAACAACGTATGCACGAATCATGTGGATTGCCCCGTCTGCGGAAATGGATGGCGCGAGCTTACAGCGCGCCTGCAGCCGCCTTGCGCCTGCCCTTCCAGGCGCCGAACAGCACCAGCAGGCCAGGCAGCAGGATCATGGCCCAGATGATCTTGTCGAGATTGGCCTTGACCCACGGCACGCTGCCGAAAAAGTAGCCTGCAGTGATGATGCCGCCCACCCACAGCGCGCCGCCGGTGATGTCATAGAAGGTGAACTTGCTGCGCGTCATCTGCGCCACGCCTGCCACGAATGGCGCGAAGGTTCGCAGGAAAGGCATGAAGCGCGCGGCCACGATGGTGATGCCGCCGTATTTTTCATAAAACTCGTGCGCCTGGTTGAACGCCCGCTTGTTGAAAAAGCGCGAGTCTTCCCACTGGAACACCTTGGGCCCGAAGTAGCGGCCTATCGTGTAGTTGCTCTGGTTACCCAGCACCGCCGCCGCAAACAGAAGGCCCACCGTCAGCGGATAGCTCATGAGGCCCACGCCGCACATCGCGCCCACCACGAAGAGCAGCGAGTCGCCGGGCAGGAAAGGCATGACCACCACGCCCGTCTCGACAAAGATGATCGCGAACAGCAGGGCGTAAACCCAGGGGCCATAAGCGAGTACGAAAGTTTCCAGGTGCTTGTCGACGTGCAGGATGAAGTCGATCAGATAGGCGATGATTTCCATGCGGGCGATTATCCGGCAGGCGGGGTGCTCATCCCTACAATGAACCTCGTGAACGCCGTGCTTTCCCCCCTCCCCCATCGCCCCATCCGGGACCTTCCCGATGAGCTCGTCAGCCAGATCGCCGCAGGCGAAGTCGTCGAGCGGCCTGCATCCGTCGTGCGCGAACTTGTGGACAACGCGCTCGATGCCGGCGCCACCCAGGTGACCGTCAGATTGCTCGCGGGCGGCGTCCGGCTGATTTCAGTCGAAGACGACGGCAGCGGGATCGCGCGCGAAGAGATGCCGCTGGCTCTGCGCCGCCATGCCACCAGCAAGATCACGTCGCTGGCCGACCTGGAGTCGGTGGGCACCATGGGTTTTCGGGGAGAGGCGCTTGCGGCGATCGGCTCGGTGTCGGAGATGGGCTTGCTGTCGCGCACCCCATCGCAGGCGAACGCTTTTCATCTGGACGCTCGCACCGGTGAGCTGCGCCCGGCAGCGCGCGCGATCGGCACGACGGTGGAGGTCAAGGAACTGTTCTTCGCCACGCCTGCGCGCCGCAAGTTCCTGAAAACCGACGCGACCGAACTGGCTCATTGCATCGAAGCTGTCCGCCGCCACGCGCTCGCGCGCCCGGATGTAGGGTTTGCAATCTGGCACGAAGGGCGCCTCGTCGAGCAGTGGCGAGTCGCCACGCGCGAACAGCGTCTGGCCGATGTGCTGGGCGAGGAGTTGCTGGAGCAAAGCGTCGCCATCGAGCACATCGCCGGTCCGATTCGGGTGACGGGGCGTGCCGGTGTGCCGGATGCGGCGCGTTCGCGTGCGGACCAGCAGTTCGCCTACGTCAACGGCCGCTACGTGCGCGACAAGGTCATCACGCATGCGGCTCGCAGCGCGTACGAAGACGTGCTGCACGGCCATCGCCAGCCGGTGTACGCGATCTACATCGACATCGACCCGACGCGCGTCGATGTGAACGTGCATCCGACCAAGATCGAAGTGCGCTTTCGCGATAGCCGCGAGGTGCACCAGGCGGTGCGCCATGCGGTGGAAAACGCGCTGGCTGCGCCCAGGGCCGGGGTGATGGCGGCGGGGTTGTTGCCTGCCGCTCCTTCCGCTTCTTTTGTTGCTGAGCCGGGCTCTGCCAAACCGCAATCGTTCACCTGGTCACAACCCGCGATGGACTTGCGTCCGGCGGGGCATGCGGTGTCGGATTTGAGTGCGCTGTGGCAACCCACGCTCGCCAGACCGGAAGTCGAGCCAGCCGCCCGCCCTTCGCTCCCCTCGCCCGTTCACCAGGAGACTGTCGAGGGACTGGCTGCGCACGAGCCTCCCAACACCTGGCCCCTGGGCCGGGCCATCGCCCAAATCCAGGGCATCTACATCCTCGCCGAGAACGCACAGGGCCTGGTCATCGTCGACATGCACGCCGCCCATGAGCGGATCGTGTACGAGCGCCTCAAGCGCCAGCTCGACCAGACCCAGGCCGAATCTGGCGTCTCGCGCATTGCCAGCCAGCCTCTGCTCATCCCGGCCACCTTCGCTGCCACGCCGCAGGAGGTTGCCACGGCAGAGGCCAGCGTCGAGGTGCTGGAAACGCTAGGCCTGGATATCACCCCGTTTTCCGCAAAAACGCTGGCAGTTCGCGCCGTGCCGACGAGCCTGGCGCAAGGCGATGCTGTCGAGCTGGCCCGCAGCGTCCTGGCTGAGCTGGCGCAGCACGACGCCAGCACGGTGATCCAGCGCGCGCAAAACGAGATCCTGGGCACGATGGCCTGCCACGGCGCCGTGCGTGCCAATCGCAGGCTCACCATCGACGAAATGAATGCCCTGCTGCGCCAGATGGAAGACACCGAGCGGTCGGACCAGTGCAACCACGGCCGGCCGACGTGGCGGCAGCTCACGGTGCGCGAGCTCGATGCGCTGTTCATGCGGGGCCGGTGAGGCTGCCATTCGGCTGTCATTGCGGGCTCGACCCGCAATCCATCTCCGATCAAGCGCAGCAGCCGCTTCGCGGTGGATGCCGGATCGGGTCCGGCATGACAGCCAGATTGCTGTCATTGCGGGCTCGACCCGCAATCCATCTCCGATCGAGCGCAGCGTCCGCTTCGCGGTGGATGCCGGATCAGGTCCGGCATGACAAGTGCGGGGTCTTTGCCTGCGCGCAACAATGCAACCTGAACTTTTTGGGGCTCAACCGATCAGTCACCCGATGAAGCGCTGGACCCTCCTTACCGCTGCCGCACTGAGCCTGGCGGCACTCGTCAACGTCGGTTGCACCTCCCTCGACGAGCGCCAGCGCACCTGGATCTTCCAGCCGAGCGACCGCAGCTGGGGTGGCTCGGCGGACCTGGCGCGCGACATGACCGACGTCTGGATCGAGTTCGACTCCAAAGTCACCGCACAGCCCACCAAGGTCCACGGCCTCTGGGCAACGACCCCCAAAGCCGCCGCCGACGGCCCCGTTCTGCTCTACCTGCACGGCGCGCGCTGGAATGTCGCAGGCTCCGCCCCGCGCATCCGCCGCATGCAGGAACTGGGGTTTTCAGTGCTGGCCATCGACTACCGCGGCTTCGGCAAGAGCACGCCCGGCCTGCCGTCCGAAGAGATGGCTTACGAAGATGCCCGCGCCGCCTGGGACTGGCTGGCCCGCACTTATCCCGACCGGCCACGCTACATCTTCGGCCATTCGCTGGGCGGCGCAGTCGCCATCGACCTGGCCGCCAACGTGGACGACGAGCGCGGCACCATCGTCGAAGGCACGTTCACCTCGATTCCCGATGTCGCGAGCAGCATGAAGTGGGGCTGGCTGCCGGTCGGACCGCTGATCACGCAGCGCTTCGAGTCGATCCGCAAGGTCGGCAAGGTCGGCTCGCCGCTGCTGGTGGTGCACGGCGAGGACGACAACCTGATCAACAACACCCTCGGGCGCAAACTGTACGAAGCAGCCACCGGACAAAAGCGATTCCTGCTGGTGGAAGGCGGCTCGCACCACAGTACGATGAGCGTAGGCCTGGCCAAGTACCGCGAAGCACTGGCCGACCTGTTCAGCCTGCGGCCCCTGGTTCGCTGATCTCTCGCTGGTTCAGCGCGTCACCCGGCGCACCGATCGCACCGCAATCGGCTGTTCGAGCATCTGCTGCTCGCGCCCCAGCCGATGCAGCGCACGCACGACATCGCGCCCTTGCACCACGCGCCCGAATGCGGCAAAGCCTTGCCCGTCCGGATTGCGCCGCCCGCCAAAATCGAGTTCGGGCTGGTCGCCGATGCAGATGAAGAACTCACCCGAAGCCGAGCCCGGCGTACCGCGCGCCATGGACACCGTCATGTCCTTGTGCAGCAAGCCGGTTTCGCGCGTGGTCTCGTGCGCAATCGGCGCGAACGGCGGCGACTTGCCGTCCGGCAGGAACATGCCCCACTGCACCACCTCGATCTTGTGCACGGTGGAAGCCGGCTGGTTGGCCAGGGTGACGATGCGATAGACCGCGCCGCCATCAAGGTGCTGGCCGTCCACGTACTTCAGGTAGTTGGCCGTCGTGATGGGCGCCACAGCAGGATCGACGGCGATCACGAACGAACCGAGAGGCGTATCGACGCGCGTTCGCACGTCGCCTGAAGCAGTTGCGGCACACCCCGCGCCGACAAGCGGGACAGCGCCAAGCGCGAGAAAGCAGCGGCGCTTCACAACGGCGCAGGCACGTGCGCGAACGTCTCGTTGACGATCTGGCGATCTTCCTCGTCGGCTATCGCGGCAATCGCCCTGACTGCGTCCTGGTAAGCCGCGCCGTGCGCAGCCTTGTCGCCCGCCACATGCGCGGCGTGCGCGTAGATCGCGTGGGTGAACGCCAGTTCCCAGTCGGGTGTATCAGCACGCGGCAGGAAGTAGTCGCGCATCTCCTGGGCCATCGCGAGAGCCGTCGCACCGTGCCCGAGCAAGGCATGCACTTCGGCCAGGCACATCGTGGCCCGCATCAAGTTCTGCTCGACACCGACCTGCCCCCAGTGATACGCCGATGCGTGCGCGGCGTTGAGCATCTCGCGATCTTCTGCAGGCGTCCGGCTCGCCTGCGCCGACAGAGCCCACGCGCGGTTGTTGCAACGCATCGCAAACTTCCTGGCCAGTGCGAGTTCTTCGGGGGTGAGGTCGGGTGTGGTCATCTCAAAGCACCTTGGTCATGAAAACACTGTGCGGGTCCTCGACATAGTTGCCGAACGGCCCGCAATATTCGAAGCCAAAACTTTCGTAGAGTTTTTGCGCAGGATAGAACGCATCGCCCGAGCCGGTCTCCAGGCTGAGCCGGGTGTAGCCGCGCTTTTTGGCGACCTCGATGATGTGCTTGAGCACGGCGCGCCCCGCGCCCGTGCGACGCATCACGGCGGGCGTGCGCATCGACTTCACCTCGCCATGATCGGGCGAGAGCTCCTTGAGCGCGCCGCAACCGAGCAACGCGCCGGGGCGGCCTTCGTGATCGTCATCCCACACTGTCCAGAACGTGATGTCGGGCGACTTCAGCTTGGACACATCGAGCGCATGCACGCTCTCGGGCGGCGACAACTCGTACATGTTGGTGAGGTGCTCATTGAGCAGCGCCAGGATGGCCGGGCGCGTGAGGTCGTCTATTTCAATCTTCATGGGTGCTTGCAATTGGCGGGTCTGTCGTCATGAAATGACTTTAACGCAGTCGATTCAAGCCGCACGCGTTTGCGTTGCGGCGCCGAGTGTCACATGCAGCATCCGGCAGGGCAGGAGAATTCTGGCCGTGTGCCAGATACCGCGCGGCACGATGACAGCAGCGGTGCCGCGCAGCTCCAGGGTTCTCACGCCGCCCGGTTCATCCAGCAGCAAATCAGCGGAGCCGGACAGCAGGTACACGAACTCATCGCCTGCCGGGTGCATCTCCCAGGTCGGCCAGTCCGCCACGAATTCGTATTCGGAAATCAGCCAGCCACTGCCTGCGGCCTCGACCTCTTGCGGGGGCAGCGACCAGAATGCATCGCCGCCGGGCAAAGCCGTCGCGCTCCCGCTGGATTGAAGCTGCACATAGGTGGTCAGGGGATCGAACGGCATGTTCTCGTTTCCTTGGCGCGGGGATGCGTTGCGGCGTTTATACCCGCGCTTCTGCTACCCTCCCCGGCACACCATGCCCGCGTCCATCGTCGTCCTCATCCTCTCGCTGCTTCTGGGCATTCAGCCCGTCACCACCGATCTCTACCTGCCCGCCCTGCCCTCGCTGACCGAAGGCTTTGGCGCGCCGGTGTCACAGGCGCAGCTGACGTTGACGGTGTTGCTGCTCGCCTTCGGCACTTCGCAGCTGGTGTGGGGGCCGCTGTCGGATCGATTCGGGCGGCGTCCCGTTCTGCTGGTCGGGTTGGGCGCCTACGCGCTCGCATCGATGGCCTGTGCGCTCGCGCCTTCCATGCTCATGCTGATCGCGGGACGCCTTGTGCAAGGTGCGGCGATGGGGGCGGCGGTGATGGGCGCACGCGCGATCGTTCGCGATCTCTACACCCCGGAAATTGGCGCCCGCATGATGTCCAAGGGCCTGACCGGCCTGGGCATCATCGCCTGCACATGCGCGCCCATGGGCGGCTTGCTGTCGGACCTGCTGGGATGGCGCTACACCCTGGGCGCGACTGCCGTGTTCGGCGTCATTGCGTTCGCGGTGGTCGCCTTGCGTTTCGAGGAAACCGTGCCACGCAAGAACCCGCTCGCGCTGCAGCCTCGGACTCTTGTGTCCACGTGGCTCACGATCCTGCGGCATCCGACGTTCCTCGCGTGGTCTGCGCTATCGACGGCTTCGTATGCCGGCCTGTTCACCTTCCTCGCATCGTCATCGTTCATCTTCATCCAGGTGCTGGGTTTGACACGCACCCAGTACGGCCTGGCGATGTTCTCGATGGCATTCATCTACATCCTGGGCACGTTCTGGTGCCGCTGGCTGTTGCCAAGGCGCGGTGTCAAACGGTCCGTGGCTATCGCGGGCGGCCTGACGCTGACGAGCGGCACGCTGATGGGCGTGCTGGCGCTGGCGGGGGTTCAGAACACCTGGGCCATCCTCGTGCCGTTCTGGATCTTCATGTTCGCGCACGGCGTGCACCAGCCTTGCGGGCAAAGCGGGGCCGTCGCGCCGTTTCCGCATGCGGCAGGCGCTGCTTCTGCGCTCAACGGATTCGTGATGATGGTGGCGGCGTTCATCGTGGGCGGATGGATGGGCGGGCGGCTCGACGGCACCGTCTTCCCGATGGCCAACGGCGTGTGGTTCTGGAGCGTCTGCATCGGCGCCGTTTCATGGACGCTGGTACAGAGGTACGGGGACCCCCGGCATGCCTGAAATCAAGCCACCGACCGCACGAGCGATTGCGCTCGCAGGGCCAACTGCGTCGGGCAAGACGGCCGCCGCACTGGCGATTGCACGGGAGCATCCGTGCGAGATCATCAGCGTCGATTCAGCGCTGGTCTATCGCGGCATGGACATCGGCACCGCCAAGCCTTCTGCGCAGGAGCTGGCGCTGGTGCCGCATCACCTCATCGACATCCGCGATCCATTGCAGGCCTATAGCGCAGCTGAATTTGTCCACGATGCGAAGGCGCTCATCGACGGGATCAACTCGCGCGGCAAGCTCGCGCTGCTCGTGGGCGGCACGATGCTGTACTTCAAGGCGCTGTTCGAAGGCCTGGATGCGATGCCGCCTGCCGACCCTGAAGTGCGCGCACAGATTGAAGCGCAGGCATTCGGTGAAGGCTGGCCTGCGATGCATGCCGAGCTTGCGAAAGTTGACGCACCCACCGCCGCGAGACTGAGCCCGAACGACTCGCAGCGCATCCAACGGGCGCTGGAGGTGTATCGCATCTCGGGACGCGCCCTGTCGTCGTTCCACGCCTCCCCCGACAAGCAGGTGCAGGGTGTCGCTGGCATCGCGTTGATCTCGCTGGAGCCAACGGACCGGGCATGGCTGCATGAACGCATCGCGCAGCGTTTTGATGCGATGCTTGAGGCGGGGTTTCTCGACGAGGTCAAGGCGCTACGCGCGCGGGGTGACTTGCATGCCGACCTGCCGAGCATGCGCTGTGTCGGCTATCGGCAGGCCTGGGAGCTGCTCGACCGGCAGCAGGCGAATCCGGGCTCGGCGTTTCCCCTGGCGAAGCTGCGCGACCTGGGCATCGTTGCCACCCGCCAGCTGGCCAAGCGGCAGATCACCTGGCTGCGAAGCATGCCGCAGCGCCGCGTGATCGCGTGCGACTCACCGGATGCGCTCAATGAGGTCCTGCGCGCCGTGCGGGAGGTGCTGTGAGCATCGCCCTGAATAACCTGGGCAAACGCTACGGCGATGTGCCGGTGTTCTCCCATGTTTCGCTGGATGTGGCGCCGGGCGAGTTCGTGGCGATCGTCGGTGAATCGGGCGTGGGCAAATCCACCATCCTCAACTGCATGGCGGGGCTCGATACCTGGGACGAAGGCACGGTGACGCTGGCCGGCCACGACCTCGGATCGCTGGATGCCGACCAGCGCGCGATCTTGCGGCGCTCCTGCACCGGCTTCGTGTTCCAGGCGTTTCATGTGCTGCCTCACCTGGATGTCGCGCAGAACATCGGGCTGCCGTTGATGCTGCTGAAACAAGCGGACAACGGTCGTGTGGACGCGATGATGAAGGCGGTGGGACTGGAAGGCCTGGGTGCGCGATTGCCGCAGCAGTTGTCGGGCGGGCAGCTTCAACGCGTGGCGATCGCCAGGGCGTTGATTCACCGGCCCGCGTTGCTGCTGGCCGATGAGCCGACGGGCAACCTCGACCCGACGACGGCGACGATGGTGATGGATGCGCTGCTCGCGCAGACCCGCGAGCACGGTGCGTCGCTGGTGCTGGTCACGCACTCGGAAGCGGCTGCGGCGCGAGCGGATCGGGTGATGACGTTGACGGCGCAGGGGCTGACGCGGCGCGCCTAAAGAAGGCTGTCATTGCGGGCTTGACCCGCAATCCGTGTCTTCGCTGGCGCAGTAGCCGCTTCGCGGTGGATGCCGGATCGAGCCCGGCATGACAGCCTCACTTGCCTGTCATTGCGGGCTTGACCCGCAATCCATGACTTCGCTGGCGCAGTAGCCGCTTCGCGGTGGATGCCGGATCGAGCCCGGCATGACAGCCTCACTTGCCTGTCATTGCGGGCTTGACCCGCAATCCATGACTTCGCTGGCGCAGTAGCCGCTTCGCGGTGGATGCCGGATCGAGTCCGGCATGACAGCCAGAAAACGCTGTCATTGCAGGCCGAGACCGGAGGGATCCTGCGAGTCCCGCCGCAATCCATCGGCTACAGCGCGCGGCGCAACATGGCAATCCCCGCCTCCACATCCGCGATCGGCATCTGCCCCGGCGCGGAGCTGCTTTGCCCCACCGCGAACGTCATGGCCGAACCGAAGGTCCAGCCGCACAGGCGGCTGACGGCGCCATAGCCGCCCATCGCCATGCTCACCACCGGAATCTTCAGCGTGCGGCTCGCATCCAGCGTGGCCTTGAACAGCACCAGCACATCGTCCATGCCCCTGGGCATCACCGCGATCTTCGCGACATCGGCGCCCAGCCGCTCGGCCGTGGTGAATCGCAGCGCCAATTCTTCTGCGGGTGGCGTCTTGCCGAAGTCGTGGAACGAGAGCACCAGCTGCACGCCATGCGCCTTCGAAAACGCGCGCACCTGCGCGACATTCGCTGCATCGTTGCTCATCTCGTAGTCGATGAGGTCGATCTGCCCGCTCTCACACGCGGCGCGGTAGGTCGCGAGCACCTGCTCTTCGGTTATCTCGATCTTCTCGCCGCCTTCACGCACCGACCGGCGCGTCAGCAACAGCGGAATGCCAGGCGCAGCCTGGCGGATCGCGGCAGCGACTTCGACCACGGCCTGCGCATCGCCAATGCCTTCAAAGAAGTCCACCCGCCACTCCAGGATGTCCGGATGCTTCAGCCCCACCACCCTGGCTTCTTCGAGGATCGCCTGGCGGGTGCGCGCAACCAGCGGCGCGCAGATCGCCGGAAACTTCGCCTGCCCTACCTGGATGGCCTTTGAACCGTCCATCACGTCAATCCCTGCCCGATCAGCTGCGCATAACGCGGCAGATCGACGTTGCCGCCGCTGATGATGACGCCGACCCGCTTGCCCGCCAGGTCAATGCCTGCATGCCGCGCAGCCGCAAAGCCCAGGCAACCCGTCGGCTCGACCACCATCTTCATCCGCTCCGCAAAAAACCGCATCGCCTCGACGAGCTGCTCATCGGTGGCAGTCAGGATGCCCGTGACATCGCGCCGTATGACTTCAAAGGTGTACAAGCCCAGATGCTGTGTCTGCGCGCCATCGGCAATGGTCCTGGGTGTGTCGATGTGGACGATCTCGCCTCTGGCCATCGACTGCTGCGCATCGTTGCCGGCCTCGGGCTCCACACCGTAGATCTGGCAACGGGGTGACAGCGCACGCGTGGCCAGCGCCGATCCGCTCAAGAGCCCTCCTCCGCCCAGACACACGAACAGCACATCGAGCTCGCCGACTTCCTCGATCAGCTCCATGGCCGCAGTCCCCTGCCCTGCGATCACATCGGGATGGTCGAACGGCGGTATCAACGTCATCTCGCGTTGCTGCGCCACCTTCTTCGTCAGCGCCTCGCGGTCTTCCTTGTAGCGGTCGAACAGGATCACCTCGGCGCCATAGCCGCGCGTCGCGTCGATCTTCGATTGCGGAGCGTCCATCGGCATGAGGATCACAGCGGGCATTCCGAGCAACCGCGCCGACAGCGCAATCGCCTGTGCATGATTGCCGGATGAAAACGCGATCACGCCCTTGCTCTTTTGCTGCGGGGTGAATCGCGACAGCGCATTGAACGCGCCACGGAACTTGAACGCGCCCATGCGCTGGAAGTTCTCGCATTTGAAAAACACCTCCGCACCGAGCAGCTGGTTGGCCGTGGTGGACCGGTTGACCGGCGTGCGGTGGGCGTGGCCTTGCAGGCGCCGCGCGGCGGCGGCGACGTCGTCGAAAGTAGGTAGCTGGAGCATCGCGCAACTTTAGCGCAGGTATCGCCGCCCACTCACAATGCGGGGATGCTTGCATTGCTTCGCACCTTCTCCCTGCAGGAATTGCGCCATCACCCCTGGCGCAACGCCGCTGCCGTGGTGGCGGTGATGCTGGGCGTTGCGCTCGCGTTCTCGGTACACCTGATCAATGCTTCCGCGCTGAGCGAGTTCTCCAGCGCTGTGCGTTCCGCAGGCGGCCAGCCCGACCTGGAACTGCGCGCGGTGCAAGGCTCGTTCGACGAGGCGCTGTACGCGCGCGTCGCCAGTCATCCACAGGTGAGCATTGCCAGCCCGGTGCTGGAACTTTCCACGGTCGTCGCGGCTGACAGCAAGCCGCCCCAGCAACTGCGCATCGTGGGCATAGACGCGCTGGTCGTCGCGGCAGTCGCGCCGTCCCTCATGCCCGTACCGGGGAAGAATGCCGGTCGCTTCGCCCTCTTCGCGCCGGGGCAGGTGTTTCTCAATCCTGCTGCGCGGCTCGCGTTTGGCGAAGCACAGATGTTGCAGCTGCAAAACGGCAGCGCCCGAGTCCAGGCCGACATCGCAGGAACGGTAGCAGCCGAAGGCACCGCGCTGGCCGTGATGGACCTGGGCGCCGCGCAGGACCTCTTCGCCCGGCAGGGCCAGCTGACGCGGATCGATGTGCGGCTTCGCGCGGGCAGCGATCGCGCGTCATTCCTTCGCGCGATCGAGATACCCGCAGGCGTCGTCGTCGCTGAACCTGCGGACGCCGCCAGCCGCGTCAACAGCCTGTCGCGCGCCTACCGCGTCAATCTCACCGTGCTGGCGCTGGTTGCGCTTTTTACGGGCGCGTTTCTCGTTTACTCGGTGCTGGCGCTCAGCGTGGCGCGCCGCTCGCAGCAGTTTGCGCTGCTGGGGGTGCTGGGCGTGACAGCCCCGCAGCGCAGGCGACTGGTGCTCGCTGAGTCCTTGCTGCTCGGCTTGATCGGCAGCGCCCTGGGCATCGCCCTGGGCACGGCGCTCGCTGCACTGGGCCTGCGATGGCTGGGCGGCGATCTGGGCGGCGGCTACTTCTCGGGGGTCGCACCGCAGTTGCAGTGGACGACGCCTGCCGCCCTCCTGTATGCGGCCCTGGGCGTCGCGGCGGCCGCTGCGGGCGGCTGGCTGCCCGCCCTCGCCGCGCAGCGCCTGCCGCTGGCGCAAACGCTCAAGGGTCTGGGCACGGGTCTGCCGGCCTCGCGCAAACACTGGCTCGGCGTGGGGATGGTGTTGGCAGGCGGGGCCTTGGCCCTGCTGCCGCCGGTGCAGGGGATTCCGCTGGGTGCGTATCTGTCGGTGGGCTTGCTGCTGGTGGGCGGCATCTCGGTGCTGCCGTGGTTGATCGCCGGCATCTACGACGCAATTGCGCCGGCGCTCAGCCATGCATTGCTCCCGATGCTGGCTATCGAGCGCGCGAGGCGCGTACGCGAGAGCGCAGCCATTGCAGTGAGCGGCGTGGTGGCTTCGCTCAGCCTGGCTGTGGCATTGACGGTGATGGTCGCGAGCTTTCGGGAGTCCGTGTCGCAATGGCTCGATGTGGTGCTGCCGGCCGATCTGTATTCGCGGACATCGACCTCGGCCTCTGCGGGCGACACCGTGTTCTTCCCGGCCTCGTTCATTCGATCCGTGGAGCAGGTGCCCGGTGTTCGCCGCGTGGCGACTCAGCGCACGCGCCCCTTGCTGCTCGATCCGTCGCTTCCGGCAGTCGCCCTGCTCGCGCGCACGCTCGACGATCCCGGCAAGGCGCTTCCGCTCGTCGGCGAGCTGCATCCGGCGCCCGCAGGACAGATCGCCATCTACGTCAGCGAGGCCGTCGTGGACCTGTACGGCGCGAAGGCAGGCTCGCCCTTCCCCCCGCTGGAAAAGGCCTTCGCCGGATCGGGCGCCAAATTCCACGTCGCAGGGGTCTGGCGCGACTACGTGCGGCAAAGCGGCGCGATCGCCATGTCGCGCGCCGACTACGAGCGCCTCACCGGCGACAGCAAGTTCAACGACTTCCAGCTCTGGCTCGCACCGGGCGCCGATTCCGCCAAGGTTCAGGGCGCGATACGCGAACTCGCCCAGCGGGAAGCGGGCCTGGGCGGCATCGTCGAATTCGCCTCAGCCCAGGAACTGCGCGCCGTGTCGCTGCGCATCTTCGATCGAAGTTTCGCGGTCACGTACTGGCTGCAGGCGGTTGCCATCGGCATCGGGTTGTTTGGCGTGGCTGCGAGCTTCAGCGCGCAGGTGCTGGCAAGGCGCAAGGAATTCGGCCTGCTTTCGCACCTGGGATTGACACGTCGCCAGATCCTGGGCGTCGTCGCGGGTGAAGGCGCGGCGTGGACGTTGATCGGTTCCATCGCGGGGCTGGTGCTCGGGCTCGCGGTTGCGGTGGTGCTGGTGCATGTGGTCAATCCGCAGAGCTTTCACTGGACGATGGATTTGCTCGTGCCGTGGATTCGCCTGCTCGCGCTGTGCGCTGCCGTCATTGCGGCGGGCACGATCACCGCCTGGCTCGCCGGACGCGCCGCTGCAGGACGTGACGCGGTGATGGCCGTGAAAGAGGATTGGTGATGCGCAGACGTGAAATATTGCTGGCTCTGCCACTGCCTCTGCTGATGCACACGCCGGCTTCGCTTGCACAACTTGCCCAGCCTGTGCGTCCTCCACTCGCACCGATGACGCTCGTGTTCCCGCGCGATCACGGAGCACATCCCGATCTGCGCACCGAATGGTGGTACATCACCGGACACGCCACATCGGCGGGGCGCGAGTTCGGCTTCCAGGTGACGTTCTTCCGAACACGGGTCGATGCCACGCAAGCCATGACTTCGAAGTTCGCCGCAAAGCAGCTCGTGTTCGCACATGCAGCAGTGACTGACCTGCAAGGTGCGAAGCTCTGGCATGACCAGCGCATCGCGCGCGAGGGATTCGAGGTCGCAATGGCCGCGCAGGGCGATACGCGCGTGCGGCTTCGCGACTGGTCGCTGCAACGCGCGGGTAACAGCTATCGCGCGGAGCTGCCGGGTGCCGACTTCTCGCTCGACATCGAGTGCGCGCCAACCCAGCCCCTCTTGCTTCAAGGCGCGCAGGGTCTTTCGCGCAAGGGGCCGCAGGCGGCGCAGGCGAGCTATTACTACAGCCAGCCGCAACTTGCGGTGACAGGCACTATCGTGCTGCGCGGCCAGCGGCTCGCGATCACGGGCAAGGCGTGGCTCGACCATGAGTGGAGCGAGGAGGTCCTGCATCCCGAGGCCGTCGGATGGGACTGGATCGGCATGAACCTCGATGACGGGTCGGCGCTCACAGCGTTTCGCCTGCGTCGCCAGGATGGCTCGGCGCTCTGGCACGGCGGATCGTTCCGGGCTGCCAGTGGCGCGACACGCGTGTTCGGACCGGATGAGGTTTCGTTCGCGGCGAAGCGCAGCTGGACCAGTGCGGTATCGCGCGCTGCCTACCCGGTCGAATGGGCAGTCCGCACGCCTTCGGGCGACTTCACCGTCAAGGCCGCGCTGGACGACCAGGAACTCGACAGTCGCGCCTCGACCGGGGCGATCTACTGGGAAGGCCTGAGTGATCTTCTAGGCAATGCCGGGCGACGCGTGGGACGCGGCTATCTGGAGATGACTGGCTACGCGCAACGGCTGAGGTTGTAGACGCAGTCGCCGCTTCGCGGTGGATGCCGGGTCAAGCCCGGCATGACAAGTCTTGAAGAGCTTGAGGGCGAATATAGAGAGAGGCTGTCATTGCGGACTCGATCCGCAATCCATCGTTGATCAGGCGCAGTCGCCGCTTCGCGGTGGATGCTGGATCGAGTCCGGCATGACAGCCAAGATGCGCACAGCGGGCATCATCCGTGGTCGAATAGCACTTGAACCATGCCTACCGTCAACACCATTCACGGGCACATCCTCACACCGCTGGGCTTCGTCCAAGGCACGCTTCAATGCGACCCGCAAGGACGAATCTCCGGCATCGACGGCACACCCGTTGCCGATGAGCGCATCGTTCGTGATTCCCATCTGCCCATCGTGCTGCCGGGCTTCATCGACCTGCATGTGCACGGCGGCGGCGGGCGCGACATCATGCAAGGCGGCGATGCGGCGCTTCACGTCGCACGAACGCACGCCACGCACGGAACCACGACGCTTCTCGCCACCACCATGACCGCGCCGTTCGAGGACTTGCAGGCAGCTTTCGCCGGCCTCGCCCCGCTCTGCGCGCAGCGGGCCACGCAAGCCGCGCATGTCCTGGGCGTGCACCTGGAAGGCCCGTACATCAACGCAGGCAAGCTGGGCGCGCAGCCCGGCTATGCACGACCGGTTTCGCTCGATGAGCTCTCCCGGCTGAACGACATCGCGCCGGTGCGCCTGCTCACGCTCGCCCCTGAAGTCGCGGGCAACATGGAGCACATACAGGCGCTGACGCACGCCGGGTATCGCGTGCAGATCGGACATACGCTGGGCACTTACGAAGACGGCATCGAAGCGATGGCACGAGGCGCGCGCGGTTTCACCCACCTCTTCAATGCGATGACACCCCTGAACCACCGCATGCCCGGCATGGTCGGTGCGGCGCTGGCCCACGCCGAATTCGCAGAGATCATTCCCGACCTGCTGCACGTCCACCCCGGCGCAATCAAGGTCGCCCTGCGTTCGATTCCGGGGCTTTACTGCGTCACCGATTCCACCTCGGCCACCGGCATGCCCGACGGCGAGTACATGCTCGGCCGCCAGACCGTCACCAAATGCCTGGGCGGGGTGCGGCTGGCCGATGGCACGCTGGCCGGCTCGACGTTGACGATGGACAAGGCCCTGCGCAACATGGTGGACAAGCTCGGACTCGCGCTGACCGATGCATCGAACCGTGTGTCCACCCATGCCGCGAACTACCTGGGCCTCGCCGATCGCGGCAGGCTGGAGGCAGGTGCGTGGGCCGATGCGGTCGTGCTCGACCGCGACCTGAAGCTGCTGTCGGTCCATGCGCAGGGGGAGCACATCGCTGGGGCGCTCGCGTGACTTCCCACATGCTGCTCGAAGCTCGCGAAGCACCTGCTTGCGTCGCGCGCCAGCTCGCGCATGACGCCCTCGCGTATGCCGATTTCGGCGAGCTGCTGCGAAACGAGTCGCCGCAGTCGCTGCTGACCATCGCGCGCGGCAGTTCCGACCACGCGGCGCATTACGCGGCCTATCTCATCATGGCCCGATTGGGCCGACTGGTGACGTCGCTGCCGATGTCACTGATCACGCTGTATCAATCCCAGATCGCATGCAGGAGCCTGGCGACGTTTGCGTTTTCGCAATCGGGGCAGAGTCCGGACCTGGTCGAGCCGACGCGCTACTTTCGTCATTGCGAAGCGATCACCGCATGCTTTGTCAATGCACCCGATTCGCCACTCGCGCAGGCCGCGCAATGGGTGTTTCCGCTGCATGCCGGACGCGAGCAAAGCGTGGCCGCGACCAAGAGCTTCATCGCGCAGCTGGTCGCCGGCGCACGGGTCGTGGCTGCATGGCAGGGCAACGATGAACTCTCCCGGTCGCTGCATGCGCTCCCCGAAGTGCTCTCGCGCGCCGCAGTGGTGGATTGGTCACTGGCCGTGCCGCATCTGGTCGATGCAGATCGCCTGTTCGTGATCGGCCGCGGCCTGGGCTTGCCGGTCGCGCAGGAAGCCGCGCTCAAGTTCAAGGAAACCTGCGGCATACAGGCCGAGGCGTTCTCGGGTGCCGAGGTGCAGCACGGGCCGATGGCTTTGATCGATGAGGGCTATCCGCTCCTGATCTTCGCGCCGCGCGGCCCGGCACAAGCGGGCCTGCTCGCACTGGCCGAAGCGATGCGCGAGCGCGGTGCCAGTGTGCTTCTCGCCGCGCCTCACGGCACCCCGGGGTGCATGCTGCCCATCTGCGCCACCGGCTCGGAAGACCTCGACCCGATCTCGATGGTGCAGAGCTTCTACCCCATGGTCGAAGCGTTATCGCGTGGACGCGGCTTCGACCCCGACAGGCCGCCGCACCTGAACAAGGTCACGCGCACCAGCTGAGGCCGATCCACACGGAGGCTCAATGCCCCATCGCGGAATCGTTCGGATGCGAGGCCTTGTAGACCGAATGATCCGCCGGTCCCTTCACGGTGAGCGCGCCTGCCAGCCCCTTGCCGACCCGCGACAGCGCATGGTCCACCAGGAGGTAGTTGCCGGGATAGTCCAACTTGAATTCCACGATGGTTGCACCGCCCGGCGCCACCAGCGTGGTCTGCACGCCTTGCTTGATGGTGCTCACCGAACCTTCGCTGTACACCTTGTCGAAGATCTCGCCGATCACGTGGAACGACGACACCTTGTTGGGTCCACCGACGCCGAAGTACACACGCACCGTCTCGCCGACATTCGCCGTCATCTTGTGCTCTTTGGTGAGCGCGCCCACTGCGCCGTTGAAGGTGTAGTAGGTCGGCAGTTCGTTGTCGGCCCGGTCGCTGCTGTAGGCCTGGTGACCCTTGGTGCCCTTGGCATGGCTGGTGTACAGGTCGCCCTGCATCACGTAGAACTCGCGATCGACTTTCGGCAGGCCCTGCGGTGGCTCGACCAGGATCAGGCCGTACATGCCGGCGGAGATGTGATGCGGCACCGAAGGCGTGGCGCAGTGATAGACATAGAGGCCGGCATTCATCGCCTTGAAGGTCACGGTCTTCGACTCGCCCGGCGCCACCTGCGTGTGGTTGCCGCCGCCCTGCCCGCCTGTGACGGCATGCAGGTCGATCGAGTGGATCATCTTGCTGCTCTTCGCATTGGTCAGCGTGAGTTCGACCGTGTCGCCCTTCTTGACCCGCAGCATGGGGCCGGGCACCTTCTTGTCGAAGGTCCAGTAGGTGAACGTCGTGCCGTCGTCGAGCTTGCCGTCGAGTTCCACGGTTTCGATGCTGTACTTGACGAGTTCCGGCGCGCGATTGCCCAGCGCGGCGGGTACGAGCGTCGGGTCCATCGAGATGCTGACGGCACTGGCGGAGACCGGAGCGAGCCCCGCAACGGCGGCGGCGGCAGCGGTGGCGGGCGCAGCGCCCATGATTGCGGTAGCAGGCTTGCCAGCAGCCATGGCATCGGCCGGCCCGGTCACTTCGAGCGTGCCTTCCATCCCTGCCTGGCGATGGCCCGGGATCGAGCAGAAGTAGGTGAACGTGCCGGACTGCGTGACTTCGAATCGCACGACGACAGGGCCGCTGGTTGCATTGAAGGCGGCCGATTTCACGTTGAGTTCAGGAATCACGATATCGTGCTCGGCGCCTTCGCCGCTGGAGATCGTGATTTCAATGATGTCGCCCACGTTGGCGCGAAGTGTCGGATTGGGCTTGCCGTCGGCATCGAGGTAGACCATCTTGCCGTCGCCCATGCCTGTCTTCATCACGAGCTTGTGGATGACTTGCGCGGTTTGCTTCGAGGAGGCTGTTCGCGCATTGGCGCTCATCACCGGCGATGCCACCTTCGCGCCGATTGGCGAGACAGCAGTGGCACCGAACATGCCGACAGCAAGAATGCCGCCGGCGACGAGAAGGGGGATCGCCAGGGCGATGGCGGTGTGGGTGCGGGTTGTCATGGAGTACTTTTCACGCCTCGGTAAGGCGTGACCCAATGTAGGCCTGCGCGCCGCGCAGCGATAGACTGCAATCCACGACGACTTGATCCACCTCAAGCGGCGGCGTGTCGCTGCTTCTAGACTGCACCATGCAACTTCAATTCCTAGGCGCGACCGATACGGTCACAGGCTCGAAGTACCTCGTGCGCGAGGGCAAGGGCACGGTGCTCGTCGATTGCGGGCTCTTCCAGGGCTACAAGCAGCTGCGGCTTCGCAACTGGTCCGCACTGCCCGTGCGCCCGGACCAGATCGACGCGGTGATCCTCACCCATGCCCACATCGATCACAGTGGCTATCTGCCTCTGCTGGTGCGTGACGGTTTCAAGGGACATATCTACTGCACGCCCGCCACCAAGGACCTGTGCTCCATCCTGCTGCCCGACTGCGGGCACCTGCTCGAAGAAGAGGCCGAACACGCCAATCAATACGGCCTGTCCAAGCATCACCCTGCCCTGCCGCTCTACACGCGCAACGACGCGATGGCCAGCCTGAAGCGGATCAAGGCCGTGCCGCCTTCAAAGCCGTGGCAGCCGGTGCCGGGCCTGACCGCACACCTGTCACCATCGGGCCATATGCCGGGGTCGGCCTTCGTGAAGCTGGACAACGGCAAGCGAAGCATTCTCTTTTCGGGTGACCTGGGCAGGCCCAACGACCTCGTGCTGGGCGCTCCCGTGCCCTTCGAGGGCGCGGATTACCTGGTCGTCGAATCGACCTACGGCGACCGGTTGCACGACAACTCCGACCCGCTCGTGGCACTGGCTGCCATCATCAACCGCACCGCCAAACGCGGCGGCATGGTACTGGTGCCTGCGTTTGCGGTGGGCCGCGCGCAGACCGTGCTGCATTGCCTGCGCCTGTTGATGGACCGGGGCGACATTCCGCGCCTGCCCGTGTTCCTCAACAGCCCGATGGCTGCGAGCGCGACACAGGCCTATCTCAAGCACGGCGACCAGCTGCGCCTGTCGGACCATGACAGGAAGGCGATGGCCGCGCTGCCCAAGATCGTGGGCACGCCGCAGGAATCCGAGAAACTCAATTCCCGCAAGGGCCCGATGATCGTGATTGCGGCCAGCGGCATGGCTACGGGCGGGCGTGTGGTTCACCACCTGAAGGCGTTCGCGCCGGATCCACGCAACACGATCCTGTTCACCGGCTTCCAGGCGGGCGGTACGCGCGGCGCGACCATCGTGGGCGGCAGCCCGACGGTGCGGATTCACGGACAGGATGTGCCGGTGCGCGCCGAGGTTGCCAGCATCGATCACCTGTCAGCGCACGCCGACGCCAACGAGATCCTGCAGTGGCTGCGCAATGCGAAGACGCCGCCGAAGACCACGTTCATCACGCATGGCGAGCCCCACGCAGCGGATGCGCTGCGCCAGCGGATCGAACGCGAGCTGCATTGGGATGTTTACATGCCGACCTGGCTGGAGACGGTCAAGCTGCGGTGAACGCGGGCGCTGTTCGGCTTCAGGCTGTCATGCCGGACTTGATCCCGCAGCCACCGCGAAGCGGACGCCGCCGCTGAAGACATGGATTGCGGGTCAAGCCCGCAATGACAGTCTCTTGAAAGCTGTCATGCCGGGCTTGATCCGGCATCCACCGCGAAGCGGCGACTGCGCTTGTTCAGAACTGGATTGCGGGGGATTCGCAGGATCCCTCCGGTCTCGGTCCGCAATGACATCCTTCAAACCAGGCCGCACCACACCGCCACGCGGTGAACCATATCGCTCCACAGCGCCCAGATCGCGACCAGGGCCAGCATCAACCCGGCCAGTCGTGTCCCCAGATCCTTGAACCTGCCATTGCCTGCCTCACGCAGACGAAGGAACAGCCACGGTGCGGCCGTCAGCGACAGGCCGCTGCCCAGCGCAAACAGCGCCATCGCAACAGCACCATCGAGCGGCCCTCCACTGAGCGATGCCACCAGCAGCGCGGAATACAGAAGGCCGCACGGCATCAG
Source organism: Pseudomonadota bacterium (assembly GCA_040386575.1). Classification (GTDB taxonomy): domain Bacteria; phylum Pseudomonadota; class Gammaproteobacteria; order Burkholderiales; family Burkholderiaceae_C; genus Ramlibacter. The sequence goes on from JAZKFI010000003.1 coordinate 32,087, forward strand.
CGCCCACAGCGTGCCCGCGACCAGCACACCGCCCTGACGACTCGCCAGCGGGCGCACGCGCGTCCAGGCGAGCCGTCCTGCGCGCCCGGCCCACATCGGCTGCCGCGCCAGCACCAATAGCGCCAGGCCCCACGCCAGCACGGCCAGGTGAAAGAACATCCAGATGGGCCTGAGTGCTGCCGCGTTGGAAGTGAGCCATGCGAGGCTTTGCACGGCGCCGGCCGCAGCAGCGCCCGCAGCCGAGTAACCCGCGAGGCGCCCGACCTGGAACAGCACCGCGCGTTGCAATGCCGCGTTGCGCGCGAGACGAGGAGCAGCAAAAACCACAAGATGACTCACGACCTGCGCGCCGCCTGACGCATCGCCCGGCGCCTGCGCGCCCGACCGATCCCCCGGCCTCGTGATGGCGCCACACGCGGCGCCACACATCGCAACGCAATGCGGCCCGCCCGCCAGCCCCATGAGCAGCGCCGAAAACGCAAGCGTGGTGGACACCGGCGTGCCTTCAGATGATGCGCGAGAACTTCGCGCGGTTGCGGTCTGCCTGCAGATAGCGGTCGAACACCATCGCGACCGCGCGCACCAGGTACCAGCCGCTTTCGGTGACCTCGATGCCCGTGTCGTCCATCCGCACCAGACCGTGCTCGGCCAGCTGCGCCATCTGCGCCAGCTCCTGTGCGAAGTACCGCTTGAAGTCGATGAGCCATGCTGCTTCGATCGACTCGAACATCACCTGGCCCTGGCACATCAGCGCCATGATGACCGCACGCCGCACCAGGTCGTCGCGATTGAGCGCAAGGCCACGCACCACGGGCAGGCGGCCCTGGTCCAGGTGGTCGCAATACTCTTCCATCGTCTTGGCGTTCTGGCTGTAGGTTGCACCGATGCGCCCGATAGCCGACACGCCCAGGCCGACCAGATCGCAATCCGGTTGCGTGCTGTAGCCCTGGAAGTTGCGATGCAACCGCCCCTGGCGCTTGGCCACTGCCAGTGAATCCGTGGGCAATGCAAAGTGATCCATGCCTATGTATTCGTAGCCCGCCTTCACGAACCCATCGATCGACTGCGTCAGCATCTCCAGCTTGGAACCCGCAGCCGGCAGGTCCGCCGACACGATGCGCCGCTGCGGCTTGAAACGTTCGGGCAGGTGCGCGTAGCCGTACATCGCCACGCGGTCGGGCCGCAAGACGCAGACCTGCTCCAGGGTCCGCGCGAACGATTCGGGGGTCTGCTTCGGCAGGCCGTAGATGAGGTCGACATTGATCGAATCGAATCCGATGGCGCGAGCCTGCTGCATCAGCGCTGCAACCTGCTCCAGCGGCTGGATGCGGTGCACCGCCTTCTGCACGTCGGGATTGAAGTCCTGCACGCCGAAGCTGATCCGGTTGAAGCCGAGCGCGGCCAGCGCTTCGAGCCGCGCGCCGTCGACGGTGCGCGGATCGACTTCAATCGATCTTTCTCCACCCGACGCGAGATCGAACGTGCGGCCCAGCATGTCCATGAGCTGGCGCAGCTCGTCGTCCGAAAGGAAGGTGGGTGTGCCCCCTCCCAGGTGCAGCTGGGTCACCGACTGGCCGCGACCGAGCGCCGCCGCATGGAGATCGACTTCGCGCGCGAGGTAGCGCAGGTAGCCGGCGCTGCGCGAATGGTGCTTCGTGATGATCTTGTTGCAGGCGCAGTAATAGCAAAGCGATTCGCAAAACGGGATATGGACGTAGATCGACAGGGGCGCTGTCGCAGCTGCGCCCTGCTGGCGCTGGGTGAGCGCCTGTGAATAGTCGGGTGCGGCAAAGGCCTCGACGAAACGATCGGCCGTCGGATAAGAGGTGTAGCGCGGTCCGGCAATGTCGAATCGGCGCAGCAGGTCGGATGAAACCACGGTCATGAAAAAGCAGCTATTTCGGGGTTCCCGACTGTGCACCCGCAGCTGCTGGCGGCACTTGATCCATGTCATGTACCAACGTCAGGCGCAGGTCGAATCCCTCCACTGCCTCGGTCACGGTGAATCCTGCGCTGCGGGCCAGCGCCACCATCGCTGCGTTCTCGCGCAGGCACTGCCCGACCACCTCTGCCGTGCCACGCGTACGCAGGTAGTTGAGCAGCTTGTCCATCATCAGCGCGCCCAGCGCGTGCCCCTGCCACGCCGACGCCACCTGGATCGCGAACTCCGCGCGGATGTTGTCCGGGTCGCACACAGCGCGCACCTCGCCCGCCATGCGCTGGTTGCCGAATTCATCGGGCGGGGTCAGCGCGATGAAAGTCATCTCGCGGTCGTAGTCGATCTGGCTGAATCGCGCCAGCTCGGACGTCGGCACTTCGCGCCGGGCCATGAAGAACCGCAGGCGCATGTCCTGCGGCGAGCACTTGGCATAAAAAGCCTTGAGCCGGTTGCCGTCTTCCGGACGGATAGGGCGCAGCAGCATTTCGGTGCCGTTCACGGTGACGCGCTCTTCCAGCTTCTGGGGATACGGCCGCAGCGCCAGTTGCGCACCGGCGGGCCTGCCGCGCAGCCGCACCCGCACGCGTGCATCCAGCGAAATCGCGCCTTGCGCGTCCACCACCAGCGGATTGATGTCCAGCTCGGCCAATGACGCCAGGTCGCACGCCATCTGCGACAGGCGAACCAGCGTATCGACGACGGCCTGTTCGTTTTTCGCAGGCGCGCCCCGGTGGGCAGCGAGCATGCTGCGCACGCCGCTGCGATCGATGAGGTCACGCGCCAGCAGGTCATTGAGTGGCGGCAATGCGATGGCGTGGTCTTTCGACAGCTCGACGTCGGTGCCACCCCGGCCGAACAGCAGCACCGGCCCGAACACCGGGTCGCTCGCAATACCGGCAATCAGTTCGCGGCCATGGGGGCGCTTGACCATGCCCTGCACCGCGAAGCCGGCGATCTGGGCGCCCGGTACCAGTCGCGCGGCCTGCTGGCGCATGCGAACCGTGGTGCTTCGCACCTCGTCGGATGAGTCCAGCCCCAGCGCGACGCCTCCTACATCCGACTTGTGCACGATCTGCTGCGAGACCAGTTTCACCGCCACAGGAAACCCGATATCGACTGCCGCCTGCGCGGCCTCGTCACCGGTACGCGCCATCGTTGTCGGCGCTGTCTCGATGCCATAGGCCCGCAACAACGCGTGCGCTTCTTCCGGGTCCAGCCACTCATGGCCCGCATCGACGGCCCGGCGCAGGATGTCCAGTGCGCGATCGCGATCCGGTGCAGGGCCCTGTTCGCGTTCGGCCGGCACCTGCTGCAAGGACGCCTGGTTGCGGTGGTAATCGGCCAGCTGCAACCACGCGCCCACTGCGCGCTCGGGAGTGCTGTACCAGGGCAGGCCCTGATACGAGAAAGAGCTGCGGGCGCCAGCGACGGCGTTGCCGCCCATCCAGCAACTGAGCACCGGCTTGGACGCATTGCGGATATGCGGCAGGCATTCGAGCGCAATGTCCGACGCCGGCACGATGGCCGTCGGCGCGTGCATGAAGACCACGCCATCGACTTCCTGCGCGGCCAGCAGGACTTCAAGCGCCTGCGAATACCGCTGGGTCGGTGCATCGCCCACGATATCGACCGGATTGCCGTGCGACCAGCTCGGCGGCAGGCAGGCATCCAGCGCTTTCATCGTCGCTTCAGACAGCTGCGCGAGCGTTCCCCCGGCCAGTGCGAGCGCATCGGCTGCCAGCACGCCAGCGCCGCCGCCGTTGGTGAGCAAGGCGACCCGCTCGCCCTGCCATGCGTGAGGATGCGCCAGCGTGCCGGCTGCGTCGAACAGCGCCTCCAGCGTGTCCACCCGCAGCATGCCCGCCCGGCGCGCCGCCGCATCGAAGACCGCATCGGAGCCGGCCAGCGCACCCGTATGCGAGGCAGCCGCCTTCGCCGCGCCGGGCGAGCGACCCGCCTTCACGACGATCACGGGCTTGTTGCGCGACGCCGCGCGCGCAGCCGACATGAACTTGCGAGCCGCCTTGACGGATTCGATGTACAGCAGGATGGCCCGCGTGTTCGGGTCGCTGGCGAGGTAGTCGAGCACATCGCCGAAATCCACATCGGAGCTGTCGCCCAGCGAGATGAAGTGCGAAAAACCGATGCCGCGTTCATTGGCCCAGTCGAGCATCGTGGTCGCAAGGGCGCCCGACTGCGTGACGAACGCGAGCGAACCCGGTAGCGCGTTGCCCGGCGCGAAACTGGCATTCAGGCCAATGCCGGGAACGAGCGCGCCGATGCAATTGGGTCCGAGGATTCGCAGCAGATACGGCCGGGCCGCCGTGAGCATCTCCTGCTCCAGCGTGACGCCGCCTTCGCTGGCCGGCTCTCTCAGGCCCGCGGCAAAGACGATGGCGGCGCGCGTGCCCCTGGCGCCCAGCTGCGCGATCACCGAGGGAACGGCGGCAGCGGGCGTGCAGACGATGGCCAGGTCGGGCGCCGATGGCAACGACGCGACATCGAGCCACGCCTTCTCGCCGCCGACCAGCTCATGGTTCTTGTTGACGGCCCACACCGGCCCGGTCAGGCCACCCGAGCGGGCGTTGCGCAACACGACGTTGCCCACACTGCCGGGCCGGTCCGATGCGCCGATGACGGCGACGGACCGGGGCTGGAACAACGACTCCAGGTTGCGGACGCTCATGAGGACGATTTTTCTTGCGGCGTCCGCACGAGCAGGACGGGCACGGGTGCATGGCGCACGATCTGTTCGGCATCGCTTCCCATCAACAGCCGGTCCACGCCGTGGCGGGCGTGTGTCCCGACCACGATGAGGTCGGCATTCCAGCCGGTGGCTTCGGATGCGACCAGCTCGCAGATTCGCCCGGTCACGCCGATGATCAAGGCGCCTTCGGCGAGCACCTGCTTTTTCGCTGCGCGGGCGCAGGCCCCGGCCAGCAGCTTTTCGCCGGCCTCGCGCATCCGGGGCACGATGTCGCGCATCAGCGCCACCGCTGGCTCGAACCCGTTGGTCCAGGTCAGCTCATCCATGACGTGCACGATGCGCAGCCGGGAGCCGCTGACCTCGCCCAGCGCGATGGCTTCGTCCAGGGCTCGCGAGGAAGCGGCGCTGCCGTCAAAGGGAACGAGAATTCGGTGAAAGCGTGTCATGTCTTGCGGCTCCAGCTGCGTGCGGTTTCACGATATCGTGCCAGCAGACGCTTGGGTTTGACACAGGTCAATCGCAAGCCGCCGTAACGGGCAAACACTAGCCGTCTGGCTTCATTGTTCTGGAGAGCGATATGTACAAGCGATTCCTCGTCCCTGTCGATGGCAGCGAGACATCCAACAAGGCGCTGGTGACGGCGCTGCAGATGGCACGTGACAGCGGCGGTGCCATGCGCCTGGTCCATCTGGAAAACGAACTGGCCTCGTTGGGGATGGGCGAAGTGGACCCGAGCATCGTGGAAGAACTGCTGGAGCTGGGCCATTCGGCCGCGCAGAAGGTCATTGCAGACGCGACAGCCATCGCCGAGTCGGCAGGCGTTGCGGTGGACAGCCGCCTCGTCACGGCGATGGGCGAACGCCTGGGCAACGTGGTTGCACGCGAAGCCACGGACTGGAACGCCGACCTCATCGTGCTGGGCAGCCACGGCAGGCGGGGTATCGGACGCGTGCTGCTGGGAAGCGGCGCCGAGCAGATCATCCGGATGGCGCCGGTGCCGGTGCTGGTGATCCGCTCGGATACGAAGCCAGCCTCCAGCCACTGACATTGCCTCTGCGACCGGCCGGCAGGTTCAGCGTGGCTTTTCGCGCCCATAGATCAGGTGGTATGCGAGGCTGACGAACCCCGCCCCACCGACGAGGTTCCCCGCGATCACCACCGCAAGGTTCGCAGCCATCCCGCCCACGGTCACTGCCGCATCGCCTGACGCGGCCCCCCACTGGATGAGCATGGCCAGCGGCATCAGGTACATGTTGGCGATGCTGTGCTCGAACCCGGCAGCGACAAACGCGCTGACCGGAAGCACCACCGCAATCGCCTTGTCGATCACGCTGCGACCGGCCATCGCCATCCACACCGCCATGCAGACCAGCACGTTGCAAAGCACGCCGCGCACGAAGGCCTGTTCCCACGGCAAGTCCTGCTTGGCCAGTGCGATCCGGACCACCGTGCGCGCAATCGCGCCGTTGCCCATGTCGGTGTGCCCGCTGAGGTAAACCGCCAGCGCCAGCGACGCGGCGCCTGCGAAGTTCGCCACGCAGACGATGATCCAGTTGCGGGCCACCGCGCGCCAGCCGATCAGCCCGTCGGCCCAGGCCATGACCAGCAGGTTGTTGCCGGTAAAGAGTTCCGCGCCCGCAACGACGACCAGCACCAGACCCAGCGAGAACACGGCGCCGCCCAGCAATTGCGAGGTCGCCAGACCCACGGTGGCGTCGGCCTTCACAATCACGAACAGCAGGGAGCCGAAGCCGATGAAGACCCCGGCAAGCAACCCCAGCATCGCGAGCGGCACCAGGGCCATTCGCGCCTTGGCGACGCCAGCCTCCTCCACCCGTCTCGCGATCTGCGCGGGCGCGTACGCGTCGGAGCCAAAAAGTTCGGTACTCATGACGCGAGTGTGCTTGCTCACGGTCGCCCGGGATTGACGAGGATCAAACCGGCCAACGCCCAACGCTCCAACAATGCAGGTGTAACCCGAGGAGCCTTCATGAACACGAACACCGACCCGACCCGCAAGCGCATCGTCATGGCGCTGCTGCAACGCGAAGCGCAGCTGCGCGCCACCCTGCAGTCGGAGACCGCCGCCATTTCACAGGCAGGAGGCGCTCCCGGCGAAGTGACGGATTTCAAGGACCTGGCTTCCAGCGAATCGCTCACGGCGATCGACGCGATCCAGGGTGAGCACGCTGCCACGGAACTCGGGCAAGTCGCTGCTGCCTTGCGACGGCTTCAGGACGGCACCTACGGCACCTGCACCGATTGCGGGGAGCCCATCGACGAGAAGCGCCTGCTGGCACTACCGGCCGCACCGCGCTGCACCGCCTGCCAGGCGATTGCCGAGCAGGCAAAAGGGCACTGACAAGACAGGAGGCATGACATGTACCAGCGAATCCTCGTGCCGATTGACGGCAGCACCACCTCCAACCGCGCGCTCACTGCTGCGATCGGCCTGGCCCAGGCGTTCAAGGGGCGGCTGCGGCTGATCTACGTCGTGGACGAAGCCGCCTATGTCACCGGCTACGACCCGTCGGGCGGGTATTCAGGCGAGTTGCTGCGCGTGATGCGTGAATCGGGCGAGAAGATCCTGCAGGAGGGCCTGGCGTTCGCGAAGGCCGCAGGCATAGAAGCCGACACCATGCTTTTCGACACCTTTGGCGAGCGGCTCGGTGAAGTCGTCGCCAAGGCCGTGAAACTCTGGAATGCGGACCTGGTGGTGGTGGGGACCCACGGCAGGCGCGGGTTCAGCCGGTTGCTGCTGGGCAGCGGCGCGGAGCAAGTGATCCGCCTTGCGCCCGTGCCGGTGCTGGCGATTCGTTCGGCTGAAGAAGATGTAGACGGGCAAGGGGGATAAGTGGCAGCTGTCATGCCGGACCCGATCCGGCATCCACCGCGAAGCGGACGCTGCGCCTGACCGGCGATGGATTGCGGATCAAGTCCGCAATGACAGCCTCAGGGTACGCGGCAAGGGTGGCTGTTTTTTGGCTGTCATGCCGGACCCGATCCGGCATCCACCGCGAAGCGGACGCTGCGCCTGATCTTCGATGGATTGCGGATCAAGTCCGCAATGACAGCCTCAGGGTACGCGGCAAGGGTG
>JAZKFI010000003.1:39929-153539 GCA_040386575.1 Pseudomonadota bacterium
TTTTGGCTGTCATGCCGGACCCGATCCGGCATCCACCGCGAAGCGGACGCTGCGCTTGATCAAGGATGGATTGCGGATCAGGTCCGCAATGACGGGGAATCTGGCAGACGCGCATGGAGCGCGCGCAGCTGCGCCTGCAACTCCTCGATCGTGCGCAGGTAATCCACCAGCAGTCCCATCGTGAAGATGTCCAGGTCGAAGATCGCGCGCTGGCGGGCTGCTTCGCGCAGCGGCCACAGCGCACCGGCGTCGAAGCCCTCTGGCCCTTCGCGCGAAACGCAAAATTGCAGCACGCCGTAGTCCAGCAACTCGTTGATCTCTTCCAGCGTCAGGCCGCAGGCGAGCGACAGCTCCGTGGCGTCGAGCACGCCCGGTTCATGCAGATGCGCGTTCATGGGCGGTGTCCTTGTCGTTGTCCGTGTTGCCGCCGGTGCGGGCACGGAAAGTTGACGTCCTGGCCAGCTGTTCGAACAGATCGCGCTCGGCAGGCGTGAGCGTCGCCGGCACATCGATGTGCGCGACCGCGTACAGGTCGCCGCGACCGCCGCGGCCGTCGGCCAGGCCCCTTGCGCGCAGGCGCAGCTTTCGCCCCGCACGGGTGCCCGCAGCCACGGTGAGCACCACCGGGCCGTCGAGTGTCGGCACTTCGACCTCGGCACCGAGCGCGGCCTCCCACGGCGTGAGCATCAGGTCGAACTGCAGGTCGCGGCCATCGACGCGGAACACGCGATGCGGCATCAAGTGAATGTGCAGGTAGATGTCGCCATCTGCGCCGCCATGCGCGCCCTTGCCGCCCTTGCCCCGAAGCCGCACGCGCTGGCCGTCTGCGACACCGGCCGGCACCGCAATCTCCAGCGTGCTCGTGCCGCCTTCTTCGCGTGCCAGATCCAGGTTGAGCGTGGTGCCCAGATGGGCCTGCTCCAGCGTCAGCTTGACCACGGTTTCGTAATCACGGCCGCGTTGCGGATGGGTTGCACCTCTGCCACCGTGCCCACCGCGTGCCCTGCGGCCCAGCGACGCGAGCAGGTCGGCCAGGTCGGCGTCGTCGAAGCTGTGCGCGTCGAATCCCCCGCCGTTCCAGTTGGGTGGCGGCGAGAAATCCGCGCCGGCTTCGCGCTGGCCCAGCTGGTCGTAGGCGGCGCGTTTTTCCGGGTCCTTGAGGGTGGCGTAGGCCTCGCCGATGTCCTTGAAGCGCTCCTCTGCGCCGCTGGCTTTCGACACATCCGGATGGTGTTCGCGGGCCAGCTTGCGATAGGCCTTCTTGATGGCGTCGGCGTCCGCGTCGCGGGCCACGCCGAGCACGGCGTAGTAATCCTTGTATTTCACGGCGGCAATTCCTTGGGGTCAGCTTCTTTTTGCACTATGCGCGCGGCGCAGGGGCGTGCAGTTGAGAAAGATCAAGCGCGCCCAACGCCGTGCTGCCTAAAGTCGTAGCCACATGAACCCTGCTGCAACTGCTGCCCCTGCCGAGCCCATCCTGCACATCCATGGGTTGACGCGCACTTACGGGCAGGGCGACACGCAGGTGCGCGCATTGAGCGATGTGAACCTGGACATCCGCGCGGGCGAGTTCATCGTGTTGCTGGGCGCTTCGGGCAGCGGTAAATCGACGCTGCTCAACATCCTGGGCGGGCTCGACCTGCCCACTTCGGGCGAAGTGGACTTCGACGGACACCGGCTCACCGGCGCGAGCGATGCCGAACTCACGCAATACCGCCGCGAGCACGTGGGCTTCGTGTTCCAGTTCTACAACCTGATCCCCAGCCTGACCGTCGCCGAGAACGTGGCGCTGGTCACCGACATCGCGCAAAACCCGATGCCGGTGGACGAAGCGCTTGCGCTCGTCGCGCTCATGCCAAGGCGCGATCATTTCCCTTCGCAGCTCTCAGGCGGCGAGCAGCAACGGGTCGCCATTGCGCGCGCGATTGCCAAGCGTCCGCAGTTGCTGCTGTGCGATGAGCCCACCGGCGCGCTCGACTATGCGACCGGCAAGCTGGTGCTCGAAGTCATCGCGCGCATCAACGCAGAGCTGGGCACCACGGCGATTGTCATCACGCACAACGCCGCGATCGCCGGCATGGCGGACCGGGTCGTGCGGCTGGCGGATGGGCGCGTGGCCAGCGTCGAGAAGCCCGAGCGCCGCCTCACGCCGGCCGAACTTTCATGGTGAACGCATGAAGGCGCTCGACCGCAAGGTGCTGCGCGACCTGCGCCTGCTTTGGAGCCAGGGGCTGACGATTGCGCTGGTGGTTGCCAGCGGCATAGGCGGGTTTCTCGCGATGCTGTCGGCGGTCGATTCGCTGGCGAATGCCCGCGACAGCTTCTATGCGCAAGGACACTTTGCCGACGTGTTTGCTTCGGTGCGCCGGGCGCCCGATTCAATGGCGCAGCGCCTGGCCGAAGTGCCCGGCGTCATCGACGTACAGACCACCGTGGAATCGATGGCGCGCGTGAGCGTGCCCGGCAGCACGGACCCTGTCATCGGCCAGCTGATCGGCATCGATGCACTGCGGCCACAGCGCCTGAACCTGGTGCTGCTGCGAACGGGCCGCCTGCCCGAAGGCGGCTCACGCGGCGGCGAACTGGAAACGCTGGTCACCGAAAGCTTCGCGCAGGCCCACAAGCTGCGCCCCGGTGCGACCGTGACGGCGCTCGTCAACGGCAAGCGGCGCACCTTGCGCATCACCGGCACGGCGCTGTCGCCCGAGTTCATCTTCGGCGGCCAGATGGGCGTGCCCGACCTGCGATCGTTCGGTGTGTTCTGGCTCGACAAGGCCGAGCTGGCAGCGGCCACCGACATGACCGGCGCCTTCACGCGCGTCGCGCTGAAACTCGCACCAGGTGCGTCGCAGCCCGCGGTGATCGACGCCGTCACGCGGCAACTCGCCTCGCTGGGCGGCTCGCAGGCGCATGGACGCGACGAGCAGGCGTCGCACGCAATGCTCGACAACGAGATCAAGGAGCAGCGCGTGCTGGGCACGGTGCTGCCTGCGATCTTCCTGGCGGTGGCCGGGTTCCTGCTGCATGTGGTCACCGCGCGGCTGGTCGCCACGCAACGCGAACAGGTGGCCGCGCTCAAGGCACTGGGCTACGACAACGGCGCGATCGCGCTTCACTACCTCAAGCTCGTCACGCCCATGGTGCTCGGGGGCTATCTGCTGGGCGTGGTGCTGGGCAACTGGCTGGGCACAGGCATGACGCACCTGTATGCGGACTTCTTCCACTTCCCGAGTTTCGAGCACAGCATCCCGCTGACGCTGGCGCTGATCGCCCTGCTCATCGTTGCGGTCACCGCCGTGCTGGGTACCCTCACGGCCATTGCCGCGACGGTGCGGCTTTCGCCGGCAGAGGCGATGCGCCCGCCCTCGCCCGGCAACTACCGCCGCGCCCTGCTCGAACGCGTGCCGCGTCTGCATGTGGGCCCCGCGCTGCGCATGATCCTGCGCAACATCGAGCGGCGTCCGCTGCGCGCAGCGGTGACGACGGGCGGCATCGCCGCTGCTGTGGCCGTGGTCGTGATGGGCAACTTTTTTCGCGATGCGATGGATGCCATCGTACACACGCAGTTCAACGTTTCGATGCGCGGTGACCTGATCGTGTGGGCGACCGATGCGGTCGACGCGAGCGCCGCGCGTGAACTGGCACGGCTGCCGGGCGTGACGCAGGTGGAGACCGGCAGGCGCGTGGCAGTGCGCTTCGTCAAGGGCTCGCGCAGCGAGAACAGCCTGGTCGACGGGCATGCCGCCGTGCCGGTGTTGCAACGCGTGGTCGATGTGGACGGCCAGGTTGCGCTGGCCGGCACCCACGGTGTGCTGATGACCGATCGCCTGGCCGACAAGCTGCGCGTCAAGCCGGGGGACACCGTCACCCTGCAGGTGCGGGACGGCAAACGCCAGGAGCGTGAGGTGGTCATCGAGGCAACCGTGCGCGACATGATGGGCCTGAACAGTTTCATGGAGCGTGATGCGCTCAACCGGCTGCTGGGCGACGGGGACCTGGCCAACAACTTCAGCCTGCGCGTCGAAAAGGATTCGCTGCCGCGCGTGCTCGAAGCCACGCAGCAGTTGCCACGCATTGCGGGCGCTTTCAGCAAGTCCACGCTGCTGCGCAACATGCAGGAAGTGACGGCCCGCAACATTCTCATCATGAGTTCCATCCTCACCGCTTTCGCCGTCGTGATTGCGGTCGGCGTGGTCTACAACAACGCGCGCATTGCGCTGGCCGAACGCACCTGGGAACTCGCCAGCCTGCGCGTGCTGGGCTTCACCAAGGCCGAGGTGTCGATGCTGCTGCTGGGCGAACTGGCGCTGGGCATCGCCGTCGCCCTGCCGCTGGGCATGCTGCTCGGCTGGTCGCTGACACACGCCGTGGTCGCGCTGATGCGCTCCGACCAGTTCCTGTTTCCGGTCGTGATACAGGCGCGCACTTATGCGTGGGCGGCGATTGCAGTGGTAGCGGCGGGTGTGGCCAGTGCGCTGGTCGTGCGCAGGCGAATCAACGGGCTGGACATGGTCGCAGCCCTGAAGACAAGGGAGTGATCCGGATCATGATGATGAACAAGAAGACAGGGGCCGCAGCCGCAGCAGGCGTGGCAGTGGTCGCGGCGCTCGTGTGGGCGTTCGCGCCCAGGCCGGTCGAAGTGGAAACCGGCACGGTAGAGCGCGGGCGCTTCGAGCAGAGCATCGACGAGGACGGCCGCACGCGGCTGCGCGACCGCTATGTGGTGTCGGCGCCGGTCACCGCGCGCGTGTCTCGCATCACCTTGCGCGAAGGCGACCGGGTGGCCGCGGGCGACGTGATTGCGGTGCTGACGCCGGTGATGGCGTCCCTTTACGACGAGCGCAGCATGCGCGAAGCCACCGCGCGCGCCAAGGCTGCGCAGGCGGGCGTTGCCGGCGCCGATGCCCACGTGGAACGTGCGCGGCTCTCGCAGGAAGAGGCCAGGCTGGAATTGCAGCGCACGGCGCGCCTGGCCGCCGAAGGTTTTCTCTCGGCTTCGCGGCTGGACAGCGCGCGCCTGGCGCTGAGCGGGGCGCAGCGCGAACTGCAAGCGGCGCAGGCGGCGCGGGAAGTGGCGGTGTACGAGCGCATGCAGGCCCAGGCCGCCGTGCAGCCGGCATCGCCGCAGGCCCCTGCGGGGCAACCGCTATCGGTACGCGCACCCATTTCGGGTGTGGTGCTGCGCTTGCCGGTGCAAAGCGAAGGCACGGTCGCCGCCGGTGCGGCCCTGATGGACATCGGCGATCCCTCGCGCATGGAGGTGGTGGCACAACTGCTCACCACCGATGCGGTGCGCGCCGTGCCGGGGACGCGGTCCGTCATCGAGCGCTGGGGCGGCCCGCCACTGGAAGGTCGCGTGCGCCGCGTGGAGCCGGCTGCTTTCACCAAGGTTTCTGCGCTGGGTATCGAGGAGCAGCGCGTCAACGTGCTGGTGGACGTGGTGGACCCGCCCCCGGCATGGCTGCAGATGGGCGACGGCTTTCGCGTCACGGTGCGCGTTGTGGTGGTCAGCGCCGCGGAGGCAACGCTCGCTCCCATCGGCGCGCTGTTCCCGAACGCCGATGGCGGCATGGCCGCTTACGTGATTGACGGCTCCCGTGCGCGACTGCGGCCCGTGGAGCTGGCGGCGCGCAACGCCAGCATGGGCTGGATTCGCAGCGGACTTCAACCCGGTGAGCGGGTCGTGGTGTACGCGCCGCCTTCGGTCTCCGACGGCACGCGGGTCAACATGCGCAAGCCCTGAAGGCGCTCAGTTCAGGCGGACGATCCAGCCTTCGACGAGGCCTTGGGGATTGATGCCGGTGCCGGCGATGGCGCGGCCGTCTGCAGAAATCGCATTCGCCCGTTGCAGCGTCCAGCCGGCCAGCGTCAGGCGGCGTTCGTCGGTCAACGCCTGAGCGAGCGTGCGCAGGCCTCGCGCCTCGTCCCAGATCACTGCTGATTCGACGCCGCCGCGAGTCCACCCTCCGACCAGCACCGCGCCATTGGCTGACAGCGCGCGGACATTCATGGCCGTGACATCGGACGGGGTGCCCGGGATGGCCGTCATGCCAGGGCCGGTGGCCCAGCGGAACATGCGGGGCGGATTCAGGCTGCCGCCCGAGACACCCGCCGCAATCAAACCATCGGCCGATAGCGCACTCACGCTGGCGAAGGTATCGCCGGTGGAGAGATGGCCCAGGGTGAGCGGCGCCTGACCGAAGCGCCACAGCATCGCGCCAGTGAGCACCGGATTGCCAGCGCCGCCAATCGCCTGGCCGTCGGTCGAAATGGCAGCGGCGGTGCTGCCAGCGCCCAGCCCTCCGCCGAACTGACCCTGGCTCACAGGACCGGTTGCAGCGGTCCACCGAAACGCGGTGTTGTTGGTGCCCAGGCAGGTTCCGACAACGACCTGTCCGTCGCCGGAGACCGCAGTCCCGTTGCAAAACACGGTTGCGGGCAAGGGCTCCACGCGCTGCATGCCTGCTGCTGCGGTCCAGCGGAAAGCCGTCAGCGAGGCGGCCGGCGCGGCGCTGGTGTCGGCGCTGCCGACGACCACGGAACCATCGCTGGAAATATCGGCGCCGGTGCTTCGCGTGCCGCCCGTCAGAAAGCCGAGCGCGGTGAATCCCGCCCCGGCCGTCCAGCGAAAAGCCTGCTCTCGACCGGCGGCGTCCTTTGCGGTCCCGGCGACCGCGAGACCATCGGCGGAGATACCGGTTGCGTCACTCGTCACATGACCTGCAGGCGCGCCCAGCGGCAGGAAACTCGCGGTGGGCGCATCGGGCCGGGTCGGCTCGTCACCCGCGCCGCCCCCACCGCCGCCGCAACTGGCAAGCAGTGCAGTACAGGCAAGGGCTGCCGAAAGCAGCAGCGATGGTGGCCGGCGGCGCGGGTCCACGGTGCGGTTGTGTCCGATGTTCATGGACCGACTCTGCGCGTCCTGCCGCGGCCTCGCATTGATCTGCATCAATCGCCCGGGCGCTGTGCATGCCTAGAGTGCAGAGGTGGAAACTTCTACCCCCCACCGCCTACGCCTGCGCAGAATGGGCATCGACACCTACCAGGAGCCGGTGATCTACATGCGCAAGGACTGCCCTGTGTGCGTGTCCGAGGGCTTCGAGGCCCAGTCGCGCGTGGAGCTGACGCTGGGCACACGCACCATCGTCGCGACGCTCAACGTCGTGAGCAGCGAATTCCTCACCAACGGGGAGACCGGGCTCTCCGAAGCCGCATGGCGACTGCTCGGTGCGAAAGACGGCGACGAAGTCATTGCGCGTCACCCCCGCCCCCTGGAATCTCTGGGCCATGTGCGCGCCAAGGTGTACGGCAAGCGCCTGAGCGCCTCGGCGTTCGACGCGGTCATCGAAGACGTGGCCGCAGGCCGCTACTCGGACCTGCAGCTCGCCGCATTTGTCACAGCGTGCGCGGGCGACGGCCTGGACACCGAAGAGACGATTGCGCTCACACGCTCGATGGTCAAGGCCGGCGACCGCATGCAGTGGGGCGACGGCAGCATCATGGACAAGCACTGCGTCGGCGGCCTTCCCGGCAACCGGACCAGCATGATCATCGTGCCCATCATCGCCGCGTGCGGACTGCGCATGCCCAAGACCTCGTCGCGGGCGATCACCTCGCCCGCAGGCACCGCCGACACCATGGAGACGATTGCGCCGGTCGAGCTCGACACACGCCAGATCCGGCACGTGGTCGATACCACCGGAGGCTGCGTCGTGTGGGGCGGGGCCGTGCGGCTGAGTCCTGCGGATGACGTGCTGATCCGCGTGGAGCGTCCGCTCGACCTCGACAGCCAGGGCCAGCTCGTCGCGTCCATCCTCTCCAAGAAAGCGGCTGCGGGCGCAACCCATGTGCTGATCGACATGCCCGTCGGGCCCACCGCCAAGATTCGCAGCCAGCAAGCCGCCCGGACCCTGAGCAACCAGCTGAGCGTGGTGGGCGAGGCGCTGGGCCTGCGGGTAGAGGTCATGCAAACGGACGGCCTGATGCCGGTCGGCCGGGGCATAGGCCCCGCGCTAGAAGCACGTGACGTGCTCGCCGTGCTGGAGCAAAGCCCCGGGTTTGCGCAGGACCTGGCCGAGCGCAGCCTGCAGCTGGCGGCGCGCTTGCTGGAGATCGGTGGCGCCGCCGCGCCGGGCATGGGCATGCAGCTGGCCGGCCCCGTGTTGGCCGACGGCCGTGCGTGGCGCAAATTCCAGGAGATCTGCGAGGCGCAGGGCGGCATGCGCGAGCCGCGTGTCGCGCCGTTCACGCGCGAGATCGTGGCGGGCCGTAGCGGCTCTGTCGTCTCGATGCACAACCGCCGGCTTGCCCGCATCGCCAAGCTCGCGGGCGCACCCAAATCGCCGAGTGCGGGCATCTACCTGCATGTACGGGCGGGCGAGTTCGTCGAGCGGGGCCAGCCGCTCTACACGCTGCACGCTGCATCGCCGGGCGCACTGGCGTATGCCGCCGAATACGCTCAGTCGCAAGCCGACGCGGTGTTCGTCATCGAAGACGAACCATGCTGATCGTTGCCCTGCCCGGCGGCATCCGGCTGGCGGCAGCGCTGTCGGGCCTGCTCGGCTGTGAATGCAGTCCGCTCGCGACCCACACATTTCCCGATGGGGAAACATCGGTGCGCATCGACGCGCCCGTCGCGGGCCGGGTGGTGGTCTTTGCGGGCAGCCTGCACCATCCCGACGCCCGAACGCTGCCCCTGCTGTTTGCCGCCGACGCTGCGCGCGAACTCGGAGCCACGTCGGTTGGCCTGGTTGCGCCCTACCTCGCCTACATGCGGCAGGACGCGCGTTTCAAGCCGGGTGAAGCGATTACATCGCGAACGTATGCCCGGGTGCTCAGCCAGTCACTGGACTTCCTCATCACTGTCGATCCACACCTGCACCGTTGGCATGAGCTGGGCGAGATCTATTCGATTCCGACACAGGTCGTCGCAGCGGCCCCAGCGATTGCCGCATGGGTGGTGGAGCATGTGCGCCACCCGCTGGTCGTAGGCCCTGACGCAGAAAGCGAGCAGTGGGTATCGCATGTCGCGCGACTGGCCGGTGCACCTTCCGCGGTGCTCAGCAAGAAACGCCATGGCGACCGCGATGTTTCCGTGTATGCAATGCCCGAGGGCGCGTGGCATGGACACACGCCTGTGTTGCTGGACGACATCGTGTCATCCGGCGAGACGCTGGTGGCGGCGAGCGCCGCGCTGCAGCAAGCCGGACTCGGCCCGCCTATCTGCATTGCAGTGCATGCGCTGTTCGCCACCGGCGCGCTCGAGCGCATGCATGGGGCGGGCATAGCGCGCATCGTGTCCTGCGACACGATCGAACACGAAACCAATGCAATCGAACTGGCGCCCATGCTGGCGACTGCGTTGGCGAATGCCCTGGCACAGAGACTGCCAGGGCTCGCCTGACAAGCATCCTCACCGCCCTTGTCGGTCCACTGGGATGAACAGCGAAAATCCGGCGCGTGCCACCAGCAGCGCCACTACCGGCGCATCGCCCAGCGCCCGGACCGCGGCTTCAAATTCGGCATGGCTCGCAACGGGTGTGCCGTTGACGGCGATGATGCGGTCACCCTGCTCGATGCCCGCCACCAGGCTCGATCCGGAGGCGCTGTCCACGTAGACGCCGGCAGGCATCTGCGCCGTGGTCCTCACAGGCGCAAGGCGCAGGCCCAGCAGCATTTCGGGCGCCGCCGTGCGTTCACCGGCGATAGACTGGTTCGCAGCCGGCGGCACCTCGGGCCGAACGACAACGTCGAGCGTCGATTTGCCGCGCCGCACCGCCAGTGCCAGTTGCGAATGCGGGGCAGCCTGCGCAATGACGTCTCCCACATCCATGGCGCCAGCCGCGCCATTTGCCATGAGGATGTCACCCATGCGAATGCCGGCTCGTTCGGCCGGACCTTTGGGGCTGACCTGGGTCACGAGCACGCCGCGCAGGTCGCTCACGCCAAAGGCGGTGGCCAGGTCACGCGTGAGCGGCTGCGTGAGGACGCCGATCGTGCTGCGCGAAGCGACCCCATTGGTGCGCAGTTCCTGGGCGATGCGCAGCACCCGGTCGATCGGCAATGCGAACGACACACCCATGTAGATGCCGCTGTTGGAATAGACCATGGAGTTCATGCCGATCACCCGGCCCTGGTCGTTGAAGAGCGGTCCGCCCGAACTGCCGGGGTTCAACGCCGCGTCGGTCTGTATCAGCGGCATGCCGCCCCCGCCCGGCAGGAACCGGGGATTGGCGCTCACCACACCCACGGTCAGGGTCTGGTCAAAGCCGAACGGTGCGCCGATGGCGGCAACCCAGTCGCCGGGACATGCGGGCCGCGCGAGCTCCATCGGCGCAGCAGGCATCTCGCTGCCCGTGACCTGCAGCAGTGCCACGTCCGAGCGCCTGTCGTATCCGATCACGCGGGCGGGCAGGCGGCGCCCCTGCGCTGCAACAACCCACACCTCGCGCGCGTCGTGGACCACATGGGCATTGGTCAGGACAGCGCCATCGGTGCTGATCGCAAAGCCCGATGCGGTGGTTCGGTCCAACGCGACGGAGTCCGATTCCCTGCCTGGCAGGGGCAGGCCCGCGAGCGCCTGGAAAAACTCGGGGCCGGTGTCTTCATCGAGCAACGAGCGCCGGGGTCGCACGACGATCACGCTCACAACCGAGGCCGATTGGGCCGCGGCTGCGCGCGCGAAAGAAGCCGACGACTCGGTGGGCGGGGGCTGCTGGCACTCAGGGGCCGAGGCCGCGGCGCCGTGAACCGCAAACGCAAACGCTAGCAGTGCACATGCCAGCGGCAGCCGAAACGTCATGCAGCCGTAGCCACCGAATCCCGGGGACCGACTCCGATGGGCGCAGGGGCGGCCATGACGATGCGGGTGAACAGGCGTTCATACACCGGGTCGCGCACGCCACCGGCCAGCGGATCGAGCGAAGTGAGGAAGGCCTTGTCCATGGCGGTCCACTCGGCTTCGGACAGCGCGGCTTCAGCGGCCGGAAGCAGCTCTCGCTCTTCGGTGCGCATGTGGTCCAGGTAGAACGCCACATAGTCGGTGGCCGCTTCGCAAAATGCGTCCCGGCGCGTCTCGCCCAGCAACTCCCAGGCGAGCAGCAGGTGCTGCAGCGCACGCGCCCTGCCTTCACCGCTCATGTGGTCGGACTCCAGGCGCCGGATGACTGGCATGAGGCTCGGAACGGCTCGTGCCAGGGCCGGAAACAGC
The DNA here is from genome assembly GCA_040386575.1 of Pseudomonadota bacterium. Lineage (GTDB taxonomy): Bacteria > Pseudomonadota > Gammaproteobacteria > Burkholderiales > Burkholderiaceae_C > Ramlibacter. Next base: position 51,139 of record JAZKFI010000003.1, read on the forward strand.
AGATCCGATTCCTTGGGATGGTGGCGCTTTTCCGGGAACTCGTCGATGTAGAACAGCATGGCGCGCACGACGTCGAAGAACTGGTCGGGCGCTTCGCCCGGCCCCTGCCGGATCATCATCGTCATCGAGCGCAGCATGGCGGCCAGTGCGGCATGTTCATCACGGATCACACGAAGGGTGGGTCGGGTCATGGCTTGGGTCTTCCGGAAATGGTTCAGTGCACTCTCAGCTCGAACGCGCGCGTCATCGCATCGACGTCAACGATGCGGATGTGGCGCTTGTCCACCTCCAGCAGGCCCTGCTGCTGGAATGCGGAGAACGTGCGGCTCACGGTTTCGAGCTTCATGCCCAGGTAGCTGCCGATTTCCTGGCGCGACATGCGCAGGTGGAATTCGGTGGGCGAATAGCCGCGCGCCTTCAGGCGCTGCGAGAGATTGAGCAGGAAGGCGGCAAGGCGCTCTTCGGCATTCATGCTGCCCAGCAGCAGCATGAGGCTGTGTTCGCGCACGATTTCGCGGCTCATCAGGCGGCTCACGATGTGCTGCAGGTTGCTGGAGGATGCCGCCAGCTCATTGAGGTGCGAATACGGAATCGCGCAGACTTCGGCGTCTTCCAGTGCGACGGCCGTGCTGGCGTGCTTGCCATGCGCCACGCCGTCCAGGCCCATCAGCTCGCCGGCCATGTGAAAGCCGCTCACCTGGTCGCGGCCGTCGGCCAGCACCAGGCTCGACTTGAAGGTGCCCATGCGCACCGCATAGATGAAGTGGAAGGCCTCGCCTTCATGGTAGATCGCCTGGCCCGCTGCGATGCGGCGGCGGGAGAACTTCAGGTCGTCCAGGCGCTCGACGTCGTGGCAGGCCAGCCCGCACGGCAGGCAAATCTCGCGCAGGTGGCAGCTGGAGCAGGACGTCTTCAGCGGTGCGACCGGCGCGGCGTCAGCTACTTTCGCGGGTGCTGTCGTGACGGGGACGAGCCGGAAAGCGCGTGCGCGCGGCAGCGAAGCGGTTGCGGACATGGTGATTACTCCTGGGAATTCTTATTCGCGATGACGCGGCGCGGCGGCGATGGCACCGGCGAGCTGGTCGAACTGCGTGGACTTGTCGAGAAAGACGTGGGCGCCTTCTGCGAGATAGCGTTTGCGGTATGCGTCTTCGGCGTTGTTGCTAAAGACGATGAATTCGGGCAGCGACGCGGCGCCGGCGGCACCTGCTGCTTCACGCACGCCGCGCAGCACGTCGATGCCCGTGCCGCCTTCGAGCTGTACGTCGAGCACGACCACATCGGGGCGCGATGCGCGAATGCCGTCGATGCAGGCGCGCGGCGTGGAGCCTTGCCCGACGATCGTCATGGCAGGCGCAGCGAGCATGGCTGCGACGCGGGTGCGTATCAGCGCTGAATCGTCAGCAAGAAAAACTTTCAGGGATGAATCGGTGCGGGCCATGACTCAAATGTCGCTTTTGAGGCGGCAACGCACCATCGGCGGGCGCTGAGTCGAAGGATCGGCGGTTTCCGGTTGTCCTGTTCCGTTGCGCCGAGGCGGGCTAGGAATCGTCCTAGCCCACGCAGCTAGACGCTCTCTTCGTCGAGGCCGTGACGCATCGCATAACGCACCAGGTCGGCCTGGTTGTCCAGGCCCATCTTCTGCATCATGTTCGACTTGTGCGTGCTCACGGTCTTGACCGAGAGTTTCAGCCGGGCGGCGATGTCGGTGACGGACGCGCCACCCACCAGCAGGCGCATCACCTCGAATTCGCGATCCGACAGCGCCTCGTGCGGTGCGGCAGACGCGCCGCCGGGCATCGCACCCAGGGCCAGTTGCTGCGCGACTTCGGCAGTGACGAAGGCGCCGCCGCCGGCAATCTTGCGAATCGCATCCACCAGTTGCGCCGGGGCGCTCTCCTTGGTGAGATAGCCGCTTGCACCCGACTTGATGGCGCGCACGGCGTACTGCAGTTCCTGGTGCATGCTGAGCACGAGGATGCGCAGCTTGGGACGCGTGGCCTTCACCAGCTTGATCAGTTCCATGCCACTGCGCCCAGGCATCGACAGGTCGAGCACCAGCACGTCGAATTCGTGCTCACGCACGACTTCCATCACCCGGTTGCCGTCGGCTGCTTCTTCGACGACCTCCAGGTCGGTGGCCTGCGAGACGATGCGCTTCAAGCCTTCGCGAACGATCGCGTGGTCATCGGCAATGACGATCCGGGTCACGCTCTGTCTCCTTCGATGCTGATCGGAATGTGCGCCTCGACGCGCGTGCCGCCCCCGGGGCTGCTGGAGATGGTCACCGTTCCGTGCAACAGATGCGCACGCTCGCGCACACCCACCAGGCCGAGCGAGTTCTGCTGCCGGGGCTTGTTCGGATCGAACCCCACGCCGTCGTCCTGGACACGCAGGGTGACTTCATCAGCCGAACTTTCGATGACCACATGGACGTGCGTCGCGCGCGCGTGCTTGGCTACATTGGCGAGCGACTCCTGCACGATGCGAAAGATGGCCGTGGCGTAGGGTTCCTGAAATTCGATCGACTCGTCCATCGCCAGCTCGCAGGGCACGCCGGTTCGCCGGGTGAAGTTCTGCACCACCCACTCGATCGCCGGCGCAAGGCCCAGGTCGTCGAGCATCAGGGGGCGCAAGTCCGCCGCGATGCGCCTGGTGGCGGCGACGGTCGCATCGAGCATGACCAGCATCTGCGAAAGCTTGGCCGAGCCTTCTTCGGTGGCCGGCAGGTTGTCGCGCAACCAGATGGTGTCCATCTTCAGAGCCGTGAGCGACTGGGCCAGTTCGTCGTGAAGCTCGCGTGCGACCCGCGTTTTTTCCTGCTCGCGGATGGCGCTGGCCTCGGCGGCAAAGGACGCGAGATCCTGCTGCGCGCGAACGCGTTCGGTGACGTCGCGCATGATGACCGTGTAGAGCTTTCCTTCGGGCGTGTCGAGCTGCGAGATCGCGGCATCGACGGGGAACTCCTCGCCGTTGGCGCGCAGTGCGTACACCACGGCGCTGCCGCCCATGCGCCGGGAGGTCGTGCCTGTCGCGCCGAAGCGCCTGACGTGGTTCGAATGGCCGCTCTGGAACCGTTGCGGGATCAGTTTGGTCAGCGGCTGCCCCAGCACATCGGCCCCGGACCAGCCGAAGATCTTCTCGGCGGCGCGGTTGTAGAGAACGATGTTCTGCGCCTCGTCAACCGTGACGATGGCGTCCATGGCGGAATCGAGCAAACCCGCCAGCCTGGCGGCTGAGTTCTCGGTCGAGAGCTTGTACGGCATGGCCGCACTGTACTAGAGCCCGTTGACGGCCCAGTGCATGTCCCTAATCGGCCGGGCGCGACTCCTGCCTGCCGAGCACAGCCGTGAGGGTGCTCGCCACCGCGCAAATGGCCCAGAAAACAAAGAAGCCGCCCGCGTAGACAGCCTGGCGCGACCATCCGGGCGATCGCCCCATCCACTGCACCTCGGCCGGGTCCACCATGGCGAACACGACCAGCTCAAGCAGGCAGGCGGCAATGAAGGCAGGCCACACGACCTGCATCAGGCGTTCGCTCCAGCGTGTTTTGGACATGCCGCCCGCCCCTTACGGAGCGCTCCTGGCCGGCACGGTGGCGGCGTGGTTGCGGCCCTGGAGCGCTGGCGCCAGCGCCGGTCGCACCTCGTTGATACGGGTGTCGGCGCGCTTGTAGTGGTCGCCGGTGAGCACCGGGTCGGGGTTGCTCACCGCGATGAAGGCAGTCACGAATCCTGCCACCACGACGATGGCGGGCCCGGAGATCACAAGCCACACGTGGCCGAATTTCCACCAGGGCGGTGGTGTCTGGGTCTGGACCTGCGGTTTGGTTCTCATCTGCTTTCCCCTGTTTTTTGCACCACGCCCTTAGCGCGGCACAAGAAATACGGACTTCTCGCTCACGTGGGCGTCGCCCGACGCGGTCGCGACATCGAAATGGATCGGGTGTGAGCCCGGGGTTGCCGATCCGTACGGAATCTGCAGCCGCACCGCCAGCCACCGCGATTCCGCCGGGCCGACCTCGACATGCGCCTCGGAAGCGACAGCCAACCCGGGCAGGCCGCTGACCGTCACGACATATCGCTGCGGCTCTTCGGTGGCATTCATCACCTGCAGGCGGTACACGTTCTCCAGCTTGCCACCGGCGACGATGCGCGAGAGCATGCCCCGGTCGCGGATCACATCCACCTTCAACGGCGTGCGCGTGGCAAGGCTCGCGAGCAGCGCGAAGCAAATGGCAAGCAGGACCGCACTGTAGACAAGCACCCGCGGGCGCAAGGTGCGGCGCAGCAGGTCCTTGCCCTGCAATCCCATGGACAGCGCGTTTTGCGTGGTGAACCGGATGAGGCCACGCGGGTAGTTCATCTTGTCCATCACGCCGTTGCACACGTCGACGCAACCGGCACAGCCGATGCACTCGTATTGCAGGCCGTCGCGGATGTCGATGCCCGTCGGGCACACATGCACGCACAGGTTGCAATCGACGCAGGCGCCCAGCGCGAGCGTGGACAGTTCGGCCTTGCGCGAGCGTGCGCCGCGCGGCTCGCCGCGCTCCGCGTCGTAGCTCACGATGAGCGTGTCCTTGTCGAACATCGCACTCTGGAAGCGTGCATAGGGGCACATGTACTTGCACACCTGCTCGCGCAGGAACCCGGCGTTGCCGTAGGTGGCAAAACCGTAGAAGAAGACCCAGAACACTTCCCACGACCCCATCCGGGTCTGGAGAAATTCCATGCCCAGCTCGCGGATCGGCGTGAAGTAGCCGACGAAGGTAAAGCCGGTCCACATCGCCAGCGCGATCCACAGCACGTGCTTGAACCACTTCTTGACCAGCTTTTCCAGCGACATCGGCGATGCGTCCAGGCGCATGCGCGCGGCGCGCTCGCCTTCCACCTTGCGCTCTATCCACAGGAACATCTCGGTGTAGACCGTCTGCGGACACGCAAAGCCGCACCACAGGCGTCCGGCCAGCGCCGTGAACAGGAACAGCGCCAGCGCACTGACGACCAGCAGGCCGGTGAGATAGATGAAGTCCTGCGGGTACAGCACGAACCCGAAGATGTAGAAGCGCCGCGCGGCCAGGTCGAACAGCACCGACTGGCGCTGCCCCCACTCGATCCACGGCAGGCCGTAGAAGACGAGTTGGGTCAGCCACACCATGGCCCAGCGCCAGCGGGCGTACTTGCCCGTCACCTGGCGCGGATAGATCTTCTTCTGCGCTTCGTAGAGTGATTCGCTGCCCGACTCCGCAGCGATGATCGGAATGACTTTCACGTTAGGGCTTTACCACCGCAGTGTTGACGGGCCGGTTGGACAGGCCCCAGATGTAGGAGCCCAGGACATGGATCTGCGCTTCGGTCAGCTTGCCGTTCTGGGATGGCATGACGTTTGTCTTGCCGGTGTTGACGATGTTGATGATGGCCTGCTCGCCCCAGCCGTGCAGCCAGACGTCGTCGGTCAGGTTAGGCGCTCCGACCGCAGCGTTGCCCTTGCCATCGACGCCGTGGCAGGCGGCGCAGGCGGTGAACTTCGACTTGCCCAGCTGCGCGCGCAGCGAATCGTGCGGGCTGCCCGAGAGCGACAGCACGTAGTTGGCGACGTTCTTCACGTCGTCGGGTGTGCCGACCGCTGCAGCCATGGCAGGCATCACGCCGACCCGGCCGGCAGTGATCGTCTCGACGATCTTCTGCGGCGATCCGCCGTGCATCCAGTCGGCATCGGTCAGGTTCGGAAAGCCCTTGCTGCCGCGTGCGTCAGAGCCGTGGCACTGCGCACAGTTGTTCATGAACAGGCGCTCGCCGATGGCCATCGCGCTGGCGTCACCCGCCAGCGCCTCGGCCGGCTTGGCGCTGAACTGCGCATACAGAGGCGCGAGTTCCTTGTTGGCCTGGGCCACCTCCTGGGCATGCTCGCCCCGTGTAGTCCAGCCCAGTTGCCCCTCGTAGCTGCCCAGCCCCGGATACGCGACCAGGTACATCAGCGAAAAGACAATGGAGATCACGAACAGCCACATCCACCAGCGTGGCATGGGGTTGTTCATTTCGCGCAGGTCGCCGTCCCAGACGTGGCCCGTGGTGTTGTCCGCAGAGGATTCGACCTTCTTGCGGGCCGTGATCCACAGCAGGAGCAGGCACGCTGCAATGCTGATCAGCGTGAAGGCGGCCACATAGATCGACCAGAAATTGTTGTTGAAATCGCTCATGTCCGTGGTCCTTCAGTCCTGCTCGAACGGAATGCGTGCGGCTTCGTCGAAGCCGCCCTTGTTGCGGCGGGAATAAGCCCACCAGACGATGCCGAGAAACGTTGCGAGCGAGACCAGCGTGGCCGCGATGCGCATGGTGGTGATGTCCATTCCTGTTGCTCCTCGGGGTTCACTTCAGCGCCAGGCCCATGGCCTGCAGATAGGCGATGAGCGCCTCCATCTCGGTCTTGTCCTTGACGGTCTTCCCGGCATCGGCAATCTCGGCGTCGGTGTACGGCACGCCGGCCACCCGCAGCGCCTTCATGTGGGCAGGCATGGCGGCTGCATCGACGACAGCCTTTTCCAGCCAGGGGTACGCCGGCATGTTCGATTCGGGCACGACGTCGCGCGGATTGACCAGGTGGATGCGGTGCCAGTCGTCGCTGTACTTGCCGCCCACACGGTGCAGGTCGGGACCGGTGCGCTTGCTGCCCCACTGGAACGGGTGGTCATAGATGAACTCACCTGCCACCGAGTAGTGGCCGTAGCGCAGCGTCTCGGCGCGAAACGGCCGGATCATCTGCGAGTGGCAGTTGTAGCAGCCCTCGCGCACATAGATGTCACGTCCCGCCAGTTGCAGCGCGGTGTAGGGCTTGACCCCTGCAATCGCCTGCGTGGTCGACTTCTGGAAGAACAGGGGCACGATCTCGATCAGGCCGCCCACGGCCACGACCAGCAGGATCAGCACGATCATCAGGAAGTTGTTGGTCTCGATCTTCTCGTGCGAGAAGCCGGCTGTTTTGGTGTTGTCGCTCATGATTTTTTATTACCTTGTCATGCCGCTGCAGGAACCGCCACCGGCACGCGCACCGCACGTCCCTGGGTTGCCGTCATCCAGGTGTTCCACGCCATGATCAGCATGCCGCCCAGGTACAGCGCGCCGCCTGCGAAGCGCACCACATAGAAGGGGTACGTCGCCTTGACCGATTCCACGAAGGTGTAGGTGAGCGAGCCGTCTGCATTGACTGCGCGCCACATCAGGCCCTGCATCACACCGGCGATCCACATCGCGGCGATGTAGAGAACGATGCCGATCGTTGCCATCCAGAAGTGCAGCTCGATGGCCGGCACCGAGTGCATCTTCTTCTGGCCGAACAGGCGCGGGATCAGGTAGTAGAGCGAACCCATGGAGATCAGGCCCACCCAGCCGAGCGCGCCGGAGTGCACGTGGCCCACGGTCCAGTCGGTGTAGTGCGAAAGCGCGTTGACGGTCTTGATCGACATCATCGGACCTTCGAACGTGCTCATGCCGTAGAACGATAGCGACACGATCAGGAAGCGCAGGATCGGGTCGTCGCGCAGCTTGTGCCATGCGCCCGAGAGCGTCATCACGCCGTTGATCATGCCGCCCCAGCTCGGTGCGAGCAGGATCAGGGAGAACACCATGCCGATGGATTGCGTCCAGTCCGGAAGCGCCGTGTAGTGCAGGTGGTGCGGACCCGCCCACATGTACGTGAAGATCAGTGCCCAGAAGTGAACGATGGACAGGCGATAGCTGTACACGGGCCGCTCGGCCTGCTTGGGGATGAAGTAATACATCATCCCCAGGAAGCCTGCGGTGAGGAAGAAGCCCACCGCGTTGTGGCCGTACCACCACTGGATCATCGCGTCCTGTACCCCGGCGAATGCAGAGTACGACTTCATCCAGCCCGCGGGAATCGCGGCGCTGTTGACGATGTGCAGGATGGCGACGGCCAGGATGAACGAGCCGTAGAACCAGTTGGCCACGTAGATGTGTCGCACCTTGCGGATGCCGATCGTGCCGAAGAACACGATGGCATACGAGACCCACGAGACGGCGATCAGGATGTCGATCGGCCACTCGAGTTCGGCGTATTCCTTGCCCTGCGTGTAGCCCAGCGGAAGGCTGATCGCGGCGGCGAGGATGACCAGTTGCCAGGACCAGAAGTGAAACTGCGCCAGCTTGCCCAGAAAGAGCGGCACGTGGCAGGTGCGCTGCACGACGTAGTAGCTGGTGCCAAAGAGCGCGCAGCCGCCGAAGGCGAAGATCACGGCGTTGGTATGCAGGGGGCGAAGCCGCCCGTAACTGAGCCAGGAAATGCCGAAGTTGAGTTCGGGCCAGGCCAGCTGGGCTGCGATGAGCAGCCCGACCAGCATGCCCACCACGCCCCAGACAACGGCCATGATGGAGAACTGTCGCACCACCGTGTCGTCGTAGATCGCTGGCTGCGCAGGGTTTTCGTTCATGGTTGCACCTTGTTTTTCGGATGCTCCCAGTGTCCCGTGCAGGCCCTTGGGTCGACTTGATGAATATCAATCGGACTTGAGAATGCGCTCGCCTTCAGCCTCGATTGACTCAAACTGACCACGCCAGACAGCCCACGCGAGGGCGCCCAGGATCAGCAGGCCCAGCCCCACGGACAGTGGAATGAGAAGAAAGAGGATGTCCATGTGCTGCGCTTTCAGTCTTTGTTCACACTCAGGCGGGCCGAATTGGCCACCACGAGCAGCGAACTCGCCGCCATGCCCAGCCCTGCGAGCCAGGGCGGCATCGCGCCCATGACTGCGAGGGGCACGCATACAGCGTTGTAGATCGCGGCCCAGGCCAGGTTTTGCCTGACGACGCGCCGCGTGCGGCGTGCGAGCCGCAGCAAATGGGGGATTGCCGTCAGCTGGCCGCCAGGAATCGTGAAGTCGGAGCGGGCCTGCGCGAGCGGCGCGCCCTGCCCCATTGCCACCGATGCGTCGGCGCGCGCCAGCACCGGGCCATCGTTCATGCCGTCGCCCACCATCAGGACGCGATGGCCGAGTACCTGCTCGTGCGCGACATGGTCGAGCTTGGCCTCCGGCGAGCATCCGCCCATCGCCGTTTCCAGGCCTGCACGTTGGGCGATGCGGCGCACAGCGGTTTCGTTATCGCCCGAAAGCAGTTGCAGTCGCAACGAGTCATTACGCAGCGCCGCCAGTGCAGTTGCACTATCGCTGCGCAGGACTTCTTCAAGCTCGAAGGTGGCCAGCCAGCCCTCGTCGTCAGCCAGGTGAACCTGGGTCGCCGACGCTGCATCGGGCAATCCGGTCACACCGCAAAAGACCGCCGAGCCCAGCCGCAGCGTGTTTGTATTTTCTGCCTCATGCAACTGCGCCGTGACGCCGCTGCCTGCGAATTCGCGGCAGTCGCGCAGCTGGAAGGTCGCACCTTGCGCCGCAGGTGCAGCCCTGGCAATGGCGCGCGAAGCGGGATGCAGGGAATCGTTCGCGAGGGCCCCGGCCAGCGCCATCACGCGAGCGCGCTCTGCTCCGTGGCGCACATGGACCGTCGAGACGGTGAGGCTTTCGTGCGTCAGCGTGCCTGTCTTGTCGAACACCACCGTGTCGATTGCCGCGCATGCATCGAGGGCCTGCAGCCGCCGCACCAGGATGCCGCGTCGTGCAAGCGCACCTGCAGCGGCCAGCGTCGCTGCAGGTGTCGCGAGCGACAGCGCACACGGGCATGTCACGACCAGCACGGCGATTGCGACGCTGATGGCGTGGGCCGGGTCGGTGGGCCACCAGTACATCGCAGCCGCTGCCGCCGCCGCAATCACTCCCACGATGAAGGGGCCTGCAATGCGGTCCGCTGCCTGTGCCAGCAGCGGCTTGTCGAGCGCTGCCTGTTCCATCAGGGCGACGATGCCCGCATAACGGGTTTGCGAGCCGGTGCGATCGACCCGCATCGTGATCACGCCGGTGACGTTGTGGGTTCCGGCGATCACGGCGTCGCCCTTGCTGCGCGAGACGGGATTGGATTCGCCAGTCAGGAGCGCCTCGTCGAGATCGCTCACGCCTTCGACCACCACGCCATCCGCGGGAACCGTCTCGCCAGGCAGCAGGCGAACGATGTCACCGGCCTGCAACCGGTTTGCAGGTACATGCTCGAAAGACCCATCGGCCGCCTGACGCAAGACCGCCCGGGGCAGCCGGCGCATCAGCGCCTCGAGCGAGCCTGCCGTGCGGTCGCGCAGGCGCTGCTCCAGCAGGCGCCCCGAGAGCAGGAAGAAGACAAACATCGTCACCGAGTCGTACCAGACCTCGCCGCCGAGCGGACCCCTGGCGTCGAACGTGGCGGCACTGCTGGCTGCAAAAGCGATGGCGATGCCGAGCGCCACGGGCACATCCATGCCCACTCTCAGCCGGCTGAGGTCCTTGAAGGCCGCACGAAAAAACGGCCACGCCGAAAACACGATCACCGGCAGCGTGAGCACCCACGATGCCCATGCGAGCAGCGCCATGATGTCGGGCGTAATTTCGCCGGGCTCAGCCGTATAGGACGGCGTCGCATACATCATCACCTGCATCATGCAAAAACCCGCCACCAGCCAGCGCCACAGCAGCAGCCTTTGCTCCTGCACGCGGGGCAAGGCCGTGAGGAGGTCGCCCGCCGGGGTTGCGCCGTAGCCGGCACGCTGCAAGGCGATCAGCCACTGCGAGGGCGCGCTGGCCTGCGGCGACCACTGCAGGCGGGCGGCGTGCGTGGCGCCGTTGACCTGCACGCGTTCCACGCCGGGCAGGACGCGCAGGGCGTCTTCCACGTCGAGCGCGCACGCGGCGCAGTGCATGCCCTCGATCGCCAGGAACGATTCGAGCCAGCCTTCACGGCCGGGGACCGCGCGGCTGAACGTCTCCCACTCGCGTGGGTCGTCCAGGGCGATGGAGGCCGCATTCATGGCTGTGAGCCTATCGCGCGGTCCGCGTCCCGCGGTTGACATGGATCAACCGGGCAGAAGGGATTGCTGACTAAGCTGTCTCCTGGAATGTCCAACCAACCGGAGAGAGCCATGTACAAGAAGATCCTGGTAGCTACCGATGGCAGCACGCTGTCGAAAAAGGCCGTTCGCGGCGCCATTGGGCTGGCGGCAGCCACTGGCGGCTCCGTGGTCGCGCTATACGTGGTGCCACGCTACCCGATGAGCTATTTCGAAGGCTCGATCACGCTGGACAGCGAAGAGATCGCCCGTGTCGAGAAGCAGTGGACCGACAAGGGCCGCGAAGTGGTCGAACGCGCCCAGCGCGACGCCGAAGCGGCCGGTGTCCAGCTCAAGGCCATCACGGTCCATTCGGACCTGGTCGCAGAGGCTATTGTGTCGGCAGCCCGCAAACACAACTGCGATCTCATCACCATGGCTTCGCATGGACGCAAGGGCCTCAAGCGCCTGCTGCTGGGCAGCGAAACACAGCACGTCCTGACAAACAGTACAGTTCCCGTACTGGTCCTGCGTTAAACACCCATCAATGGAAGAGGAAGACAACCCATGAAGATCCTGCTCGCGGCAGACGGAAGCAAGTACACCAAGAAGGCCCTGGCCTTTCTCACAACCCACGAAAGCATGTGCGGCCCCAACGACGAACTGGTGGTGCTCCACGTGCAGCCCATCGTGCCGCCGGGCGTGAAGTCGATGGTCGGAGCCAGCGTGGTGACCGACTACTACCGGGAAGAAGCCGACAAGGTGCTCGCGCCGATCAAGGCCTACCTGGCACGCCACAAGATCGAAGCGCGCTGCATCTGGAAGGCCGCACCCGTGGTCGATGAGATTCTCAAGACCGTTGCTTCAGAAAAAGCCCACATGGTTGTCATGGGAACCCACGGCCACGGACTGCTGGCTCGCGCCGTGATGGGCAGCATCGCCCAGCGGGTGATCGCGCAGTGCGATGTGCCGGTGTTGCTGGTGAAGTAACCAGCCGCTGAATCCAGCCTACCGGCAGCCCTCGGGGCCTGCCCGCGTGAACGACTGGCCCTGGGCCAGGGTCAGCGGGCCTGCGGCGGCCACCAGGCGCATCTGCGAGCCGCTGACCTCCAGCACCAGTTCCCCGGCCTTTTCGGTCAGGCTGCGAAGCGTTGAGCCTTCCACCGTTCCCTTGAGTTCGCGGGCGCGGTTGCGATGGCGCAGCGTGCCTTCGAACCGCTGGAACTTCTGTGCGAGTTCAAGGCTGGCACCGCGCAGCAAGCCGGCTCCGCACCACAGCCCCGCAACCTTGGCGGGCACCGTCCACAGGTGGATCTTGCTGGACTTTTCAAGCCCCACCTTCTTGTCGGGAACGGCAACGACCGTGGTGCGATCGGGTGCCCAGTCGCCCATGTCCCAGTCATGCGAGACGACCCGCGTTCCCGGCTTGAGCGCCAGGATGGCAGGACGCAGTTGCAGGTTCACTTCCTGCAGCAGGTACATGGTGATCACGGTTGCCTGCGCGAGGTCCGTCTTGAACAGGTCCTGCACGCGGAAACTGACCCGGTCGGCCACGCCCGCTTCTTTTGCGCTGCGGTTGCTGCGCTCCACCAGGTCGGGGACGATTTCGACACCCATGCCCGAGGCCCCGAAGCGCTTCGCAGCCGTGATCACGATGCGCCCATCGCCCGAGCCCAGGTCGAGCACGTGATCCTTGGGGCCGACCCGCGCGGCGCTGAGCATCTCCAGCGTGACGTTGTCGGGAGATGTGATGAACGGGACGTCTTCGCCCAACTGGAGCGCGCTGGCGTTGGCGCAAGCCAGCGCAACGGACAAGGCGGCGATGCGGTGAAGGTGCTTGAACTTCATGAGGTACTGCTTTCGAAATTCAGGGGTGGGCGCGAGCGCGGCGCTCGCGTGCCGCTGCTGCGAGCTGTTCGATGACTGCGACCGTGCTGTCCCAGCCAATGCAGCCGTCGGTCACGCTCTGGCCGTAGCGCAGTCCGGCGCGACCCTGCTTGATGTCCTGGCGACCCTCGACGAGGTGGCTTTCGAGCAGCACGCCGCAGATCGCGGTCGAGCCATTGGCGACCTGCCTGGCGAGATCGGCGGCCACCTCGGGCTGGCGGCGGTAGTCCTTGGCGCTGTTGCCGTGGCTGCAGTCCACCAGCAGACGCGGCTGCAGCCCGGACTTTTCGAGCGCGGCTGCGGCCTGCGCGATATGTCTTTCATCGTAGTTCGGACCACCATGCGAGCCGCGCAGCACCAGGTGGGCGTCCGGGTTGCCGGTGGTGCTCACGACGATCGCGCGGCCTTCTTGCGAAACGCTGGGAAAGCGATGCGGCTGCGCGGCCACGTGGATCGCGTCGATCGCGATGTCGACGCCGCCGTGGGTCGGGTTCTTGAAGCCCAGCGGCGCGGACAGCGCAGAAGCCATCTGGCGATGCAAGGGACTTTCGACCGTGCGCGCGCCGATGGCGCCCCAGGTGAGCAGCTCGGCGTAGTACTGGGGCGTGACCAGGTCCAGGATCTCCGAAGCTGCGGGCAGCTCCAGGCGCGCGCATTCCAGCAGCAAGCGGCGCGCAGCACGCAGGCCTTCGCCGATGTCGCCCTCGCCGTCGAGCCCCGGGTCATAGATGAGGCCCTTCCAGCCCATGCGCGTGCGCGGCTTTTCGAAGTACACGCGCATGATGATGAAAACGTCCTTGTCCAGGCGCTGGGCCAGCTCGCGCAGCTTGCGCGCGTATTCGACTGCGGACTCGGGTTCGTGAATGGAGCACGGGCCGACGATGACGAGCAGGCGGTCGTCGTCGCCGCGAAGGATGCGCCGCGCGGTGTCGCGTGAGCGGCCGATGTGTGCGGCCTGTTCATCGCTGCAGGGCAATTCGGCAGACAGCGTGCTGGGCGCGGGCAACGCGTCTTCGCGCGCGATGTGGAGGTCTGATATGCGTTGGGTCACCCTGGCAATGCTAACCGCTGACCGCGCCATACACTTGGGTGCATGGCATCGTCCCCCTCCCCTGCGCCCGACGCCAAAGGGTCGCCCCGCTCCCTGTCCGGCCTCGTTCCTTTTATCCGGCCCTACCGGGGACGGATCGCCGTCGCCATGGCATTCATGGCGCTGGCCGCGGGGGCGACCCTGCTGTTCCCGGTAGCGCTTCGCGGACTCATCGATGGCGGACTGGGGCCCGATGCCAAAGGCGCGCAACTCGTGGGCTTGCGCGATCACTTCCTGGCCCTCTTCGGCGTTGCCGTTGCAGTCGGCCTGTTCTCGGCTGGGCGCTTCTACATGGTGAGCTGGCTTGGCGAGCGCGTCACCGCCGACCTTCGCAACGCGGTCTACGCCCATGTGCTGGACCAGAGCCCCGAGTTCTTTGAAACCACGCAGACGGGCGAAGTGCTGTCGCGTTTGACCACCGACACCACGCTGGTGCAGTCCGTGGTCGGCTCCCAGCTCAGCCTGGGGCTGCGCAACGTGGTGATGGGCATAGGCGCCCTGGGCATGCTGGTGTGGAGCAATCCCTACGTGATGACACAGGTGCTGCTGATCATCGTGCTGGTGGTGCTGCCGACGATGTGGTTCGGGCGGCGCGTGCGCAAGCTGTCTCGCGCCAGCCAGGATCGGGTTGCCGATTCGAGCGCGATCGCGGCGGAAGTGCTCAATGCGATTCCTGTCGTGCAGAGCTACACGGCCGAGCGGCGCGAAGCAGCGCGCTTCGATTCTGCGACCGAGAACGCCTTCCAGACCGGCGTGCGTCGCACGAAAGCGCGTGCCGTGCTGGTGGCGTTCATCATCATTGCCAACGCAGCGCTGCTGCTCTGGGGGCTGTACCAGGGGACGCAGGCGGTGATCGCCGGCAAGATCTCCGCGGGGCACCTGGGCGAGACGGTGGTTTACGTGATCATTCTTGCGGGAGCAGTGGCTGTGCTCGGCGAGGTGTACGGCGACCTGCTGCGGGCCGCCGGTGCGACCGAGCGGCTGATGGAACTGCTCGACTCACGCTCGCCGGTCACCTCGCCTGCGCATCCCGTGCCGTTGCAAAGTTCCAGCGGCGGCAGCGCGGTGTCGTTCAACGCGGTGACATTCAACTATCCCTCGCGTCCGCTGATTCCGGCGCTGCGAGATTTCAGCCTGTCGGTGGCGCCGGGAGAGACGGTGGCGCTGGTCGGGCCGAGTGGGGCCGGAAAGAGCACGGTGTTCCAGCTGCTCCTGCGCTTCTACGATCCGCAGCAGGGGCGCATCGTGCTGGACGGGACATCGACCGACGAGGTGGCGCTGCACGATCTTCGCAGTCGCATCGGTATCGTGCCGCAGGACGCGGTGATCTTTTCAAGCAGTGCGATGGACAACATCCGCTACGGACGACCTGGCGCGACCGATGCGCAGGTGATCGCAGCGGCGACGTCTGCCTTTGCGCACGACTTCATCACGGCGCTGCCCGAGGGCTACGGCACGTTCCTGGGAGAGCGCGGTGTGCGCCTGTCGGGGGGTCAGCGGCAGCGCATCGCCATTGCGCGCGCGATGCTGAAGAACCCGCCGCTGCTGTTGCTCGATGAAGCGACGAGTGCGCTCGATGCAGAGAGCGAGCGCATGGTGCAGGCTGCGCTGGAGACCGCCATGCGCGATCGAACGACGCTGGTGATCGCGCACCGCCTGGCCACGGTGCAACAGGCCGACCGCATCATCGTGATGGACCATGGGCGCATCGTCGAACAGGGCACGCATGAGTCGCTGGTGGCTGCGAATGGGGTTTATGCGCGGCTGGCTGCGCTGCAGTTCATGGAGTAATCAGCAAGCGATCAGGCGCAGTTGCCGCTTCGCGGTGGATGCCGGATCGAGTCCGGCATGACAACCAGTAAAGACAGTCATTTCCCGGGGACTGGAGGCTGTCATTGCGGACTTGATCCGCAATCCATCGCATATCAGGAGCGATGGCCGCTTCCGCTACTGCAGCGGCTCTTTCAACGCCTTCGGAATCGGCAGCGGCACCACGCCGATCCCCTCTTCCATCAAGGCCTCGGTCTCCTCGCGGGACGCCTGACCGCGAATGCCGCGCACCTGGACTTCGCCATAGTGGATGCGCCGCGCTTCTTCAGGAAAACGTTCGCCGACATCTTCGGTATTGGCCAACACCTGCTTGACCATCTGCATCCAGGCGACCTGCATCTGGGCATCGGGCGTGGTGGCGACCTGGTGCCGCGCTGAGCCAGTATCTGCAGGCTGGGACGCGCCGAGATTGAGGCGCGGCGCACTGAGCATCTTCACCACAGCGGTGTCCGAGCACATCGGGCACTCAACGAAGCCCCGAGCCAGTTGGCCCTGAAAATCATCCTCGGACGCAAACCAGCCCTCAAAGCCGTGGCCGTTGGAACACTGGAGGTCGAGGACTTTCATGGCCTCCAAATTATGACTGCCTGTGAGGCGCCCAGTTGCCGGCAAGGACATTCTGGATACACATGGCTACCATCAGGGCTCACAGCCCATGACAAGATGATTTCCCGTCTATCCCAGCGCGACCGAGCGACGACTCTCGCACTTGCAGGCCTCCTCTTCACTCTGGCCTCGCTGACGGGAATCCGGTCGTTGACTCCGCTGATCTGGAACGACTCCACGGCGTTCCTGTCATCAGCGGTCTCAACGATCACCTCTGGCACCTTGCAGGTCCTGCACGGCGCGAATGTGGGATATGTGTACTTCCTCTCGCGCGTTTTTTCCTGGGGCGGCGACTTGCTCACCGTCGTGCTCCTGCAAAAAATCATCGGTGCGTTCTCGATCGCGCTTTGCGCCTTTACCGTCTTCAAGCTCGTTCGGAATCGATGGTTCAGCCTTCCGCTGGGGGTCGCCGCCGTGTATCCGGGCATCCTGATCCACCACAACCTCGTGTTGGCCGAATCGCTCTACGCGTCTGCGCTCACGATGGCCATATGCACGCTGGTTCTCGCCTCGGGAGCATCCAGGGGTTCCAGCGAACGGCGCGTCGCTTCACTCCTGCTGGCAACGCTCACACTGGGTCTTGGCGCGGCACTGCTGAAGGTGCAGGGCTGGGGGCCGCTCATCGTTGTTTGCCTGGCCGCACTTTTCATCGCGAGCAGGGTGTCGATGAAGCTCGTCTCGCTTTGCGTCTGCGCGATTGCACTGGTCACGCTTGGAGCGCTCGCGGGAAACCAGGCACGCAGCGCGTCGAACGACCCGACCTCGGCATTATTCGGGTCCAAGACGCTGTTTTGCTTTCATCTGGACATCATCCTGCAGGCGCCATCGACAGCTGCCATGGCTCGCGCGTCGTTCGCAGGCAATGCCAGCGCCTTCATGGACAAACTGCATGCAGACCTCGGACCCGGGCAGGTGTATCCCACCCTGGGCTTCAATGCGGACGCCTGCCAGTTCGACAAGAGCCTGGACGCGATGGGAATCCAGTCCCAGGCTGGCGGACTTAAGGGCCTGGTGGACTGGTATCGCAAGGCATTCGTCAATGCCGTTGTCGAATTTCCGCACCGGTATTTGGCGAAGGTCGCACGCCAGTTGCTGTACGGCTTGAAGATGGCGGTGCCGCCGCACGGGCTTGGCGAGACGATTGGCAGCGTCGGAGAACGGGAAAGGCTGGCCGCGACCACCTTGCAATCGGCCGGCCTGAGCGCTCGGGGGCTCCAGGCGCAGGCGGCCTTGTCGGCGCCGCTGCTGTCTCATTTCGAGCGTTCTGCCAACCTGGGACTGCGTCTGTTTTCCCTGCCGGTGTCGGCGGCCCTGGTTCTCGCGCTCGCAGGACTTGCATTGCGCAGATGGCGACATAGCCGGTTCGCGGTCCCTGCGGCTTTAGCCTCGCTGGTGTGGTGGTCGCAAATCGGCGTCATCGCCCTCACGCACACGCTCGATGTCTGGCGCTATATGGTGCCGGTCGTGCCAGCGGCAATCCTGACTCTATGCCTGGTCGCCGCCAACGCATTCGACCTCTGGCAGCAAGGACGGCAAGGGCAAGGGCGCGCGCGGACTCCAGCCGCGCGTCCGCTCTAGGATTGCCAGTCGAGGGCCCAGGTCCCGGCAAGGACATTCTGGAGCCACATGGCGCCGATCAGGGTCTTGGAGTCGGTCACCACGCCGTCGCGGCACCAGTCCATGAGCTGCTGGGGCGTGGCGTTGATGACTTCAAGGAATTCGCCTTCGTCGAGCGAGCGCTTTTGTTGCACCAGGCCCCGTGCGAACCAGATCTCGATCAGCTCGGTCGAGTACGAAATGACCGGGTGCATCAGGGCCGCCCTCGCCCACTGGCTGGCGACATAGCCCGTCTCTTCGAGCAATTCACGCCTGGCGCAGACGAGGCGGTCTTCACCCTTGTCGATCTTTCCGGCGGGAAACTCGATCATCACTTCGCCGATCGGGTAACGAAACTGCCGCTCCATCACCAGGCGCCCGTCGTCGAGCATGGGGATGATCATCACGGCGCCGGGATGGACGACGTATTCGCGAGTCGACTGGGAGCCATCGGGCAGCTTCACCGTGTCGCGAAACGCGTGAAGCAGGCGGCCCTTGAGCAGTTCTTCACTGCCGAGCTTGCGCTCGATCAGGTGGTCGTCACCGGCCATCCGAGTTCTTTCCGTGTTTCCACAGGAACCGCCAGATGAAGCCAGGGAACGCGAGCACGATGAACAGCGCTGCCGTCACGGCATAGAACTCCCAGTTCTGCGGCGCGATCTGGCCTGCGCGCTTTTCCAGCAGGAGCCCCAGGCCGCCCACCAGGAAGTAAAGGACGACCAGCTCGGCAAGACGGATCGCCAGCGACTTGCCACGCGCCATCGGCACGACCGCAAGCAGCCGCTGGTTGACGAACGGAAGGTTCGCCGCCACCAGTGCGGCAACGATCACGATCCAGATGGAAAGAGTCTGCGACATCGCCCGTGCAATGAATCAGCGGCCGGGCCGGCGCCTTACGCGCCCAGCGTCTTGACGATCGCGTCCCTGCACAGGGTCATGAGGCCGCCCGGCAGGATGCCCAGTGCCAGCACCAGGGCGCCGTTGATCGTCAGCACGACGCGCACGTCCAGGGGCGCAGACACCGTGGTGGCGGTGATCGGCGCATCGAAGTACATGACCTTGATGACGCGGATGTAATAGAAGGTGCCGATCAGCGACATGATCACCGCGAAGATCGCGAGGCCCACGTATAGCGCCTGTCCGGATGCAATCAGTGCCTGCAGCACGGCCAGCTTGGCGAAGAAGCCGACCAGCGGCGGAATGCCGGCCAGGGACAGCAGGCATACGGCCATCACGCCGGCGTAAAGCGGGCTGCGCTGGTTGAGACCGGCCAGGTCGGAGATCTCTTCGCTCTCGAAACCTTCGCGCGCCAGCAGCAGGATGATGCCGAAGGTAGCCAGTGTCGTCATGACGTAGGTCACGATGTAGAACATCGCCGAGCTGTACGCATTGGCGGCAGACAAGGTGTTGCCGTTCACCACGCCCGACATGAGACCCAGCAGAACGAAGCCCATCTGCGCGATGGTCGAGTAGGCCAGCATGCGCTTGAGGTTGGTCTGGGCTATGGCGGCCAGGTTGCCCACGAGCAGCGAGCCGATCGCCAGGATCATGAGCATCTGCTGCCAGTCGATCGCCAGAGGCAGCAAGCCTTCCACCAGCAGGCGGATGCAGATCGCGAACGCAGCGAGTTCCGGGGCGCTACCGATCATGAGCGTCACCGATGTCGGGGCGCCCTGGTACACGTCGGGAATCCACATGTGGAACGGAGCAGCGCCCAGCTTGAACGCGAGGCCGGCCACGATGAACACGAGTCCGAACACCAGGACCTGGTGCTTGACCTGTCCGGAGCTGACGACCTTGAACACCGTGCCGATGTCGAGCGATCCGGTGGCGCCGTACATCATCGACAGGCCGTACAGCAGGAAGCCGCTGGCCATCGCACCCAGCACGAAGTACTTCATCGCCGCTTCGGTAGCGGTACCGTTGTCGCGGCGAAGTGCCACCAGTGCGTAGCTGCAAAGCGTGAGCAATTCGAGACCGAGATAGATCACCAGGAAATTGCTGCCGGAAATCATCACGAAGATGCCCAGCAGCGAGAACATCGCCAGCGTGAACATCTCGCCGCCGCGCAGCATGTCGCGGTCGGCCGCGTAGGGGCGGCCATAGACCAGGCAGACCATCATCGCAACCGATGCAAAACACTTGAGCCAGTTGCCCATCGGGTCGCTGACGACCATGCTGCCGAAGGCGTACAGGGTCTGGTTCTCGGTGGCGAGCACCGCCGACATGACGGCCACGAAGGCCAGCGTGCCCATGGTGAGCCAGTAGGTGAGCGTGCGAAGGCGCGACTTGACGCCCAGGTCCACCAGTGCGATCAGGCAGGCCATGGCCAGCAGCACGATCTCTGGCGAAACGACGATGAGGCTTGATTTGTCCAGCATGTTCTTGGGTGCTCAGTTCAGTTTGGACACGGCCACGTGCTTGAGGAAATCGGCCACCGTGACATTCATGACGTCGGTGAAAGGCTTGGGATAGATGCCCATGTAGAGCACGGCCGCTGCCAGCAGGCCCAGCATCAGGAACTCACGCGAATTGATGTCGGTGAGGCCCCGCACGTCGTCGTTGACCACCGGCCCCAGGTAGACGCGCTTGAACATCCACAGCGTGTAGGCCGCGCCGAAGATCAGTGCAGATGCAGCTGCGAAACCGAGCCAGAAATTGGCCTTGACCGCCCCCAGGATCACCATCCACTCGCCGACGAAACCGGCCGTCGCAGGCAGGCCGCAATTGGCCATGGCAAAGAGCAGCGCGAACGCGGTGAAATTCGGCATGGTGTTGACCACACCACCGTAGCTTGCGATCTGGCGCGAGTGAACGCGGTCGTACAGGACGCCGATGCACAGGAACATTGCGCCCGACACGAAGCCGTGCGCGATCATCTGCACGATGCCGCCGGCGACGCCCAGGTCGTTGAAGATGAAGAAGCCGAGCGTCACGAAGCCCATGTGCGCGACCGACGAATAGGCCACGAGCTTTTTCATGTCCTGCTGCACCATCGCCACGAGACCCACATAGATCACGGCAATGAGCGACAACGCGATCATCAGCCACGCCCACTCATGCGAGGCGTCCGGCGCGATCGGCATGGAGAACCGCAGGAAGCCATAGGCGCCCAGCTTCAGCATGATGGCCGCCAGCACAGCGGAGCCGCCGGTCGGCGCCTCGACGTGCACATCGGGCAACCAGGTGTGCACCGGCCACATCGGAACCTTCACCGCGAACGCCGCGAAGAACGCGAAGAACAGCAAGGTCTGCGCCGTGCCGCCCAACGGCAGTTTGTGCCACGACAGGATATCGAAGCTGCCGCCGGAGGTGGTGTACAGGTACACCAGCGCGACCAGCATGAGCAGCGAGCCGAGCAGCGTGTAGAGGAAGAACTTGAACGCCGCGTAGATCTTGTTCGGCCCTCCCCAGATGCCGATGATCAGGTACATCGGGATCAGCGTCGCCTCGAAGAAGGTGTAGAACAGGATGCCGTCGAGTGCGCAGAACACGCCGATCAGCAGGCCCGACAGGATCAGGAACGCGCCCATGTACTGATTCACGCGCTCGGTGATCGCCTCCCAGGCGGAGATCACCACGATCACCGTGATGAACGCGGTGAGCAGAACGAACCAGAACGAGATGCCGTCGATACCCAGGTGGTAGTTGACGTTGAATCGCTCGATCCACGGCGCTTTCTCGACGAACTGCATCGCCGAGGTTGCGCGGTCGAAGCGCGAGTAAAGCGGCAGCGTCACCAGCAAGCTGATGATGGAACCGATAAGGGCGACCCAGCGTACGACGCGTGCCTGGTCGTCACGCCCCAGTGCGAGCAGGACAGCGCCGAAGAAGATCGGCGTCCAGATGGCAAGACTCAGCAAACCCATTTATTGTTGTTCCTTGAATCTTGTTATGCCGCAAAGCCCAGCAGCCGCAGGAACGTATCGCGCCAGACGAACCAGGTCATCAGCACGAAGACGCCGACGATCATCGCGAACGCATAGTGATAGATGTAGCCGGTCTGCATCCAGCGCACGACACCTGAAATCCAGCCAACACCACGTGCGCTGCCATTGACCATGCCGCCGTCGATGATCCGCTCGTCGCCGCCCTTCCACAGGCCCATGCCCAGCAGGCGTGCGCCCCGCGCCAGCACGTTTTCATTGAACCAGTCGAGGTAGTACTTGTTCTCGAGCAGTGTGTACAACGGCATCACGCGCGCCTTGATGGCTGCAGGCAACGCGGGGTTGATTAGGTACATGTACCAGGCCGTCACCACCCCGGCAACCGCCAGCCAGAAAGGCAGCGTCATCAGGCCGTGGAGCGCCATGCGCACCGGGCCGTGGAATTCTTCGGCGAGTTTGGCCATGGCCGGATGCTTCACCGCGTCGATGAAGATCGCGTCCTTGAAGAAGTCGCCGTAGAGCATCGGACCGATCGCCAGGAAGCCGATCACGACCGAAGGGAATGCCAACAGCAAGAGCGGCGCGGTCACGACCCAGGGAGATTCGTGCGGCTCATGGTGGTCGCCGTGATGGGCGTCGCCATGATGATCGTCATGCGCGTCGTGATGGGCATCGGGGTTCTGGTCGAAGCGCTCCTTGCCGTGGAAGACAAGGAAGTACATCCGGAACGAATAGAACGCCGTCACGAAAACCCCTGCCATCACCGCGAAGTAGGCAAAGCCAGAGCCGTAAACCGTGCTCAGGTGCACGGCCTCGATGATGCTGTCCTTGGAATAGAAGCCCGCGAAAAGCGGTGTTCCGATCAGTGCAAGCGAACCGAGCAACGCGGTGATCCAGGTGATCGGCATGTACTTGCGCACGCCGCCCATCCAGCGGATGTCCTGGTTGTGGTGCATGCCCATGATGACGGAGCCCGCAGCAAGGAACAGCAGTGCCTTGAAGAACGCGTGCGTCATCAGGTGGAACACCGCGACCGAGTAAGCCGAAGCACCGAGCGCAACCGTCATGTAGCCGAGCTGCGAAAGCGTCGAGTACGCCACCACGCGCTTGATGTCGTTCTGGATGATGCCCAGGAATCCCATGAAGAGCGCCGTGATCGCGCCGATGATGATCATCATGGACAGTGCGGTTTCACTCAGTTCGAACAGCGGCGACATGCGGGTCACCATGAAGATGCCTGCCGTCACCATCGTCGCTGCGTGGATCAGCGCGGAAATGGGCGTGGGGCCTTCCATGGAATCGGGCAGCCAGACATGCAGCGGGAACTGGGCGCTCTTGCCCATCGCGCCGACGAACAGGCCGATGCAGATCACGGTGATCAGCATCCAGCCCGTGCCGGGGAACGTCATCCTGGCCAGCTCACCGGCCTTGGCGAAGGTCTCGGTGTAGCTCAGGGTGCCTGCGAAAGCCACGATGAGGCCGATACCCAGGATGAAGCCGAAGTCGCCCACGCGGTTCACGAGGAACGCCTTCATGTTGGCGAAGATCGCAGTCGGTTTGTTGTACCAGAAGCCGATCAGCAGATACGACACCAGGCCCACCGCTTCCCAGCCGAAGAACAGCTGCAGGAAGTTGTTGCTCATGACCAGCATCAGCATGGCAAACGTGAAGAGCGAGATGTACGAGAAGAAACGGTTGTAGCCCTCGTCTTCTTCCATGTAGCCGATCGTGTAGATGTGCACCATCAGCGACACGAAGGTCACCACGCACATCATCATGGCTGTGAGGCCGTCGACCAGGAAGCCGACTTCCATCTTGAGGGCGCCGATGGTCATCCACTCGTAGATCGTCTCGTTGAAGCGCGCGCCGTCGATGGCGACGCTCTTGAGCGTCATCGCCGAGATCACGAAGGCGACGAAGACGCCCAGGATGCAAAGCGTGTGCGAGAGGCGCCGGCCGAACCAGTTGCCACCGAAGGTCGTTCCCAGCACACCGGCCAGGAGCGCGCCGGCCAGCGGTGCAAGGGGCACCGCGAGCAGCGTTGAAGCGTTGAGGGTCGTGCTCATGTTGTAGTTATCCCTTGAGCGTGTTCAGCTCATCGACGTTGATGTTCGACTTGTTGCGGAACAGCAGCACGAGGATGGCCAGGCCGATCGCCGATTCGGCGGCGGCGACGGTGAGAATGAAGAACACGAACACCTGTCCGTGCATGTCATTCAGGTAGTACGAGAACGCCACGAAATTCATGTTGACCGCGAGCAGCATCAGCTCGATGGCCATGAGCAGGACGATCAGGTTGCGGCGGTTGAGGAAGATGCCGATGACCGACAGCGCGAAGAGCATCGCGCCCAGCGAAAGGAAGTGGCCGAGGGTGAGCGTCATGCCTTGGTCTCCGGGGCAGCGGTCGCCGCATTCGGCGATGGAGTGGGCTCGGGGGTCGGCGGCGGCGCAGCCATCGTTGGCGCAACCTTGAGCACCTGCAGGCGATCGCCAGCCTTGACGCGAACCTGGTCCGCCGGGTCCATGTGCCGGCTGTCCTTGCGCTCGCGCAGTGTGAGCGCGATGGCAGCGATGATGGCCACCAGCAGGATGACAGCCGCGATTTCGAGCGGGTACAGGTACTGGGTGTACAGCAACTTGCCCAGTTCCTTGGTGTTGGAGTACTGCGCCACCGCATTGGCTGCCGCAGGCACCGCCCTGGGTTCTTCACCGAGCCGGAAACCGGCGAGCAGCACAGCTGCCATCTCCAGCGCGATCACCGCGCCGACGACGGCCGCGAGCGGAAAGTGCTTCCAGAACCCGGCGCGCATCGCATCGACATTGATGTCGAGCATCATCACCACGAAAAGGAACAGCACCATCACGGCACCGACGTAAACCAGCACGAGCGAGATCGCAAGGAACTCGGCCTTCAGCAGGATCCACACCGCGGCGGCCTGGAAGAACGCGAGCACCAGGTACAGCGCGGCATAGACCGGGTTGCGGGCTGTGATCACGCGAAATGCCGCAAACAGCAGCACGGCGGAGAACAGGTAAAAAAGGCCGGTTCGGATGTCCATGAGTCTTGTTCTTGTTGCGCCTGGCGCGTCAGCGGTACTTCGCGTCCGCAGCCTTGGCGGCTGCGATCTCGGGTTCGTAACGGTCGCCGACGGCGAGCAGCATGTCTTTGGTGAAGTACAGGTCGCCGCGCTTCTCGCCGTGGTATTCGAGGATGTGCGTCTCGACGATCGAATCGACCGGGCAGCTCTCTTCGCAGAAGCCGCAGAAGATGCACTTGGTCAGGTCGATGTCGTAGCGCGTGGTGCGGCGGGTGCCGTCGTCGCGCTGGTCGGATTCGATGGTGATGGCCATCGCGGGACACACGGCCTCGCACAGCTTGCAGGCGATACAACGCTCTTCGCCGTTTTCATAACGGCGCAGCGCATGAAGACCCCGGAAACGCGGGCTGAGCGGCGTCTTTTCTTCCGGGAATTGCACGGTGATCTTGCGCGCGAAGGCGTACTTGCCTGTGATGGCAAGGCCCTTGAACAGCTCGAACAGCATGAAGCTGCTGAGGAAATCCTTCAGGGAAAACGGCGCCCTGGCGATTGCTTGGGTGGACATATTGTTTTACTTCCAGATGTTGTACGGCGTTTGCATCCAGATGCCAACCACCACCAGCCACACCAGCGTGACCGGGATGAATATCTTCCAGCCCAGACGCATGATCTGGTCGTAGCGGTAACGCGGGAATGTCGAGCGCACCCAGAGGAACATCGTGACGACCATGAAGGTCTTGATGCCCAGCCAGATCCAGCCCGGAATGAACGACAGGAATTCGAACGGCGCGATCCAGCCGCCCAGGAACAGGATGACGGCGAGGATAGAGACCAGCCACATGTTGGCGTACTCGGCCAGGAAGAACATCGCGAAGCTCATGCCCGAGTACTCGATCATGTGGCCCGCGACGATTTCAGATTCGCCTTCGACCACGTCGAACGGGTGGCGGTTGGTTTCAGCCAGGCCCGAGATGAAGTACACGATGAAGATCGGCAGCAGCGGCAGCCAGTTCCACGACAGGAAGTTCAGGCCCTGGTTGGCGAAGATGCCCTTGGCCTGGCTCATGACGATGTCCGTCATGTTCATGCTGCCGGCGACCATGAGCACCACCACCAGGCAAAAGCCCATCGCGATTTCGTAGCTGACCATCTGCGCAGAGGCGCGCAGCGCGCCCAGGAAGGCGTACTTCGAGTTGGAAGCCCAGCCCGCAATGATCACGCCGTACACCTCTAGCGATGTGATCGCCATCAGGAACAGCAGGCCCGCATTGATGTTGGACAGCGCCACTTCGGGACCAAACGGAATCACGACCCATGCGGCGAGCGCCGGCATGATGGTCATGATCGGGCCGAGCAGGAACAGCCCCTTGTTCGCGACCGTCGGAATGATGATTTCCTTGGTCAGCAGCTTCAGCGCGTCCGCGATGGGTTGCAGCAATCCGAGCGGACCGATGCGATTGGGGCCGACGCGAATCTGCGTGAAGCCGATGGCCTTGCGCTCCCAGAGCGTGAGGTAGGCCACGGCGCCCATGAGCGGCGCAACGACGACGACGATCTTGATCAGCGTCCAGAGAACCGGCCAGCCGGCGGCCGTCCACCATCCGGCATTGATGAGGCCGTTACCAAAGCCCCAGATCTGGTCGATCATGCTGGCACTCCAGTTTGCTCTGATGGATCAGCCTGCGCGGTTTGCGCAAACGCAGCCTGCGCGTCGGCGGTGAGTTGCAGCGACGGTGCGCGGCGAACGATGCTGTCGAGCTGGTAAATCGAGGCAGTGACCGGTCGACCCGCATTGGCTGCGTTGACCTGGGCAGTCATCGACGCAGAGCTGGCGTTGTTCAGCTTGCCGCCTTGCACGAGCGCCTGCTCCAGATCGGCTTCGCCGCGCGCTGCCCGCAGGACTTCGCCGGACGATTCCTGCTCGAACCCTTGCAGACCGAGCATGTTGCCGAGCACCCGCAAGACTTTCCATGCGGGGCGTGCTTCGCCGAGCGGCTTGACGACTGCATGGAACGACTGCACGCGGCCTTCGGCATTGACGAAAGTACCCGGCGTTTCGGTAAACGGTGCGATAGGCAGCACGACGTCACTGAAAGCGAGATTGGCCTTGAACGGGCTGAGCGTGATGACCATCGCGGCATTGCCGAGACCGGCAGCCGCGTGCTCACCCATCGCCGAATCGAATTCAGGCTCGGTATTGAGCAGGATCGCAGCCTTGAGCCTTCCGCCCAGCATCTCGGCCGCGTTCAGGCCGCTCTCGCCCGGCAGGGCACCCGCGAGTTGCGCGCCGACGGTGTTGGCGGCTTCGGTGAGGAAGCCAACCGAAGCGCCGGTGTGCATGCCGATCCAGTTCGCCAGGGCGAGCAGCCCGGATGCGTTGGCGTGGTGTGCAGCCGCGTTGCCCAACAGGATTGCCTTGCGGTCACCCGAGGCCAACGATTTCGCGATGGCAGTCCAGCGATCGTCTTGTACGGCAGATACCGGGCTGGAAATCCCCTTTTCCGCTGCCACCGCCGATGCAATGCCCGCCAACGCAGTCATCCAGTCCGACGCAGGTGCGATCACCGACGAAGCGATCGTCATGGCCCAGTCGTTTTCCCGGTCGTGAATGACAGAAATCCTGGCACCCTTGCGCGTTGCCGCACGGATGCGCAATGCGAAGAGCGGGTGGTCCTTGCGCAGGTTCGAGCCGATGACCAGCGCGCTTTGCAGATTGGAAAGCGAAGCGATGGAAGTGCCAAGCCAGCGAACGCCATCAGGCCTGGAGAAATCGGCGTTGCGCAGGCGGTAATCAATGTTCTCGCTACCCAGGCCACGCACCAGCGAGCCGGCCAGGAACAGTTCTTCCACCGTGCTGTGCGGGCTGACCAGGGCGCCGATGCTCTTCGCACCGTGGTCCGCCTTGATCTGCTTCAAGCCGTTGGCGACGTATTCGAGTGCGGTCTGCCAGTCAACCGTCTTCCATTCGCCGCCCTGCTTGATCATGGGCGAGGTCAGGCGCTCGTCGCCGTTCAAGGCTTCGTACGAGAAGCGGTCGCGGTCGGCGATCCAGCATTCGTTGACGTCGTTGTTCTCCAGCGGGAGGACGCGCATGACCTTGTTGCCCTTGACCTGAACGATCAGGTTGGCGCCAGTCGAGTCGTGCGGGCTCACCGACTTGCGGCGCGACAGTTCCCAGTTACGCGCCTGGAAGCGGAATGGCTTGCTGGTGAGCGCACCGACCGGACACAGGTCGATCATGTTGCCGGACACTTCGGAATCGATCGTGTCGTTCAGGACGGTGGTGATCTCCGAGTGCTCGCCGCGGTGGATCATGCCCAGTTCCATCACACCGGCGATTTCCTGGCCGAAGCGGACGCAGCGCGTGCAGTGGATGCAGCGCTCCATTTCCTTCATGGAAATGAGCGGGCCGACTTCCTTGACCGGCACCGTGCGCTTTTCTTCTTCGTAGCGCGACGAGGATGCGCCGTAGCCGACGGCGAGATCCTGCAACTGGCACTCGCCGCCCTGGTCGCAGATCGGGCAATCGAGCGGGTGGTTGATGAGGAGGAACTCCATCACCGACTGCTGCGCCTTGATCGCCTTGTCGCTCTTGGTGCGCACGATCATGCCGTTGGTGACGGGCGTGGCGCAGGCCGGCATGGGCTTGGGCGCCTTTTCCACATCGACCAGGCACATGCGGCAGTTGGCCGCGATGGACAGTTTCTTGTGATAGCAGAAGTGCGGGATGTAGGTGCCCGCCTTGTCGGCCGCATGCATGATCATGCTGCCTTCAGTGATCTCTACCTTCTGGCCGTCGAGTTCGATTTCAATCATGTTCTTGCTCCCTCTCCCACTGGAAGAGGGTGGGGGTGAGGGCTGGCAGCCTTGCTGGCCGCCTGGATCTTGGCTTCGAACTCGTGCGTGAAGTGCTTGATCATCGCGCGCACCGGCATGGCAGCCGCATCGCCGAGCGCGCAGATCGTGCGCCCCTGGATGTTGTCGGCCACAGAATTGAGAAGGTCCAGGTCGCTCGGCTTGCCGTGCCCGTGATGGATACGTTCGACCACGCGCCAGAGCCAGCCCGTGCCTTCGCGGCAGGGCGTGCATTGGCCGCAGGACTCGTGCATGTAGAAGTACGAGAGCCGCAGCAGGGACTCGACCATGTCGCGGCTGTCGTCCATGACGATCACGGCGCCGGAACCGAGCATGGAGCCTGCCTTGGCGATGGAGTCGTAGTCCATCGTGCAGGCCATCATGATGTCGGCCGGCAGCACGGGCGACGACGAGCCACCGGGGATCACAGCCTTGAGCTTGCGGCCTTCGCGCACGCCACCTGCCAGTTCGAGCAGTTTGGAAAACGGCGTACCCATGGGCACTTCGTAGTTGCCTGGCAGGTTGACATCGCCGGACACTGAATAGATCTTGGTGCCGCCGTTGTTCGGCTTGCCGCATTCGAGGTAAGCCTGTCCGCCATTGCGGATGATCCAGGGCACGGCCGCGAATGTCTCGGTGTTATTGATCGTGGTCGGCTTGCCATAAAGGCCAAAGCTCGCCGGGAACGGCGGCTTGAAGCGCGGCTGGCCCTTCTTGCCTTCGAGCGATTCGAGCAACGCGGTTTCTTCGCCGCAGATGTACGCGCCGAAGCCGTGGAACGCATGCAGCTGGAAGCTGAAGTTGCTTCCCAGGATGTTGTTGCCCAGGTAGCCGGCCGCCCTCGCCTCTTCGAGCGCTTCCTCGAAGCGATCGTAGGTGTCGAAGATTTCGCCGTGGATGTAGTTGTAGCCCACGGTGATGCCCATCGCATAGGCAGCGATGGCCATGCCTTCGATGACCTGGTGCGGGTTGTACTGCAGCAGGTCGCGGTCCTTGCAGGTGCCCGGCTCGCCTTCGTCCGAATTGCAGACAAGGTATTTCTGGCCGGGGAACTGGCGGGGCATGAAGCTCCACTTCAGGCCCGTGGGAAAGCCCGCGCCGCCACGTCCGCGCAGTGCGGATTCCTTGACGGTGGCGATGACCTGGTCTTGCGTCAATCCTTCGGAAAGGATCTTGCGAAGCGCGGCGTAACCGTCGCGCTTTTCGTAGTCCTTCAGGCGCCAGTTGGTGCCGTCGAGGTCTTTGTAGATTTGGGGGTCGATGTGACGGCCGTGAAAGCACGTCTGCACGCCCGTCGCCTTGAACTGGGCCAGGACCTGGTCGGCGTTCATGATGCGTTCCTCAGGCCATCGACCAGCTGGTCAAGCTTTTCGGCCGTCATGAAGCTGCACATCGTGCGATCGTTCACCAGCATGACCGGCGAATCGGCGCACGCGCCCAGGCACTCGCTTTGCTGCAGCGTGAACATGCCGTCAGGCGTGGTCTCGCCCATGTGAATGCCGAGCTTCTTCTCGAGGTGATGCAGCGCGGTGTAGCCGTCGCGCAACTGGCAAGGCAGGTTGGTGCAGACGTTCAACTTGTACTTGCCCACCGGCTGCTGGTTGTACATGTTGTAGAAGGTGGTGACTTCGTGCACCGCGATCGGCGGCATGCCCAGGTAATCGGCAATCTGGTTTTCGCGGTCGCGGCTGACGAAGCCGTCTTCCTTTTGCACGATGGCCAGGCAGGCCATGACGGCGGATTGACGCTGGTCGGCGGGGTACTTCGCGACTTCCCTGTCAAAGAGGGTGCGCATGGCATCGGTAATCATCTGTCGATCTCCCCGAACACGATGTCCATCGTTCCAATGATGGCAACCGCATCGGCAATCATGTGGCCGCGGCCCATTTCGTCGAGCGCAGCAAGGTGCGAAAAGCCCGGCGGGCGAATCTTCAGGCGGTACGGCTTGTTGGCCCCATCGCTCACGATGTAGATGCCGAACTCGCCCTTGGGATGCTCGACCGAGGCATACGCCTCGCCTTCGGGCACGCGGAATCCTTCGGAGAAGAGCTTGAAGTGGTGGATCAGCTCTTCCATGTTGCTCTTCATCGCCTCGCGCTCGGGCGGAGCAACCTTGTGGTTGCTGGTGATGACCGGCCCGGGATTGGCGCGCAGCCAATCGACGCACTGCCTGATGATGCGGTTGGACTCGCGCATTTCCTGCACACGCACGAGGTAGCGGTCGTAGCAGTCGCCGGTGCGGCCCACCGGAATGTCGAAATCCATCTGGTCGTAGACCTCGTACGGCTGCTTCTTGCGCAGGTCCCAGGCAATGCCCGAGCCACGCAGCATCGGGCCGGTGAAGCCCAGGTTAAGCGCGCGCTCCGGCGTGACGACGCCAATGCCCACGGTGCGCTGTTTCCAGATGCGGTTGTCGGTGAGCAGCGTCTCGTACTCATCGACGTAGCCAGGGAACCGCTTCGTGAAATCCTCGATGAAGTCGAGCAGCGAACCCTGGCGGTTGTCATTGAGGCGATCGATGGCGCGCTGGTTCTTGACCTTGCTGACCTTGTACTGCGGCATGCTGTCCGGCAGGTCGCGATAGACGCCGCCCGGACGGAAATACGCTGCGTGCATGCGCGCACCGGAGACGGCTTCGTACATGTCGAAGAGGTCTTCGCGCTCGCGGAAGCAGTAAATGAGGATGTTCATCGCGCCGCAATCGAGCCCGTGCGCGCCCAGCCACAGCAGGTGATTGAGCAAGCGGGTGATCTCGGAGAACATCACGCGGATGTACTGCGCGCGAATCGGCACATCCAGGCCCATCAGCTTTTCAATGGCCAGGCAGTAGGCATGCTCGTTGGACATCATCGACACGTAGTCGAGGCGGTCCATGTAGGGCAGCGACTGGATGTACGTCTTGGTTTCGGCGAGCTTTTCAGTCGCGCGATGCAGCAGGCCGATGTGCGGGTCGGCGCGCTGGATGACTTCGCCGTCGAGCTCGAGCACCAGGCGCAAAACGCCGTGCGCGGCCGGATGCTGCGGGCCGAAGTTCAGGGTGTAGTTCTTGATTTCTGCCATGGCGCTAGCGGAGCCCCGAACCGTAGTTCTCTTCGCGAATAATCCGCGGCGTAATTTCGCGCGGCTCGATGGTGACCGGCTGGTAGATCACCCGTTTGCGCTCGGCGTCGTAACGCATTTCAACCTGGCCCGAGACCGGGAAGTCCTTGCGGAACGGATGGCCGATGAAGCCGTAGTCGGTCAGGATGCGACGCAGGTCGGCGTGGCCTTCGAAAACGATGCCATACAGATCGAACGCCTCGCGCTCGAACCAGTTGGCAGAGCTCCAGATTTCAGTGACTGAATCGACCACGGGAAGATCGTCATCCGGCGCGAAGACCTTCATGCGCACGCGCTGGTTCAGGCTAACCGACAGCAGGTGCGAAGCGACGCAGTAGCGCCGGCCTTCCCATCGGCCGTCGCCGTAGTCGGAATAGTCGAGGCCGCACAGGTCGAGCAGTTGCTCGAACTTGCAGCCAGGGGCGTCGCGCAGCGTGGTGGCGGCTGCGAGATAGTCGGCAGCGCCGACGACAACCGTCACTTCGTCGAGTTTCAGTTCCACGCTTTTGGCCAGGGAACCAAGCGCCTGCACGACCGCTTCTTTCAGCGCTGCGGGTTCGACGGCATAAACCGTAGCTGGAGATGTTGTCGTCATGCTTTCAGGCCCGCGCGATCGTTTGGGTGCGGCGGATTTTTTGCTGCAGCTGGATGATTCCGTAGAGCAGCGCTTCTGCGGTCGGAGGGCATCCGGGAACGTACACATCGACCGGCACGATGCGATCGCAGCCGCGAACGACCGAATAGCTGTAGTGGTAGTAGCCGCCGCCATTGGCGCATGAGCCCATCGAGAGTACCCAGCGCGGCTCAGGCATCTGGTCGTACACCTTGCGCAGGGCCGGAGCCATCTTGTTGCACAGCGTACCGGCCACGATCATCAGGTCGGACTGGCGCGGGCTCGGGCGAAACAACATGCCGAACCGGTCGATGTCGTAACGCGCAGCGCCTGCGTGCATCATTTCCACCGCGCAGCATGCGAGGCCGAACGTCATGGGCCAGAGCGAACCCGTCTTGGCCCAGTTGATGACCGAATCCACGGTCGTCGTGACCATGCCCTTGTCGAGAATGCCTTCAGAAGCCATAGCCGAATACTTTCTTTGGAATGCGCGCTCTTTCGGGATCACTCCCAGTCGAGCGCACCCTTCTTCCACTCGTAAATGAAGCCGACGACGAGGATGCCGAGGAAAACCATCATCGACCAGAAGCCGACGGGGCCGATCTCTTTCAGGGCAACGGCCCACGGAAAGAGGAACGCGATTTCAAGGTCGAACAGGATGAAGAGAATGGCGACGAGGTAGTAGCGCACATCGAACTTCATGCGCGCGTCTTCGAAGGCTTCGAAGCCACACTCGTAAGGGGAGTTTTTTTGCGCATCAGGCTTCCTGATGCCCATGGCGCCGGAGAAGATCCAGCCCAATGCCTGGGGGATGATGCCGACCGCAACGCCGACCAGGATGAACAGGAGGACGGGCAGGTACTGGTCGAGGTTCATCTTGGGGCTCTGATCACCGCTCTTCGAGCCGGCGGGCAAGGCCCGGGCTCTCAACTGTTTTAT
The DNA here is from genome assembly GCA_040386575.1 of Pseudomonadota bacterium. Classification (GTDB taxonomy): domain Bacteria; phylum Pseudomonadota; class Gammaproteobacteria; order Burkholderiales; family Burkholderiaceae_C; genus Ramlibacter. Next base: position 84,502 of record JAZKFI010000003.1, read on the forward strand.
GGTGCCGTCGGCGAGACTCGAACTCGCACAGCTTTCGCCACTACCCCCTCAAGATAGCGTGTCTACCAATTTCACCACGACGGCGGTCTTTTCTTGTTGCCCGGAGAGCCTTGAGGACTATCAAAAAACTGTCTTCCGGACAGCCTGAGAGTTTACCCTGAAATGAACGCGTTTCCTTGCTCACTGCAGAGGAAAACGACACTCACTTGCTCGGGATTTGCGCAGCACCCGACGCAGCGGGTGCAGGAGCAGCTGGAACCGCCACTGCCGCTGGTGCAGCGGTACCCGGAATCGCAGCAGCAGCAGACGCGGCTGCTGAAGCAGCAGCAGCGGCAGACGCTGCTGCTGCTGCTGCTGGCGCTGTCACTGCGGCGCCTTCGAGCACGCTGCCCGATTCGACCGGGCGCAGATTGCTGAAGTAAGCCAAAGCAAGCGTGCAGACAAAGAACACGGCTGCCAGCACTGCAGTCGCGCGAGACAGGAAGTTCGCGCTGCCGCTGGCACCGAACAGGCTGCCCGAGCTGCCGCTGCCGAAAGCCGCGCCCATGTCGGCGCCCTTGCCGTGCTGGATCAGGATCAGGCCGATCATGGCGAGCGCGGCCAGCATCTGGATGGCCAGCACCGCGGTAAGGAGAACGTTGGTCATTTCTTCAACTCCGTATGACTTGTTTGCCGACGCGCCTCAAAGGGCGGCGGCGATGATTTGCAGGAAATCGGGTGCCTTGAGCGACGCGCCGCCAACGAGGCCGCCGTCGACATCGGGCTGGGCCAGCAGGGTTGCCGCATTTGCGGCGTTCATGCTGCCCCCGTAGAGGATATGGATGCGGTCGCAGTGTTCCGTCGCGGCCTTGAGTTGCGCTCGCAAGAGCGCGTGCACCTGCTGCGCCTGCTCAGGCGTGGCGGTCTTGCCCGTACCGATGGCCCAGACGGGTTCGTACGCGACAACGATCTCGCTGATGCAATGTCCGTTGGTGTGAATCACTGCCGCCATCTGACGCTTGACTACATCTTCGGTCTTGCCGGTCTCGCGTTCGGCGAGCGTCTCGCCGACACACACGATCGGCGTGATGCCTGCGGCAAGCGCCGCCTTCGCCTTGTCGGCGACCAGTGCATCGGTCTCGCCGTGATAAAGGCGCCTCTCGGAATGGCCGACGATGGCGTACCGCGCGCCGAACTCCTTGAGCATCGCCGCCGAGACTTCGCCCGTGTACGCACCGCTGGCGTGAGAAGAGACGTCCTGCGCTCCGAGCTCGAGCTTCGAGCCGGCACGCAGCATCTGCAACTGGGCCAGGTAAGGCGCCGGTACACAGACCGCGACTTCGCAACTGGATTGCGACATCCCCGCGATCCCGGCGATGAGCGCGCGGACCAGTGCATCGTTGGATGCGAGGTCCCCGTTCATCTTCCAGTTGCCGGCAATCAGCTTGCGCTTGGTCATGCGACTGCTTCCCACGTCAGAACGATCTTGCCAATGTGCTGGTTCGACTCCATCAGCTCATGCGCCTTCGAAGCATCGCCCGCAGCAAACGTGCTGTGGATCACCGGCTTGATCGAGCCCTTTTCGATGAGGGGCCAGACCTTGTCCTTGAGCGACTGCGCAATCGCGGCCTTGAAGGCAATCGGGCGCGGCCTGAGCGTGGAACCCGTGATCACCAGACGCTTGCGCAGCACCAGGCCCGAATTGAATTCGCTCTTGGTGCCGCCCTGCACGGCGATGATGACGATGCGGCCGTCTTCGGCCATGCACTGCACTTCGCGCGCGACGTAAGCGCCGGCCACCATGTCGAGCACGACATTCACGCCCGCACCATCGGTCAGCTTCTTGATCTCTTCGACGAAGTCGTGCGTCTTGTAGTTGATCGCATGGTCGGCGCCGAGCTTGAGGCAAGCCTCGCACTTGTCGTCGCTGCCGGCAGTCACGATCACCTTCGCACCCAGGGCCTTGGCCATCTGGATCGCAGTGACGCCGATACCACTGGATCCACCCTGGATCAGGAGCGTCTCGCCAGACTGCAGCCGCGCGCGATCGAACACGTTGCTCCACACGGTGAAGAACGTCTCGGGCAACGAAGCTGCCTCGATATCGGTCATGCCCTGCGGCACCGGCAGGCACTGGCCCACGGGTGCAACGCAAAGCTCGGCGTAACCGCCGCCCGCGACCAGCGCACAGACGCGGTCGCCCTTCTTGAAGCCGGCAGCTGCCATGGCCTGAGCATCGCCGTCCACGACGACGCCCGCCACTTCGAGGCCCGGAATGTCGGAAGCACCAGGCGGCACCGGGTAATTGCCGGTTCGCTGGAGCACGTCAGGGCGGTTGATACCGCTGGCGCCCACGCGAATCAGCAACTCGCCCGCACCCGCTACCGGGTCCGGGCGATCACTCAGGCGCAGCACTTCAGGCGCGCCGAACGTAGTGATTTCAACGGCTTTCATGCCGAACCATCACTCCTGCGGATCGACCGGCGACTGCGGTGCCGGTGACTGCTGCTGTTCGCCTTGCGGGCGCTGTTCACGCGGCTGCTGGTCGCCGCGCGGCTGGTAGTCACCACGCGCCTCGCGCGGCTCACGAGGTTCGCGGCGCTCGCCACGGCCCTCGCCTCGTCCACCTTCGCGGCCACCTTCGCGACGGTCATCGCGCTGCTCGTAAGGACGGCGCTCGCCGCCACCTTCAGGCATGCCGGCCGGACGGTCGAGCAACGCCTTCATGGACAGCTTGACGCGGCCCTTTTCGTCGGTCTCGAGCACCTTCACGCGCACGATCTGGCCTTCGCTCAGATAGTCGGTAACTTTTTCGACGCGCTCATGGGCGATCTGGCTGATGTGCAGCAGGCCGTCCTTGCCGGGCAGCAGGTTGACCAGTGCGCCGAAGTCCAGGATCTTGGTGATCGGGCCTTCGTAAACCTTGCCGATTTCGACTTCCGCCGTGATCTGCTCGATGCGCTGCTTGGCGAACTCGGCCTTGGCCGGGTCGGTGGCGGCGATGGTGATGGTGCCGTCTTCCTCGATGTTGATCTGGCAGCCGGTCTCTTCGGTCAGCGCGCGAATGACAGCGCCGCCCTTGCCGATCACGTCACGGATCTTGTCGGGGTTGATCTTCATCGTGGTCAGGCGCGGCGCGAAGTTGCTCACTTCGGTCTTGGCCTCACTCATCGATTCCTGCATCTTGCCCAGGATGTGCATGCGCGCTTCCTTGGCCTGCGCCAGGGCGACCTGCATGATTTCCTTGGTGATGCCCTGGATCTTGATGTCCATCTGCAGCGCGGTGATGCCGTTGGTCGTGCCGGCCACCTTGAAGTCCATGTCGCCCAGGTGATCTTCGTCACCCAGGATGTCGGTCAGCACGGCGAAACGGTTGCCGTCCTTGATCAGGCCCATCGCGATGCCGGCGACGTGCGCCTTCATCGGAACGCCTGCATCCATCAGCGACAGGCAGCCGCCGCAAACCGAAGCCATCGACGACGAGCCGTTGGACTCGGTGATTTCCGAGACCACGCGCAGCGTGTAGGGGAAGTCTTCCTTGTTCGGCAGCAGCGGTACCAGGGCACGCTTGGCCAGACGGCCGTGGCCGATTTCGCGGCGCTTGGTCGAGCCCATGCGGCCCGTTTCGCCGGTGGCGAACGGAGGCATGTTGTAGTGGAACATGAAGCGGTCTTCGTACTCGCCCATCAGCGCGTCGATGCGCTGTGCGTCACGTTCGGTGCCGAGCGTGGTGATAACCAGCGCCTGGGTCTCGCCGCGCGTGAAGAGCGCCGAGCCGTGCGTACGGGGCAGCACGCCGGTGCGGATTTCGATGGGGCGCACGGTGCGCGTGTCGCGGCCGTCGATACGCGGCTCGCCTGCGAGGATCTGGCTGCGAACGATCTTGGCTTCGATGTCGAACAGCAGTGCTTCGACCTTGACTGGATCGAACTCGGCACCGTCAGCCTTCAGGTCGGCCATCACGGCGCCAGTCGCTTCGCGCAGAGCCTGCGTACGGGCTTGCTTGCTGCGGATCTGGTAGGCGGCGCGCAGCTTGTCTTCGGCGTAGCCGTTGACCCGGGCGATGAAGGCTTCGTCCTTGGCGGGCGCAGACCAGTCCCAGACCGGCTTGCCGGCTTCGCGGACCAGTTCATGGATCGCGTTGATGGCGATGTTGCCCTGCTCGTGACCGAACACCACTGCGCCCAGCATGATTTCTTCGGACAGCTGGTTGGCTTCGGACTCGACCATCAGCACAGCGCCTTCGGTGCCGGCAACGATCAGGTCCAGCACGGAATCCTTGCGTGCGGTCTGGCCGGGGTTCAGGACGTATTCGCCGTTGACGTAGCCCACGCGCGCGGCGCCGATGGGGCCCGCGAACGGGATGCCGGAGATCGACAGCGCGGCGCTGACACCGATCATGGCGGCGATGTCGGCATCGACTTCGGGGTTGAGCGACAGGGTATGGATGACGACGTGGACTTCATTGAAGAAGCCTTCGGGGAACAGCGGGCGGATCGGACGGTCGATCAGGCGGCTGGTCAGCGTTTCGTGTTCGCTGGGCTTGGCTTCGCGCTTGAAGAAGCTGCCGGGGATCTTGCCCGCGGCGTAGGTCTTCTCGATGTAGTCCACGGTCAGGGGGAAGAAGTCCTGGCCCGGCTTGGAGGACTTGGAAGCAACAACGGTTGCCAGCACCACGGTGCCTTCGATGTCGACGATGACGGCGCCGCCAGCCTGGCGGGCGATCTCACCGGTTTCGAGCTTGACCGTGTGGCCGCCCCATTGAAACGTCTTGGTGACCTTGTTGAAAATGGACATGGTTTTCTCCTGTTGTCATGAAGCGCATGTGGCTGCGCTTGCTGCCCGGAGATTGAGCGGTGTCGAACACGATGCCATTCCAGAAGCTGCGCAAGCTTTTGGAATGACACAGCGCGTATCCGTCTTGCCGTCTCCGAAGTCAAAAACGCCTGAGCTAGCGGAACTAACCCAGGCGCTTTCGTTGTTTTGTGGCTTGCCCGCTTACTTGCGCAGGCCCAGCTTGGCGATCAGTGCGGTGTAACGCTCAGCGTCCTTGCCCTTGAGGTAGGACAGCAGGCTCTTGCGGCGGTTCACCATGCGCAGCAGGCCGCGGCGACCGTGATGGTCCTTGGCGTGCGTCTTGAAGTGAGGCGTGAGTTCATTGATGCGGGCGGTGAGAAGCGCAACTTGCACTTCCGGGCTACCCGTGTCGCTGGCGCCACGTGCATTGGCCTTGACGACCTCGGCCGTTTGGATGGGAGTCATGAGATTCCTTGTTTGATATGTGACTTGCGTTGGTGGCCGGAAATGCCTCCAACGTGCGCTTGCAGGATGCAAAGCCGTTCAATTATAGCGCGACTGCCCGTCATCCCGGGCTCGACCCGGGATCCATGAGTTCAAGTGACGGAGCCGCTTCGCGGTGGATTGCGGGTCAAGCCTGCAATGACAACCAATTGCTTAACCTACGCACGCCCTCTTCCAGCCGCGACGCATCCTTCGCCGCGAAACACCAGCGCAGCCACCCCTCAGCCTCCGGCGCAAAGGCGCTGCCCGGTGCCAGCCCCAGCCCGGCTTCGACGACCAGGCGCTTGGCCGTATCCAGGGAATCCGGGTACCCCTCCAGCTGGAAAAAGGCGTACATCCCACCTTTGGCCGGCTCGACACTAACCTGGGGAATGGCCTGCAAAAGGGGAATGAGGATGTCACGGCAGCTCTTGAGGTGGGCGACGACTCGCGGCGTGACCTCGGCCGTGCCCTCGATCGCAGCCAGCGCGGCACGCTGGGTGAAGACGCTCGCGCAGGACGTGTTGAATTCGATGAGCTTTCCCATGTGATGGGTCATGTCCGGCGGCATCACGAGCCAGCCCAGTCGCCAGCCGGTCATCAGAAAGCTCTTGGAAAAGCTGTGCGCGACCACCAGGCGGTCGTCGGTCGATGCGATATCCAGGAAGCTCGGTGCGCAGCCGTTGGCGGTCGGCTCGTAGTAGAGCCGCTCGTAGACCTCGTCCGCCAGAATCCAGGTGCCCGTCTTGCGGCAGTGTTCGAGGATGGCCTGCTGCTCGTCACGGGTGAGCGTCCAGCCCGTGGGATTGTTCGGCGCATTGACGATCAACAGCTTGGTGCGGGATGTGATCGAGCCCAGCAGCTTGTCCAGGTCCAGCGTCCACGCACCACCCTTGGGCTCCAGCGCAACGCATTTGAGGTTCGCGCCCATGATCACCGGTTGCGCAACCAGATTGGGCCAGACCGGCGTGACCGCCACGACCTCATCGCCCGCATCGACCAGCGCCTGCACCGCCAGCATCAACGCGTTGACGCCGCCGGAGGTGATCGCGATCCGGTCCGCGCCGATCTTGCCGTGCAGCTTGCGGGCGTACGCAGCGACCGCCTCACGCAGCTCAGGCAAACCCAGGTTGTGCGAATAGAACGTCTCGCCCCTTTGCAGCGACTCGATGGCGGCCTGCCGGATGAATTCGGGCGTGACCTCATCGCTCTCGCCAAACCAGAACGCCAGCACATCGCTGCGGCCTATCCCCGCATTGGCAACTTCGCGGATGCGGGATTCTTCGAGGTTCTGGATGGCTTGGCGCATGGGGATTGGGGTCGTGTTGGGCTTGGAAGGCAGTCATGCCGGACCTGATCCGGCATCCAGGCTACGCGTGATCACACGCCGCGTGGATTGCGGGTCAAGTCCGCAATGACCGCCATTTAAGAACGGACCATCTTACAAGTGCTGGGCATTTCCGCTTGAGCCGCAGGAATGCTGCGTATCACGCGGAATCCATACCCCGAACCTTCCACATCGAACTTCACGCCGGGCGTTCCGACGCGATCCATCACACCCACCACCAGCGGCTGCTGGAACTGGTGATCGACCGCACGCATGGAGCCTGTCTGTCCGTGGAAATTGACGGTCACGCGTTCCAGCGCGTTGGCCACCGCGATTGCGTCCGTGCTGCGCGCCGCGTCGATGGCTTGCGCAAGCGCCTCCACCATCAGCTGCATGCGCATATGCACGTAGTCGTCAGCGGGTTTCGGGTAACGCTTCCTGAACGATTCGTAGAAGGCCTCGCTCTGGGCACCCGGCGCATTGGGAAGCCAGTCGGCCACTGCAACGACCTTGCCCAGCCCTGCTTCACCGATGGCGGCGGGCGCGCCAAGCGCATTGCCGTAGAAGGTGTAGAACTTGCCGTCAAAACCGACTTCACGTGCGGCCTTGACCAGCAGCGTGAGGTCGTTGCTGAAATTGCCGGTGATCACCGCGCCTGCACCGCTGGCCTTGATCTTCGTCGCGTAAGGCGCGAAGTCCTTGATGCGCAGCAGCGGGTGCAACTCTTCGCCCACGATCTGCACATCGGGGCGTTGCGCGCCCAGCTGCCTGCGCGCTTCGCGCAGGACCGCCTGGCCGAAGCTGTAGTCCTGTCCCAGCAGATACACCGACTTCAGCTGCGCATCCTGGCGCAGCACAGACATCAATGCAGCCATGCGCATGTCGGCATGGGCATCGAAGCGAAAGTGCCAGAAGCTGCACTTCTCGTTGGTGAGGATAGGGTCGACCGCGGAGTAGTTCAGGAACAGCACACGCCGGCGGGGCTCGCGCTCGTTGTGCTTGTTCACCGCCTCGATCAACGCCGCCGCGACTGCTGACGAATTGCCCTGGAAGATGAACTGGGCGCCGTCGTCGATGGCCGAGCGCATCGTGGAGAGCGCCTCCTCGATCTGGCCCTTGCTGTCATAGCGATCGAGCTGCAGCAGGCGCATGCCTTCGGCGGTGCGAACGCCGCCGCGCTGGTTGACACGCTCGACTGCCCACACCAGGTTGCGAAAAACTGCTTCGCCGCCATTGGCGTTGCCGCCCGAGAGTCCCTCGATCATCGCGATCTTGACGGGGGCAAGCGCGGGCTGCGCCAGGGAAAAAGCGGGAACAAATAGTGCTCCCGCAGCGGATTTCAAGATACGGCGACGCAGAAAAATCAAACTGAAAATCCCTTGAAAAAGATCGTGCTGTCGATAGATGGGATGCAGGCGGCGATCGAACGGTTTGAGAGCCGCGCCAAGTTTAAAGGAGCCAAACCATGTCCCTGTTTTTTGCACCCGTCGTTGCCGGCCGCGCACCTTCGCGCCAATCGTTTGATCGCAGCTTCGAGCGCTTTTTGAACGACTCCTTCTTCAGCGACCGCCGCTCTGGCGCATCGGTCGAGCAGGACGACAAGGCCTGGACCATCACGCTGGACGTACCCGGCATCGCACGCGAGCAGCTGTCGATCAACATCGAAGGCACCATTGTTCGCATTGAGACCACCGCCGAAGCGAAGCGCCAGTACAAGGCCGCTTACGAGACGCCACAGGACATCGATGCAGATGCCAGCAACGCGAAGCTCGAAAACGGCGTTCTGACGCTGACGCTCGTGAAGAAGGTGCCGGTTTCCAACGCACGCACGATCACGATCCAGTAATTGCGGCTGTCATTGCGGACCGGGACCGGAGAGATCCTTCGAATCCGCCCCGGCGTGACAGGCTCAGAGCTCTGCCAGCGGCCAGCGCGGTTTGACGTCGAAAGCGTACGACCGGTTGGCCGTTTGCACGCCTGCCTGCAAGCGCATCGCTGCCGCCATGGCAATCATCGCGCCGTTGTCGGTGCACAGATGCAATTCGGGATAGTGCACACGCACACCCATCCGGACGCACGCGGCGTTCAGGTCGGCGCGCAGCAACCGGTTCGCGCCCACACCACCGGCGACGACGAGCCGCTTGAGCCCGCTTTGCGCGAGCGCAGCCATCGACTTCTTCACCAGCACTTCGACAATCGCAGCCTGCGTCGATGCCGCCAGGTCGGCCTTGTTCGCCTCCAGGGTGTCGCCCAGCTTCTTCGCCTGGGTCAATACCGCCGTCTTCAATCCAGCGAACGAGAAATCCAGGTTGCCGCTGTGCATCAGCGGTCGTGGCAGCTTGAAGGCCTTGCCGTCGCCGCTCTCGGCCAGCCGCGACAACGCAGGACCGCCCGGATAACCCAGTCCCATCAGCTTCGCAGACTTGTCGAATGCTTCACCCGCCGCATCGTCGATGGTTTCGCCCAGCAATTCGTAGCGCCCCACCCCCTCGACCCGCATCAACTGCGTGTGACCGCCCGACACCAGCAACGCGATAAAGGGAAATTCCGGCGGGTCTGCACTGAGAAACGGCGACAGCAGATGGCCTTCCAGGTGATGCACGCCCAGCACAGGCTTGCCCAAAGCCGCGCCCAGTGCGCACGCGACCCCTGCACCCACGAGCAGCGCGCCCGCCAGACCCGGGCCGCGCGTATAGGCGACCACATCAACGTTCGACAAACCCACGCCGGCTTTCGCGAGCACCGCTTCAGCCAGCGGCAACACGCGCCGGATGTGATCGCGGCTGGCGAGCTCGGGCACCACACCGCCATACGCCTGGTGCATTTCAATCTGGCTGTGCAGTGCGTCAGCGCGCAGCACCGGGCGCGCGTTGCCCGTCACCTCGACCAGGGCCACACCGGTTTCATCGCAAGAGGACTCGATCCCTAGTACAAGCATCGCCCGAGTTTAGCGACGCGCTCCATACGAGTGGCCAAGCGTCCGGGCGATGGCTCGATTCTTGCGAAAATCGTGCAATGACGACGCCATCCCAACAACTGCGAATCGTGGTGATTGCGCCTGACAGCCTCAACCCGGACATCGAGGACGAGGAGGCGGTGGAGCAGGCCGAACGATCGCGCCTGCTGCGGATCTGCCTGCTTGAAAATGGTTACAACATCATTGCAGTGCTGCCCACCGATACGTTCCTGCGCGAGCGTATCGCCCAGCTGCAGCCGGACCTGATCGTGGTCGATGCCGAAAGTGCGGCCCGCGACTCCCTCGAACATGTGGTGATGGCGACCCGGGACGAACGCCGGCCCATCGTGCTGTTTACCAACGACGAAGACACGACACACGTCAAGGATGCCGTGGCCGCCGGGGTGACGGCCTACATCGTGGCGGGGCTTGCGCCAGACCGCATCAGGCCCATCCTCGACGTGGCCCTGGCTCGCTTCCAGCACGAGCAGGCCCTGCGCCAGGAATTGGCCGAGGCACGCTCCGAGTTGCAGGACCGCAAGGTGATCGATCGCGCCAAGGGCCTGCTGATGCAGCGCCGAGGGCTGTCGGAGCAACAGGCTTTCGAGCAGCTTCGCAAATCGGCGATGGACCGGGGGCTCAAACTGGGCGAAGTGGCACAGCGGATGCTGGATGCGGCAGACCTGCTGGGTTGAATCCATGCGCCTGCATGGTGCGCCGCACGCAACAGGTGCACCAAGGCTGTCATTGCGGACCTCATCCGCAATCCATGCTGGATCAGGCGCAGTTCCCGTTTCGCGGTGGATTGCGGGTCAAGCCCGCAATGACAGCCATCCATGAAATGCGCCGAATGAAATAGCTGGCACGACGATTGCTCATACCCATCCCATGAACCAATGACGGTTCACCGGCCCGCATGCTTCAACGGCGAAGCAAAACGCGGTGCCACTTCGGACGAAGGCGTCCCCACCAATACCTCGCGGTGTTGCGTGCGGACGCCTTTTTGCATTTTTTGATTTCTTCAACCTGTCGCTGGAGCCCACAACGTGATGACCGACCTTCTGAGAACCAAGCTCTCCCGCCGAAGCGTGCTGCAAGCAGCCGCCGTTGGCGCCGCCGGTGTTTCGCCGGCCCTGCGAACCGCCGTCTGGGCCCAGGGCTCCGACGCACCGGAGAAGAAGGAAGTGAAGATCGGCTTCATTCCGTTGACCGACTGCGCGAGCGTGGTGATGGCTTCGGTGCTGGGTATCGACAAGAAGTACGGCGTCACGATCATCCCGACCAAGGAAGCGAGCTGGGCCGGTGTCCGCGACAAGCTGGTCAATGGCGAACTCGACATGGCGCACGTACTGTGGGGCCTTATCTACGGTGTGCACATGGGCACATCCGGACCCAAGAAGGACATGGCCGTCCTGATGAACCTGAACCACAACGGCCAGGCCATCACGCTCTCCAAGAAGATTGCGGACAAGGGCGGCGTCGACGGGCCCTCGCTCGCCAAGCTGATGCAGACAGACAAGCGCGAATACACGTTTGCGCAGACCTTTCCGACGGGCACGCACGCGATGTGGCTCTACTACTGGCTCGCGACCTACGGCATCAACCCGATGAAGGATGCCAAGGTGATCACAGTGCCGCCGCCCCAGATGGTCGCGAACATGCGCGTGGGCAACATGGACGGCTTCTGCGTGGGCGAGCCCTGGGGCCACCGCGCGATCATGGACGGCATCGGCGTGACAGGCGTGACCACACAGGACATCTGGCGCGATCACCCCGAGAAGGCCCTGGGCACGACGGCGGAGTTCGTCAAGAAGTATCCCAATACGGCGCGCGCCGTGACAGCCGCCATCCTCGAAGCGGGCAAGTGGATCGACGCAGGACTGCAGAACAAGAACAAGATGGCCGAGACGGTTGCCGACAAGAGCTACGTCAACACCGGCGTCGATGCAATCAACCAGCGCATCCTGGGCCGCTACCAGAACGGCATGGGCAAGACCTGGGACGACCCCAACCACATGAAGTTCTACAACGACGGCCTCGTGAACTTCCCGTACCTCACCGACGGCATGTGGTTCCTCACGCAGCACAAGCGCTGGGGCCTCATCAAGGATCACCCGGACTACCTGGGCATCGCCAGGCAGATCAACCAGATCGACATGTACAAGCAGGCCGCCACGCTGGCCAAGGTCAATGTCCCCAAGGACCCGATGCGCACCGCCAAGCTGGTGGACGGCACGGTGTGGGACGGCAAGGACCCGAAGAAGTATGCCGACAGTTTCAAGATCCACGCGTAAGCCGAATCAGCGCAAACCAAGGAGATCATCATGGTCAGTGCAGTGTTTCATTCCCCGCTGGAGCCAGTGGCGGTTACTCCCTCCCCCGCTGGGGGAGGGTTGGGGTGGGGGCAGGCGGCGAACGCGGGGGCTGTTTCGGAGAAATCGGCGGTAGAGGAGGTTAAGGCTGCCCCCACCCCGGCCCTCCCCCAGGGGGGGAGGGAGAAGCTGCCCTACGACTGGCGCGCCCTCTTCCTTAAAGTCCTTCCACCGATCTTCGGCCTGGGCTTTCTCGTGGGAATCTGGGCGATCATCTCGATGACGTCCACCAGCAGCTTTCCGTCGCCGATCGAGACGTTCAAGCAGGCACTGACAGTGTTCAGCGATCCGTTCTACCAGAAGGGCCCCAACGACCAGGGCATCGGCTGGAACGTGCTGTCGTCGCTCAAGCGAGTGGCCATCGGCTTCGGCATGGCAGCCATCGTCGGCATTCCGCTGGGCTTCATGATCGGCCGCTTCACCTTTCTGTCGCGGATGTTCAACCCGCTCATCAGCCTCTTGCGCCCGGTATCGCCGCTCGCCTGGTTGCCGATCGGCCTCATGGTGTTCAAGGGCGCAAACCCTGCCGCCATCTGGACCATCTTCATCTGCTCCATCTGGCCGATGATCATCAACACCGCTGTCGGTGTGCAACGCGTGCCCTCCGACTACATGAACGTGGCGCGCGTGCTGAACCTGTCCGAGTGGAAGATCGTCACCAGGATTCTCTTTCCCGCCGTGCTGCCCTACATGCTCACCGGTGTGCGCCTGGCAGTCGGCACCGCATGGCTCGTGATCGTCGCGGCAGAGATGCTCACCGGCGGTGTCGGCATCGGCTTCTGGGTCTGGGACGAGTGGAACAACCTCAACGTCAAGAACATCATCATCGCGATCTTCGTGATCGGCGTGGTGGGTCTGGTCCTGGAGTTCGCCCTCATCAAACTCGCAACCGCATTCACATTCGAAGAGGTGAAGACATGAGCGACAGCCTGACCACCAAGTACATCCAGATCGAGGGCGTGCAGCAGACGTTCAAGACCGCCAAGGGTCCGTTCGTCGCGCTGCAGGACATCAACCTCACCGTCGCCAAGGGTCAGTTCGTCACGATGATCGGCCACTCGGGCTGCGGCAAGTCCACGCTGCTGAACCTGATCGCCGGGCTCACGATGCCGACGCAGGGCCACCTGATCTGCGCCAATCGCGAGATCGCCGGGCCCGGACCCGACCGCGGCGTGGTGTTCCAGAACCACTCGCTGCTGCCCTGGCTCACGTGCTTCGAGAACGTGTACCTGGCCGTTGAACGCGTCTTCGGTGCGACCGAGACGCGTGCGCAGCTGCGCGCACGCACCGACGAAGCGCTGGCACTGGTCGGCCTGACACCTGCGGCGCAAAAGCGCCCCGGCGAAATCTCGGGCGGCATGAAGCAGCGCGTCGGTATTGCCCGCGCCCTGTCGATGGAGCCCAACGTCCTGCTGATGGACGAGCCTTTCGGTGCGCTCGACGCTCTCACGCGCGCCAAACTGCAGGACGAACTGCTGGCGATCGTCGCCAAGACGCACAGCACGGTGGTCATGGTCACGCACGATGTCGATGAGGCCGTGCTGCTGTCGGACCGCATCGTGATGATGACCAACGGCCCTGCCGCGACCATCGGCGAAGTGCTGGCCATCGACCTGCCCCGCCCGCGAAGCCGCATCGAGCTGGCGGAGGACTCGGCCTACGTTCACTACCGCAAGGCGGTGATCGACTTCCTCTACACGAGGCAGGCCCACGTCGAAAAGCTTGTCGCCTGAGCGCCCCATGTGGAGACCCCAAGTGAAACGATCAAAACTGGTGATGGTTGGAAACGGGATGGCGGGCGTTCGCACCATCGAGGAACTGCTGAAAGTTGCGCCGGAGCTCTACGACATCAGCGTGTTCGGCGCGGAGCCGCATCCCAACTACAACCGCATCCTGCTGTCGCCAGTACTGGCTGGCGAACAGACGCTCGACGAGATCGTGCTGAACTCCTGGGACTGGTACAAGGAAAACAACATCACGCTGCATGCGGGCAAGAAGGTGGTCGAGGTCGATCGGGTCAGGCGCGTGGTGCGTGCAGACGACGGCACCGAAGAGCCGTATGACCGCCTGTTGATGTGCACCGGCTCCAACCCCTTCATCCTGCCCGTGCCCGGCAAGGACCTGCAGGGCGTGATCGCCTATCGCGATATCGCCGACACCAACGCGATGATCGAGGCATCGCAGAAGTACAAGAGGGCTGTCGTCATCGGGGGCGGCCTGCTCGGGCTCGAAGCGGCCAACGGCCTGATGCTGCGCGGCATGGAAGTGACCGTGGTGCATGTCATGCCGTGGCTGATGGAGCGCCAGCTCGACGACGTCGCGGGCCGGCTGCTGCAGAAGTCGCTGGAAGATCGCGGGCTGAAATTCATGATCGGTGCGCACACGCAGGAGCTGGTCGGTGGGGAAGACGGCCGCGTCACTGCCATCACCTTCAAGGACGGCACGCGCCTGGACACCGACCTGGTCGTGATGGCCGTGGGCATCCGCCCCAACACCGAGCTGGCCGAGAAGATGCGCCTGCACTGCAACCGAGGCATCGTCGTGAATGACACCATGCAGACGGTGACCGATGCGCGCATCTACTCGGTGGGCGAGTGCGCTGCGCACCGCGGCATCGCCTACGGCCTGGTCGCGCCGCTGTTTGAACAAGCCAAGGTCGCAGCGAACCATCTCGCGCAATTCGGCATCGGGCGCTACACCGGCTCGCTCACATCGACCAAGCTGAAAGTCACCGGCATCGACCTGTTTTCCGCCGGCGAATTCATGGGTGGTGAAGGGACCGAAGAAATCGTGATGTCCGACCCCTTCGGCGGCGTCTACAAGAAGCTCGTCATCAAGGGCGACAAACTCGTCGGCGCGTGCCTCTACGGCGACACGGTCGATGGCAGCTGGTACTTCAAGCTGCTGCGAGACGGGCGCAGCATCAACGACATCCGCGACAAGCTGATGTTCGGCGAATCCAATATCGGCGACACCGGCCACGAAGGCCACAGCCGCGCGGCGACCATGCCCGATGAAGCCGAGGTGTGCGGCTGCAACGGCGTGACCAAGGGCACGATCTGCAAGGCGATCAAGGAGAAGGGCCTCTTCACCATCGACGAAGTGAAGAAGCACACCAAGGCCAGCGCGAGCTGTGGTTCCTGCACGGGTCTGGTCGAACAGATCCTGATGTTCACTGCCGGGGGCGACTACTCTGCCGCGCCCAAGAAGAAGGCCATCTGCGGCTGCACCGACCACAGCCACCAGGATGTGCGCGAAGCGATTCGCACGAACAAGTTCCTCACCATCGCCGACACGATGCGCACGATGGACTGGCGCACGCCCAACGGCTGCGCGACCTGCCGGCCTGCGATCAACTACTACCTGATCTCCAGCTGGCCGAAAGAAGCGAAAGACGATCCGCAAAGCCGCTACATCAATGAGCGCAGTCACGCGAACATCCAGAAGGACGGCACCTATTCCGTGATCCCGCGCATGTGGGGTGGCGAGACGACGGCCGACGAGTTGCGCCGCATTGCCAACGCCGTGGACAAGTACAAGATCCCGACGGTGAAGGTCACGGGCGGACAGCGCATCGACCTGCTGGGCGTGAAGAAAGAAGACCTGCAGAACGTCTGGAAAGACATCGGCATGCCTTCGGGCCACGCTTACGCCAAGGCCCTGCGTACCGTCAAGACCTGCGTGGGCAGCGAGTGGTGCCGCTTCGGCACGCAGGACTCCACGCAGATGGGCAAGGACCTGGAGCGCGCGCTCTGGCGCATGTACGCGCCGCACAAGGTGAAGCTGGCTGTGTCCGGCTGCCCGCGCAACTGCGCCGAATCCGGCATCAAGGACGTGGGCGTGATTGGCGTCGATAGCGGCTGGGAAATCTACGTTGCGGGCAACGGCGGTATCAAGACCGAAGTGGCGCATTTCTTCTGCAAGCTCAAGACTGCCGCCGAAGTGCTGGAATACAGCGGCGCGTTCCTGCAGCTCTATCGCGAAGAGGGTTGGTACCTGGAACGCACGGTCCACTACGTCAATCGCGTGGGCCTGGACTACGTCAAGAAGAAGGTCCTGGAAGATCACGAAGGCCGCAAGGCGTTGTGGGAACGCCTGCAGTTCAGCCTGGATGGCGAGCCCGATCCGTGGTTCGACTTCGAGAAAGCTTCGGTTGACACGCGCCAGTTCGCCAAGCTCGGCACAGCGGCGGAGGCGGCATGAAGATGAACGACTGGCAAGTGATCTGCAAGGTCGAAGACATTCCCGTGCTCGGCTCGCGTCGCGTCTCGCGACCGCGCGGTATGGACGTCGCGGTGTTTCGCAACGACCAGGACCAGGTGTTCGCCTTGCTCGACCGGTGTCCCCACAAGGGCGGCCCGCTCTCGCAAGGCATCGTGTTCGGCACCAGCGTCGCCTGCCCGCTGCACAACTGGACCATCGGCCTGGATGACGGCTGCGCCAGGTCCCCCGATGAGGGATGCACGACGAAGTTTTCATGCCGCGTCGAAGGTGGCGAGGTGATGCTCGACCCGGTGGAGCTGGCTTCGCTGGCGACGGATCTCGAACCGCCGAAGGCCGGGCCGTGCGGTGGTGCATCGACGGGCGCTGTCGGTGACGCCACGTTCGATGTTCAGGCGCCGCACTCCGCGCAATGACCCTGGAAACACGCTCCACCTGCCCTTACTGTGGCGTCGGCTGCGGCGTCATCATCGAGAGCGAAGGCAACCAGATCACCGGCGTGCGCGGCGATCCGGACCACCCGGCCAACTTCGGGCGGCTCTGCACCAAAGGTTCATCGCTTCACCTGACGGCCTCGGCCCCCATCACGCACCAGGCGCGGCTGCTGCACCCGATGCGGCGCATCCATCGCAGCGAGAAACCGTCTCGCGTGTCGTGGGATGAGGCGATGGGATTCGCGGTCGAGAGCTTCGTGCAGGTGATCCGCGAACACGGACCCGACGCGGTCGGTTTCTACATTTCCGGACAGCTGCTCACCGAGGACTACTACGTCTTCAACAAGCTGGCCAAGGGACTGATCGGCACCAACAATGTCGATACCAATTCTCGCCTGTGCATGAGCAGTGCAGTGGCCGGCTACAAGATGACGCTGGGCGCCGATGCGCCACCGAACTGCTACGAAGATGTGGATCACGCGCAGTGCATCTTCATCGTCGGCAGCAACACGGCATGGGCGCACCCGATCCTGTTTCGGCGAATCGAGGATGCAAAGGCGGCCAATCCGGCGATGAAGATCATCTTCTGCGACCCGCGCCGCACCGACACGGCCGAGATCGCAGACCTGTACCTGCCGATCCAGCCCGGCACCGATGTGATGCTGTTTCACGGCATGCTGCACATCATGCTGTGGGAGGGTTGGACCCAGGCCAGCTACATGGCTGCGCACACGACGGGTTTCGATGCGCTCAAGGCGACCGTTCGCGAATGCACGCCCGATCTCGTGGCGCAAACCTGCGGCATCCGCAAGGAAGACCTGTACGAAGCCGCGAAGCTGTTCGCCACATCGACCGCAACGCTCAGTCTTTACTGCCAGGGCCTGAATCAATCCTCCAGCGGAACTGCAAAGAACGCGTCGCTCATCAACCTGCATCTCGCAACCGGACACATCGGCAAGCCCGGTGCCGGGCCCTTCTCGCTGACGGGCCAGCCCAATGCGATGGGTGGCCGCGAGGTGGGCGGACTGGCCAATCTCCTGTCCGCACACCGCGACATGGCCAATCCGGCGCATCGGGCGGAAGTCGCAGCGCTATGGGGTGTTCCCACCGTGCCGGACAAGCCGGGCAAGACCGCCGTGGAGATGTTCCAGGCGGCAGCCGATGGCGAGATCAAGGCACTCTGGATTGCGTGTACCAATCCGGCCCAGTCGATGCCCGATCAGGCGACGGTGCGCCGCGCGCTGGAACGCGCGGAACTGGTCGTGGTGCAGGAGGCTTTTTCCACCACCGCAACCTGCGACTACGCCGATCTATTGCTGCCCGCCACCACCTGGGGCGAGAAAACCGGCACCGTCACCAACAGCGAGCGCCGCATCAGTCGCGTTCGCCCCGCCATCGACAAACCTGCGGGCACGCGGCACGACTGGGCGATCGCAGCAGAGTTCGGTCAAAGGCTGGAGCGCAAGTTGCGGCCGGGTCTCGCCACGCTCTTTCCCTATTCGTTGGCCGACGAAACGCAGGGCGCACAACAGATCTGGAACGAGCACCGCGAATCGACGCGCGGCCGCGACCTGGACATCACCGGCATGAGCTACGACATGCTCGACATCAAGCCCCTGCAATGGCCGATGCCGCAGGGCGCGACGCAAGGCAAGGTTCGCCTTTACGAAGATGGCGTCTTTCCCACGGCGGACGGCAAGGCACGTTTTGCGAATGTGGCCTATCGGCCCCTGGCGGAAGTACGCGAGTCGCGGTTTCCTTTTTCGCTGACCACCGGACGATTGCGCGACCAGTGGCACGGCATGAGCCGTACCGGAACGATCGGGCGCCTCTTCGGTCACGTTGCAGAACCATCCGTGCAGATGAATCCGCAAGACATGTCGCGCCGCCTGCTCAAGGAAGGAGACCTGGTCCACCTCACCAGCAAGCGCGGCTCTATCGTCGTACCGGTGCAGGCCAGTGAAGAAGTCGCGCTCAGCCAGGCCTTCATGGCGATGCACTGGGGCAGCGAGTTCCTGGGCGGATGTTCCTCGACGGGCCAGGCGCTGGCCGGCGTGAATGCGCTCACGACATCCGCGTACTGCCCGTCGTCGAAGCAGCCTGAGTTGAAACATGCGGCGGTGAAGATTCTGAAGGCCGAGTTGCCGTGGTCGTTGCTGGCTGTGGGCTGGTTGCCCGAGGACGACGCGCTGCGGGCGCGGCGCGAGTTGCAGCAGCTGATGGCGCGGTTTCCATTCGCGTCCTGCGTTCCGTTTGGGCGGGAGCGCGCCGGTGTGCTGTTTCGCGCTGCCGCTTACGAGGCGCCGCCGGATGAGTTGATCGAACGTATCGAGGCGCTGCTGGGTGTCGCGGGTGCAGACGCCTTGCGATACGCCGACCGCAAGAAGGGCCAGCGGCGCACGGTGAAACTGTCTCGTCATGGCGCCGATGCGCGTCTGGAGGCGTTCGTCCTGGCCGGTGATATATCGGCGCAGGCGTGGATCAAGACGCTGCTGCAAGAAGAGCTGCCGGCGCAGGCCTATGGGCGAATGCTGCTGGTGCCCGGAGCCAAGGCGCCAGTGGCTGTGCAGACGCGCGGCAAACAGGTGTGTACCTGCTTCAATGTGACCGAGCCCGAGATCAGCAAGTATCTCGCCGGCTCGAACGGGGCCGAGACCGAGCAGCTCGCTGCGCTTCAAGCTGAATTGAAGTGCGGTACGAACTGCGGAGCTTGTGTGCCGGAGCTCAAGCGTTTGGTGCGCGGCGCGATCGAGTTGCGGCAAGTGGCCTGAACGCAAGGGCTGTCATTGCGGACCGAGACGGGAGAACAGGAAGGCTGTCATTGCGGACCGAGACGGGAGGACTCCTGCGATTTCGCCGCAATCCATCTTCGATCAAGCGCCGCTGCCGCTTCGCGGTGGATGCCGGATCAAGTCCGGCATGACATACAGGACCCAGCTGTCATTGCGGGCTTGACCCGCAATCCATTTTCGATCGCCCATCATTCGCCAAATAGCCCCCAGTCATGAGCGGTGGTAGACAATCGCCGCATGTCCATTGCGCACTACATCAAGGAGATCGGCCGCGGCAAGCAAGGCGCCAGGCCGCTCGATCGTGCGCAGGCAGCAGACCTGTTCGGCCAGGTGCTCGATGGCACGGTGACCGATCTGGAAATCGGCGCTTTCTGCCTGGCCATGCGGATCAAGGGCGAGACGGCGCAAGAGATGGCTGGCTTTCTCGATGCCACCGCCACTCGCATGCACAAGATCCCCGCGTCGGCCATGCCGCTGGTGGTCCTGCCCAGCTACAACGGCGCGCGAAAGCTTCCCGTCCTCACACCCCTTCTCGCGCTGCTCGTCGCGAAACGCGGCCTGCCGGTGGTCATCCATGGAACCGCGACTGAATCCAATCGGGTTTTCGTGCACGACGTCCTGGAAGCGCTGGGCATCCACGCGCTGGAAAGCATTCGCGCCATCGCACCGGGCGAAGCTGCTTTTGTTCCCACCGAGTTGCTGTGCCCCGGATTGAAGCGCCTGCTGGACGTGCGACGCACCGTCGGCTTGCGCAATTCGAGCCACAGCCTGGTCAAGCTCATGAACCCGTGCGACGGCCCAGCCGTCATCGTCAGCAGCTATACCCATCCCGAATACGCGATCTCGATGGGCGAGGTGTTCGAGCTCATGCAGTCCACAGCCCTGCTCCTGCGCGGAACTGAGGGCGAGGTCGTGGCCGATGCGCGGCGCCTCCCGCAGATGGATGGGTTCGTCGCCGGCAGGCGCATCGCGCTCGAAGAGGGCCGCAAGGGCACGATCACCGACATGCCTTTCCTGCCAAAGGAAATCGATGCGAAATCCACGGCCGCGTACATCCAGAGTGTGATGAACGGTAACACTCCCATACCGGCGTCTTTGGCGCTGCAGGTGGAACACATATTGCGTCTTGCGTCAACACAACCACAATGACGCGAGGCGACATGAACACCCACAATTTCAACGGAAAGGTGACCCTGGTGGGCGCCGGACCGGGCGACCCCGAGTTGCTCACCATCAAGGCCCTGAAGGCGATCCAGGCTGCAACCGTGCTGCTGGTCGATGACCTCGTCAATGCCGACGTCGTTGCCTTCGCGCCGCCGACAGCGCGCATCGTGCATGTCGGCAAGCGCGGCGGCTGCAAGAGCACGCCGCAAGCCTTCATCGAAAAGCTGATGGTGATGGCCGCACGCGAAGGCGAGAACGTGGTTCGCCTCAAGGGCGGCGACCCTTTCATCTTCGGCCGTGGCGGCGAAGAAGTGGAGCACCTGCTCGCGGCCGATATCGAGGTCGAAGTCATCAATGGGATCACATCCGGCCTGGCGGCGGTCACGTCGCTGCGCGTTCCGCTGACCCATCGGGAGCATGCGCACGGCGTGGTCTTCGTCACCGGACATTCGCATCCCGGCTCCCAAGGCGCCGACTGGCGATCGCTGGCTGTCGCGGTGCGCGATGCGAAGCTCACGCTCGTGATCTACATGGGTGTCAGCGGCGCCGCGCGCATCCAGAACGAACTGCTCACCGCCCTGCCAGCCGCCACGCCCTGTGCGATCGTGCAGCGCGCCAGCCTGCCGGAGCAACGCCAGGCCGTGACCACGCTCGGCGAACTCATCCAGACTATCGAGCGCGAAAAGCTTGCGAGCCCGTCCGTCATCGTCATTGGCGATGTCGTCAGGGGCGTGGCCGCAGCCAGCTGCGCACCTGCCGCCCGCGTTGCCTGATGCAGGAGCAACCGGCCCGATTCGACGTAGTCATCATCGGAGCCGGTGCGGCAGGCCTTTTTTGTGCGGCGCTTGCGGGGCAGAAGGGCCTGAAGGTCTTGCTGGTGGACCACAGCGAAAAGGTGGCCGAAAAGGTGCGTATTGCAGGCGGCGGCCGGTGCAACTTCACCAACCGGGACCTCGACATCAAGGCGCCCCACAAGCACTTCCTTGGCGAAAACGCGAACTTCTGCCGTTCGGCACTCTCACGCTACACGCCATCCGACTTCATCGCCCTGGTGCAAAAGCACGGGATCCCGTTTCACGAAAAGCACAAGGGGCAGCTCTTTGGCGACCGCTCGTCCGAAGACTTCATCCAGATGCTGCTGCGCGAGTGCGAAGCGGGTGGCGTGACGAGGTGGCAGCCGTGCAGTGTGGATAGCGTTGCTGCGTCTGCGGACGGCTACCTGCTGCAAACCTCCAGGGGCGCCGTCAGCTCTCGCTTCGTGGTCATTGCAACGGGCGGGCTCTCGATCCCCAAAATCGGCGCGACCGATTTCGGCTACCGGATCGCCAGGCAATTCGGCCTGCGGATGGCAGAGACCCGGCCGGCCCTGGTGCCGATGACATTCGACGGTGAGGGCTGGGCGCCCTACTCCCAGCTGGCGGGGCTGGCGCTGCCGGTGATCATCGAGACCGGCGAAAAGAAGTCGCGCATCACCTTTGCCGAAGACCTGCTTTTCACCCACCGAGGCCTGAGCGGGCCTGCGGTGCTCCAGATTTCGAGCTACTGGCGCGAAGGTCAGGCGATCCGCATCAACCTGGTGCCGGATATCGATGTTCCCCAGGCACTGGCGCATGCCAAAGCCACCTCCCGCAAGCTGGTGGCCAACGAACTCGCCCAGATCGTGCCTTCGCGGCTGGCCGATGCCTGGGTTGCGCAGGATCCCGCCCTGCAGCGACCCATCAACGAGGCGAGCGACAAGGCGCTGGCCCAGCTGGCCGAACGCCTGACACGCTGGACGCTCACCCCATCGGGCACGGAGGGCTATAAAAAGGCAGAGGTCACAGCCGGTGGTGTCGATACGCGCGACCTGTCGTCGCAGACGATGGAATCCACCCAACCGGGCCTGTATTTCATTGGCGAAGTGGTGGATGTGACCGGCTGGCTGGGCGGTTACAACTTCCAGTGGGCATGGGCGAGCGCCGCAGCTTGCGCAAACGCCATGGCCCAGGCTGCGGCCTAGGCACTTGCTGCACCCCGGATCAGGGCTATAATCTCAGGCTTTGCTGGCAAACCCCAACGGCCTGATCATCCCTAGTTGGGGAACATCGCCGACCACGGCGCCCGGGCCCGATCTCCCTGGCACCCTCTGGCGGCACATCTGGAATTCATGAGCTGATGACGACCATCCGAGTTAAAGAAAACGAACCTTTTGACGTGGCACTTCGCCGCTTCAAGCGCACCATTGAAAAGCTGGGCCTGCTGACCGAACTTCGCGCCCGCGAGTTCTACGAAAAGCCCACTGCAGAGCGCAAGCGCAAGAAGGCAGCTGCCGTCAAGCGCCACTACAAGCGCGTTCGCAGCATGCAGCTTCCCAAGAAGCTGTACTGAACCCGAGACACCCTCACCGGTGTCACCAAAGCCCGACTTGGGGACGCTCAAGCGGGCTTTGTCGTTTCTGGCCCCCTTTCGAACAGGACAACTCCCATGACCACCCTCAAGGAACGCATCACCGAAGAGATGAAGGCCGCCATGCGCGCCAAGGACAGCGAGCGGCTCGGCACGATCCGCCTGCTGACGGCTGCCATGAAGCAAAAGGAAGTCGATGAGCGCATCGAGCTGGACGACGTGGCCGTGATCGCCATCGTCGACAAGATGCTCAAGCAGCGCAAGGACAGCATCGAAGCGTTCGAAAAAGCCGGCCGCCAGGACCTCGCCGACAAGGAAAAATCGGAAGTGCTGGTGCTGCAGGCCTATCTGCCCGCTCGCCTCTCCGCCGAGGAAGTGACCGCCGAGGTGAAGGCCATCGTTGCTGAGCTGGGCGCAACCGGACCCGGCGATATGGGCAAGGTCATGGGTGCGGTGAAGTCGCGCCTGGCTGGCAAGGCGGATATGGGCCAGGTGAGTGCCGCGGTCAAAGCAGCGCTGGCTGGCTGAGGCAGTAACCGCTGCGCAGTGGATGCCGGGTCAAGCCCGGCATGACATCCATCGAGGCTGTCATTGCGGGCTCGACCCGCAATCCATGACTTTCTGCGGCCGTAGCCGCTGCGCAGTGGATACCGGGTTCCA
Organism: Pseudomonadota bacterium; assembly: GCA_040386575.1. Classification (GTDB taxonomy): domain Bacteria; phylum Pseudomonadota; class Gammaproteobacteria; order Burkholderiales; family Burkholderiaceae_C; genus Ramlibacter. The sequence continues at coordinate 108,072 of JAZKFI010000003.1, forward strand.
GGTCGGGGCCGATATGACAGCCCCTGTCTAGCTGCCAGCCACCTTCATCTTGTTCACCAGCAGCGACCCGACCGTCTTCGCGCCGTAGTTGTATGTGTCGGCGCCAACGGCCTGAATGCCCGCCAGCATGGTCTTGAGATTCCCGGCGATCGTGATCTCCTGCACCGGATACGCGATCTCGCCGTTTTCCACCCAGAAGCCGCTCGCGCCACGCGAGTAGTCGCCCGTCACATAGTTGACGCCCTGCCCCATCAGCTCGATCACGAACAGGCCCGTGCCCAGTTTGCGCAGCATGGCATCGAGGTCGTCATCCGGTTGGGTCAGGCGTGATGTCAGCGTCAGGTTGTGCGAGCCACCGGCGTTGCCTGTGGTCTTCATCCCCAGCTTTCGGGCCGAGTAACTGCTGAGGAAATAGCCCTGCACCACGCCCTGGTCCACGACCTTGCGCGCCTTGGTGCGAACACCTTCTTCGTCGAAGGGCGCGCTGCCCTTGCCGCGCATGACATGCGGGTCCTCCAGGACGTCAATGTGCGCCGGAAGCACCTTCTTGCCCAGCGAATCGGTCAGGAACGTACTCTTGCGGTACAGCGCCCCGCCGCTCGTGGCCTGGACGTAACCCCCGAGCAGTCCGGCCGCCAGCGGCGATTCGAACAGCACCGGGCATTCACGCGTGCTGATCTTGCGCGACTTCAGGCGTGACAAGGCTCGCTCGGCCGCGTAACGACCGATGGATTCCGGCGATGACAGTTGCGCCGCGTTGCGCATCGAGCTGTACCAAGCGTCGCGCTGCATGCCGTCGCCCTTGCCCGCAATTGGCGCCACCGACACCGAATGGCGCGAGCTGGCGTAGCCGCCGCGAAAGCCACCCGTGTGCGAACTGAAAAAGTGGCTCTGCTGCGCCGAGACGCCAGCGCCTTCGCTGTTGGTGATCTTCTTGCTGGTGGCGAATGCCGCCGCTTCGCAGGCCAATGCAATCTGCGCTGCTTCTTCGCTGTTGATGCTCCAGGGGTGGAACATGTCCAGGTCGGGCTGTTCACCGGGCTGCGCGATTTCGTCGGGGTCGGGCAGGCCCGCGAAGGAATCTTCGGCAGTAAAGCTGGCAATGTCATATGCAGCGCGCACCGTTTGCTCGATAGCGGCTTTGGAAAAATCGGAGGTGCTGGCATTGCCGCGGCGCTTGCCCACGTACACGGTGACGCCGAGCGACTTGTCGCGATTGCGCTCGACGTTTTCAAGCTCGCCCAGGCGGGCAGAGACGCTCAGGCCGCAACCTTCGGAGGCTTCAGCACCAGCGGCCGTAGCGCCAAGTTTCTTGGCGTGAGCCAGCGCCGTATCGACGAGTTCTTCGAAAGTGGCGCGGCTGTAGGCGAAGCCATCTTGCGCGCTTGAATCTTTGTTCTTCATGTGGCAGTTATCATAGCGGCCCCCATGTCACGCAAACCCAAAAAAGGCTATTTCGTCCGCGGACAGTTCGTTGCCGAAGGCAGCGAGCTCGACCTCGAACTCAAGGCGGAGCTCAAAGGCACGAATGAGGCGAGCCGTACGGACTTGAAGCGCGAGAGCGACCAGCTGCAAAAGCTGGGCGAAGCTTTGCTGACACTGCGCGCCGATCTCTTCGACAGCCTGCCGCTGTCCGAAAAGCTCACCGATGCCATCGCCGAAGCCAAGCGCATCACCAATTTCGAAGGCAAGCGCCGCCAGATGCAGTTCATCGGCAAGTTGATGCGCCTGCTCGATGAAGAGGCCATCGCCGCCGTGAAAGAAGCGCTCGAAGCCCAGCAAAAAGGCTCTGCGCGAGAGAGTCAATCCCTGCACGAAGCCGAAAAGTGGCGTGACGATCTCATTGAGCGGGACGAGGCCTTCGAGGCCTGGCTCACCGCCAACCCCAAGACCGACACGCAGCAGCTGCGCGCGCTCATCCGGCAGGCCCGCAAGGATGTGCAGCCCACGCCCGACCAGATTTCCAAAGGCCTGGTGCCCCGCCACGGCCGCGCCTACCGCGAGATATTCCAGCTGGTGCGCGACGGCCTCGACAGCGCCCACGACGCACCGGCCAACGACGACGACGCGTATGACCCCCGCGACTCATGACCCTCGCAACGCATGACCCCGTAACGATCGGCATCGTCTCGATCAGCGACCGCGCCTCCAGCGGCGTTTATGAAGACAAGGGCTTGCCCGCGCTGAAAGACTGGCTCACACGCGCGCTGAAGAATCCGATCACCTTCGCGCCGCGCCTGATTCCTGATGAGCAGGCTGGCATCAGCGCCGCATTGATCGAGCTGGTGGATGCAGGGTGCTCGCTGGTGCTGACCACCGGCGGCACCGGTCCCGCACTGCGCGATGTCACACCCGAGGCGACCCTTGCCGTAGCCGACAAGGAAATGCCCGGATTCGGTGAACAGATGCGCCAGATCAGCCTTCGTTTCGTGCCCACCGCGATCCTGTCGCGCCAGGTTGCGGTGATTCGCGGCAAGAGCCTGATCATCAACCTGCCGGGACAACCCAAGGCCATCCAGGAAACCCTGGAGGGACTCAAGGCGCCCGACGGCACACAGTTGGTCAACGGCATCTTTGCCGCCGTGCCGTACTGCGTTGACCTGATCGGGGGGCCCTACCTGGAAACCGACGAATCCGTCTGCAAGGCATTCCGGCCCAAATCCGCCTTGCGCGCCGCCAGCGCCGCCTGAAGCGACTGGTGGACGGTCTGCGGGTCCGCGGGCTTGACCAGGTGTCCGGCAAAACCAGCCAGGGCTGAACGCCGCAAATCCGTCGCAGCACCGTACCCACTGAGCGCCACCACAGGCATGCGATCGCTGAGCGCCTGCCCCACGTCGATGCCACTGCCATCGGGCAGCCCCAGGTCCGTCAGGACCGCATCGAAGTCCTGAGACCGCGCTAGCTCCAGCGCCTTGGCGCAGGTATCCGCATGCGTGACGCGATACCCGTAGAACTCCAGCAGTTGCGCCAGCGTTTCCGCCGCGTCGATGTTGTCTTCGACCAGCAACAGGCGGCAGCCCTGGGAACTCAGATCGGAGCCGGCTTGCGTGCCCTGCGCGGTATCGGTTGAATTCGCAGCCTCGCTGGGCAGGTTCAGCCTGAATGTGGCGCCCCTGCCCGGCCCTTCGCTCTGCGCCACCAGCGTGCCGCCATGATCAGCCGCCAGTCCGCGCGCAATGGCCAACCCCAGGCCCAGGCTGCCCAGGGGTCGTGGCACTTCGGGGCTGGCCTGCTCGAAGGCAGAGAAGATCCGCCCGATGTCATCCGGATGGATGCCTATGCCCGAATCGGTGCAAACGAATTCCACTCGCTGCCCAACGAGTTCGGTGCGCAGTGCGATGCGCCCGCCGCGTGGCGTGAATTTCACGGCGTTGCGCACCACGTTCCACACGATCTGCTGCAGCCGCGCCTCATCGCCCTCCACGCGCGCGTCGCCTGACGCCAGATCCTGCGTGACGATGACTCCCGCTTCCCCGATCTGCTCGGCCAGCATGTCCACGACGTTGGCGATCACGCGGTGCATGTCCACGCTCGCCTTCTTGAGCGTCACCTTTCCGGAGGAGATGGCCGTGACGTCCAGCAAATCGTCGATCAGCCTGGCTTCGAGCGCCACATTGCGCCGGATCATGGGGAGCAGGTTACTTTGCTGTTCCGGCACGACAGCCAATCGTTCCAGCAGATGCGTCGCCGTGAGGATGGGCGTGAGCGGCGTGCGCAGTTCGTGCGACAGGACAGCCAGGAACCTGTCCTTGGCCTGGTTGGCGCGTTCAGCCTGTTCCTTGGCCGCGCGAAGCGCCTCGGCATCGCGGTACTGCTCGGTGGCATCGCGCACGATCTTGCAGTAGCCATTGAGCTCTCGATCGTCACCGTACAGGGGCGTCAGCACCCCTTCGGCCCACAGCCGAAGACCGTCGCTGCGCATCATCCAGCGGTCATCATTGGCCTTGCCGCGCTCGCGGGCATCACGCAGCTCCTGCTCGAAGACGCCCGCCTCGCGGTCTTCGGGGGTGAACAGCAACCGTGCGGAGCGGCCAATGACGCCCGAACGCTCAAGCCCGAAAATCTGCTGCGCAGCGCCATTCCAGGAGCGGATGGCCCCGTGCTCGTCCATCAGGATCACGGCGTAGTCGCGCAGCGATTCCACAACGCGCGCGAACACGGCGTCGGCCTCGCGCAGGCGTGCTTCCGCGCTCCAGCGCGCGTCCTGCGCGGCCACTTCGCGCAGCGCCCGCTCGATCACCAGGGCCAGGCGCGACAGCCGGCCCTTGCTCACGTAATCGGTTGCACCCCGCTTGAGCATCTCGACTGCGTTGTCTTCGCCGATCACACCGGACACAAAGATGAAAGGCGTTGCGAGCAATCGTTCGCGTGCCTCCTTCAGCGCCTGGGTACCACTGAAACCCGGCAGCTCATAGTCCGACAGGATCAGGTCCCAGCCACCCTCGATCAGCGCATCGACAAAAGACTCCTCATCCGAGACGGTCACCACGCTCGCACGCGGATGGCTGCGGGCCAGGGTTTCGCACAGCAGTTCCGCGTCGAAGCGCGAGTCCTCCAGTAGCAGCACCTTCAGCGGCGACGCCGAAAACAGGGTCGATGACGCGGCGTCACTCATACCGGCGGCTCGACTTGAGAGAGCCGGGCGGTGGCTCGTTCAGGACAGCCCAGAAGATGCCCAGGTCTGCGATGGCGGCCACGAACTGCTTGAACTCCACCGGTTTGACCACATAGGCGTTCACGCCGAGCTCGTAGCTTTGCACCACATCGGACTCTTCGTGCGACGACGTGAGCATCACCACCGGCACGCTTCGCAGCGCTGGCGTCGCCCGCACGGTCTGCAGCACCTCCAGCCCGTTGACCTTGGGCAGTTTGAGGTCGAGCATGATCACCGCCGGATTGCCCTCTTCGCGCGTGCGAAAGTCGCCGTCGCGCAGGAGGTAGTCGAGCGCCTGCGCGCCGTCGCGCACGACGATCACTTCATTGGAAAGCTTGCTGCGTTCCAGCGCGACGAGGGTCAGTTCGAGGTCACGCTTGTCGTCCTCGACCAGCAAGATGGGTTTGAGCATCAGGAAGATTCCGTATTGGGAAGGGTAAAACCGAAAGTGGCGCCCTGGCCGGGTTCGCCGCGCGCCCACACAGTGCCGCCATGTCGCTCGACGATGCGCCGCACATTGGCCAGGCCGATACCGGTTCCTTCGAACTCCTCGGCCTGGTGAAGGCGCTGGAACACGCCGAAAAGCTTGTTCACATATTTCATCTGGAAGCCGACGCCGTTGTCGGACACCTCGATGCCGACACCGGCGGGCGAGCGGATGCCGCGAATCGCAATGCGTGCCGGCGTGCGGCCTCGCGTGTACTTCACGGCGTTGACCAGCAGGTTGCGCACGGCGACCTGCAAGAGGAACGGGTCTGCGCGAAGGGACGGCAGCGGATGCTCGACCTCCCACTCAATGGCGCGGCCCTTCTCGTGCAAGGCCGCCTCTCGCGTGAGATCCTGGACCAGCGAGGCCAGGTTGACGTCCGATAGCTTGAGCGCCGAGCGCCCCATGCGCGAGAAATCGAGCAGCGCATCGACGAGCTGACCCGCATAGGCCGATGCTTCCTTCACATGCGAAAGATAGCGGTGCGATGTTTCGCCCAGCTGTTTGCCATCCACATCCAGCACCAGGTCGACATAGCCCGCGATATGGCGCATGGGCGCGCGCAAGTCATGGGACACGGTGTACGAAAACGCTTCGAGTTCCTTGTTCACCCGCCCCAGCTCGGTCGCGACTTCTGCCATCTCTTCGGCGCGGCGCAGCACGATGCCGATGAGGGCCTGCCGCAGCTCGTCTGCCGCATCGACTTCTGCCGGCGACCATGGCGCCGAGCGTCCCCTGACCTGCTCGCGCCAGCTCGCGAAACTGCGGCGCGGATGGATGCGCCCGTCGCCGCCGCGTATCTCCTTGCGTGGATCGCCCGCCCACTGGATGGTCTGGACGAGTTCGGGCCGAAACCACATCACGATATGGCGGTGAACCTGCGAAATCGAAATGGCCAGCAGACCTGCAGGACTGTCCGGCTGGTCGCCAAACGTGGAGAAATCGGCGAACTCCGCAGACAGGCGATCCGTCGAAAGGACCGCGCGACCTCGCGCGACCACCCAGGCCGCAAGGGCATGCAGCGTCTCGCTGGGCGGCGTGCGGCCCACCGTCCAGCATTCGTCATCGAGCACCACCGCGGCGCCTGTCGCACACGCCAGGCGCAGCAACGGCACGGGCTCGCTCGCCAGCCGCTGCAGCGTGGCGTCGCTTTCGGCCAGGTGCGACACGATCTCCAGCGTGAGCTTGCGCAAATTGCCAGCCACCGACACCTCGGCCTTGTCCTGCTTGGCCTCCACCTGCAGCGACATCAGCTGTCCCAGGTGCTCGCAGGCGGCGCGCACGGGATACGGCAGCATCAGCGGTTCATGGCGATGGCATGAGATCAAGCCCCACAACTGGCCGTGCACAACGATGGACACCGACATCGACGCCAGCGTGCGCATGTTCACCATGTATTCGAGGTGTACCGGCGACACGCTGCGAAGGCTCGCCCAGCTCAGGTCGATCGAACGCGGATCGAAGCCCGGCTGGGCGCACACCAGCGCAACAGGTTGGTAGCGAGCATCGGCGATCAGCCGGATGCGGTTGATGCGGTAGAGCTCGCGCGCCTGCGCGGGAATGTCCGCGCCGGGAAAGTGATGGCCCTCGTACGAGTCGTAACCTTCGTCGATGCGTTCGGCCAGCACCTCTCCATGCCCGTTCTCGTCGAACCGGTAAACGAGGCAACGCCCGAAGCCGGTCAGGCGCTTCATTTCGCGCGCCGCCAGTTGCGCCAGGTCGTGGACTCCCGGCGCCTGCTGAAGCTCGTGCAGGAACAGGCGGGCCAGGGAATAGATCGGGGCCTGCGTGCCGCTCGCGACGACCGCGGGCTCGAACTCGAAGACGTGGTAATCGCCGGTCCGGTGCGCAAGGACGTCGCAAGGCCCGGTCGTTAGCTCGACCGGCGGCAAAGGCGTGGGCGCATCGGCTGGGGGCAAATGCACAATCTGGGTCGCCGCTAGCGCCAGCACCGCCGCCAGCGCGGACACGGCACTGGCCTGATCGCCCCAGTTCTCGCTCCAGGCGACCAGCCGGAGCTGCCCATCGGCCACGACCAGCCGGCCATGCGGCTGGATTGCTCCGGGCATCCGGATAGGCTCGTCAGCGCAATCCTGGATATCCGGCACTGGCGACGAAGCTAGGGGGTCCTGAAAATCCAAGGTCCGGGCGTAATTCGGTGAAGCGGTAATGCGTGCGCCCCGCTGAACTGCCTCGGGCAACCGACCGAATATGCCAAAACCCAGGCTGAAGACATGTAGGAATTGGCTGACACGCGAGTCAGCGAAGACCGACTCCAGCCGGACTCACTTGCCAACGAGCTGGGTCAGCTTCTCCGCCTCGAAGCATTCCTTCAACGCCGCATCGCCGGGCACGCAATCGCGGCCGCCCTTGCCGACGGCGGATGCCTCGGACAGCTTCTCGATCGCCTGCCACAGCAAGGCGATCTGGTGCTCCTGCGACGAAGCGTTGTCGATCAGGCCCTTCATCGCCTGCGACAGCGGATCGTCTTCGAGCGTGATGCCGTAAGCGGAGAACTTGGACGTTGCCGTCGTGACGTCAGCGCTGGTGCCCTCTTTCGAAGGAATGATCCGCGCCGGGATTCCCACTGCCGTGGCGCCTGCCGGCACCGGCTTGATCACCACCGCATTGCTGCCGATCTTGGCGCCGTCGCCCACCAGAAAGCCGCCGAGCACCTTGGCGCCCGCGCTCACCACCACGTCGCGTCCCAGCGTGGGATGGCGTTTTTCACCCTTGTAGAGCGATGTACCGCCCAGCGTGACGCCCTGGTAGATCGTGCAGCCGTCGCCGATCTCGGCGGTCTCGCCAACCACAACGCCCATCGCATGGTCGAAGAACACGCGGTTGCCGATGATCGCGCCCGGATGGATTTCGATGCCGGTAAGCCAGCGCGACACCATCGACACGAATCGCCCGAACCACTTCAGGCCGTGCGTCCAGAACCAGTGCGCGAGCCGGTGCATCACGATCGCATGCAGGCCCGGATAACACGTGAGCACCTCCCACTTGCTGCGCGCGGCAGGATCGCGGTCGAGGATGCACTGGATATCGGAACGCAGGCGGCTGAACATGACTCGTGGCTATGAGGTTATGCAGGCAGTCTATCGTTTAACTTTTACGGCCGCTTGCGACATGGCCTTGGCAACACCACGCAGGATGTGGATTTCTTCGGCGGTCAATTGCGCCCGGTTGAAAAGTGCGTTCAGGCGCGGCATGAGCTTCTTGGGCGCGGCCGGGTCGAGGAAGTCGATGTCGATGAGGGACTGCTCCCAGTGCGCTAGCATGCCGGCGACGGATTTGGCGTCCGCAATCGGCTCGGAGGCTGTCATTGCGGACTCGATCCGCAATCCATCTTCGACATGGTCACTGCTTTGCGCAGCGAACCCGCCCAGCGCGTCACGCCACTCATAGGCGATCACCTGGATCGCCGCCGCCAGGTTCAGCGAGCCGAACTTCGGGTTGGTCGGGATCTGCAGCGCTGCATGGCACCGGTACACGTCGTCGTTGCTCATCCCGAACCGCTCGGAGCCGAAGAGAAAGGCGATGCCCTGATGGCCCTGCGCCATGGCCACCCCCGGCAAATGCTCGCGCGGCGAAAAGGTGGGCGGGCCGAAGTCACGCGGCACCATGGCCGTGGCGCACAGGTAGCTGATGCCGTCGAGCGCCTCGTCCAGGGTTTCGACGATGCGGGCGTTCTGCAGCACGTCGAGCGCGCCGCTCGCACGCTGTATGGTTTCCTCGCGCCTGAGCACGTTGGGCCAACGCGGCGCGACCAGCACGAGATCGTCGAATCCCATGACTTTCATCGCGCGCGCCGCCCCGCCGACATTGCCTGCGTGGCTCGTATGGATGAGGATAAAACGGGTCTTCACGGGTGGGACAGGCCCCTGGCGGGCCCCGGCTGTAAAATCACGCCATTGTCGCCGCCCGTATCGCCGGGCCGCGGTTCCGCCTCCACGGCGCCTGCTCCTCCATTAACAACATGTCGTCTCCCAATCTCCACCCCATGCTCAACGTGGCCGTCAAGGCCGCACGCGCCGCCGGCGCCATCATCAACCGCGCAGCGCTCGACGTCGAATCGGTTCGCATCTCGCAAAAGCAGGTCAACGACTTCGTCACCGAAATCGACCATGCGAGCGAAGACGCGATCATCGAGACGCTGCTCACGGCGTATCCGCACCACGGCATCTGGGCTGAAGAATCGGGCAAGACGCATGGCGCCAAGGATGCCGACCACATCTGGATCATCGATCCGCTGGACGGCACCACCAATTTCATCCACGGCTTTCCGGTTTACTGCGTGAGCATCGCCTTGCAGGTGCGCGGCAAGATCGAGCAGGCGGTCATCTACGACCCGAGCCGCAACGACCTCTTCACCGCGACCAAGGGCCGTGGCGCGTACATGAACGACAGGCGCATTCGCGTCTCCAAGCGCATCGACCTGCGCCAGTGCCTGATCTCCACCGGTTTTCCGTTCCGTCCCGGCGACAACTTCAACAACTACCTGCGCATGATGGCCGACGTCATGCAGCGCACTGCCGGCCTGCGCAGGCCCGGCGCCGCCGCGCTCGACCTGGCTTACGTGGCCGCAGGTTTCACCGATGGCTTCTTTGAAACCGGCCTGTCCGCATGGGACGTGGCTGCGGGGTCGCTGCTGGTGACGGAAGCTGGTGGCCTCATCGGCAATTTCACTGGCGAATCCGAATTCCTGGAGCAGCGCGAATGCGTGGCGGGCAGCCCCAAGATTTACGGGCAACTGGTCGCGATCCTTTCGAAGTACAGCAAGTTCGCGACCGCGGGCGAGAAGGCCGCGCTGCGTCAGTCGACGCCGGAGCTGGTGCCTGCGGACACGACGCCCAGCGCCAAGCTCGATCCGGATGCCAAACTCGACACGGACACCGAGCCGGCGCCCTGAGGCATCGATTCCCTTTGGCTGTCATGCCGGGCTTGACCCGGCATCCACCGCGAAGCGGCTACGGCCTCAGGAAGTCATGGATTGCGGGTCAAGCCCGCAATGACAGATCTCCCGGCTGTCATGCCGGGCTTGACCCGGCATCCACCGCGAAGCGGCTACAGCCGCAGGAAGGCATGGATTGCGGGTCAAGCCCGCAATGACAGATCTGCCGGCTGTCATGCCGGACTCGATCCGGCATCCACCGCGAAGCGGCTACGGCGGCAGGAAGTCATGGATTGCGGGTCAAGCCCGCAATGACGGCCTCTGGTCATCCGGAGATGACAGCCGTGGGCAAGTTCAGCGCGTGATGCCCGTCGCGCGCGCGAGCGCGGCGCTCAACACTTCCGCCGAACACGGCTTGGGCAGCACTTCAAAGCCAAGGGCCGCAATCGACTCCAGCTGCTCCGCATAACCGGTCATCAGCACCAGCGGCAAATCGGGCCGCTCCTGGCGCAGCGCCTTGGCCAGCCCGATGCCGTCCAGCTCGCCGGGCATGACCACATCGGTGAGCACCACGTCCGGCAGCCGCTCCTGAGCCGCCAGCCAGCCGCGTGCAGCGTCTGCCCTGTCCAGCCGCGTGACCGTGCAACCCAGCGCTTCCAGCAAGGGAATGAGCGCACCCGCCACCTGGTTGTTGTCTTCGATCAGGAGCACAGACTTCCCAAGGTCTCGCTTGATAGGCGCCGGAACGTGCGCTGCTTCACCCACAGCGCCGTGAGCCGGAGGGAAATAAAGGCAGACCCGCGTGCCCACGCCCACCGTGCTGTGAATCTCGGCGACGCCGCCTGCGCGGTCGCAAAGCGCGTACACCTGCGCGAGCCCCAGGCCGGTGCCCTCACCCACCGGCTTGGTGGTGAAGAACGGTTCGAACACCTTGGCGAGCGCAGCGGGCTCGATGCCTGTGCCCGTGTCCGCCGCTTCGATGAGAACCGCTTCCCGTCCGACCTTGTCAGGCACATTTTCAACAAGGTTGCGTGCGCTGATCGAGAACTTGCCACCGCCCGGCATGGCATCGCGCGCGTTGATTCCCAGGTTGAGCAGGGCCAGTTCGAGCTCGGCCCAGTCGACGGTGACGGGCTTCGTATCGGGCTCAACCGAAACCGACAACGCGATCTGGCTGCCCAGCACCGGGCCGATCAGGTCGGTGACTGAAGGCAGGCGCTCCTGCAGCTGCACCCGCTCGGGCACCAGGGCCTGCCGCCGCGAAAACGCCAGCAGTTGCCGGGTCAGCTTTGTGGCCGAATCCACCGCCCGCATGATGGAGCTGAGCTGCTTCTGGCCCGCCTCGGCCACATGGCGCTTGAGCAGGAAGGAGTTGTTGCTGATCACCATGAGCGCGTTGTTGAAGTCGTGCGCGACACCTCCGGTGAGCCGACCGAGTGCTTCGAGCTTTTGCGCCTGGCGCAAGGCGTCCTCGGCCCGCTGCCGCGTTGTGGTTTCAGCCCTGAGCCGCTCGGCCGATTCCAGCGCGTCGCGCGTGCGGCGATACGCCACTTGCGCCGTATAGAACAGCGCCGCAAACGGCACCAGGCCCAGGCCCAGCAGCAAGGCGAGTTCCTTGAGCAGTTCGTAGCGCTGGATCGACAGGTTCATGCCGGTCCCAACGTACATCGGATAGGCGCCGATTCGCCGGAAAGACAGCAGCCGGTCGGCCCCATCGACCGACGAGATGCCGCGAAACTGCGCGAATTCCTCGCCGTTCAAGACCCGCTTCATCACGGGACTGTTCGGACCCAGGCGATCCGGCGCGTTCTCCACCAGCGGCCAGCGCGTGTAGATCGAGCCGTCCTGGTGGAACAGGTTCACCGCAAGGCCCGGCTCGTCGGACACCAGGTCGGCATAGAAGCGTTCGAAATAGGAGGCGTACAGGCTGATGTTGACGACGCCGCCGAACTGTCCCTCGGGGCCGTTAAAGCGTGCGCTGATATCGACGATCTTCTCGCCGGTCGTGCGCGACACGAATGGCGCCGAGAGGAAGCGGCCGCCTTGCCCCGACTTGTGAAACTGGAAATACGCGCGGTCCTGGAAGTCCAGCTTCTGCACCGGAAAGAACCGGCTGGTCGCAATGGGTGCACCATCTGCGCCGATGATCCAGATCGACTGTATCTGCGGCCGGTCCTTCATGTAGGCGAGCAGCAGGTTATGCAGGTTCGCCTCGGAGTCCCGCAGTTCGGGCAGCGTCTTGCGCGCTACCTGATCCAGCAGCCGATCCTGCGACGCCTCGGCGCTCTTGAGCACGTTGGACGCATGGTCGTAGGCCACACGCAGCGACCGGCTGACGCGCTTTTCGGCGAGCGCGCTCGAATCAAAAAAACGAAACGCACCAAAGGTGGCGTAGATGAGCAACGGAATTGCCAGGCTGAGCACGCCGAGCAAACGAAGCGTACGAAGTGCCTTTGCGGGCGAGACGTCTTCCATCAGCCGGCCTGGTGGTCGGTCATGTCGAAACCCTCGACGAAGATACCGGTCACCTTGCCTTCGGAATCGCGGATCGGTTGATAGACGAAATCGAGGATTCGCTCCGTGGTCGGTGCGCCGTCCTGCGCGGGTGCGGCGTACCGGTTGCGTTTGGCGACGAATGCCTCGCCTGTTTCATAGACGCGATCGAGCAATTCGACGTAACCCTGTCCCACCGTTTCGGGCAGGCCTTCGGCCACCGTCTTGCCAATGACATCGCGGCCACCGATCAGTCGCTTGTACGAATCGTTGACCAGTTCGAACCGGTGCTCCGGTCCGCCCAGCATGGCGATGAATGAAGGCGCCTGCTGGAACATCTGCGCGAGCCGTTCACGGTCGTGTTCGAGGCGCCTGGCCAGCTGCACGGCCTGCGTGGTCTCGGTGCACACCACCAGCACACCGCCGACGCCAGTGGCCGCAAGCGGATCGTCAATGGGGCTGTAGCTGTAGGTCCAGTACACGTCCTCGCGCTTGCCGTTGCGGGTGATAGGCACAAGCGCGTTCTCGTTCCAGGTCGAGCCGCGGCCGCTCATCACCTTTTCAATTTGCGGGCCGATGATCGGCCAGATTTCTTCCCAGCAGGCGCGGCCTTCCTGGCCCAGCGCCGAGGGATGCCGTTCCGGGCCGATCGACTGGCGATAGGCGTCGTTGTAGAACTGGATCAGGCGAGGCCCCCACCAGATGAACATAGGGTGGCCGGTGGTAAGGATGAGTCGAACGGCGGTCTTCAGGCTCTGCGGCCACGACGCCGGTGGGCCTATGGGAGAAAGCGTCCAGTCGCGGATTCTCATGAGCGCCCCCATCTCGCCTCCGCCATTGAGAAAGTCGGTGCGGGCGGGGTCAATCAGGATCGGTTTCATTTCTCCCGATTTTGCCGTATCGCGTTCCTCGTCGGCAGTTCACCAGAGGCTGAGTCGGTGGTCTTCAGCGACCGCGAAACTCCGGCGCGCGCCGCTGCATGAAGGCGCGCACGCCTTCTGCAAAGCTCTCCCCGTCGATCAGCACTTGCTGGCGCTCGCGCTCGAGCGCGAGGTGCTGGGCGAATGTGTTGGTCTCGGCCGCCTCGAACAGCGCACGCGTCTCTGCGATGGCGTGGCCCGGCAACGCGGCCATCCGGCGGGCGATGTCCATGGCTTGTGCCTGGAGCTGCTCATCAGCAACGCAGGACCAGATGAGGCCCCATTCGGCAGCCTTGTCCGCGGACAACTTGTCGCCGCACAGGGCCAGCCCCATGCCGCGAGCGCGGCCGACCGAGCGCAGCAGCGTCCATGTGGAGCCCATGTCCGGAACAATGCCCAGAGCCGGCACGAAAGGCAGATAGAACATCGCGGAGCGAGCGGCGATGACGATGTCACATGCCAGCGCAAGTCCCACGCCGCCACCTGCAACCGCACCATTGACCGCGCACACCACCGGCACGGGCATGGTCGCCAGGCCATTGGCGATGACATTGCCGGTGGTCTCCATCATCCGGCCCACATATTGACCGAGCGTGTCACCCGGCTGCAGTTGCGCGCTGCGGCGGCTGAAATCCTTGAGGTCGGCGCCCGAGCAAAAGCCGCGTCCACGCGCCGTGAACAGCATTGCTCGAACCGACGAATCGGCCCGTATGCGATCCATGGCATCCAGCAGACCTGCCTGCAGGGATTCGGACAGCGCATTCATCCGCTCGGGTTCGTTGAGCGTGACGACGGCAACGCCATCGCTGACTTCGTAGAGGACGCAATCTTGTGTCACCGGGGTACCTGTGCTTGATAATAGACCGTCACGTCGGTCTTTAGATAAAGGCGGATTATTGGAGCCATGGAGGGCGCCATGCCACCTAGGACTTACCCTCCATGGGACGGTGCGCGCACAAACTCAAGCGTGAGAAAGTCAGCAACCCATTCACGGCGCACCAATGAAAGCCCCCGGCGGGACCACTGCATCAGGTCGTGCTCGGCAATCAAGAGGTGATCCTCCTGAGTGGGCCAGGGTCTTTGGAGCAGCGTACAAACCCCGCCTCGCCGAGGTACCACTGATCGCACATCTCCTGGCACGGCGCCCAATCGGCCGGAGCGAAGTCGGCCGGCAACAGATCCAGCCAGTCGCCCGACGACTGCGCGAAGATCCTCTGGCACGATGAACACTGGATCTGCCCGACGGTGGAAATCAGCGCGCCCCGGCACACCGGACAGACAAGCACGTCTTTCAATGCGTCCAATGCCTGCTGATGCGACGGGTATCTCATGCTCGAAGAATAGATCAAACCAGGATGACACACTCTCTCCGGAGCAACATGCAGCAAGCCTGCTGCCAGGCGCAGCCACGCTCTTCCCGTCCACGTTAGTGGCGCGATCCTAGGTGCAAGGTCAGGTGCTTTCTTGTTTACCCTGCAACTAAGGTGCCGCAGGCAGCAGACGGTCCACCAAGAACTGACGCGCCCTTGCCGCCGGCTTGGAATAGTTAGACGGGTGCTGAATCCGAAGACAACGGTAGCGCCCATAGAGCTCGAACTCCCATAGCTGGCTATTGGGAATGGAGTGGGGTGCAGCTGACCAATCCTGTCCGCCCTTTACCACCCCCGGCGCGTGCGGAAAAATCCTTCGGCGCACTTGCATGGATGTCACACCGTTGGCAAAGATGATCAAGTCGGGCCGAAAGTGGTCGATTTGCGCCTTCAGTAGCTCACGTGAGAGCGGCTCAATGACCGATTCGTAATGCTCCTTGCAAGCCCTAGGGTCTTGACCGTCGAAGTCGAAAGCAAAGAGATTCGAGTAGATCAGCCCGCCACGCCCAACCTTCTGCTCGATCTGCCTCATGAAGTTGAAAAATGTAGCTCCTCGCTGTCGCTTCTCCATCCAAGCCTTGAACTTGCACTCGTGGTGTTTCAGCGCTGCAGCGATATAGGCTCGCACCTCCGCACCCTCATGCCCGACTCTCCAAGGTGCCCCGCACTCCCGGCCCACCACCATGACCTTGCGGGCTGCTTGATCATGTGGAGGACTGACAAGGAAAGGGGTAGAAAGCTTTGGAAACGCCTTGCCGGTCAGGAAATCAGGATGAACGCTATCCAGGATTGCTGCATACCGGTCTTCAAGCGTGGGAGTTTTCAGCATGTGGGCTTTTGGTGGTTCTCGCGGGATAGCAATTGGAAGGAGGTGAAAGCGCGACTGCGGCAAGGACTACATCATCCGCGAAATTTCAGAACACCGCGGAAAGGTGATGCCTGTCAATACGGGCCGAACGCACCGCCACAGGACTCAGCCTGAAGATCTCTGTAAAGCAAGCTTATGAAGCCGCCCCGAACCTGTACGACACAAGATGTCGCCTGAATGCCGACACTGCATGCTCCCCAGACAGAGGCAGCATCAATGACCAGACGGAACCTAACGCGCCACTCGCAACGGCACCAGTGGACTCCCGAATCCACCGAGATCGTCAGCATCGCCAACAACCGGGTTTGCCTGAGCCTTCTGCGCATCTACCGATACATCCCCTATTGCGCCGACGAAGTGGACCTTCATGAGGTGCTCACCCCGTTCTGGCCTCTGATTCGCAAGCACCCGAAACTGGTGCGCCAGGCGCTGACGGAACAAACACGCGCCGACGCACTGCGTTCAAGCCGCAAGCGCGACGCATCAGATGGCAAACTGCTCCCGCAATGGGTCACGTCGCGAGCCACTGCAAAGAACCCCATCCCCGAGGACACACCCGATCTCGATCTGATGACAATGCTGGCTGAAGGCCTCGTGTTCGCGAGACCGAACTTCAGGCCGCTCTTCGACGCCGTCGAAGAACAGCTTCAGGGCTTCGTTGACACGCAGCATTCTCCCTCTGACGCCAACGTGTCGCTTCTCACCGACTTGCTGGGGCTATCGACTACTGAGAGCGCCATGCTCACGCTCAGCAGTGCGATCGAGATGAGCACGATCGGATCTTCACCCTTCGCACGATTCACCCGGCACTCGCGCCAGGTCCAGGCATTGTCCGCCGCGCTCGACGTGCCTTGCGATCGGGAAGCCCGGGCATGCCTTGACTCACAGAACAACCTGAGACGTAGCGGCCTGCTGGGCCGATTGGCGCTGAGCGAGCGTGACCTCGAAGAGGCGCTGAGGCTCACCCGACAGGGCTCCACGCTTCTCGGCAGTCCGGTGCATCGCATGGAAGACATGGCGGCGCTGATTCTCAAGCCGTTGTCGCAGCAGACCTGTTCCATCCCACTGGCATGGCCGCATCTGCAAGAGCGCAGCCAACTCCTCATCGCACTGCTCACCAACACACTCAAGACAGGTGCTTCCGGCGTCAACATCCTCCTGTACGGCGGGCCGGGGACCGGCAAGAGCGCTTATGCAGCCGACCTCATTGCCAGAGCAGGTGCCCAGGGATTCAGCGTGACCGACACCGACGCGGAAGATGCCGCAGCGTCACGCAATGAGCGGCTGGCAAACTTGGCACTGACGCAAACCTTTGCACCCGCGCAGCGCAGCATCGTGGTCCTAGATGAGGCCGAAGATATCTTTGAGGCCGACTACAACAGTCCGCTCGCGCGCGTGTTCGGAAAGAAGGAAGGCAGCAAGGCGTGGATGAACGGACTGCTCGAAAGCAACGTCAACCCGGTGATCTGGATTAGCAACCAGATCGATCACATCGATCCAGCCTACCTGAGGCGCTTCACCTACTGCATGCAGTTTCCAACGACGCCGCGCGGAGTTCGCCAGGCAATTGCGCATGCTCATCTCGATCCGATCGGGTGCTCGCCGGATCTCGTCAGCTCGATTGCCAGCCATGAACATGTGAGCCCGGCCATCCTGGCCACGAGTGCGCGATTTGCCACGCTCGCTGGCGCGACAGGTCCTGCTGTCGATTCCGCCGTGCGCTACATGCTCACAGACAACCTGCTCGCCTTGGGCAAAGACATTGCTGCGTGCGTGCCTGTGCGCGCAACCCGTTTCGATCTGCGCTACATCAACGTCAAGGAGAAACTCGATCCTGAAGCGATCCTGGGCGGCCTGCAAAGACTGGGGAGGGGAACATTGCTCCTGAGCGGCCCACCGGGCACAGGCAAAACGCAACTCGCCGCCGAGATCGCGCAGCGCCTGGGCAGGGAGTTGGTTTACAAGACCGCCGCCGACATCAACACCATGTGGTTTGGCGAGAGCGAACGTAACGTCGCACGCATGTTCACCGAATGCGACGCGCAGCGCGAGGTGATCTTCCTCGATGAAGCCGACACGCTCCTGAGCGAGCGCGATGCAGCCAACCACCGTGGTGATCTGGCTGTGACTGCCGAATTTCTACGGCGCGTCGAGGCGTTCGACGGCGTCTTCGTATGCGCAACCAATCACGCGCGCAGACTCGACCCCGCCCTCATGCGACGCTTCACATTTCGGCTGGGGTTCCTGCCATTGAGCGAGCAGCAGCGCCTCGAAATGCTGTACGAAACCGCGCTCGGATGGCAGCCGGCGTCAGACGGCGCGGCTCCTCGACCAAGTCATGAAGTTTTGCGGCGCATGAACAGGCTGGATCAGCTCACACCCGGCGACTTTGCCAATGTCGTAAAGCGAGTCCGCGCGCTGGAACTCACGCTGGACATCGATGAATGGGTGACCGAACTGGAAGCAGAGCACGATGTGAAGCCCGAGGGGTCCAGGACTGCAATGGGCTTTATCTGACGCTTGCGTATTTCGCTGACGTCACTACCATCGGGCGGTAATCCATGCGACACATTCTGTCGTTGCATTCCATAGAGTGGAGACATGCGAACTCTCTCGAAATCCAAGCTGATTGCCTTCAGGCAATGCCCCAAGCGCCTCTGGCTGGAAGTGCACCAGCCTGAATTGAGGTCTGACTCTGCGGGGACCCAGGCGTCTTTCGCGGTGGGCCACTCGGTCGGCAGCATCGCCAGGAAACTCTATGACACCACGGGCGCCGGCGTTGAACTGGACCTGGGGGTCATCGGCATGCCCTCACTGTTGAACCAGACGCGCGAGCTGCTGACGGGGCGACAGCCGATCTTTGAGGCTGGGTTCTCTGTGACCATAGGGACGGAACAGGCAGCGCTCGCGCTTGCTGATGTTCTACTGCCCGACGCCCATGGGAATGCCACAAGCTGGCGAATGGTCGAGGTCAAGTCCTCGACCAAGGTGAAGGACTATCACCGCGACGACGCAGCCATCCAGCACTACGTCGCCACACAGGCCGGCGTACCCCTGTCTGCCATAGCCGTAGCCCACATCGACAGCAGCTGGACCTATCCGGGCGATGACAACTACCAGGGCCTACTTGTGGAGGTGGACCTGACAGAAGAGGCCAGCTCGCGAGCGGATGAAGTGAACGAGTGGATCAGGCAGGCCCATGAGGTGGCAGCCCGCGCCGAACCACCGTCGGTGGACACGAGCGATCACTGCGGCGATCCATTTGAATGCGGCTTCATGACACACTGCCGCGAGCAGAACGAAGCGCTGCGCGGGGCCGTTCAGTACCCGGTGCACTGGTTGCCGCGCGTTCAGGCGAAAGCGCTCAAGGCACATGTCGCATCGCGAGACGTGCGTAGCCTGTCTGATGTTCCAGACGACCTGCTGAACGCAACGCAGCAAAGGGTCAAGGCGCACACCTTGCGCAACGAGATCTATTTCGACGCAGCAGGTGCCGCAGCTGACATTGCGGCGCACAGCCTGCCTGCGCTTTTCCTGGACTTCGAGACGATCAACTATGCGGTGCCTCGCTGGGCCGGCACGCGGCCTTACCAGCAAATCCCCTTCCAGTTTTCAGTGCATAGGCTCATGGCTGACGGGAGCCTTCAGCACGCCGGATTCCTTGATCTCAGCGGGAGCGACCCGCGCCCGGCTTTTGCCGACGCACTACTGAGATGCGCGCAAGGCACCGGGCCCATCTTCGTCTACAACAGAGGTTTCGAAGGAGCGCGGTTGCGGGAGCTGGCTGCGCAGCTGCCCCATCTGGCGGCAGGACTGCACGCAATCGATGCACGGCTGGTTGACCTGTTGCCCATTGCTCAGGCCCGCTATTACCACCCTTCGCAGCAGGGCAGCTGGAGCATCAAGGCGGTGCTGCCTGCCATTGCACCGGAGTTGAGATACGGTGACCTTGCGGGCGTACAGGATGGCGGCGGCGCACAGGTTGCGTTCGGGGAAGCATCGGACCCAGCTACCTCCCCTGATCGCAGGCTGGAGCTTCGTGACCAGCTCTGGCGGTATTGCCGACTCGACACCTTCGCGATGATTCGCGTGTGGGCGCACTTCGCGGGAAGCAGCCACTCGATCAACCCAGTGGATGACGCGCCAAGCATCGACGCGGCCCGCCAGTAATTCAGGATGCCGCGCAAGCCAAACACATTGGAGACAGTGCATTTCGCACTTGAGTTGCTCAAGCGAATTCCGCGTCAGAGAAAGATTTCCGCCGCCGAACTCCACCAGCAGATGACCGAGGCCGGTTGGCAGCGCGACCTGCGAACCGTGCAACGCCAGCTGGACGAACTGTCCCAGAACTTCGAGATTGACCGGGACGATCGCACGAGGCCCTACGGTTACCAATGGAAAGATCAGGCCAAGGGCCTTTCGGTGCCGGGGCTCAATGAACGGGAGTCGCTGATGCTGGCCCTTGCCGAACAGCATCTGCGCAACCTGCTTCCCGCCGTGGTAATGAAGTCGATGTCTCCCTTCTTTGCACAGGCACGAACCAACCTGGCGCCGCACAACGACGGCCACGCGCAGACCCCTGCAGCCCGGGACTGGATGAAGAAAGTGCGCGTGGTGAGTACGACCCAACCGCTGCTTCCACCCGCGATCAAGCCCGGCGTGTTTGACGCCGTCAGCTCCGCGCTCTACGCTGATTTCTGGCTGGAGGTCGAGTATCAGAACTCGTCAAACCGCCGCATGACGGCGAGAGTCATGCCGCTGGGCCTGGCCCAACAAGGCCCGCGCATGTATCTCGTTTGCCGTTTTAAGGGCTACGACAACGAGCGCAGCTTGGCCCTTCACCGCGTGATCAGCGCGTCGGCCACCAACCTTGCATTCGAACGTCCGAAGGAGTTCGATCTGCAGAAGTTCGACGACGACGGGCGATTCGGGTTCGGTGACGGGACAAAGATTCGACTCGTGATTCGGGTTGCCAAGGCAGCTGGATTGCATCTGCTTGAATCGCCGCTGTCGGAAGATCAGGTCTATCGCGAAGTGGCGGGGGACTATGAGATTTCTGCGACGGTCACACGGACGGAGCAGTTGAAGTGGTGGCTGCGGGGGTTTGGGGATGCGCTACGCGTCGTATCGCCGAAGGGGCTGTTGTGACGTTGAGGAGATCGATTCAGCTTGGGTCAACTCGTCGGTCAGCTGATGCGAGAGCTCGGCAAGAAGTGCGTTGGCCGCTGTCGACATTTCGCGCAGAGAAAGATAGTGGGCATCAATAGCGCGGAAAGATTCCTCAAGATAGGAAGCGGCCTGGGCGCACCCGGATTCGCTCCAAAGGTCTGATGCGGCTACAAAGTGGTGCACAAGATGATTTCGTAGAGCCAGCAGTTCAGCGAGCTGAGCACAAATCACCTTATGGTTCTCCGGTGAGACTGCTATGGTTTGCGTCATCCTGATGCGGGCCTTGTCGCTTGCCTTCCGCTTTGGCGCAGCCTTGCGCGGCCCTTGTGAATTGAGCTGCAGTGCGTTCTTCGTGAACTCTTCAATCAGCGGACCCAGCGTCTTTATTGCCGTCATCCTGGCTTTCACGACTGCGCGTAACTGCGCCGGGTCACCGTCCAGTTCCCGGTAAGCAAGCATCGACTTCAGCAGGCGCTCGTATTGCTGGAGGCGAATCAAGCAGCGCCCGAGTCGGCGCTGAACTTCCCTTTGCGCTGCGGCATAAGGCGGCTCTGCCGGTAACGTTTCAAAGTCACTCATGGGCCGTACCTGAAACTCAGTGGGCGCACCCGCAGCTCATTCCGCTGGGTGGGACGAACTTCACTCCCGCCTTGTGGAGTCGCTCGAACACACAGCCCTTCTCCCATTTCCAGTCTGCAGGCATCGAGTCCCGCAACCGCAAAGGCCCGTCGAGGCGTGCTGCATCCGTCTTCCGAATGACGACGATGGCCATGAGCGGCTCGATCCACCTGGCCATGTCGTCCACTGACCAGTTCCGGTCCAGCTGAAAACGTCGCTCCGCTTCTACAACGATTGCGCACTTGGGAACGACATGCTCGTTCCAGAGCTCGCCACCGTCAAGGTCAGCTGCGCTGCCGGTAGGGATCCAGGCTCTCTGCACAAACCACTCCACCGCGCGGGTGTCCCTGGCCACAAAGCCATGGAAATTAGCCTTCAAGTACCGTGCGTAACGCCAAACCGCGCGTGAATGCCGCTCTTCTCGCGTTGGTTCCGGGACAAGCTTCGGCACCTGTGCCTCACCCTCACACATCTGGCTGACGCGAACGATGAGGCCCTCTACGTCCGGGGTTGGAAGCTCGCTCACCGGGCAGTGCCGCACCATCTCTACGGCTACTTCGGTCAGTGGGAGACCACGCTCACCGAACAACTGGTAGTTCACCAGGTTCTTGAAGGCAGTTGGGGTGGCGTTCCAGGGTCGCAGCATCTTGATCGCCTTGGTATGACCGCCTTCACCGATTTCAATCACATCCCGAAAGAAGATGGCGGTCTCCATGACGCGATTGAGGAATCTGTCGACGTCGTGCGTTCGGTCGGCGCTGCCTTCAGTGCCATTGTTTTCGGTGCTGGTCATGGGTGCCCTTTGCTGCATCTGGATGGGTTTTGAGTTCTCTTGAGCCCGGGACTCAGTGAAAGTGCGCCCTGCGTGTGCGGTGCGCCGCAGTAATCACTGCATGGTCGCACGACACGACTGCATAGACGTCGAAATATCGCTCGGCATCCGCATATTCGGTGCGCGACAAAACGGCCTGCAGCTTTCGGCGCGTTGCCTTGTTCACAGTCTTCAGCACAGCGCCGTGGCCGTCATGAATGGTCTTGCCGTGCTGGACCAGGAGCGCGAGGTACCAGGCGGGGATGCCACGCTGCTGCAGGCGAGCAGAAGCGTGTGTGGTCATGCGGTAGCTCGGCTCGATCGGGGAAACCGTGGAAGTCGGAATCGTCATGGGTCGCTCCTGGTGAAGTGGAGTGGCCATGATGCAAGTCGGCCATCTCGCCGTAAGACCTTGAAGCACTGAAAGTTTGTCCAGCGAAGTTGGTAGTTTCATGAGCTCTGAAGGCTCACCCTGTGAGCCTGCCGAATGGCAAACTGGATTCTCCATCGGACAAACAACGACACAAACGCATGGAGCTTGCCAATACGGAGCCAGCGCCTCTAGCATCTCCGCTTTAAGCAGAAGGACACATCGATGATTTCTCGTTCCATGACGGATTTGGGGATACTGCGATCGCGTGAGCCCCGCCCCTCATTGGAGGTACAGGCGAGCGGCCTGGAGAAGAACGGGATCGACCTTAGAGAAATCGCGGCGACTGCCTTGCGCAAGCTCGCAGAAGCAGACCCGAAGCTCATAGCGACGGTCTATCTATTCGGGACCATCAGCATTAATTTCGGCGATTTCGAACCGTCTGAATTTCTCATTCCTGTTGGCACCGAACGGGCGGTTCAGCGGGTGCTCCAAGCCTTGAACGCGGGCGTCGCACGGCTGGGGCCAGATGTCAAATCTCGAATGAGTGACTATGTTCGCCCGTCTGACGGAGTTCCGTTTCTCCACATCGAAGGCGGAAAAGTGTGGGAGCCCGAGGACGCACTGACATGGTTTACCCATACCGACGACCCTGCCTCCGCAAGCGAACTCGCCCACGAAGCGTCACCGCAACCGTCCACGCAACCTGCCGAATCAGAATCAGATTGGCTCGACGACTCAGACGAAAAGGAACTCCCTGACATAGAGGACCCGTCCGCACACACTCGCCTGGCGAAGCCACTCCGCGTGCGTCGCGCCAGGTCGGACGCGAGCGTCGGGAGCATCAAATCCAACATTGAGCAGGTGTTTGGTCTGCCGGAAGGGTCTGTTGCCCTCTGCGGCCCCGATGGGAAAGCGCTGCGATCGGATGCTTTGATCAAGACGTTACGCGGCAGATGGGAATGATTCAGGCGCTGAAATCTCTGTCGTCCTAGGACACACACCTTGAAATCAACAACCCTACGTGATCAAGTCACAGACATCTTGTTGTCAGCCGATGGATGGGTGCCCCGTTTACGCCTGATTCAACTGACTGGTTTTGACAAGGGTTACGCTGCCCTTTTGGGGCCGGCCAATGGTCCAGGGAAACCCACGAGCCTCAAAGCGCTCGGGTACGTGGAAGTCAAGGACGAGGACAATCGCGTCTCGTATCGATTGACACCCGAGGGACGCAGGTTCTTCAACGCGGACGAAGCTCCGCCAAACAACTGGCAGAAGGCTGTGCTCGGTGTTCAAGCACTGGGCGGTCGAGCGTCTCGCGCGACGATTCGCCGCTGGATCCTCGAACATTTCCCTGACTACAACGACATAAACCTTCGCATGGACCTCGACATGCTTTGCGTTAACTCACCCACAAGACGAGCGTACTTAAAAAGTCCGAAACCTGATGACCCGCGAAACGCATTGGTTCGTCGTGAGGGCCAAGGCGAACACACAATTTATTCACTGTATGACCCTGAGGAGCACGGCGTGTGGGTTACCAGCACGTCCGACGAATCGACCCTCATTCACCTCACCGCACCGACAGAAACTGGCGTGTTGCGACTTCAAAAAGCCGCTCTCCCTGAGTTCGATCCCCGCAACGTGGAGGATGCCCGGAACTTTGTCGATCGTTCGGTCGCAGTCCGTCGCGGACAGCTGGCATTCCGACAGTCGCTACTCGACCTTTATGAGCGCCGGTGTTCAGTCTCAGGCTGCCGGATCCCGGAGATCCTGGAAGCGGCGCACATCGTTCCATACTTGGGTGATGAAACGCATCACCTAACGAATGGACTTCTGCTGCGCGCCGATCTGCACACGCTTTTCGACCTCGGGTTGCTGAGAGTCGATCCAACCACGCTACGCGTAGAGATCCACCCTTCAGTGATCGAGGAACCCATTTACAACGAAATTCATGGCTGCACGCTCAGGTCTGCTACGCCGCGTCCGAGTGCGAAGGCCCTTCTTCATCATCGCGAGAAACATCTAGCCGTGTGGGCCTCGACCTGATGCTTCTAGGCGCCACCGGAATTTGAGTTGCTGTCCCATTCCTGATCCGCAAGCGGCAACTCATTAAGCTCCGCACGCGCCTCGCGCCACGTTGGGTAATGTTGCCCCAGCAATGCCACGAAGCGCTCGCTATGCGTCGGCTCTATCAAATGAATCATCTCGTGCACCACAACGTATTCGAGAAGGTCCTTTGGCTTCTTGACCAGTTCTGTGTTGAGCCGGATGTGATGCTTGTGCGGGTTGCAGCTCCCCCACTTGGTTTTCATGCGTTGCAAGAAATATCCCGCCACCCGAACACCCAGCTTGCTCTCCCATTTACGAATCAAGCCAGGAACCACTGCGTGCAGCTGCGCCCTGTGCCACTCGTGAATGACTTCGCCACGCCTTTGCGTTGTAGCCCCTGGGCGCATCTTCAGTGTCATCCGGCGATGTCCAAGCAACACTTGCGGTCTCTCATCCGCCTCCTCGATGGACAGCAGATACCGCCTGCCCCAAAGGTAATGACTTTCGCGCTCAACAAAATTTCTTTTGGGTTCGCGCGCCTGCGCGTCCAGCTTCGAGCGCTGGTCCCGAATCCATCCCAGCTTTGAGATTGCGTAAGCACGCGCGACCTCTGTGCGTGTCGTGACCGGTGCCACAAGCGTCACGCGTCCCGACGGCGGGTGAACGGTCAGGTGGACATGCTTGACGTCCTTACGGATCAACGAGATGGCAAGCTTTCCCAGCTCGATAGTCTCTTGCATCAACATCAGTAACCCGGCTGGTTCTTGATGATGTCGAAGAGCGCCAGCGTCGCCTCCGGGTCCCGATCCAGCAACGGGAAGAGTTTGTTTTGCACGGTGCGCTCCCGCGTCTCATCGCCCTTCCAGTCGGCCGGTGCATGGTCACGTACCGTGCGATCAATTCTCAGCGCCAATTCGGCCCTGTATTCATCGTCCGTGGGGTACTTGAAGGTCCTGGCAGGGATCGAATCCAGGTTGTTGTAAATCGTTGCCGCCTCGGCATGGTTGCGAAGCGAAGCCGGAAGATCAGAACCAGGCTGCTTGTCGGCCAGCTTGCGCACCAGGTCCTCCGCCTTGCGCAAAAACTCCTCATACGCCTGCGCATCGGTCCGGCTCTGCACGATCAGATCATCAAGCAACTTCGACATCTGCTCGTAGAACTTCGGGTCGGTCAGTTGCTCGCGAATGATTGTCTTGCGGACGTTGTTGATGATTCCTTCGGCGATCGACTTCTTCGACAACTGGCCCTGCTCGTTCAGCTTCCTGGCGATGGCGTCGTGGATACCGCTTTGCACGATGAGTTCGGTCAGCGACAAGGCACCC
The DNA here is from genome assembly GCA_040386575.1 of Pseudomonadota bacterium. Taxonomy (GTDB): domain Bacteria; phylum Pseudomonadota; class Gammaproteobacteria; order Burkholderiales; family Burkholderiaceae_C; genus Ramlibacter. The sequence continues at coordinate 134,103 of JAZKFI010000003.1, forward strand.
AGGTCGCCCAGGTTCGTCGCCGCATCAGCCTGCACATAGGTATTGAGCAGGTGGCGCATATCGGCTTCGAAGGGCTTGATGTCCAGCTCTTCTTGCGCATGCTTTTTGACCGATGCGCGGATGCCGGCATAGAACTCGACCTCGCCCTTGATCGCATCAGCCTCGGTGTCGGTATAGCCCGCCTCGGTCAGGTGCGTCGCGATATCCGCATAGGCCCGCACGACAAGCGCGACCGCCTTGTAGAACGAGGTGCGCAGCGCCTCGGTTGCATCCAGCGCGTGGGCGTCGGCCGCGTCCCCGCAGAAGTAGCGCAGGTACTGCTCCATGTCCCGCGGTGGTGGCACTGGCTCGCACAGGTAGTGCAAGGCCTCGCGTGCGCCGTCCAGCTGCGTCTTGCCTTCCACCAGCCAGTTCTTCAGTTCGACGTTGTTGCCGCCGTCCTTGCCGCCATCACCACCGCCGTCAATGTCCAGCTCGTCCGAGCTGTAAACTGCGATCGCCTGCTGCACGTCGCCGAACAGTTCCTTGAAGTCAACGATGTGCCCGTAGTCCTTGTCGGCTCCGTCCAGTCGATTGGTTCGACAGATGGCCTGAAACAGGTTGTGGTCGCGTAGCTCGTTGTCCAGGTAGATGTAGGTACAGCTCGGCGCGTCGAAGCCGGTGAGCAGCTTGCTCACCACGATCAGCAACTTCATGTTCGCCGGCTCGTCCTTGAAGCGGCGCTTGGTCTCGTCCTCGTACTGCTTGGTCGTCTGCCCGGCCTTCAGCACGTGCCTGGTGTACGTGTCGAATTTGTAGCGCTCGTCGCTGTTGGGCGGCTCGCGCGAGATTGCGTTGTGGTTCGGCTCATAGGAGGTGATGACCCCGCAGTAAGGGCCGAAATTGGTGTGCTGAAACAACCGGAAGTAGTGACAGGCATCGTAGATCGACGCGGCCACCAAAATCGCCGTTCCGCGGTTGTTGTCCAGCCGGGGCTTGAGGCTGAAGTCCTCGATGATGTTGGCAATGATGCGCTGCTTTCGCTCAGCGGCGCTCATCAGCTTTTCCAGAGTAGCCCAGCGGCCCCGCAGCACCGACTTCTGGTAGCGGTTCAGGTTTTTGGTCTTCTGCTCGAACCAGGCGTCGATCTTCTCCGGCGTCAGCAACTGCTGTGGCACGTCACGCGCCTCGTACTTCAGGTCCAGTACCACCTTGTCGGCCACTGCCTGGTGGAACTTGTAGGTGTGAATATAGGTGCCGAACACGTCGCGCGTCATCTGCTTGTCGCGGCGCAGCAGCGGAGTTCCGGTGAAGCCAACAAACACCGCGCCTTCAAGCCACCGCTTCATCTGCTTGTTCATGTCGCCGCCCTGGGTGCGATGGCACTCATCGACAAAGACGTAGAAGCGGCCTTGCACCTTGGGGGCCGCGCCGGTCAGGTCGGGCTGGAACTTGTGGAGCAGCGCGCACAGCAGGCGCGGCGTGGCAGCAGTCAGCTTCTGCGCGAACTCGGCGCGCGAAGTGATGCGCGGTGAAGGTGAGTCGGTTCCGATCACGCCGGCGTTGCGCATCACACCCTCGATTTGCTTGTCCAACTCGTCGCGATCGGTGATGACAAGAATGCGCGCATCGGGGTCGTACTCCAGCAGCCACTTGGCGATGAGCACCATCAGGATGCTCTTGCCGCTGCCCTGGGTGTGCCAGATCACGCCACCTTCGCGTCGCGCCATGCGCTCCTGCGCCGCTTTCACGCCGAAGAACTGATGCTGCCGCGGCACCTTTTTCTGGCCCCCATCGAAGATGATGAAGTTGCGGATCAGGTCCAGCAACCGCGCCTTGTTGCACAGCTGCACCAGCGGCCTGTCCAGCAGCACGCCCGGCGAACCATCGGCCGCAGTTGGGTCTTCGTCCTTCCACTCGACGAAGAACTGCTCTGGTGTGCCGGTGGTGCCATAGCGCAGGCCTTGTGAGTCGCTACCGGCCAGCACCAGCTGCACGGTGCTGAAAAAGACCTTGTTGAAGATCTCTTCCTGGTTGGTGATGAGCTGGCGCACACCATCGGCCAGTTCCACCGAGCTACGTTTGAGCTCGACCACTGCGATGGCAATCCCGTTCAGGTACAGCACGATATCTGGGCGGCGCTGGTAGCCGCCCTTCAACGTGACTTCTTCGGCCAGCGCGAAGTCATTCGCCTCTGGGTTCGCCCAGTCGATCAGGTGAACCGTTTCGTGCGCTTGCCCTGCTGCGGTCTGAACCGGGACGCCGTAACGCAGCAACTGATAGGTGCGCATGTTGGCGGCATAGAGCGTAATGCCGGTGGAATCCGCCGCGGTCTCCAGCTTCTGCAGCGCCGCGCCAACTTGCGCCGGTGTGTAGCCACGAGCGAGCAGGTTGTCGCGCAGCAATGTGGTCTCGATGGACCGGTTGTGCTCGCGACCGTGCCAATCACCGAGGGAACGGTAACCCAGCCCTCCGCCCGAAACAGGCGCGGTGAAGCGCAGGACGACGCGGTTTTGCGTCACTCGTTCGGGGCGGAGGAGTCGGGTCATGAGGCGGCTTTCATACGAGGCGCGTTCGTCCAGTGAGAAGCTCTTGCATCATCCCTTGCTTAAGCGCGCGCGTCTTGTCGCGGCGGGCCTGGAGGGCGGTGAGTTCGGCGTCCATATCCGATAACGTGCCAGCGATGGCCAACTGCTCGCGCAGGCTCGGCACTCTGACCTCGGCCGCGAGCAACGCCTTCTTTGAGAGGTTGCGCGTCGAGCCCTGAGCGAGCGACCTCATGATCTCGCGGCCTTCCGCACTGCGGATGTAGTAAGTCAGGAAGAGCCCGTCCATCACTGCCTCCATCCGGGGCCGGAAACCGAAACAGAAGCTGTTGAGGTACAGGTTATGCACATCGTGTGGCACAAGCGAGCACAGAGCAACCTCTTCGGGTGTCTCGGACGAACCATTAAAGAGTAGGTCGCCAGGTTCGACACTATTCTGATTCTCCGCTGGAGATACGCACACTGCCTCGAACGCGCTGCAGTCAATTACCGTGTTGGTCATGACGTTCATGAAGGTCACGTATCTGGCTGTGCCGGTTCCGAAGTCCGCCTTTGACTTACCAGTCAATCCGCCGTAGGTTGTGCCAAGTTCGCCGAGCCTCTTCACCGCCCACTCGCCCTGAAAACCCGGAAGCCGGATCTGGCCTGTGAGGAGTTGGTGCATGGCGGCCTGCTTGAGGTCGCGCTTCTTGGAGATGAGGCGGTCCAAGCAGGCCAGTAGCGCGTCAATGTCGCTCAATGCAGCTGCGATTTCTCGTTGCTCTGACACTGGGGGAAGGACGATCTTCAGCGCCTTGAAAACGGGCATGTAAATCGTGTTGTGAATACTGCCCGCCATCAATCCTTGCCAGGTTCGCCCCATGCTGCGGAACAGGTACACGAGGAAGTGGTTGTGTAGCTTGGGTCCGCAGATGTAGTTGGCGAAATCCTGACTTGTTGCCATTGGACTATCCAGCACTGTTACCTTACCGACTGTGGCAGTTCGCGAGAATACAACTGTCCCCTGCGGAAGCAGGCGGGCCGATGAGTTACTCAGCCCATCCTCGGTGATTGTTCTTGCTGTGGCACTGATGCCGGGACCATCTAGCGATTGCGAGTCGTGAAGAGAGACCCAATGGACCGTTCCTCCCCAATAGCTTGGCATTCGCTTACTGGGTGTGTGTCCGCTCTCGAGTCTGGCAACGTTCGCTATTGACGCGCATTCCCAATCTTCCGGAATGACGCCGACCTCTGACTGCTTGTAGCCCGAGCTTACTTCCACATCGCCCCCATCTTCTCAAGGTGTGCCGCTACCTTGTTGGTCAGCGCGGCAACCTCATCAGTGAGATGTGGCAGCGACTTAGTGTAGCGCTCAGACAGCTCGCGGATACGGCCGGACAGCGTCTGCGAGACCCGATCAAGTTCACCCTGCACAGTGCCGACCAGCGTCGTCATCCATTTGTCGTCGATCACCAGCGACTGGATGTCGGCCTGGGTCAGCGCCCGGTACTTCTCGTAGGCCACCGTGTCCAGCGCCACCTCGGCCTCACGGACCTGCTTCTTGAGCGCGGTGATGCGGTTGCCCAGATCGAGCCACTGCTTGAGCAACTTCAATTCGGCGGCACCGTCGCGGTCTTTGCCAATCTCGCTCACTCGCTCCTTCACGGCCACGGCCGTGATGCTGTCGTAGTCGGCAAAGACGCCGTCTTCTCCGCTCTGCTCTTCCTCCAGCTCGGTCTGGCTGGCCACAGCCGCGTCCAGTTCGGCCTGCAACGCGTCGAGAGCGGCCTGCTCCTTGGCGAAGTAGCGGGCCACGATCAAGGCCTTGGGGATCAACTCGCAGGTCCAGCCGCGGTCTTTGGTCTTGCCCTTCTTGTCGGTCTCCAAAATTCGGCGGGTCTTCGCCACCCAACCGTCTGCGGCGATGAGGTACGCGTCGTCCTGCATCGTCGCGGCCCAGTAGTCCATCAGGTGCTGGTAGACGTCATAGGCATCGATCAGCGGCACGTCGGCGAAGGCGGTCAAGAGTTCTTCGGCCAGTGTCTCGATCAGCGCCTTGGGATGTTCGTCTGCGCCGAATGCTCGCAGGCGTTTCGTCGCGGCAGCGCGCCAGTCGGCAAAGCGCTGCGTGGCTTTCTTATTGAACGCCTTGAATTCGGCATGACCCAGGATGGCGACCTTCAGTTCGGACAGGGGCGGCTTCAACTGCACATAACCCGCGTGGCCCGACGACTCGAAGAAGCCACTGCGCACGCCAGGAAGCACCTGCCAGTAAGGCGCCAACGGGCCGGCGGCGTCGTCGAGGTCACGCGCCGGGATGCCGCCACGCAGATGGGCGGTGATGTCGTGCAGGTCTTCTGGCTCGCTGCTGTCGATGTAGCGCGGCAAGTTGAGGTTGAAGTCGTTCCTCGGGTCGGCGATCTCCGCCAATGGCACCAACCGCGCGTAGCGTGGCACCTCACCCTGGCGCTGGAACGTGTCGACGATGCGGTGGATGTCCTGCTCGCGCAGGCGGTTCTTGTTGCCGTCCTTGATATAGCCCTTGCTGGCGTCGATCATGTAGATGCCAGTGCCCTCAGTGGCGCGCTTTGCGGCACCGGCCTTGTCCAGCACCAGGATGCAGGCGGGAATGCCGGTACCGTAGAACAGGTTGGCCGGCAGGCCGACGATGCCCTTCAGGATCCCCGAGCGCACCAGCTGCCTGCGTATGGCGGCCTCGGCATTGCCGCGAAACAGCACGCCGTGCGGCAGGATGCAGGCACCCTGTGCCGTGCCCTTCATCGACCGGATGATGTGCAGCAGGAAGGCGTAGTCGCCCTGCTTGGCCGGCGGCTCGCCCCAGGCGAAGCGCTGCCAGGGGTCGGTGGCGGGGGTCAGGCCAGTGCTCCAGGTCTTGACCGAAAACGGCGGATTGGCCACCACGTAATCGTAGGTGCGCAACTGCTGGCCGTCCTTGAACTTCGGGTCGGACAGCGTGTTGCCCGTCAGGATGCTGGCCGTCGGAAAGTCGTGCAGGATCATGTTCATGCGCGCCAGGCCGGCGGTGGTCACATCCATCTCCTGGCCTTCCAGGGTGATGTGCGTGCCGGCTTGCGCAGCCACCTTCAGCAGCAACGAACCCGAGCCGCAGGTGGGGTCGTAGGCGGTGGTCGATGCCTTGGCGTTGTGCGGGCCGATGCCCAGCACCTTCGCGATGACGCGGCTGACTTCTGACGGCGTGTAGAACTGGCCTTTGCTTTTGCCACTTTCGGTGGCGAAGTGGCGCATCAGGTATTCGTAGGCGTCGCCCAGGATGTCGTCGTTTTCCGCTCGGTTGTCCGAGAAGTCGAGTTCGGGCTTCTGGAAGATGCCCACCAGGTTGGTCAGCCGCTCGACCATCGCCGAGCCTTCGCCAAGCTTGTTGGGGTCGTTGAAGTCGGGGAAGTCGCTGCGCGCAAGGCGGGCGTTGGCATCGATCAGCGGCTGGATGACCTGCGTGTTGATCTTGTCGCCGATGTCGGCTTTGCCCTTGAGCGCCACCATGTCCTTGAAGCTGGCGCCCGTGGGGATGACCACGGGCGGGGCGAAGTCGTTGCTGTTGCCGTATTTGTCGCTGATGTATTTGATGAACAGCATGAACAGGACATAGTCCTTGTACTGGCTGGCATCCATCCCCCCACGCAACTCGTCGCAGCTTGCCCACAGCGAGCTATAGAGGTCAGATTTCTTGATTGCCATTAATGGGTTGCCTTGGTTGAGGGGCGATCATATTTCGGCGCGAGCGGCTAGAGCAGGCAACACGCCCACCTCGACTCAAGCCCTGCATTGCCCCGACGAAACTTGGGAAGCACCCTCGTATAGGAAAGACACTCCGTGTCTTGAGTTGAGATCGCATTCAGCATCCCCTCAAATCATGACCAGTACTGCCAATGGCCAGACCGCGTAGCGAGCGCCCGCGGCGAGCTGATCGTCAGTCGGCCGCTTCAGCGCGCGAAAGAGCGACGCTTCTATGGCCTCCAGGTCCGATCGAACTCGCACAATGCCACCATCTTTCACACGTGAGACGTTATGACTAGATCGAACTAGTGCGGCTCTCTGTTGCGGGTTAAGTTCGACAGCTTCCGGACTATCGCCCAACAGAACATAGCAATGCAGGGTTAAGTCGCGCTCAGCCCAAATACCACGCTCTTGCTCCAACTTCTGTCTCAAGAAGACTAGTGCAACGGTCGTTTCGCCCTGCGATCCAAGAAAGTCAAGGTCGTTGCCCCGATTCAAAAAGACCGGGCCTACTTTTCGACTCGAACTGAAGGTTTGCGAAAGAACCGTTTGAACAGCATCAATATTCAGACCCAATTGATGGACCTCGCTACCATCCGCCGCAGCCGCCCGCAGCCCTCCTGTATCACCACATGCGAATTGGCGGCCAGCAATGCGAATGCTCGGCACTCGTTCCTCGATTGCGACTATTTCATTTTCCTTGAAGGTAAAGCTACCAAATACCGCGTCATCCTGCTCTTCCGCACCCCCATGTTTCACTAAAAAGTGACCTACGTCCGCCCAGTGCGCTTCGCCAGGTTCAGTTGCTCGAATCTGTTCAGCCTGTCGCCGGTAAGTCTCATCAAATGCATTCCAAGAAGAGAACCCTTCCGTCACAAGTTTGCCAATCTGCTGAATGGCGGGGTCATCAAGACCCAGCGTATTTGTGACGTCACTCAGCACGCTCTCAAGTTCTTTCGGCGGAACCAATGACATCACACGATTGAACAAGCTATCAAACTGCTCCGGATCCAAATTTCTGGCGATCAGCGCCAACTTCTCGCGGGCGACGCGATACATATCCACTTCCCGACTGCCCCTCGCAACGACAGAGTCAACAATGACGGTTTTGCGCGATCCAAACCGATGGATGCGACCGATGCGTTGCTCTAGTTCCATCGGATTCCAAGGCACATCTAGGTGGATTAGCCGTCGAGCCCTTTGCATGTTCAAGCCTTCACCACCTGCGCGGGAACTCACAAGGAACCGAGGACCATCATCGCTCTGAAATCGGGCAACCTCCGCCAGACGTTCTTCGTCCCCTTGATTTCCTATGATCAGCGCCGGTTTCTGTTTATATCGACGTTCGAGAACACTTGCCACAACGGTGACAGTCTCCACGGGTTGCGCGAACAGGACGACCTTCTCTCCATCTGCGTCGTCAATCAAGGCACACATAGCGTCCCACTTAGCCTGAGACGCAGCGGTTCCAATTAAGCTGACTCCCTCTTCGAGCAAGCTGGCAAGATGATCCGCGTCGGGCTTCCAATCGTCTTCGGAATCTTCTTCATCCTCCAGCGTCTCTTCCTCCATCGCAGGCGCGCCTACCTGGCGTGCAAGCCGAGCAAATAGCTGGGCCACGGGTTCATCGGGCGAGCCCCCTCGGTATGGACGCAGCGCAGCTATAGATCGACTGAGCGCGGGGTTTCCAAGGGACCACCCAAGCCTACGCATTGCAAGACGAACTAGAAATCCGACCCCCGCCTGAACGCTGGAAGCGGCCCATTGCAACGCCTGGCCCTTTGCCCAACCTGCAGCCCGTGCCCTGGCTCCATTCGGACCTTCTGAGTCATACAGCGCCGCAATCCCAAGATACCAGCGTTCATACTCTAGACCCAGACTTACAACCACCGGCTTCCGAACATCTCGAGCGGGAAAAAGCGGCGCGCCTTTCCAATCACGCACGCGATCCTTGGTCCTGAAGATGACACGTCCAGCAGCTCCTTCAATACTCTTGCCATCATCGGACAAAAGGCGCAATATATTTTTGAACCTTGCCTCATTGCCCTGATGCGGTGTACCGCTCATTAGGACCAGTCTGCCAGTCGGCGTCATCGCTTTCACAATCTGACTAACAAGCTTGAACGATTGGTTTGGCTTGCCACCCGATGGATCCCAATCGGACAAATGGTGGCACTCATCGACAAATAGAACATCCCATGGGCCGCTGGCGGCGACTTCAGAAAGATTGGCCCCGAACACGGCTTTGTGAATACTGGCCACAACAATACTGTCCTCGCTCAGTCGAGCGTCGCCGAGGGGTCCCGCAACCCAGGCTCTTGCATTTATTTCAAGCTTGTCGCGTAACTCGCTCACCACGTTTCCTACTAAACGAGCTGGAGCGAGGTAGAGAATTCTTATCGCAGGGTTACGCTCAATCAATCGCTGCATGAGCAATCCGGCTTCAATGGTTTTGCCTAGACCGACCTCATCACCGATCAAGACTTTGCGAAGATTGGGGCGCTCAAGAATGTGTTGCACCAGGCTCACTTGATGCATCAAGGTGGCAGCCTTTCGCGCATCGAGGCGGCGCTGTGGATCTTCTGCAACCAAAAAACCAGCATAGAGCCGAGCCAGCGTTCGGGTGCTTAGCGCGAGCCAGTTGTCGCCGTTGTCAAGGACGCGCGCACAGGCCAGTTGCGCAGGTGACTGCAAAGCCGTGACGCGACGTCGATCAATATTTGCTTCAACTAGCGGCGAAGGCGACTGAGCGCGGGCTAGACGGGAAGGAACGCTTACAAGGTCATAGGATTCGAACCCGAAGTCGTCCACCGCTCTCAAAATCGCTCGCGTACCTCCACCGTATTCGACCAGCATTTTCAGCCCCTTTACCGCTATTGATTCTCTGAACTAACTTCCGACTTCCCCGGAAAAGAACCCAACACCGCTTCCAGTTCTACTAAAACAGGGCCACGCTTTTTAGCGTCCGAGCGTTTGACGCGCTCCTCGTGCTTTTCGACGATAAGTTCGGCAGTGCCCGTTATTGGATTTCCACCCTGACGGAAAGCCAACTGAATCTCTTCTCGAACCGCCGCAAAATTAGTCTGCAAAATGGAAATAGCCGGCTCTTGCGCGGCTCTTGTCGCCTTTTCTGCCAAGTCATTGAAGAGCTCAAGTATTCGATACTTAACTCCTGGCCCCACATCGTCACCCTGGGCTACGAACTTCTTACACGCGCGTTCCACCGGGCCTCGGATCGCTTCCGATAGGCGAGATTTGACAGTGTTGCGCAGCTCATCAACCGCGTCCTTGCCAACCTGTTTCATTTGTTCGGCAAGCGCCGCAACTCGCTCACGCTGGGTTAACAACAAGTTCTTATTCACTGTGGCGCCGCCGTTTTCATTGGCCCAAGTGCAAATTTCCGAAACCATCTGCTCGACGTCTGAGGAAAGCTCGGTTGTGCGTTTACGGATGTCGCGTAGCAATTTTTGGCCCCACACAGCAGCCATCGGTTCTTGAAAATAATTGCTAATGTCGTCGGGCAAATTGATGACCCGGCTGCCGTAGAAGGCCCCGCCTCGCCGAACGGCAGCCCTCAATGTTGCCCAATGCGCGTATCGCAGGGAGGTGAGATACGTTCTTACCTCCACCTCCGCCGCAGCTTTAGCCTCAAGGACTAGCGCTTCAATTTTCGCCTCAACAGTCGATTCCAAAAACTCACGAAATGCTCCAGCTCGACGGCCATACTCCTCAAGCTTAGGCTGAATGATCACTTGCAACGCTTCCTCTAGGCGTTGTGCTTCATCAGCGGCTCGTCCTTCTGTCCGCCACTGCGCGTCGACAATGTTAAGTTCGTTCAAGAGCGTGCTTGTGAAACGATCAACCACTTGTCGCGTTTGCTCACTACGACGTGATCGCTCCATGTTTCCGAGTCGGACCAAGGCAGCCTGCAGTTCCGGTACCCCAGTGTCGGCCGCTTCTTTGAGCATTGTTGGAGGATCCTCCTCGTCTGCTCGAATGATTTTTGCAAACTCGGGAGCGGAGACTGGGTGAATCTCGAGGCTCTCCAAAATCGTCGCTTTGGCCTGCTCTCGAGCAGTTTGAACAGATGCGTTAGATGAACTGCCAATACGACCCAACTGCTCTGCGATCTGGTCTCGCATGCGCGGCTTGAAATCCAAGACGTGCTGCATAAACACCTCGCGCCTCTTAGGCCTCGTGCTTGCTGTGGTGTCCCAGTCTTGCCATGCAGTTTGAGCTACGTCATCCACTCGCGTTACGGCGATGAGCATCGCGCACGGATCGCTCGCCGGATCGTCCGCTGCTCCGACTAATCGGTCCCAGTAACCGCTGCTACGAAGGACTTCAACCGACGCGTCGGTTGGGCCGGCGCGATCCACCACAAGAATGATCGCGCGAGCCTGCTCCCGCACATACTTCTTCGTGATGTCCCGGTATGCATCTTGTGCAATACCAACCCCGGGGAGTCAACCAAGGCGACACCGGACCTGAGAACATCAGATGGCCAACCAACCTCAATGCGCTCAATAAGTGGTGCGAGGTACCCGGCCGCGTGATCCTTAAGGTCAGACATAAATGCGCTTCGTCCGTCACCTTGGCGATTTTCGTGAATACGCCGATCTTTGGGTAACTTCAAAACTTGGCGTACTCGTGCCAGCCGCCGCGCGTCATGCTCATGAATCGACTGCTGCCAGCGTGGCTTTACGTCGCATGCGACTCGAAGCGCATCGACCAAGTATGGGAGTGATACCTTGCTAAATTGATCACCCGTAACAATCAACTTAGCCTGCTTAACAATTTGCTCGATTGCCTCGCTAGCCCGCCCCTCGTCCCCGCTCTCGCCTTCTGCAAAAGTCACCAGTTCCGCAGCTGCAGTGGCATCCTCACGATCTTCTTCGTCCAGGTTCTCATCGAGCTCCGAAGATGTGTCGCCGCCTTGCACCGGTCCAGGTAGCTTGTTAGCAAGACCTGCCTTTCGAAGTTCGTTTTCGTGCCGCCGTTCAAGCGCAAAGGCCACCTTCCAAAGATGCTTGCGTTGGTGATAGGTCACGCGAAACATCGGTGTTTGGCTATAGTGCACTTCTGTGGCTTGGGCAGTCAGTGGGCCAATACCACCAGCAGGCAAGACGTGGTCGCCACCGGCCGCCAAAGCATTTAAAAGCGTGCTCTTTCCTATGCCCGAATTGCCCAAGAAGCAGACCGTTACCTTGTCTGGCAACCCCAACAATCGCTTTAGGCGCGCATGATCATTCTCAAGTGACGCAAGTCGCTCCGGTGCGTGCTTTTGCAAAAAAGGGCGAGCCGAATTGTCAAACCATTCAAGTAAATTTTCGACACTCATCAACTCTCTCCTTACATAGATTCAAGAATCTCTCGCTCGGATTCATGCTTTAGAAAACACACTTTCTCGACATTTTGTGCTTCCTCGATAGGGCAGAACCCCTTTGGTCTGCTTCTTCGGCCGCCTCAAACATAAGTTGCCGCCGCGAGCAGCAAAGTCTTATGCAATTTCTGTCGTAGCTGCTTGGGCTCAAGCACCTGGACATCCGCCCCATACCGCAAGATGTCCCCCAGAATCTCCCGATCATCTGAATACGGAACCGACAGCACGTAGCTGCCATCCGGCTCCTCCCGGCTCTCCTGCATCGGATGCCATTGCTCCCCACGCACCCACCTTGCACGCTCCGGCGTGAACTTCAAGACGGCCCATGCACTGGGTGCTCCACCGAAAATTCCGTAACTCACGCTCAACATCTCGTCCAGGCGCTTCGCCGCGATCTCTTTCGCACTGCTCTCCAGCACATGAGCATCGGTCAGCGCATCCACAGAAAAGCTTCGCAAGTCGTCGCGCAGATGGCACCAGGCATCCAGGTACCAGTTGTCGCGGTAATGCACCAGCCGCTGCGGCGACACTTCACGTTCCACCGTGTTGCCCGTCTGCCGGTTGAAGTGCGCGACGCGCAGTTTCTTGCGGCCGATCGTTGCGGCGGCAACGGCCTCGAAGAACTGCGGTCTGACTCGTCGCTTGCCCGCATGAACAAGGCGAATGCGTTGGGCCACGTCTTCGGCAGCCAGCCCATGCTTTTCCATTAACTGGCTAAGCCGCCCTTGCAGCGGCTTGAGCTTGGAGCCGAGCAGGCCTGGCGCGAGCTGGGACAGCAGTTGCTGGATCGTCGTCAGCGCAAGGATCTCGCGGTCGCTGAACCAGAGTCCCGGCAACTCCGAGTCCCTGTGACCCTGGCCCTCTTCGATGACATACCCGCCCTGATCGCGATCGAAGCGGATCGGAACGCGAAGCTGGTCTCGCAGTTTGGCGATGTCGCGCTTCACTGTGGCGCGCGAAATCTCCAGGGCCGCCATCAGATCTTCAACTGATGTCGCGCGCTTTGAGCCGAGCAAACTTTTGTATTGATATAGCCGTACTACTTCGCTCATTGGCGATTTCCCCTCCGCTTGCAGCTACAAAGTGTTTCACATGCAGCAGCGGTTGCATAGACCGAATAATCCCTGCTCGGCTTGTGAATGCTCTTGACCCATGTCTGCCGTCAGTGGCAAGCGGGGTCAATGAGGATGATCTTGGTCGGCAGGCTCATCGTATGAGCTGGCACCACTGATCGTTTGTGCAGCCCGGCACCCAACGGGATCGCGTGGCGCGGATCGCGCAGGAGAACTCAGGAGAATTCAGTCAGCGTGTGCAAGGTTGCGCGGCGGCGCGACGCTTCGGTGCAAGCCCTGAGCGCTCACTTCATCAAGACCAACTCGGGGACTGCGTCGCTGCCGCACCAGACAACAGCGTTCTGCTGATGTCGATCGCCAAGTGCCTTCGCTTCGTCGCGCGTCGCGCCGATGATGAGAAAGCTCGCCTCGCCATAGTTGCTGATTGGATGTCGGCCCTCTCCTTGAACAAAAGCCAACCCGCGTGCCTGAAGTTCGGCAACGAGAGTCGCATTGCGCGCATTGTTTTCGTCAGGCTCCAGTTCACGGCTAAACGGATTCCATGCGGTTACGTAGGCACTGCAGTCAAGCCCTTGCGCTTCATGCAGCTTGAGCAACTCGGCCGAAGGTTCGCCGATCTTGAGGAAGAAAGGTGCGTCCGAAAACACGTGGTAATGGGTCTCCAGGTAGGCCTGGATCAGCCCCGGGTCGATGAGTGAGTCGGCTTTCATGGCTTCTCCTGGTGGGCGACAAGCGCTGCACGCAACGTGTTCCGGTGGAGGCGCAGCACCGGCGCTATGCCCCCAGTGTCATCCACCTGATAACCACCCGCCAGATTCCAGACGAGCGCGCGGCCTTGAAACTGAGTGAAGACCTCCGCATCGCGGCGCGACATTTCCGCCGTGGTCAAAAGCCCTCCGAGAGGATCGTCGATATGCGGATCCGCACCAGCCTGGTAGATCACGAGATCGGCTTCGCGGCAATCTTCAATCGCCGTTTGCAGCCAGTTGAAGAAGCCTCTGGCGCCAGGGCCTACGTCGGATCGACTGTGAAAGCGATTCCCCATGGTGTGATGCTTGATCTGTTTCCTCACCTTCAACCGCCCAATGATGTCTTCTGTTCCATCGGCGAAGTGGACATCGCAGTCGATGATCCCGACTTGCCGGACTGCGCCCTCCTTCAACAACTTCATGGCGACAACCATCAACCCGTTGAAGGTGCAGTATCCGCCCGCCCGCGCGTAGCCCGCATGGTGGAAACCACTGGTAGGAGAGCAAGTGATCTCGCTTGCGCCAAGCGCCTGCCGGGACGCCGCAAGGAGCGAACCCGTGGTGTAGTAGAGCGAAGTGGTCAGCTCCGGATCTGTGGTTCCAAACCCATTCTCTATCTCCAGGTCCAGAATCCCCTGAACGAAATCCGGGGCGTGTGCGAGCGTGAAATCAGCTCGCGTCACCGGGGGGAAACTGTGGATGTCGCCCCGGGCGATCAACCCACGCCGCAACCAGTCATGGACGACCAGCGCAGGCTTGCTGGCTGACGGTGAGAATGACGCCGGTTGGTTTGCGACCTGCTCATTGCGGAAGAAGATTTTCATTGCCCGCCTCCGACAACTCCAACCGGGGAACCGGCCTTCACCTCAAGGCTGTCCCGCGCCGGGTTCCCCCGGATGGGCCGCAGGCACTCATCAGGGATCGGTCCCTTGGTGCGCAGGAAAATGCGCGAACCTATCGTCCAGGTCATTGCCTGTGGACAGGCAGCGAGCCATACCTGACCGCGGCCCATCATGGCGAGCTTGCCGCGACCGCTATGCGGGCCGATGATCCGCACGATTCGACCAATGTTGGCCACGTTCTCAGCCGTGACAACGACGGCAAGGTCACCGGGTCTGCAGTTTATTTTCATGAGCGTTCTCCTGGCCCAAAAAGGGGAGATCGCCGGCACGCAGGGCAAGGCGTGGCGCGACGGTTTAGCAGCATTTATGCGTCGCCCTGCAAGTGTCAAAAATCGGCGACAACTGACTATCGTTGATCAGAGGCTCACAGCGTGAGCCTGGTGCGGCGGATGATGGCTCCGCTAGAAGCTTGATGGGGGTGGTCCATGCATAGCGCCAAAACCACCTGCTTCGGAATGACCAACAACATCGCACGCAGCGGTATCCTCGATCGCCGAACATTGCCTCCAATGCAACTCCGTGTCCCTCTGGCACACAAGCCCGCACTTTTCAGGAAGACAAGAAGAATGATCGAAATCGCAGTAGTTGAACGCCACCTCGCCTCGCGGGGCTATATCGTCGTCCACGAAACGGACAAAAAGCGTGGGTATCAGCTAGGCAAGTTCTTGCCTGTGTACCTCAACCGAACATCCAGGAATGGCGTCACCGCGCTGGTCGCGCATCCCGGCTCGACGGTTCCTGATCTCCGTGGGAAGGTGAAGGGCCTCACAGTGGCTACTGATTACTACCACTCCAGCAACATGAAACTCTTTCCGAAGCGCCGGAACACTGGAAAGAACGAAATCGGATACGGATGGGGCCTGACGTTTGAAACAGAGGATGCCTTGATCCAGTTCCTGGATGAAGTCTCTGCTTCACCTCATTCGCCTTCCGCGCAACAGAGTAGCGTGCTGACGGCCTCAAGTTCGGTACTTTTGCCGCCTGGAGATGCGCACGAGACTTCAGAGTTGCACGGCCTGCTTCCCGGCCACGATGGACAGACGCTTTCGTCCTATCGCATAGGACATGGCGACTTCAGGCAGGTACTTGTTGACTACTGGCGTTCGTGCGCTGTTACCGGACTTGAGGCCCCTCAGTTGCTGCGCGCGTCCCACATCAAGCCGTGGACCGCGTCCTCACCCGTCGAAAAGACAGACCCGTTCAACGGACTGCTGTTGGCGCCACACATGGACGCGGCGTTTGACGCAGGATTCGTCAGCTTTTCTGACGACGGTGCGCTCCTCAGATCTCGGCGCCTCAGCGCAGCTGACGCTCAAGCGCTTGGATTTGGTGAAGGTCTTCGCCTTCGTCGGGTCGATGCCCGGCATGCTCCTTACCTTGAATACCACCGGAATGAAGTCTTTGTCCCGTAGAAGGGGTGAGGCCACAGCCAAGGGCAAATAAAAAGATGCAACTCCAAAACGGTGCCCACCTCTTCTCGGCCTCCGACCTCGTCCACTTTCTGGAGTGCGAGCACTTGACGGCTCTTGACCTGCGGCACACCAGCGGTGACCTTCCTCTTGTGCAGAAAACAGGGCTCGATGACTCTGCTGCACTGATCGCCCGTAAGGGCAATCAGCACGAACGCGCGTACCTCGATCGCCTGCGCGCTGAAGGTCGGGTCGTTGTTGATATCGCGGCCGATGGCGGAACCACACAAGACAAGGTCGCACGCACGATGGCCGCCATGCAAAGCGGTGTCGAGGTGATCTATCAGGCCACGCTAAGAGACGGCCAGTTGTTCGGGCATGCGGACTTCCTGCTGCGCGTGGACGGCGAAGCATCCGCGTTCGGAGCCTGGCGTTATGAGGTGGCGGACACCAAGCTCGCGCGATCGCCCAAGGCGAAGTTCCTGGTGCAGCTGGCTTTCTACAGCCGCCTGCTGGCCGTGGCTCAGCAGGCGGAACCAGGACGGATGCACGTAGTGCTGGGCGACCAGACGCAGCGGTCCTTTCGCTGCGCCGACTACATGCACTATTTCAACGCACTACTGGCGCGATTTCGTGAGCGGGTGGCAGCGCTCGCGGCGGGTGAGACGGCCGGCACCTACGGGCTGCCATGCGGTTATTGCGATCTATGTCACTGGCGCGAGCGCTGCGAGGCGCAGCTCGTTGTCGACGATCATCTGTGCCAGGTGGCGAACATCCGTCGCACACAGTGGATCAAATTGCAGGATGCCGGCGTCAATACGTTGACGACGCTGGCGGGGCTCGCCGCCGACGCGATTGTTCCGCACCTGCATCCGGACACTTTCGTCAAGCTGCAATCGCAGGCGGCGTTGCAAGACTTTGCGCGCCGCACCGGGCAGCGCAAGCACCTGGTCCTGCCGCTGGATCCAGAGGCTCGGCGCGGGTTCTATCGCATGCCGTCCAAGGATCCCGGGGATATGTTCTTCGACATGGAGGGCAACCCGCTGGAGATCGGCGGATTGGAATACCTGTTCGGGGTGGGCTTCTTCCAAAACGGCGACTGGACCTTTAAACCATTCTGGGCTCATAGCCGCAGCGAAGAGCGCGTTGCCTTCGAGCAGTTCATCGACTTCGTCACCCAGCGGCGCCGCAACTATCCTGGCGCGCACATCTACCACTACGCCAGCTACGAGGAGTCGGCCCTCAAGCGTCTATCCAGTCTGCACGCCACGCGCGAGGTCGAAGTGGACAACCTGCTGCGTCAGGGCGCGCTCGTGGATCTGTACAAGGTGGTGCGCGAGGGCATACGTATCTCCGAGCCCAGCTACTCGATCAAGTATGTGGAGCACTTCTATCGGCCCGCGCGTGGAGGCGACGTGCAGAACGCCGGCGCAAGCATCGTGTACTACGAACGATGGCGCGAGACGCAGGACGGGCAACTGCTGCAGGACATCGAGGACTACAACCGCGACGATGTGGACTCCACCCTGCAATTGCGCGATTGGCTGCTGACGCTACGACCGGCGGACATGCCGTGGAAGACGAATCCCGTACTCGCAGAAACAGGGGAGGCAGGCAGTAGCGTCCAACCGACCAAGACGCAGTTGGCAGAGCAAAGGTTGATTCCGTATCGCGAGCGGCTTGTCGATGTACTCCCGTCGCTCCAGGCGACGTGGACGGTCGCCGACCTTGCGTCCGAACTAACCTGGCAACTCCTCGACTTCCATCGGCGTGCCGAGAAACCGGGTTGGTGGGAATTGTTCGCCCGCATGGACATGGCCGAAGAAGAACTGCTGGAGGACCCGGAGTGCCTGGCAGGATTGGTCGCGGATCCGGCCTGCCCGCCAGAGCTTGTGAAGAAGTCAACGGTTTACACCTACCTGGCACCCGAGCAGGAGACCAAGCTGTCCGATGGTGACAGCTGCACCCGGACCGATACAGCGGAGTCTGTCGGAAACGTCGCTTTCGACGAAGCGAGCCGTCGCGTGCGGATCAAGCTCGGGCCGAAGAAAAGTCCTTTGCCTGCGCGCCTGAGCATCGGGCCCACCGGCCCCATTGCTTCGGCGGCGCTGATCGATGCGGTGTACCGGTTTGCCGACAGCAAGCTGGCGCAAGATGGCAGATATCTGGCGTTGGAACGCCTGCTGCTGCGAGAGCCGCCTCGCCTCACAGGCCGCCGCGCCGGGCAGCCCGTCATCGGTCCCGGTCAAGACCTGGTGAAGGGCAGCATCGAAGCCGCGCTGGCGATGGACCACACCTGTCTCTATGTGCAAGGCCCCCCGGGCTCGGGGAAGACGTACACCGGCTCTCGCATGATCGTCGCCCTGCTGAACAAAGGCTGGCGGGTTGGAATCACGTCCAACAGTCACAAGGCCATCAACAACTTGCTGGCCGGTGTCGTGACTGCAGCGACGGAACAGCGATGCAGTTTCAACATCGTGAAAAAGGCGAGTGCGCAAAACCCCGACTCCGAATACGACGACCCGCGCGGAGGCGTTGAAAACGTGCATAAGAATGAAGACGCACTGGCTGGCGGCGCTCAATTGGTCGCAGGCACAGCCTGGTTGTTTGCGGACCTCGATGCGGATCAGCAATTCGACGCATTGTTTGTTGACGAGGCAGGGCAGGTGGCCCTGGCCAATCTCGTCGCGGCGGGAACTTGCGCTCGCAACATCGTGCTCCTCGGCGACCAGATGCAGTTGAGCCAGCCGGTGCAGGGCGTCCACCCAGGGCGATCGGGGGACTCCGCACTTGATTACCTTCTGGGTGGCGAGTCCACGATCGCACCGGACCGCGGCATCTTTCTCGCGACGTCCTGGCGCATGCATCCCGAAGTTTGCCGCTTCATTTCCGACGCGGTTTATGACGGTCGTCTGCAACCGGAAGCCGGCAACATGCGAAGGAACCTTGTGTTGCGGACCTCGGCGCACGCGCTTCTAAAACAGTCTGGAATCGTGCATGCCGCCATCGAACACAAGGGCTGTGCACAGAGAAGTACCCAGGAGGCGGCACTGGTCGAGCAGATCTATCTGAGCGCGCTCCAGCAGCGCTACACGGACCGCGATGGTGTCGAGCACCCGATTGCGCCGGACAACATCCTTGTAGTGGCCCCCTACAACGTACAAGTGAATTTGCTGAAGCGAACGCTACCCGCCGACGCTCGAGTTGGCACCGTGGACAAGTTTCAGGGCCAGGAAGCAGAGCTGGTGATCGTCTCGATGACGACGTCCAGCGAGCTGGATCTGCCGCGCAATATTGAATTTCTCTATAGCAAGAACCGTCTCAATGTCGCTGTCTCCCGTGCCCGTTGCACTGCAATTGTTATTGCCAATCCTGCGCTAATGGCCATCAAGTGCCAGACGCCTGAGCAAATGGCGCTGGTGAACTTGCTGTGCTGGGTGGCGCAAGTGGGGCGGTTCCCGTCCCAGACTACATAATTTGGCCTATGCACCGGTTTCCATTGCGGGTCTCCACAGGACACCCGACGAAGACAGACAAGAAAGCAAACGATTGAAATCAACGGACACTCTTGCGACTGACGAGAAAGCGCGTCCGCAGACTGCAGCTCACACCCCCATGATGGCCCACTACCATCGGATGACTTTCTAGCCGGCATGCAGTA
>JAZKFI010000004.1:0-10957 GCA_040386575.1 Pseudomonadota bacterium
GTCCGCCCAGCTTGCCTTCGGTGCCCACTTCGCGCGCCACCCGCGTCACTTCGGACGCGAACGAGGACAGCTGGTCCACCATCGTGTTGATCGTGGCCTTGAGTTCGAGAATCTCGCCCTTCACGTCCACGGTGATCTTCTTGGAGAGGTCGCCTGCCGCCACGGCCTTGGTCACGTCGGCAATGTTTCGCACCTGGGCCGTGAGGTTGGAGCCCATTGAGTTCACCGAATCGGTCAGGTCCTTCCACGTGCCGGCCACGCCCTGCACGTCAGCCTGTCCGCCCAGCTTGCCTTCGGTACCCACTTCGCGCGCCACACGCGTCACTTCGGAGGCGAACGATCGCAGCTGGTCCACCATCGTGTTGATCGTGTTTTTCAGCTCCAGGATTTCGCCCTTCACGTCCACCGTGATCTTCTTGGACAAGTCACCGGCCGCCACAGCGGTGGTCACGTCGGCGATGTTTCGCACCTGCGAGGTCAGGTTTCCCGCCATGAAGTTCACCGAGTCGGTCAAGTCCTTCCAGGTACCTGCCACACCCTGCACATCGGCCTGTCCGCCCAGCTTTCCTTCGGTGCCCACTTCTCGCGCCACCCGCGTCACTTCGGATGCGAACGATCGCAGCTGGTCCACCATCGTGTTGATCGTGTTTTTCAGTTCGAGAATTTCGCCCTTCACGTCCACCGTGATCTTCTTGGACAGGTCACCTGTCGCCACGGCCTTGGTCACGTCGGCAATGTTTCGCACCTGTGCCGTGAGGTTGGACGCCATGAAGTTCACCGAGTCGGTCAGGTCCTTCCATGTGCCGGCAACGCCCTGCACATCGGCCTGTCCGCCCAGCTTGCCTTCGGTACCCACTTCGCGCGCCACGCGCGTCACTTCGGCAGAGAAGGTGCCCAGCTGCTGCACCATCTTGTTGATGATCATCGCGGTGCGAAGGAACTCGCCTTCCAGCGGCCTGCCGTCGGCTTCGAGCGCCATCGACTTGGACAGGTCACCCTGCGCCACGGCGCCGATCACACGAGCCACTTCGGAGGTCGGGTGCACCAGGTCGGAGATCAGCGAGTTGATCGACTCGGCCGAGTCGCGCCAGAAGCCGCTGGCGTTCGGAACGATCGCGCGTTCTTTCAGCTTGCCTTCCTTGCCGACCACGCGCGACAGGCGGGCGAGTTCGTGCGACATGCGCAGGTTCTCGTTCACCACGTCATTGAATGCGTCTGCGACCTTGCCGGACACGCCGGTCCAGTCCTGCGGCAGTTGCGCCTGTGTGTTGCCCCGCTTGAATTCAGTCAGGGCCGCAAGATAGGTCAGTGCATGGTCGGCAAGCCCGTCCACTTCATCGAGGATGGTGTTGACGACCGCGACATCCGATTGCCAGAAGCCGGTGAGGTTCTCGTCGGACACGCGCCGTGGCTTGGCGCTGGAGCGCGGTGCGCCCTCTACCGATTTGAGTTTCTGCGAGGTGCGAGCGGTCTGCGCGGTGAGCTCATTGAACTCAGCGGCAATCTTGCCCAGCACCCCATCCCATTCCGTGGGCAGCGTGACGCCGGATTCGCCGCGGCGAAACGCACCGAGCGCTTTCAATATCTGCCTGAGTTCGCTGCTTTGCTGCTCTGCCGAAGGTAACTTTGCCACTACTTCCATGCCTGCCCCCAAACGGTATGCGGCCGTGCCCCGGCCAATGGCGTGGAGGGTACTGGGTCTGTGGCTCATCCACAACCGGGCGGCATACCCCAACACCCCGCAAAGCCAATGCTGGCGCGGGTTGTAGGAGGGCGCTTACGAAATCAGTCGCGACGTGCCTACGACGCAACGGTGACGGCAGAAGCGTCAAAGCAACGCTGGAGCAGCAGCGCGGACACGGCCTATTTGCACTGCTGGTGCATCGCCTCCATGCGCTGGCGCATCTCGGGCGTCATCGACTTCATGCGCTCCTGCATCATGGCCTGCTGTTCGGCAGGTGGCTTGCCGCTCATCATCTTCTTGTGCATTTCGCACCTTTGCTGCATGTCCATCATGCCCATGCCACCCATGCCCGGCTTGGCGGGTGCGTCGGCATGAACATGGGCGTTGCCCTGCGAAGCGGTGGCCGCACAGCCGGCCAGACCCACAGCCAGGATCACGGATGAGATGAGGGGGATGAATCGAAAATGAGTTGTCATGGGAATCCTTCGGTTGAACCAACACTACGCGTGTACCGGCCCAGCGCCTTGACTTGCATCAACGTGCGCTGAACCCGCTTGCTTCATTTGGCCGGTTCGATGGCTGTGACGACGTACGTGCCGTCTTTCTTGTCAGCCGTGAATCGAACCTTGTCGCCCTGCTTGAGGCCTTCGAGCAATTTGGGCTGCGCAACCGTGAACACCATCGTCATGGCCGGCATGTCCAGGTTGGCCAACGGCCCGTGCCGCAGCGTGACCTTGCCCAGTTCCAGATCCACCTTGCGAACTTCGCCTTCTGACTGCGGTGAAGCAGACGCTGCGGCGGCTGGATGATGGGCAGCGTGGTCGGCGGCAGGTGGTGCTTGCTGGGCACCGACGGAAACCGACAGCGAGATGGCAGCGAGTGCGAGCATGTGTTTTGCGTTCATTTCATTTCTCCGATCAGGACTTGGCATAGCTTGAAAAAACACGGGTGCGGCCGGCCTTGTCGACCAGCAACACATCGAAGGCGTCCTTGCGGGAACCGACTTCCATGCCCGGCGAGCCCACCGGCATGCCGGGGACGCTCAGGCCGGCCGCGGCGGGCTTCAGGGACAGCAGGCGTTTGACATCGGCGGCCGGAACGTGGCCCTCGATGGCGTAGCCCGCAACGACTGCGGTGTGGCAACTACCCAGTGCGTCGGGTATGCCGTAGCGTTTGCGCACGGGGGCGGTGTCGGGGGTCTCGTGCACTTTCACATCGAAGCCCGAGGCCTTGAGATGGTCCACCCACGCGCCGCAGCAGCCGCAGTCGGGGTTCTTGTATACCTCGACCAGCGGCAACGAAGACTTCGCCAGCGACGGCAAGGTGACGCTTGCCGCGACAGCCACGGCCAATGAGAGAAGATTTCTGCGTTTCATTTGACGGCCACCTTTCCAACCATGCCGGCCTCGAAGTGGCCGGGAATCAGGCAAGCGAATTCAAAGTCGCCGGCCTGCGTGAATTGCCAGACGATTTCGCCGCTGGCCCCGGGTTTGACGTGCGCCATGCTGGGCTCGTCGTGCTCCATGCCCGGGTGCTTTTTCATCAGTTCGGCATGGGCCTTGAGCGCCTGCGCCGTCCCGAGCACCATCTCGTGGAGCACGGCGCCCTTGTTGGCCACGACGAAGCGCACGGTCTCGCCCTTGCGCACCGTGAGGTTGCCGGGCTCGAACCGCATCTTGTCGCTCATCGAAACCCGGATGGTGCGAGTCACCTTCTTCGGGTCGCCCTGCTGCCCGAACGGCGTTGCCTCGACCTGGCTGGCGTCGAACCTGTGCGGTGTTTTTCGCTCATCGCCGTGAGCCATCGCGGCCCCCGCCACCATGAACGCAGCCGCGACAGCGACACGATAAAAAATGTTCGGCTTCATCATCATGAGTGCTCCTTGATTCAGTGGTGGGTGTGGCCGGTGGGCCGTCGCACGGACAGGCTGGTCTTGCCGGGGGCCGTCGGCGCTGCGCGCGTGGGCTCCTGCAACTGGCCCTTGTATTCGTAGGCCACGGTGCCGGGCGGGTGCTTGTACGGGCCGGGGTCCTTGAAGTCACCGGGCTTGAGGTCGTCGCGCACCTTGACCACGCTGAACATGCCGCCCATGCCGACAGGGCCGAACGGGCCTTTGCCGGTCATCATCGGCAGCGTGTTGTCCGGCAGAGGCATCTCCATCTCAGCCATGTCGTGCATGCCCTTGTCGCCCATGACCATGTAGTCGGGCACGAGCTTGGTGATGCGCTCGGCCAGGCCGCGATGGTCCACGCCCACCATCGTCGGGATGTTGTGGCCCATCGCGTTCATCGTGTGGTGGCTCTTGTGGCAATGGATCGCCCAGTCGCCCGCAACCGCATCGAACTCGATCGCGCGCAGCTGCCCGACACCGATGTCGGTCGTCACCTCCGGCCAGCGAGCGCCCCTGGGCACCCAGCCGCCGTCGGTGCCCGTCACTTCGAAGTGCGGCCCGTGCATGTGGATCGGGTGATTTGTCATCGTCAGGTTGCCGATGCGGATACGCACCCGCTCACCGGTGCGGGCCACCAGCGGATCGATGCCCGGAAACACGCGGTTGTTCCAGGTCCACATGTTGAACTCCGTCATCGTGCTCACGCGCGGTGTCATGGCCCCCGGCTCCACGTCGTACGAGGCCAGCATGAACATGTAATCGCGGTCCACTTTCATGAAACGCGGGTCCTTGGGGTGCACGACCAGGCAGCCGTACATGCCGAGCGCGAGTTGCAGCTGTTCGTCCAGGTGCGTGTGATAGAAGTGCGACCCCGGCCGCAGCAGCGTGAACTCGTACACGAAGGTTTTTCCGACCGGGATCGGCGGCTGCGTCAGGCCCGAGACCCCGTCCATGCCCGAAGGCAGCAGGATGCCGTGCCAGTGGATCGCCGTTGGCTCGGGCAGCTTGTTCGTCACGAAGATGCGGATGCGGTCGCCCTCGACCGCTTCGATCGTGGGTCCGGGGCTGGAGCCGTTGAAGCCCCACATGTTGACCTTCATGCCGGGCGCGAATTCACGCACGCAGGGCTCAGTGACGAGGTGGAATTCCTTGACGCCATCTTTCATGCGCCACGGCAGCGACCAGCCGTTGAGCGTGATCACCGGGTTGAACGGCCTGCCGGTGGATGGCGCTGGCGGCGGCTGCGTGGCGGCGGAAGACTGCACCACCGCTTCGGGCAGTGATGCGGCGCCAACGCGGCTCACAGCGGAGGCCCCGAGTGCAACAGCACCGGCAGCCTTGAAGAAATTTCTGCGATTGGACATGTGTGTTGTTCCTCAGTGGCGCTGGCTTAGTGGCCTTGCGCCGGGGCTGCGCCCGCTGACGTGTTGGGTTGCGACATGCTGGCTGCTCCGGGAGAGCGACCCGTGAGTGCCGTTTGCAGATTGGTTTCCGCGACCCAGAAATCGCGCAGCGCCTGCACATAACCGGTCACGCCGGCCACCTGCTCGCGGGCGTCGGTCAACAGCTCGAAGACGCTGATCAGCATGCCGTTGTAGCGAAGCAGGTTCTCTTCGGAGATCTGTTTGCGCAGCGGCACCACCTCATCGCGGTAATGCTTCGCCAGTTCGAACGCGGTGCGGTAGGCCGAGTGCGCCTCACGTACTTCGGATCGTGCGTTGACGGCCACTTCCGCTGTGTGGTTGACCGCCTGCATGTAGGTGGCTTCGGCCCGCGCGGCCCGGGTGCTGCCGAAATCAAAGAGCGGCAACTCCAGCTCGATCTCGTAGCCGTTGGCGCGCGAGCTGCCGGTCTCGCTCTTGTTCTGGTAGCCGACCTCAAGAACGTTGACCAGGCGGGTCGCCCGGGTGAGACCCAGCGAGCGTGCTGTCGCCTCCGTCTGCCGCTTCGCCATCAACACGTCCAGGCGCTTGTCCATGGCGGTCTGCTCCGCGTTTAGCACCTGCAGCGGTTGCTTCGGCAAATCCGGCAGGCGCTCGGGGAGCTTGAACTTCAACTGCTCGCCGTCCAGGCCCAACAGTCGCGTGAGCTTCTCGCGGTCGGCTGTCGCCTGATGCGTGGCCCGCGCCAGCTGCGCGGTTGCATCGGCGAAGAACGCCTGCTCGCGCATCTGGGTGAGCTTGTTGAAGTTGCCGGCCTTGAGCATGCGTTTGGCCAGTTCGTTGGAGATGTCCGCCGTCTCCTTGACCTGCTGGTAGTACTTAACCAGTTCCTGCGCCGCAACCGCGTCGAAATAGGCGCGACGGGTCTCCGCTGCAAGGCTCACCGCGTCATAGGCGGCCTGCAATTGCGCCTGCTCGAAGCGGCGCTGGCCGACTTCTTTTGCGACCGGCATGGTCAGCAGGCCCAGCACGTCGAACAGCACGGCGCGATCGATCTCGACAACGCCGTTGCCGCTGATGCGCCCGAAGGAGAACGATGGGTTCTTCAGCCGGCCCGCACGCACGAGATCGGATTCGGCGATCTGCAATTCGCCGAACCGGGCCTGCAGGCCGCGGTTGTTCAGCAGCGCGATCGCGACCGCTGAGTCGGCCGTCAGCGGCGTCTTCACAAGCTCATCCACGCGGCTGCGTGCGCCCTGCGCCTGCGCGTCCGTGCGATGAGCGACCGCGCCCTGCCCTGTGCGCTCCTGGGTCAGCGCCGAGACCTGGTCGAATCCGCCGTCGGGCGAGAACGAGGCGCAGCCTGCCAGGAATGCTGACGCCGCAGCAATCGCGGTCAGCCGCGCTATCGCCGGGCTTGCCCAGCTGGTTTGTTGTTTCATTTTCGAATCATCTGAACCGCCGACTCAATAAAGGTCGGCCGAAACCCGTGCAGACGCACGAGCGCCATCAGGCCTCGCGCGGAGGCCTCAAGGGGTCAGATGGTTCGGGGTGGGCGCTCCTGGCCGTCGGAGACGAAGCTCGGAGGCGGAGCATAAAGATGGGGGAAAACGGCAGGGATCGCCTGCGGCTCGGCAAAGGCCATAGCGCCGCTGACGAGACCCGCGGCGCAACACGAGGTGGAGCAAAGATTGCACTTGTCAGCGCCGCCCGGATGGTCGTGTGCACTGCCGTCTGTGTGGTCGTGGGCTGCAGCCTCGTGGTGCTCATGCGCGGGTTGCGCGCCGGCCTGATGGTCACCCATGTGGTCCATGTGGTCCATGTGATGGCCCGGCTGAACGTGCTCCACCTGCTGGACCTGCGTGCGCTGTGAAGACCCATGATCGGCACACTGCGCGGCAACAGCCAGCGCTCCCCGAACGGGGAGCAGCACAGCAAGCAGCAACAGGAGCCAGACGCGGATGGATTTCACAACAGTTAGGTTAGCACGGGCTGGAAAGTTCAATTTATGAAGCTTCCCCCCGGGGCAAGGTCAAGCCAAAAATAGTTCTTGACCCTGACATGATGGGAAGCTTGATCCTTGCTGCACCAACCACTCAAGGACACAGCAATGATCACCTTCCACGTCAACGACATGACATGCGGCCACTGCGCCAGCGCCATCACACGTGCGATCGCAGGCATCGACGACAGGGCTCGCCTGGACATCCGGATCCAGGAGAAGCTGGTTCGGGTCACCAGCTCTGCTTCGGCGGCGCAACTGGCGCAGGCCATCCAGGATGCGGGCTACACGCCGCGAGAAATCAGGGAAGAGCCGGTGGCCCCGGATGCAGCCCCGGCCCAGAAGACCGGGTGCGGCTGCGGCTGCGCGTCCCGCAAGGCGGCTGCGGTTGATACCGGTCAACCGCCCGCCACTGCCCGGAGCTCATGCTGCAACTAGCAGGAGATTGCCATGGAACACGGCCCGGACCACCACCACCATCATCACCACCACGCGGCGCCAGCCACGTCCGCCTCCGCCGTGAAGTCCGGCGAGCCGGGCAACGCGGGCGAGTACACCTGCCCCATGCACCCGCAGGTCCGCCAGATCGGGCCGGGCAACTGTCCGATCTGCGGGATGGCGCTGGAGCCTGTGATCGCGTCCAGCGACACAGGCGAGAGCCCCGAACTGCGAGACATGACTCGCCGGTTCTGGATCGGCCTGGGGTTGACCGCGCCGGTGTTCGCCCTGGAGATGGGCGGGCACATCTTCGACATCGGCCACCTCATCGGGGCGCAGACCTCGAACTGGGTCCAGATGTTGTTCGCCACGCCCGTGGTGCTGTGGGCGGGCTGGCCCTTCTTCACGCGCGGCTGGGCTTCGCTCGTCAACCGCAGCCTGAACATGTTCACGCTGATTGCGCTGGGCACGGGTGCAGCGTGGCTCTACAGCATGGTCGGCACCTTGCTGCCGGGCCTCTTCCCGGCAGAACTGCGCCTGCACGGCGGCGCGGTCGCCATCTATTTCGAGGCTGCCGCAGTGATCACCGTGCTGGTGCTGCTCGGGCAAGTGCTGGAACTGCGGGCACGCGAGAAAACGTCCGGCGCGATCAAGGCACTGCTCGACCTGGCACCCAAGACGGCGATCCGCGTGAAGGCCGATGGATCGGATGAGACGGTGCAGATCGACACCATCCAGGCCGGCGAGATGCTGCGCGTGCGACCCGGCGAGAAGGTCCCTGTCGACGGCGAGCTGGTCGAGGGCCGGGGCACCGTCGATGAGTCCATGGTGACGGGTGAGCCGATGCCAGTGGTCAAGGCGATTGGCGCGAAGGTCACCGCCGGCACGATTAACCAGACCGGCGGATTCGTGATGCGCGCCGAGAAGGTCGGAGCCGACACCTTGCTGTCGCAGATCGTGCACATGGTCGCCGCTGCGCAGCGCAGCCGCGCACCGATCCAGCGCATGGCCGACCAGGTCGCGGGCTGGTTCGTTCCTCTCGTACTGCTGGTAGCGGCTCTCACGTTTGCCGTGTGGCTGATCTGGGGTCCTAGCCCCGCGTTCTCCTACGCGCTCATCAACGCGGTGGCCGTATTGATCATTGCGTGTCCCTGTGCCCTGGGGCTCGCGACGCCGATGTCGATCATGGTCGGCGTTGGCCGGGGCGCGCAGCACGGTGTGTTGATCCGCGACGCCGAGGCGCTCGAACGCATGGAAAAGGTCGATACGGTCGTCGTTGACAAGACCGGCACGCTCACCGAGGGCCGCCCAAAGGTCGTTCACATAGCCCCCGCTGCCGGCTACCAGGCAGGCGATCTGCTGCAGAAGCTGGCCAGTGTCGAACGCGCGAGCGAGCACCCCCTGGCAATGGCCGTTGTTGCCGCAGCGCAAGAGCGCAATTTGCAGCTGCTGGATGTGGCCGATTTCGACTCACCCGTGGGCAAGGGCGTGACTGGCAAAGTCGGCGGGGTCGACCTGGTCAGTGGGGCTGCACGGTTCCTGGCCGAACACGGCATCGATGTGGCGCCCCTGAACGCTGCCGCCGAGCTGCAACGCGCCCGGTCGGCCACCGTGATCTTCGTAGCCCTTGCAGGAAAGCTCGCTGGCTTCGTGGCCATCGCCGACCCGATCAAGCAGACCACGCCTGCTGCCCTCAGGGCCTTGCGCGAGGCCGGCGTGCGCATCGTCATGCTGACAGGCGACGGCAAGACGACCGCCGAAGCCGTGGGCAAGGAGCTGCAGATCGACGAGGTGGTGGCCGAGGTGTTTCCGCAGGACAAGGCGACCATCGTGCAGCGGCTGCGAGCCGAAGGCCGTGTCGTGGCGATGGCAGGCGACGGCGTGAACGACGCGCCTGCGCTTGCCGCTGCCGATGTGGGGATCGCCATGGGAACAGGCACCGACGTCGCGATGGAGAGTTCGGGCGTGACGCTGCTCCAGGGCGATCTCATGGGCATCGTTCGTGCGCGGCGGCTCTCCCACGCCACGATGAAGAACATCCGGCAGAACCTGTTCCTGTCCTTCGCCTACAACGTGGCCGGCATTCCGCTCGCAGCGGGTGTGCTCTATCCGTTCTTCGGGCTGCTGCTGTCGCCGGTGGTCGCAGCAGCCGCGATGGCGCTGTCGTCGGTCAGCGTGATTGCGAACGCGCTTCGGCTGCGGACGGTTTCGGCGGACTGATTCCGTAGAAGATGCAATGACCCACGAAAAAGCCGCCTCGAGAGGCGGCTTTTTCTGGTGGAGCGAAGTCCGATCAGCGAACAACAGCCAGCTGGTCGCGCTTGCCGCCCTTGTACGTGTACAGGGTCAGGGCGCCGTTCTTGACGTCACCCTTGTTGTCGAACGAGATGTTGCCCGTCACGCCCTTGTAGCCGTCGGTCTTGGCCAGCACCGGCAGGTACTTGGCCGGGTCGGCGGAGCCGGCCTTGACCATGGCAGCAACCATCACGTTGACGGCGTCGTAAACGTAAGGTGCGTAGACCTGCACGTCGGCGTTGAAGCGCTTCTTGAACTTCACGCCAAATTCTTCCATGCCCTTTTTCTGCGTGCCTTCAACACCGCCGGCTTCCGCGCAGACAACCTGGCCGTCAGCCATGCCGTCGCCGGCCAGCTTTGGCAGCTCGCTGGAGCAGATGCCGTCGCCGCCCATGAACTTGGCGTTGATGCCAAGCGACTTCATCTGCTTGAGCATCGGGCCGGCAACTGCGTCCATGCCGCCGAAGAACAGCACGTCAGGCTTCTTGCCCTTCATGGTGGTCAGGATCGACATGAAGTCGGTGGCCTTGTCGGTCGTGAATTCACGGCCGGCGATCTTGCCGCCAGCTGCCTTGACGGCCTTTTCGAATTCATCGGCAACGCCCTGGCCGTAGGCCGTGCGGTCATCGATCACGCCGATTGTCTTGCCCTTGAGTTCCTTGACGGCATAACGGCCGAGCGTGCCACCGAGGTGCACGTCGTCAGCCACGACACGGAACGTCGTCTTGTAGCCCTGGCGGGTGAACTTGGGGTTGGTCGCCGAAGGCGAGATCTGCGGGATGCCGGCTTCGGAGTAGATCTTCGAAGCGGGGATGGAGGTGCCGGAGTTCAGGTGGCCGATCACGCCGTTGACCTTCTGGTCGGCGAGCTTCTGGGCGGCTGCGGTGCCTTGCTTCGGATCGGCTGCGTCGTCTTCGGCGATCAGTTCGAACTTGGCCTTCTTGCCACCGATGGTCACGCCCTTGGCGTTGAGTTCCTCGATTGCGAGGCGCGCGCCGTTTTCGTTGTCCTTGCCCAGGTGGGCGATGCCGCCCGACGTGGGAGCCACGTGGCCGATCTTGACGACCAGGTCTTGCGCGGAGGCAATGCCCCAGGCTGCAGCGATCGCAGCGGCTACCGTCAATTTGAATTTCATTTGCATAACGAACTAACCTCCAGAGTAAGGAATTGGGTTGAGAATTTTGTTTCTAGCTCAACGGGCGCGACCATATCGCAATTTCCGGACCCGAACCATAGGGGAAAGGCCGATCAGGGGAATTACCCAA
>JAZKFI010000005.1:0-72898 GCA_040386575.1 Pseudomonadota bacterium
ATGACAGACACCAGGGCTGTCATGCCGGACTTGATCCGGCATCCACCGCGAAGCGCAAGCAGCGTTTGATCAGGCATGGATTGCGGATCGAGTCCGCAATGACAGACACCAGGGCTGTCATGCCGGACTTGATCCGGCATCCACCGCGAAGCGCAAGCAGCGTTTGATCAGGCATGGATTGCGGATCGAGTCCGCAATGACAGACACCAGGGCTGTCATGCCGGACTTGATCCGGCATCCACCGCGAAGCGGAAGCGGCGCCTGATCAGGCATGGATTGCGGATCAAGTCCGCAATGACAGCCGTTTCCGGAGGCCGCAACCCCGGCGACGTTCACATCCCAACAAACACAGCAGCCCGCCGAGCCAGCAGCGCATCGATGCCCTCTGCCGCATCGCGGGTCGCCGCGACCCTCGCGATCGCGAGTGCCTCTTCTTCGAGCTGCGATTGCACCTGCACCGACGCGGCTCGCAGGAACAGGCGTTTGATCTCCCCATAGGCGCGGGTCGGACCCGCGGCCAGCTTGCGCGCGATCTCACCCGCCACATCGGCCAGACGGTCACTCGGCACGACAACGTCCACGATGCCCGCAGCGAGCGCAGCTTCACTGTCCAGCACTTCGGCCAACAGCACGAACCGCCGCGCGCGCGCCATGCCCATGCGCGAAGTCAGCGTCGCGCTGGTGCCCGAATCGCAGCTCAGGCCGATGCGCGCAAACGCGGAGCCGAACTTGCTGCCCTGCGCAGCGACGACCACATCGCACCCCGCGACCACCGAGAGCGATCCGCCCATCACCGCGCCATGCACCTGCGCGACGAGCGGCACGGGCAGAGCCCACAGCCGTTGCAGCGCCATATGCAAATCGGCAGTCCACTCATGCACCAGCGCCGGCAGTCCGCCCTCGGGCGCATGGAACGCCCGCAGGTCGCCGCCAAAACTGAAGTTAGGCCCCTCGGCCTTGAGCAGGACACAGCGCAGGCCCTCGCATTGCCAGAGCCATTGCACCTGCGCCTTGAGCTCGTCGATCAACGCCTTGTCCAGTGGATTGCCGCGATCAGGCTGCGTGAACGTGAGGGTTGCGAGGCCGTCCTCGAAGCGGGTCGATAGTGACGCCATGCCTGTCCTTCAATACTGCACAGCCGTGCGGCCGATGCGCTCACGCGCAATCACGAGCTTCATCACGGCCGCGGTCCCGTCGCCGATCTCCAGGCCCATCACATCGCGCATGCGCTGCTGGTGCGGAGAATCTTTGGACCATCCATAGTGGCCGAAGGTCAGCAGGCATTGATGGATCACATCGAACGCGTGGCGCGGACCCATCCACTTGCACATCGCCGCTTCCGCCGTATGTCTGACGCCCGCATCGCGCAGCGACAGGGTATGAAAGCAAAGCTGGCGGACGGCGGCGATGATCGACTCGCCCTCGGACAACGGGAAGGTCACGCCCTGGAATTGACCGATGGGCCGGCCGAACGCCTCGCGCTCTTTCGAATACGCCCACGCCTCATCGAGCGATGCCTGTGCTGCGCCGCAGCATTGCAGGCCGATCAGCGCACGGCTGTAATCAAAGCCCTGCATGCCGATGGCAAAGCCCTTGCCGATCTCGCCCAGGACGTTCTCGGCCGGAATGCGCACGTCGTCGAAGAACACCGATCCGCGTCCTGCCGCCAGCCCGCCGACATCGTCGAAACAGGTGGTCGAGATGCCCGGCACATCGGCAGGGACGAAGAACGCCGACACACCTTTGGCGCCCTCATCGGGCGCGCCCGTGCGGGCAAACACCAGGAAAGCGTCGGCCCTGTCCGCAAAAGAAATCGATGTCTTCTCGCCATTGATGACCCAGCCGCCGCCTTCGGCGGGCCGCGCCTTCACTTGCAGGTTGCTCGCATCCGATCCACCTCGCGGCTCGGTCAGGCAAATCGAAATCACCGCCTCGCCGCGCGTCATGCGCGGCAACCATTCACCGGCGATCGACTGGTGCGCATGCCGTTGCAGGATCGCTCCGTTGAGCGACGCGCCGAGCATGAACGAGCCCATGTTGAAGTCGCCATAGGCGATCTCCTCGAACATGACCCCCGTAGTTACCCCATCCAGCCCCATGCCGCCGGCACTTTCGGGCAGGTCCATGCCCAGCAGCCCGAGAGCGCCCATCTCGCGCAGCAACGCGCGGTCGAGCACCGCCTCTTTTTCCCTCTTCTGGTAATCGGGCAGCAGGCGCTTGCGCGCGAACTGGCGAGCACTCTCCTGGAGCGCCTTCTGGTCGTCGGTCAAAAGCATGCGTGCATTGAAACGCCAGGGCTGTCGCAGATCAATCGAATTCTTTTTCCGTGGGTTGAGCGGAATTGGACCCATCCAAAATTTACTCAATTGCGCCCCGCACCCTGGCGAATCATCATCGGCCCCAAACGGAGACAACCGAATGAAGATCGCAGACGTGCTTGCACGAGACCTGTTCCGGGGCAAGACCGCCTTCATCACCGGTGGCGGCAGCGGCATCAACCTGGGCATCGCCCGCAACTTCGCGGCGCTGGGCGCCAACATCACCATCTGCAGCCGCGACCTGGCCAAGCTGGAGCGGGCGGCCGTCGAGTTGCGCGCACTTGGCGCCAAGGTCCTGCCGGTGAGCGCGGATGTTCGTGACGCGAAGGCCGTCGCCGCGGCACTGGCAGCCAGCGAAGCGCAATTCGGCCCCGCCGACGTGGTGATCTCAGGCGCTGCCGGCAACTTCATCTGCGAAGCCGAAAAGCTCTCGCCCAACGGCTTCAAGACCGTGATCGACATCGACCTGCTCGGTTCGTTCAACGTGTCGCGCTGCGCGCTCGACCAGTTGAAGGCGACACGCGGCTCGCTGATCTTTATCTCTGCCGGCCTGGCCTGGTTGCCCTACTCGCACCAGACGCACGCGGCCGCAGCCAAGGCGGGCATCGACGCACTGATGAAGAACCTGGCGCTCGAATGGGGACGCTATGGCATCCGCGCGAACAGCATCGCGCCGGGCTACATCGGGGATACCGAAGGCACCGAGCGACTCGCTCAGGGCCCGGTTCTCGACGCCGTGCTGGAGACCACGCCGCTGGCGCGCCTGGGCACCACAGACGACATCGGCCACGCCGCTGTTTTCCTGGCGTCGCCCATCGCGACGTTCATCACAGGCTCGGTGGTCGTGGTCGATGGCGGCCACTACCTCGAGGGCCCCGCGTTGCTGAACGCGGCGCAACGCAAACTCTCGGCGCTCGCATGAACCCACTGGCCGCAGCTGCGGGCCTCGCCCTCGACCTCGCGGTGCAGGACATCGCGGTGTCGTTCGGCGGCATACACGCGCTGCGCGGTGTCTCCATGACGGCACCCGCCGGAAAGATCACGGCGGTGATCGGCCCCAACGGCGCGGGCAAGACGAGTCTCTTCAACACGATCTCGGGCTTCTACAAGCCCGACAGCGGCCGCGTGTTCCTGGGCGGACAGGACATCACCACCACGCCGGTACACGCACGCGCAGGCATGGGACTGGCACGCACCTTCCAGAACGTCGCGCTCTTTCGCGGCCTCTCGGTGCTGGAGAACATCAAGCTAGGCGGCCATCACCTCATGCGCTCGACGCCATTGGCCGCGATGTTCGGCCTGCGCGGTGCGCGCACCGAAGAGCTGACGTTGCGCGCGGAAGTCGAAGACCGCGTGATCGACTTCCTGGAACTGGACAACGTGCGGCACAAGCCGGTTGAGGCGCTGTCGTACGGTCTGCAAAAACGCGTGGAACTCGCACGCGGGCTTGCGATGCGGCCCTCGGTGCTGCTGCTTGACGAGCCCGTAGCCGGCATGAACCGCGAAGAGACCGAAGACATGGCGCGCTTCATTCTCGACGTGCAGGAGGAATGGGGCGTCACGGTGGTGCTGGTGGAGCATGACATGGGCATGGTGATGGACATCTCGCATCACGTGGCCGTGCTGAACTTTGGCGCGCTGATTGCACAGGGCACGCCCGCGCAGGTCGCGCGCGATCCTGAAGTGGTCAAGGCCTACCTGGGCAGTGAGTCCACAACTTCGCAAGGGGTTGCGGCATGACCAGCTTCTACATCTTCACCGAGTTCACGCTGCTGGGCCTGTTGGCCGCAGGCGTCTCGGCATTGATGGCACTGAGTTTCGTGCTGGTTTACAAGGGCACGCACGTTGTCAACTTCGCGGCCGGCGAAGTGATGATGCTCGGCGCCTACCTCTACTACACCGCTGCGGTGCTGCTCAAGCTGCCACCGCCGCTCGCCCTCGTGGTGGCACTGGCGGGCATCGCACTGGCGAGCGTCGCGATCGAGGCGCTTGTGCTGCGACCGCTGGCGGGCCAGCCGACCATCGCCATCCTGATGGCAACCATCGGCATGGCGAGCCTCTTGCACGGCGGCGTTGAAATCATCTGGGGGCAGGACCCGCTGGAGACGCCCGCACTGCTGCCGCGCTTTCCGGTGAACTGGGGCGAGGTGATGATCCCCGGCGCGGCCATCGGCAACTTCGTGGTGGCCAGCGTGCTGATCGCAGGGTTGGTGATTTTCTTTCGCTACTCGCGCGCAGGCATCGCGATGCGTGCGACCGCCAGCGACCCGGTGACTGCCGCGACGCTGGGCGTGGACATTCGAGCCTCGCAGCGCATGACATGGATCCTGTCGGGCGTCACGGGCACGGTGGCCGGTGCGCTCATCGCGAGTTCGGGGAGCGTCTCTCCGGCACTGGCATCTTCGGCGCTGGGCGTGTTTGCCGTGGTGATCCTTGGCGGCCTGGACAGCGTGGCAGGCGCCATCATCGCCAGCCTGGTCGTCGGCGTGCTGGAGAGCCTGACCGTCGGCTACATCGGCGGAAAGATGCGCGATGTGTTTCCTTACCTGGTGGTGCTCGCGATGCTGATCGTGCGGCCCTACGGCCTGCTCGGCACGCGCGAAATCGAAAGACTCTGAACCATGAGAACCGGCGTCTTTTTCGAGAACTACCGCGGCGAAGAACAGCTGTGGGATTCACCCACCGCCCGCGCATGGATTGCCGCATTCATTGCCGTCGTTGCGCTGCTTCCGCTGTGGGGCTCCGACTATGTCGTGGCGATGGCCTGCATCGTCGGCATCCACCTGATCGCGACGATGGGCCTGAACATCACCACCGGCAGCGCGGGCCTGATCTCGCTCAGTCAGGCCGCGTTCATGGGCGTGGGCTGCTACGCCGTGTCGTGGTTCGCCAGGTGGGGCATTCCCTTCTGGCTGGCACTGCCGCTGGCGGGTGCGCTGGCCGCAGCGATCGGCATGCTGGTCGGCTTGCCCAGCCTGCGCGTGAAGGGCATGTACTTCGCCATCGCCACGCTGGCCGCGCACTTCGTGCTGGGTTTCCTGTTTCGTGAATGGACGCCGGTGACGGGCGGTCCGCGCGGCGTGACGATTCTTCCGGCGAGCTTCTTCGGCATACAGCTGACCGGCGACCGGCGGATGTTCTATCCGATCTTCGTCTGCGCGCTGCTGCTGGGTCTGGCGGCCGCGAACCTGGGCCGCAGTTATGTGGGCCGCGCCTTCGTGGCGGTGCGCGACCGCGATATCTCGGCAGAGATCCTGGGCGTCAACCTGCTGCGCACCAAGGTGCTTGCGTTCATGCTGGGCGCGTTCTATGCCGGTGTCGCAGGCGGCCTGCTGGGGTACTTCTACGGCGCGATCACTTCCGAATACTTCACCTTCGGGCTGTCGGTGTTCTACGTCGCCGCCATCATCGTGGGCGGACTCGGGCGCGTGTTGGGCAGTGTGCTCGGCGCCGTGTTCATGACCTTCGTGCCCGAGTCGCTGCGGCTGCTGTCGAGCGCGCTGTCGGGCTCGATGCCCTCGCTCGCCAGCCACCTGCTGCCGATGGGCCAGATCGTCTTTGGCGTTCTCATCATCGGATTTCTTGTTTTCGAGCCGCACGGCCTGGCGCAGATCTGGGCGCGCGTGCGGCGCACCTTCCACCTGTGGCCGTTCAGGACCTGAGCCATACCCCACCCGCATTCAACCAGGAGACAACCATGACGCAAAACCGCAGACAAGTGTTGAGAGCAGCAGGCGCCGCCGCAGTGCTCGGCGTGGGCGCATGGCGCCCCGCATTCGCGCAGGCCAAGACCGATGTGGTCATCGGCGCAGCCCACCCGATGACAGGATTCATGTCGTTCGCAGGGGTCGCCAGCAACAACGCCATGGGCGACTACATCAACTGGCGCAACCAGAACGGCGGCATCCTGGGCAACAAGATCCGCTATGTGGGCGAAGACAGTGCCTACAAGGTGGACCAGGGCGTGGCCGTGGTCAAGAAGATGATCGCGCAGGAAAAGCCCTCGTTCATCTTCCTGGACGGCACGCCGCTGTCCAAGGCCGTCGCGCGCGATGTGCTGGCAACCGGCATGGTGATGACAGGCGGCTTCTCCTCGTCCGAGGCGCTGCTGGACCAGACCCAGTATCCGCACCACTTCCTGTCGGGCCCGACGTTCGGCGCGACGCACGAGATCCTGATGGAGTACATCGGCCGCACCTCCAAGGGCGCCGAGAAGCCCAAGATTGCGCTGGTTCACACCGACCAGGAATTTGGCAACGAAGCCATCCCGCATTCGAAGGCGCGCGCTGCCAAGCTGGGCCTGCCGATCGTGCAGGAGATCGTCACCAAACCCACCGGAGTCGATGTGACGTCCGAAGTCGCGAAGCTGCGCCGCTCGCGTCCGGACATCGTCATCTTCCAGGGCTACATCATGAATCCGGTGCCGGAGTTCGTGCGCCAGATGCGCGAAGCCGGCATCAATGCGCAAGTCATGTCCACCACTTACGGCGTGGACCGCATCATGTACGAGGCACTGGCCAAGAACGGCGAGCGGCTCACCGGCGTGATGCCCTACCGCTATGGCTACGACACCGAGTCGAAGATGATGACCACGATGCGCGAGTACGTCGCCAAGGTCAGGCCGCAGCAGGAGTCGATCTCGGTGTTCTACATCCACGCATGGCTCACCGGCATGATCTTCTGCGAAGTGGCAGAGCGCTGCATCCGCGCCAACAAGAAGCTCACGATGCCCAACATGAAGGCGGCGCTGGAGTCGATGAAGGAATGGGACACGGGCGGGCTCACCGGACTGCTGGCTGATCTCAGCACGCACCAGATCAAGTCGGGCCGTGTGTACAGCTACGACCCCGGCACGAAACGGATGGAGCCCGCAAGCGGATGGATCAGGGTCTGAACAACACCCCGGCTCCTGCGACGCACGCCCTGGTGATAGAGAACCTGGAGGTTGTCTATCACCACAGCATCCAGGCGCTGCGTGGCATGTCGATCGACGTGCCCGACGGCCGGGTGGTGGCATTGCTCGGCTCCAACGGGGCGGGCAAGACCACCTTGCTCAAGGCCGCCTCGGGCATCCTGCCGATGGAGAACGGGCGTGTGGCCGGCGGGCGGCTGTCGTTCTTCGGGCAGGAGATTGTTTCGCGCGCCCCGCACCAGCTGGCGCGTGCGGGGCTGGCTCACGTGCGCGAGGGCCGGCATGTGTTCGAAGACCTCACGGTCGAAGAGAACCTGAAGGCGGCGACCGCAGCGCTCAAAGGGCGCGCTGACGGTGGGTCGCCCGACCTCGACCTGGCTTTCAATTACTTCCCGCGCCTGGCCGAGCGGCGCAAGCAACTGGCCGGTTACCTCTCGGGCGGTGAGCAGCAGATGCTCGCCATCGGGCGTGCGCTGGTGGGCAGGCCGCGCCTGATGCTGCTGGACGAACCCTCGCTGGGCCTGGCCCCGCTCATCGTCGCCGACATCTTCGACATCATTCGCCGCATCAACACCGAGCAGAAAGTGGCGATGCTCATCGTCGAGCAGAACGCGCGCCTGGCGCTGGAGACCGCCGACTACGGCTACATCATGGAAAACGGACGCATCGTGCTCAACGGCACCAGCGAGACCCTGCGCGCGGATGCCGACGTGCAGCGCTTTTATCTCGGCCGCAACGCCGGGGAAGAAGCGCAGGTGAGCTTTCGCGATGTGAAGCACTACAAGCGCCGCAAGCGCTGGCTGTCATGAGCGCGCAAGTCATGGGCGTCGCGCCCGAACTGCGCGACCTCACATTGCCGCAGCGCCTGTTTCACTGGGCGCGCGTGCGTGCCGATGAAGTTGCGCTGCGCCAGAAGGACATGGGCATCTGGAAGCCGGTGACCTGGTCGGGCTATGCGATGGAGGCCGCATCGTTCGGCCTGGGCCTGATCGAGCTGGGCTTGAAGCGCGGCGAGCATGTCGCGATCCTGAGCGAGAACCGCAAGGAATGGGTCTTCGTGCAGATGGGCGTCGGACTCGTGCAAGGTGTGCCAGCAGGTGTCTACCCCACATCGCCAGGACCCGAGGTCGAGTACCTGCTGACGCTGTGCGAAGCGCCGTACATCGTGTGCGAAGACCAGGAGCAGCTCGACAAGGTGCTGGAAGTGCGCGACCGGCTGCCGCAGTTGCGCCAGATCATCGTGATCGACCCCAAGGGACTGCGCCACTACGACCGCGCCGGCATCCTCGAATTCACCGAGGTGACTGCGCTGGGACGCCGCGTGGCCGACGAACGGCCCGAGCTCATCAAAGAGTACCTGGAACGCCAGCGCATGGACGACACAGGCCTGGTCGTCTTCACGTCGGGCTCGACCGGCAGGCCCAAGGCGGCGATGCTGTCGTGGCGCGGCCTGTGCCGCGCGGGTGAAGGTCTCAACGGCGTGCTGCACGCAACGCCGAACGACAAGGTTGTTTCGTACCTGCCGCTGTGCCACATGGCCGAGCAGATGTTCGCGGTGCAGGTGCCGCTCACAACCGGCGCCGTTGTCAATTTCGCAGAGAGCATTCGCACGGTGCAGGAAGACCTGCGCGAAGTGGCGCCGCAGATCTTCCTGGCGGTCCCGCGCATCTGGGAGAAGTTTCACTCGTCCATCGAGATCAGGATGCGCGAGACCGGGGGCCTGCGCCAGCGCATCTACCGCGCGG
This sequence comes from Pseudomonadota bacterium, assembly GCA_040386575.1. Lineage (GTDB taxonomy): Bacteria > Pseudomonadota > Gammaproteobacteria > Burkholderiales > Burkholderiaceae_C > Ramlibacter. The sequence continues at coordinate 8,976 of JAZKFI010000005.1, forward strand.
CCATGGACGACCTGGGCCGGTACGCGCATATCGCCAGGGAGCGCTGGTCGCTGGCACAGCGCCTGCGCGGCTGGATGTGGCACTGGCTGGTGCTGCGTGCGCTGCTCAACTATGTGGGGCTGCGCGAGTGCCGCATCGCTGTCTCGGGCAGTGCGCCGATTTCGCCGGACATCCTGAAGTTCTTCAAGACGCTGGGCCTGTCCGTGCGCGAGGCGTATGGACTCACGGAGGCCTCCGGTGCGAGCAGCCTGCAGCCGAGCGACGAATCGCCGGTCGGCACCGTCGGCGCGCCCTTCCCCGGCATCGAAATGAAGCTGGCCGATGACGGCGAATTGCTGCTGCGCGGCGATGTCGTGTTCAAGGGCTACTACAACGGCGACGCTGCGACGGCGCAGGCCATCGACGACCAGGGCTGGCTGCACACCGGCGATGTGGCGCGGCTGGAACCCGGCCCGCTGGGTGACGAGCTGCGCATCATCGATCGCAAGAAAGACATCATGATCACCGCGGGCGGCAAGAACATCACGCCGACCGAACTCGAAAACGCCCTGCGCTTTTCGGCCTACATCAAGGAGGCCATCATCGTCGCGGACCGCCGCCGCTTCGTCGCCGCGCTGATACAGATCGACCCCGAGAGCGTAGGCAAATGGGCCGAGGAGTCGGGCATCGCGTACACCAACTACAAGAGCCTGGCGGAGCTGGCGCAAGTGCGCGCGCTGGTGCAGCAGGAAATCGACGCGATGAACGCGAAGATGCCGCAGGTGCAGCATGTTCGCAAGTTCCACCTGCTGACCAAGGAACTCGACCATGACGATGGCGAAGTGACTGCCACGATGAAGGTCAAGCGCTCCAGCATCGAGAAGAAGTACAGCGATGCGATCGAGGCGATGTATGCCTCCGGCACCCCAGGCGGCGAGGCCGCCGCATGACGGCTGCAGCCACCACCGCTTCTGCGGCGTTGGGGGCTGCAGATTCACCGCGCTTCACCATCGACCGGCCCAACCAGCTGGTCTGGCGGGGCGACGCGCCGGTGAAGGTTCCGCCCAAGGTGTTCCAGCTGCTGCTCTACCTGCGAGACAAGCCTGGGCGCATCCTGGAATTCGAGGAGCTGCTCGATGCCGTGTGGCCGCGCGAGTTCGTGCAGCCGGAGATTCTCAAGACTTACATTCGCAGCATCCGCAAGTTGCTGGACGACGACCCGCAATCGCCGCGCTTCATCGAGACCCGGCCGCGCGTAGGCTACCGCTTCATCGGCCAGTTGCCTGATCGCTCCGACATCGCAGGCGTCGCGCCGGGCGGCCTGGTCGGGCGTGAGGGCGCACTGGCCACACTGCAAGCTGCGCGCAGCGCGGCGGCCAACGGGCAGCGCCGCGTCGTCTTCCTTGTGGGCGAAGCGGGCTGCGGCAAGACGCGCGTCATCGACGAATTCCTGGCGCGGGTGCGCGACGACATCTCGCTCGTGCTGCGCCTGGATTGCGCGCCCGGGCACCACGGCGCAGTGTTCTCACCGGGTGAAGAACTGGCGGCGCTGGTGGCGCAGCAACCCGAGGCGACGGGCGACTCACTGCCCGCACAGATGGAGGCGATTGCGGCCGCAAGACCGGTACTGGTGGTCATCGACGGACTGCAAGGGGCCGATGAAGGCCTGCTCAAGACGCTGGCCCACCTCGCCACGCGTCGCGGTCCGCTGAACCTGATGGTGGTCGCGTCCTATCGCGCTTCCACGGTCACGGGAGCCGCTTGCGCGGCACGCACACTGATCCTGGACCTTGTCGTGCACAGCTGCGCGCAGGAAGTCGGACTGCATCCGCTGGACTCCACGGAAGTGCGCCAGCTGGTGCTCGCAGCGAGCACCGTGGATCTTCCGCGCGGCGCGCTCGATGCGATTGCCAGGCAGGCGGGCGGCAACCCGTTCGTCGTCACGGCGCTGGTGGAGTGCATCGCCGCGCAGGTGCAGCAAACCGAGTCGAGCCAGCTGGTGGAGATGCTCGCCAGCCAGGACAGGCACGGCGAGTTCGTGGCCCGGGCCGTTCCGCTGGAAATCCGCCACAGCCTTGAACTGCAGTTGCGTGAGCTGGGCGCCCAGGCGCGGCGGATTCTGGAATGCGGCAGCAGCAGTGGGTTGCTGTTTTCCGCATGGTGCGTCTCCAAGGTGCTGGGCATCGCGCAGGTGGAGGTCGAGGAGCTGTGCAGCGCCATGAGCGCGAGCGAGCAGTTGCTGCGCGAAAGCTCTCCCTATGTTTTTCCGGACGGCAGTGTGACTGCGGTCTATGCCTTTCGCGTTCCGCTGCATGCACGCCTGTTGCTGGCGGCCCAGACGCCCGCCCGTCGCGACATGGTGCAGCAGCGATTCATCGAAGCCGTCGAAGCTTTCTGGGGCGACAGGGCACCCACGGTTGCAGCGCAGATGGCGCGCCGTTTCGAGGCCGTTCACGACTGGCCGCGCGCCGTTCACTATTCGAAGCTCGCAGTGGCCAATGCTGCGCGCAATTCGTCCGATGAGATCGTGCCATTGCTGCAGCACGGCCTGCGGCTGGCCGACCGGTTGCCACCGGAGCGGCGCAACGTGGAGAAAGAATTTTTCCTGCGCCAGCTCTCGCAGGGGTGACGCTTTCCCCTGCACCCCGGCTGTCATTGCGGACTTGATCCGCAATCCATGCCTTCAATGGCCGCCGCCGCTTCGCGGTGGATGCCGGATCGAGTCCGGCATGACAGCAATCCAGAGCAAGGCGGGTCGCAGCAGGTCAGCCGCGCGGCGCAGGCAAGTCGAACACGCCCTTGTTCAACCATTGACCGCCGTCTGCCACCAGCACTTCGCCGTTGATGTAGTCGGCAGCAGGCGAGCACAGCATGAGGCCGATCTCGACCACTTCATCGACGCGCTGGAATCGCCCGGTGGGAATCGTCTTGAGGATCTTGTCCTGTGTTTCGGCATTCGGCCACAGCACCGTGCGAGTCTGCTCGGTATCGACAAAGCCGGGGCACAGGCAATTGACCTGCACATTGCGCGGGCCCCACTCCACAGCAAGGGTCCTGGACATCGCGATCACACCGGCCTTGGCAGCAGCGGAATGCACCGTGCCGGGACCGCCATGCCACGCATACGTCGCCGTGATGCTCAATATCTTGCCGCGACCTTGCCGCACCATGTGCTTGCCGGCGGCGAGCGTGCAGTACGCCGTGCCGTTCAGGACGATGTTCACCACACTGTTCCAGCCGTTGGGCGAAAGCTCTTCCGCGCGCGCAAGAAAGTTGCCCGCAGCGTTGTTCACGAGAACATCGATGCTGCCGGTCTCGCTCACGACACGTTCCATTGCGGCTTCGACGAGGTCAGCCTTGCGGATATCGAGCGGGACCACCAGCGCCTTGCCGCCTGCCGCCTCCACTTCACGAGCGGTCTCCTGCAAGAGCGCCTCGCGCCGCCCGGCGAGCGCGACGTGCGCGCCCAGGCTTGCGGCGCGAAGTGCAAAGCCCTTGCCGATGCCGGTGCCTGCACCGGTGATGAAGACCGTGCGGCCGGAGAATGTGGTGTCTGCGAGCATGTGATGTCCGTTGTCCATGAGATGCACTGGAATCTAGCGGCGAACACCCTCGCAAAACCGTGCCATCACCTTTACTTCACCCCTGCTTCACGGCCTCGTCCTATAGTGAACGCATGCCAACATGAAAGGACGCACGACCATGCAGGGACAACAGCAGGGCGGCACGCTGGCGGCGCTGGTGCCGGGCGATTTCGAAACCTATTCGCGCACGATCCGCGACGAAGACATCCAGCGCTTTGCCGATGTCATCGAGAGCCACCACCCGATTCATGAGAGCGACGAATTCGACACGCCGCTCGGGCCCGGGCGGCTCGTGCATGGATTGATGCTGGCCGCCTTCATTTCGCGCGCCATCACGGCGTTCGCAGTCCGGCACGACCTCAAGGGCGTGATGTCTGCCACGCAATCGAAGTTTGTCGCACCGGTTCGCGCGGGCGACACCGTGACGGTCAAGCTCACCTATCTCGGGCTCGTGCCCGGCAAGCCGCGCCTGCGCTGCGGCACCGAGATCACCAACCAGCACGGCAAGGTCGTGATGGTCGGCGAAGTGCAGGAGCACGTGTTCGAAGACATGGAACAGGCCTGAGGCCTAGCACCCCTGCGGAGCAGAGAAGACGTGTCCACCCTCCCCGAATTCAAGTCCTGGCATGTTGTCGAGTTCGCGGGCGAGTTCGGGCCGGCCATGCTCGCAGGCAAGCTCTTCGCCGATCTCGGCTGCACAGTCACCCGCCTGCATGTGGGCGCGCAGGACGATGCTGCGCTCGATGCCTGCGACGCCGAGTTGATCGAGATGGTTTCGCGCGGAAAGAAGCCCTTGCAGTTCAACCCCCAAGACCGGGAAGCACTCGCCTGCCTTCTTGGCCGGGCAGACGTGTTGGTGGCCGATCGAACCCGCCTGATGCAGCTCGCGGCGGCGCTCGATACGTCCAGTCTCTGCGCGAGCTTTCCCATGCTCACCGTGCTGGCCTGCACCTGGTTCGGCATGGAAGGCCCCATGGCCGGATGGCACGGCAGTGAAGAGGTGGTGCAGGCAGCCACCGGCATCATGTCAGTTACGGCCCCTGCAGGTGGCACGCCTACGCGCATTGCAGGTGCGCCGATGGCGCTTGCTGCCGCCATGTACGGCGTGACGTCGGCCATCGGCGCCGTGCTGCGCAGGCGCGACGGCGAACACGGCACGCTGCTCGACGTGAGCGCCTACGACGCAGCTCTTTCGTTTCACAGCTCGTCGCTGCCGGTTTACTTCCTGACCGGGCAGGCGCCTGCCGGCGTCGGCAACCGGCATCGCATGTGGGCGCCGTGGAATTCGTTTCAGTGCGCCGACGGCTGGGTCATCGTGTGTACCGGCAGCCATGCCAACTGGGTGCGGCTTTGCGAGACCATGGGACGGCCCGAGATGCCGTCGGACCCGCTCTATGCGAAGCCCGAAGACCGGTTGAAGAACATCGACGCACTCGAAGCGCAGATCACGGCGTGGACGTCCACGCGACCGGTGCAGGAAGTCGAGCGTGTCCTGAACGACGCAGCCATCGCGGCAGGCTCCATCCTCTGCCTGCACGATGTGCTCACGCATCCTCAGTTTGTCGAGCGCAACCTGATCGATGCCGCATCGACCGGCCGTCATGCGGGCCCTGCGTTTCACCTCAACCGTGCGCCGCTGGGAGCAGGGCCATGACCCGGCGCCTGGACGGCATCCGGGTGCTGGACATCGGCCTCAACACGGCCGGGCCGTATGCGGCGCGCCTCCTGGGCGACCTGGGCGCCGACGTGATCAAGGTGGAACCGCTGGAAGGAGAAGGCACGCGCGCGCTGGGCATGCGCTACGGCGACACGGGCTATCTCTTTCACAACAACAACTACAACAAGCGCAGCATCACCCTGCATGTGCAGCACGCCCGGGGCCGCGAGATCTTCCTGGACCTGGTCAGCAGAAGCGACGTGGTCATCGAGAACTTCGCCATCGGCACGATGGACAAGTGGGGCATCGGCTACGAAGCCTGTCGCAAGGCCAATCCCTCCATCGTCTTTTGCTCGGTCAAGGGCTTTGGCGAATCGGGGCCCCTGCGCCACCTGCGCGCGTTCGACACCGTGACGCAGGCGCTGTCGGGGATGATGGACTGCACAGGCGAGCCCGGCGTCGCACCGCTGAAGGCGGGGCCTTCGGTGTGCGACATCCTGGGCGGGGCCGTTTCGGCAATGGCGGTTGCGGCTGCGCTTGCCGGACGCACAGAGGGCAAGGCGCAGTTCCTGGACACCGCTCTGTTCGACGTGGGCGCTCTCTCGCTGCTGCCGCTGTGGCCCCTGGCCCAACGTGGCCGCGAAGCAGCCCGGAGCATGGGCAACGGCCATCCGCTCCACGCGCCCTTTGGCCACTTTCATTGCATCGACGGCCTGTTGATGGTGACGGTGACACGCGATGCGCAGTGGCGCTCGCTCGCGCACTGGCTCGACCTGGACCCGCAGTGGACACAAGCGGCGCGCAAGCAGCATGAAAGCCGGATCGCCGCAGCCCTGGCCGCCCGCCTCGCTTCTCACACAGCACAGGACGCCGCCCAGGCCCTGCAAGCGCTTGGGGCCCCGGCTGCGCCGGTGCTGGACCTGGCCCAGGTTGCCACGAGCGCGCACACCGCTGCACGGCACATGATTGGCGAGGTCGATCATCCCGTCTTCGGCAAGGTCCCGCTGATCAATTCAGCGCTGGCGACGTGGCGAACCGAACGCGGTCCATGGCGCTTGCAGCCCGTGCTGGGCGAAGGCAACGACGACCTGACAGGCACGCTGCTGGGACGCGAAGGCGAGATGGATTCGCTTCGCAGCGACGGCGTGATCAGCTAGACACGAAGGAGACGGGATGGATTTCGAATTCAGCGAAGAGCACCGGATGTTCAAGGACAGCCTGGAGCGCGTGAACCGGGAGAAGATTGAGCCCTTGCTCGCGTCGTATCCCAAGGACGATCCGCTGCCGCGCGAGGCCTGCGAACGCATTCGCGAATTGCTGCTGCCTTTCGGCATCCATGGCGCGCGCGTGCCCGAGGAATATGGTGGCAGCGGCCTGGGCGCGGTGGGCCTGGGAATCGCCGCCGAGACGCTGCCGTACGAGGCGTTCGAGCTGATGATCTGCATCGAGATCATCGCCCTGCGCATGTGCCTGGGTGGATCGCAGGACATGAAGCGCAAGTACCTGCCGCGACTGATGGCGGGTGAAAAATTCGGTGCGTCGGCCACCAGCGAGCCGGACGTAGGCTCCGATCCGCGCGGAGTGCGCACGCGCGCGGAACTCAGGGGCGACACCTATGTGTTGAACGGAACCAAGATCTGGGTGTCGGCCGGATCGGTGGCCGACTACCTGCTGGTGGTCGCCTCGACCGGCAAGGACGACAAGGGCAAGCCGGTCATCACGCCGTTCTTCGTGGACACAGCCCAATCGCCGGTGGAGGTCAGGCATCTGGACCTGATGGGCATACGGCAGAGCCACATCTGCGAAATCTTCCTGGACAACGTGTCCATCCCCAGTGAAAACATGTTCAGCGAGGCGCAGGGCCATGCACATCGCGTGCTCACCGCCTCGTGGCTGGGCCAGCGCGCGGTGGTGGGCCTGTACAACATCCGCCTGGCGGAACGCGCCTACGAAGCGGCGCTGCAATATGCGAAGGAGCGCGTGCAGTTCGGCAGGCCGATCGCGGGCTTTCAATCCATCCAGAACACCCTGGCGGAAATGCGCGCCCTCATCGACGCCAGCAAGCTGCTGTGCTACCGGGCGCTGTGCATGTCGGACAAGGGACAGCGCCCGGATGTGGAGTCATCGCTGGCCAAGTTCTTCTCGTGCGAGGCGGCCTTGAAAGTGACCAATGCGGCCATTGAAGTGCATGGCGCGTTCGGCATCACGAAGGAGTTTGCGGTCGAAAAATATTTCCGCGACGCGCGCGTGCTTGCGTTCCCGGATGGAACCATCGGCATCCAGAAGCTGATCGTGGGCCGCGAGATCACCGGGATTCGCGCGTTTTCCTGAAAGGGCCGCAGCATGAGCGCCACCCGACGTTTCGCCAGATTTGCCGCGCAGCTTCGCCCTGACGATATCCCGGCGGACGTGAAGGAAATGGCGCGGCGGTGTCTGGTCGATTGGCTGGGCATTGCCATCACCGGAAGCCGCCAGCCGCTGGCGCCGCTGCTGCTGGAGACCATCGACCAGATGGGCGGCCATGCGCAGGCGACGCTGGTGGGCGCAAACCGGGCGCGCACCTCTGCCGCGAATGCTGCGATGTGCAATGCAACGTTTGCGCACGCCATCGACTACGACGACGTCCACATGCCATCGGGCGTGCACGCCACGGCCCCTGTGTGGGCCGCCGCGTTGGCGGTCGCGCAGTGGAAGCAGTCCAGCGCCCAGGAGGCCACCGCTGCATTCGTCGCAGGCTACGAGGTGATGGTTCGCATCGGCAATGTGGCGGGCTTTGCGATGATCCAGCGCCACTTCCACCCTACCGGGACCCTCGCCTACTTCGGCGCGTCGGTTGCTGCGGGAAAGCTGCTGCGCCTGGATGAGAACCAGATGGCCACGGCCATCGGCATCGCTTGCGGGCAGGCCGGCGGCCTGACGCAGGTGCGCGGCACGATGAGCAAGCCGTTCTTCGCAGGCCATGCGGCGCACGGCGGCGTGCTGTCCGCCATGATGGCAGCCAACGGTTTCCAGAGCGTCGTCGATGCACTGGAAGGATCCGAAGGCGTGTTCGCCACCTTTGCGGATGGCATCGACGAGACCATTGCGTTCGACGGCCTGGGCGAGCGTTACGAGTTGCTGAGCAACCGCTTCAAGGCCTATGCGGCCTGCGCCGTGACGCACCCTGTGCTCGATGGCCTGCTGCAACTGCGACCGCAGATCGGCGATGTGTCGCAGGTGGTCGAGATCGTGGCGCACGTCCATCCCTATGCGACTGAATATGTGAATCGCCCTGATGTGCGCACGGGCCTGGCGGGCAAGTTCAGCATGCAGTACTGCGCTGCCGTGGTGCTGCTCGACGGGCAGGCGCAGGAAGCGCAGTTCACCGATGAACGTGCGGGCGATGCCCGGTTGCAGGCACTCGCCGGGCGCCTGCGCATGACCGGTGTGGCTGGCATGGCGATGGATCGCTGCGAGGTGGAAGTCAAGCTGGCCGATGGCCGCTCGCTGCGCTGCGCCGTGAGCGACATCACCGGGTCACCGGCACGCCCGATTCCGCTGGCCGATCTCGAACTGAAGTTTCGCAGCCTGGCTGCGGCTGCCTGCGATGCGCAGCGTGTCGAGGCGATGTTGAAGGCGCTGCGCGCCTGGCCAAATACGACCGTGGACGAGCTGCTGGAACTGGCCGATCGCTGATCCGGCTTCCACCGCGCAACGGTCGCTGCGCCAGATCATGGATGGATTGCGGGTCAAGCCCGCAATGACAGCCCCCAGCCTGTCATGCCGGACTCGATCCGGCATCCACCGCGAAGCGGCGACTGCGATCGCTCAGGGCTTCGTCTCGATCTTCACGTTCGCGGCCTTGATCACCTGGCCCCACTTGGCAACTTCGCCCTTGACGAAACCGCCGAACTCATCCGGACCCATGGGCATCGCGTCCATGCCCAGCGCGCGCAGCCGGTCTTTCATGTCGGGGGTGGCGAGCACCTTGTTCAACTCGGCCGAGAGCCTGTCCAGGATAGGACGCGGCGTGCCGGCCGGTGCGAAGAGCCCGTACCAGGTCTTCACGTCCAGGCCCGGCACACCCGCCTCGGCAAACGTCGGCACTGCCGGCAATGCCTCATTACGCGCAGTGCCGGTGATGGCAATCGCTTTCAGCTTGCCACCATTGACGTGCGTGATGGCCGAGATGGGGATAGCGAAATAGAGCTGCACCTGCCCGCCCATCACGTCGGCGATGGCGGGGCCGCCGCCCCGATACGGGATGTGTTCGAGCTTGGTGCCCGTGAGCGTCGCCAGCATTTCACCCGTCAGGTGCTGCACGCCGCCACTGCCTGCCGTGGCGACATTGAGCTGGCCGGGCCTGGACTTCGCCAGCGCAACCAGCTCCTGCACGTTGTTCGCGGCAAACGCAGGATTGGCCACGAGCAAAAGCTGTGTGTACGAGATGCCGCCGATCGCTGCGAAGTCCTTGACCGGGTCGTACGGTGTGGTCTGCAACTGCGGGACCACACTATGGTCCACCGTGGCGAGCAGCAGCGTATAGCCGTCCTTGGGCGCCTTGGTGAGCGCCTCCGAACCGATGATGGTGTTGCCGCCGGGCTTGTTGTCCACCACGACCTGCTGGCCGAGCGACTCCGACAGCTTCTGCGCGACGATGCGGGCCAGCCCGTCGGTGCTGCCGCCCGGCGCAAAGGCCACGATCAGGCGGACAGGCTTGTTGGGATATGGGGCCGGTTGCGCAGCCACCAGCGCGCCGAAGGTCGGCAACAGGGCGCAAGCCGCCCAACGCAGCACATTCGAGAACTTCATATTCATCCTTCCGCGTTTGTCTCCGCGTCCATCAAGGTACCTGCAGGCCGCTGATCACCGGTGAAGCCCGAGTGAAGACCGGGTGAACCGATTGCGCAACCCCCTCACCGCCCAATGAAAGGATTGGTGGTCACCGCCCCGCTGTTGATCCAGACACTCTTGACCTGCAGGAACTCCCGCACGGCATCGATGCCATTTTCGCGGCCCAGGCCCGAATCCTTGTATCCCCCAAACGGCGACATGAAGCTGCCCGCGCGATAGGTATTGACCCACACCGTGCCGGCCTGGATTCGCTCGGACATGCGCAGCGCGCGGCCGATGTCGCTGGTCCAGACGCCGGAGCCCAGGCCAAAGCGCACGTCGTTGGCAATGGCTACCGCGTCATCCTCATCCTTGAACCGGATCACCGACAGGACCGGGCCGAACACCTCTTCCTGTGCAATGCGCATGCGGTTGTCCACATCGCCGAAAACGGTGGGCTCGATAAACCAGCCCTTGCCGCACTCAGGGCGTGTGGCCGCATGGCCGCCCATCAGGAGTTTTGCGCCCTCGCCTCGCGCAATGTCGATATAGCCGAGCACTTTTTCGTACTGCGGCTTCGTCGTGACCGGCCCGATCTGGGTCTGCAGGCTCATCGGGTCGCCCATGCGCGCCGTGCGCGCGAGCGCGAGCAGTCGTTCCAGGAAGGCGTCGTGGATCGTGTCCTGCAGGAGCAGGCGCGAACCGGCAATGCAGGTCTGGCCGGTGGCGGCAAAGATGCCGGACACCGCGCCGTTGACAGCGTCGTCCAGATTGGCGTCGGCAAACACGATGTTCGGTGACTTGCCGCCGAGCTCAAGGCTCACGCGCTTGAAGGTGCGCGCGGCGGCCAGGTTGATGGCGCGGCCCGTGGTGTCCGATCCCGTGAAGGTGACCTTGCGCACCAGTGGGTGCTCCACCAGCGCAGCGCCCACGTCCGCGCCGAAGCCGGTGACCACATTGACGACGCCCGGCGGAAACCCGGCCTCTTCCACCAGCTTCACGAACTCGAGCGTGGACGCCGAGGTGAACTCCGAAGGCTTGAGGACCACCGTATTGCCAGCGGCCAATGCCGGCGCCAGCTTCCAGGCCGTGAGCAGCAATGGGGAGTTCCACGGCGTGATCGCGGCCACGACGCCCAGCGGCTCATGGCGGGTGAAGTTGAAGTAGCCCTTCTTGTCCAGCGGAATCACGGCCCCCTGGATCTTGTCTGCCAGTCCGCCGAAGTAGTAGTACCACTGCGGGACATAGTTCAACTGCGCCTGCATCTCGGCAATCAGCTTGCCGTTGTCGCGCACTTCGAGCTCGGCCAGCTTGCGGGCATCCCGCGCGACCAGGTCGCCCAGGCGATGCAGCAGCAAGCCCCGCTCGCTGGCGCTCAGCTGCGGCCACGGTCCTTGCGTGAAGGCCTTGTGGGCAGCTTGCACCGCACGGTCCACATCGGGGGCGCTGCCCTGGGCCACCCGGGCCCAGGGCTCGGCGGTGAACGGGTTATAGCTGTCGAACCACTGTCCGGACACGGCTTCGACGGCGCGGCCGTCAACGTACATGGGGTAGGTCTGCATGCCGGTCACATCAGGAAGACGCCCTTGCCGTCGCTCTGGCGGTCAAAGAGGCGATACGCGTCCCCGGCCTGGTCGAGCCGCCAGGTGTGCGTGAACAGGCGATCGACTTCGACCTGGCGGTCCGCGACAAAACGGGCGCAGTCGGCCAGGCCCACCTTGGAAAACGTCCATGACCCCATGATCGTGACCTGCCGGCGCAGGATGTCCTTGCTGACATCGACCGTGAGTTCATTGCCTTCGCCGACCAGGCATACCTTGCCCCAGGTCCGCACCGACTGCACGGCCTGTCGCCGCGCGGCAGGCGATGACGATGCGTCGATGGCGCTGTGGGCGCCCAGTCCCCGGGTTGCCTGTCGAATCGCGCCCACCACATCGTCGGTTGTCATGGGATTGATCAGGACCGATGCGCCGAACTCCCGGGCGCGTTCCAGGCGTTGCTCATTGGTGTCCAGCGCAATCACGCGCGCGCCCAGTGCCGTTGCCAGTTGCGTGGCCGACAACCCCACCGGCCCCTGTCCGAAAATCGCAATCGTCTCGTCGCCCGCCAGATCGAGACGCTTGAGCGCCCCCCATGCCGTACCGGTTCCGCACGCAATCGCCGCGCCGGTCGAGAAGCTCAGCTCGTCGGGCAACGGCACGAGCGTATGGGCGGGGCACTTCATGTACTGCGCATGCCCACCGTGCGCGGTTGCGCCGTAGCTTGCCGTCATGCCATCGACGCACATCTGGGTCCAGCCCGTGATGCAGTGCCGGCAGACGCCGCATGCGTCGTAGTGGTGCTGCATCACGCGCATGCCCACGCGCGCCTGCTTCGGGCTGACGCCCGGCCCGACCGCCGCGACGACGCCGCAGGGCTCATGACCGGCGATGACAGGCTTGCCATCGCCCTTGACGCCCAGCGCAGCCGCCACTTCGGCGGGCGATCCCCTGTACAGCTTGAGGTCACTGCCGCACATGCCCGATGCTTTCATCTCCAGCACGACTTCACCGGGGCCAGGCACCGGGTCGTCGAACTGTTGCAGTTCCAGATGACCGTGGCCCGTGAATACAACGCCCTTCATGCGTGCTGCTCCTTGTTCATGCAAACAACTTCGGGATGAACATGATGATGTCCGGAACCGCGATCAGCAATGCCAGCAGGAACATGTCCGCGATGAAGAACCACACCACCCCGCGAAAGATCACATCCGTCGAGGCGAGCTTGCCCACGGTACTGCTCAACACGAAGACGTTGAGCCCCACGGGCGGCGTGACCATGCCGATCTCCAGCAGCTTCACCACGTACACGCCGAACCAGATCATGTTGATGTCGGCTGCACCCACCAGCGGCAGGAATATCGGTGCAGTGATCATCAGGGCGCCAATCGGCTCCAGGAACATGCCCAGGATCAGGTACACGATCGTCATCGCCACCAGCAGCGCAACCGGGCCGGTGTTCATCGCCTTGACGCCTGTTGAGATTGCCTCTGCCACACCGGACAGCGTGAGAAAACGCGTCAGCAAGCTGGCGCCGATCACCACGATGAAGACGCTACCGCAGGTCACCAGCGTCTCGATCACCGAGCGCGAGAACGTGTCGCGTGTCAACGTTTTCTTGATCGCGGCGATCACGATGGACAGCAACGCGCCCACGGCACCTGCTTCGGTGGCAGTGAACAGGCCGCTGAACATGCCGCCCAGCACCCCGACGATCAGCAGCACAACCGGCCAGGTGGCGCGCCCAGCCGTCAGGTGCTGCTGCCAGCTGGCGTGTTCGGTGATGCGCGGCGCAAGCGCCGGATTGAGCCAGACGCGCACAAGGATCACGATCACATAGGTCGCGGCGGTCGCGAGCCCGACGCCGATGCCACCCAGGAACAGTTGCGAAATCGAAGTCTGGGCGACCACGCCGAACAGGATCATCAGGATGCTCGGCGGGATCAGCGCGCCTATGGTTCCGGCGCAGGCCAGCGTTCCCGTGGCGAGCGATACGTCGTAGCCGCGCCGAACCATCTCCGGCACGGCTACCTTGCCCATCGCGGCCGCGCATGCAACGCTGGAGCCGGTCACGGCCGCAAAGCCGGTGCAGCCGAACACCGACGCAATCGCCAGGCCGCCCGGCAGGCGCGCAAACCACAGGCCCGCTGCCTCGAACAGGCCTCTTGTCAGCCCGCAGTGATGGCAGATAAAGCCCATCAGCAGGAACATGGGGATGGAGCTGAGCGTCCAGTTGGACAGCGAGGTGTACGGCACCACCTTGAACATGCCCCACGCAATCGCCCAGCCGCCAATCGCCCAGATGCCCGCGAACGAGACGGTGATCAGTGCGATGCCGATCGGCGCGCGCATCGCGATCAGTGCGATGAGCGCCGCGATTCCGGCAATGCCTATCTGTGTTTCAGACATCGCCGTACCTCTCCAGCAAAACTTCTTCGGTGGTTTCCACCGGCGGCGCGGGCTCGGGACGGTCGAGCAGGCGGCATCCGAGTTTCAGGCCCACCAGCAGCGCCATCAGCCCGAAGCCGACCGGCAGCATGATGTAGGAGGGCCAGGTGCTGACCCGCGTGGTCTGCTCTTCGATGAATGCACTGGTGGCGTATTGCTGCGACAGCTGCTCCCAGGACTGGATCGTGAGCATGACGTACACGGCGAGCGAGAGCACCCGCACCAGAAGGTCAAGCGCACGCTGCACGCCTGCAGGCAGCCTGTTGACGACCAGGTCCACGCTGATATGCGCTCCCCGGTATTCGCCCGACGCGAACGGCAGGAACGCGACGGCGATCATGTAGTAGTGCGTGACCAGCGCACTGGTCAGCGGCACTGGCGAGCGAAACAGCTGGTTGCCGACAACATCGACACTGATGTGTAGCATCATCCCCAGCAGCGCCAGCGCGCCCAGGCCCAGGAGAAGCCCGTCGATGACGCGCACAGCGCGATGGAGTCCCGTGTTGCTTGCGCTGGTACCGCCGGGCATCTGGGCTTGCTCCATGCCGGGTTACTGCCCGTAGGTCTTCGCGTCGATCTTCGAGAAAATTTCGCGTCTGTAGATTTCCGCCAGCTCGTTGGCGTCCCAGTTGTCGCGGTTGGGTGTCAACTTCTCCCACTTTTCCACCAGCTGCCTGAAGCGTGCCACTTTGGCCGGTACGTTCTTCACAACGCCAGCCTTTTCTGCCGCCTGGGTCACTGTAGCCACATCGGCTTCGCCCAGGGCTTTGGACCGCGCCAGGAAATCCGCAGCGGGCCGGTGAATCTGGATGCCCTTTTGCTGCGCGTCCTTCATGTTGCGCGAACCGTCGCTGATGTACTTGAGCGTGATCGCAGCCGAGCTCATCGCGGCGCTGTCCAGGATCACGCGGCGCTGCGCGTCGGTCAGCGATTTCCAGCTGGCACGGTTGAAGTTGTGGTTGTCCAGGCCGTGGAAGGTGCCGCCGGGGACGTCAGGCGTGATGTGTTTGACGACGTCGATCAGGCGCAGTGCGCTCAACTCCGTGGGTGTCATCATCACGCCGTCCACGGTCCCCTGCGAAAGCACCTCGAACACTTCATTCGGGGAGATGGTCATCGACACGGCGCCGGTGTTTTGCGCCCAGCGCGCCCATGCCGCGCCAGCCGTTCGCAGCTTCTTGCCCTTGAGCTCATCGAGCGTCGATATCTTCTTTGTCGACATGATCAGCAGCGCGCCAGTCGATGCCGAACCGAGGTACACATGGTTGAACTTCAAGCGCTCTGCGAGGCACTCCTGGCAGGTGAAGTTGTATTCCGTGGCTGCGCCCGCCATCGCGAACGGGTTGGTTCCGAGCATGGCCAGGTTGAGACCGAGCTGGGTGTCCGGCCACTCCGCCGGCGTCATCGATTGCAGGAAGAATCCACCATCGACGATGCCGTCACGGATGCCGGCAAACATCTGGCTCAGGCTCAGGAGCGAGAGCGGGTAGAGCTTGACCTCCAGTTCGCCGGCGGATTTCTCCTTGACCGTCTTCGAGAAGATTTCCAGGCCGTGGTACGGCGCGCCCCCTGGCGCCAGGCCGACACCCAGTTTGATTTCACGCGCGGCAGCACCGGATACGGCACCCAACGCGATTGCAAGCCCGACGCACAGTGAAGAAATCAGTTTGCCAGTCTTCATGCTTTGCTCCTTGGTTGGTCTGCTGGTCGCGCAGCGGATGCCGCCTGCGCGCTTGTCTCCAGGCCGTCAAGGTAGTTCCGCGCCCGGGTGCACGGGTGAAGTCACAGTAAAGGCCGGGTGAAGCAGGCCTTCTACTGATTCCGGAATGCGGGTTTACGCTTGTTCACGAAAGCATCCATTCCCTCTTTCTGGTCCGCGGTCGCGAACATCGAATGGAACAGGCGGCGCTCGAAGTGGATGCCGTCGGCCAGACCGCTTTCGAATGCGCGGTTGACCGACTCCTTGCCCGCCATGACGGCCACGCGCGGCATGTCGGCAATCGTGAGCGCGGCTGCCAATGCTTCCTCCATCAACTTGTCGGCGGGCACCACGCGGCTGACCAGGCCCGATCGCTCCGCTTCAGCGGCGTCCATCATCCGGGCCGTGAGCACCATGTCCATCGCCTTGGCCTTGCCCACTGCGCGGGGCAGGCGCTGCGTGCCGCCCGCGCCGGGAATGACCCCTACGGTGAGCTCGGGCTGGCCGAACCGTGCGTTCTCGGCGGCAATCACGATGTCGCACATCATCGCCACCTCGCAGCCCCCGCCCAGTGCGAAACCATTGACCGCAGCGATGAGCGGCTTGCGCAAGGTGCGAATCGTTTCCCAGTTGCGCGTGATGTAGTCACCCTTGTAGGCGTCGGCATAACTCAGCGTCGCCATTGCCCCGATGTCGGCACCGGCTGCGAACGCCTTGCCGCTGCCGGTGAGGACCATGCAGCCTATGGCCTCGTCAGCCTCGAACGCCAACAGGGCCTGGCCCAATTCGCCCATCAATTGATCATTGAGCGCATTCATCTGCCTGGGGC
This sequence comes from Pseudomonadota bacterium, assembly GCA_040386575.1. Lineage (GTDB taxonomy): Bacteria > Pseudomonadota > Gammaproteobacteria > Burkholderiales > Burkholderiaceae_C > Ramlibacter. The sequence continues at coordinate 25,522 of JAZKFI010000005.1, forward strand.
GGTTGAAAGTGACGACGCCGACCTTGCCGGCATGCACGCTTGTCTCTATCAATTCGTAGGCCATGGGTATTCCTTTGCTGTGGTCGCGGAATATATGCAACGTGGCGCTGGCGCGCACTTGAATTGCATTCAACATGGGCCGGAAAAAGTCAATTGTCACCAGAACGCCGGTCGGCCACCATGCCCCTCATAAAAGGAGACATCCGCCATGTTGAACAGACGCACCCTCACCGCAGCCGCGCTCGCCATGGCAGCGCTCCCGACGATTGCCACGGCCCAGGCGTTTCCCTCGCAGCCGGTCAAGCTCATCGTGCCTTTCAGCGCAGGCGGACCGACGGATGCGCTCGCGCGGCAAGTCGCCAAGCAGCTGTCCACCAATCTCGGCCAGCCGGTGGTGGTCGAGAACGCGCTGGGCGCGGCCGGACAGGTTGCGCTGGAGAAGACGACAAAGTCGCCCAACGACGGCTACACCATCCTCATCAGCGCCAACACGATACAGGCGATTGCGCCGCACCTGGGCAAGCTGCCCTACGACACGATCAAGGGTTTCACGCCGCTGGGCGGGCTGGCCGGGTTCACCTACGGTCTCGCCGTGGGGCCGAAGTCGCCGATCAATTCGGTGCAGGAACTCATCGCATTGGCGAAGGCTTCGCCGGGCAAGGTGTCCGCAGGCTCTGCAGGCGTGGGCACCGGCACCGAACTCACGATCAACATGCTCGCGCAGGCGGCAGGCGTGCAGTTCAACATGGTCAACTACAAGGGCTCCGCGCCTGTGATGCAGGACCTGATGGGCGGCCACATCGACTTCAGCTTCGAGGTGATCAGCAACGCAGTGCCGCTGTGGAAGTCTGGCTCGATCAAGGTGCTCGCCACCAGCGGCAAGACGCGCCACAAGGTGATCAAGACTGCCCCGGCGATGGCCGAGATTTATCCCGGGTTCGAGTTCCTTGCCTGGTTTGCCATGTACGGACCGCCGGACATGCCGCCCGCCGTCGTCAAGCGCTATTCCGACGAGTTGCTCAGGATCCAGAAGACCGCCGAGTTCCAGGCGTTCATCGAGGACCGTGGATTTGACTCGGTGCCGGCGTCCAACGATGAACTGGCCAAGATGACGCGCGACGAGCTTGCGAAGTGGGGCGACCTCATCGCCAAGATGCCGCGCAAGCAGTGAGCGCGCCATGACGCCGCGCGAATTCGAGAACATGGATGCCGTTGTGGCTGCCGTGGGGCAAGAACTGGGTGTCACCGACTGGTTCGCGATGGACCAGGGGCGCATCGACGGTTTTGCCGGCGTCACCAAGGACGACTTCTGGCTCCACACCGACCCCGAGCGTGCCGCCCGCGAAAGCCCGCACGGCAAGACGCTCGTGCATGGCATGCTGACGCTCTCGCTCATGGCGCATATGGCGCGGCGCATCTGGAAGCTCAAGACGATGACCTCCGGCCTGAATTACGGCTACGACAAGACGCGCTTCCTGTCGCCCGTGTTTCCTGGCGACCGGGTCCGCATGCGTCGCACCTTGCTGGAAGCAGAGAACACCGAACACGGCCTTCGCGTCCGATTCAAGGACGTGATGGAAATCGAGGGCCGCGACAAGCCCGCCTGCGTGACCGAAAACATCAGCATCTACAGGGCCACATGAAAGCATTCGACCTCACAGGAAAGGTGGCGATCGTCACGGGCGCGACGCGCGGCATCGGCCGCTCCATCGCCGAACACCTGGCAGCTGCGGGCGCGCGTGTCGTGGTGAGCAGCCGCACGGCGCAGGCGTGCGACGACGTAGCCGCCTCGATTCGCGCCAACGGCGGGCAGGCCATGGGCATCGCCGCCAACATCTCGAAAAAGCCGGAGATCGAAGCCCTGGTGCAACGCACGCTCACCGAGTGGGGCCGCGTCGATGTGCTGGTGGCCAATGCCGCCACCAATCCTTACTACGGACCGATGGCGGGCGCGAGCGACGAGGTGTTCGACAAGGTCATGCGCAACAACGTGCAGTCCAACATGTGGCTTGCGAACCTGGTGCTGCCGGGCATGGCCGAACGCAAGGACGGCGCGGTGATTTTTGTCGGTTCGATCGGCGGGTTTCGCGGTCGCGCCGCGCTGGGCATCTACGGCATGTCCAAGGCCGCCGAAATGCAGATGGCCCGCTGCATGGCGCTGGAATGGGGCCGCCACAACATCCGCATCAACTGCATCGCACCGGGCCTGATCCGCACCGACTTCTCGCGCGCGATCTGGGAAAACCCGAAGCTGCTGGCCGAGCGCGAAGCGCTGCTGCCGCTGGGCCGCATCGGCGAGCCCGATGACATAGGCGGTATCGCCGTTCTGCTCGCGAGCAAGGCCGGCGCTTTCATCACGGGCCAGGTCATCACCGCCGACGGCGGCGAGACGACCTGACGCACCTCACGAGATAACAGGGGAGAAGAATTTGGGACCGCTTGCCGGATTGAAGATTGTCGAGTTCGCAGCCGTAGGCCCTGCGCCGATGTGCGCCATGCTGCTGGCCGACCTGGGCGCGACCGTGATGCGCATCGACCGCGTCACGCCGGTTGAACTTGGAAGCAAGCGGCCCTTGCAGTTCGACCTGCTGCTGCGCAATCGCGAAGTGATGGCGCTGGATCTCAAGAGCGCTGAAGGCCGCGCGATGGCGATGGAGGTCGTGGCCGATGCCGACGCCCTGATCGAAGGCCTGCGTCCCGGCGTGATGGAGCGTCTGGGGCTGGGGCCTGACGACTGCTTCAAGCGCAACCCGAAACTGGTTTATGGCCGCATGACGGGCTGGGGCCAGAAGGGGCCGCTCGCCCACGCTGCTGCGCACGACCTGAACTACATCGCTGTCACAGGCGCGCTCGATGCCATCGGGCGCGCAGGCCAGCCGCCGAGCATTCCCATCAACCTCCTGGGCGACTACGCCGGCGGCTCGCTCTATCTGGCGCTGGGCATCCTGGCAGCGCTGCGCGAAGCCGAACGCTCGGGCCAGGGCCAGGTGGTGGACGCCGCGATCATGGATGGCGTGTCGTCGCTCATGACCAGCATGTTCGGCCTGCTGGGCGCGGGCATGTGGAAGCTGGAGCGCGGAACCAACATCGCCGACTCGGGCACACCGTTCTACGATGTTTACGAATGCGCCGATGGCAAGTACGTTTCCGTGGCGCCCATCGAGACGCGGTTCTTTGAAGATCTGCTCGAACGCCTGGACATCCCCAAGACCGACTTTCCCAATCGCTGGGATCGCACCCAGTGGCCGCGCCTGCGCGAAACGCTCTCGGCCAAATTTCGCACGCGCACGCGCGACGAGTGGTGCGCATCGCTGGAAGGCACCGATGCCTGCTTCGCGCCGGTGCTGACCATGGCCGAAGCGCCGAAGCATCCACATGCTGCCGCGCGCGAGATGTTCGCTGAAATTGGCGGAGTGCAGCAGCCCATGCCCGCACCGCGGTTCAGCCGCAGCGCGCCCGAACTTCCGAAGGAGCCGCGCACGACAACCCGCGATGAGGCACTGGCGTCGCTTCGCTCCTGGTTCGGCGAGGATCGCTACTCTCAGCTGCAAGGCTCGGGAAGGCTCGACGTGGTGCACGGCGGCGGCGGCAACTAGAACAACCCAGACAACAGGCCAGGAAGGTGAACCCATGATCATTCAATCGCACGAGGGCGGTGTCGCAACCGTCCGGATGAACGACCCGGAGCGCCGCAATGCGTTCTCGATGGCGATGCGCATTGCGTTGCTCAACACATTCCGCGCGCTGGAGGCCGACCAGTCGGTCCGCGCCATCGTGTTCACGGGCGGCGACAAGACGTTCTGCGTCGGTGGCGACGTGACGGCCATGGGTCACCAGCCGATGGGCGCAGCGCTCGACCGCATGCGCATCGTCCACGACCTGGTGCGGCTCATTGCGCAAAGCAGCAAGCCCTACATCGCCGCGGTGGAAGGCTGGGCCGTCGGTGGTGGCCTTTCGCTGGCCCTGCTGTGCGACACGGTGGTGGCAAGCGAGACGGCTCGCTTCAAGGCGGGTTTCGGTGAGATCGGCATGGCGCCCGATACGGGCATCCTGTATTCGCTCCCGGCACGGGTGGGCAAGGGCCGCGCCCGACAGATCCTCTTGTACAACGAGGTGTTCTCTGCGCAGCAGGCGCTCGACTGGGGCGTGATCGACTATGTGGCGCCGTCCGGTGGCGCACAGAAGGAAGCCGACCGTCTGGCGCATGTGCTGGCGACCAAGGCGCCGCTACCCATCGCACTCACCCGGTCCGTCTTCGCATCGGGGCTGGATGACGTGCTGCTGCGCGAACGCGAAATCCAGGCGATGTTGTTCAGCTCCACCGATCACGATGAAGGCAAGTCTGCCTTCTTTGAAAAGCGAACGCCCTCCTTCAAGGGCAGCTAAGGAATTTCGATCGATGTCCGATACGATGGAAGAAGCGCGCGAGCGCCTTGAACTCATACGCGATAGCGCCGCTTCGGTGGTGCCGCGCGACGCGGGCGCTGCGCGCGCGCGGTCGCTGCGTTTTGAGCAACCGGGATTTGATCGCGCGCTGTGGAAACAGATGTGCGCCCTGGGATGGGCCGGCCTTCGCGTGCCGGAGGCACAGGGCGGCAGCGGCTTTGACGTCACTGCGCTGTGCGCCGTGGCGCAGCAGCTGGGTGCATCGCTCAGTCCCGAGCCCTTTATCGCGGTAGCGGGTGCGGCGCAATTGCTGCGCGGCCCGACGCTGGACAAGGTGATGTCCGGCGATGAGATCGTCGTGCCGGCGTGGTCGGAGCGCGCGCACGATCTGCATGCGGCCGGACGCACGCAGTTTCGCGGCGGCAAGGTGAGCGGCACCAAGCGGCTCGTCAATGCAGGCCACGCCGCAGATGCGTTCATTGTTTCCACGAACGACGGCCTCGCGCTGGTTCGCAAGGATGCGCCCGGTGTCACGGTATCGGCCATGAAGCTGCACGATGGTGGCTTCACAGCTGACGTCGTGTTCGCTGACGCACCCGGTGAAGCTGTCACTGGCTCGCTTGAGCACGTCTTCGAGGAATGCGCGCTGGCTAACGCTGCGTACCTGCTCGGCACGATGGAAGCCGCCTTCGACATCACGCTGGCCTACATGCAGGTGCGCAAGCAGTTCGGCAAACCCATCGGCAGCTTCCAGGCGCTGCAACATCGCGCAGTGGACCTGAAGATTCAGATCGAACTCACGCGCGCGGTCATCAACGATGCCGCCGCGCAGCTCGATGACAGCGCCAGTTCACCCGCGGATCGCCAGACCCTGGTTTCGCGCGCGAAGATGCGTGCCGGTGATGCCGGCATGCTGGTGGCCAAGGAGGCCGTTCAATTCCATGGTGCCATGGGCATGACCGACGAATGCGATATCGGCCTTTATGCCCGAAAGATCCTCGCGGTGCACAACGACTGGGGCTCGGTCGCGGCCCATCGCCAGCGCTTCACCGCCACACTGGTTGCACGCCATGACTGACCCCAAGACAGATTACAACGCGATGAGCGACGAGGCGTTCCGCACGCTCGTCAAGGACTTCCTCGAAGCGAACTATCCGCCCGAGCTGCGCTTTCGCCTCGGGCAGTTGCCGCACGAGGTCACCCTGCCCTGGTATCGCAAGCTTTCCGAGCGCGGCTGGGTCGCGCCGTCGTGGCCGCGCGAACACGGTGGCATGGGCCTGGACCCCGCCAAGCGAATCATCTGGAACGAAGTTCTCGACGCGCATGGCTGCGCGCGCTTTGCCGACAACGGCGTGATGATGGGCGGGCCGCTGGTGATCCAGTTCGGCACACCCGAGCAGCAAGCGCGATTCCTGCCGGGCATCCTGTCGGGCGATGAAGTCTGGTGCCAGGGCTACAGCGAACCGGGCTCGGGTTCGGACCTCGCGAGCCTGCGCACGGAAGCCGTGTGGAACGGCGCGGGCTGGACCATCAACGGCCAGAAGATCTGGACGTCTCGCGCCAACCAGGCCCAGTGGTGCCACATGCTCGTGCGCACCGACAAGACCGGGCCCAAGCCCCAGGACGGCATCAGCTATTTCATCGTGCCGCTCGATGCACCCGGCGTGACCATTCGCCCCATCGACACGCTGCTGATGGTCGATGACTTCTGCGAAATCTTCTTTGACAACGTGCAGGTGCCTGCCGACGCACTGGTGGGTGAACTCCACAAGGGCTGGTCCATCGTCAAGGTGCTGATGGGCGGTGAGCGGATGACGCTCGGTGCGTCGATGCTGGCGCGCATCGGGATGGACATGATGAGGCGCCTCGCGAAGGCGGTGGGCAGCTGGGGCGAGCCGGCATTCATGGAACGCTATGCGCGCCTGACAGCCGAGCTGGCCGACCATGACAGCCTGTACGAGGCCGGTCTTGAGAAAGTGCGCGCGGGCGGCGACCTGAGTGTCGAAGGCGCGATGCTCAAGGTCCACATGACCGAGATGTACAAGCGCATCACGACGGCAATGGTGGAACTCGCGGGGCCTTATGCAGGGCTGGCCGAACCCACGCAGGCGGTGCAGGACACCGACGCCGCAGGCACCTTCCTGTTCTCGCTGGCCGGCACGATGTACGGCGGCTCGTCCGAAGTCCAGCGCAACATCCTGGCCAAACAGGTCTTGCGCCTGCCCTGAAAAATATTCATGACCACAGAAGTAACCCACCCCGGCGCGCGTGCCCGCGCATTCCTCAAGCCCCGCTCCATCGCGATCATCGGCGCGTCCGGCGACGAGAACAAGATCGGCGGCCGTCCGATCCGCTACCTCAAGCTCGCAGGCTACAAGGGACCGATCTATCCGATCAATCCGGGGCGCGATGTCGTGCAGGGTTTGAAGTCCTATCCCACGCTATCGGACGTCGAAGCCGATGTCGACCTGGTGGTGATTGCCGTTCCGGCGCAGGACGTGCTCGCTGCCGTGCAGTCGTGCGTGGCCAAGGGCGTGAACGGCGCGATGGTCTTTTCGTCGGGCTTCGCGGAAGTCGATGAAGCGGGCCGCTTGATGCAGGAGCAGATCGTGGACACCGCGCGCAAGGGCGGTGTCGCACTGCTGGGCCCCAACTGCGCAGGCACCTTCAACGTGCGCGAGGGCCTGCTGGCCACGTTCACCAGCGGCATCATCGACCGGCCGCCGCGCATCGGCTCCATCGGCATGGTGAGCCAGTCGGGTGCGTTCGGCATCCACATGATCGTGCTGGCCGCCGAGCGCGACCTGGGCCTGTCGATGTGCCTGACCACGGGCAACCAATCGGACCTGGATGTGTCAGAAGCACTGGCCTACATCGTGGACGACGAGGACACGGATGTGTGCGTGCTGGTGGTCGAAGGCGTCGTAAATCCGAACCGCCTGCTCGCCGCATTCGAAGCCGCGCGCGTCAAGCGCAAGCCGGTGATCGTGCTCAAGCTGGGCCGCTCCGAGGCGGGTGCCAAGGCAGTCGCTTCTCACACCGCGAGCCTGGCCGGCTCCGACGAGATCTTCGATGCGATCCTGCGACAGAGCAATGTGTACCGCGCCTACTCCATCGACGAACTCATGGACGTGGCCTATGCGTGCTCGCTCAAGCGCCTGCCTGCCAACAACAAGGTCGGCCTGATCACCGTGTCGGGCGGCGTGGGTATCCTGATGGCGGACCAGGCCGAGGAACTGGGGCTGGATGTGGCCGAGATGCCGGCCGATTCGCAGGCAGCGATCAAACAGCTGCTGCCGTTTTCTGCAGCGCGCAATCCTGTCGATGTGACCGCTCAGGTCATCACGCACCCGCAACTGGTCGGGCCGATGTTCGAGCACATGCTTACCGGTGGCGGTTACGGCTCTGCCGTTTGCTTCATCACCCACATCGCCCGCAACAAGGAACTGTTCGGCAAGCTGCTGCCGCACTTCGAGGAAGTCGGTCGCAAGCACACCGACCGCTTCCTGGTGCTCTCGACGCTGGCTTCGCCCGAGACGCGCAAGCAGATCGAGAGCATCGGCTATGCGCTCTTCGAAGACCCGGGTCGCGCCCTGCGTGCGATCAAGGCACTAGTGCGGTTTCGCGAAGCATTCGATGCACCGGTTGCGGAGGCTGGACCCGCGCTGCCTTCCACTGCGATGGCCGTCAAGGTCGGCGCCAGCTACGACGAATTCGAAGCCAAGAAGATTCTCACTGCCTCAGGAATTCCCTGCGCGTCCGAGCAAGTGGTGTCGTCTGCGCAAGCGGCCGTCGATGCAGCACCGGCGATCGGCTTTCCGCTGGTGATGAAGATCGTTTCGCCCGACATCCAGCACAAATCCGAAATCGGCGGCGTGCTGCTCAATATCAACTCCGTCGATGAAGTACGCAGCGGCTACGCGACGCTGATGGACCGCGCGCAAACTCGCGCGCCCGATGCCAGCATCACGGGCGTGCTGCTCGCGCAGCAGATCAAGGGCGGCGTGGAAACGATCCTGGGCGTGTCGCGCGATCCGGTCTTCGGGCCCATTGTGATGTTCGGCCTGGGCGGCGTGTTTGTCGAAGTGCTCAAGGATGTGACCTTCCGCCGCGCACCCTTCGGCCCCTCGGAGGCGCGACGCATGATCCGTGAGGTCAAGGGCTACGCGATGCTGCAAGGCGTGCGCGGTGCGCCTGCGGCTGATGAAGATGCGCTGGTGGAAGCGCTCACGCGGCTGTCTGCATTTGCTGCGGCCCAAGGCGATGCGCTGGAAAGCATCGACATCAATCCGTTCATCGTCTTGCCAAAGGGCGAGGGTGCGCTGGCGGTCGACGCACTGATAGAAACGCGGGCGGCCTAGCGTGTCGCTGCTGCAAGAAAACGAGGCCCCTGCGCAGGCAGGTTCCCTTGAAACCGTCTCCGGCGCCGAGGCCATCCTGGACACATTGATCGCCCGCGGCGTCGACACGGTGTTCGGCTACCCCGGCGGCGCAGCGCTGCCCCTGTACGACGCGCTGTTTCACCGCCCTGCCCTTCGCCACGTGCTGGTGCGGCACGAGCAAGGTGCCGTGCACGCCGCTGAGGGCTATGCGCGCACGACGGGCAAGCTGGGTGTGGTGCTGGTGACTTCCGGCCCCGGTGTCGCCAACACGATCTCGGGCCTGCTCGATGCGATGAGCGATTCGATTCCGGTGCTTTGCATCAGCGGACAGGTCGCCACATCGCTGATCGGCACGCAGGCGTTCCAGGAGAGCGATGCGATCGGCATGTCGGCTCCGGTGACCAAGTGGAATGCGCAGGCTGCGCGCGGCGAGGACTTGCCGGCGCTCGTGCATGAGGCAGTGGATCGCGCAATGTCGGGCAGGCCGGGTCCGGTATTGATCGACGTGCCCAAGGATGTGCAGCTGCAGCGGGTTTCCCCGACGCTTTCCGCACAGGCGCAACCCGCGAAGCCCGCGCGCCCTGCTCCATCCACCCAGGCGCTGGACGATGCCGCCCGCTGGCTGATGTCGGCTCGCGCGCCGGTGCTGTACGGCGGGGGCGGGCTCATCAATTCCGGCGCGCGCGCTTGCGAGCTGTTTACTGAACTCGCACGACGCCTGAACCTGCCCACCACGCTGACCTTGATGGGTCTTGGCGCTTTTCCGGCGTCCGACCGGCAGTTCCTGGGGATGCTGGGCATGCACGGCACACTGGAGGCGAACCAGGCGATGCATCAGGCGGACCTGGTGATCTGCGTGGGTGCGCGCTTCGATGACCGCATCACAGGCAAGCTCGACCAGTTCAGCCCCAACTCGCGGCGCATCCACATCGACATCGATCCGTCGAGCATCGGTCGGCTCGTGCGCGTCGATGCCGGTTTGCACGGCGATTGCGAATCGATGCTTTCGCTTTTGCTGGGTCGCCTGCCGTCCGAAGATCCCGAGCCCGCGCGCATGGACGCCTGGTGGCAGCGTATCGAAGGCTGGCGCTCGCGCAACTGCCTGGCCTTCACGCCCAGCAGCGACAGCATCCTGCCGCAACACCTCATGTCCGAATTGCAGGCGCAGCTCGAGGGGCGCGATGCGATCGTCAGCACCGATGTCGGCCAGCACCAGATGTGGGCTGCGCAATACCTGAAGTTCGAGCGGCCGGGCCGGTGGCTCACATCAGGCGGTGCGGGAACGATGGGCTATGGAATGCCTGCGGCGATCGGCGCGCAGGTTGCGCACCCCGATGCGACGGTGGTTTGCGTGAGTGGCGACGCGTCGATCCTGATGAACATCCAGGAGCTGTCGACGGCGATGCAGCACAGCACACCGGTGAAGGTGGTGCTGTGCAACAACGGCTACATGGGCATGGTGCGGCAGTGGCAGCAGCTCAACCACGACAACCGCATCAGCCACAGCTGGAATGCGGCCCTGCCGGATTTCGTGGCGCTTGCGCGAGCCTGCGGCTGGCAGGCGCGGCGGGTGGACGATCCGGCTGAACTGGCGGGTGCGATCCAGGAGTGCCTGGCTACGCCCGTCCCGTTCTTCCTGGATGTGCACGTCGCCGCGCTGGCCAATTGCTTCCCGATGATTCCCTCAGGCTGCAGTCATAACCAGATGATGCTGTCCGAGCAGGAGTGGTTTCGGGAAGACGCGGCTGCGTCCCCCGATCAGTTCGCTGCGAAGCAGTAAAGGCGCCCCGCACCACCGGTGCTGTTGAGCGCCTGCTGGCTGCAACCGGCCGACTGGTGCGAGAAGTTCCAGGACTTGGCCCAGTTGTCGCCGGTCGGGCCGGTACGGTCATGGTGGCCCAGGATCGCGGAACCGTCGGTGCTGGAGGTCCAGCCCTTGCAGGTGGTGTCAGTCTGCGGTGCGAAGGCGGTTCCGTCGGCACGGGAGCCGGTCAGGATGTCGTGCTCGTTGGGGTTGTCGCCACGGCCCTTCACCACGTTGCCGCGCTCGTCGAGGGCGGTTTCCTTGCTGATGTTGTTGCCGTCGTGCAGGTGGGTCAGGTCACGTGCGATGAGCACGCCCTTGGCGTTGTACCAGGGCCCATTGCCGATGCGGTCGCGTGCGTTGACGGCGGGGATGGTCGGCGCGGTAGCCGACGGGAAGGTGCCCGGCGTGCTCAGGTAAGCGCGCCATGTCTTGCCGCCTGCCCCTGCCGCAGTTGCCAGGCGCTGGCACAGTGCATCACCGCCCGCGATTCCGCCCAGGTCGGCACCCTTGCCGCTCCCGGTGCTGGAGATGAAAAAGCTCATTGGCCCCGTTGAGGCCATGCTGGCACAGCCCGCTGCCAGCACGGCGGCGGCCAGTGCTGATCCAACCAGGACGAATTTGCTCATCGACTTGCGCATGGAGTCTCCTTGCTTGTTGCTGTTGTTGGGAGCCGGCCGGCCCCGCGCGGATTCTCGCCGTTAAACGGATTTAGTGCACGGCGTGGTAAAAGCTGCGGGACATGAAAATAGAGAACGAGGTCTTCTACAGCGGGCCCAATGTCTGGCATCCCGGCTCCGGCGTCCTGCTGATTCTTTCGGTGGACGCATCCGACAAGGAGCGCTTCGAATGGAAGCCGACCACGCAGGAAGCAGGGGCAATGCTCACACAGGTGCGCAATGCGATGCGGGTCGTGGACGAAGCCAGCGGCCTGACACGACCGGAGGGCCTTGCCCAGTCCCCTTCGCCGCTGCTCGCACTGATGGTTGCAACCACCCGGTACCTGATCGACGACCGTTGCCTGCAACCACAGGCAGCTCGCGTGTTCGCACGTCAGTCTGGTCGGATGCGCGTCTTCCAGCCTTGCGACGACTCGGCAGTGGGGGCCGCTGCATGGCAACTCGCCGTGGAAGCCACCCATCTGTTGCTGCCCATGGAGCAGGCCCCACCCGATGCCGGCAAACTGCTGCGCGAGCGCTACTGGCACTACCGCCGTACGGTGCGTGATCACGGGCTGAACCAGACGACGATCACGCTCGCACGCGAGGCGCTGCGTCGCGGCATCCCGGTCCAGCGGCTGGCGGCCACCAGCCAGTTCGTGCAGTTCGGGCAAGGCTGCCACCGGCAGCGGATCAACGAGACCGACACCGATCGCGGCAGCAGCCTGGCCCGCTGGCTGTCCAAGGACAAGTTCGCCACCGCCACCATGCTGTCCGCCAACGGCGTGCCTACCCCGCAGCCGACGGTGGCGGGTTCGGCCGACGATGCGGTGCGGGCATGGCGCGCACTCGGTCAGCCGGTTGTGATCAAGCCCAGGTCATCGAGCAAAGGCCGGGGCGTCACGGTCGGTGCGGCAACCGAGGAAGCCGTGCGCGCGGCCTTCCGGGTCGCAGCGGCCGCCAAGGGCCAGGGAGTGATCGTCGAGCGGGTGATCCGCGGGCACGATTACCGCCTGCTGGTGGTCGATGGCAAGCTGGTCGCCGCCGGCAAGCGGGTGCCCGCGCATGTGATCGGCGACGGCAAGCAATCGGTGCAGGACCTGATCGCCGCGCTCAACCGCGATCCGCGCAGGGGCCAGCCGTTCGAACGGCTGATGGAACTGGTCGCTATCGACGATGAGGCACGTCAGCACATCGAAGCTGCCGGCCTGACGCTGCACAGCGTTCCGGACACCGGCCGCGTCGTGATGCTGCGCGGCGCGGCGAACCTGTCGCGCGGCGGAACCGCGCAGGACGTGACCCATCTCGTGCATCCGGACAATCGCAGGATGATCGAGCGCGCAGCGCGGCTGGTCGGTGTCGGCATCACCGGCATCGACTTCATGTCGCCCGATATCAGCAAGCCCTGGCGCAAGGTCAACGGCGCGATCCTGGAGGTCAACGGCGTGCCGGGCCTGCGCGTGCACATGGCGTCGAACCCGGCGCAGAACGTGGCAGCGCCGATGCTGGACTATCTCTTTCCCGATGGGTCGGATGGGCGCATCCCGACGGCAGGCGTCACCGGCAGTGTCGGCAAGACGACGACCACCCGGCTGGTCGCAGCGATCCTGGCGCAGCACGGATTGGCCGTGGGCATCTGCACGACGCAAGGGACATTCGTGGACGGGTATCGCGTCAAAGACCGGGATTCGGCCGGCGGCACGAGCGCCAACAAGCTCATGCAGGACCCGAGCGTGCAGGCCGGTGCGTTTGAATTCGCGCGCGGCGGTCTCGTGAAGTTCGGCATGGCGCTGGACCACATCGACGTGGGCGCCGTGCTGAACATTCACGACAACCATCTGGGGATCGACGGCGTGAAGACCCGCGAGGATCTCGCGACGGTCAAACGCCTGGTCGTGCAGAACGCGAGAAAGCTCGCGGTGCTCAACGCCGACGAGCCGCTGTGCCTGGCGATGCGCGAGCACATCCGCGCGCCGGTGTGCCTGTTCACCGAAGACGCCGCCAACCCGGAGGTTGCGAGCCATGTCGCTGCTGGCGGATTGGCGTGCATCCTGGGCGGCGAAGGACCCGATGCGGTCATCCGGCTCGTGCAGGGTCCAATCGCCATTGGCGAGATCGGCGCAACGGAACTGCCTGCGTCCTGGGGCGGCACGTATAGACCGGCGCTGCTGACGTCGATGGTGGCTGCCGCCCTCGCACACGGGCTCGGCGTGCCGTTCGCAACCATTCGCACGGCCCTGTCTTCGTTCCAGTCTGAAAGCCATTCCAACCCCGGCCGCATGAACTTCATCGAAGGGCTGCCGTTCAGGTTTCTGCTGACCTGGTCGGATGGCGCCGAGTCGATCCGCGAGCTTTCGCAGTTCGTGAAGACCCTGGAGGTGAAAGGCCGCAAGCGCTTCATGTACTGCGCTGTCGGCAACCGCAGCGACGATTTCCTGATGGCCATGGGCGGCGCCGCAGCGGGCGCGTTCGATCAATACATCTGCTCCGACTGGGAAGACCGGCGCGGGCGCGAACCCGGCGCCGTCGCGCAATTGCTGGCTCGCGGCCTGGAACGCGCCGGCGTCGCTCGCGACGCGATCCATGTCACTGCGGAGCATGAAGAGGCGCTTCGCATGGCCTTTGATTCATCGCAGGAAGGTGACCTGCTGGTTGTTGCATCATTCATCAGCACGCAAGCGCGCAACAAGGTCAACGCGCTGGTAAAGATCAAATATGAACCCTGATGCCGAAAAACTCTGGCGAGGACCGCGATGGTCGCTTGCCGCCCTGCTCGCTGTTTTGGGCATGCTCGGCCCCTTCTCGATCGACACGTACCTTCCCGCGTTCGCGGGCATCGCCAAGGCGCTGAATGCAACGCCGGTCGAGATGCAGCAGACACTTTCTGCTTACCTTTTCGGCTTCGCATTCATGAATGCCTTTCATGGGGCGCTGTCCGACAGTTTCGGCAGGCGGCCGGTCGTGCTGTGGGGCATCGCGGTGTTCACCATTGCGTCGGCGGGTTGCGCGCTCTCGGAGAGCATCACGCAACTGGTGTTCTTTCGCGCGCTGCAGGGCTTGTCTACCGGTGCCGGGATGGTCGTTTCGCGTGCAGTGATCCGGGACATGTTCCCGCCGCAGCAGGCGCAAAAGGTGATGAGCCAGGTGACGATCTACTTCGGCGTTGCGCCGGCGCTTGCGCCCATCATCGGCGGCTGGCTTTTTGTGCACCTGGACTGGCACAGCATCTTCTGGTTCCTGACCGGTGTCGGCGTCTTGCTGGGGGTTGCCAACTGGCGGTTGCTGCCGGAGACGCTGCATGAATCGCACAAGCAGCCGTTCAATGCCCGCAACCTCATCCAGGGCTATTGGCAGCTGACGTCCAACATGCGTTTCCTCTTGTTGGCGGTGGCGTCTGGCATTCCGTTCAACGGCATGTTTCTCTATGTGCTGAGCGCGCCCGCATTCCTGGGCGACCACCTGGGCCTGCAGCCCACGCAGTTCTTCTGGTTCTTCCTGATTACCATCTCGGGGATCATGGGCGGCGCCTTCGTCAGTGGGCGGCTCGCGGGCCGCATCACGCCTCGCCGACAGATCCGGCTGGGCTTTGCGATCATGTTCGTGGTGTCGATTGCCAACGTGGCGGCCAACTGGTTCCTCAAGCCTCACGCGGGCTGGGCCATGCTGCCTGTGGCCCTGTTCGCTTTCGGCTGGTCGCTGATGGTGCCGGTGGTCACGCTGCTGGTGCTGGACATGTATCCGCAGCGCCGCGGCATGGCCTCGTCGCTGCTGTCGGTGATAGGCGCAACGGCCAATGGCGTGGTGGCTGGAGCGATCGCCCCTATGGTCATGCATTCGCCGCTGGCGCTGGCCGTCACGTCGCTGCTGATGATGAGCGTGGGCCTGGTCGCCTGGATGGCCGTTCACCGGCTGTGGCCGGACACCGGCCGCACCATGACCGCCGAGAGCTGAGCCGTTTCCGGCGGTTTTTCCGCGTTCTGTCGGCTGCCCGTGCAGTTCGTCGCATGAAGCGTGACCGGAAAGTGTTCACTTCGGATAATGCGCAGCATAAAAACCGGAGGTGTTGTGCGGCCCGTTCTCTTCATATCCCTTTGCCTGACCCTGGCCCTTGCCGGGTGCGATCGCGCCAGCAAGGCCGCCGAGAATTCGGCCCCGCCTCCCCAGCTGCTGATCGCGCCTGAAGACGTTGTGACGGTGCGGCCATTGGCCGTGTCCTCGGGCCCCCTGATCACCGGCACCATCCAGCCCGATCGCAAGGCCGACCTTCGTGCAGAGATTTCTGCCGTCGTGCTCGCCGTGCTAAAGGAAAACGGCCAGCCTGTAAAAAAGGGCGACCTGCTGGTCCGGCTGGATGACACCGCGATCCGCGACACGGTGATCTCGTCCCAGGAAGCGCAACGAACCGCGGCGCAGGCGTTCGAGCAGGCCGAGCGCCAGTTCCAGCGGCTTTCGACGCTTCGCGCCTCGGGCATGGTTTCGGCCCAGCAGATGGAGGACGCCGAGATCCGGCGCAACACCACACAAAGCGATCTGTCTGCAGCCAAGGCGCGCGTAGTGCAGGCAAAGCAGCAACTGCAACGCACGGAAGCGCGCGCACCGTTTGACGGCCTTGTGAGCGATCGCAAGGTCTCCGCAGGCGATACCGTGCAGGTGGGCAAGGAACTGGTGAAGGTGATCGACCCGGCGCATCTGCGGTTCGAGGGGCTTGTTTCGTCCGATGCGTTATCAAGCGTGAAGCCCGGACAGGCTGTGAATTTCCGCGTCAATGGGTGGGGCGCGCAGGAGTTCAACGGACGCATCCGGCTGGTCGCACCTGCGGCCAATCCGACCACGCGGCAGGTCGAAGTGCTGGTCGATATCGAAGGCGCAGTGCCGCCGCGCATGGCAGGTCTTTACGCCGAGGGGCGCATCGAGGCGGCTTCGACGGTGGCGCTGATGGTTCCCTCGTCCGCGGTTGTGCGCGACGGTGAACGCGCTTTTGCATGGAAGGTGCAGGGGGCGGCGCTGCGCAAGGTTGCCTTGTCACTGGGTGAGCGCGACGTGCGGCGTGGCGACTACGCGGTGCAGTCCGGGGTGGCCGATGGCGATCAGCTGCTGCGGCATCCGGTCGCCACGCTCAAGGACGGGCAGTCGGTGAGCACCACGGCGCCGGCGGGTGGCTCGGCTGCATCGGCTTCGGCTGCAGCTTCCGCGCCCATCGTTCGCTAAGGAGCGTAGCCATGTTCCTTTCCGATTTCAGCATCAGGCGGCCGGTCGTCACCATCGTCATCGTGATGGCCTTGATGGCGCTGGGACTGCTGGCCCTGAGCAAGCTGAGGGTCAACGAGATTCCGGATGTGCAGCAGCCGGTGCTGGTGGTGAACATCGCGTACCCCGGCGCCTCGCCAGAGACGGTCGAGCGCGAGGTGATCAATCGCATCGAGAAATCGCTGCAGAGCGTGACGGGTGTGTACGAGATTCGCGCAACGGCCAAGGACAGCAGCGCGCAGTTCGTGATCTTCTTCAACTTCAAGAAGAACATGATCGAGGCCAGCGATGAGGTGCGCAACGCGATCGCGACGGTGCGCTACAAGCTGCCGGTGGAGATGCGCGAGCCGGTGCTGATTCGCGTCGATCCGAATTCCAATCCGATCATGAATCTCGCGCTGTCCTCGACCAGGCAGACGCAGGCCGAGATTTCGCGCATGGCGGAAGACCAGCTCTCGGATCGGCTGCGCGGGATCGAAGGCGTGGCGACGGTCGAGGTCAACGGCGCGCTCAAACGCGAGCTGTCGATCCTGCTGCAATCCGATCGCATGCGGGCCTACAACGTGGGGATCGGCGATGTCATCGCCGCCGTGCAGGGCGCGAATACGAATGCGCCTGTGGGTCGCATCGTCGGGCCATTGAAGGACCAGAGCATTCGCCTCATCGGCCGCATCGAGTCGCCTTCGGAGTTCGGCCAGATCATCGTCAAGCGGCAAGGCGAGCAGGTCGTGCGGCTTTCACAGGTCGCGCAGACGGTTGACGGGTTTGCCGAGAGGAACAGTTTCAGCCTGCGCAGCGCCAATCCGAATGTCGGCCTGTACGTGACACGCGCGCGGGATGCGAGCACGGTGTCGGTCGCCAATGCAGTGCGTGCCATGGTCGCGGAAATCAACAAGACGCTGCCCGATGGCACACGGCTGGATGTCACGTACGACGGTGGCGAAGGCGCGCAGGACAACCTCAACAACGTGATCCATGCGCTGTCGCTTGGTGCGGTGCTCACCATCCTTGTCGTCTTCGTCTTCCTGAACTCCTGGCGATCCACGCTGATCACTGCGCTGTCGCTGCCGACTTCGGCTATCGCAGCCTTCATCGCGGTGTGGCTGTGCGGCTTCACGCTGAACTTCATGACGCTGCTGGGCCTGTCGCTGGCCATCGGGGTGCTGATCGACGATGCGATCGTCGTGCGCGAAAACATCGTGCGCCACATGGAGCGCGGCGCCGACCGGATGACAGCTGCGCGCGCAGGCACGGCCGAGATCGGCATGGCGGTTGCCGCCACAACTTTCTCCATCATCGCGATCTTCATCCCGGTCGCGTTCATGCCCGGTGTTGCCGGCGAATGGTTCAGGCCGTTCGCGCTGACCGTCGCCTGCTCGGTCATGGTGAGCCTGTTCATCTCTTTCACACTGGACCCGATGCTGTCCGCCTATTGGGGCGATCCGATCGGCTATCACCATGCGCAAAACCGCAGCCGTCTGTCCCAGGTGCTGCGCCGGTTCAACGACTGGTTCGATCACCAGGCCGATCGGTACGGCAACGTGATCGCCTGGGCCCTGCACCATCGGCGCTGGATGGCGGTGGCTGCCGTCGGAAGCCTGGCAGCCGCAGCGGGTCTGCATGCTGCGTTCGGGGGACAGAGCTTTCTTCCAGTGTCGGATTCGGACGTGATCGCCATCGAGGTGCGCACACCTTCTTCGGCCAGCCTGGACTACACGCGGCTCAAGGTCGAGAAAGCGGCCGAGCTCGCGCGCACCATGCCCGAAACGATTGCAACGAACAGCCGCGTGAACATCGGCGGCGGGCGTGTGTACGTGGACATCGGCAAGACCACCTCTCGCGATCGCACCTCCCAGAAGATTGCAGTGGACCTGCGCAAGCTGATGGCGCAGCTGGTGGGCGCCGAATATGTGGTGCTCGACGACATGAACAACGGCGCGCGCAAGCCGGTCGAGATTCGCTTTTACGGAACCGATACCCGTACCCTGCTGGACATCACGAATGCGTTCATGGTGCGGATGCGCACCATCCCGGGCGCTGTCGATGTGGGACTGTCCGAGCTGAGCCCGAAGGACGAACTTCGCATCGAGATGAACCGGGGTCTGGCCAACTCACTGGGCATTTCGGTCAACGACGCGGCGCAGGCGCTGCGTGTGGCTTTCGCAGGCGTCGAAGTCGGCGACTGGATCGATCCTGCCGGCCAGGCGCGCGATGTCGCCGTGCGGCTCGATCCGGCCCACCGCGTCGATTCGGAGAACATCGAACGACTGCCGATCGTCGTGCCCGGGACCAACATGGTGGTGCCGCTGAACCAGATCGCCACTGTGAGCATGGGCGTCGGGCCTGCGCAGATCCAGCACCTGAACGGCCGCCGCATGATCGCAGTCTCGGCCAATGCGCAAGGCCGTGCGTCGGGCGACGTGACCAAGGACGCGCTCGCGCTGGCCAAGTCGCTCGACTTTCCTGCAGGCTATGGCGTTGAACTCGGCGGCGCGGGGAAGGACCAGAAGGAAGTGTTCTCCGCGATGCTCACCGCGCTCATCATGGGCGTAGGCTGCATGTACCTGATCCTGGTGATGCAGTTCGGCTCGTTCACCGCGCCTTTGGGCGTGATGGTTTCACTGCCGCTCTCATTGATCGGCGTCGTGATTGCGCTGGTCATCACCCGGTCCACGATCAACCTGATGAGCTTCATCGGCATCATCATGCTCATGGGGCTGGTCGCCAAGAACGCCATCTTGCTGCTGGATGCCGCACGCAAGCGCGAGGCAGAGGGAGAGGATCGCGAGACGGCGTTGATGGCCGCGGGCCGCAGCCGCTTGCGTCCTATCCTGATGACGACCTTCGCGCTGATCGCAGGCATGCTCCCAGTGGCGATCGGCATCGGCGAAGGGGGTGACTTTTACCGGCCGATGGCGATTGCGATCATCGGCGGCACGATCACATCGACCTTCCTCACACTGCTGGTGGTGCCTGCGTTCTACGACAGCATCGAGATTGCGCGCGATCGCATGCTGGCCAAATTCCACAGGCGAACCGGAAGTCACAACACGGTCGTTGCTTTCGGGTTGACGATGGTCGAGGCCGTGCTGGCGCTGACGATGGTCCGGGGCTTGTACCGCGCCGTGGCGACGAGGTTTCCGGGACGCGCAGCGGCTTAAGCAAACCCGCGAGACACAGACAAAAAAAAGGGCAGCCGTGAGGCTGCCCTTTTTCATGCGGAATTCCGAACGTTCAGTTCGCCGCCTTGTACGGACGCTTCTTCACGTCGCGCGGCACGAACACCTTGCCGCCGTTGCCAGGCTTGGCCGGCTTGGCGAATGAAGGGCTGCGCGGGGCTGCGAAATCGCCGCGTGCGGCGAAGCTTTCGCCACGGCGCTGGCCGTTCACAAAGCCTTCGTTGAAACCCGTCTTGCGAGCGTAGCCGTCGTCGTTGCCGCCGCGAAAGCCACCACCGGCACCGCCGCCACCACCACCGCTATTGCGCTGGTCGAAGCCGCCGCCACTACGCGGGCCACCGAACTTGCGGTCGCGCGAATGATTTTCACGCGGGCCACGGTCGGAGAAATTGCCCGGCGGGCGACCCTGGGGTGCGCGCTGCTGCGGCTCGAGGCCAGGAATGACTTCCGGCTTGAACTGCTGCTTGCTGTATGCCTCGATGTCGAAGATCTTGCGACGATCGCGGAACTCGGCGAAGGTGATGGCCAGGCCATCGCGACCGGCACGGCCCGTGCGGCCAATGCGGTGGGTATAGTCCTCAGCCTTCATCGGCAGGCCGAAGTTGAAGACGTGCGTGATGGTCGGAACGTCGATGCCACGAGCGGCAACGTCGGTCGCCACCAGGATCTGCACGTGGCCCTGGCGCAAGGCCATCAGGCGGCGGTTACGCAGACCCTGATTGAGTGCGCCATGCAGGGCAACCGCATCGAAGCCGGCTTGCTGCAGGTCGTTGGCGAGGCCGTCGCACTCGATCTGTGTGCTGGCAAACACGATGGCCTGGTTGATGGTCGTGTCGCGCAGCCAGTGGTCGAGCAGCTTGCGCTTGTGCTGTGCGTTGTCAGCCCAAAACAGGACCTGCTTGATGTTGACGTGCTTGTCTTGCGGCGAGTCCACCTGGATCTTGCGGGGCTGGCGCATCACGCGCGAGGCGAGCTGCTGGATGCGCGGCGCGAAGGTCGCGCTGAACATCATGGTCTGCTTGCGCTCGATGGTGAGCTGGTTCACTTCCGCGAGGTCATCGGCAAAGCCCAGGTCCAGCATGCGATCGCCTTCATCGACGACCAGGAACTGCACCTTGTCCAGCTTGATCTGCATCGAACGCTGCAGGTCGAGCAAACGGCCCGGCGTGGCGACGACGAGGTCGGCGTTTTGCAGGCGTGCGAGCTGGAGCTGGTAAGGCATGCCACCCACCACATTGGCGATGCGCAGGCCGCGGCAGTGGCGAACGAGATCAATGGCGTCGTTGGCGACCTGCTGCGCGAGTTCGCGGGTTGGGCACAGGATCAGCGCGCCGGGGGTGGCAGGCTTGAAGTTGCGCGAGCTGGTGGGATCGAGTCGCTTGGGGCGCTTGGGCGCCGGCTCACCCTTGGCGAGTGCTTCAGCCGTGAGGCGCTCGAATTCAGCCTTGGAATTGGCCTCTGCCTCAGCTTGTTGCTTGAGCAGCGTGTGCAGGACGGGCAGCAGGAAGGCCGCTGTCTTGCCGCTACCGGTCTGGCTGGAGACCATGAGGTCGATGTAGGCGGCTGCTTCGTCATCGGAAGGCAGTGCCAGGGGAATGGTTTGCTCTTGCACGGTGGTCGGCTGTGTAAAGCCGAGTTCTGCGATCGCAAGCATCAGTTCGGGCGCGAGGCCCAGCTTGATGAAGCCGTTGGGAACAGGTTCTGCTGCAACTTCAATTGCTTCCACTGCTTGCACAGTGCTGGCATCGAAAGCGGCGGTATCCAGAATTTCGGCAGGCGCGAAGTCGCCCTGCACTTCAAAAGTGTCGGTCATGTATTGTTTCTCACACGAACAGCATCGGCATGGTGCCGATGGCGTCGTCAATGGTTAAAAAACATCAACCATCAAACGACTGCAAGGCCTTGGCGACTTCTGCTGTGAAGTCCGGCGCTGGAGGCTTCGATTTGCTGTGATCGAGCCGGTGTGTGAAGGAGGATGCACGTTGGCCGCTTTTTGCAGCCGAGCCATCGATTATGACACGTTCAGGGTTTTCCCGCAACCGCAATGGGTGCTTCCGTGTTCAGAAAGTGCGTCCGGTAGTGAGCAAGCTCATCAATGGATTCATGGACGTCCGCCAATGCAGTGTGCTTTTGCTGCTTGCGAAAAGACGAGTAAATGTCGGGACGCCAGCGCTTGGACAATTCCTTGAGTGTGCTGACGTCAATATTGCGGTAGTGAAAGAACGCTTCGAGCTTGGGCATGTACTTCACAAGGAAGCGCCGGTCCTGGCTGATGCTGTTGCCGCACATCGGCGTCGAATTCTTCGGTGCGTACTTCGCAAGGAATTCCAGCACCTGCACTTCGGCCTGCGCCTCGGTCACCGAAGACGCCTTCACCTTGTCGATCAGACCGCTTCGTCCATGCGTGCCCTTGTTCCACGCGTCCATCTTGTCGAGTTGCGCATCGGTCTGGTGGATTACCAGCACGGGACCTTCTATTCGGGGCGTGAGGTCCGGCCCGGTCACGATGACGGCGATTTCAATCAGGCGGTCGGTTTCAGGGTCAAGGCCAGTCATCTCGCAATCGAGCCAGATGAGGTTCTGGTCGCTTTTGGCGAGGGTGGCAACGGGTGGCAATTCGGTTTCAGACATGGTTGCGATTGTCGCGCATGACCTAAACTGGAGTGGATGACTGCTTCGAATTCGTTCACACTTGCCTTCGCCGCTTTCCTGCTCGGCAGCATTGCGCTTCGCTTCTGGCTGGCTACGCGCCAGATTCGTCACGTTGCCCGCCATCGCGGCGTCGTGCCCCCCGCATTCGCTGACAAGGTAGGCATACAAGCGCACCAGAAGGCGGCCGACTACACAATCGTCAAGACCCGATTCGCCCTGCTCGAACTCGCCTTCGGCTCTGCTGTCTTGCTGGGCTGGACACTGCTGGGCGGGCTCGGCGCCATCAACCAGTTGTTGATGAATTGGCTAGGCGCGGGCCTGCTGCAACAACTGGCGCTCTTCGGCGCGTTCACCCTGATCGGGAGCGCGATCTCCCTGCCCTTCACGCTCTACGAAACCTTCGTCATTGAACAGCGCTTTGGCTTCAACAAGATGACGCTTCGCCTGTGGATCGCAGACCTGCTGAAGTCGACGGCTCTGGGCATTGCGATCGGCGGCCCCATCCTCGCGCTGGTGCTGTGGGTCATGGGCGCCACCGGCTCGAACTGGTGGATCTGGGCGTGGGCAGTCTGGCTCAGCGTGAGCCTTCTTGCGATGGTCGTGTATCCCATGTTCATCGCGCCCCTGTTCAACAAGTTCGAACCGCTGGCCGATGAGGCCCTCAAGACGCGTGTGACGAACCTCCTGCAGCGCAGCGGCTTCACCGCAAAGGGTCTCTTTGTGATGGATGGCAGCAAGCGCAGCGCCCATTCCAACGCCTACTTCACAGGCTTCGGCGCAGCCAAGCGTGTGGTGTTCTATGACACCCTCGTGCAGCGACTTTCATTGGCCGAGATGGATGCGGTGCTTGCACATGAACTGGGCCACCTGAAGCACAAGCATCTGGTCAAGCGGCTGGCGCTGATCTCGGTGGTTGGACTTGGAGCGTTTGCATTGCTCGGCTATCTGTCGGCCCAGCCGTGGTTCTATACCGGTCTGGGTGTACGCCCCAACCTGCAAGGCCCCAACGACGCACTCGCGTTGCTGCTTTTCATGTTGGCTCTGCCGGTTTTCTCGTTTTTTGTCGGCCCGGTTTTCGCCCAGCTGTCGCGCAAGCACGAGTTCGAAGCTGACGCCTACGCGGTTGGGCAGACCAGTGGTGCCGATCTGAGCGCCGCCCTTCTCAAACTCCACGAAGACAACGCGTCAACGCTCACGCCCGACCCCGTCTACGTCAAGTTCTACTACTCTCACCCGCCCGCATCGGAGCGGCTCGCACGAATGGCACACGCATGAACACGATGCTCAGGAAAAAAGATTGGTCCTCGCTTTCACGGCGCGCCCTCACGGCGACAGAAATCGTCACGCGCCTTTCAGCGGCGCCTGGCTGGAAATTGACAGGCGACGGGGCCGACGTAGCCATCGAGAAGACATACACCTTCGCCAACTACTACGAGACGATCTCTTTTGTGAACGCGCTTGCATTCATTGCCAACGCGCAAGACCACCATCCAGATCTGTCGGTGCACTACAACCGATGCGTCGTGCGCTTCAACACGCACGATGTGAAGGGTTTGTCTGAATCCGATTTCGAGTGCGCATTGCTTGTTGACGGGCTTCTGGATCTTTCGGCATGAGGGGCATCCGGTTTGACTGATGCAACGGGTCTCCAAAGCGGGCTTGTGGTCGCAAGCCATGGACGTCACTGCGTAGTCGAAACGCCGGAAGGCCAGCGGCTGATCTGCCACCCACGCGGCAAGAAGAGCGCATCTGTCGTCGGCGACCAGGTCTTGTGGCGCGGTTCGCATGACGAAGGCACGATAGAGAAGGTCAAGGAGAGGCGCAATCTTTTCTATCGCCAGGACGAGATTCGCACCAAGTCGTTCGCTGCCAATCTGGACCAGGTGCTGATCCTGATTGCTGCCGAGCCGGTGTTCTCTGAAAGCCAGCTCGCGCGTGCGCTGATCGCCGCCGAAGCCGAAGGCATCAAGCCCATCATCGCGCTGAACAAGAGCGACCTGGTCGAGCCCTTCGAGAAAGCGTGGGCACGGCTGTTGCCCTACCAGCGCATGCACTACGGTGTCCTGCCGTTGTCGCTGCGGCTGTCCAGCGATGTGGATCGCGACGTCCTGCTGAAACATCTCAGCGGGAAAACCACGCTCGTGCTGGGTCCTTCCGGCGCGGGCAAGAGCACGCTGATCAACCTGCTGGCACCGGGGTCCCTGGTGTTGACCCAGGAAATTTCACAGGCACTCAACTCCGGCAAGCACACCACCACGGCGACGACGCTGTACTGGGTGGATAGGGCAGCAGGCACTGCACTGATCGATTCCCCGGGCTTCCAGGAATTCGGGCTGAATCACATAGAGCCCATGCAACTCGCTCACTGCATGCCCGACCTCAAGGCGCATCTGGGCAACTGCAAGTTCTACAACTGCACCCACCTGCACGAACCGGGTTGCGACGTGATTGCTGCAGTGATGAAGAGCGACCGCGAGGTCGGCATCACGCCGAATCGCTACCGGATTTACCAGGACCTTTTCGCGGAGTTGTCGCAGCCCGAACGATATTGAGCTGCGACTGGTGTCCTAGCCCAGCAAGCGGGCCAGCGTAAGCAACGCCAGGAGCACAAGCCACAGCACGACAGAGCGCCACACGAGGCCCACGATGCTGCGCAGGTGGCCCACCTCCGCTTCTCGTCCCGGCGTGCTTTCGGTGCCGTCCATCGCCTGGGGTTCGTCTGGCTGAAACGCCGCGCCCGGCGCAACCGAAGACTTCAGCGCTTCGCCTCCCAGCCGAACGTTGACTGCGCCAGAGGTTGCAGCCAGGATCACGCCGTCGTTGTCATCGGGAAAGCGTTGCGCATGGTTGCGCCAGTGGTCGATCGCTTCCTCGAAGCTTCCAACGACGGCAAATGCAATCGCCGTGGTTCGTGCTGGAACCCAGTCGATCGCAGCCCATGCGCGCGAGGCGGCCGACTGCAAGACACCGCTGGCCGGCTGGGCCTCGTTGAGGCTGGGATGCTTCCAGTAGCGCGCAACAAACTCTCCCATGCGATAGAGCACCGCGCCCGCAGGACCCAAACCGAAAGCAGCAAGCACTGAAAACCAGGCCAGCACACCGAACACATGACGGTGCGCTGCCAGCACCGAATATTCGATGACGTGACGGACGATTTCGCTGCGCGGCAATTCACGCGCATCGACCTGCTGCCACTGCGCCAGCAGTTCGCGCGCCTTTGCCTCATCGCCCGCGTCGAGCGCATCGCGGATGTCGGTGAAGTGATGGCTGAATTGCCGGAAGCCGAGCGTGACGTACAGGATGGCAATGCTCCAGAGCACCGCGAACGGCCAGCCGACGAACAGCACCAGCGCCCAATGAATGGCACAAGCCGCAAGGGCAGGCAACAAAACCGCCAGCATCCACGCGATCCAGGCGTGCTGCACGGTGCCCGTGTCGAAATTGCGGCTGACCCAACGCGCCCACGACCGTAGCGATGCGTGGATGGAGTTGTGCCTGGCCAGCGGACGCACCTGCTCAATCAGCAGCGCGAACACGATGGCAAAAAAGCTCATGCGGCATTTTCACCTGAAAACGCGTGAGCACCCTCAACGACTATGCGATGAGAAACCGATACAGGTTGCGGAGCATGGCCGCCGTGGCACCCCAGACGAATCGCTCATTGGCGCCATCCATGTAAGAAATCGAAAACCACTCGCGTCTTGCGCCCGCCCATTCGAGCGCGTGGCGTCGATGGTGGTTGGGGTTCATCAGGAAATCGAGCGGGATTTCAAAGGCGTCAGCCACCTCGAAGGCGTTGAGCGTGAGCGCGTGCGCCGGGTTCACCAGCGCCACCACGGGTGTGATGATGAAGCGCGTTCCGGTGGTGTAGGTGGGCAGTTGCCCGATCACCTCCACCAGGCCAGGAGCCAGCCCGATTTCTTCCTGGGCTTCACGCAACGCCGTGTAAATCTCATCCGGATCGGTTTCGTCCTGCTTGCCGCCGGGAAACGCAACTTGCCCCGAGTGTGTCGACAGGTGCGTGCTGCGCTCCGTCAAGAGAACGGTTGGACGCTCACGCAGCACGATGGGGATCAGCACTGACGCGCGAGCAGGGTCACGCTCGGCGAACTTGCGTTCCGACCAGATCTCGGGTTCCCAGTTCGGCGGCGCCAGGAATCTCGCGCGAATCGCCGCCGGTGCCAGCACTTGCGCCGAAACCAGAGGCAAGTGCGCATCGATCCCGATCACCGGCACCGCGCGCGGATCGAAATTGGGCAGCTTCGACAGTGGCGTATCCGGCGGGACCGAATCGGGAGGATTCATGGGTGGGTCAATGAAAAAACCGCCACAAGCACAGGGCCGGCGGCGGTTTTGTCGAAGCGCTTTCGCTTATTCGGCGGCGGCTGCTGGAGTTGCGGTAGCAGCAGTCTTGGTGCCGGGCTTGGTGCGCTGGGCGAGCTTTTCCTTGATGCGAGCCGACTTGCCGCTGCGGTCACGCAGGTAGTACAGCTTGGCACGGCGGACATCGCCACGACGCTTGACTTCGATAGCTGCGATCAGCGGGCTGTAGGTCTGGAACGTGCGCTCCACGCCTTCGCCACTGGAGATCTTGCGCACCGTGAAGCCGCTGTTGAGGCCGCGATTGCGCTTGGCAATCACAACGCCTTCGTAGGCCTGCACGCGCTTGCGGGTGCCTTCGACGACGTTGACGCTGACGATGACGGTATCGCCGGGGGAGAACTCAGGAATGACCTTGCCGAGTCGGGCAATTTCTTCCTGTTCCAGGGTCTGGATCAGATTCATGATTTACCTATCTGTGATCGTGTCCGGGCGGTTGATGAAGATTTGGACGCAGCCCCGTAAGGGGTGCGTGGAACACCATGGGTATTCCGTTGGATGCCGCGAACAGAGGATCTGGGAAAGCCTTTGATTATAAACA
Organism: Pseudomonadota bacterium; assembly: GCA_040386575.1. GTDB lineage: Bacteria > Pseudomonadota > Gammaproteobacteria > Burkholderiales > Burkholderiaceae_C > Ramlibacter. Next base: position 52,752 of record JAZKFI010000005.1, read on the forward strand.
ACTTTATCGAAGCTTCGCCAGTGCCGCCTCATCTGCTTTTGACAGCCTCCCAGCATCGCGCGCCAGAGCGATCAGATCCGGCCGGTTCTTCAGCGTGATTTCGAGACGCCGGTCCCTGCGCCAGCGCTCGATCTGGACGTGATGCCCCGACATCAACTCTGCCGGAACCTTGACGCCCTCCCAGTACTCGGGCCGGGTGTAATGCGGGCAATCGAGAAGCCCATCGAGCGCCGGATTGAAGCTGTCGAACTGGTGGCTGCCCTCATCGCCCAGAACACCCGGCTGCAGGCGTGCTACGGAATCGAGCAGCGCCAGCGCGGGAATCTCGCCTCCGGACAGGACGAAGTCGCCAAGGCTGAGTTGAATATCCACGTACCTGTCGATGAACCGCTGGTCTATTCCTTCGTAGCGCCCGCAGACGAGGATGGCGCCCTGGCTTGCAGACCACTGCTCGACGCCTGCATGGTCAAGCCTTGCCCCGATCGGAGAAAACATCACCACCGGCGCTGCGTCGCTGCGTTCTGCGCGGATAGCAGTCAGGCACTTCGCCAGCGGCTCGGCCATCATGACCATGCCAGGCCCGCCGCCGAACGGCCGATCGTCCACCCGACGATAGTTGCCTTCGGAAAAATCGCGCGGGTTCCAGAACCGCACGTCGACCAGCTTGCTTTCGAACGCCCTTCGCGTCACTCCGGTCGCCAGGAACGGCGTGAACAGCTCCGGAAACAGGGTGATCACATCGAAGCGCATCTCAGTAGTCCGGCTGCCAGTCGACGGTGATTCGCTTGCCCGGCACGTCAACGGAATCGACGAAGGCAGAGACGAAGGGGATCATGCGCTCCTGCGGTTTACCGTCCTCGTCGAACGCCAGTACCAGCACGGTCTGCGGACCCGTGGACAAGAGCTCACGCACCTGGCCCAGGACCACGCCTTCGCGATTGACCACGTCCAGGCCGATCAGGTCGACCCAGTAGTACTCGTCTTCCGCGGCGGTGGGGAAGCTCGACCTCGGAATGAAGATTCGCGCACCCTTGAGTGCTTCGGCGGCATCGCGGTCGTCCACCTCTTTGGCGCTGGCAACCACGGTGTCGGAGTGTTCCTTCGCTTCGCGGATGCGCATGAGCACCGTACCGGAGAAAGTCTTTGCGCCCACCTCGGTGGGTTGCAGATACCAGCGTTTGGATGAAAAAAGCGCCTCCGGGGAAGCGCTATGGGCCAGGACCTTGAACCAGCCCTTGATGCCCCATGCATCGAGAATGCGCCCGACTTCGATGGCGTCGGCGGGAAGCTCCGCCGGCTCTAGATCGGGGAATTTCACAGCTGCAATGGATGCAGCGTCACATCAGGCCGCAGCAGCAGCTGCAGGCTTTGCCGTGGCGGCTTGCTTGATCAGGCGCTCGACGGTCGGGGAAGCTTGTGCACCAACACTGCGCCAGTGGGTCAGGCGGTCCTGCGCGATGCGGATGCTTTCTTCGCCGCCACGTGCGATCGGGTTGTAGAAACCCAGGCGCTCGATGAAGCGGCCGTCGCGGCGGGTACGCTTGTCGGCGACCACAATGTTGAAGAACGGGCGAGCCTTGGAGCCGCCGCGGGAGAGTCGAATGACGACCATGATTTATCCTTGGGTGGAGGGAGAAAATCTCCCCCATGTATCTTTCCAGCGTTGAGACACGCGCTATGGCCACCCGGCCAGCGACACGCTGTAGAGCCCGCCATTATAGCCCGCGCGAAAGTTATGCCCACCATCCGCCCCAGCGAAGACCGCGACCTTGCCGCCATCACCGCGATTTATTCCCACCATGTGCTGCATGGCACTGGCACCTTTGAGACCACGCCGCCCACCCAGGAGGACATGGCCGCCCGACGCTCGGATGTGCTGTCCAAGGGCTTGCCCTATCTGGTGGCCGAAGCGAACGGCCAGGTGCTGGGGTTCGCGTACTGCCAGTGGTTCAAGCCCCGGCCCGCTTACCGGTTTTCGGCCGAAGACTCCATCTACCTGCATCCCGATGCCGCCGGAAAGGGATCGGGCAAGGAGCTATTGGCCGTGCTGAGTGCGCAGGCCGAAGCAGCCGGCGTTCGCAAGCTGATTGCCGTCATCGGCGATTCGGCCAACCTGGGCTCGGTGGGGGTCCACCGCTCACGGGGCTTCAACCACGTCGGCACCCTGAAATCCTGCGGCTGGAAATTCGGCAGGTGGCTGGATGTGGTCCTGATGGAAAAATCCCTGGGCGAAGGCGACACAACGCCGCCCGTGACTGAAACCCGATGAAAAACAAAACTGTGGCGGCGTGGCTTTCTTTCCTGGGCGGCCCGTTGGGCCTGCACCGCTTCTACCTGCGCGGGTTCGGGGACCTGCTGGGCTGGTTGCTTCCGATTCCTACGGCCCTGGGTCTTTACGGCATCCAGCGGCTCCAGCGCTTTGGCGTCGACGACCCCTGGAGTTGGGCGCTGATTCCGTTGCTGGGATTCAACATCGCGGGCTGCGCGCTGATGGCGATCATCTACGGCCTCATGACGCGCGAACAATGGAACAGCCGGTTCAACCCCGGCAGCGATCCGCAATCGCAAGCGGGCGCGACGAGCTGGGCGACGATTGGCGCCGTCGTTTTTTCGCTGCTGTTCGGCACAACCGCGCTGATGGCCAGCATCGTCTTCAGCTTCGAGAAATACTTCACCTACCAGGTGGAGGAAGGCCGCAAGATTTCGCAATGACTGCGCCAGCCCTGCGTTACCGCATCATTCCATGCACTTTGCGCATTGGGAGGGATTGACACGCTGCGATAGCCTGAGGCGTCCATTCACCCAACCAGGAGAAACGAAATGGACACGGCCCACAAGGCTCGCGCCAACGCCATCGAGATCCGCAGCGCCGAACCATCGGACGCAGCGGCAATTTCAAGCCTGATCGGACAGTTCGGCACGTTCGAAGGCCTGCTGCAGACACCCGACGCACCCATCGCGTCCCGGCTCGAATTCCTGACCAAAGTCGAGCCTCATTGCTGCAAGCTCGTCGCTGTCGCCGGCGATGAAATCGTCGGACAGGCGGCCTTGCATGTACAGGGACTGGCGCTGCGCCGGATGCATGTTCGCTCCCTGGGCATCGGCCTCCACCCTGCCTGGCAGGGCCGGGGTATCGGCCGCCAGTTGATGACCCGCCTCATCGACTGGGCTGACAACTGGGCCGGTGTGCTGCGAATCGAACTGCATGTGCACGCTGATAACGATCGCGCGATGGCGCTCTATCAAGCGATGGGATTTGTGCAGGAGGGTCTGCACAAGGCGTACTCGCTCAAGGGCGGGCGCTACGTGGACAGCTACTCGATGGCGCGAATGCACCCGAACCCGCCGCACATTTGACAGGGGTGTCATTGCGGGCTCCGACCCGCAATCCAGACGGCACATGATCAAGCGCCGTCCGGATGCCGGATCGAGTCCGGCATGACAGCCATCATCAGAAAATCTGCAGGCTCACCCAGTAGGCAATCGCCGCGACGAACGCGCTTGCCGGGATGGTGAATATCCAGGCCCAGACGATGTTGCCCGCAACGCCCCAGCGCACTGCGCTGGCGCGCTGCGTGGAGCCCACGCCGACGATGGCGCCGGTGATGGTGTGGGTAGTCGATACCGGGATGCCGAGACCCGTGGCAAGAAACAGCGTGATCGCCCCGCCCGTCTCCGCGCAAAACCCACCGACCGGCCGCAGTTTCGTGATCTTCTGTCCCATGGTCTTCACGATGCGCCAGCCGCCGAACATCGTGCCCAGACCAATCGCCAGGTAGCACGAATAGATGACCCAGCTCGGCGGCATCTTGTCGGTTTGCGCGACGTAGCCGGTCGCGATCAGCAGCATCCAGATGATGCCGATGGTCTTTTGCGCGTCGTTACCGCCGTGACCCAGGCTATAGGCGCCCGCGGAAACCAGCTGCAATCGCCTGAACCACCGATCCACCCGCGACGGTGTCGCCCGCCGGAAAACGTTTGCAACGAGGACCATCATCAGCGAGCCGAGCAGGAACCCCAAGGTGGGCGAAACGAGAATGAAGATCACCGTCTTCCAGATTCCGGCTGCAATGAGCGAACCCGCGCCTGCCTTTGCAATGACCGCCCCGACGATGCCGCCAATCAGCGCATGCGACGAGCTGCTCGGGATGCCCCACCACCAGGTCAGCACATTCCAGACGATCGCGCCCACCAGGGCACCGAAGATCACGTGCGTATCGACAACCCCCGGCTCCACGATGCCTTTGCCCACAGTGGCCGCCACGCTCAGGTGAAAAACACCGATCGCAACCACATTGAAGAAAGCGGCAAACAGCACAGCCTGAGCCGGCTTGAGGACACCCGTGGACACCACCGTCGCAATCGAATTGGCGGCGTCGTGAAACCCATTCATGAAGTCGAAGGCCAGTGCCAGCACCACCAGCATGATGACCACCCACAGCGCAGCTTGCGTCGCTTGCATTGACGTTCTGCCCCGCTATCAGGAGTGCTCGAGGATGATGCCCTCGATCACGTTGGCCACGTCTTCGCACTTGTCGGTGATCGTCTCGAGCAACTCGTAGATGGCCTTGAGCTTGATCACCTCGCGCACATCGGGCTCTTCGCGAAAGAGCTTGCTCATGGCAGAGCGCATCACGCGGTCGGCGTCGGACTCGAGCTTGTCGATCTCCTCGCAGGTCTTCAGGGCCGCTTCCGCCGTGGCCGGGTCGGCCAGTTTGCCGATCATGTAGACGGCTTCCTTCAGGCGGTCGCAGCAGCGCACGCTCAGGTCCGTCAGGCGAGTGATTTCTTCATTGACCGCCCGCACGTCATAAAGGGCCATCGTCTCGGCCGAATCCTGGATCAGGTCGGCCACATCGTCCATCGTGTTGATGAGCTTGTGGATCTGGTCGCGATCGATGGGGGTGATGAACGTCTTGTGCAGCAGCCGATTCACCTCATGCGTCACGCGGTCGGCTGCACGCTCGGCCGTGTCGACGTCGCGGTTGTACTGCTCGCGCAGGTGCGGATCGTTGTAATTGGCAACCAGCTGCGAAAAAGCACGCGCCGCTTCGACGATCTTGTCGGCGTGCTGGTTGAACATCTCGAAAAAGTTGCCTTCACGCGGCAGCAATTTGCCAAACAGCATTGCTGGCTCCTGGTCTGTAGGGGGTCGGTCGGGAATTGCGGCGAGTGTACCGTGGGCACCTCATCAGCCCCCGCGGAAAATGAAATACACGGCGCCCACCATACATAGGCCTGCCCACAGGTAATCGAGCTTGAGCGGCTCGTCCAGGTAGTAGACCGCGAAGGGTACAAACACCGCGAGCGTGATCACTTCCTGCATGATCTTGAGTTGCCCCACCGAGAACCCCGCCTGCTGGAAGCCGATCCGGTTGGCGGGCACCTGCAGCATGTACTCTGCGAGTGCGATGCCCCAACTCACCAGGGCGGCGATGTACCAGGGCGCAGTCGCCAGGTTCTTGAGGTGGCCGTACCACGCCATCGTCATGAAAATGTTGGAGGCGATGAGCAGCAAGATGGACTGCAGCGAAAGCGGAATGGAGGCAAGCAGGTTCATGAATGGATTATCGGAAAGCCTGGTGCATGTCGACGGCGACCTGATCGTTTTTGACAAGCCTGCAGGCCTGCTGTGCGTCCCCGGCCGTGGTGCGGACAAGCAGGATTGCCTGTCGGCGCGCGCGCAGGCAGCCTATCCCGACGCCCTCGTGGTTCACCGCCTGGACATGGCGACCTCGGGCCTGTGCGTGCTCGCGCGCGGCGCGGCGATGCAACGCGCCCTCAGCGCGATGTTCGCGGACCGCAAGGTGGACAAGTGCTACGAGGCCGTCGTCGCGGGACATCCGCAGCCGTGCGGACCCGCCGGGTGGTCGATCATCGACCTGCCTATCGCGGCCGACTGGCCGAATCGTCCGCTCCAGGTGATCGACCCGCATGCAGGCAAGCCGAGCCAGACACGCTGGCGCCTGATTCGCCACGAAGACGCCAACACGAGCCGGCTCGAACTGCAACCCCTGACAGGTCGAACCCACCAGCTGAGAGTGCACATGGAGGCGCTGGGCCATCCCATCCTCGGCGACGCGCTCTACGGCGGCCCCGATGAGCGGGCACGCGCACCGCGATTGCTGCTCCACGCCCGGGAGCTGGCATTCATCCATCCGGCGACAGGCGCCCCGGCCCGGTTCACCAGCACGACTCCTTTTTAAGCACGCCTGGAACCTCGCACCCAACCGTGAATCAGACCGCAGCTAACGGAGAACGCGCTTGAACCCAACCCCGCACCCCCACCGCCGCGCAGCCCCCAACCGTCGCAAAGCCGCGATTGCGCTCATCGCAATGCCCGCCGTATGGACCGGCTTGCGCGCCCAGCCGGCCATGCCCCTGCGCGCGACCCCATCGCAAACCGAGGGCCCGTTCTATCCGGTCGCCCTTCCGAAGGACTCCGACTTTGACCTGCTGCGCAATGGCGCACTGGCGTATGGGCGCGGCCAGCCGTCGTGGGTCGAAGGCGCTGTGACCGACCTGCAGGGCAAGCCCGTCGCGGGTGCACAGGTAGAAATCTGGCAATGCGACGAAGCAGGCCACTATCACCACCCCGGCGACGGCGGCAAGGCGGATGCTGCGTTCCAGGGATTCGGGCGCGTGACGGTCGGCGCCGACGGCCAGTACCGCTTTCGCACGATCCGGCCTGCGCCCTACAGCGGCCGCACGCCGCACATCCATGTGAAGGTCAGGCTCGGCACGCGCGAACTCCTCACGACGCAGTTGTATGTAGCTGGCGATCCGGGCAACGAGCGCGACTTCCTGTGGCGCAGCCTCAGTGCGCCGGCCCGCAGCGCCATCACCGTGCCCTTCGCGCCCGGAACCGACGGCCTGCGCGCCAACTTCCCGATCGTGGTCGCCGCCTAGAGGTCGGGCTGCGGCTACGATGCCGCATGACCCAACACCTGACCATCATCACCGGCGCTTCACGCGGCATGGGCCTGGCCATGGCCGAACAGCGGCTGGCGCAAGGGCACGACCTGCTGTGCATTTCGCGCAGGCAGAACGAAGCCCTGGGCGCACGCACGACCGTCACCGGCCAACGCTGCGACCAGTGGCAAGTCGATCTGGCAGATCCGCAGCCCGCTGCAGCACGGCTGGAAGCCTGGCTCGCAGCCTTGTCTCCCGCCACGTACGAATCCGTCACCCTGATCAACAACGCCGCCCTCCTGCCGCGCGCCATGCCGACCGGCGCCCTGGACGCTGCCGAAATTGCGCAGGCGATGCGCGTCAACCTCGAAGCACCGATGCTGCTCACATCCGCATTCCTGCGGGCTACGCAGGCGTGGAGCGCCCAGCGCAAGGTCCTGAACATTTCATCGGGTCTGGGCCGCCGCGCGATGGCGTCCCAAGGCCCGTACTGCGCCGCCAAGGCGGGACTGGACCACTTCACCCGTTGCGTCGCGCTGGAAGAGGCGGCGCGGCCCAACGGGGCGAAGGTTTCCTCACTGGCACCGGGCGTCATCGACACCGACATGCAGATTCACCTGCGCACTGCCGATGCATCGCAATTCCCGGACGTCGGCAATTTCATCGGCATGAAGGCCAATGGCGCACTCAGTTCGCCCGCAGAGGCGGCCGCCAAGGTATTGGGCGTGCTGGCGCGTCCGGACTTCGGCAGCAATCCGATCACGGACGTGCGCGACTGAAACCCGCGCGAAATTCGTGCGATGACGGCGGTCATACCTGCCAGTTCAACGCTACCATCACATTTCAAATTGCCATCCACGGAGAAGTGACATGTCTGAGTTGACGCAGAACCACAAGGAAAAGCTGATGGGCGACCTGAAGCTTGTGATCGCCGATGCCGAAGAGCTGCTCAAGCTCACCGCCGGCCAGGTCGGCGACAAGACCACCGAGATGCGGCTGCGCATGCAGGCCCGCATGGACCAGGCCAAGGCCGATCTGGCCAAGGTGCAGGAAATGGCAGTCGTGCGCGTCAAGGACGCAGGCATGGCTGCCGACAATTATGTGCACGACAACCCCTGGCACGCCGTCGGCATCGCGGCCGGTGTCGGCTTGCTGTTCGGCATGCTGATCGCACGCCGCTGAACGCAGCCGCATGAGCGAGGCGGACTCGCCGCGCGGGCTTTTCGGGTCGCTGCGCCAGTTGATGGCCACGGCCCTGGAAATCGGCCACGTGCGGCTTCAACTCCTGGGCAACGAGCTCGAACAGGAAAAGCTGCGCATCTTCGACGGGCTGCTCCTGGCGGGCGTCGGCCTGATGCTGCTTTCGGTCGGCACGGTGCTGCTGTGCGGATTCATCATCCTGCTGTTCGCCGAGGGCTATCGCCTGGCGGCTCTGGGGGTGCTCACCATGGCGTTCATCGGCGCGGGTGTGTGGGCCATGCGAGCCGGCGGTGTACGCATGCGCGGCACGGGTCACCTGTTCCAGGCGACGCTCGGCGAAATCGCTGACGATCACAGCGCGCTGGTGGCTCCGTCCCAGGACCGTCCATGATCTTCACCCAACGGCGCATCGAGCTTCAGGTCAGGCGCGCCGAGCTTGTCGCCAGAAGCCGCGCACTGCGCGCAGAGGTTGCGCAGCTGTCGGGTCCGATATCAAGGCCGTTTGCAGTGGCCGACCGCATCGGCGCCGGGATGGGCTGGCTGCTGGCGCATCCGTGGTGGCTGGTCGCCGCCGTCGCGATTCCCCTGGTGATGCGCCCCGCCCGCGCTATCGGCGCAGCAACGCGGATCTGGGCCGGATGGCGCATCTGGAAAAAGACGATGCGCCTGGTGCGTTCACTGACCTGAGTCCTGGAAACCCCCGCTGCGGTAGGTCACCACCAGCGTATCGCGGTAGCCATGCGCGCCCAGGGGCTGGATCGGTGTCGATTCATGGATCACGCGCTCATCGTCCAGCAAGAGCAGGCTCCAGGGCTCGGTGAGCGTGAAGCGCTGGCCGGCAGGGCCAGCCGCCTCGAACACACGCGTCTCACCGCCCTTGATGGCCTCACGGCCCACCAGGAAAACGGCGACGAGGTCAACCCCGTCGCGATGCGCACCTTCAGGCGTCGGCCTGCCGATGCCGCCATCGGTGTCAATGCGAAACTGGTGCGCCTCGACGAACCAGGGCTGCTCGCCCTTGAGGTCGGAACTCACTTCGGCCAGTGCATTGAGCAGCCCATTCCAGGCGGGCGAGTGAATGACGTGCCTGTCGATGGGCTCGAACCAGCGCTCCATGCCGCCATGCAGCGCGTTGTATTCCACGGGTTGCCAATGCGCGCGATGCGCAACCGGCGTGACCTTCTCACCCTCGATGACGAAACAGGAATGGCGGCGGCGGCGGTAGTGGCCGCCGTCCTTGAGGTATTCGTCCGGCGCGAGGTCATCCCAGCTTGCGCGCAAGGCATCAAGGCTGGCCGCGTCGCAGTGCGCAATATCGCAGACGGCACGTGGACTCATGACGGCATAGCCCTGCCTGCGCATCAGTCCGGGGAGTTGCTCGGGGTAGGTGTAAGGCGGCTCGAGAATCATGCCGCGAGCATACCAATCGACGCACCCCAGGCAATCACGGCTCGATCTTCACGCCCTTCCAGAAGGCCACGCGGTCCCTGACCATGTCGGCTTCGGGCTTCGGATCGGGGTAATACCAGACAGCGTCGGTATTCATTTCACCGTTGACCAGCAGCGAGTAATAGCTGGCCTGCCCCTTCCACGCGCAGCTGGTGTGATGGTTGCTGAACGTGACGTGCTCGCGCTTGAGCGAACTCGCGGGAAAGTACAGGTTACCCTCGACTGCGACGGTGTCGTCGCTCTCGGCGATGACAGTGCCGTTCCAGATTGCCTTCATGTGTCTCTTTCAAAAAATGCCCGCGCGACAACCGGGGTCAGCGCGGCGCATGCAGCCAGTGCACGCTGAAAAGCCGATTCTCGTCGGTCCACACTGCGCCTGCGCGGAAACCCGCCCGCTCGGCCAGCTCGCGCAGGCCGTCGATGGTGAACTTGTACGAATTCTCGGTGTGCCAGGCTTCGCCTTCGTCGAATGCGAAGCGCTGATGGCCCAGCGTGACTTCCTGGCAGCACTTGCTCACCAGATGCATTTCGATGCGGCGCAGCGGCGCGTTGTAGAACGCGCTGTGATCGAAAGCTTCCAGATCGAAATCGGTTGCGAGCTCGCGATTGGCGCGCGCAAGCAGGTTGCGATTGAACGCGGCGGTCACCCCTTGCGAATCGTTATACGCAGCGTGCAGCACCGCCGGGTCCTTCACAAGATCGGCACCGAGCAGCAACGCGCCGCCACGAAGGACCTGCCCTGCCACCTGGAGAAAATGCAGCGCTTCGGACGGCGTGAAATTGCCGATGGTCGAGCCCGGGAAAAAACCCACGCGCTGACCTGATCCGGCCAGAGGCGCGGGCAGCAACAGCCGCTGGGTGTAGTCCGCAATCACCGGCTGCACATCGAGCCCCGGATAGTCGCGCTGCAAATCGAGGGCCGATTGCGCGAGATGCTCGCCGGAAATATCGATCGGCATGAAGCGCGCCGGCTGCTGCATCGCTTCCAGCAGCAAACGCACCTTGCGAAGCGATCCGGCGCCGAACTCCACGATCTCCGCGCGCGGCCCCATGTGCGAAGCGATCTCGCGCGCGTTGTCCGCGAGGATGCCCAGCTCGGTACGCGTGGGGTAGTACTCCGGCAACTCGCAAATGGCGTCGAAGAGTTGCGAGCCCTGCGCGTCATAAAAGTACTTGGGCGAAATCACCCGCGGCGTGTTCGACAGCGCTGCCACCATGTCATGACCGAAAGCGGAGTCGGCCACGAGGTTCAGAGCCCGATCGGCAACTGGTCGATCGACACTCAATTCCGTTCGCGATTGAATATCGAGCATTTCGGGGTTCAGCATGTTGCGTCCTTTGCCAGGCGCAAGCCCGAAAACTGCCAGCGCGTGGCCGGCGGAAAGAAATTGCGATAAGTCGCTCGCGTGTGCCCTGCAGGGGTCGCGCTGCTGCCTCCGCGCAACACCAGCTGGCTCACCATGAACTTGCCGTTGTACTCGCCCACGGCGCCAGCGTGCGGCTTGAACCCTGGATACGGGTCATACGACGAGCGCGTCCATTGCCACGCGTGACCTGTCATCTGTGTCAAACGGCTTTGTTCAGGTGAGGTCATCGCAGCCTCCCACTCGAATTCGGTGGGCAAGCGAGCACCCGCCCATTCGGCGTAGGCCGCTGCTTCATAAAAGCTCAGTTGCGTGACAGGCGCACACGGATCGAGCCGCCGCACCCCAGCCAGGCCGAACACTTGCCAATCGTTCGAAGGGGCTCGCGGGTCACCCGGCGCCATCCAGTAGATCGGCGCCTGCCAGCCGCCAGCTTGCACCGCCGCCCAGCCATCGGACAACCAGAGCGACGCGCGCTCATAACCGCCGTCTGCAATGAACGCCGCGTACTCCCCGCAATTGACCAGCCGATTGGCCATCGCATACGCAGCGACCAAGGCCCTGTGCCTGGGCGTTTCGTTGTCGAACGCAAAGCCCTCGCCGCCCTGACCCACTTCGGCGATACCGCCGGGAAACGAAATCCAGTCGATGTCCGTCGCCGCCGAAGCCAGGCGCAGCGACGGCATGTCCGCAGCCGTGTACGCAGGCAACAGCGGATTGCATGAAAACGCGTGAAGGATGTCGGTGAGGATGAGCTCCTGGTGCTGCTCTTCATGGTTCAGCCCCAATTCGACCAACGCCCAGGACTGCTCCCACGCGTTGTCGTCTGCGGTCTCGATGAACCGCAGCATCGCGCGATCGACATGATCACGATAGGCCATCACCTCATCGCGCGACGGCCTGGTCAGCATGCCGCGATGCGGGCGCGGATGACGTGGCCCCAGTGACTCGTAGTACGAATTGAAGAGATGAAAAAACCGCTGGTCGAAGGGCTCGTAGCCGGGCTCGTAGCTCGACAGGACAACGGCCTCGAAGAACCAGGCCGTGTGCGCGAGGTGCCACTTGGTGGGACTCGCGTCGGGCATGGACTGTATGCACTGGTCCTCTGCCGAGAGCGGTGCGGCCAACGCACGGCTGCGTTCGCGCACTCGCACGAAGCGCCCCGAAAGCCCGGCACGGCCACGTTCGCGAAGCGCTTCGGCCCGGTCATTCGAAGCCGGCAAGGGGAACGCGGGCATACGGGAAAGCTGCTGTATTTGACTCATTCCATCTGTCGTTTCCACTCGAAATTCATTACAGCACAAGCGGGTTAAAACTGTACGCACTCACAGGCTGGAAAACGCCCCTGTGAAAGCGCTGCTGACACTTTTCAAATGCTGAGTTCAACTGCTGAGTTCAACTGCTGGGTTGGCCCTGTGTCGCGTTGGCAACCTCGTCGGGCCAGCCGTCCACTTACGATGCGCCGATGACTGCCATCACCTCCCTCACCAATCACCAGGTTCGCCTGGCCCAGCGTCCCGTCGGCAACCCCACGCGGGACAACTGGAGCTTCACTTCAGAACCTGTCACCGAGCCCGCTGCTGGCGGGGTGCTTGTCAAGACGCTGTCGCTGTCGCTCGACCCCGCCATGCGCGGCTGGATGAACGATGCGAAGAGCTACATCGCACCCGTGGCTATCGACGAGGTGATGCGTGCAGGCGGCATCGGCAAGGTCATCGCATCGCAGAACCCGAAATTCGCCGTCGGCGATCTTGTCTCGGCTGCATTGGGCGTGCAGGAATATGCGGCCTTCACCGAAGAAGAAATCCGGCGCAGCGGCATGTTCAGGATCGATCCGCGGCTAGGCACGATCGGGCAGTGGCTCAATGTGCTCGGCATGCCGGGCATGACAGGCTATTTCGGCCTGCTCGACGTGGGCCATCCCAGGCCGGGCGACACCGTGGTGGTATCGGGCGCTGCGGGCGCGGTGGGCCAGACCGTCGGGCAGCTCGCAAAGATCAAGGGCTGCCGCGTCGTGGGCATTGCTGGCGGACGCGCCAAATGCGACTGGGTGGTCAACGAGCTGGGCTTTGATGCCTGCATCGACTACAAGGCCGGCAGCGTCAAGGCCGGATTGAAGGAACACTGCCCCAAGGGTGTCGACGTCTATTTCGACAACGTCGGCGGCGAGATCCTCGACGATGTGCTGGCGCGGCTCGCAAGAGGCGCACGCATCGTCATCTGCGGCGCGATCAGCCAGTACAACAACACTACCGCCGTGCAAGGCCCGAAGAACTACCTGTCACTGCTGGTCAATCGCGCAAGCATGCAGGGCATGGTGGTGTTCGATTACACCGACCGCTTCCCTGTCGCGGTGGCAGAGCTTGCCGGCTACCTGAAAGACGGACGCATGAAGAGCCGCGAAGACACCGTCCATGGCCTGCAGACATTCCCCGAGGCGTTGATGAAGCTCTTCACCGGCGAGAACTTCGGCAAGCTCGTGCTGCAGGTGGCGGCAGACTAGACGCGCGAATTGCGGTTGGCTTCGTTCACGTTCACCCAGAACTCATACATCTGACCCATCTTGCGGCGCAACTCGTCATGGTCCAGTGACTTGCGCACCACGCTGTTGGCGCCGGCCTCGTAGCAACTGTCGAGCGCTTCCTTGTCGGATGACGCGGACAGCATGACCACCGGCACCGACTGTGTCAGCGGGTCGTCGCGCATGGCCGTGAGTACCTCCAGGCCGTGCATACGCCGCAGCTTCATGTCCAGCACCACCAGGCGAGGCTGCTTGCGCGCATCACGGTCCTTGTGCGGCCCGCGCCCCAACAGGTAGTCGATGGCTTCCACACCGTCTTCAAATGCCAGGATGCGCTGGGGATCGCAGGATTCCTGCAAGGCGGCGACGATCAGTTCGCGATGATCGGCGTTGTCTTCAACCAGAACGACTGCCACATCCACCATCAGACGCCGCCCTTCGGATGCGTTGGATCGACCCACAGCACGTTCTCGGGTCTTTCCGCGGGCTCGATGTCGAGGTTGACCGCTACGGCCTCGCCATCGCTTCTGCACAGCACGCATTCGAGCACCTCGGTCGCGCTGGCGTTGATCTCCTGATGGGGCACATAGGGCGGCACGTAGATGAAGTCACCCGGCCCGGCTTCGGCTGTGAACTCCAGGTGCTCGCCCCAACGCATGCGGGCCCGGCCCTTCACGATGTAGATCACGCTTTCGAGCGGGCCGTGGTGATGCGCGCCGGTCTTGGCGTTGGCATGGATGGTCACCGTGCCGGCCCAGAGTTTCTGCGCCCCGACACGTGCAAAGTTGATGGCCGCCTTGCGATCCATGCCCGGCGTCTGCGCGGTATTCGGATCGAGCTGGTTGCCGGCAATCACACGAACGCCGTCGTGCTTCCATGCGTGGGCCGCAGGATGATCTTCACTCATTTTTAGTACTCACAGTCTGAGAGCTTCCCAACGGCCCCATCCTAGTCCAATGCGGCGTAGACGAGGTGCCGGAACATGTTGCGAAAAAATATCCGCTGGTTCGGCGCCTGGGTCAGCAGCATCGCAAACACATCCTCGGCCGGGTCCACCAGGAACGAAGTTCCGCCGATGCCGCTCCAGTAGTACTGTCCGGGTGACCCTGGCTGCGGACCCAGGCCGGTGTGCGTGCGCACTGCAAAGCCCAGGCCGAAACCATGCCCCGCGGGCAGCATGTCACCCAAGGCGGGAATGCCGCCCAGGTGATCGGAAGTCATCCATTCCACTGCCTTGCGCGACACGATGCGCACGCCGTCGAGCATGCCGCGGTTGCGCATGAGCTGCAGGAAGCGGATGTAGTCCGCCGCGGTACCGAACAAGCCGCCGCCGCCCGACTCGTAAGCGGCATCCTCGCGGTAATCGAGCATCACCACCGCCTGGCCCGTATCCGGGTCTTTCGCGAACGGCTCCACCATGCGCGACCAGTCCTTTTGCGGCACGTTGAACGCGGTGTCTTTCATGCCCAGCGGATCGAAGATGTGCTGCTTCAGAAACTCGCCCAGGGGCTGGCCCGAAGCGACCTCCACGACGGCGCCCAGCACATCGGTAGCCCGGCTGTAGAACCAGCAGCTGCCGGGTTGGTACGCCAGCGGCAACCCGCCGAACACCTTGCTGAACTGCGCGTTGGTGCGTGAGCGATCCGTGACGTTGGCCGCGGTGTACAGCTTCTGCACCGCGCTTTCGCCGAGGAACTCGTAGGAGAACCCTGCTGTATGCCGCAGCAGGTCATGCACCGTGGGTTCTCGCTTCGCGGCATCGAGCCTGACGATCTCGCCGCCCTCTTCCACGGCGACCTTCTGCCCGGCAAATTCGGGCAGGTATTTCGAGACCGGGTCCACGGGCTGCAGGCGCCCCTGCTCCATCAGCATCACCGCCGCCAGCGACACCAGCGGCTTGGTCATCGAATACATGCGAAAAATCGCGTCTTCGCGCATCGGCGAACCCGCAGCAGGGTCCTGCGCGCCCAGCGTATCGAACATCTCCACATGGCCGCCGAGGGCGACGACCGCAATCGCGCCGGGGATTCGTCCCCTGTCGATGTTCGACTGCAGGATGCCGCCCATGTTGGCCAGCGCGTTGCGATTGAGGCGACCCATCAGCTGTACCTCTTTCGCGCGAGCGCCGCGCCTTCGCCCAGCGCCTTGAGCTTGGCCAGCGCCACTTCGCGGCTCATCGGCGCGAGGCCGCAGTTGGTGCAAGGAAAGAGCCTGTCCTTCGCGACGAACTGGAGCGCCGTGCCGATCGTGTCGGCCACCTGCTCGGCAGTCTCGATTTCATCGCTGGCCACATCGATCACACCGACCATCACGTCCTTGCCTTCCAGCAGCTTCATCATGTGCGGCGGCACATGCGAGTGGTAGCACTCCAGGCTGACCTGGTTGATGGAGCTTTTGGCAAGCGCGGGAAAAACCTGCTCGTACTGCTTCCATTCGTCGCCGAGCGTTTTCTTCCAGTCGTTGTTGGCCTGTATGCCGTAGCCGTAGCAGATGTGCACGGCCGTCGTGCAGGTCAGGCCCTGTGCCGCGCGCTCCAGCGCCTTCACGCCCCACTCGGCAGCGTCCTTCATGTACACATTGAACGCGGGCTCGTCGAACTGGATGATGTCCACGCCGTCGGCCTGCAATGCAAGCGCTTCCTGGTTGAGCAACTCGGCGAACGCGAAGGCCAGCTTGACCTTGTCGCCGTAGTAGTTGTCCGCAACGGTGTCCACGATCGTCATCGGGCCGGGCATGGTGAACTTGAGTTTGCGCGTGGTGTGGGCGCGGGTCAGCTGTGCCTCGAACGCATGCACCCGCCCCTTGAGTTTGAGGGACGCGACCACCTGCGGCACCATCGCGTCGTAGCGGTTGTCGCGAATCCCCATCTTGACCTTGTGATCGAAGTCGATGCCTTCGACCTGTTCCAGGAAGCCATGCACGAAGTGCTGGCGCGACTGTTCGCCGTCGCCCACGATGTCCAGCCCCGCATCCTCCTGGGCCTTGATCCACAGCAGCGTGGCGTCGGCCTTGGATTGCCGCAACTCATCGCCTTGCGACTTCCATTGGGGCCAGAGCTTTTGTGTTTCGGCGAGCCAGGCGGGCTTGGGCAGGCTTCCGGCAATACAGGTCTCGAACATGGACATCCTTTCGGTGCTTGGGATTTTGCGGGCTCGCATAATCATCCCATGACCCCGGCCCCCGCACCCAACAAGCCCCGCATCGTGATCATCGGCTGCGGATTCGGCGGACTCGAAGCAGCCCGCACCCTGCGCCGCGCGGACGTGGACATCACCATCGTCGATCGCACGAACCACCACCTGTTCCAGCCGCTGCTGTACCAGGTGGCGACCGCCGGCCTTTCGGCCCCAGCGATTGCCGCGCCGGTTCGCCATCTCTTTCGCGACCAGCCCAACGTCACGACCTTGCTGGGCGAAGTGACCACCATCGACGCGGCTGTCCGGCAGGTCACGCTGGCTGACGGCCTGGTACTGCCGTACGACCACCTCATCGTCGCGGCGGGAGCCACCCACAGCTACTTCGGACGTGACGAGTGGGAGCAACACGCGCCAGGGCTCAAGACGCTGGACGACGCATTCGAGATCCGTCGGCGCCTGCTGCTTGCATTCGAGGAAGCCGAAAAGCAGAGCGATCCCCTCCTTCGAGCCGCATGGCTCAATTTCGTGGTCATCGGAGGCGGCCCGACCGGTGTCGAGATGGCTGGAACGATGGCCGAGATTGCGCGGCATACGCTGTCCGGCGAGTTCCGCCGCATCGATCCGGCCAGCGCCAGGATCATGCTGCTCGAAGGCGGATCGCGCGTCTTGCAGGCCATGCCGGAATCGCTCAGCCAACGCGCCACCGAGCAGCTGCGCAAACTCGGTGTCGATGTGCGCACCGGTGCGAAGGTCACTGCCATCGATGGCACGCGGGTGCAGGTGCAACCGGCCGGCCCCAACGGGCAGACGTACGACATCGAAACACGCTGTGTGGTGTGGGCTGCCGGTGTCGCGGCCTCACCCCTGGGCAGGCAGCTTGCCGCGCAGCTGGGCCTTGAAACCGACCGCGCGGGTCGCCTGTCAGTCCTGCCCGACCTGAGCTTGCCCGGCCACCCGGAGATCAGCGTGATCGGAGACCTCGCTGCGGCCAGGAGCTACGAGCCGGGCGGCGGCCAGCCGAGCCCCGTGCCCGGAGTCTCACCCGGCGCCAAGCAGATGGGCCGCGCCGCCGCAGCCAATATCGTGCGGCGCATACAGGGCCAGGCAACAGCCGCGTTTCGATACAAGGACTACGGCAACCTGGCCACCATCGGGCGCAATGCGGCCGTCGTCGATCTCTTGTCACCGCTCGGCAATTTCAGGTTCAGCGGCTATCCCGCGTGGCTGTTCTGGCTCTTCGCGCACATCTATTTCCTGATCGGGTTTCGCAACCGCATCGTGGTGCTGATCGACTGGGCTTCAGCCTACTGGAGCAAGCAGCGCTACGCGCGCGTCATCGCCGATCTTTCGCAGCAGCCGCCCCACCCCTAGGCCCCACCCCTAGGCCCATCTGTAGGCCGAACCGGGCAGGCATCTGCGGGCTTGCGCCGACACACAGCGCGGCCAAACCCGGCCATTGTGTGAATCAATGCGCCACCCACCCTGCTCATCTGCTGCGGCCACCACACGCGGCGTGACCGTCATTGCGAACGGCACGGCCGGGCAAGGCTGCACGGACGGCTGGTCCAGGACTGTCGAAGAGACGTTCCGCCGCTTCGGCCTCGCAGCCGACGTGCGGCTGGTGCAGTCCGGCGATGACATCATGCGGGCGGCGGATGACGCGCTGGCCCGGGGCGCTTCCATCATCGTGGCCGCTGGCGGCGACGGAACCGTCAGCGCCATCGCTTCCCGCGTCGCAGGGTCCAGCGCTGCCATGGGCGTCCTGCCGATGGGCACCCTCAACCACTTCGCCAAGGACCTGGGCATTCCCCTGGAACTCGAAGCCGCCATCGAAGCCCTTGCACGGGGACGTGAAGTGCGCGTGGACATCGGCGACGTGAACGGACGCACGTTCATCAACAACTCCAGCCTGGGGCTCTACCCCGACATCGTGCGCGACCGTGAGCGGCAACGCCGCCGGATCGGGCGCGGCAAGTGGTCCGCACTCCTGTTTGCATCGCTTCATGCGGCGCATCGCTACCCGGTGCTGCAGCTGCGCATCGAAGTGGACGGCCAGCCGATCACGCGCAAGAGCGCCTTTGTCTTCATCGGCAACAACAGGTACACGATGGAAGGTTTTGAGATCGGCGAGCGCGCGCGCATCGACGAGGGCGCGTTGAGTCTCTACGTCACGCAGCGCATGGGACGCTTCGGACTGCTGGCGCTGGCGATCCGCGCGTTGCTGCGCCGGCTGCGCCAGGCGCGGGATTTCGACATGGTGACGGCGACCACGCTGGTGGTGGATACACCGGGCCGCCACATGCGCGTCGCCACCGACGGCGAAGTCACGCTGATGGAAACACCCTTGAACTACCGCATCCGGCCCGGCGCGCTGCGCGTGATCGCGCCTTCTGCTTCGACCACCCAAGGACAACAACCATGAGAACCCTTGCCCACCTGTCCGACCTTCACTTCGGAAAAATCGATGCGCAGTTGCTGGACCCCCTGCGCGCGCGCTTGGAACAGATCGCACCCGACCTGCTCGTCATCTCGGGTGACCTGACACAACGCGCCCGGAGCGGCCAGTTCGAAGAAGCGCGTGCCTACCTCGACACCCTGCCGCAGCCGCTGCTGGTGGTGCCGGGCAATCACGATGTTCCGCTGTACAACGTGGTGCGACGGTTCGTCAACCCGCTCAAGAATTACAAGGCGCACATCACCGACGACCTGTCACCGTTCTATGCCGATGACGAGATTGCAGTCGCCGGCGTGAACACCGCCCGCTCGCTGACGTTCAAGGATGGACGCATCAACGAAGAACAGGTCGGCATGCTGCGCGAACGGTTCGCGCAGCTGGACGACAGCTTGACCAAGATCGTCGTCACGCATCACCCGTTTGACCTGCCCAACGGCGAGGACAACGACGACCTGGTGTGGCGAGCCGAAATGGCCATGGAAGCATTCGCGCAATGCGGCGCGGACCTGTTGCTATCAGGGCACATGCACGTCAGCCATGCGGGCAACACCGCCGACCGCTACGCGCTGCAAGGCTACGCAGCGCTCACGATACAGGCCGGCACCGCCACTTCCACGCGGGGCCGCGGCGAGACCAATTCGTTCAATGCGATCCATATCGATGGCGGAAGCATCCAGCTCGAACGCTACAGCTGGGATGAGGGCGCGATGGATTTTTCCATCACGTCGCGGATGACCTTCGTGCAGGAGGACGGCAGCTGGGTCGAGAAAAAGGCGGTTGCCGCCTGACTGTTCCTGTCGTGCCAGACCCGATCCGGCATCCACCGCGAAGCGGCCACTGCGCCTGATCACAGATGGATTGCGGGTCAAGCCCGCAATGACAGCCTCTCTACGGATGTCATGCCGGACCCGATCGGGCATCCACCGCGAAGCGGCCACTGCGCCTGATCACAGGTGGATTGCGGGTCAAGCCCGCAATGACAGCCTCTCTACGGATGTCATGCCGGACCCGATCGGGCATCCACCGCGAAGCGGCCACTGCGCCTGATCACAGGTGGATTGCGGGTCAAGCCCGCAATGACAGCCTCTCTACGGATGTCATGCCGGACC
>JAZKFI010000005.1:72998-116119 GCA_040386575.1 Pseudomonadota bacterium
CCACTGCGCCTGATCACAGGTGGATTGCGGGTCAAGCCCGCAATGACAGCCTCTCCATGGATGTCATGCCGGACTCGATCCGGCATCCACCGCGAAGCGGCAACTGCGACTGATCACAGATGGATTGCGGGTCAAGCCCGCAATGGCAGCCTCTCTACGGATGTCATGCCAGACCCGATCCGGCATCCACCGCGAAGCGGCCACTGCGCCTGATCACAGATGGATTGCGGGTCAAGCCCGCAATGACAGCCTCTCTACGGATGTCATGCCGGACCCGATCCGGCATCCACCGCGAAGCGGCAGCTGCGCCTGATCACAGATGGATTGCGGGTCAAGCACGCAATGACAGCTCGATTCCTCAGTGCGGCAGCGCCGTACCGCACTGCTGGCAGAACTTCGCCTCGGGGCCGTAGCCTGTTGTCCCGCAGTTCTCACATGAACGCGCGAGCACCGGCGGGCGCGAGTGCCGTCGAACGGCCATCTCCGCAGTCACGATTCCGGTGGGGACGGCCAGCGTCCCCCAGCCGATCAGCATCATCACCGACGCAATCAGACGCCCGAAATCGGTCTTGGGGGTGATGTCGCCGAAGCCCACCGTGGTGATGGTCGTGATGGCCCAATACACCGATGTGGGTATGTCCTTGAACCCGTGCTCGGGTCCTTCGACCACATAGAGCAGCGTGCCGAGAATGAGGGCCACCATCAGCACCGCCGACAGGAACACCAGGATCTTGCGGCGACTCGCCACCAGCGCCTCGGTCATCACCTGGTATTCCGAGATGTACGCCGTGAGCCGGAAGATCCTGAAGATGCGCAGCAGCCGCAGGATCCGCACGTCGATCAGCGCGTGCAATTCGGGCACGAACAGCGCCAGGTAGGTGGGCAGGACCGCGATCAGGTCCACGATACCGAAGAAGCTGCGCGCATACCGCAGCGGCTTGTCCACGGTTGCGAGCCGCGCCAGATATTCCAGCGTGAACAGCAGCGTGAAGCCCCATTCCAGCGAGGTGAACACCAGGCGGTGCCGCGCGTGCAGGGCCTGCACGCTGTCGGCGATGACCACGACCACACTGAGCAAAATCGCCGCGACGATGACCTTGTCGAACAAACGCCCCGCCGGCGTGTCGTTCTCGTAGATCACGCGATAGGCACGCAGCCGCCACCCGCCCTGGGGACGGCCATAAGGATCCGGGTTTTCAGTCGCCATTTAGAGGCGATTGTGCACGTCCGTAGCCGCGATGGCAGCCTGCCCGGCGGCCACGTTGATCTGGTTCAACCCCGCCGCCACATCGCCGGCTGCGTAGAGACCCGGCACGCTCGTCTGGTAGTGCTCGTCGACTTCGAGCTGGCCGTCTTCCTGCGCCTGCGCGCCCAGCGCGGTCGCCAGGTCCGAGGCATGCGTCAGCCCGAGCGCCGGGTAGAGCACATCAAATTCCAGGGTCTGGCCGTCGTGCGTCTCGACGCGAACGCCTTCGCCGGGTGTGCAGCGAATCGCGCGCGGATGGCCGTCGGCAACATTGATTTTCAGGGCCTCCAGCCGCTCGAGTTCGGTTGCGGGCACGGCCTTGCGGGACCCCATCGACAGCCAGGTCACCGAGTTGCCGAACCCCGCCACGAAAGCCGATTCGCGCAGGCCGTGAACTTCGCGGCCCATCACCGCAACGCGTTGCCCCTGTGTCTCGAAGCCATCGCACACCGGACAAAAGCGCACGTTTCCAGCCTTGAGCGAATCCTGCAGGTCTTCGATCTCGGGAGCGATGTCGCACGCGCCGGTCGCCAGGATCACCTTGCGGGCGCGAAACACCTGATCGCCGGCGTGCGCCACGAAGCCTTCACCATCACGCTCGAGCCGGTCCACACGTCCCTGGACCTGTTGCACATCAAAACGCGTTGCGTGGTCGCGCAGGCGGTCGAGCAGATCCGTGCCCGCAATGCCATCCGGAAACCCCAGCACATTGCGCGACATGGGGATCATCCAGAGGCGGCTCTTGCCGTCGTCGATGACGAGAACGCGGCGCCGGTAGCGCCCCAGGTACATCGCAGCCGTCAGGCCTGCCGCACCGCCGCCGATGACGAGGCAATCCAGCGTTTCGTCCGCCGGGTGGGGCACTGTCGACACATTCGGCAAGGGCATCGAACAGCCACCGCTCACACGGCAGCGCGCTCCTTCGCGCCTTCGAGTGCGAGCGCGACTGCCGCGCCCAGCGAATTGATGTCGAAAGGCTTGCGAAGGATCGCGGGCTTGCCGGCCAGCCGTTCGACGGCTGCCATGTCGGCGTAGCCGGTCGCGAGGATCACGGGCAGGTCACTGAACATTTCTCGCGCACGCGAGATGACCTCGGCGCCCGTCATGTCAGGCATCGCATAGTCCACGACCAGCACATCCGGCCGGGACCGCGCCATCGCAGCGAGTCCCTCGGTTCCGTTGGGCGCTTCGGTCACGGCGTAACCGATCAGGCCTAGCGATTCGACAATCACGTTGCGCACGTCGTCGTCGTCCTCGACGACCAGGATGTTGTGCGTGTTGGCGCGCTCGGGCATGCGTGGGGCGGGAGTGACTTCGCTGAGCGTCACTTCATCATCGCTGGCTGCAGGAAACAGCATTTCGACGGTCGTGCCTGCGCCGAGTTCGCTGCGGATGAACGCAAGGCCGCCCGACTGCCGCGCAAAGCCGTACACCTGGCTCAGGCCCAGGCCCGTGCCACTGCCGGTCGGCTTGGTCGTGAAGAAGGGATCGAACACCTTGCCGAGCAGTTGGGGAGGGATGCCCGCACCGTTGTCGCTCACGGTGATGACCACGTAGTCACCGGCCTTGACCTGCTCTTCGTCCAGGCCGAAGCTCCTGGCGCATGTTGAAATCTTGAGCTTGCCGCCCTCGGGCATCGCATCGCGCGAGTTCACCGCCAGATTGAGCACCGCCATCTCCAGCTGGCTCGGATCGACGACGACCGCGGCGCGCTCGCCACATAGCTCCAGTTCGACTTCGACAGAGGAGCCGGCCGAAATCTCCAGCAGATCCTTGATGCCCAGCAGCAGCTTGTTCACATGCGTGAGGCGCGGTGACAGCGACTGGTTTCGCGCAAACGAGAGCAGTTGACCTGTGAGCTTGGAACCCCGCTTGGCCGCGCTCTTGGCACGCTCGACCACCGGCTTGACCTTCTCTTCCTTGGCGTAGAGCGTCACCAGCTCCAGGTTCATGTTGACGACATGCAGCAGGTTGTTGAAGTCGTGCGCAATGCCGCCGGTCAGGCGTCCGATGGCCTCCATCTTCTGCGCCTGGATCAGCGCCGTCTGTGCTTTCTCGCGCTCCGAGATCTCCTTCATCAACCGGTTGTTCGCGCCAGCGAGTTCACGGGTGCGCGCCTCGATTCGCCCTTCGAGTTCTCCGTTCAGGCGCTCGACTTCGGTGCGCGTGCGTCCGAGTTCTTCCAGATGCTGGCGTGTCGCGTACTGCCGATTGCGTTGGCGCACGGCGGCGTCGGCGGCGCTGGCCAGCGTCTGCGCATTGAGCGGGCGCTCCAGCAGGATGACATTGCCCAGGCTGTGGAGACTGGCGATCGCCTGTGCAGTGCGACCGCTCGATCGCGGCGCTGCGAGAACGATGAAGGGAAAGTCCGACCACGAAGCCTGGCTCGTCAGCCAATTGGAAAGAATCTGGAAGACGTGGTCGTCACGCAACGCTTCTTCGGTCAGGATGGCTGCTGCCGCGCCCGCATCGAGCTCGCGGACCAGCTGGCCGGCATCCGGACAGACGACAACCTTGTGACGGTTTCCGACAACGCCCTCGATAACCGACGCATCCCGCCCGAGCGGTGCGTGAACAAGAATTCGAAGTTCCATCAGGCTTGCACCGCCACGGCCGGGGTGTCCCCCAGCATGGGAATGGAGCCCTTGTACGACGGCACGCCAGAGAGCACGCCCTCAAAGTCTGTGAGTGCCTCGCCCAGTTCGACGCCCTTGGGCCCGAGCCGGAATTCGCGGATGGTGCGCTCGTGATTGCTGGTGCGGCTCTTGACCACGGAGACTGCCTTGAGCAAATTGCCCCGCGACTCAAAGAACCGGAACAGCACCAGGCCGTCGCTGAGGTAACTCACGTCGACATCGGCGCGCATTTCTCCGACCAGACCGTGCAGCCCCAGCACCAGGATCGTGACGATCTGCTGCTGGTTCAGGTACGTCAGCAGCTCGTGCATCTGCAGCAGCAGATGCTTGTCACCCGACATGGCCTGCAGGTAGGCGTTGAGACTGTCGATCACGATGGTCTGCGCCTTGCGTTCTTCGACTGCGCTCTGGACCATGTTGGCGAACTGGCCCGGCGACACTTCTGCCGGATCGAGCGGATGGATCTCCAGCTGGCCGTTGTCCAGGTACTTGTCGATGCCAAGGCCGAGTACACGTGACCGGACCAGCAGGGTGCCCAGGCCCTCGTCGAAGAGGTAATAGGTGGCGCGTTCGCCCCGGTCCAGCGCAGCCTTGACGCATGCAATGGCGGTCGTTGTCTTTCCGACGCCCGAGGGACCCGTGAAGAGGGTGTTGCTACCGCGCGGCAAGCCCCCGCCCAGCAGGTTGTCCAGATCGGCGTTGCCGCTGGGCGCGATAACGCTTTCGAAGTTGCGCCGGTGCTCTGCAGCGACCAGCCGCGGATAGACGCACAGGCCGCCCATCATCAGGTTGAAGTCGTGCTCGCCACCGCGAAATGAAATCCCGCGCATCTTCAGCACGCGCAGGCGGCGCCGTTCGGGGCCGTACTGGTCCACCGACTGCTCCAGCGAAATCACGCCGTGCGCAATGCTGTGCAACTGCAGGTCGTCCTGCGAGGCGCTCCGGTCGTCAAGCATCAGCACCGTGCAATTGCGCGCCGCAAAAAAGCTCTTGAGCGCCAGCACCTGGCGGCGGTAGCGAAGCGGGTTCTGCGCCAGCATGCGCATTTCGGACAGACTGTCGAACACGACCCGGCTCGGCTTGAGCCGTTCGACGGCAGCCATCACGCCGCGTGTCGTCTCACCGAGTTCGACTTCCGAAGGATGCAGGATGGATTGCTCGGCATCGGGGCTCAGGCCCTCCATCGAAATCAGCTCGAAAACCTCCACCCCCTCCAGCGACCAGCCGTGCGAAAGCGCGACGGTGCGCAGTTCAGCGGCGGTCTCTGACAGCGTGATGTACAAGCCCCTCTCGCCGTCTTCGACGCCGCGGCGTAGGAACTGCAGCCCCAGCGTCGTCTTGCCCGCGCCGGGTGTGCCTTCGACCAGGTAGAGGTGATTGAGCGGCAAGCCGCCGCCCAGGATGTCGTCGAGCCCTGTCACGCCGGTCGATGCCCTCGGCTGCTCGGGAGGGGTGGCGGTGTAAGTACTCTGGATCATCAGTATTTGGTAAGTCGCGCTGGTCTTGCCGAATGCTAGGGCTTGAGTCAAGCGGCGCGTGTAGTCCATATCCGACAGTCGCGTAGAGACAACTCCTTTTCAAGCGGCGCCGCGGCCTTTCTGGCTTTCGAAGTACACGACCTTGCGCGCGCGCTGCACGTCGCCCAGCGGCCGGTGATCGGCCAGCGCCTGCCACGGATCGAACACCGAGTGCTCGACCTCCTGGGCCAGCGCCCAACCCTGCGGCGACGTGGTGTCCTGGCGGGGCAGCATGAGGCGCGCGACGGTGGTGTAAGGCGTCGGCCAGTTCACCGAGGCGTCCTCGATCGGGGTGAGGGTCTCGCTGGTGAAGTACTGCAACTGGAAGTCCCAGTGCAGCGCCGCTTTGGCCAGCCTGCCGCTGAAGTCGGCGGACCAATCCTTGCTGGCATCGGGCGATGCCGCTCCATTGGCCGGAGCCGGAACGAGACGCACGCGCACCGCATAGGGACCGTTGGCCATGGGCACGGTGCTGAACAGGGGCTCTGTTGCGAAACCGCTGAAAGGCTTGCCGGCGATCCGGATCATTCGTGCGAGCTGGCGGGTGCCGCCCAGCAACCCGTAGCGGCCCAGCACATATCTGAAAAGCGCTCCGTTGCCCTGCGATGCAGCAACCGCAAAGCCCACGAATTCGTCGCTGCCTGCAAACGCAAAGGCCTCATGGTTGATCAGCGTGAAGTCCTGGCTTTTGGCCAGGCCGTTACCCAGCGCTGACTTTCCTTTGACGCCAAGTACACGCAGCGAGAATCCCCGAACGTCGGGCGCCTGGTCGCGCGCCCGGTCGAAGCCGCCGTTGGAAAGCCGCACCCAGACGTCGTAGTCACGAGGCGCGGCAAAGATGCCGTGACGGGCAAATTCAGGCAAGCCGTCGAGCACTTCGAGCGTGCCATGCGCGGCCGTGAGCTGCTTGCGATGCAACGTGCGCCCGACGCCCCAGCGCTCGGACTTTCGCTTCTGGATTTGCGCGAACTGCTTCGCGTAACCCTCATAGCGGGCAGGCTCGTCCAGATCGATTTTTTCCTGCCAGTCGGTGCTGGCTCCATGCGCGGTGCTCATCAGGAAAGTTTACGCCGCATCAGGGCGGTGTCAAAGGGCGATGCCGGACAGAAGCGGCGCTTGATCTGACATGGATTGCGGATCGAGTCCGCAATGACAGATAGCACGGCTGTCATGCCGGACTCGATCCGGCATCCACCGCGAGGCGGCGACCGCGCGTGATCAGGCATGGATTGCGGGTCGAGCCCGCAATGACAGCCCGACCCGGCTGTCATGCCGGACTTGATCGGGCATCCATGATTTGGCTGTCATGCGCCCTGCGCCTCCTGCAGCGTGCGCCACATCACCTTGCCGCTGCCGCTCTTGGGCAAGGCATCCACGAACTCAATGATGCGCGGTGCCTTGTACACCGCCATGTTCTCGCGGCACCACAGGGCGATGTCCTCTTCGGTCACCTGGCCCTTGTGGCTGGGACGCAGCACGACGACAGCCTTGACCGTCTCGCCGCGGTAAGCGTCCTGCGACGAAATCACGCACGCCTCCGCGATCGCGGGGTGGCGGAACATCAGCGCTTCCACTTCCGCCGGCCACACCTTGAAGCCCGAAGCATTGATCATCCGCTTGAGACGGTCGGTGATGAAGAAATAACCGTCTTCATCGACATGACCCAGGTCGCCCGAGCGGAAAAAAGGCTTGCCGTCGATCTCGGTGAATACCGCCTGCGTCGCCTCGGGCCGCTTCCAGTAGCCTGCAAACACCATGGGCCCATGCATCACGATTTCGCCCTGCTCGCCCTGCGGCATCTCGCGCAGCGTTTCCGGATCGATGACGCGCGAATCGCAGCTGAGAAAAGGAATGCCCAGGCATTGCTGCTTGGGGTTGTCGGGCGGGTTGCTGTGCGATGGCGCGGCCGTCTCGGTCAAGCCGTAGCCTTCGATGTAGCGCAGGCCGAACTGCTCCACCAGGCGCTGCGCGACTGCCTGCGGCATCGCCGCACCGCCGCCGCCAATATGCACCAGAGATGAGAGGTCGTAGTCGTCGAAGTTGGGCGACGCCATCAGGTCGATGACCATGGTGGGGATGTTGGTCCATGACGTGACCTGCCACTTCGAGATCAGCCGGCCGGCCACCTCGCGGTCCCAGCGCGGCATCACGATGAGCGTCGCGCCCGCGAAGATGTTGGCGTGCAGCACGCTCACCATGCCGGTGATGTGGAACATGGGCACCACCAGCAGCGACACGGTCTCGGGCGTCATGTTGCCCCAGTAGCCGCTGGCCATCGCGTTGTGCATGATGCTGCTGTGCTTGTGCATGCAGCCCTTGGGCAGGCCGGTGGTGCCGCTGGTATAGGGCAGCACGGCGAGATCGGCGGGGCCTACCTCCAGGGGCGGCGTCGCCAACTGGTTGTCGATGGCGTCCTGCCACGACAGGGCCGTGCCGTTCCCGAGCACCGGCAGCTCATGGCGCGTCAGCAACCAGGGGCGCCATGCAGCCGGCATTTGCGCCGCCTCTGCAGACTCAGGATCGAAGGCGTCGGTGAACTGGGTCGCGATGATGTGCGAGAGCTGCTCGTTGGCGGGCAATGCGGCGCTGGCCTTCGCGATCTCGGGCGCCAGGTCGGCCGTGGTGATCGCGACTTTCGCATCCGGGTCGGTGACGTAGTGCTTGATCTCTTCGGCGCGGTTCATCGGGTTCACCGGTACCACCACCGCGTTGGCGCGCAGGATGGCGAAGTGGGCGATGACCAGCTGCGGGCAGTTCTGCATGTCCAGCATCACACGGTCGCCCTTGCGCACACCGATCTGGTAGAGCCGCGCGGCCAGCCGCTCGGCCTGCGCGACGACTTCGCGATAGCTGAACTGGCGGCCGAAGAACACCATGGCTGGCTTGTCCGGATAGCGCCTGGCGCTGGTTTCGAGGTTGTCCCACAGCGAGGTGGCGGGGACCGAGAGGGCGGGCGGCAAGCGCCGGGGCCAGAACTTCTGATGGGAACGCATAGGATTCCAGCCTATGCCAGCCGACCCGCCTCTTGCATCAGGGTATGGCCCTAGCCGGTGTCGCCAAGCGGACGAAGGCCGTGCGTTTCCGGGTGGACGATCTGGCTTCAGCGATCGCCGCGAGCCGCGATGGCCGCAAGCCGCTGCTGGTCCAGCGCCTCGAAGTTCTGGAAATGAAAGTGCGCGGCCGGCTCCAGTCCATGGGCAGGAACCGCCTGCCCGAATCCGGCGCCGTCCCATTCGCGCAGCAACGCCAGCCTCTGATGGAAGAGCTGCTCGTAGGAGCCCTCCAGTTCGATCAGGCCATCGATGACTTCGTCAGTCGGTTCATCGGGATCGGAGAGTTCCAGAAGACGCCGTGCCTGCGCCATGTTGTCTTGCGCCCATGATTGCAGGGCCTCGAATCGCTCGATCAGGCGAGCCCGGTGAACGGCAGGCGATTGCGGCCGCTGCGCCCCGAACTGCACCGCGAGATGGCTGTTGGGCGGCAGGCCGTGGGGCGGCAACTGATCGGGCAGTTGGGCCGCATCCCACTGCGCCACCAGCGCCGCATGCTCTGCCAGGATGCGCATGACGGCCGGCGCTGCGTCGTCATAGGGCGCGGCAATTCCATCGGGGATGTCGATGCCGCCGTCTTCTTCGGCATCGTCAATGGCATCGGCGTTTTCCTGGATCCAGGTCACATACCGCGCGATAACAGGTTCGAGAGTGATCGTCAGCTCCCGGCTTTGGCGGTAGAGCTCGTCCAGCGCGGCAACCAGTTCGTCCTGAGTTCGCGCGCGTGCCAGCGGCTCGGCATGCTGCTGTACCTGTTCGTTGCTGAGGCGACGCTGCGCTGCGGTTGGTGTGTTGTTCGATACGGGTCGGGGTGCGGTCATGGGTGGTTGGATGGAGGTTGTTCAAAGGGGCGATGCGAGGCACTTCGTCACGGCGCAGGCAAAATCGTTCCTCCCCAAACGGCTTGCCTATGATGGATAGACCATGAAACGCCCGCAAACAATCATCGCCTCCCTGCTTGCAACACTTGCCTTCGCGCTCGCGTCCCCGGCGCACGCCGCCTATCCTGAAAAGCCGATCCGCCTGGTGATCGGCTTTCCTGCGGGCGGACCGCTCGACCAGCATGCGCGGCTGCTGACCGAACGCCTGCAGGCCGTCCTGGGCCAGCCCATCGTCATCGACTACAAGTCAGGCGCAGGCGGCACCGTGGGCGCGCAGGATGTGATGAAGGCTCCGGCCGATGGGTACACCCTCATGCTCGCCAACACCGGCGTAATGGTGATCAACCCCGCGCTCTACAGCAAGCTGCCCTACCAGACCACGCGCGACTTCACGCCGATCGCGCGAACCGCGATGCAGCCGCTGGCCCTGCTGGTGAACCCGAAGGTGCCCGCCAACAACCTCAAGGAGTTCATGGACTACGCGCGCACGCGGCCGGGCCAGGTGAACTACGGCTCGGCGGGCAACGGCGGCATCAGCCATCTGGTGCCCGAAATGTTCAAGAGCGAAACGGGCCTGTTCATGGTCCACATTCCCTACCGGGGCAGCGCACCCGCTTTCACGGACCTGATGGGCGGCCAGGTGCAGTTCATGGCCGAGTCGATTCCGCAAGCTGCGGCTTATCACAAGCAGGGCAAGGTCAAGGCGCTGGCTGTCACCAGCCGCGACCGCAATCCAGCCTTGCCCGACACACCCACCGTGATCGAGAGCGGCATCAAGGGTTTCGAGGTGGTGGGGTTCTACGGATTTCTTGCACCGGCCGGTCTGCCCAAGGACGTGACGGCGAAACTGAGCGACGCATTCCGCCAGGTCATGGCGACGCCCGAGATCCGCAATCGCATGGTCACGCAAGGCGCCGATCCGGCCTTCCTCGGCGCGGACGACTTTCTGAAATTCCTCAACGCCGAGATGCCCCGCTGGGCCGATGCTGTCAAGAAGTCCGGCGCGCGGATGGACTGAGCACGGCGGCAGTGGTGACTGACCTCTGGCGCCTCGATGCGCAGGCGCTGGTGAATGGCTTCGAGGCCGGCTCGTTCACGCCGGTCGATGCGCTTGAGTCGTGCATGACCCGCGCGAAAGCGTGCCAGCCTTCCATCAACGCGTTCGTGCACTTCGATGAACGCTCTGCCCACGCCGCTGCGGTTGAAAGCGCAAACCGCTGGAAGCGCGGAGAGCCGCTCGGTCTCATCGATGGCGTGCCGGTCTCACTGAAAGACAACCTGCATTGCGCAGGGATGCCCACGACCTGGGGCAGCCTGCTGCTGCGTGGTTACGTGGCGGCGCACGACGAGACGCCAGTGGCGCGGCTTCGTGCAGCAGGCGCGGTGATCTTCGGCAAGACCAACCTGCCCGAATTTGCGTTGCAGGGCATCACGGACAACCTGGTCTTCGGTGCGACACGCAATCCCAGGAATACGCAACTCACCCCTGGCGGGTCGTCGGGTGGCGCCGCGGCTGCCGTGGCTTCGGGTTGCGGACCGCTGGCGCTCGCTACGGACGGTGGCGGCTCGACGCGGCGGCCTGCATCGCACACCGGCGTCGTCGGGTTCAAGCCATCCATCGGCCTCATCGCACGTGGTGGCGGCCTGCCGGAGATATTCCTCGACTACGAAGTGCCGGGGGTGCTGGCGCGCACGGCCGCCGATGCCGCGCGCATGGTCATGGCGCTTGCCTCGCCTTCAGCACAGTCAGCGCCGCCTGCGTTGCCTGCATCGCGCATTCTCTTTGTGCCGTCGTTTGCGGGACATCCGGTTGACGCTT
The DNA here is from genome assembly GCA_040386575.1 of Pseudomonadota bacterium. Taxonomy (GTDB): domain Bacteria; phylum Pseudomonadota; class Gammaproteobacteria; order Burkholderiales; family Burkholderiaceae_C; genus Ramlibacter. The sequence goes on from JAZKFI010000005.1 coordinate 84,148, forward strand.
CGATTCCAATGCAGGTGCGAAACGCTGCGCAAACCCTGTCATCGATGGGACATCACATCGAAGAATCGCCGCCGGCGAACTGGGCGCAAGCGATCAATGAATGCTGGCCGACGCTTTCGGCTGCGGGACTGGCGTGGATGCTGGCCGATACCTCACGATTTCCGGAGTTGCGGTCGCTGGGACAGCAGCTGGATCTTGCGCAATGCACGCCCGCCTCACGCGCGATCATCGACGCGGGCCAGAGTGCGGGCGGCGTGTCGCTATTCGCCGCGATGCATGCCATTCATGAACTGCGGGCGCGAATGCAGGCCTTGTTCTCGCGCCACGACTTCCTGCTGCTGCCTGCGACGGCTGCATTGCCGTGGCCCATCGGTCAATCGCATCCCGCAACGATCGACGGCCAAACGGTCGGCCCGCGAGGCCATGCTGTCTTCACCGCTTTCGCGAATGCCGCAGGGCTTCCTGCGATTGCCATGCCGCATGGCGAGGTTAATGGCCTGCCGACCGGCATACAGCTCGTCGCGCGCCCAGGGGCAGACATGGCGTTGCTGGCACTGGCCCAGCAATTTGAAGCGTTCACTTCCAGTCTCCCGCCAAGCGGCAATTGAACACGGCCCAATAACGGGGCCGGCTGAACCTCGCTGGTGCACGGCCGGTACACCCCAAGCGATCCCGACCCCTGCATTGGTGCACAAATCTTGTATACCAGTGGCACGCTTTCTGCTGTGCAGAAGGCAATGGCCACCGCATCCGACATCAGCGACCGAATCCTTGAAGCCGTCATGGCCCGCAAGCTCGAACCCGGCTCACGCCTGGGCGAAACGCAGCTGGCGATGCTATTCGACTGCAGCCGCACCATCGTTCGCGAAGCCCTGACTCGCCTGGCCGCACGCGGCATCGTCACAGTGAGCGCACGGCGCGGCTGGTATGTGGTCGAGCCCACGCAGGACGAAGCGCGCGAAGCCTTTGAAGCGCGGCGCGTCATCGAGACCGGCCTGATCCGCAGCGGCAAGAAGCCCGACAAGGCATCGCTGCAACGCCTGCGTGCCCACCTCGCCCGGCAAAAGACCGCGCTCAAAGGCACCGACGTGGGCGCGCGCAGCTTTCTGCTGGGTGACTTTCATGTGTGCCTGGCCGAGTGCCTGGGCAACAACCTGCTGGCCGATACCTTGCGCGACTTCACGGCGCGCACCACGCTGATCGCCATGCGTTACCAGACGCCTGAAGACGCCGCGCAATCGTGTGCAGAGCATGTCGAAATCGTTGCCGCGCTGGAAGCCGGCGACTTGCAGCGCGCGGAGACGCTGATGGCGGCCCACCTCTCCACCTGGCAGATCAAGTTGCAGATGCCCGGTGACGCCGATCCGCTGGCGAAGTTGCGAATTGCGCTCGCGCCGCTGCGCGGCGAGGCACAGGAGTTGCATACAAGCGACTCACCCCCGGCCCGCAAATCGCGGGCAACCCGTTCGACCTCCACCCGTTCCACCTATCTAGGAGAAGTGCTTTGAAATCCCTCGCACCCATCACCCGGCGCCTGTCGCTTGCGCTCACGCTCGGCGTACTTGCCGCTGCTTCCACGACTGTCCAGGCGCAGACCGCGCTCGACGACATCATGAAATCCAAGGAAATCAAGATCGCGATCCCGACGGACTTTCCGCCGTATGGATTTGTCGGCACGGACCTGAAGCCCCAGGGCCTGGACATCGAGATGGCCAACTACATCGCCGGCAAGCTGGGCGTGAAAGTGGAGCTGCTGCCGGTGACCACCGCCAACCGCATTCCCTACCTGCAGACGCGCAAGGCCGACCTCGTGATCTCGACACTGGGCAAGAACCCCGATCGCGAGAAAGTGATCGACTTCACGATCGCTTATTCGCCTTTCTTCATTGCCGTGTTCGGCCCCAAGACCATCCCGGTGAAAGTGCCCGCGGACCTCGCCGGCAAGTCGATTTCGGTCACCCGCGGTTCGGTGGACGACATGGAACTCACCAAGGTCGCGCCGCCTTCCACGGAGCTGCGCCGCTTCGAGGACAACAACGCAACGGTGTCCGCGTACGTTGCAGGCCAGGTGCAGGTGCTGGCCACCAGCGCGCAGGTTGCCGGCGCCATGATGGCCAAGAACCCGCAGCTTGGAACCGAGTTCAAGTTCGTGCTGAAAGATTCGCCCAACTTCATCGGCGTCGGCAAGGGTGAAGACAAGCTGCGCGCGAAGGTCAACGAGATCCTGGCTGAAGCCAGGAAGAACGGCGACATCGACAAGATGGCCGTGCGGTGGCTGGGCCGTCCCGCTGGGGATTTGCCGAACTGACGAACGACGGGCTGTCATTGCGGGCCTGACCCGCAATCCAGGTATTCAAGAGGCGGAGCCGCTTCGCGGTGGATGCCGGATCAAGTCCGGCATGACAGCCAGGATTGCTGTCATTGCGGGCTTGACCCGCAATCCAGGTATTCAGGAGGCGGAGCCGCTTCGCGGTGGATGCCGGATCAAGTCCGGCATGACAGCCAGGATTGCTGTCATTGCGGGCTTGACCCGCAATCCAGCTATTCAAGAGGCGGAGCCGCTTCGCGGTGGATGCCGGATCGGGTCCGGCACGACAGCCAGTGGGGATATGGAAAGAACATCATGCGCGTCACCTTCGACTTCCTCTCCATCCTCGCCGAGTGGCCGATGCTGCTCAAGGGCGTGGCTTGGACACTGGGCCTCACGTTCATCTCGGCGGTGATCGGCGTGGCTGTGGGCATCGCCTGCGCATGGGCGCGGACGTACGGCGGCGCGTGGCTGCGCGCTGTCGTCGGCGTGTATGTGGAGTTGATCCGCAACACGCCATTCATCGTGCAGCTTTTCTTCGTCTTCTTCGGATTGCCCGCCGCCGGCGTGAAGCTCTCGCCGGAGACCGCTTCGATCATCGCTATGGTGGTGAACCTGGGCGCATACGCCTGCGAGATCATCCGCGCCGGTGTTGAAGCAACGCCGCGCGGTCAGTTCGAAGCGGCCCTCAGCCTGGCGCTGACCCGCGCACAGATCTTCATCCGCGTGGTGCTGCCGCCAGCACTGGGCAAAGTGTGGCCCGCCCTCGTGAGCCAGATCATCATCGTCATGCTCGGGTCTGCCGTCTGCGGCCAGATCTCCACCGAGGAACTGAGCTACGCCGCCAACCTGATCCAGAGCCGCAACTTCCGCTCGTTCGAGGCGTTCATCATCGCGACCGGCATCTATCTCGTGCTTTCCATCGGCGTGCGAAGGCTGCTGAACTGGTTGGGGCCCCGCTTTCTGTTCGGTCGCTCGACCGGCGCCCGGTAGGAGCGAGCGCCATGGTTGAATTTTCTGTCTGGGACATCTTTCGCAACCTGCTGCAGGCGGGTCGCTGGACCGTCGCGCTCTCGCTGATCGCATTCATCGGCGGCGGCATCGTCGGCATGGCACTGCTCATCGTGCGGCTCACGCCGTCGGTCTGGGCGCATCGCTTCGTCGGTGGCTACGTGCAGCTGTTCCAGGGCACGCCGCTGCTGATGCAACTGTTCCTTGCGTACTTCGGCATCGCGCTATTGGGCGTGAACACCTCGCCCTGGGTTGCGGCAGCCATCGCACTGACGCTTTACACCAGCGCGTTCCTGACCGAGATATGGCGCGGCTGCGTGGCGAGCATTCCCAAAGGCCAGTGGGAAGCGGCGCAAAGCCTTGCGCTCAACTTCGGCGAACAACTGCGCTTTGTCGTGCTGCCGCAAGCCACGCGCATCGCCATCCCGCCGACAGTGGGGTTCCTTGTGCAGGTGATCAAGGGCACGGCGCTCGCGTCGGTGATCGGCTTCGTCGAGCTCACCAAGGCAGGCTCGATGATCAGCAATGCCACCTTCAAGCCTTTTCTTGTCTACAGCTGCGTGGCGCTGCTGTATTTCGCGCTTTGCTACCCCATCAGCTTCTACGCCAAGACGCTGGAGCGCCGCTACCAGGTGAGGTCCTGACCATCATGAAGAACGTTGTTGAAATCACCGCGCTGCGCAAATCGTTCGGCGCCAATGAAGTGCTCAAGGGCATCGACCTCACCGTCAAGAGTGGTGAGGTCATCGCCATCATCGGCAAGAGCGGGTCGGGCAAGAGCACGCTGCTGCGCTGCATCAATGGGCTCGAAGTCTTCCAGGACGGCGCGCTCACGGTGGACGGCAAGCCGCTGCTTCACGAGAGCGCTGCAGCCATGCGCGAGCTGCGCCAGCACGTGGGCATGATCTTCCAGAGCTTCAACCTGTTCCCACACCTCACGGTGGGCAAGAACATCATGCTGGCCCCCACGCTCGTCAAGAAGAAGGACAGCGCAGGCGCTGCCGAACTTGCACGCAAGCTGCTCGAGCGGGTGGGCCTGGCCGAGAAGTTCGACGCGATGCCGCACGAGCTTTCGGGTGGGCAACAGCAGCGTGTTGCGATCGCGCGAGCGTTAGCGATGGAGCCTGCGGTCTTGCTGTGCGACGAGATCACGAGCGCACTCGATCCGGAACTGGTGGGTGAGGTGCTGCGCGTCGTCGAGTCGCTGGCAGATGACGGCATGACGCTGCTGATGGTCACGCACGAGATGAGTTTCGCGCGCAAGGTCAGCGACCGCGTGATCTTCATGCACCAGGGCCGCGTGCATGAGATGGGTTCGCCGCAACAGATCTTCGGGGACCCTCAGACGCCGGAACTCAAGCAGTTCCTGTCGTCGCTGAACGATTGACCCACGGTTGTCATGGCGGGGCAGCTGTCATGCCGGACTCGATCCGGCACCCACCGCGAAGCGGCGACTGCGCCTGATCACAGATGGATTGCGGATCAAGTCCGCAATGACAGCCAAAGACAATTGGGGTCAGATTCCAATCATTAGACAATTGGGGTCAGATTCCAATTGATTTGATTCCAATTATTTTTCGCGAAACATCTCCAGCTTCAACGGCCATTCATTGCCCAGCCAGTAGGCATGTGTGGTGTGGTCTTCAAGATCATTGCCAGACAGCCCATGAACCAGGATGTCGAGCCCGGCCCGGTTCGCATCCAGCCACGGCACCAGGCGCTCGAATTCCGACGCATCGAAAGCGATCTGGCTGCTCCATCGGGGATGCGGGCCGACTTCCATTTCGTGCACGCGACCCAGTTGTACGTTGAACTGCTCGCCGGCAGATTTCCTCAATGCCTTCGCCTGCTCCAGGGTTTGCGCGTCGTAATAGATGTGCGCGTGATACGCCGGCGTGATGTTCTGCGGATAGCGAGCCATAGACAATTCTTCCTCTGATTCAAGATTTCGCTGCGACCTTGCAGCCGGACCGCGATGGATGAGTTGTCCTTTGGCGGCTGCTGTGTTCATCCGTCGTTTTATAGCCAGTCGCCGCGCCGCCTGCAACAGTCACGACTCCTAGGCAGAATGCGGGCATGCATACCACTGCCAGATTCCTGATTGCGCTCGTCCTCGCAGCGCCTGCCTTTGCCTTCGACCTGCAAAGCCATCGCGGCACACGCGGCCTCGCCCCGGAAAACACCCTGCCCGCCTTCGAGCGCGCACTCGAACTCGGCGTCGATACGCTGGAGCTCGACGTCGGTATCACGGCCGACGGCGTGGTTGTCATTTCGCATGACCCCTACCTCAACCCGCTGATCGCACGCGATGCGAAAGGCCAATGGCTGGAAGGAACGCGGGGGCCGCTCGTCAAGAACCTCACACTCGCGCAGTTGCAGACCTATGACGTGGGCCGCATCAAGCCCGATTCGCCTTACGCCAAAACATTCAGCACCCAGCAGCCGCGCGACGGCACTCGCGTGCCCACACTGCAGTCGCTGTTCGACCGCGTGAAGGCGCTCGGCGCAAACGATGTCCGCTTCAACATCGAAACCAAGATCAATCCCACCCAGCCGGACGACACCGTGAGCGCAGAAGTGATGACCCGCGCGCTGCTCAAGGTCGTCAATGATGCAGGCATGGCTCGCCGGGTGACGATCCAGAGCTTCGACTGGCGCACGCTGCAGCTCGTGCAGCAGCTGGAGCCTTCGATTCCGACCGTGTACCTGACCATCCAGACCGCAAACACCGACAACGTGCGCGACGGCGCATGGACCGCGAATTTCAAGATCGCCGAACACGGCACGCCGCCTCGCATGGTCAAGGCAGCCGGCGGCGCTGTGTGGTCGCCCAATGGCGGCGCGCTGACCGAGGCGCTGGTCAAGGAAGCGCAAGGGCTGGGCCTGAAGGTGATCCCGTGGACTATCAACACGCCTGCCGACATGGAGCGATTCATCTCCTGGGGCGTGGACGGCATCATCACCGACTACCCCGACCGGCTTCGCGCCGTCATGCAGGCTCGCAGCATGCCGCTGCCCCGCCCGGTGAGCACGCGCTAAGCCGGCCAGATGCCGGCAGTCCTCTATCTCTTCGCCCTCACGAACCTGGTGATCGGCACCGGGGCGTTCGTGCTCTCCGGCATCCTGCAACCCATCGCCACGTCACTGGATGTGAGCGTGGCCGCTGCCGGTCAGGTCATGACCGCGTATGCGCTGACTTCCGCATTCATCGGGCCTGCGATTCTCATCGCGACGGGCAGCTGGCCGCGCAAGCGCGCCCTGCTCTTGTCGCTGGGCATCTTCGGGCTGGGCGCCGTCGTGACGGCCTGCGCAACGTCGTACGCGATGCTGATCACTGGCCGTGTGCTCATGGGTGTCGGCTCGTCGTTCACCGCGATGGCTGCCGGCGTCGCGGTGTCGCTGGTGGCACCCGAACGCAGGGGCCGCGCGCTGTCACTGACGTTCCTGGGAATGAGCCTGAGCTACGCCATCGGCGTGCCGTTCGGCGCGTGGCTGGGCCTGCGCTTTGGATGGCATGTGCCGGTGTGGCTCGTGGCCGGGGGCGCGCTCTCGATGGCGGTCGTGCTGGCCGTGTTGCTGCCCTCGCAGATCGCATCGCCCGGCGCGAGCTTCAACGGCATGTCGAGCGTGGGACGTCAATGGCCAGTGCTGCGGGTGTGGGCGCGCACGCTGCTCTACTTCATCGCGATCTTCAGCGTGTTTTCCTATATCGGGCCGGTGCTGCTCGCACTCAACCCGCTCACGCCCGCGCAGCTTTCCGGGACGCTGGTGATGTTCGGGCTGTCAGGTGTCGTCGGCACGATCGTCGGCGGCTGGGCAGGTGACCGGTTCGGCCCCGTGCGAACACTGCGGGTGCAACTGTCGGTGCTGGCGCTGATGATGGTGATGGTGCCGCTTACGAAGGGTCACCCGCTGCTCACCGTGCTCGTGCTGATGGTGTGGGGCGTTTCCGGGTTCGGGATGATGTCGCCGCAACAAATGTTGCTGGCGACTCATGCACCGCAACAGGCGCCTATCCTCATGAGCCTCAATGGCTCGATGCTCTATGTGGGGACGGCTTTGGGTGCGGTCTTCAGTGGCGCGATGGTCGCGCAGACCGGGTTCGCCAGGCTCGCCTGGGTCGGCGTGCCGTTCGCGCTCCTCGCGCTGGGAACGCTCTGGTTCGACAGCCACCGGCGGCGTGCCGGGTAACCGCAGTCGCCTGCAGCTACCCAACAGCTCGCCGGGTCGGTCGCTTAGCGCGTGACCTTGGCCAGCAGATAGCCCAGTGCGAAGGCACCGGCCACGACTGCCAGCGGGTTGGAGCGCACTTGCGCGCGTGCGGCTTCGCTGTACTCCGAATGCCAGTCGATGACCTTCTCGCTGCCCGTGTCGAGCGTGCGCTCCAGGCGATCCACGGTCTCATGGGCCTTCTGCGCGACGCGATGGACCTTGCTTTCGGCTGCGGCGGTGCTCGATCCGTTCATGGTCGAGGTCATGTTGTCTGCGGTTTCTGTGTTCATGGAAGTTCCCTTTGCGTGGCGTGGGTGTTGGCTAAAAAAATTCGACAGCGGCGCTGTCGAGACACCCCTTACTGTAGGAACAAGGTCAGCAGCGATGTGTCAGGCAAAGGGCACGGCAAACTGTAGGACCCGTCCTGCCGCGGCTACCATTGCGACCATGTCCAGCCCAGCAGTCCCCCATTTCGCAGGTTCGATCACCGATGTCGCCGGCATCGAGGTCGGTCACTTTACAGAGACGCGCCGGCCCACGGGTTGCACGGTGATCATCGCCAGGGACGGCGCAGTCGCCGGAGTGGATGTACGCGGCGCGGCGCCCGGCACGCGCGAGACGGATCTGCTCGCACCCACCAATCTCGTGGAGACGATTCACGCCATCGTGCTTTCGGGCGGCAGCGCGTGGGGGCTCGATGCAGCGAGCGGCGCGGTGAAATGGCTCGAAGAGCAAGGCGTGGGCTACGCCATCGGACCAGCGCGTTTGCCGCTCGTGCCTGCCGCAGTGCTGTTCGACCTGCTGGTGGGCGATTCGTCGATTCGACCCGACGCTGCCGCCGGTTATGCGGCCTGTGAGGCGGCATCCACATCTGCTCCTGCAGAAGGCAACGTGGGCGCGGGCACGGGCGCTGCCGTGGGCAAGATCTTCGGCATCGACCGCGCGATGAAGGGCGGGATCGGGACCGCATCGCTCACAGTCGATGGCGTGACCGTCGCTGCGCTGATCGCATGCAATGCATTGGGCGATGTGATCGATCCTGACACGGCGCAAGTGGTTGCAGGCGCACGCACGGCGGACGGCAAGTCATTGCTCGATACGCGGCGAGCCCTGCTTCGCGGGGAATTGCCCAAGCCGTTGATTGCCGGCTCGAACACGACCATCGGCGTGATTGCGACCGATGCCGTCATCAGCAAGGTGCAGGCCTCGCGCCTGGCCACGATGGCGCACGACGGACTCGCGCGCAGCATCAACCCGGTTCACACCATGTCCGATGGCGACACGCTTTTTGCGCTCGGCACCGGCAAGGCGGGGAAGAACCCCGGGATGATGGTGCTGGGGACGATGGCTGCGGAGGTGACTGCGATCGCGGTCGTGCGTGCGGTGCGTGCGGCGACGGGGATCACGGCTGGCGGACTGCATTTGCCGGCAGCGCGCGATCTTTGAGATGGATTGCGGATCAAGTCCCGGGCATGGATTGCGGATCAAGTCCGCAAGGACAGCCACAGAGGATGTCATGCCGGACTCGATCCGGCATCCACCGCGCAGCGGCCCGGCCTTCAATTAATTGGAATCTGACCCCAATTAAATGTGCAGCGCGTGTCCCAGCGCGCGCAGCGCCGCTTCCTGCACCGCCTCGCCGAGCGTCGGATGCGCGTGAATGGTTCCGCCTATGTCTTCCAGCCGCGCCCCCATCTCCATCGACTGCGAGAACGCCGTTGACAGCTCCGACACTCCCTTGCCCACCGCCTGCCAGCCGACGATGAGATGGTTGTCGCGTCGGGCGACCACGCGCACGAAACCATCGGTGGCTTCCAGCGTCATCGCGCGGCCGTTGGCCGACAGCGGGAACGACGCTTCTATGCAATCCATGCCCCCCTTCTGCGCTTGCCCGGGTGTCAAGCCGACCACGACCACTTCCGGATCGGTGAAGCAGACGGCAGGTATGGCTGCCGGCTCGAAGCGGCGGTTCTTGCCCGACACGATCTCGGCCACCATCTCGCCCTGCGCCATCGCCCGGTGCGCGAGCATCGGCTCACCGGCGACGTCGCCGATGGCCCACACATTGCGCATCGAGGTGCGGCATTGCGTGTCTATCTTCACGGCGCGGCCCGCCATGTCGAGTTGTAGCGATTCGAGGCCTAAGCCTTCGGTGCGCGGCTTGCGCCCCACGGCCACCAGCACACGATCGGCCGGCAGTGCGAACTCGTCGGCATGCGCGCTGCGCACCCGCACGCCGGTGCCCGCCTCGCTCTCGTGCAAACCCTGCACGCTGCAACCCAGATGGAGCACCACGCCGAGCCGCTTGAGCGACGCCATCACGGGCCGCGTCAGAGCCTCGTCGTAAGTCGGCAGGATGCGCTCGGTCGCTTCGACCACAGCGACTTCGACGCCCAGCTTGCGGTACGCCATGCCCAGTTCCAGCCCGATGTAACCGGCGCCCACGACGACGAGTCGCCTGGGCAATCTCTCGGGTGCCAGCGCTTCGGTCGATGAGATCACCGCGCCGCCAAACGGCATGGATGGCAGTTCGACCGGCACCGATCCCGTTGCCAGCAGCAGGTGCTCGCACTCGATGCGCACCGGCTCACCGTCTTGGGCCCGGACATCCACTGTCTTGCCGTCCACGATGGTGGCCCAGCCCTTGACGACCTGCACGCCGTTCTTGCGCAAGAGGCCGCCGACGCCACCCGTGAGCCGCGTGACGATGCCGTCCTTCCACTGCACGGTCTGCGCAATGTCGATCATGGGCGCCTGCACCTGTATGCCCATCGCCGATTGCCCGCCGTTCCAGTGACGCGCTTTCTCGAATTCTTCGGCTGCGTGGATCAGCGCCTTGGAGGGGATGCAGCCGATGTTCAGGCAGGTGCCGCCCAGCGATTCGCCTTCGACCAGGATGGTCTGCACGCCCAGTTGTCCGGCGCGAATGCCCGCGACATAGCCGCCGGGTCCGCCGCCGATGATGAGGAGCTTGGTATGGAGTGTCTTCATGCGTTCACTCCACCAGCAGCATTGCAGGCGCTTCGAGCGTCGCGCGTATCGCCTGGACGAATTCGGCGGCGTGCAGGCCATCGATCACCCGGTGATCGAACGACGACGACAGGTTCATCATCCTGCGAGCGACCACCAGGCCGCCTCGCATCATGGGCCGCTCGACCACCCGGTTGACGCCGATGATCGCGACCTCGGGGTGGTTGATGACGGGGGTCGTGACGATGCCGCCGAGCGCGCCCAGGCTGGTGATGGTGATCGTCGATCCCGAGAGTTCTTCGCGCGCGACCTTGCCCGACCGTGCGCCTTCAGCCAGCCGGGCAATTTCGGCGGAGGTGGACCACAGGTCGTGTGACTCGGCATGACGCACCACCGGCACCATCAGACCCGCCTCGGTCTGCGCAGCGATACCCAGGTGCACAGCGCCATAGCGTGTGATCACGCCGGCGTCGTCATCGAAGCGCGCATTCATCTGCGGAAACTCGCGCACCGCCAGCACGACCGCGCGTGCGATCAGCGGCAGCATGGTGAGCTTGCCGCGCGTCGCTGCGTACTTCGCATTGAGCTTGGCGCGCAGGTCCTCCAGTTCGGTGACGTCGATCTCTTCGACGTAGCTGAAGTGCGGAATGCGGCGCTTGGCGTCCTGCATCTTCTGCGCGATCTTGCGGCGCAGTCCGATGACAGGGATCTGCTCTTCTTCGTGACGCTCGGCATACATCGCGCTGCCGCGAGCGGCGGTTGCGGGTTGCCCGCGCGAAGCGAGATAAACGTCGAGGTCTTCGTGCAGGATGCGGCCCGCCGGTCCGCTGCCGTTGACGAAGCGCAGCTCGATGCCGAGTTCCCAAGCGCGGTGGCGTACGGCGGGGGATGCGATGGGTTTGTCACCGGCGGGGCGGGTGGGGGGTTGGGGGGTGGCGCGTTTGGCGGTGGGTTTGAGCGTGATGGGCTCGGGTGCCGCTACCGATGCCGGGGCCGCTTGCCCCTCACCCCTGCCCTCTCCCCGCAGGGGCGAGGGAGTAACAACCACGGCCGCCGGTGCAGCAACAGCCAGCGACGGTGCACTCGCAGCGTCGCCCCTCACATTGCCTGCGCCTTCCACTTCGATGCGAATCAATTCCGCGCCGACCGAAATCAGCTTGCCGACTTCAGCGCCGAGCGCCACCACCTTGCCGACGACCGGCGAAGGGATTTCCACCGTCGCCTTGTCTGTCATCACGTCGGCGAGCACCTGGTCTTCCTGGACCATGTCCCCGACCTTGACGTGCCACGCGACGAGTTCGACTTCTGCAATGCCTTCGCCGATGTCCGGCGTTCTTACAACGTGTGAGCCCATGGATCAGTCTCCCATCGCGCGTTTGAGAGCAGCACCGACGCGCTCAGGTCCCGGAAAGTACGCCCACTCCTGCGCATGCGGATACGGCGTGTCGTACCCTGCGACGCGCTCGATGGGTGCTTCGAGGTGATAGAAGCAGTTCTCCTGCACGAGCGACAGCAGCTCCGCGCCGAAGCCGCTGGTGCGCGTGGCCTCATGCACGACAACGCAGCGCCGCGTCTTCTTCACCGATTCGACGATCGTCTCCAGGTCCAACGGCCAGATGGAGCGCAGGTCGATGATCTCGGCGTCTATGCCCGTCTCGCGCGCGGCGCACTCCGACACCCAAACCATCGTGCCGTAGGTAATCACGGTCACGTCCTTGCCGGGCTTGAACACCTTGGCCGATTCGAGCGGCACGGTGTAGTAACCCTCGGGGACATTGCCCATCTCATGTTTGGACCACGGCACCACGGGCTTGTCGTGATGGCCGTCGAAGGGGCCGTTGTACAGGCGCTTGGGCTCAAGGAAGATCACCGGGTCGTTGTTCTCGATGGACGAGATCAACAGGCCCTTGGCGTCGTACGGGTTGCTCGGCATCACGGTTCGAATGCCGCACACATGGGTGAACAGCGCCTCGGGGCTCTGGCTGTGCGTCTGTCCGCCGTAGATGCCGCCGCCGCAAGGCATGCGAATCGTGATCGGGGCGGTGAAGTCACCGGCCGAGCGATAGCGAAGGCGCGCCGCCTCCGACACGATCTGGTCCGATGCAGGATAGAAGTAATCGGCGAACTGGATTTCGACGACCGGCCGCAAGCCATAAGCCCCCATGCCCACCGCGCAGCCGACGATGCCGCCTTCGGAGATCGGTGCATCGAAGCACCGCGACTTGCCGTACTTGGCCTGCAGGCCTTCGGTCACCCGAAACACGCCGCCGAAGTAACCCACGTCTTGTCCGAACACCACCACGTCGGGGTCCCGTTCCATCATCACGTCCATCGCGGAACGCAGTGCCTGGATCATCGTCATCGGCACGGTCTTCACGGGCGCATCCGCTTGCGCCATGTTCTCTTCACGGGTTTTGGTCAGCATGCTCATACACCCATTTCCTGGCGCTGCCGGCGCAGGTGCGCAGGCATGGTTTCGTAAACGTCTTCGAAGATGCCCGCGGCGCTGGGCATGCGATGGTCGAGCAAGGTGCCGTAACGCTCGGCCTCTTTCTGCGCGGCCGCGACTTCGGCTTCGAGTTCTTTTTGCACCTGCTGGTGCTGCGCATCGGACCACTCGCCGATGCGCACGAGGTGCTGCTTGAGCCGCGCGATCGGGTCGCCGAGCGGAAAGCGTGCCCAGTCGTCTGCGGGCCGGTACTTGGTCGGGTCGTCAGAAGTCGAATGCGGGCCGGCACGATAGGTGACCCACTCGATGAGCGTGGGGCCCAGGTTGCTGCGTGCGCGTTCGGCGGCCCACTGCGATGCGGCATACACCGCCAGGAAATCATTGCCGTCCACGCGCAGCGATGCTATCCCTGAGCCGACCCCGCGAGCGGCGAAGGTGGTCGATTCGCCACCGGCAATCGCCTGGAAGGTCGAGATCGCCCACTGGTTGTTCACCACGTTCAGGATCACCGGCGCGCGATAGACATGCGCAAAGGTGAGTGCGGTGTGGAAGTCTGCTTCTGCGGTTGCCCCGTCGCCGATCCAGGCGGACGCGATCTTCGTGTCGCCCTTGATGGCCGATGCCATCGCCCAACCGACGGCCTGTATGTATTGCGTGGCGAGGTTGCCCGAAATCGAGAAGAAGCCCGCGCGCTTGTACGAGTACATCACGGGCAACTGGCGGCCCTTCATCGGGTCGCGCTCATTGCTCATGAGCTGGCACATCAGCTCCCACATCGGCACGTCGTCGCGCGAGAGCAGCAGGCTTTGCTGGCGGTAGGTGGGAAAGCACATGTCGCCATCGACCAGTGCCAGTGCGTGTGCCGAGCCGATGGCTTCTTCACCCAGGCTCTGCATGTAGAACGAGAGCTTCTTCTGGCGCTGCGCGATGAGCATCCGCGCATCGAAGGTGCGGGTCTTCATCATGGCGCGCAGGCCCTTGCGCAGGATCGCCGGATCGACCTGCGGCGCCCACGGCCCGACGGCTGCGCCATCGTGATCGAGCACGCGTATCAGCTGGAAAGTGAGGTCGCTGGTTTCCTGGGGCACCGTATCGACGGGCGGCCTGCGCACGGCGCCTGCGGGCGACACGTGGAGGTAGGAAAAATCGGTCTCGCACCCGGGTCGCCCAGTGGGCTCCGGCACGTGCAAGCGCAAGGCTTGTGGCTGGTTCATCCGTTTCCTTTCGCGCGCGATTGTGTCGCCCGCGGGGTTTATGACTGCACTGCAATGCCGGGTAAGGCTGCAGCACGGGTCCCGCGCTGGATCACGCGAGTCGTCCAGTGTAGGGGAAAACCGGTGCGCTCAGAGCTTGAGGTCGACGCTGTTGCGCAGCGCCTCGTCAGCCACCGCATCGAGCGCGCCATCGACAACGGTCTGGTCCGAGATCAGCCGCAGGCTGGCGCCCTTGAGCATCTTGCCCAGCAGCCGCCGCGTCATCGAATGCTGCTTGCCCGAGGCACTCGTGAACATGAAGAGCGTGCGGTGCGGGCTGGCCCATGTGACCTGGTAGCGGCCCCAGCCGCCTTCGATCGCCATCTCGACCCACGCGCCCGGCAGCAGGCTCGTCGGCGGCAACTCCGGCTCCACCGTGGATGGCGCACGGGCCTGCGCCCCGGGCCGCGTTTCGCTGAATCCGGGCTGGGTGTGCTGGAACACCTGCTGGGGCGACAGCGACTGGTCGGTATCGACAAATCCGGAGTGCTTCACTTCGGTAGGTGCGAGCCACGACCCATGCTCGCCACCCTCGTCGCCGTCGCCCATCATCGCTTCGAGTTCTTCGCGCGACAGGCTGGTGGACAGCGCGATCGGCTTTCCATCGGCTGTCCCTGTCGCCGCGGCCTTGATCGTCAATTCGTGCAGGCGCTGGAGGTGGTCGATGAATCGCTGCGTCGCCGGCAGCGGGTAGTCGATCGTGGAAAGGCCGAGCTTCGCCTTGTCGGTGATCACCGGCCCAAAGGCTGCCAGTCGCGCGGCATTCGCAGGCGTCATGCGTGGCTGCACGCTCCATAGCAGGTCAGCCACCATCGCCGTGTAGCCACCCGGATCGTCTGCGTCAACGCCCTCGCCCAGGCGGGCCTGCGCCATGACCTGCGACCACGGCCCGACGAGAAAGGCAGTGACCTCCCGTGGGGCAGCCTGCACATCGGCGCGATGTCGCAAATCCTTGGCGATGCGCCCGGCCAGCAAGTTGCGCTGCTCGGCCTGCAGCAAAGCTCGCACGGCCTTCTCGCGATGGTGGCGATCGCGCTGCTGGGCTTCGCCCCACGCCTGCTCCAGCGTGGTCAACGCAAATTCGAACGGCTCTGCGCCGGGGATGCGGGTCGACAGCAGCACTTCGACGGCCTGCTGCAAAGGCTCGATGAACGCAGCAAAGCCCGGCGCCTCGATCGACTCCCACGCCAGGCTGCGCTGCGTCATCTGCTCGAGCAGGCGTCGCGCGGGATGCTTGCGGTCGCTGAAGAACCTCGGATCGTCCATGGCCAGGCGCAGCAGCGCGGGTTCGAGTTCGCGCACCGTCTGCTGCACGGGCGGCAACAGGCGGGGGTCGCTGGCGATCTTGTCGATCATGAGGTCCACGACTTCCAGCGCCAGTGCCTGGCCTGGCCTGTGCGCCTTGGCCCGCAGGACTTCGCGCACCGATGCATCACCGGTGACATCGACCACATCGCCTATCGAATGGCGATGCCGCAGACGGGCCATCACCTGGTCGACCTGCTTCATTTCCTGCAACGTCTCCAGCGCTGCCGGCACGGTCATGGAAAACTCCGGGCCGCGTGCCGCTGCGGCAATGACATGCTGGTCGCGCGAATCGAATTCACCGCTCAACAGGCGCCGCAATTCCTTCAGGTTGAGCAGGGCGCTCGCCGGAATCTCCTGATGGGCCGCGGCCTGCCCCGGCGACCCTGCTTCACGCATCGGAGCTGCATTGAAACCGGCGGGCGTCACGCCTTGCGAACGCAGGTTGTCGGCGAGGTCCTTGTAAACACGCGCAAGCTGGACGCCCAGGGCATCGCCCATGTGATGGATCCAGCGGTTTTGCACCGGTGGGGCGACGGGGCTTTCCTTGACGACCTTTCGCAAGCTGCGCACGAAGACTTCGGGACGCAACGGGCTTCGCTCAGCGGGCATCGTCTTGAGTCCCTGTACCGCGCAAAGCAGGGTGTTGAGTTCGGACAGCTCTGCTTCCGCCTGCGAAGTCACGGCCTGTTGCAGCCGCATCTGGTCCACGCTTTCCTGCATCTGCTCGTCGCCCATGAGTTCGAGCGAATCGAAGCTGAGCGTTGAAGGCTTGCGAGCGTCACCGGCAATGGCTTGCGCGAACTCGGCAAGCAGCGCCTGCGGATAGGCCTGGCCAAGAGCGGGTTCATGCACGGCAAGCAGACGCGATGCATCCGAGAGCAGCTTGCGCTCCAGATCGTCCAGACCCATCGCGCTGCCGCGCGCAAGCGAATTGCCAGCCTGCGCCACCAGCCGGTGCATCAGTGCCTTGCCCTGCAGTGCCGCGTCCTTCATGCAGGCACGAAAAAGCGCCTGGTGCGCCGATTGTTGCGATGCGTTTTGCATCTGCGTCTCCCCGGAGTTTCCACTCTTGAGCTTGCGTGTCCTGTCCGCCGTTGCAGGCCATAGACCCGCGTCCTTGATCGGTTCGGGCCTACGAAACCGCGCTGCAGGGCCAGTTTAAGCTGGCCGCAACACATTACACAGGAGTTACGAACATGGCCAATCCGATCCTTGGATCCATTCTTGCCGGCGTGTTTGCAAAGGCCATGCGCGGCCGCGCAAAGGCAGGCCCTTATGCGGGCGCGCCTGGCGCTGCCGGCTCAGGCGGACTGGGCGACCTGCTGGGCGGCATGCTCGGACGCGGACGGCCCATGGGCACACCCGGCGGCGCGCTGGCCGGCAACAAGGGGATGCTGATTGCGATGCTGCTGCCATTTGCGATGCAGTGGGTGCAGCGCAACGGCGGCGTCGGCGCGGTGCTGGATCGCTTCCGGCAGAAGGGTTACAGCAAGCAGGCCCAATCCTGGGTCTCGACCGACGCGAACACCGACGTGGACGAGGCAGCAATCAATGACGTTGTCGGCATGGACGAGCTTTCGCGCCTGTCGCGCCAGCTGGGCGTGCCCGAAGACGAAGTCGCACGCGGCTTTGCGGAAATCCTGCCCGAGATGACGGACAAGCTGTCGCCCGACGGCGACCTGCCCGACGAGGCGGATGACGCGCTGGACGGCGGTCTGGCTGAACTGGAGCGGGAGCTCAACCGGATGCAGACCAGCATCACGGCTTGAAATGGCGTGTCATGCCGGAATCGATCCGGCATCCACTGGCACCCAGCCGAGGCCGCTGAAGCCATGGATTGCGGATCGAGTCCGCAATGACGGCCCGATGAGCGTGACTTCAGCGCCTTATTTCAGCGCCTTGTAGCGCATCCGGTGCGGACGGGCGCCTTCTTCACCCAGGCGCTTGACCTTGTCGGCCTCGTATTCCTGGTAGTTGCCGTTGAAGAACGTCCATTGGCTGTCGCCTTCGGCCGCCAGGATGTGGGTTGCGATACGGTCCAGGAACCAGCGATCGTGGCTGATGACCATCACGCTGCCCGCGAATTCGAGCAGCGCATCTTCGAGGGCGCGCAGCGTTTCGACGTCCAGGTCGTTTGACGGCTCGTCCAGCAGCAGCACGTTGCCGCCTGCGATCAGCGTCTTGGCCAGGTGCAGGCGGCCGCGTTCGCCGCCGGAGAGGGTGCCCACACGCTTTTGCTGGTCACCCCCGTTGAAGTTGAAGCGGCCCGCGTATGCGCGGCTGGCCATCTGGAACTTGCCGACGGTCAGGATGTCCAGCCCGCCCGAGATGTCTTCCCAGACTGTCTTCTGGTTTTCGAGTTCGTCGCGGTGCTGGTCCACGAAGGCCATCCTCACGGTCGAGCCGATCACGACACTGCCGCTGTCCGGTTGCTCCTTGCCTGCGATCAGCTTGAACAGCGTCGACTTGCCCGCTCCGTTGGGGCCGATGATGCCGACGATGGCGCCCGGTGGCACCGTGAAGCTCAGGTTGTCGATGAGCACGCGGTCACCGAACGACTTGGTGACGTTGTGAAATTCGATGACCTGCTGGCCCAGTCGCTCGGCGACCGGGATGAAGATCTCCTGCGTCTCGTTGCGCTTTTGGTATTCGACGTCCGACAGCTCCTCGAAGCGGGCCAGCCGTGACTTGCTCTTGGCCTGGCGTGCCTTGGGGTTCTGGCGCGACCACTCCAGCTCCTTCTTGAGCGCCTTGGCGTGGGCTTCTTCGCTCTTTTGCTCCTGCGCCAGGCGCTCGCCCTTTTGCTCCAGCCAGGTGCTGTAGTTGCCCTTCCAGGGAATGCCGTTGCCGCGGTCGAGCTCCAGGATCCATTCGGCTGCGTTGTCCAGGAAGTAGCGATCGTGGGTGATGGCGACGACCGTGCCGGAGAAGCGCGTCAGGAACACTTCCAGCCACTCGACCGATTCGGCGTCCAGGTGGTTGGTCGGCTCGTCGAGCAGCAGCATGTCGGGCTTGGACAGCAGCAGTCGGCACAGCGCGACGCGGCGCTTTTCACCGCCGGACAGCACGCCGATCTTGGCGTCCCAGGGCGGCAGGCGCAGCGCATCAGCCGCGATTTCGAGCTGGTGCTCGGAGTCGGTGCCGGATGTTGCGATGATGGCTTCAAGCCGGGCCTGTTCGGCAGCGAGCGCGTCGAAATCGGCATCGGGCTCCGCGTAGGCCGCGTAAACCTCTTCGAGCTTGGCCTTGGCGGCAAAGACTTCGCCCATCGCCTCTTCGACGCTTTCGCGCACGGTGTGCTCTGGGTTGAGCTTGGGCTCTTGCGGCAGGTAGCCGATGTTCAGCCCCGGCATCGGGGTGGCTTCGCCTTCGTATTCCTTGTCGACGCCCGCCATGATTTTCAGGAGCGTGGACTTGCCCGAACCGTTCAGGCCGAGCATGCCGATCTTGGCGCCGGGGAAGAAAGACAGGGAGATGTCTTTGAGAATGTGACGTTTCGGCGGCACGATCTTGCCGACGCGATTCATGGTGAAGACGTACTGGGCCATTATTTCTGCTTGTGCGGGAGGTAACCCGTGATTATCGCTTGGGATGTCACTGCGGAGATGATCCGCAATCCATGCCCTGGTGTGCCGTCGAACAGCCTGGATGCCGGGTCAGGCCCGGCATGACAGCCAGGTCTAACCCTTGTTGTTGTCCAGGCTGTTCTGCAGGGCGGTCTTGGCGACCTTGTCCAGCGCTTCATCCACCACATTGCGTTCGGCAACGATCTTGATCATGCCCTGCGCGCGCAGCCTGTCCATGGTGCGGCGCGACATGGAATGCGCGGTGCCGGCAATCGAGGTGAACATGAACAGCGTGCCGTGGGGACTGGACCAGGTGAGCTGCGCCCGGATCCACTCGTTCTTGACCATGAGTTCGACCCAGGAACCGGTCTTCATCTCGCCCGCGCGCGCCGGGGCGCTGGGCTGCTCGAGCATCGCTTCCGGACTGGCCACGTGTTCGGGCAAGAGCGCGTCGCTGTCCATGAAGCCGGAGTCGACCGCTTCCTGGTTGTCCAGCCAGACCGCATCGACGGCGGCCAGTTCTTCATTGAAGCTGGACTCTTCGGCCTCTGCGGCCTCCGCCGCTGCCTGGCTCACTTCGTCGCGGCCTTCGTGGACGGCTGCGCGGTGGATCACGATCAGGTTGTTGAAGAAGCGCGCCGTGAGTTCCGGCGGATATTCGATGCGGTCCAGGCCCTCGCGCAGCTTGGAGAGCAGGCCCGGAATCATCTGGACCAGGCGGCGTGAACGGCCGCGTGTCGCCGTGCTGCGCTGCACGCTCCAGACCAGGTCATCCACCATGGTCCGGTAGCCATAGGGGTCATCGGACCCGTCCGCGCAACTGAGCTGCGCCTCGGCGACCACCTGGGACCATGAATTGCGAAGGAAATCGGAAACGAAGTCCGGCACCTCCAGCCCTTCGAACTGGGTGGCAAAACCTGAGGCCAGTTTCTGGGCCAGCAGGTTGCGCTGCTCCGCATGGAGCAGTGCGCGCGCGGCGTCCTCGCGGCGCTGCTTGAGAACATGGTCGTGCTCGGACCACTGGTCCTGCAGGTGGTCCATCAACTCGCCGAATGTGTCGGCGTCGACGACCTTGCTGCCCAGCCAGCCGGTCGACTCTTCGACCGTTGCCAGAAACCGCGCCCAGCCCGGATCCTTCTCGTCCTGGAAGGCCAGGCTGCGCTGGGTGATACGGTCCAGGAACTGCCGTGCAGGGTGCGTGCGATCACTGAAGAATCGTGAGTCGCCCTCTGCGAGCTTGAGCACGGCCGGTTCTATGGCCTTGAGTTGGACCTTGAACTGCGGCAGCAGGCGCTTGTCAACCGCCAGGTTGTCGAACATGAGCCGCACCACCTCCTCGCCCAGCTGATGACCCAGGCGAGGTTGCGGCGTCTTTGGCGCCTCCGACTCGATCAGCATGTCCACGGGCGCAGGCGGCGGTACCTTGACGCGTTTTTCGAGCTTTTGCACCAGCACATCGACCTGCTTCATGTCCTGGAGCATCGACATCGACGCAGGCATGGTGTGCAGGAAGTCGCGCTGGCCGGAAGGCTGGGAGTCAAAATCGCCGGCCAGCAACTTGCGCAGCTTGTCCAGCGTGAGCAGTGTCTTGGCCATGGAGTCGGCGACCGGGGCACCCGAGGCGCCCGATGCCTTGCTGACCCTGCCGCCGATGGGCACGGCCGGTTCGACCCCCGAGCTTCGCAGCCAGTCCGTCAGCTCGCGGTAGAGCTTGCGCAGGTTCGAGCCCAGCAGGCCGGCCGCCGGCGCAATCAGCGCCTCGCGCACGTGGTCGTCCGGCACGTGCACAGCTAGGGTGGTCTGGAGCGCCCGGACGAACACATCGGGCCGCAGGGGGTTGAGCCCGGGCTGAATGGTTCGCCAGCCCAGCAGCGTGCTCATGAGTGCGTCCAGCCCGGGCAGGACGTCATCGACTGCCAGCGACACTTCCTGCTGCGCCCGCGCCACCTCGATGCTGGTGTCGAGTTCCGAATCTTCAAACAGCCGCAAATCTTCAAAACGAAGGAGCTCGGCATGCACCTGCTCCTTGCCGCCGCCTTCGTACACCAGACGCGTCAGCTCCTGCTTGTAGGTGGCGAGCACGGCCTTGGACTGGGCGGAAAGCCCCTGTATCGCCAGCTTGAGACTGGGCTGCTGGAAACTGGCTATGCGGCGCGGGCTGTTGGGTGAAGTTGCCGCGACAAGGCCACTGAGCATGTCGGTGACCAGCAGGTCAGACTGCTGCAGCAGGGCCTCCAGGCAGTCGTTCAGGGACGGCTGGAAGGCGGTGGGGTCATCGGAAACGCCGAGTCGAACTTTCAGCAGGCTGGCCATGGGCAATTGCAGTAATTCAAACCAATTATGAGTCTGCAAGGTGAGGTCGCGCCAGTGTTTTCCCCCGCCGCCCGTGGCATGGGCGATACGTTTGAGTGAACTTCGTGCGACAATGCCTGCTGTTGCGGACTCCAGTTGCCCGCAACCTCAGCATCTCTGCTGGGGACTATGCAAGGCACTCACGGCCTCGCGACTCCCAACCCTGAACCCCCATCTGCCTTTGACTGGCTCGGTGCACCGCACCGTACAGGCCGATTCCCAAGCGCCACGGATGGCGCATTCCAATGACTTTTGACGAACTGAACCTGGCTCCTGCCATTCTCAAAGCCGTGCGCGAGCAAGGCTACGAAACCCCTACGCCCATCCAGGCGCAGGCCATCCCTGCCGTCCTCGAAGGCCATGACCTTCTCGGCGGCGCACAGACCGGCACCGGCAAGACCGCTGCCTTCACCCTCCCCCTGCTGCACAAGCTCACCATGGGCCGCAGCACGAAGAACAAGTTCGGCGGCTATGGCGTCCGGGCCCTCGTGCTCACACCCACACGCGAACTGGCCGCGCAGGTCGAAGAATCGATCCGCAATTACGGCAAGTACCTGCAGCTCACATCCACCGTCATCTTCGGCGGCGTGGGCATGAACCCCCAGATCAGCAAGCTCAAGTCCGGTGTCGACATCCTCGTCGCCACGCCGGGCCGCCTGCTCGACCTGCAGCAGCAAGGCATGCTGGACCTTTCCACGGTGCAGATCCTGGTGCTCGACGAAGCCGACCGCATGCTCGACATGGGCTTTTTGCCCGACGTGAAGAAAATTCTCGCGCTCATGCCCAAGGAAAAGCAGAGCCTGCTGTTCTCGGCGACGTTCAGCGACGAAATCCGCGACCTGGCCAACGGCCTGCTGAAAAATCCGCAGAGCATCCAGGTCACGCCGCGGAACACCACGGTTCAGCGCATCACGCAGACCGTGCACCCGGTGAGCCGCTCCAAGAAGAAGCAGCTGCTCGCGCACATCATCAACGAGCACAACTGGAGCCAGGTGCTGGTGTTCACGCGCACCAAGTTCGGTGCCAACAACGTTGCCGAGTTCCTGACCAAGAACGGCATCAACGCAATGGCGCTGCACGGCAACAAGAGCCAGTCGGCACGCACGCAGGCCCTGGGCGGCTTCAAGAGCGGCGACATCCGCGCCCTGGTCGCCACCGACATCGCTGCGCGCGGTATCGACATCGACGAACTGCCGCACGTCGTGAACTACGAAATCCCCAACGTGCCAGAAGACTACGTTCACCGCATCGGCCGCACCGGCCGTGCGGGCAACGACGGCGCGGCCGTGAGCCTGGTGTGCCTGGATGAAGAAGGCTTCATGCAGGAAATCGAGCGCTTCACCAAGCAGCGCATTCCGTCGGTCGTGATCGAAGGCTTCGCGCCCGAAGCCGACGAGCGCGCAGAGCCGATCGCCATGGGTCGCCAGACGATCTGGGGCGGCATGGGCAAGCCGCCAGGCCGTGACGTGATGGCTGCAGCTGCCAAGGCGGCGCGCCAGGAAATGATGCAGCGCATCCGTGACAACAAGGCCGCGGACGCGGAGCGCGGCGGTGGCCGCAGGGCAGCCGGTGGCGGCTCGGGCGCCGGTGCAGGCAACGGTGGCGGCAACGGCGGTGGCCGCGGTCGCAGCGGTGGCGGCAACGCACAGCCGCAGGGCCAGCGCGCCCAGGCGCCGCGTCCGGCGCAAGGCCGTGGCGGCAACGCAGGCGGCGGCGGTGGTGGTGGTTATGGCAACGGCCAGCCCCCGCGCCACGCCAATGGCAACGGGAACGGCAATGGCGGCGCACGACCGCCGCGCCGCGACCTGGAAGACCAGCCGCGCGATGGAGCGCACAATATCTCCAGCCCGTTCGTTCAACGGGACGCAACAATCAAGCACACCGATGGACAACCCGATCCCTTGCGCACCAGCGTCGACAGCATGGGCGGCCGCGGCCGACGTGGCGGCGGTGGGGGCGGCGGGGGCGGCGGTGGCCGGTCGAACCGTTCTGGTGGCGGGGGCTTCGGGGCTCGCGGGCCGGGAAATCCTGCAAGGACTTTTGGCCGATGATTCGGTAGCGGCGGTCCATAGCCTGGGCCGCCGCGACATCGCCCTCACACACCCGAAGCTCCTCCAGCATCGGGTCGATTTTTCGAAGGCCTTGCCTGCGCTACCCAGCGTGGGCGAGGCCTTCATCGCTTTGGGCACCACCATCAAGGTTGCCGGCAGCCAGGAGGCGTTTCGCGCCATCGACTTCGACGCGGTGCTGGCCGTGGCGAAGGCCGCAAAGGCTGCGGGCGCAAAGCGCCTGGGCGTGGTGAGCGCCATGGGCGCCGATCGCAAATCTGGCATCTTCTACAACCGCGTCAAGGGCGAGACGGAAGATGCGCTCTCGGCGCTCGGTTTCGACACGCTCGTGATTGCGCGGCCCTCGTTCCTGGCCGGCGATCGATCGGCGCTGGGGCAGCCGCTTCGCAGCGGCGAGAAACTGGCGATGAACCTCAGCCGCCTGCTCGCGCCGCTGATTCCGGACAACTACAAGTCGATCGATTCAGCGAAGGTTGCGCAGGCCCTGCTAAAGGCCGTGCCGCAGGTGCAAGGCACCAGGGTCCTGCTGTCCGGGCAGATGCAATAACGCAGGCTTCAAGCCCGCCGCGTCGTGACCGCCGGCGGTGTGCGCGCCTCTTCGCGAAGCTCGCGCACGACACGCTCCATCATCGGAGCCAGCACATTCCATTGCACGGCGCGCGCGAACCGCGGGTAGGACGCCCGCCAGATCGGTGACGCGGCAAGTTCCATCGGGTCACTGAACACGCCCATGTCATTGAGGACCATCGGATCCTCGCCGGTGGGCATGCCACCCAGCCACGCATCGCCGGCAGCCGTCCAGATCATGTGACCTTCGCGGTGGATGCCGTAGCCCCAGTCCCAACCCGAGTCCTGCAGCCGCCTGCGTGCGGCAGCCATGTAGGCCGCATCGAAGATGTAGGTGTCGGTGCGCATCCAGGTGCCGTTCAGCCAGATCTCGGCCACGGGCCGCACGGCTGACGCGACGCCCGTCGTCAGCCCGCGCAGGATCTCTCCGCGAAGTTCGATGTATCGAATACGCGCCGGAATCTCGACGGCACGCATCATCGCAATCAGAACGGTGGATTTGTCGTCTGCATCGCCGCGCCCGGCAGCGATGACTTCGCGTGCGGTGCGCAGCCGCATCTTGATTGGCTTGGCGAAGGGAAGGCGCTTGACGAAGCCGTAGACGGCCAGTGCCTTTTCGCGTTCCGACTTGCAAAGCTGCGTCACGGCATGGGCACGCAGCCGCAACTTGGTGTCTTCCAGGTCGAGCAGGCCGGTTGACGCGAGCCACCCGGACGGGTCGTCCAGGTCGCGCCGCGGCTCGGGGCCAGTCGATGCAGGGGTTTCCACCAGAGGCACAGCGCTCCCAAAAACTCTTATGTTGTATAGACAATTCTAGCGTCGGGAATCTCTGCTGAACAGGCAATTTCAAGCGGGGTGATGGGCGTTTGCCACATGCACCGGACAGGGGCGCGCGCGCACAAGAACCGCGCGGGCCAACGAATCGGAAAGTGCTCAGAAAACCCTCGGTGGGGAATGCCGGCAAGCGGTTGCGGCAGAACCGCTACGCTATAGCGCCCCTTACACAAAACAGCCGACCCCATGGACAAGCCATTCGATATCGCCGCCATCGGCGAGGCCATGCTGGAGTTCAACCAGACGCAGGCGGGCGAGCCGCATTACCTGCAGGGGTTCGGGGGCGACACCAGCAATGCCGTGATTGCCGCCGCTCGGGCCGGCGCGCGGACGACTTACATCACCCGTCTCGGCCAGGACTCGTTCGGCGACGCGCTGATGGACCTCTGGATTCGCGAAGGCGTTGACACCCAAGGCGTCGAGCGTGATGCGAACGCACCGACCGGCATCTACTTCGTCACCCATGGCCCCACCGGTCACCAGTTCAGCTACCTGCGCGCTGGTTCTGCCGCCAGCCGCATGACACCCCCGTGGTTGCCGCGAACGCTGGTCAGGAGCGCGAAGATCCTTCACGTGTCGGGTATCTCGCTCGCCATTTCTGCCAGCGCCCGCGAGACCGTCCTTGATGCGATGCAGGAGGCGCGCAACGCGCAAACGCTGGTCTCGCTCGACTCCAACCTGCGCCTCAAGCTCTGGTCCATCGAGGACGCACGCACGGTCCTGACTCGCGCCATCGGCCTGAGCGACATCTTCCTGCCCAGCATCGACGATGTATCCGCGCTCAGCGGGCTCGAAGACCCCGATGCGATCGTCGACTGGAGCCATGCGCTCGGTGCCAGACAGGTTGCGCTCAAGCTGGGCGGCGATGGTGCTCTGGTGAGCGACGGCACGACGCGCATCTTGGTTCCCGGACATCGCGTGACGCTCGTCGATGCGACCGGCGCGGGCGACTGCTTCTGCGGCAACCTGCTGGCCCGTCTTGCGCGCGGCGACACCATCTTTGATGCAGCGCGATACGCCAACGCCGCCGCTGCGCTGTCCGTGCAGGGTTTCGGCGCCGTCGCACCGCTGCCCCACCCTGCACAAGTGAGGGCGGTGCTCTCATGAAGCGACCCTTGATCGCGGTGGACTGGGGCACGACTTCACTGCGCGTGGCGTTGCTCGATGAACGCGGGCAGGCCCTTCAAGAGCGGTCATCCGCACAAGGCATCCTGTCGGTCCAGCCCGGCGAATTTGCCTCGGTACTCGCGAAGGCGTGCAGCGGATGGCCTGCCGGCGCACTCACCCTCATCTGCGGCATGGCGGGAAGCAGGCAGGGCTGGATGGAAGCCCCTTACGCCGCATGCCCTGCGGGCTTTGGCGACATCGCCGGCCAGCTGCTCTGGGTGGCTCCGGAAAGTGTCGCCATCGTCCCGGGCCTGAGTTGCGAGCACCACGGTGTGCCGGACGTGATGCGCGGCGAAGAGACCCAGGTGTTCGGTGCGCTGGAGGCCTTGTCGCTGGATTCGGCGCGGCTGGTCCTGCCCGGCACGCACAGTAAATGGGTGCGCGCCACCAACCGCACGATCGAGGGCTTTTCCACCTTCATGACGGGCGAGACCTACGCGCTGCTTCGTCATCACTCGATTCTTTCGCGCACGATGCCCGCCGACGACTCGCAGTTCGACGAGCCGGCATTTCGCGTGGGACTGGAGCATGCCTTTGCCTGCGGCAACCTGCTGCAGGCGGCTTTCAGCGCGAGGACGCTGTCTCTGTTCGACCGCATGCCTTCGCAGGTGATGCCCAGCTATCTCTCGGGCCTCGTCATCGGTGAGGAGTTGCGCGCGTTTGCGGTGGACGATGCCGACCCCGTCATCATCGTGGGGAGCGACGCGCTGGCCCAGCGTTATGGCGTCGCACTGCAGTGGCTTGGAATCTCGTCTCGCAGCCCCGGCTCGCAGGTGACATGGCGCGGCCTGGCCGCCATCGCACGAACTCTGGATTGATCGGGAATGACATGAACATCGAGCAGAAATTCGAAGCCGCGACGTCGGCGCTTCCACTGGTCGCCATCTTGCGCGGCATCACGCCGGCAGAAGCCATAGGCGTCGGCGCTGCGCTGGTTGAAAGCAACTGGAAGATCATTGAAGTTCCGCTGAACTCACCGCACCCGCTTGAGAGCATCGGCCTGCTGTGCGACGCCTACCCCGACGCGCTGGTCGGCGCAGGCACCGTGCTCGACGCGGCGCAGGTTCGCGACGTGCATGACGCCGGTGCGCAGCTCGTGGTCTCGCCCAACTTCAACGCCGATGTCGTGAGCGAGGCGATTGGCCTGGGCATGATTTGCCTGCCCGGCGTCGCAACCGCCACGGAAGCGTTCGCCGCACTCGCAGCTGGCGCGACGGGCCTGAAGCTCTTCCCGGCCGAGATGATCTCGCCCGCCGCTGTCAGAGCGCTGCGGGCCGTGCTGCCCACCGGGGCCCGCCTGCTCCCCGTCGGTGGCATCCACACCGGCAACATGCAGACTTATCGCGATGCGGGTGCCACCGGTTTCGGCATCGGCTCCGCGCTCTACAAACCCGGCATGACGGCAGATGAAGTCCGCAGCGCCGCGCTCGATTTCGCCGCAGCGTGGGCAGGTACCATCCGCGCATGAACAGCGCACACAGCCCCAACACCGCCATCCACTTCGGCCTGTCAGGCCGCGTCTGCGTCGTCACGGGCGGCGCGCAAGGCATAGGCGAGGCCTGCGTGCGCCGTTTCGCGCGAGAAGCCGCAAAAGTAGTCATCGTCGACGTGGACGATTCGCACGGGCAGGCGCTGGCCGACGAACTCGGTGGGCTCTACGTTCACTGCGACGTGGGCGACAAGGCGCAGGTCGATGCAATGGTCGCAAAGACGCTCGCCGCGCACGGCCGCATCGACGTGCTGGTCAACAACGCCGGCATCTTCAAGGCAGCGGACTTCCTGGACATCACCGAGGGCGATTTCGATGCCGTGCTGCGCGTGAACCTCAAAGGCGCCTTCCTCGTCGGACAGGCCTGTGCGCGGGAAATGGCGAAGGCGGGCGGCGGCTCCATCGTCAACATGAGTTCGGTCAACGGCGTCCTGGCGATTCCCAACATCGCCAGCTACAACGTGAGCAAGGGCGGCATCAACCAGCTCACCCGCGTGATGTCGCTTTCCCTCGCAGACCACGGCATTCGCGTCAACGCCGTGGCCCCCGGCACGATTGCCACCGAACTGGCCGCCAGGGCTGTGCTCACCAGTGAAGACGCGAAAAAGCGGATCATGAGCCGCACGCCGATGAAGCGGCTGGGCGACCCTGCCGAGATTGCCGACGCCGTGGCCTACCTGGCCAGCGACGCCGCCAGCTATGTCACCGGCGAAATACTGGTGGTGGACGGCGGACGCATGACGCTCAACTACGTGGTGCCCGTCTAGCTTTCGCAATGCCCTGCTCCGTCCCATGGCAGAGCGTGTTTCGCACCGTAAGTGAGATGACTCGTTGTGACGGGCCGTCGTCCTACAGGGTGGAATCACATGTCGATGGAGCATTCGCTCAGCCCCAACGCACATGACAGACCAACTGATCTTCACCCTCCTCACGGCCCTGGCCGTGATCACGGTCGCGTCGTCGTTCTTCCAGCGCGGGATTGAACGCGCGGCCTTTCTCCGGGCGCAAACCCAGAAGATGATGCAGGCCCTGCACTCGTACTCGGACTGGATCGAGCAGCAGCGCGACCTGCCGATGACCGAACGCAGTGTGGATGAGTTGTCGTCGCCGCGGCCGCTGGAAGTCGCCAGCGAGGTCAAGCGCGAAGCGTTTCCATCGCTGCACACGCACGTCGTGAGCCTGCTGCTCACTCACAACGAGATCACGGAATACCTGTGGCAGCAAAGTCTCTTGCGCCTGTCCCAGGGCTCGGCCTGGTGCGAGGCCAGTGAAGACCCGGTGTGGCAACGGCTGCGCCTGGAGCAGGAAGAGCTGATCGAGGAAATGATCGCCGTCTGCCGCGCGCTGTCCGGCGCAGCAGATCGCGGGTGGGCGAACCGGGCGAACCCGGCCCGCACCTGGTCACGCGTGCCGCTTACTGCCCAGCGGGCGCAGCAACACCAATAAACGCGGCCAGTGCCGGCGTTGGCAGTGAGCCCTCGTTCTTGACGATGGCACCGGTCTGCGCGTGTTGCGCGACGAGCGTCGGAATCGACGCAAAGCCGAACCGGTTCATCAGGTCGGTGTTCTTCTTGATCTGGGCCTGCTGCGCATCCGTGCCGCTGGCTGCGGTGATGCCGCCACCCTTGGCCAGCAGCGACGTCTCGTGCTCATCCATCGCCACCGCGGGGTCCTTGGCTGCAAGGATGGTCGCGCCCTGCGTGGTGCTGGACTTGTTCATGATGCCCACCGGGATCCAGACGAACTTCGCCTGCGAGCGCAAGGGCTTGGCCGAATTCCACAGCGCCGCGCAATGAGGGCACTGCGGATCGAAAAACACATACACCGTGCGCGTGCTCATCGACGAGCCCACGGTGAAACCGGTGGCCTCCGCCTTGATGGCCTCGATGGACACAGGCGTGGATTTCTCCTGCGCGGCTGGCGCAGCAGCGGTGGATGAGGGCGCGGTGGAATCCTTGCAGCCGGCCAGGGCCAGGGCCGCTGCCAGCGCAACAAAAGCGAATTTCAGGGTCTTCATACCCGGAACGATACCGCAACTCAGGCGGCCGCCGGCGGGGCACGCTGCGGTAACTTTGCCTCCTGTATGGGCAAGTGAATCAGCGCCGCGCCGACCGCCAGCACGATGTCGATGTACCAGACCCAGTCGTAGGAGCCGGTCGCCTCGAACACCTTGCCGCCCAGCCACGCACCCAGGAATCCGCCGATCTGGTGAGTGAGCATGACCACGCCGAACAAGGTGGCCATGTTGGCCGTGCCAAAGAACTTGGCGACCAGCCCTGCGGTCGGCGGAACCGTGGACAGGAACGTCACGCCCATCACGGCCGCGAAGATCAGGACCACCGGACCGGTCTTGGGCGCCAGCAGAAAGACCAGCACGGCCAGACCGCGAACGGCATACAGCATCGACAGCAGCGACTTCATCCGCCACCGGCCCACCGCCCAGCCCATCGCGACGCTGCCCACGATATTGAACAGGCCGATCATTGCAAGCGACCAGGCCGCGTACTGCACAGGCAGCCCGCACGACGCGATCACGCCGGGCAGGTGCGTCGCGAGAAACGCCACATGAAAGCCGCACACGAAAAATCCCGCGCCCAGCAGCAGGTAGCTCTTGTTGCGAAGCGCGGTGCGGATGGCTTCACCCGTTCCCACGACCTTCTGGCCCGCGGGCGCGGACTGCAGCGAATTGCCCTTGAGCAGGAAGGCGGCCGGCAGGCACAGCAGCACCAGCAGGCCCATCACCTGCATCGCATTGGCCCAGCCGATGCCAATCATCAGGAAGCCCGCGATGGGCGCCATGATGAACTGGCCGAACGAGCCGCCCGCGTTCACGATGCCCGTGGCCAGTCCGCGCTTGTGCGGCGGGATCAGGCGGGTGGTCGCGGCCATCAGCACCGCCGGCCCGGCCATGCCCGCGCCGCCTGCGGACAACACCCCGATTGCCAGGATCAGCCCGAGCGTGGTTGTCATGTAGGGCGTGATGAAGGTGCCGATGGCCACCAGCACCGCACCGGCAAACAGCACGCGCCCTGCCCCGATCTTGTCGGCCATCGCGCCGGCAAACGGCTGCGTGAGTCCCCACCAGAGTTGGCCGAACGCAAATGCGAGGCTGATGTTCGCGATGCCCAACTGGGTGGCCGTATTGAGCGGACTCATGAACAGGCCCATCGTCTGCCGCGTGCCCATCGTGAGGGCGAATGTCGCCGCTGCGGCCACGAGCACGAGCCAGAACACGGGCGCTGCAGGGGTGGATTTACTGCTGGCGACTTCAGTCATCGATTTCTCCTTCAGGCAGTGGCGACAGAAGCGCCAGGCATTCATCGAGCATCTCGTGCAGGGCAACGACTCGCGCAGGGCCGAGCATCTGGTTGATGCCCTCTTGCGCCACGCGCCAGCGGCGCTGCGCCTCCTGGCGCTTTTCGCGGCCGGCGGCGGTGACCGTCACCAGGCGGCTGCGCGCATCGGCGCCGGCGATCTGTTCCAGATATCCCGCGTCGATCAGCGGACGCAGGTTGCGGGTCAGCGTGGATGCGTCGATACGCATTTCGCGTGCGAGGTCCACGGGACGGATGGGACCGAGCTTGACCACGTACGACAGCAGCGAATACTGCGTGCCCTTCAACCCCGTCTTGCCGACCTCGGCGTCGTAGTGCTGCGCCACCCGGCGCATCACCTGACGCAGCTTGATATTGGTACAGCCCTGCGGCTTGACAGAGATTTCCATGAAGATTATTGTAGTTGCAACTGTTGCATATGCAAGTTAATACGACAATTGTTTGGCGCCACACTTTCAAGGAATGACGAAATGACCCAGATGAACCAGCTCGAAGCCTGGCTGGCCCAGGAACGCGAAGTGAAAGCGCAACTCGACGCGGGCATCGGCCCCGGCGTGGCGCGACCCGAACACGTCGCCGGCAAGACAGGCCTGGAGACGATGCAGGCGATGCTGCGGGGTGAGTTGCCCTATCCCCCCATTGCGAAGACGCTCGACTTCCAGCTGATTGAAGTCGGGGAAGGCCGCGCGCTGTTCCAGGGCACGCCGGGGCCGACGCACCTGAACCCGATGGGTGGCATCCACGGCGGCTGGTACGCGACGATTCTCGATTCGGCACTCGGCTGCGCGGTGCACACCATGATGCCCGCCGGCCGTGGCTACACGACGGCAGAACTCGGCGTAAACCTCGTCCGCGCCATCGGAAGCAAGGCACCCCGTGTGCGAGCGGAAGGCAAGGTGATCCACTGCGGCAGGCAACTGGCAACGGCTGAAGCCAGACTCTATGGGCCCGATGGAACGCTCTATGCGCACGCGACGACGACGTGCCTGGTGTTCGAGTTGAAGTGAATGGCTACGGCTCGCCGTCGCGGCTGTCATGCCGGACCCGATCCGGCATCCACCGCGAAGCGGCGACTGCGCTTG
>JAZKFI010000006.1:0-22204 GCA_040386575.1 Pseudomonadota bacterium
GCCGGCGACGATGCGCCCGTTGATCCAGTGGTCGATGGTGGCGGTGGTGGAGGAGGCGACGGATTTGTCGGGTGCGTTCATGACTTCAGCTCGCATCAAGGGGAAAGATCGCGCCAGTCTACATCCACCTCCACAGGCATCGTCAGCAGGATCTGCGCCATGCCCTTGCCAAGGGGGTCGTTGCGCAGGGAGGCCATGCCGCCGCCATCGAGCGCCTGCGTGCAGACAAAGTTGAGCGCATGGATCCCCGGCACTTCGTAACGCGTGACGGTGCCGTGGACGAGGTGCGCCAGCCATTGCTGCACACGCTCGGGCGTGAGCTGCGCGCGCAGCAGCGCCACCCACTCGGGCCTGCGCGCGATGATGCCGATGTTTGAGGTGTCGCCCTTGTCGCCGCTTCGTCCCCATGCGAGTTGGATCAGTGGGACTTGCATGCGGGCCTTGCCCGATGGTGCGAGCGCTTGCGGAACGGCAGGGCGTTCGGGCGGCGGCACGGCGGGCTGGCCGATCGGCACGTCGATCGGGGTCACCTGCGCCTCCATCACCACTGTCGGCATGACACGCGACTTGTCCAGCAGGAACGCGAACTGCTTGATCGCAGGCGAGGGCCGTGGCCGGCCATCCGCGCCCGTCGTGCCCGGCGACCATGAAGTGCCCGCAGGTGCGATTTCGCGCGCAAAGATCTCCAGCGCCGCCTTTTGCGGATGCATCACCGACACGCGCAGCACGACCTCGCGAATCGCGTGGCCCTGCGCCTGCGCGCCGAAGTTCCCCGCCTCGGAGCCCAGCACTTCGATCAGCGTGCGGGTGTAATCCGCCAGTCCGACCCGTGCGAACAGCTCCCGTGTTCGTTCCAGGATCGCTTCCCCGGTCCGTCTGGCCTTTCGCGCTGCATCGATGCCCACAATGGTGAGCTGCGCATTGCAGCGAAAGCCGTCGACATAGGTTGCGGACACCTTGTAGGCCGGCCCGGGCGCAAGTCCTCGCGCGCCCATCACACGAACCCTGTGCTCCCCGATCTTTTCCATCGTCACGGCGCTGAAGTCGCACGTCACATCGGGCAGCAGGTAGCGCTGCGGGTCGCCGATCTCATAGAGCATCTGCTCGCTGACCACGGCGGTGTTGACCAGCCCGCCTGTGCCCGCCGGCTTTGTCACGACAAAGCTGCCATCGGCGCTGCACTCAATCACCGGGTAGCCGATATGCGCCCAGTCGGGCACATCTTCCCAGTCGGTGTGCAGGCCGCCCGTGGCCTGGCAGCCGCATTCGATGATGTGGCCGGCCAGGCTGCCGTGCGCCATACGCTCGTAGTCATCACTCGCCCATCCGAATTCGTGCATCAGGGCGGCTAGCGTCACCGCGCTGTCCACGCATCGGCCTGTCACCACGATCTGAGCGCCTGCATCGAGGGCGTGCTTGATCGGCAACGCGCCGAGATATGCATTCGCGGTGAGTACCTTCTCGGGCAGTGGTGCGCCGCTCTGCAGTTCCGTGATGCCTTCGGACCTCAATGCCCCGAGCTGCGCCATCACGTCGTCGCCAGTCACTACGGCGACCCGTATCGCCACGCCCTGTTCAGCGGCAAGGGACGCGATCGCATCGGCGCAGGCTTGCGGGTTCACGCCGCCTGCGTTGCTGATCACGCGAATGCCCTTCGCCGCGACGTCTTTCAGGATGGCCTTGAGCGTGACGGCCACGAAGTCGGTGGCGTAGCCCTGCGACGGGTCCTTGGCGCGTGCCGCCGCCAGGATGGACATCGTCAGTTCGGCCAGGTAGTCGAATACGAGGTAATCGACATTGCCGCGAGCGACGAGCTGGGGCGCGCCGACGCTGCTGTCGCCCCAGAACCCCGAGGCACCGCCGATGCGAATCACTTTTTCGCTCGTGTTGGGAGCGCCCACGTTAATGCCCCTTCCACTCGGGTTTGCGTTTTTGCTGGAAGGCGGCCTGGCCTTCCTTCGCATCGTCGGTCAGCGTAAAAAGTGCGATCTGGCTTTCGGTAAAGGCAATCGACTCCTCGAAGCCCATCGCTTCTATTGCCTTCATGGTGTACAGGCCGCGCCGGATGGCCGCGGGCGACTTGTCGGTCAGGCGGGCCAGCAACCAGTCGAGTTTGGCGTCCACGTCGTCATCGACATAGTTCACCAGTGCGTATTCGAGAGCCTGCGCTGAAGTGAGCGGCTCCCCCGTGAGGCACATCTCCGCCAGCTTGCGCCGGGGTATCAGGTGTTGCAACACCGACAGCACCTGCGCGGGGAACACGCCGACCTTGACTTCAGGAAGGCCGAAGACGGCATGCGACGCGGCCACGGCCATGTCGCACATCGACAGCAAACCCATGCCGCCCGCCATGCACGCACCGTTCACCCGGGCAATGAGTGGCAGGTTGCTGGCCCGGGCGCGACGCAGCAACTGGGCGAAGGGCGCGTACGGTTCGGAATAGTCGGTGGTGAAAGCCTGGGCCGACTGAAGATCGGCGCCGGCACAAAAGGCCTTGGTGCCCGCCCCGGTGACGACGATGGCTCGCAGCGTGCGATCGGCTTGCGCATCGTCGATCGCCCGGGACATGCCGGCCAGCACACCATGGCTCATGGCATTGCGGCGAGCCTCGCGCTGTATCGTGAGCCACAGGACCGGCCCGCGCCGCTCCACATCCAGCTCGGGGAGGGAAGGGGAAAGTGCCTCGCTCATGCCGTCTCCTTGGTTGAACGCTTTATACCTGCGGCGCAATTGCCATATCTGTCACTGCCGCGCCACGGCCCCCCGCGATCAGGGTGGTTTGCCCCACGACTCGGGCGGCCAGCAGGTAGGATGAAGGGTTCACCTCCCCAGCACCTTCAACGCCCCCTTCATGCACGAATCCACGCCGCGCATCGAGCCGCCAGCCGCTCCCGGGAGTGGACGCGCCCGGGTGCTGGGTTCCTGGACGGCAGCGCATATCGCGGAGCGCGACGTCGTGACCCGCCTGCAGGCCGAACTGAAGGCTGCAAGCGCGGGCGAAGGCTGGGACCTGAAAGAGGCCGTCCAGCTCGATCACGTGGGCGCCCAGCTGCTGTGGGATCACTGGGGCCAGACCTGGCCCGCGCAGCTGGACATGCTGCCGCCGCAAAAAGCCGTGATGGAGCGGGTGGCCCGATTCACCGTCAAGCCGCGACCGCCGCGCAAGACCAGCTGGCTGCGCAGCTACCTGTCGTTCGGTGAAGCGATCCTGCATGCGGTTGACCACGGCAAGGCATTCATCCGGCTGATCGGGCAGCTCACCCTGAACCTCGGACAGCTGGTGCGTGCGCCGCATGAGGGGCCGTGGCGCGATGTGTCCGGCCATCTTTACCGCATCGGCGCGACGGCATTGCCAATCACCGCGCTGGTGGGAGGCCTGATCGGCATCGTGCTGGCTTACCTCACCTCGCAGCAGCTCAAGCAGTTCGGCGCCGATGCCTACATCGTCAACATCCTGGGCGTCGCGCTGATTCGCGAGCTGGGGCCGATGCTGGCCGCGATCCTGATTGCAGGCCGGTCCGGCTCGGCGATCACGGCCCAGATCGGCGTGATGCGCGTGACGGATGAGCTCGATGCCATGCGTGTCATGGGCATTTCGCACAGTTTCCGGCTCGTGATGCCCCGTGCCATGGCGCTGGCGCTGGCGATGCCGCTCATCAGTGTGTGGACCACGCTTTGCGCGCTGGGCGGTGGAATGATCGCCGCGGACATCTCGCTGGGGATCACGCCCACCTACTTCCTCACGGCATTGCCGCAGGCCGTGCACCTGAACAACCTGTTGTTGGCCACCAGCAAGTCCATCGTTTTCGGCATCCTGATCGCGCTGATCGGCTGCCACTTCGGCTTGCGCATCAAGCCCGATACGCAAAGCCTGGGCGAAGGCACCACGGCTTCGGTCGTGACATCGATCACCGTGGTGATCCTGGTCGATGCGCTCTTTGCCGTTGTTTTCAAGGATGTGGGGATCTGATGGAAGAAGCAGTCAGCGTCCTGCCGTCCGAGGGTGAGCCCATGGTGGAGATCCGCAAGTTGTGGACCGGGTTCACCACGCCGGATCGCCGCTTCACCGTACACCAGGACCTGGACCTGACCGTCGAACGTGGGGAGGTCATGTCGCTTGTGGGCGGCTCGGGCACCGGCAAGACCGTGCTGCTGCGCCAGATGCTGGGCCTGGAGACGCCGACGAAGGGCGAGATCCTGGTCCTGGGCAAGCCGGCAGAGCGTCTGAGCCAGAGGGGAGCCGCCAGCCGGGTCGGCATGCTGTTCCAGCACGGCGCGCTGTTCTCGGCGTTCAGCGTCCTGGAAAACATTGCGTTCCCGCTGCGCGAGCTGAGGTCGCTGCCGCCCGCCCTGATTCGCGAGGCCGCCATGGTCAAGCTGCAGATGGTGGGGCTCAAGCCCGACGACGCCGACAAGATGCCGGCGGACCTGTCGGGCGGCATGATCAAGCGGGCGGCGCTGGCCCGTGCGCTCATCATGGACCCGCCGCTGCTGTTGCTCGACGAGCCCACCGCGGGACTCGACCCGGAGAGTTCGGACGGATTCGTCACGCTGCTGCGGTCGCTGCACCGCGACATGGCGCTCACGGTGATCATGGTCACGCACGACCTGGACACCTTGTTCGAGCTGTCCACGCGCATTGCCGTATTGGCTGACAAGCGGGTGATCGTGAATGCGGCGCCCAAGGATGTGATCGCCTTCCAGCACCCCTTCATCCACGATTTTTTCCTGGGCGAACGGGGCCAGCGCGCGATGGAGCTGTTGCGCGAATATCCGTTTGCCGTGTAGAAAGAAGTAAAGGTCCCAACGATGGAAAACAAAGCCCATGCGATGGCCGCCGGCATCTTTGTCGTGGCAGTCACCGCGCTGCTCGTCATGCTCGCGGCGTGGCTGACCCGTGACACGGGTGAGCGCGACATCTACGAGATTTCGACGCGTGAAACCGTGAGCGGCCTGCAGGCCCAGGCGGCGGTTCGCTATCGCGGCGTGGATATTGGCAAGGTGTCGAGCATCGGCTTCGATCCCAAGGCGGCAGGCAGTGTGCTGATCCGCCTGGAAGTCGACCATGAGGCGCCGGTGACGCGCGACACGTTCGCACAACTGAGCTATCAGGGCGTGACCGGACTGGCATTTGTCCAGCTCGACGACGAAGGAAAGCCTGCGCCGCGCCTGGAGCCCAACAACGCGCAGCCGCCGCGTATTCCGCTTCGGCCCAGCTTGCTGTCCAAGCTCACGACGCGCGGCGAGGCGATCCTGGACCAGATCGAAAAGACCGTGAACCGCGCCAATGAAGTGCTGGGCGACGCCAACCAGAAGCGCCTGGCGCTCGCGCTCGACAACCTGGGCGTTGCCGCCGCCGACGCGAGCCAGCTTGCCAAGCGCCTGGATGCCACCGTGGTCAAGGGCGTCGATCCGGCGCTGGCCGAAGCGCGCGTCACCATGAAGTCGATCCAGGTCAATGTCGATGAGATCGGCAAGACGGCCGCAGATTTCGGCAAGACCGCCCGCCGCCTGAACGAAAAGGATGGGCCGCTCGACCGCCTGGCGCAGGGGACGGAATCGTTGTCCCACGCGGCCGATTCGTTCAACGCGGCCACGCTGCCGCGCATCAACCGCGTGACCGAAGACGCGTCGCGTGCCGTGCGCCAGTTGGGCCGCACCGCCAACAGCATTCGCGAGAACCCGCAGTCGTTGATCTACGGCACGGGCCAGATCGATCCCGGCCCGGGTGAACCGGGCTTCACGCCTCCTGGAGCCGGCAAATGACCCAGCGATCTACATTGACAGCACTGCTTGCGATGCTCGCGGCTTCAGCCGTGTTGCTGGCGGGATGCGCAACCCCGGACAAGCCGACCCGCGCGGTGCTCTACGACTTCGGGCCCGGTGCCACGGCCCCCGCCACGACGCCCGCGGGCTCGGCGCTGCCGCTGGTGCTGGGCGACATCGACGCGTCGAGCGCGCTGGACGGCACTTCGCTGAACTATCGGCTGGGTTACGCCGACTCCAATCAGTTGCGGCCCTATGCACAGGCCCGGTGGTCAGCCCCGCCGACGCAACTGATCCGTCAGCGCCTGCGTGAAATCCTGGGACGCGACAGGCCGGTGCTTGACCTGAGCGAAAGCGCGGCGCTCGCGCGTGAAGGCGGCAAGATGCCGCGCGTGCTGCGAATAGAGCTGGAAGAGTTCTCGCACTTTTTCCAGTCGCAGACGGCCAGCGTCGGCCTGTTGCGCATGCGCGTGACGCTGCTGGAGAACACGCCGGCCGGTGAAAAGCTGCTCGCGCAGCGAAGGGTGATCGTCAATGCGCCGGCCCCCTCGCCGGATGCCGCCGGCGGTGTTCGCGCGATGGGTGAAGCCGTCAATTCAGCCGGCGCCGAAATCGCGCAGTGGCTGGCCCAGCAGCGTTGACCGCCATGGCCGCCGAACCGCTGGACGAAGAGCTCACATCGCGTGGGCTTGAATTGCTCGGTCCGTGCGAGAAGCTGTCGGAGCATCCTGAGCTGCTGATGGTGTCGTCGCTGCTGCGCGACTTCACACCGGAAGAGGCGGACTTGCTGGGCACGACCATGCTCAAAGTCCGCGCGAAGCCCGGGCAGTTGCTGATCGCCGAGGGCGAGGCGAGCAACTGGATGATGCTGCTGCTCCTGGGCACGGTGGATGTGGGCAAGCGGCGAATCGGCGCGGACCCCGAGAAGCAGGACCCCGCCGATATCACGCGGCTGGCGGTGCTGAAGGAGGGCGCGGTGATCGGCGAGATGTCGATGCTGGACGGCGAGCCTCGCTATGCCAGCTGCTGGGCATTGAGCGATGTGGAACTCGCGGTCCTCACGCGCGCATCGGTGGGCCGCCTGATCAAGATGCATCCGGCAGTCGGTGCCAAGCTGCTGGTCAAGCTCACGCAGTTGCTCGCGCAACGACTTCGCAACACCAGCAGCCAGCTGGTCAAGGTGCTCCAGAAGCGCCCGGCCGAAGCTGCCGTTACCGACCCAGGCCCGGAAAAAGCTTGATCAGGCCCAGGGCCATCACTTCCACCGCGAGCGCTGCGAGGATGAGACCCATCAGCCGGGTCATGACATTGATGCCCGTCTTGCCCAGGACCCGCGCGATCGGGTCGGCCAGCGCGAAGCACACCGCAGTCGCCAAACCGATCACCACGCCATAGGCGACCAGCATCGACAGTTGCAGGAAGGTTTGCGCCTTCTCTGCATAGATCACCACGGTGGACATCGTGGCCGGCCCGGTCAGCAGCGGAATCGTGAGCGGAACGACGGCGATGCTCGCGCCCATCGCAGCCTTTTGCGCGCCATCCTCGTACTCGTTGGTCTGCGGCTTCGCTTCGGCAGGGTTGGCGTTGAGCATGTTCATCGAGCTGATCAGCAGCAGCATGCCGCCCCCGACCTGAAAGCTCGCCAGCGAGATGCCGAAGAAATCGAGAATCTGCAGGCCGAGCAGGGCGCTCGCTGCGATCACCATGAAGGCGCTGAATGCTGCGGTGAGCACCGTGCGCCGTCGCTGCGCGCGCGTGAAGCCCTGGGTGTAATGGATGAAGAACGGCACGATGGCCAGGGGGTTCACCACCGCAAGCAGTGTGACCAGGGGTTTGAAGTCCATGACGGGCATCCTCTGGCTAGGTCCGCAAACGCCCAAGTTCTTCTGGTGTCGCAGGCTCGCGGCGGCGGAACATGCCGTAGCCCTCCATCTGCATCACTTTCTCGCCGTCCTGATTCATCAGCTCCCAAAGCGATCGCACGATGCCTGCGTCGGGGCGGCTGCGCATCGCGCGCGTCTCGGTGATCGTGTGCATGAGGCGAAGCGTGTCGCCCGGGTAAACGGGCTTGAGCCAGCGCACGTTGTCCAGGCCGGGCGAACCCAGGCTGGAGGACTCGTTGAGGAAGTTGTCCACGGTCAGGCGCATGGCCATGGCGCAGGTGTGCCAGCCGCTCGCAATCAGGTTGCCGAAGATCGACTGGCGGCCCGCCTCCTCGTCGAGGTGAAAGGGCTGGGGGTCGAATTTCGCGGCGAATTCCTTGATCTCCTGGGCATTCACGGTGATCGTGCCGAGATCGCGCGCAGGTCCTGGCTGCAGGTCTTCCCAGTAGTACCTGAGCGTGGTCATCAGCGGCCCCCGGAGACGTCGAGCAGCGACATCGTTGTGTAGCTGGCCTCGTCGGAGAGCAGCCAGACGATGGCCTTCGCCACTTCGTCGGCGCTGCCCCCGCGCAGCATCGGGACCTGGTGCTCGAGCTGCCGCACGCGGTCGGGGATGCCGCCTGACGCGTGGATATCGGTTTCGATCAGGCCCGGCCGCACGGCGTTGACGCGTATGCCCTCGGCGGCAACTTCCTTGGCAAGGCCGACGGTGAATGCGTCGATGGCGCCCTTGGACGCGGCGTAGTCGACATACTGGCCGGGCGCACCGAGACGCGAAGCGGCGCTGGAAACATTCACGATGGCACCGCCTGAGCCGCCATGGCGGGTGCTCATGCGCTTGACGGCTTCGCGCGCGCAGATGATCGAGCCGATGACGTTGATGTCGAACATTCGCCTCAAGCGCTCGAAGGTCATTTCATCGACCCGGGCCTTCGCATCCACGACGCCCGCGTTGTTGATCAGCGCCGTGAGTCGTCCGAGTTCGGCATCGACCCGGTTGAACATCGCCAGCACCTGGTCTTCGTGCGCAACGTCGGCCTGCACGGCAATCGCGCGGCCCCCGCTGGCGATGATGGACTGCACGACTTCCTGCGCCGCGCGCTCGTTGGACGTGTAGTTCACTGCCACTGCGTAGCCCTTGCGGGCAGCCTGCAGCGAGCACGCCGCGCCAATGCCCCGGCTACCGCCGGTGACGATCAATACCTGTTCCAATGCTTTTTCGTGCGCCAAAGGGGTCTCCTGCTGTCTGGCTGCCATTACAGCAAATGTGACCGCATACCGGCTTGACGCAGGCGGGCAACGGCGAAATCATCTGCGCTGCGCAACGCAGCAGTCATCAAATTCTGGAGAACATCGACATGGGTAGCTTCATCGATCTCAAGGCCGCAGACGGCTTCACCTTCCCTGCCTACGTGGCGCAGCCTGCGGGCACGCCCAAAGGCGCCGTGGTGGTGATCCAGGAAATCTTCGGTGTCAACTCGCACATTCGCAATGTGGCCGACGGCTACGCGGCGCAGGGCTTCCTGGCCGTTGCGCCATCCACGTTTCATCGCGTGCAGGCGGGCGTGGACCTGGGCTACCAGCAGGAAGACATGCAGGCCGGCATGGAGCTCAAGGCGGCCGTCGAAGCGCTCCCGGCTCCGGGCGTGATGCAGGACATCCAGGCGGCCATCGACCATGCGGGCAAGGCTGGCAAAGTGGGCATCGTCGGCTATTGCTACGGCGGCCTGCTCACGTGGCGCGCGGCTTGCACGTTGAATGGTTTGTCGGCGGCCGTTCCGTATTACGGCGGCGGCGTGACGACGCCTGAGGAAGTCGCACGCAAGCCCCAGGTACCGGTGATGGCGCACTTCGGCGAAAAGGACCACTGGATTCCGCTCGATTCCGTCAAGGCATTCCAGGCAGCACATCCCGAGGTTGAAGTGCATGTCTACGCAGCCGATCACGGTTTCAACTGCGACCAGCGCGGCTCGTGGAACGCGCCAGCGGCTGCTACTGCGCTCGAGCGGACGCTGGCGTTCTTCAACAAGCATCTCGCGTGACGTGATGCGGCGCCTGTTGTTGGTGGCCGCTGCGTTCGGCGCGCTCGCAGCGGCAGCCCCGGCTGCGGCGGCGGATTATTCCGGACCGCTGTTCGATGCGCACCTTCACTACAACACCGAGGCATGGGACGGCAGCACCGGTCCGCATCCATTGCCCGATGTGCTCGCACGGATGCAGCGCAATGGCGTGAAAGCCATCGTCTCCAATTCGCGACCCAACGATGGAACCAAGGCGCTCGCGGCGTCTGCGCTCACCAGGCAGGCGGGCGTGACGGTCGTGCCGTTCGTGCGGCTCTATCGCAATCGCGCCGACTACGACAACTGGTTTCGCGACGAGACGATCTTCACGATGGTGCAGACAGAGTTGGCGCGCGGCACGGATGCGGGCCCGTTCAAGGGCATCGGTGAGTTTCACCTGTACGACAGCGGCAATGCCAATGGTCCCGTCGCGAAGAAGCTGATGGTGCTG
This sequence comes from Pseudomonadota bacterium, assembly GCA_040386575.1. GTDB lineage: Bacteria > Pseudomonadota > Gammaproteobacteria > Burkholderiales > Burkholderiaceae_C > Ramlibacter. The sequence continues at coordinate 10,161 of JAZKFI010000006.1, forward strand.
GCCGAGGAGAAGGGCCTTGCGGTGCTCGCGCATGTGGATGACACGGCGATCGATCTGCTCATGGCCAACACGCCGAGCAAGGGCCAGCGCACGCGGCTGATCTGGGCGCATACCGGCATCGGCGGCGCACCCGCAGCACGCGTGGATCAGTTCTTTGCGAAATACCCGCTGCTGATGGGCGAGCTGTCCTATCGGCCCGGCCTGACCTGCGAGGGCGGCAAGCTGTGTCCTGAATGGCGCGCCTTGCTTCTCAAGTACCCTGACCGATTCATGATCGGCTCCGACACCTGGGTGAACCAGCGCTGGCTGTACTACGACGAGTTGATGAAGGGCTATCGGGCGTGGCTCGGCGACCTGCCGCCAGACGCCGCGCGCAAGATTGGCTGGGACAACGGCGCCAACCTGTTCGGGGTGAAATGATCCAGCTGCACTACTACCCGGCCACGGCGGCCATGATTCCCCACATCCTGCTGGAGGAAATCGGTGCGCCGTACGAGCGGGTGCTTGTCGATCGCATGGCCGATGAGCACAAGCAGCCGGCCTATCTGCAGCTCAATCCGAACGGCCTGATTCCGGTGCTGGTCGATGGCGACCTGGTCCTGTACGAAACCGCCGCCATCGCGCTGCACCTTTGCGACCTGAATCCGCAGGCGGGACTTGCACCGCCGGTCGGGACTGTGCAACGGGCGCATTTCTACAAGTGGCTCATGTGGCTCACGAACACCTTGCAGGCCACGCTGATCACTTATTTCTATCCGGAGCGTTGGGTCAACGAGGGCAACGCGGGCGGCGTCGCAGAAGTCAAGGCTCATGCGGAGTCACGCGTGGCTTTGCTGCTGGAGCAACTGGATGCTGAACTGGCAAGGCACGGTGGGCCGTGGTTCGCCGGCCTGGACTACTCGGCGCTCGATGCTTATGTTTTCACGCTCTGCCGATGGACGCGCAACTTCCAGAACGAGACACCGGCTCGCAGTCGGCAGCATCTGGGTCCCTACCTGCAACGGATGCTGGAGCGGCCTGCGTTGCAACGCGTCATCGCCAACGAGAAGCTGGCCCCGCCGCTGGTCTAGCTGTCACGGCTCATTCTTCCCTCGCCGCCTTGTCATCGGCGCGGTAGGCCTCTTCGATCTGGCGGGCCAGGGTTTCCGGCCGCGTCGCCTGTTCGAGCGCCCGAATTTCGGGATCCTCGCCGGACGTTGCGCCGACTTTTTTCGCAATCGTCTCCAGCAGCTGGAGCATCTTGGTGTTCTCCTGTTCGGCGAGCAGGTTGATCTGCAGGTCGAGCTGGTTGCGCCGGTCGCTCACGCGCATTTCGTAGTTCTGGCTGATCAGGATGAAGGCCGACAGAAAGATCGCTTCCAGTGAGACGCACAACGTGAGAAACGTGAACGGGTAGGGATCGAAGTGTTCAATGCCAGGGAACGCGTTGAAAGCGATCCATGCGGCAAAAATCGCGACATGAATCCAGACGAACGTGATGCTGCCGCAGAACCTGGCAACAAACGCAGCGACCACGTCGGCAAATGTGCGACGCGTCTCCGCCAGTTCTTCCAGCCGCCGCATGGCGGCGACGTTCTTGCCGGTCAGGTCGTCCATGCTCCGAGGTGCATTCGGACCCGTGTGGTGATGGGTCATCCAAAATCCTTGATGAAGTGGGCTTGCAGCGCCAGCGCATTATGGGTCGCGGCCCCACTGGCGGTGTTGTCAAAGATGCACCAAACATCAACCCCGCTGGCCAGGGCAACTTCGATACGCCGGGCGAGCTGTTCAATGACGCTATCTTCATAGGACGAGTAGTACATGCGCGGCGAGCCGTGCAGCCTCAGGTAGACGAGATGGGAGGCGCCTGCCGGCATAGCACCGGGTGCGTGTCGGACCGGATCGGCCAGTACCCGCGCCACATTGAACTGCCTGAGCAACTCGTGCGCATCGTCTTCGAACCATGACGCATGGCGAGGCTCGACGCAGACGGGGCCCGACCATCTCGATCGCAGGCCAGCGAAGAATTCCTGAGCCAGCTCGCCAGCAAAGGCAAAGCTGGGCGGCAACTGCACGAGCACACAGCCCATCTTCGTTTCAAGCCCGCGCACCTCCTCGAAGAAGCGGCCCAGCTCCGGGTCGCAGTGCCTCATCCTCAGCTCATGCGTGATCGTCTTGGGCAACTTGACGCTGAACCGGAAATCGTCAGGCACGCCGGCTGCCCACCGCGCATAGGTTGCGTTGCCGTGCGAACGGTAGAACGACGAGTTGATTTCAACGGCGTTCAACCTCGTGCTGTATCGCTGCAGGTGGGAGTCGGCTTCGCCGAAGAGGGACTGGCCATCGCGAGGGAGCGTCCACCCCGCGCAGCCGATCCGAAGGTGCCCTCGCGCAGGTGCACTTTGCATCTAGCGAGCCGTGCGGGCGAGGTATTGCTTGCGCCAGAACACGAGTGCCAGCGTCGCCGCAATGGTCGCCATGGCCCCCAGGGTGATCAGAAATCCGATGGGTAACTTGATCAGCGGCATGAATTCGAAGTTCATCCCGAAGATGCCGGTGACCAGGTTCAGCGGCAGGAACACCGCCGTCAGCGCGGTCAGCGTGCGCATGATGTCGTTGGTGCGATGGCTCTGCGCCGAAAAATGGATCTGCACCGCCGTCTCTGCGGCCTGCTCGATTCGGCGAACGTGATGCACGACGCGCTGGATGTGTTCGATGACATCGCGTGCGCGGGCGATGAGCCCGTCACGCTCGGACTGCGAAAGCGTAGGCGATGGCTGCTCGCGCGCGGTGTCCAGCCATTCCTGCATGGCGTCGTTTTGCTCTTCGCACAGGTCTTCAAGGGTGTGCAGCTGCGCGCGCGCCACCAGCAATTCGTTCCAGTCGGCCCCCTGTGAGCCGGGTTTCAGCAGATGTTTTTGCCACTGGTCCATCTCGGCACTGAGGTCCTTGCGCAGTTCCAGGTAGCTGTCGACCATGGTGTTGATCATGCGCAGCATGAGGTCGGCGGGGCTCGCGGGCAGGCGGCTGCGACTGATGAGGGCGACCCCTTCGGTCTGGACGGCGTCCCCCAGGTAACGCTGGATGAATGACTTCGCCGTCAGGCATCCGGCGGGATGAACGGTGATGAGCAGGCGGTCGAAGACCGCAAATGCCACCGCGCGGGTGCGGATGCGCTGGAATGCAGCCAGCGGGGCATTCTTGGCAGTCGTCACAGTCTCGCTCTCGTGAAGCTCCTGGCCTGCTTCTTCCTCAGTCGCCAGGCGGCGAAAGATCACCAGGTCATAGATGGACGTGTAGTCGTAATGCGAGGGGTGGGTCGCGTTCAGCAGATCCTGCACGTGCAGGTCCAGGAAGGACGATCCGCCGATTCGATGGGCTGCCTGCTGGAGTTGGGGCAGTTGAGTTGCCAGTGCCTCGCGTTCGACGTAGATCCAGATGAAGCCGGACTCCGGCGCGGCGACGGGCACTTCGTCCAGGAAGCGAAGCGTTCCGGCAGTGAACTGGACGATCTGCATGGGGTGGGGGCAGGGCCGTCTCAGTCGCGCAGGAGCCGGGCGGCGTCCAGCGCAAAGTAAGTCAGCACGCCATCCGCGCCGGCGCGCTTGAAGGCCAGGAGGCTTTCCATCATCACCGCATCGTGATCGAGCCAGCCATTTTGCGCAGCCGCCTTGAGCATCGCGTACTCGCCGCTCACCTGGTAGGCGAACGTGGGAACGTGAAAGGTGTCCTTCACCCGTCGGACCACATCCAGGTAGGGCATCCCGGGCTTGACCATCACCATGTCCGCACCTTCGGCGATGTCCATCGCGACCTCGCGCAAGGCCTCGTCGGTGTTGCCGGGGTCCATCTGGTAGACCTTCTTGTTGCTCTTGCCGAGATTGGAGGCCGAACCGACTGCGTCCCGGAAGGGGCCGTAGAAGGCGCTGGCGTACTTGGCGCTGTACGCCATGATCCGCGTGTGGATGAGCCCGGCCGATTCGAGCGCCGACCGGATCGCGCCGATGCGCCCATCCATCATGTCTGAGGGCGCGACGATATCGACCCCGGCGCGGGCCTGGGTGAGCGCCTGCTGCACCAGCACTTCGACGGTCTCGTCGTTCAGGATGTAGCCGGTGTCATCCAGCAGTCCGTCCTGGCCGTGACTGGTGAACGGGTCGAGGGCGACGTCCGTCATGACGCCCAGGTTGGGAAAACGCTTTTTCAGTTCCCGCAACACCGTGGGAACCAGTCCCTGATCGTTGCAGGCTTCGCGACCATCGGGTGTTTTGAGGCTGGCGTCCAGCACGGGGAAGAGCGCCATCACCGGGATGCCGGCTGCCACGCATTGCTCGGCGACCGGCAGCAACAGGTCCAGACTCAGGCGTTCAACACCAGGCATCGAGGCCACTGCTTCGCGCCTGCCCTTTCCGTCAAGGACGAAAACCGGGTAGATGAGGTCGTGGGTAGTCAACCGGTGTTCCCGGACCAGATTGCGTGTGAAGTCGTCGCGGCGCAGGCGTCGGGGGCGGCCGTGGGGGTAGGGAGCGTGGAGCGTCATGGCGGAAATTGTGCGCCAAGTTGGAGCCATCGCGCCGCGCCCCTTTCCAACTCCCGCAGGTCGCCGCACCGCGTCGCGCAGGTGCATGAGTTGGATGACTTTGCCCGGCCCTAAGACGTAAATCGCACACCCCACCCTTGAAACCAGACAGCCGCTTTGTTAAATTACGTCTGGGCGGCTTGCCGCTCCCCGCTTTTCCTCCCTGAGCGGGTGCCTTAATGTGTGACAGCAAAAAGGCTTCCCACCCCGGCTTATTGAGCCGGGGTTTTTTTTGTGCGGTGCATTAGTTCCCTACACTTGCACTCATGCTTTGGGTCAAGTCGTTTCATATCGTTTTTGTAGCCAGCTGGTTTGCCGGCCTGTTCTACCTTCCGCGGATCTTCGTAAACCTGGCACTCGTGCCGGCCGAGTCGGCAGCCGAGCGGCAACGCTTGTTGCTGATGGCGCGCAAACTCCTGAGGTTCACCACGCTGCTTTCTGTGCCCGCCCTGGTCCTGGGACTGTGGTTGTGGCTTGGTTACGACGTTGGCAAGGGGTCGGGGTGGCTGCATGCGAAGCTCTTCGTCGTTGTGCTCGTGATCGGCTACCACCACGCGTGCGCACGTATGCTGCGGGGCTTTGAAGCAGGCCGGCCTCCTCGAAGTCACGTCTGGTATCGCTGGTTCAATGAAGTGCCGGTGCTGCTGTTGGTGGCCGCGGTGGTGCTTGCTGTCGTCAAGCCGTTCTGACACCCCATGCAAAAGACATCCGCCTGGCCGTTGTCCCAAGCCTATGCGGCGTTGATCGTCTATGCGAGCCTTTACCCGTTCACCGGCTGGCGCGACCAGGGCATCGCGCCGTGGGCTTTTCTGGCCAGTCCGTGGCCCAAGTACTGGACCGGGTTCGATATTGCTGCCAACGTATGCGGATACATCCCCCTGGGTTTTTTGCTCGCGTTGGCTTTTGCCCGGCGCGTCAATGTCCGGTACAGCTCCCGGGGTAACGCGCCTGCGATTGGCGTGGCGGTCCTGGCCGCCGCAGTCATTTCGCTGCTCATGGAGGCGTTGCAGACCTACCTGCCTTCACGCGTGCCTTCAAACCTGGATTTCGGCCTCAATACGGCGGGAGCCCTGATCGGCGCGGGCGTTGCGGGTGTGCTTGAGCGCGCAGGCGCCATCGATCGCTGGACCCAGTTTCGCGGGCGCTGGTTTGTCGAGGATGCGCGCGGAGCGCTCGTGCTCCTGGCGTTGTGGCCGTTTGCGCTCCTGTTTCCGGCGTCGGTTCCCTTTGGGCTGGGGCAGATTTTCGAGCGACTGGAAGGCGCAATGGCTGAATGGCTCTCGGACACGCCCTTCCTGGAGTGGCTGCCTCTGCGGGAGGTCGAATTACAGCCACTCGTCCCGGCAGCCGAACTCCTTTGCGTGGCGCTGGGCGCGCTCGTGCCGGTATTGCTGGGTTATTCAGTCCTGAGAACACTGGGACGCAGGGCTGTTTTTGCGGTGGTTGTATTTGGCGTCGGCGTCTGTGCAACCGCGCTGTCGGCGGCCCTGAGCTGGGGCCCGACCCACGCCTGGGCCTGGCTCAGTCTTCCAGTTCAGGTTGGCCTGGGCTTTGGGGCATTCCTGGCTGCAGTGCTGGTCGCCCTTCCGCGTCGAGGGTGCGCGGCTCTCGTGCTGCTCGCGTTGGTGTTGAACCTCGCCTTGCTCAATCAGTCATCTGCAGGCGAGTACTTTTCCAACACACTCCAGACGTGGGAGCAGGGCCGCTTCATCCGGTTCAACGGCCTGGCGCAATGGCTGGGCTGGCTGTGGCCTTACGCTGCGCTGTTGTATGTGCTGTTTCGTGTTTCGCGAGCTGAGTCGCAAAATAGAATGTCGCAATGAGTCAAGGCCTCTCCTACTACGACAGACACATCTTTTTTTGCCTGAATCTGCGCGACAACGGCGAGCAATCCTGCGCGCAGCACAACGCGCAAGGTGCATTCGACAAGTGCAAGCAGCTGGTCAAGGCTCACGGTCTTGCCGGTCCAGGCAAGGTGCGCGTCAACAAGGCGGGCTGCCTTGATCGCTGTGCCGGCGGGCCGGTTGCGGTGGTCTATCCGGAGGCTGTCTGGTATTCCTATGTCGATGAGCATGACATCGAAGAAATCGTCGAATCCCATCTGAAAAATGGCGTGGTGGTCGAGCGACTGCTGACGCCACCCCATCTCGGCCGCTAGGTCTTTTCCATGAACCTGAAGACCCGGCGTTACCAGATTGCCGGCCCGGCGGGCGCCATCGAGGTGTTGCGCGATGAGCCTCTCGATTCCCAGCCACCGCATGGCGTAGCGGTGATAGCGCATCCGCATCCCCTGTTTGCCGGAACGATGGACAACAAGGTCGTGCAGACCCTCGCTCGCGCATTTGTACAGTGCGGCTGGACGGCCATCCGCTTCAATTTTCGCGGTGTCGGTCAGACGGAAGGTGAGCATGACAATGGGCGTGGCGAGCTGGCGGACATGCTTTCTGTCATTGAGGCTGAGGCGCCGGCGTGTCCACTCGCAATTGCTGGCTTCTCGTTCGGTGCGTTTGTCGCCAGTGGAGCCATCGCTCGGTTGCATGAGCAACGAACGATAGACAAAGTCGTGCTGATCGGCACTGCTGCGTCCCGATTCGAGGTGAGCCCTTTGCCCGAGCCATTGCATGACCGCGCGCTGGTGATCCATGGTGAAGAGGACGACACGGTGCCCTTGTCGGCTGTCCTCGACTGGGCGCGGCCGCAGGCGCTCCCCGTCACCGTGGTGCCCGGAGGCGGCCATTTCTTTCATGGACAACTGACCCTCCTGAAGAGCCTGGTGGTCCGCCACCTTCGTTCCTGACCCTTCCATGAAGAGAATCCTTCACTTGTGGGCCGCTGCATTTGCAGGCGTCATGCTTTGTGTTTCTGCATTCGCGCAAGCTCCCCAGCCGCCAGAAATTGCAGCGCGCAACTACCTGCTCATCGATGTTACGGCCGGGCAGGAATTGGCGTCGCGCGACGCCGACGCGCCCGTTGAGCCTGCAGCCCTCACAAAGCTGATGAGTGCCTATCTGGTCTTCGATGCTTTGCGTTCCGGGAAGATCGCGTTGAAGCAGACCCTGCCGGTGAGCACCCGAGCATCGAAGATGACCGGGTCGCGCATGTTCATTGATACAGGCATGCAAGTGCCAGTGGAAGACCTGATCAAAGGCATGATCGTCCAATCGGGCAATGACGCCACCGTTGCGCTCGCCGAAGGGGTCGGCGGCACGGTCGAGCGTTTCGTGCAGCTCATGAACGAACAGGCGAAGGCGCTTGGCATGACCCGGACTGCATTTCGCAATCCGGACGGACGCGCCGAGACTGGACACACCACGACTGCCCGCGACCTGAGCATTCTGTCCACCCGTCTGTTGAACGACTTTCCGGATCATGCCGGCTACTACGCGATCAGGAAGTATCGGTACGAGGGGGCTCCAACGGCGAATGACACCAATCGCAATCTGCTTCTATTTCGGGATCCGACAGTAGACGGGTTGAAGACGGGTCATGCGGATGCGGCGGGTTATTGCCTGATCGCAACTGCCAAGAGGGATTTTCCGAATGTGGGTGGTCGCAGACTTCTTGTGATTGTGCTTGGGGCTGCAAGCGAGAACGCGCGTGCAAACGAGGCGCAGAAGCTGTTGAACTGGGGCTACACGGCTTTTGAGGGCATCAAGCTTTTCGACGCGAACCAGCCAGTGGCGACTCCAGCGGTATGGAAAGGGACGCAGAAGACGGCAAGGCTAGGGCGCACGCAGGCTGTCGTGGTCGCGGTGCCTTCGGGCTCTGCGTCCAGGGTGAAGACGCAGGTTGCGCGGCCCGATCCATTGATCGCGCCGATCGGGAAAGGCCAGCAAGTGGGCACACTGATGATCAGTGCCGGCGACCAGTTGATGCTGGAGGTGCCTTTGGTTGCCCTCGAGTCCGTGGATCAGGCCGGCTTCATCAGCCGGGCGTGGGACGCCATACGGCTGTGGATCAAGTAACCTCCCGCCTGCGCCAGATGCGCACTTGAGCGTTTTTACCATCCGGGCTATACTCGCGGGCTTTCCCGCAATTTGGGGCGGGTGAGCTTTGCCTTTTCGCGTTTGCGAAGGCAGTCTTCATATTTCTACGACAGTAATGACGTTTAGGGACGTTTAATGCCAACCATCAATCAACTTGTGCGTCACGGGCGGGAGGTCGAAAAGACCAATTCCAAGAGCCCGGCGATGCAAAACAGCCCGCAGCGCCGCGGCGTGTGCACCCGGGTGTACACCACGACCCCGAAGAAGCCGAATTCGGCACTTCGCAAGGTTGCCAAGGTTCGCCTGACCAACGGGTTCGAGGTCATTTCCTACATCGGCGGCGAAGGCCACAACCTGCAGGAGCACTCGGTTGTGCTCGTGCGTGGTGGCCGCGTGAAGGATCTGCCTGGTGTCCGCTACCACATCGTTCGCGGTTCGCTCGACCTGCAAGGCGTGAAAGATCGCAAGCAGTCGCGCTCCAAGTACGGCGCCAAGAGGCCGAAGAAGGCCTAAACAGCCAATCGAAAGTTTTGTCGGTGCTTTCCAGCCCTGGCAGGCTGAGTCAGCGTAGTGACCCGGAGCGCGGAATTCCCCGCGTGGGTCGAGTAAGCGAAGGCCTGAATGGCTTTCTGGGCCCCCGAAAGGGAAAAGCCAGCTGAAGCAATTGAAGAGGTGAAAAAATGCCACGTCGTCGCGAAGTCCCTAAACGTGAAATCCTGCCGGATCCCAAGTACGGCAATGTCGAGCTCGCAAAGTTCATGAACGTCATCATGCAAGGTGGCAAGAAGGCGATTGCCGAGCGCATCGTCTATGGCGCGCTCGAGTTCATCGAAGAAAAGAATCCGGGCAAGGATCCGGTCGAAGCCTTCACCATGGCTATCAACAACGTCAAGCCGATGGTCGAGGTGAAATCCCGCCGCGTCGGTGGCGCGAACTACCAGGTGCCCGTTGAGGTCCGCCCGGTTCGTCGCCTGGCGCTGTCCATGCGCTGGCTGAAGGAGGCCGCAAAGAAGCGCGGCGAGAAGTCGATGGCCCTTCGCCTGGCCAACGAACTCATGGAAGCCACGGAAGGCCGTGGCGGTGCGATGAAGAAGCGTGACGAAGTTCACCGCATGGCAGAGGCCAACAAGGCCTTCAGCCACTTCCGCTTCTAAAAACCGTCCCCATCTTGGAGTGCGGGCCCGCCATGAGCGGGCCTGTACCCTTTTAACGAAAGATCATCATGGCCCGCAAAACGCCCATCGAGCGATATCGCAACATCGGTATCTCGGCTCACATCGACGCCGGCAAGACCACCACCACCGAGCGTATTCTTTTTTACACCGGTGTGAACCACAAGATCGGTGAAGTGCACGATGGCGCTGCCACCATGGACTGGATGGAGCAGGAGCAGGAGCGGGGCATCACGATCACGTCCGCTGCAACAACCTGCTTCTGGAAGGGCATGGATCTCTCCTTCCCTGAGCACCGTATCAACATCATCGACACCCCCGGCCACGTGGACTTCACCATCGAGGTGGAGCGCTCCATGCGCGTGCTGGATGGCGCATGCATGGTTTACTGCGCTGTGGGCGGCGTGCAGCCGCAGTCCGAGACTGTCTGGCGTCAGGCCAATAAATACAAGGTCCCTCGTCTCGCGTTCGTGAACAAGATGGACCGCACCGGCGCGAACTTCTTCAAGGTCTATGACCAGATGAAGCTGCGCCTGAAGGCAAACCCAGTACCGATCGTGATCCCGATTGGCGCCGAGGAGAACTTCACCGGCGTTGTCGACTTGCGCAAAATGAAGGCTATCTATTGGGACGAGGCCTCTCAAGGCATGAAGTTCAATTACGATGAAATTCCTGCTGAGTTGCTTGAGCAGGCCAAGGAATGGCGCGAGAAGATGGTCGAGGCGGCTGCCGAGGCCAACGAAACCCTCATGAACAAGTATCTGGAAGAGGGCGATCTGACCGAAGAGGAGATCACCCTGGGTCTGCGCACTCGCACGATCGCCAGCGAAATCCAGCCAATGCTCTGCGGCACGGCTTTCAAGAACAAGGGTGTCCAGCGCATGCTTGACGCCGTGATTGAACTCATGCCTTCGCCTGTTGATATTCCGCCGGTCAAGGGCATGGACGACGACGAAAACCCGGTCACCCGCAAGGCGGACGATAACGAGAAGTTCTCTGCCCTCGCGTTCAAGCTGATGACGGACCCGTTCGTTGGACAGTTGACGTTCGTGCGTGTGTATTCCGGCGTGCTTTCCAAGGGCGACAGCGTCTACAACCCGATTCGTGGCAAAAAAGAGCGTATCGGCCGTATTGTGCAGATGCACGCGAACAACCGGCTTGAAGTCGATGAAATTCGCGCGGGCGACATTGCTGCATGTGTTGGCTTGAAGGACGTGACCACCGGTGAAACGTTGTGCGATCCGGCTTCCATCGTCATGCTCGAGCGCATGGTGTTCCCGGAGCCAGTGATTGCGCAGGCTGTTGAGCCGAAGACCAAGGTCGACCAGGAGAAGATGGGCATCGCCCTGAATCGTCTGGCGCAGGAGGATCCGTCGTTCCGCGTTCGCACCGACGAAGAATCGGGTCAGACCATCATCGCCGGCATGGGCGAACTGCACCTGGAAATCATTGTCGACCGCATGAAGCGTGAGTTCGGCGTTGAGGCCAACGTCGGCAAGCCGCAAGTTGCCTATCGCGAGACGATCCGCAAGACGATCGAAGACGCGGAAGGCAAGTTCGTTCGCCAGTCGGGCGGTAAGGGTCAGTACGGCCACGTTGTCCTCAAGATTGAGCCGAACGAACCGGGCAAGGGCATCGAATTCGTCGACGCGATCAAGGGCGGCGTGGTGCCGCGCGAATTCATTCCTGCGGTCGAAAAGGGCATCAACGAAGCTGTGACGCAGGGCGTTCTGGCTGGATACCCAGTGGTCGACGTCAAGGTGACGCTGCACTTCGGCTCCTACCACGATGTGGACTCGAACGAACTGGCCTTCAAGATGGCTGCCATCTTCGGATTCAAGGAAGGCTGCCGAAAGGCCAGCCCAGTCATCCTCGAGCCGATGATGTCCGTCGAAGTTGAAACGCCAGAAGACTACGCCGGCAACGTGATGGGTGACCTGTCATCCCGTCGCGGAATGGTGCAGGGCATGGAAGACATGGTCGGTGGCGGAAAGGCCATCAAGGCAGAAGTGCCGCTGTCTGAGATGTTCGGCTATTCCACTACGCTGCGCTCGATGTCGCAGGGTCGGGCTACGTACACGATGGAGTTCAAGCACTACTCTGAAGCCCCCCGCAATGTGGCCGAGGCTATCGTGGCTGCACGGACAAAATAAGTCCTCGGCTTTAGACAAAGTTTGTCTGCGATCACACACCCCGCTGTGCCCGTGCGGTGGGATCAGTGATGTGATGCAGACGTTAAACCTCACACGGGTATTGCTCTTTGGAGAATCGGTATGTCAAAGGAAAAGTTTGAGCGGACCAAGCCGCACGTCAACGTGGGGACCATTG
>JAZKFI010000007.1:0-85488 GCA_040386575.1 Pseudomonadota bacterium
TTGCTATCCGTGAAGGTGGCAAGACCGTCGGTTCGGGCGTCGTCGCCAAGATTCTGGAGTAATCAAATGGCTACTCAACAAAAAATCCGGATCCGCCTCAAGGCGTTCGATTACAAGCTGATCGATCAATCTGCTGCTGAGATTGTCGACACCGCCAAGCGCACCGGCGCCATCGTCAAGGGTCCAGTCCCCCTGCCGACGCGTATGAAGCGTTTTGACCTGTTGCGCTCGCCGCACGTCAACAAAACCAGTCGTGATCAGATGGAAATCCGGACGCACCAGCGCCTGATGGATATCGTAGACCCGACCGACAAGACAGTCGATGCACTGATGAAACTCGACCTGCCTGCTGGCGTCGATGTCGAAATCAAGCTGCAGTGATTCGTCTCTGCCTCTGAAAGCCGCCTTCGGGCGGCTTTTTTGCGAGCCTGAAGCTTTGCAAATCACGGCAAGAACCCCGCTCAACGGCGGGTATCGAAAAGGTCCCGCGGAGGGGCTATGCAGGGCTACATCAGGCGGGCTATAATCCAAGACTTCCCCAAAAATGGGTGAAGGCAGTTTCGCCGGGTAACCTAACCGAATGGTCTGGTTGTCCGGGTGAATTTATCAACCTTCTTTCGCCGTGACCCGTAAGGGGAGCGTCAAACGCAGAAGCCAATTGCAGCGGCTGCGGCGAAGGTAATGGAGTCAAAAAATGAGTCTGAGCACCTCCCTCGGGTTGCTGGGCCGCAAGGTGGGCATGATGCGCCTTTTCACCGATGATGGGGACGCAGTTCCTGTCACGGTGGTCGACGTATCGAACAACCGTGTGACCCAGGTCAAGTCCCAAGAGAACGACGGCTACGTGTCCCTCCAGGTCACGTTCGGTTCGCGCAAATCGTCGCGCGTCACCAAGCCCCAGGCCGGCCACCTCGCCAAGGCGGGTGTGGAAGCCGGTGAAATCATCCAGGAATTCCGCGTGACCGCCGATACTGCGGCCAAGTACGCTGCCGGTGCCACGGTTCCTGCTGCTGATGTGTTTGTCGTGGGTCAGAAGGTGGACGTGCAGGGTACGACCATCGGTAAAGGCTACGCTGGCACCATCAAGCGTCACCACATGAAGTCGCAGCGCGCGTCGCACGGTAATAGCCGTTCGCACAATGTGCCCGGTTCTATCGGCATGGCGCAAGACCCGGGGCGTGTGTTTCCGGGTAAGCGCATGACAGGTCACCTCGGTGACGACACTGTCACCACCCAGAATCTCGACGTCGTCCGTATCGACGAGACCCGCGGCCTGCTCCTCATCAGGGGTGCTGTTCCGGGCTCGAAGGGTGGATTCGTCACCGTGCGCCCTGCCATCAAGGCCAAGCCTGCTGCAGCAGTGGCTGACAAGGTCGCCACGAAGGGAGCCAAGTAATGCAACTCGAACTCCTGAACGAACAGGGCCAGGCTTCGTCGAAGTACGACGCGCCAGAGACCGTGTTCGGCCGTGAATACAACGAAGATCTGGTCCACCAGATCGTCGTCGCGTTTCAGGCCAATGCCCGTCAAGGCACTCGCGCCCAGAAGGATCGCGAGCAGGTCAAGCACTCGACCAAGAAGCCGTTCAAGCAAAAGGGAACGGGCCGCGCCCGTGCCGGTATGACTTCCTCGCCTTTGTGGCGTGGTGGTGGCCGCATCTTCCCGAATAGCCCGGAAGAGAACTTCACGCAGAAGATCAATAAGAAGATGTATCGCGCCGGCATGGCGTCCATCTTCTCCCAGCTGGCCCGCGAAGGCCGCCTGGCTGTGGTTGATTCGATGAAGGTCGATTCGCCCAAGACCAAGGATTTGGCTGCCCGCTTCAAGGCGATGAACCTTCAGTCGGTCCTGGTGATCGCTGAAGAGATCGACGAAAACCTGTACCTCGCCTCGCGCAATCTGGTGAACGTGCTCGTCGTCGAGCCGCGTTATGCCGACCCGCTCTCGTTGGTGCACTACAAAAAGGTGCTCGTCACCAAGGGTGCCATCGACAAGCTCAAGGAGATGTTCGCATGAGCCGCGTCAATCCCACACCCGCAGCACGCAAGTTCGACGAAGGTCGCTTGATGCAGGTTCTCGTCGCACCTATCGTTTCCGAAAAGGCAACGATGGTGGCTGACAAGACGAACGCCGTCACATTCAAGGTGCTGCAAAACGCCACCAAGCCCGAAATCAAGGCCGCTGTTGAACTGATGTTCAAGGTCGAGGTCAAGGGTGTCTCCGTCGTCAATACCAAGGGCAAGACCAAGCGCTTTGGTCGCTCGGTCGGCCGTCGCGACAACGTCCGCAAGGCGTACGTCCGGCTCAAGGAAGGCCAGGAGCTGAACCTCAATGGGGAGGCCTCGTAAATCATGGCAGTCATCAAGATGAAACCGACTTCACCGGGCCAACGCGGCGCGGTGAAGATCTCCCGGGACCACCTCTACAAGGGTGATCCGTACGCGCCGTTGCTCGAGCCGCAGATCCAGAAATCTGGCCGCAACAATAACGGCCATATCACCACCCGTCACAAGGGCGGTGGTCACAAGCACCACTACCGCGTCGTCGATTTCGTCCGCAACAAGGATGGCATCCCGGCAAAGGTCGAGCGCATTGAGTACGATCCGAACCGTACGGCACACATCGCCCTCGTGGTGTATGCCGATGGTGAGCGTCGCTACATCATCGCCCCTCGCGGCCTGGAAGTCGGCGCTGCGTTGCTGTCAGGTTCGGAAGCCCCGATCCGGGCTGGCAACACGCTGCCGGTACGCAATATCCCGGTGGGTTCGACGATTCACTGCATCGAACTCAAGCCCGGCAAGGGCGCGCAGATCGCGCGTTCCGCAGGCACATCCGCAACGCTGCTGGCGCGCGAAGGTACCTACGCCCAGGTTCGCATGCGCTCTGGCGAGGTTCGCAAGATCCACATCGAGTGCCGCGCAACAATCGGCGAAGTCGCCAACGAAGAACACAGCCTGCGCCAGCTCGGCAAGGCCGGTGTGAAGCGTCACATGGGTATTCGCCCGACCGTTCGCGGCGTGGTGATGAACCCGGTCGACCACCCGCACGGTGGCGGCGAAGGCAAGACCGGCGAAGGTCGCCATCCTGTCGATCCGTGGGGCAACCTGACCAAGGGTTACCGTACCCGCAACAACAAGCGCACCCAGGTCATGGTCGTGTCGCGTCGCAAGAAGTAAGGGGTTAAAGAATGACTCGCTCACTCAAAAAAGGTCCTTTCGTCGACCATCACCTTGTGGCCAAGGCCGACAAGGCTGTGACCACGAAGGACAAGAAGCCGATCAAGACCTGGTCGCGTCGCTCCATGATCCTGCCCGAGTTCATCGGGTTGACGATCGCTGTGCACAACGGCAAGCAGCACGTCCCGGTCTATATCACCGACCAGATGGTGGGCCACAAGCTCGGCGAATTCGCCTTGACGCGCACCTTCAAGGGCCACCCTGCGGACAAAAAAGTCCAGAAGAAGTAAGGAAAGACCATGTCAGAAACACGTGCAGTCCTCAGGGGCGTCCGTCTGTCGGTCGACAAGGGCCGTCTGGTCGCCGATCTGATTCGCGGCAAGAAGGTGGACCAGGCGCTCAACACGCTCGAGTTCACGCAGAAAAAGGCCGCCGGCATTATCAAGAAGGTGCTGATGTCCGCAATTGCGAACGCCGAGCACAACGATGGCGCCGATATCGACGAACTGAAGGTCAAGACCATCTACGTCGAGCAGGGCGCGTCGCTCAAGCGATTCACCGCGCGCGCCAAAGGCCGCGGCAACCGTATCGTCAAGCCCACGTGCCACGTGTACTTGACTGTTGGCAACTAAGAGGCTCAGGACAATATGGGACAAAAAATCCATCCTACCGGCTTCCGCCTCGCGGTCAGCCGCAACTGGGCCAGCCGCTGGTACGCCAACAACCGTGATTTCGCCGGCATGCTTGCCGAAGACATCAAGGTGCGCGAATACCTCAAGGCCAAGCTGAAGAACGCTGCGGTTTCGCGAGTTCTCATCGAGCGCCCCGCCAAGAGCGCCCGGATCACCATCTTCTCGGCTCGCCCGGGTGTGGTGATCGGCAAGAAAGGCGAAGACATCGAAGCGCTCAAGAAAGAGCTTGGCAAGCGTCTGGGTGTGCCGGTCGCTGTGAACATCGAAGAAGTGCGCAAGCCCGAAATCGATGCG
The DNA here is from genome assembly GCA_040386575.1 of Pseudomonadota bacterium. Lineage (GTDB taxonomy): Bacteria > Pseudomonadota > Gammaproteobacteria > Burkholderiales > Burkholderiaceae_C > Ramlibacter. Next base: position 4,163 of record JAZKFI010000007.1, read on the forward strand.
CAGCTGATCGCCGACTCGATCACGCAGCAGCTCGAAAAGCGCATCATGTTCCGCCGCGCCATGAAGCGCGCGATGCAGAACGCCATGCGTTTGGGCGCCCAGGGCATCAAGATCATGTCCGCCGGTCGTCTGAACGGCATCGAAATCGCGCGTACCGAGTGGTACCGCGAGGGTCGCGTGCCGCTTCATACGCTGCGCGCTGACATTGACTATGGTTTTTCCGAAGCCAAGACCACCTACGGCGTCATCGGCGTCAAGGTCTGGGTCTATAAGGGCGACACGCTCGGCCGCAACGATTTGCCGGCCATCGTCGAGCCCCGTGCCGAAGAAGAACGTCGTCCCCGTGGCCCGCGCCGCGATGGTCGCCCGGGTGATCGCCCGGCTGGCGACCGTCGTCCGCCAGCCCGCCGTCCCGCAGCCGGGGCAGGTAACGTAGCGCCGGTTGACGGCAGCGACAAGCCTGCCGAAGCAACGCCAGGTGCCGAAGCACCGAAATCTACCGTTAAGCGCGTCCGCAAGGCCGCGCCTGCAGCAGGCGGCACCGCCGCACCTGCAGACGGTAAAGGAGAGTAAACATGCTGCAACCCGCTCGCCGGAAATACCGCAAAGAGCAAAAAGGCCGTAACACCGGCGTCGCTACCCGGGGCAACTCGGTCGCATTCGGTGACTTCGGACTGAAGTGCACGGACCGTGGTCGTCTGACGGCCCGCCAGATCGAAGCCGCGCGTCGCGCGATTTCACGCCACGTCAAGCGCGGCGGCCGCATCTGGATCCGTGTGTTCCCCGACAAGCCGATTTCCCACAAGCCTGCTGAAGTGCGCATGGGTAACGGTAAGGGCAACCCCGAGTACTACGTCGCTGAAATCCAGCCGGGCAAAGTTGTGTTCGAGATCGTCGGTGTCCCCGAAGAACTCGCACGCGAAGCGTTCCGCCTGGCGGCTGCCAAGCTGCCGCTGCGTACGACGTTTGTCAGCCGCATGATCGGCTCGTAATTCAGGAGTGATGAAAAATGAAAACTACTGAACTGCGCAAGAAAGACGTTGCCGGCCTCGTGACCGAAGTCAAAGAGCTGCAAAAGGCCCACTTCGGCCTGCGCATGCAGAAGGCTACGCAACAACTCACCAACACCGGTACGCTGCGCATCACGCGCCGTGACATTGCGCGCGCCAAGACGATCCTTGCCCAAAAGCAGGCTGAGTCCGCGTCGCAAGATACCGACAAGAAATCGGCCAAGTAAGGATGAACATGACTGAAGCCAAGACTTCCCTCAAGCGCACCCTGATCGGCAAAGTGGTGAGCGACAAGCGGACCAAGACTGTGACGGTCCTGGTCGAGCGCCGCGTCAAGCACGAGCTCTACGGCAAGATTGTTGCCAAGTCGAGCAAGTACCACGCCCACGACGAAAAGGGCGAGTACCACACAGGTGACGTGATCGAAATCACCGAGAGCCGTCCGATCTCCAAGACCAAGAACTGGGTTGCAACCCGTCTGGTCGAGAAGGCCGCTGCGGTTTAAACCCTGCTCCACATCTGGTGCCCTCGAGGTGCCAGTACGAAACCCTCTGAATCGGCCCACAATGTGGGCCGATTTCTTTTTTGGAGAACCAGATGATCAAAGTCGGCGATGCCATTCCCAGTGTGACGCTTCAGGAGTATTCCGAAGTCGAGGGCAACGGCTGCTCTATCGGGCCCAACCCCGTGAAGACCTCTGAAGCCTCAGCGGGGAAAACGATAGCGGTGTTTGCACTTCCTGGCGCGTTCACGCCGACCTGCTCAGCCAAGCATGTACCTGGTTTTGTCGAGAAGGCAGCCGAATTCAAAGCCGCTGGCGTCGACGAGATCTGGTGCCTGTCGGTCAATGACGCCTTCGTCATGGGGGCTTGGGCGCGCGACCAGAAGACCGAGGGCAAGGTGCGAATGATCGGAGACGGCAGCGCCGACTTTGCGAAGGCGGCGGGACTCACGCTTGACCTCACCAGCCGTGGCATGGGTGTTCGCAGTGCCCGTTACTCGATGCTCGTCAAGGACGGCAAGGTTGCGGCCCTCAATGTCGAGGCGCCTGGCAAGTTTGAGGTCAGCGACGCCGCCACGATTCTGGCGCAAGCCAAGGCCCTGGGCGCCTAGATTTCGGCCTTGAGGTAGTGCGCGCCGGCAATCGGGTTGTGATAGTAGGGAGGGATCTCGGCAAAGCCGAGCTCTTCATACAGCGCACGGGCGGCTTCCATGTCGTCTAGCGTATCGAGAAGGACGCTGGAGTAGCCCGCCTGCCGTGCCGCATCGAGCACGGCTTCGGCCAGCTGCCTCCCCAGCCCGATGCCCCGGAAGTGATTGCGCACAAACAGGCGTTTCATCTCGCAGGCATTCGGGTAATCGGCGGTGTCCAGCGGTCGAAGCGCGCAGCAGCCGGCGATTTGACCATCTATGCGCGCAAGGAGAAGTGCCCCGCGCGGTGGCGCGTAGTCACCTGGAAGCGTAGCGAGTTCCTGGTCGAAATCCTGGAAACACAGATCCACGCCAAGTCCGCTCGCGTAGTCGCGAAAAATCTCCCGCACGGCTCCCAATTCCTCGGGGGTCACGGGGGAAAACAGTTCGACAAGGGGTAACTTCGTGGCCAAGCTGCAGATGAAACGGTTCGCGGCGGCCCGCCAGTTTAGCGCGTCCTTCGATCCGCAATGACTCAGCCGCCGAGCTTGACGATCCAGATGACGAGGCCCGCACAGCAGCCAAAGATCAGCATCGCGGCGACCCTCGAGCCAAGATCGTCCCTGGAGGGGGCAGCCGGCGTTTCAAGCGTCTTGTCTCCCTGGAGCATCGGCTTGATGAGGTTGTCTTTCTTTTTCCAGAGGTAGTAAAGAACGGCGCCGATGTGGAGCGCGATCAGGGCGATGATCAGCCATTGCCCGACGCGCTTGTGGTACCAGGTTGCGGCCAGCCCCTTGCTGCTTTCTACAAACTTGTTCAGGGGACCGGTGAACGAGATCTCGTCATCGCCGATCAGCCCGGTCCCCACCTGGGCCAACAACACGACCAACATGGCGAACACGGACCCGGCCCCCAGAGGGTTGTGGCCCACCAGATGATCGGGGTGCGCCTGGCCGCGCAGGTAATTCATGACGGACGACGGCGAGTAAATGAAAGAGCCGAAGCGCGACCATCGTCCGCCTACAAACCCCCAGACGATACGGAACAAGAGCAGGGCGAGCACCGCATAGCCAATCCGCGCGTGCCATTCCATCGCCGCACCGCCGCGATAGCCCGAAACGATCAGACCGATGATGCATGCCACCAGTGCCCAATGAAACATGCGTGTAGGCAAATCCCATACCCGTACGGTTGTGCGCATGTTGGTCCTTTGTCAGTTTGTCGGTGAGATTCGTCTGTCATTGTGACGCCCTCAGGTCGATTCGACTGGGGCGCCCGGGCATTGGTGGATTCCCTAGCATTCGAAATTTCCAAGAACTTTTCCACAGACTCGTGACTCAGCATAGAGTTCAGAGTACTCACAACCCGGAGAAATAGCCCATGAGGATTCCCGTATCGCTGGCGATAGCCGCAACAGTCGCCATGATGGCTGCCCCTGCATCGGCGCAATTCGCCAAACCGGAGGATGCGGCCAAGTACCGTCAGGGCGTCATGTTCGTGATGTCGCAGCATGTGGGCCGCCTGGGTGCGATGACCAGCGGTCGAGTTCCTTACGACGCAAAGGTGGCCACCGAGAATGCAGAAGTCGTGGCTGATATGGCCAAACTCGCGTGGGCAGGGTTCGGCCCCGGGTACGACAAGGTAACTCCGAGTCGGGCCAAACCTGAGATCTGGTCAGAACAAGCCAAGTTCAGGGAGCATGGCGAAAAGCTGGTCGCAGACAGCGCGAAGCTCGTTGCCGCGGCCAAGACCAACAATCTCGACAACCTGAAGACCGCTTTCGGCGCAACAGCAGGCAACTGCAAGACCTGCCACGACGCCTATCGCCGCGACTGAAGCCGCCTCTGCACAAACAGAAACGCCCGGTGATATCGGGCGTTTTTTTGGGCGCACGCAAGTTCACGTTTCAGCAAGCAGCTTCTCGATCAGCGTGTGCAGCTCGGCAAAGTTGGGTTCGCCGACATAACGCTTCACCACCTCGCCGCGCTTGTTCACCACAAAGGTAGTCGGTGTGAGTTGCACGTCGCCCCAGGCTTTGGCCACTGCTCCCGTGTTGTCGATCGCCACCTTGAACGGCAGCTTGCGCGTTTGCGCATAGTTCACGACGTAGCTCGGTGGGTCGTAACTCATGGCGACCGCCAATGTGTCGTACCCGCGCGCCTGATACTTATCGTAGGTCGCCATGATCTTCGGCATCTCGGCTACACACGTTGTGCAGCTGGTCGCCCAGAAATTGACCAGCGTCACCCGGCCCTTCATGTCCGAAGTTGTCCTGCTCGATCCGTCGAGCAGCACGAACGTCGACTGTGGGGCAGCCTCCGTTGAGAAGGCCAGCCAGGCACCGCCAGCGGCAATCGCGGCCGCGAGGGCCACGCCAATGAGAACGCGTTTCATGAGTTCAGGTTCGAGGGATGTGCGTGGATTTTAGTTCCGCAACCGCCTTGCCGCTTTCAACCGATCTTCGCCAGTTCCATGACCAGGAAAGAAGGCAGGTGGGCGCGCAGCGAATCACGGCTGATGCGGCTCACGCTGTCGCCCATCCAGTTCGACATCTCCAGGATATTTGGAGCACGTGTGATTTCGACTACGGGAAAATTGACGTCCGCGCGGACGATGTCCGCGCGCAGCTCCTCGAACTGATGATCGCGCAGCCTCTCCTCCACGACGATGAGGTGAGGCATGTCTGCCTCGCAGTGACGCACGGCGCCTGCACTGGTGGGGCAGACATCGAGCGACAACCCCATGCTGTCGCAAACAGCGTTCAACTCCCCGATCACGCCTGCATCAGTGGCCACGAGCAGGACGCGGTGGCCGGCCAGCGGACGCGCTTCGGTCAGAAATGTGGTGGAGAGGCCGCCGCTCAGCCCGGCAGTGCTCTCCATCTCGACGGCCATCAGTCCCTCGATCTGGCGAACCGTTCGCGGGAACTCGATCGAGAGCATGGTGTGATCCGCCGCGACGACGCGGTCAACTGTCACGCCCATCGCTTGGGCGGTCTGCAAGAGCAGCTGCCAGTTGAGGTCGTCGCGCACCTTCTCTTCGCCCGATGCAGCCTGAGACAACGCAACTGACTGGCTGGCCTTGATGGCCAGTTCTGCATGTTCCGGCCAGTTCTTGACGTCCAGCCGTACCTGCAGGCGCTGTCCCTGGTCTGCACTCCAGTCGAGTGCCACCTGCACCAGTCCCAGAAGCAGACCTGGGTCGACGATGACCTCGACGGGCCGCAGCCGGTGGGTGACTTCATACCCTCCCAACTTGAACCGCAGCGCCATGCCGTTTAGGACGTCGTTGACGATCGTGTGGAGCGAGAGCCGTTCGTGCGACTGGCGCAGCCGTCCGCCGGCGAGTCTGGAAATCTGCTGGCTCTGCATCGCGATCCGGTGCGCAGCCTCCAGTCGTGCCTCCAGTATGGCGACCTGCCCACGTGAAATGCTGCGCATGTCGCGCACTTCCTGCAGCACGTTGAGCATGACTGCGACGTGATGGGCGAGTTCAGCCCCGATGATGGCCGGGAGTGTGGCGGCGGCAGCCGGGGTCAGTCCCGCGACGGCTGGCGCAGCGGGCGCAGGTGCCGTCTTCGCTACGCGTTTTCGCTGCGACTCGCTCCGCGTGGACTTGCCTGACCCCATGGAGTCCCTCTCATCCTGAAGTCTTCATTGTGGCGCACTCCATCAGGACGCGGGTAAGTAAATCGGGCTCGCTCACCATCGGGTCGTGACCGGTTTTCATTTCCACCACCCGCACCCCTGCACCGCCCAACCAGGCGCCATCCCAGAACCGGCTGTCGCCCAGGCGGGGGCGAATCGAATCGATGGTGGTGAGTGCGGGCTGGGTGCAGTTGATGAAGGTGCGGGCAATGGCCGCCACACGTCTTGCATCAAAGTTCAAGGGCGCCGTGTAGGTGTGGCCCGGGTGGGGCGTCTGCCGGCGCTTGACCCAGTCATAGGCTTGGGCGGCAAGACCGAAAACTGCTGGATCAGGCGGCGGGAAACTGAAATCGGGGGAACTTGCCGCAGCGGCCAGCCTTGCTTCCCGGGTCGCAACCGCGTGCGTGCTGCTCCAGCTTTCGCCAGGCTTGGGCACGACGGCATCGACATAGACCAGGTGCCGCAGGCGCTCGGGCATGCGGTCGGCCACGGCGGTGCCGATCATGCCCGCGTAAGAGTGCACGGCCAGTACAACCGACTGCATCTCCTCGGCCTCGATCGCCTTCATCACGTCGGCGATATGGGTCTCCAGCGTGATGGCGGGGGACATGAGGTGCGCGCGATCACCAACGCCCGTCAATGTCACGGCATGCGCGCGATGCCCTTGTGCGACCAGCAGGGCAATCACATCACGCCAGCACCAGCCGCCGTGCCAGGCGCCATGCACCAGAACGAAGTCAGCCATTCAGATCACCTTCTCTTCTTTGAGCTGCTCGATCCTGTCATCGGGCAGCCCGAGCACTTCACGCAGGACCTGGGTCGTGTGTTCGCCCAGCAGCGGCGGCGGAAAGTCCTTGCGCACCGGCGTCACGCTCATGCGGATCGGGCTGGAGACCAGGTCGACGCTGGCGCGCAACGGGTGCGCCCATGTGGAGACCATTCCGCGCTCCAGAACCTGCGGGTCGGCAAACACTTCCTGGAGGTTGTTGATGGCGCCGCATGGCACTTTGGCAGCTTCCAGCGCACTCAGCCACTGCGGCTTGGTGCGCTGGCGCATCAGCGCTTCCAGCATAGGGACCAGGACGGCGCGGTCACGCACGCGCCCCTGGTTGCGCGAGAAACGCTCGTCCTTCGCCAGTTCGGGTGCGCCAGCTACCTCACAGAACTTCGCGAACTGGCTGTCGTTGCCCACGGCCAGGATCAGGTAGTCGCGGTTGCCGTGCGCATCCGGTGCGACTTCGAACACCTGGTAGGGCACGATGTTCTGGTGCGCATTGCCAGCGCGGCCGGGGGTCTTGCCGCTCACGAGATAGTTGGCACCGAGATTGGCGAGCATGGCCACCTGCGTGTCGAGCAGCGCCATGTCGATGTGCTGCCCTTGTCCTGTGCGCTCCGCATGGCGAAGCGCCGAGAGCACACCCACTGTTGCATACATGCCGGTGAAAAGGTCCGCCACTGCGACACCGACCTTTTGCGGTCCGCCACCCAGGTCGTCGCGCTCGCCGGTCACGCTCATGAGCCCGCCGATGCCCTGCACCGCGTAGTCGTACCCTGCGCGTTCGCGATACGGCCCGGTCTGCCCGAACCCGGTGATGCTGCAGTACACAAGAGCAGGATTGATCGCCTTGAGCGATTCGTAGTCCAGGCCATAGCGGGCCATGTCGCCGACCTTGTAGTTTTCGACAAAGACCTGGCACTGCCGGACCAGGTCGCGGATGAGTGCCTGGCCCTCGGGGCTGGCGATGTCGCACGTGATCGAACGCTTGTTTCGATTGGCGCCCAGGTAATAGGCGGCCTCGGCCGTGTCATGGCCGGCATCGTCCTTCAGGAACGGAGGACCCCACGTGCGGGTGTCGTCGCCGGTGCCGGGTCGCTCGACCTTGATGACGTCGGCGCCAAGGTCGGCCAGGGTCTGGGTACACCAGGGGCCCGCAAGGACGCGGGAGAGATCGAGAACGCGAATGCCATCCAGTGAGTTCATGCATGCGATTCTGTCCCCAAACAACACCGCGCAGCGCAAACCCGATAATCGCGCGATGCCCCGAATTACCCGCACCTGGGCGCCAATTGCCGCCGTGCTCCTCGCCTCGTTCACGCTGATTGCCTGCAGCCCGACCTACAACTGGCGAGACGTGCGCGTGGAGTCCACCAGTTTGAAGGCAATGCTGCCCTGCAAACCGGAAAAGGCCGCGCGTGAAGTGACCATGGTTGAGCGCAAAGTGTCCCTGGAAGTCCTCGGGTGCGAAGCCGGAGGCGCTACGTTTGCACTGCTGCACGCGGACATCGTTGATCCATCGCGTGCGGGCGACGCGATCCGTCAGTGGCGCATCGCAACGCTTGCCAACCTGCGCGGCACTTCGGCGCGTGACACGCCATTTGTGATCCCTGGCGGGGCGACGCTGCCGCAATCGGCGCAGGTCGTAGCCACGGGGCAGCGTGCGGATGGGAGCAAGGTCCAGAGCCATGCGGCGTATTTCGCGCAAGGCAGCCAGGTTTTCCAGGCGGTGATCTACGCGGATGAGCTGCGCATGGACATGACCGACCCGTTCTTTTCAAACCTGAAGCTTCAATGACAGTACTGGCACGCCGCACGGCGATTGCGGTCTTCCTGGCGTTCGCGTTCACCTATTTCTTTTCGGCGTTGCTGCGCGCGATCACGGCCACGCTCTCTCCAACACTCACCGTCGAATTCAACCTCAGCGCGCAGGAACTCGGCCTGCTGGCGGGCGGCTACTTCTTCGGCTTTGCGATCACGCAGTTGCCCCTGGGGACGTGGCTCGATCGCCATGGGCCTCGCAACGTGCTGTTGTGGTTCCTGCTGGCGGCAGTCGCCGGCGTGATCGCGTTTTCGATGGCGACCAGCTTTACAGCCTTGCTTCTTGCGCGAGTCTTGTGTGGCGTCGGTGTCAGCGCCTGCCTGATGGCGCCGCTCACCGGCTTTCGGCGATGGCTCACGCCCACCGCCCAACTGCGCGCCAATTCGTGGATGCTGATGACCGGCTCTTTCGGCATGGTCGCCGCTACGCTTCCGGTCCAATGGTTGATGCCGGTTTTCGGATGGAGGCCGCTGTTCTGGGGGCTGGCGGTGGCGATCGTGCTGGCCATGGCCGCGATTGCATGGAAGGTTCCGCGCTGGGAGCCGACGGTGGTCGAACCCGGCAGCCAGCCGGGCACGTATGCGCAGGTCTGGAGAAATTCGTACTTCCGGCGAATGTCGCCGGTTGGATTCTTCAGCTACGGCGGAATGATTGCGATCCAGACCCTATGGGCTGGGCCATGGATGGTTCGTGTGGCGGGCTATGCACCGCTGGAGGCGGCAGGCGGGCTCTTCATCATCAACCTGTGCATGCTGTGCACCTTCTGGAGTTGGGGCATGCTTGCGCCGGCGCTGGCCCGGCGCGGCATCTCGACGCAGCGGCTCATAGCGCTGGGCCTTCCGATCAGTTTTGTCGTCCTGCTGGCGATCATCGTTGCCGGTCCTGCGGTCGGCGCCTGGGCCTGGGCGTTGTTCTGCATTTCCTCCACCTTCGTGTCGCTGGCCCAGCCTTCGGTGGGAATGGCGTTCCCACCCGCGCTGGCCGGGCGCGCCCTGTCGGCCTACAACCTGGTGATCTTCGGCGGCGTGTTCGTCGTGCAGTGGGGCATAGGCCTGCTGATCGACGGCTTCAAGGCTGCAGGCTTGCCCGAGGTGTCTGCTTTTCGCGCCGCAATGGGTGTCTTTCTGGTTTGCAGCGTGCTGTCGTACGTTTACTTCCTGCGGGCAAAGGATAATTCGCGCTCATGAATGCGATCCTCATCATCGCCCACGCGCCGCTGGCTCACGCTTTGCGGCAATGCGCGCTCCACGTCTTTCCAGATTGCGGCGCGCTCGTGGCGGCAATCGACGTGCAGCCCAACATGCCGCCCGAGGAAACGCTCCACACCGCTCGCATTGCCATGAAGCAGCTGGGCGACGAAGACCGCGGCATCCTCGTGCTTACCGATATCTTCGGCGCGACGCCGAGCAACGTCGCCCAGAAGCTCGTCGATGGCGTCAAGTCGCGCCTGATCACCGGCGTCAACCTGCCCATGCTCCTGCGCAGCGTGAGCTATCGCGCCGAATCGCTAGACGCCCTGGTTTCGCGCGCCGTCATCGGCGGGACGCAAGGCGTGATGCAGGTAGCCATCACCGCACCACAAAACCAGCCACGAAGAAGCAATGACCAGGACCACGACGACCATCAGCAATAAGCTCGGCCTGCATGCGCGGGCCTCGGCAAAGCTCACCAAGCTGGCCGGCAGTTATCCGTGCGAGGTCTGGATCACGCGCGGCGAGCGGCGCGTCAACGCCAAGAGCATCATGGGCGTGATGATGCTGGCCGCTGGTATCGGCTCCGAGATTTCGATCGAGACGATCGGTGAAAAGGAGCAGGAGGCGATGGATGCCATCCTCGCCCTCATCCACGACAAGTTCGGAGAAGGAGAGTAAATGACCCCCACGGTCGTGCACTGCGTGTCACTCCCTGCCCCCCGAGGGGGCCACAGTTCGCCTTCGGGCGGCCGGGCGGCGAAATGACCCCCACGGTCGTGCACTGCGTGTCACTCCCTGCCCCCCGAGGGGGCCACAGTTCGCCTTCGGGCAGCCGGGCGGCGAAATGACCTTCAGCGTCCACGGCCTGGCCGTTGCGCGCGGTATCGCCATCGGGCGGGCCGTGCTCATGGCGTCGAGCCGCGTGGACGTGGCGCACTATTTCATCGAGCCCGCAAAGATCCAATCCGAGATCGAGCGCGTACGCGACGGCCGCAATGCGGTGGTCGATGAGTTGCATCGCCTGCAGCACACGATTTCGATGATGGGGCCCAAGGAAGCGCCGCACGAACTCAGCGCGCTTCTGGATGTGCATCTGATGCTGCTGCAGGACGAAGAGCTGATCAGCGGCGTCAAGCACTGGATCGAGGATCGCCTGTACAACGCCGAGTGGGCGTTGACCACGCAGCTCGATGTCCTGTCTCGGCAATTCGACGACATGGAAGACGATTACCTGCGGGGGCGCAAGGCCGACCTCGAACAGGTCGCCGACCGCATCCTGCGCTACATGAAAGGCGTTGCCTTGCCGGTGGCGCCGCCTCCAGCCAGCCGTCGCAAGACCCAGCAGGACCTGTTGCTCGACGACAGCATCGACGTGCCGCTGGTCATGATCGCGCATGACCTGTCGCCTGCGGACATGCTGCAGTTCAAGCAAAGCGTTTTCGCGGGCTTCGTCACCGACGTGGGTGGACGCAATTCGCACACGGCGATCGTCGCGCGCAGCATGGATATCCCGGCGGTGGTCGGCGCGCGCAGCGCCAGCCAGCTGGTGCGGCAGGACGACTGGGTCATCATCGACGGCGATGCGGGCGTGATGATCGTCGATCCCTCGCCGATCATTCTGGCCGAGTACGGGTTCAAGCAGCGCCAGGCCGAGCTCGAACGCGGGCGATTGTCGCGCCTGCGCCATACGCCCGCGCTCACGCTGGACGGCCAGAAGATCGAGCTGCTCGCCAATATCGAGTTGCCCGAGGACGCGCCCGGTGCAATGGAGGCGGGGGCCGTGGGTGTCGGCTTGTTCCGCAGCGAATTCCTGTTCATGGGAAGACGCGGGCATCTGCCGGATGAAGAAGAACAGTTCCAGGCGTACAAGCGCGCCGTCGAAGGCATGCAGGGGCTACCCGTCACCATCCGCACGGTGGATGTGGGTGCCGACAAGCCCCTGGACGACACCCGCCGCGATGAGGCGCACCTGAACCCAGCGCTGGGCCTGCGCGCGATCCGCTGGAGCCTGGCTGACCCTGCGATGTTCCTCACGCAACTGCGCGCCATCCTGCGAGCGGCGGCGCACGGCAAGGTCAACATGCTGATCCCGATGCTTGCGCATGCGAGCGAGATCCGTCACACGCTGTCGTTGATCGACTTTGCGCGGGCGGAGCTCGACAACCGCGGCATCCCTTATGGGCCGGTCACGATAGGCGCGATGATCGAGATTCCGGCCGCCGCGCTCACGGTGAAGATCTTCCTGAAGTACTTTGATTTCCTGTCGATCGGCACCAACGACCTGATCCAGTACACGCTGGCGATCGACCGCGCTGACGAGTCGGTTGCGCATCTGTATGACCCGCTGCATCCGGCCGTGCTTCGGCTGGTGGCCGAAACGATTGCCGAGTGCGATGTGCAGGGCAAGCCGGTGAGCGTCTGCGGCGAGATGGCCGGCGACACCACGCTGACCCGGCTGTTGCTCGGACTGGGCCTGCGGAGCTTTTCGATGCATCCGGCGCAGATTCTGGCCGTGAAGCAGGAGGTGCTGCGCTCCGATGCGTCGCGGCTGGCTGCCTGGGCGCAAGCGATCATGGATTCGGAAGATCCCGCCGCGGCGCTCGAAACCTGATCGGCTCGGGAGCTAGCGCACGCGCGTGCCCACGACGGCCGCGCCGATGATCAGTACCGCTGCTGCCCCGATGCTCCATGTCATCGGCCGGTTGCTCACGATCATCAACAGCAGCGTTGAAGCCAGTGGGGTGATGTAGCTCAGGATCCCGATGTGGCGCGGATCACCCAGCTTGAGGGCCTTGTCCCAGAGGAAGAATGCTGCGCCCAAGGGGCCGAGGCCCATGATGGCGATCAATCCCCAGTCGGTCATCGAGAGCGCAACACGGGGTTCCAGTGCCCAGTGGCAAATGAGCGACAGCGTGCCGGACACAAGACCGAACAATCCGATCGCCGCTGTAGGGAACGCCTTCACCCGTCGCGTGAGGAGCGAGTAGGTCGCCCAGATGAATGCGGCGCCCAGGGCCGGCAGGTAGCCCCAGGCCCAGCCCCCGCCCGACGTACCCGATCCGAGAATGGCAACGGCCGCGCCGGCAAGGCCGGTCAGTGCTGCGGCGAGATGCGCGGCTCGCATGCGGATGCCGGGCACCAGGGCCGGCGCCAGCGCCACGATCAGCAGCGGCCACAGGTAGTTGACGAGATTCGCTTCCACGGCTGGTGCGTGGCGAAGCGCGATGAAGAGAAGGAAGTGATACCCGAAGAGCCCGCAAATACCAAGTGCAAGCGTCGATGGCGGTATCTTCCACTGCTTCACGAGGGGCCATGCGGGGATGCTGCCGATCACAAGCGCCAGGCCCGTCAACAGGAAGGGAGGCACATGGCCCAGCGACACGCCAAGGGATGCCAGCGTGGCCCACAGGGCGATCGCGCCCAGCGCGTAGAGGTTCGCGCTCAGGTGTTGGCGACGCCTGCCAACGCTGAGGAGACGCCTGTCAAAGCTGACGAGACGCCTGCGGCGTGCGCTTGCTCGTCCGCGTGGTACGAACTGCGCACCATCGCGCCTACAGCGGCGTGGCTAAAGCCCATCTCGTAGGCCTTCGCCTCAAACATCTTGAAGACGTCCGGGTGCACGTAGCGGCGCACTGGCAGGTGGGACGTGGAGGGCGCGAGGTACTGCCCGATGGTCAGCATGTCGATGTTGTGCTCGCGCATCTCGCGCATCACCTGCAGGATCTCGTCGTCGGTCTCGCCCAGGCCCACCATCAGGCCGCTCTTGGTTGGCACGTCGGGGTGGAGCGCCTTGAACTTCTTGAGCAGGTTCAGGCTGAACGCGTAGTCAGAGCCGGGCCGCGCTTCCTTGTACAGGCGCGGGATCGTCTCCAGGTTGTGGTTCATCACGTCAGGCGGTGCGGCCTTGAGGATTTCCAGCGCGCGGTCATCGCGGCCGCGGAAGTCGGGGACCAGCACTTCGATCGTCGTGCCGGGCGACAGCTCGCGCGTGCGGCGAATGCATTCCACAAAATGCCCCGCGCCGCCGTCGCGCAGATCGTCGCGATCGACCGACGTGATCACCACGTATTTGAGCTTGAGCCTGGCGATCGTGCGGGCGAGGTTCTCGGGTTCGTTGGTGTCCAGGGGATCAGGCCGGCCGTGTCCGACGTCGCAGAACGGGCAGCGCCGTGTGCACTTGTCGCCCATGATCATGAACGTGGCCGTGCCCTTGCCGAAGCACTCGCCGATATTGGGGCACGAAGCTTCTTCGCAGACCGTGTGGAGGTTGCTTTCCCGAAGGATTTGCTTGATCTCGTAGAAGCGCGTGGTGGGCGAACCTGCACGCACGCGAATCCAGTCGGGCTTCTTCAGCAACTCGCCCTGCTCGACCTTGATGGGAATGCGCGAGAGCTTGGCCGCAGCCTTCTGCTTGGCTGCGGGGTTGTAGTTTTCGACGGATTGCGCCTCGCGCACGGTTTCGCTGGAGCTCATGGATGCTTTCAGGAAGGAAGCAGGGCTGCGAGCTTGTCGCCCAGTACGGCCGCCGCGTCATTCCAGTTGGTAGAGACCCCGATTGTAGAAAGGTCCACGGTTTTCAGTCCGGGATAGCCGCAGGGGTCGATACGCGAAAAGGGTTCGAGGTCCATCGCCACGTTCAGCGCCACGCCGTGATAGGTGCAATGGCGACTGATCTTGATGCCGAGCGCAGCGATTTTTCCTAGCCCCTCGAATTCAGGCCTGGCCGCTGCTCCGTGAGGGGATGGTTGGGGAGGGGGCAGCCGCTGGTGCGAAAACGGATCATCGAGCCGCACGTAGATCCCTGGCGCCCCTGCAACCCGATGCCCGGTCACGCCAAATTCCGCCAGCGTCCGTATCACCGCCTCTTCAACGCGATAGACGTATTCCTTCACGAAGAAGCCTTGACGCTTCAGATCCACCAGCGGATACGCGACAACCTGTCCCGGCCCGTGAAACGTGACCTGGCCGCCTCGATTGGTCGCTACAACCGCAATTCCACCCGGTGCATGCACGTGCTCGGCCTTGCCAGCCAGCCCTTGCGTGAAAACCGGTGGGTGCTCGCAAAGCCAGAGTTCATCTTCGGTGGCTTCGTCGCGTCCGGCCGTGAACACCTGCATTTCTGTATATGTCGGCGCGTATTCGACGGGCCCGCGAACACTGACGCGCATGGTTTGGGCCTAGAGGACGACCTTGACCATGGGATGGCTCGTCAACTTGCGGTACAGGTCATCGAGTTGCTCCCGGCTCGTCACGTTCACCGTGATCGTGATGCCCAGGTACTTGCCGCCATTGCTGCTTCGCAGTTCGATCGAGGTCGCGTCGAAGTCAGGGTCGAACTGCGCAGCCACTGCGGTGATTGCGTGCACGAATCCATCCGCGTTCTCGCCCATCACCTTGATGGGAAAACGGGTGGGAAATTCGATCAGTGATTCTCTTTGTTCAGGTGTCATGTTCAAGCCTGCTTGGCCTGTTGGTAGCCAGCGTACAGCTTGTCGTAGATGGGGCCGGGTTTGCCATTTCCAACCGGCTTGCCGTCCAGCTGTGTCACCGCGATGACTTCCTTGGTTGCCGAACTCATCAGGATCTCGTCGGCAGCCAGGACCTCTTCGCGCGAGACGCGTCGCAGCTCGAACGGGATGCCGGCAGCGCGGCAAAGCTCTTCGAACAAGCCGTACCGGATTCCTTCCAGCACGAGGTTGTCCTTGGGCGCGCCCATGACGACGCCACCCTTGACCACCCAGACATTGGAGGCGGCGGCTTCGCTCAGCCAGCCATCCCGGAACATGATGGTTTCGTTGGCGCCGACGTCGGCGCTGATCTGGCGTGCCATGACCGCGCCGGCCAGGCTGATGCTCTTGATGTGCGCCTTCTTCCAGCGAAAGTCGTCTGCGGTGACGCACGCGACGCCACCGGCACGCTCCTCGGGCGGATAGATGTACAGCCGGTTGGTCATGGCGAAGACGGTGGGCTTGAGGCCCGGAATCATGGCGTGATCCCGAAGGGCGACACCGCGCGTCACCTGGATATAGACCAGCTGGTTGGTCTCGACCGGCGATTTGCTTTGCTGCTTGGCATAAGCGGCTACCAGCGTGTCGACAATCTCCCGCCACTGTGCATCCGTGCAGGGACTGGTGATCCGCATCTCGTCGAGGCTTCGCGCCAGCCGGGCCATGTGCTCTGAAAAGCGAAACGGCCGGCCTGCATAAACGGGCACGACTTCATAGATCCCGTCGCCAAAAACAAAGCCTCTATCCATCACGCTGACCCTGGCGTTCGGCAGCGTCGTGAACTCACCGTTGAGGTAGCAGGGCAGGTCGGGTAAATCGTGACTGGTACTCATGGCGCCATTGTGTACGGTCACGCGTGACCCGAACTGGTGCAACCGTTTAAATCCAGCAACACTGTCCTACGCAAAAGTACGCTTCTCACTTGCATAGCCCGTGTCTCGACTCGGATACGAGCGCCCCCAAGGGGGTTTCTACTTATAATGGGAGGCTTTGTAAAAATGAAGGAACAAGGCGGCGCACCAAACAATGACAATAAACGCACCGCTTCCTGTGAATTTTGACGAAGTCCCCGACGGAGAGATTCCGGTCAAGCCGCTGACCTTTGAGGAGGCGCGTCGGCTTCGCGAACAAAACCCGCTGGTTTCCCCCTGGTGGGTCGTGATGGGGCAGGTGGTGGTGGGGCTCCTTGTGGCATTGGCTGCGTGGGGCATCACCGGGAGGCAAAACGTGGGTTGGTCCGCTGGATATGGCGCGTTGGCCGTGGTGATCCCCGCGGCCATTTTTGCGCGAGGACTGACCGGGCGTTTTGCTTCGCTCGATGCTGGCAGTGCCGCCGTCGGGTTCATGGTGTGGGAAATGGTCAAGATTGCTTCGACGATTGCCTTGATGGCAGCGGCGCCGAAGCTGGTGGCGGATTTGAGCTGGCCGGCAATGCTGGTTGGCCTGATCGTCACCCTGAAGGTGTATTGGTTGGCGCTGGCATTCAAGCCGCGCCCAAAACGAATTGAAAACTTGAAGAACACAAATGGCCGCAGCTGAACATGCACCTAGCGCCGGTGAATACATCATTCACCACTTGACGCACCTGCAAAACCACAAGGCGTCCAACGTCCTGGACTTCACGGTCTTCAATTTCGATTCGCTGTTCTTCTCGATCCTGATCGGGGTACTCGGCTGTTTCATCCTGTGGCGTGCCGCACGCAAGGCGACTGCGGGTGTCCCCGGGCGCTTCCAGGCCGCAGTAGAAATACTGGTCGAGATGGTCGAGTCGCAGGCCAAGGGCATCGTCCACAACGCCAACAGCCGCAAGCTGATCGCCCCGATGGCGCTGACGGTCTTTGTCTGGATTTTCTTGCTCAACGCAATGGACCTGCTGCCGGTCGACCTGCTGCCATTCCTCTGGGAAAAGATCTACGGCGCTGCCGGTGGCGATCCGACCCACGCTTACCTGCGCGTCGTTCCCACTGCCGATCTTTCGGTGACGATGGGCCTGTCGGTCTCGGTGCTGCTGCTGTGCCTGTACTACAACGTCAAGATCAAGGGCCTGGGCGGCTGGGCGCATGAGCTCGTCACGGCGCCCTTCGGTGCTCACCCGATCCTGTGGCCCTTCAATTTCGTCTTCCAGATGATCGAGTTCGTTGCAAAGACCGTTTCACACGGCATGCGACTGTTCGGCAACATGTACGCCGGCGAACTGATCTTCCTTCTGATTGCCCTGCTGGGTGGCGCGTGGTCCCTGTCGGCCACCGGCATCGGTCTGGCGGCACTGCACATCGTCGCTGGCTTTGTCTGGGCGGCATTCCACCTGATCATCATCACGCTGCAAGCCTTTGTGTTCATGATGCTGGCCCTGGTTTACCTCGGCCAGGCGCACGATTCTCACTAGGTAGTGCGCACCGCTTTTTCCGTTTTCTCTTTTCTCTACGTCAACCAAGTCCTCTAGGAGCTTTTCATGGAAGTTATCAGCTTTGTCGCACTGGCCGCCGGCCTGATCATTGGTCTGGGTGCTATCGGTGCCTGTATCGGCATCGGCATCATGGGCGCCAAGTACCTCGAATCCGCAGCACGCCAGCCTGAGCTGATGAACGAGCTGCAGACCAAGATGTTCCTGCTGGCCGGCCTGATCGACGCTGCGTTCATTATCGGCACCGGTATTGCACTGTGGTTCGCCACGGCCAATCCGTTCCTGGCGCAAATCGCCAACCTGCCGAAGTAAGTCTCGTCCTCCCAGAACGCATGCCCTGCGGCTTTGTCGCGGGGTGAAGGATGAAAAAGTGAGCATCACCGGTACCCTGATCATTCAGATGATCGTGTTCCTGGCCCTGGTCGGGTTCACGATGAAGTTCGTGTGGCCACCGATCGCCATGGCCCTGGACGAGCGCGCGAAGAAGATTGCAGAAGGCCTTGCTGCCGCCGACAAGGCAAAGGCTGACCTGTCTGCCGCGAATCAGCGCGTGGAAGAAGAGCTGGCAAAAACCCGCAACGAAACCGCAGTGCGCCTGGCAGATGCCGAGCGTCGCGCCCAGGCCATCGTTGAGGAAGCCAAGACGCGCGCCACCGAAGAAGGCAGCAAGATCGTCGCAGCCGCTCGCGTGGAAGCAGAGCAGCAAACCGTCAAGGCCCGCGAGGCACTGCGCGAGCAGGTGGCAGCGCTCGCCGTGAGGGGAGCCGAGCAGATCCTGCGCAAGGAAGTCAATGCCGCAGTGCATGCCGACCTCCTGAGCCGCCTGAAGACCGAGCTGTAAGCCATGGCCGAACTTGCCACCATTGCGCGGCCTTACGCCGAGGCGCTTTTCAAGTCTGCATCTGCTGACCTGACGGGCACTTCGGTGTGGCTCGATGAGCTCGCCAGCATCGCGGCAGAGCGCCAGATCCAGCTGTTTGCGGACAACCCCAAGGTCACCAACCAGCAGGTGTTCGATCTGGTCTCCGGCGTCACGCAAGTGCCGCTGTCCGAGGCAGCGAAGAACTTCCTGCGCACCGTGATCGAAAACGGGCGCCTGTCCGCACTCACGGAAATCGCCAGCCAGTTCCGTGCGCTCGTGAACGTGCAGGGCGGCACATCGGACGCGATTGTCTACAGCGCATTCCCGATCGACGACGGCGCACTCCAGGGTGTTTCGCAGACGCTCGAGAAGCGTTTCGGCCGCAAGCTCAATCTGTCGGTCGAGCAGCAGCCAGACCTGATCGGCGGGATTCGCGTGGTGGTCGGAGACGAAGTGCTCGACACCTCGGTCAAGGCCCGCCTCGAACAAATGAAAGTCGCGCTGTCGGCTTGATAGCCGCCGCTCCAAACGACGCATCTAACGCCGCCTAAAACGCTGCTTAACCAAAGAAAGAAGGAAAGAGTCATGCAACTCAATCCCGCAGAAATTTCTGAACTGATCAAGAGCCGCATCGAGGGGCTCGTCGCCAGCGCCGACATCCGCAACCAGGGCACCGTTGTGTCCGTGGCGGACGGCATTTGCCGCATCCATGGCCTGTCGGACGTGATGGCCGGCGAAATGCTGGAATTCCCGCCCACCAAGGACGGCGTCGCCACATTCGGCCTGGCGCTGAACCTGGAGCGCGACTCGGTCGGCTCCGTGATTCTGGGTGAGTACGAACACATCTCCGAAGGCGACACCGTCAAGTGCACGGGCCGCATCCTGGAAGTGCCGGTCGGCCCCGAGCTGATCGGCCGCGTGGTGAATGCCCTGGGCCAGCCGATCGACGGCAAGGGCCCTGTCAACGCGAAGATGACCGACGTGATCGAGAAGGTTGCACCGGGCGTGATTGCACGTCAGTCGGTGAGCCAGCCCATGGCGACGGGCCTGAAGTCGATCGACTCCATGGTGCCGATCGGCCGTGGCCAGCGTGAGCTGATCATCGGTGACCGCCAGACCGGCAAGTCCGCTGTGGCTGTCGACGCGATCATCAACCAGAAGGGTCAGAACATGACCTGCGTGTATGTCGCGATCGGCCAGAAGGCATCCACGATCAAGAACATCGTGCGCTCACTGGAACAAGCCGGCGCGATGGACTACACCATCGTCGTGGCTGCCTCCGCATCCGAATCGGCCGCCATGCAGTACGTCTCGGCGTACTCCGGCTGCACGATGGGCGAGTACTTCCGCGACCGTGGTCAAGACGCCCTGATCGTTTATGACGACCTGTCCAAGCAGGCCGTGGCCTACCGCCAGGTCTCGCTGCTGCTGCGCCGTCCACCAGGCCGCGAAGCCTATCCCGGCGACGTGTTCTATCTCCACAGCCGCCTGCTTGAGCGCGCTGCCCGCGTGAACGCCGACTACGTCGAAGCCTTCACCAAGGGTGAAGTCAAGGGCCAGACCGGCTCGCTGACCGCACTGCCGATCATTGAAACGCAAGCTGGCGACGTGTCGGCATTCGTTCCGACCAACGTGATCTCGATCACCGACGGCCAGATCTTCCTGGAAACGTCGCTGTTCAACGCAGGTATCCGTCCCGCGATTAACGCCGGTATTTCGGTGTCGCGCGTCGGTAGCGCTGCGCAGACCAACTGGATCAAGGGCCTGTCCGGCGGTATCCGTACCGACCTGGCGCAGTACCGTGAACTGGCTGCGTTCGCGCAGTTCGCTTCCGACCTGGACGAAGCCACCCGCAAGCAGCTCGACCGCGGTGCACGCGTGACCGAACTGCTCAAGCAGGCCCAGTACAGCCCGCTGCCGATCTCGCTCATGGGCGCTACGCTGTTCGCAGTGAACAAGGGCTTCCTGGATGACATCGAGGTCAAGAAGGTCCTGCCTTTCGAACACGGCCTGCATGCTTACCTCAAGGACAAGCACGCTGCCATGCTCGCGACCATCGAGAAGAACGGCGCGAAGTGGGACAACAAGCCCGCCAAGGATTCGGACAGCGACGACAAGAAGGCATTCAAGAAGGCCTGTATCGACGCAGAGGCTGAAATGACTGCCGCAATTGCCGCCTTCAAGAAAACCTTTGCCTGATCACCAAAGCATAGGAGCTCAACGTGGCAGCAGGTAAAGAGATTCGCGGCAAGATCAAATCGGTGGAGAACACCAAGAAGATCACCAAGGCCATGGAAATGGTGGCTGCGTCCAAGATGCGCAAGGCGCAGGAACGCATGCGCCATGCCCGTCCTTATGCCGACAAGGTTCGCAATGTTGCGGCCAACCTCGGCAAGGCGAACCCGGAGTACACGCACCCGTTCATGAAGTTGAACGACGCGAAGACTGCGGGCTTCATCGTGGTCACGACCGACAAGGGTCTGTGCGGGGGCATGAACACCAACGTGCTGCGCCTGGTCACCACCAAGTTGCGCGAGCAGCAGGCGGCGGGTCTCGATTCGCACGCAGTCGCCATCGGCAACAAGGGCCTGGGCTTCCTCAATCGCATCGGCGCCAAGGTGGTCTCGCATGTCACCCAGTTGGGCGATACGCCGCATCTGGACAAGCTGATCGGCCCCGTCAAGGTCTTGCTCGATGCATACGCTGAGGGCAAGGTGAGCGCGGTGTACCTGTCGTACACCAAGTTCATCAACACGATGCGCCAGGAGCCGGTGCTCGAGCAGCTCCTGCCCCTGACAGCCGACAACTTCAAGTCAGACGAAGGCCAGCCGGGCTGGGACTACCTCTACGAGCCCGACGCACAGACCGTCATTGACGAACTGCTGCTGCGCTACGTGGAAGCACTGGTCTACCAGGCCGTGGCCGAGAACATGGCATCCGAGCAATCGGCGCGCATGGTCGCGATGAAGGCCGCCACCGACAACGCCGGCAATGTGATTGCCGAGCTCAAGCTGGTCTACAACAAGACGCGCCAGGCAGCGATCACGAAAGAGCTTTCGGAAATCGTCGCCGGGGCCGCAGCGGTCTAGCGCACGGACGCGCCCGGACTCACGGATTCAACAGATTAATTATTGGAGCGACTCATGGCTCAAGCAAACGCTACCCAGGGCAAGATTGTTCAATGTATTGGCGCAGTGGTCGACGTGGAATTCCCGCGCGACAAGATGCCCAAGGTGTACGACGCACTGAAGATGGAAGGCACGGCACTCACGCTGGAAGTGCAGCAGCAACTTGGTGACGGCATCGTGCGCACCATCGCGCTGGGCTCGTCCGACGGACTGCGCCGCGGCAACATGGTCTACAACACCAATGCATCCATCATGGTGCCGGTGGGCAAGGCCACCCTCGGCCGCATCATGGACGTGCTGGGCAACCCGATCGACGAGCGCGGTCCGGTCGATTCGACGCTGACGGCTTCGATTCACCGCAAGGCACCGGCTTATGACGAGCTGTCGCCCTCGCAGGAACTGCTCGAAACCGGCATCAAGGTGATTGACCTGGTTTGCCCGTTCTCCAAGGGCGGCAAGGTGGGCCTGTTCGGTGGCGCAGGCGTCGGCAAGACCGTGAACATGATGGAACTGATCAACAACATCGCCAAGGCTCACTCGGGTCTGTCGGTGTTCGCAGGTGTCGGTGAGCGTACCCGCGAAGGCAACGACTTCTATCACGAGATGGCTGACTCGAAGGTCGTGGACCTGGAGAACCTGCCCAACTCCAAGGTGTCGATGGTGTACGGCCAGATGAACGAGCCGCCGGGCAACCGCCTGCGCGTTGCGCTGACCGGTCTCACGATCGCCGAATCGTTCCGCGACGAAGGCCGCGACGTGCTGTTCTTCGTGGACAACATCTACCGCTACACGCTGGCCGGTACCGAAGTGTCCGCGCTGCTGGGCCGTATGCCTTCCGCCGTGGGTTACCAGCCGACGCTGGCCGAAGAAATGGGCCGCCTGCAGGAACGCATCACGTCCACGAAGGTCGGCTCGATCACCTCGATCCAGGCCGTCTACGTGCCTGCCGATGACTTGACCGACCCGTCGCCCGCAACGACCTTCGCCCACCTGGACTCCACCGTGGTGCTGTCGCGTGACATCGCTGCACTGGGTATCTACCCGGCTGTCGATCCGCTCGACTCCACCAGCCGCCAGCTGGACCCGCTGGTCGTTGGCGAAGATCACTACAACACCGCGCGCGCCGTGCAGAACACGCTGCAGCGCTACAAGGAACTGCGCGACATCATCGCGATTCTGGGCATGGACGAGCTGGCACCTGAAGACAAGCTGGCCGTGGCACGCGCCCGCAAGATCCAGCGTTTCCTGTCGCAGCCGTTCCACGTTGCTGAAGTGTTTACCGGCTCCCCCGGCAAGTACGTGCCGCTGGCCGAGACGATTCGCGGCTTCAAGATGATCACCAACGGCGAATGCGATCACCTGCCCGAGCAGGCGTTCTACATGGTCGGCACGATCGACGAGGCCTTCGAGAAGGCCAAGAAGGTTTAAGTCCAGGAAACTGACTAAAGGTATTTATGGACCCCACCCACACCATCCACGTCGATGTGGTCAGCGCCGAAGAGTCGATCTTCTCCGGCGAGGCCCGCTTCGTGGCGCTGCCCGGCGAAGCTGGCGAGCTGGGTATCTACCCGCGCCACACGCCGCTGATCACCCGCATCAAGCCCGGCACCGTACGCATCGAAAAGGCTGACGGCACGGAAGAATTCGTGTTCGTCGCCGGTGGCATCCTCGAAGTGCAGCCCAAGACCGTGACCGTTCTGTCCGACACCGCCATTCGCGGCAAGGATCTGGACGAAGAGAAGGCCAATGCAGCCAAGGCCGCCGCGGAAGAAGCACTGCGCAATGCCAAGGGTGAACTCGACATCGCCAGGGCGCAATCCGAGCTGGCCGTCATGGCAGCGCAGATCGCAGCCCTTCGCAAATATCGCCAGAAGAAATAAATCCACAACGGATTCGAGCGAAACAAGAAGCGCTAAAAACCGCGCCCTCGGCCCTGCCAATTGGCAGGGCCTTTTTATTGGCCGCTCAGGTTTGGATCGACGGCATCTGCGTCGGCCTTTCCCAGTACGAGTAACGCCATGCCGTGCGGAACCCGCAACGCGCATACAGGCGCTGTGCAACCGCGTTGCCTGCCTCCACCTGAAGCACCATCGGTTCGTATCCGCGTCCGGCTGCGGTGCTTGCAAGCGTACTAAGCACTCGCAACGCGAATCCGCGACCCCGGTGGGTCGCCGCCGTCCGAATGCCGTGCACGCTC
This sequence comes from Pseudomonadota bacterium, assembly GCA_040386575.1. Taxonomy (GTDB): domain Bacteria; phylum Pseudomonadota; class Gammaproteobacteria; order Burkholderiales; family Burkholderiaceae_C; genus Ramlibacter. The sequence continues at coordinate 27,839 of JAZKFI010000007.1, forward strand.
GCCCAGCCATGACCGAGTGCGAGCACGCCAGCTGCGACTGTCTGGTTGTCGTGGCGCAGTCGCGCGAAGAGCGATCCTTGTGCCCGACGCAGCGTTGCTACACGGCTGGCGCCATCCACAGGATCAAAGCCTTCACCCAGAAACACCGATGCCCACTCGTCATCCGCAAATGCGCTGATTTCGACCGGGGGAAGGCCCGCAGGTGCACAGCTGGCGACCTCGCCGCTGGAGCCGATCTGGACGAGCGTCGGCTTGGATTCGGCGTATCCACGGTCCGCCAATGCCGATCGAAAGGAGGCATACGACGCGACAGCGGGCACGCGAAAGATGGGAGGGCTTCCATGGGCCGTATAGCGCTCCTCGATCGCAGGGATGAGCGAGGCGTCGGCTCGGGCGTGGTCCAGCGGTACAGCACTGCGCGCGCGCCCGACGGTTCCGTCATCGAAGGCCAGCAGCCAGCCGTCAAGTTCTTCAACTCGCGGCGGCGCGACCGCCGCAACAGTCGCGCGCTCAATGGCTTCGACATCGGGGGCCGACACCGTTCCCACAGCGTCAACCCAGAACCGGTTCGTCCGGAAGCTCGTTGGGGTTGACCTCTCCGGGCGCCAGTGGAAAGTGCGCGACCAGCAAGGCAGACACTTCCTCCAGCGCCTGCGTGAGCCCCTCCTCGAACCGCCGGTCCCTGAAAGCGGAGCCCATTCGCTGGACGATGGCCTTCCATTCGGCCTCCGGCACACGGCTCGCCAATCCCCGATCGGCCACGATCTCGATCGCATGCTCGGCCAGCAGCAAATAGACCAGGACGCCGTTGTTGCTGGCGGTGTCCCATACACGCAGCTTGGCGAACATGGACAGTGCCCGTTCGCGTGGCGTCGCGCCGCGCAGGATGTAGCTGGTCGGAAGGCCCGCTTCCACGTAGAGACGGATCTCTCCGCTGTGGCGTTGCTCGCTGGCGGCGACTCGCCGCGACAGGCGCTCCACCAGATCATCAGGAATCGCACGGCGGGTGTCGGCTTCGTCTTGCCAGCGATGACGCCACAGGCGAAGGGCGGTCTGCGTGAAGTTGCGTGTGCCCGCCATCACCAGTCTCCCGAGGCGCCGCCGCCCCCAAAATCGCCGCCGCCGCCAGAACTCCAGCCCCCACCGCCGCCACCCGAGCTCCAGCCGCCGCTTCCGCCGCCACCTCCACCGCCCCAGATCACAGGTCCGCCGAATCCGCCGCGGCGCCCGGAGCCGCCACCCCCCAGCCCACCCGATAGCAGCGCGAAGACGAGCGCGACGAATGCTGCAACGGCCGCAATCGCAATGCTCGACGTGATGAACAGGGCGATGGTGCCCACCCCGGCACCGGTCGCCAGGGACCCGAGCTTGCGTCCGAGAATGCCCTTGAGCACCCCACCCACCACTGGCACGGCGATGAAGAGAAAGATCGCCAGGTCCATCCAGTCAAAGCCGAAGGCGCCGCCTGCGGGTGACTTGTCGGCCTGCTTGACGGGCGGCAAGGCCTCGCCGTTGATGAGCGAAGTGATCTGCGCCACACCCGCGCGAAGCCCCGCAGCGTAGTCGCCCTTCTTGAATTCAGGCGTGATCGCTTCGTCAATGATGCGTCGTGCCGCGAGGTCGGGAATCGCGCCCTCCAGCGTCTTGGCGACTTCAATGCGAATCTTGCGATCGTCCTTGGCGACGACCACGAGCAGCCCGTCGCCCACGCCCTTGCGGCCGATTTTCCAGGCGTTGGAAATACGGTTCGCATAGCTGGTGATGTCTTCCGGCTGGGTCGTGGCCACCACCAGGATCGCGACCTGGGCGCCTTTGGCCGTCTCCAGTGCGGTGAGCTGGTCTTCCAGTCCCTGACGCTGGATGGCGTCGAGGGTGTTGGTCTGGTCGATGACGTGCGCGGTCAGCGCAGGCACCGGCAGCACGTTCTGCGCGTTGCTCGCAAACGCAAGAAACAGCAGCGCAGCGGCCAGTGCGCGAAGCATGGTCACTTACTTCTTGTTGAAGTCAACCTGCGGTGGCACCGAAATCTGCGCTTCGTTTTGCACAGTGAACGTCGGCTTGGGCGAGTAGCCGAACACCATCGCCGTGAGGTTGTTCGGGAAGCTGCGCGCCAGCACGTTGTACTCCTGCACCGTCTGGATGTAGCGGTTGCGGGCGACCGTGATGCGGTTTTCCGTGCCCTCGAGTTGCACGCGCAAATCGCTGAAACCCTTGTTGGCCTTGAGGTCCGGGTATCGCTCCACCGTCACCATCAGGCGGCTGAGCGCGCTGGACAGTTCGCCCTGCGCTTGCTGGAATTTCGCGAATGCAGCCGGATCGTTCAGCGTCTCTGGCGTGACCTGCATCGACGTTGCCTTGGCGCGTGCTTCGACCACCTTGGTCAGCGTCTCCTGCTCGAAGTTCGCTTCGCCCTTGACGGTCGCAACGATGTTGGGAATCAGATCGGCGCGGCGCTGGTACTGGTTGAGCACTTCGCTCCAGGCGGACTTGCTGGCTTCGTCCAGCCGCTGGAAATCGTTGTACCCGCAACCGGTGAGCGAAGCTGCCGCGAGCATGGCGGCAAGGATGAGGAACCAGCGCTTGATCATGAGTGATTTCCCTTCAAGGTGACGCGAGAGCCGCGACGGTAGCATAGATGGATGCACGTTGAGCCCTTTCAAGCATTGAGCGCCGCGCAGCGCCCTGTTCCAGTCGCGCGCCTGCCTCGACTGGTCGTCGCGGGCGCGACCGGCGTGCTCGGCAATGAGGTGCTCCGGCGGGTAGCGGGCAGGCACCGGTTCGCTTCGACACAGGTGCTCGCGCGCGAGCCGGTGACCACGGCATTGCGCGGCGTGGACCTGTCGGTCGTGCCCGGTGAGCTGCCTGCCCAATGGCCGCCCGTGCCAGCCGAGACCGGCCTCATCATGTTCGATCCGCCCCGGCTCTTCCATGACCGGGAGCGGGCATTGTGGACACCGCAACCAGAGCAGCTCGTCGCGGTCGCACGCTGGATGCGGACGTGCGGCGTGACAACGCTGCTGGTCGTGTTGCCGCACGCCCAGGGCCGATTGCCCGAGGCACTCAAGCGCGGACTTGCCAACCTGGATGAGCAGGCGCTGGCGTCGATCGGGTTCGAGCGATTGATCATCGTGCGCACCGCTCGCAAGCCCGCACCTGCACCGGGTCAAGGCATGCTCCGCGCGCTCGCCAGCTTCATGCTCTCGACGTTCAAATACATGCTCCCGAGCAGTGAGCAACCCGTGCGCGCAGTGAAGGTTGCCGAGTTCGTCTCGGCGCTGCTGGACCTCGCGCCTGCGGGCGTCCATATCGCTGCGCCGGAGCTCGTGTGGCGCGCAGCCCAGGGCCCCTCGCGCGATTTGCGCGAGACCGTGCGGCAGTGGCTTGCGGCGTGAATCCACGGCAGAATCCCTGCAACCCATGCGCAAGAAAAACAAGCTTCAAGCCGCCAACCTGGAAGGCAGCCCCGACGATGTGGAGGCGGCTTTCTATCAGGCGCTGCAAAACGCCGACATCGAAAAGCTGATGGCTTGCTGGGCCGACGAGGATGACATCGTGTGCGTCCACCCCGGCGGACCGCGCGTGGTGGGCGCGATGGCGATACGCGCGACGTTCGAGGCGATGTTCAACAACGGCAGCATCCGCGCCTGGCCCGAGCGCGCTCGCAAGACACAGGCGCTGGCAAGCGCCGTGCATAACGTGCTGGAACGCGTGGAGGTGCTGAGCACCGAGGGCCCGGCGCAGGCGTGGGTGATCGCAACCAACGTGTACCACCGCACTGCGCAGGGCTGGCGCATGGTCGCGCACCATGCAAGCCCCGGCACCAGCAGCGAGATCCAGGAAGTGTCTGGCACGCCGCTCGTGCTTCACTGATGCGGGCACCTCGTTGAATTACCGAGCGCCGTGGTGGCTGCCAGGCGGCAACCTGCAAACCATCTGGCCTGCGCTCTACGCGAAGCGCTATTTCGGCAGCCATCCCCAATACCGGCGCGAACGCTGGACAGCACCCGATGGCGATTTCGTGGATGTGGACTGGCTGATCCCGCAGGGTTGCGTGCAAGCCGACCGACCGCTGCTGGTCATGTTCCACGGCCTCGAAGGGTCCTCGCGCAGTCACTACGCCGAAGCGTTTGCCGATTTCGCAGCCGAGCATGGCCTGGCGTTCGCGATCCCGCACTTTCGCGGGTGCAGCGGTGAGCTCAACGCGGGGCCCCGCGCCTATCACTCAGGCGATCATGAAGAAATTGCCTGGATTCTCCAGCGACTGCGCGAGCACCACGACGGCCCCATCGTCGCGGTCGGTGTGTCGCTGGGCGGCAATGCGTTGATGCGATGGGCCGGCGAGGCGGGCGAGGGCGCCAGCACCCTGGTCCGCGCCGTTGCCAGCGTGTGCTCGCCGCTCGATCTGGCCGCCAGCTCCGTGCAGATCGGCCACGGCTTCAACCGGCTCGTGTACACGACGATGTTCCTGCGCTCGATGAAGCCGAAGGCGCTGGAGAAACTGCAGCAGCACCCGGGCCTTTTCGATGGCGCACGGATGCAGGCGGCCCGAGACCTCTACGAATTCGACGACATCTTCACCGCGCCGCTGCACGGCTTCACCAACGCCGACGACTACTACGCGCGCGCGAGCGCCAAACCGCACCTGCACCGCATCCGTATCCCGGCGCTGTGCCTCAACGCACGCAACGACCCTTTCGTGCCCGCAGCGAGCCTGCCCATAGCCGGTGGGGTGGGCCATTTCGTCACGCTGTGGCAGCCGCAAGAAGGCGGTCATGTCGGGTTCCCCGACGGCAGCCTGCCGGGGCATGTCCGCACGATGCCCGACGAGGTTGGAAACTGGCTGCTGCGCGCGGCCGCTACTGCGCAGCCACGCGAACCGAAGACGCCGGCTTGACGGCGGCTGAGGGCTTGGGTGGGGCCGCCGCGCTGGCAGCGTTCGCAGGGGCAGCGGCCAGAGGCGCAGATGACGCCGCCGCAGGCGCCGGCGCAGCGCCGGGAACGACCCAGGGCACATCAGCCGCAGGACGCGGCTTGCCGACAGGGGTCGTTGCCTTGCCCTGCCGCACCAGCGCCATGTCTTCCTCGCTCGGGTACATGCCCGTCAGGAAATAGTCGAATGCGCGGCGGGCGATAGGCGCAGAGTTCTGTGCGCCGAAGCCGGCGTTCTCCACGATCATGGCGATCGCGATCTTGGGGTCTTCAGCGGGTGCGTATGCCATGAACAACGCGTGATCACGATGGCGCTCATCGATGGCCGACGCGTTGTACTTTTCGCCCTGCTTGATGGCAATCACCTGTGCGGTTCCGGTCTTGCCGCCGCTCGTGTAGCCGGCACCCGCAAACGCGCGCGCCGAGGTGCCTTCGATGTTCACGCCCACCAGCGCCTTGCGGATGATGTCGATGTTCTCGGCCTTGGCAATTCGCTCCCCCACCACACGCACCGCATCCGTCGGCGTCTTGGTCACCACGTCGATCACCTTGCTCACCAGGTGCGGCTTCATCTTCACGCCCGAGTTGGCGAGTGTCGCCGTGGCCGATGCCAGCTGCAGCATCGTGAAATTGTTGTAGCCCTGCCCGATGCCCAGCGAAATCGTCTCGCCGGCGTACCACTTCTTCTGTTCGGGCTTGCGATAGGCGGCCCGTTTCCATTTGGTCGAGGGCAGGAGCCCGCGCGCTTCGCCCTGGATGTCGATGCCGGTCAGCTCGCCGAAGCCGAACTTCACCAGCTCATCGTGCATCAGGTCCACGCCCATGTCATTGGCAAGAACGTAGTAGTAGGTGTCGCAAGACTGGACGATGGACTTGTACATATCCACCACGCCGTGGCCGCCCTCTTTGTCGTCCCGAAACCGGTGGCCGCCGAACATGAAGAAGCCCGGATCGGAAATGGATTGCTGCGGCGTGCGCTTGCCGGTTTCAAGCGCGGCCAGCGCCATGAACGGCTTGTACGTCGAGCCGGGCGGATAGGTGCCGCGCAGCGCCCTGTTGAGCAAAGGCTTGTCCAGCGACTCATTGAGCGCAGCCCAGTTCTCGCTGTCGATGCCATCGACGAACAGGTTGGGATCGAAGGTGGGCTTGCTGACAAACGCGAGCACTTCGCCCGTCTTGGGATCGATGGCGACCATCGCGCCGCGCCGGTCGCCGTAAAGGTCTTCGATCAGCTTTTGCAGCTTGATGTCGATGGACATCACGATCGTGTTGCCGGGCGTGCCAGGCCGGCTGGCGAGCTTGCGCATGGCGCGTCCGCCCGCCGAAGTCTCCACGTGCTCGACGCCGGTGATGCCGTGCAGCTGGGCTTCGTAACTCTGTTCGACGCCCAGCTTGCCGATGTACTCGGTGCCCTTGTAGTTGGTCTGCGCCTCTTCGGGCCAGTCTTCCATCACCTTTTTCTCGGCCTGGTTGACGCGCCCGATGTAGCCGATCACATGGCTGGCCAGCTCGCCGTAGGGATAGTTGCGAAAAAGGCGCGCCTTGATGTCCACACCCGGGAACCGCCAGCTCTGGGCGGCGAAGCGCGCCACCTCTTCATCGGTCAGGCGGGTGCGGATCGGGAGCGACTCAAAATTCTTGGACTCTTCCAGCAGCTTGCGAAAACGCCGCTTGTCGCGCGGCTGGATATCGACAATGGTCGACAGCTCTTCGATGGTCTTGTCCAGGCTGGCCAGGCGCGACGGCATGATCTCCAGCGTGTAAGCCGAGTAGTTGGTGGCCAGCACGATGCCGTTGCGATCGAGGATGAGGCCGCGGTTGGGCACCACGGGAACGATGGCTGTGCGGTTGTTTTCGGCCTGTTCAAGCAGGTCGGTATGGCGATACACCTGCAGGTACACCAGTCGCGACACCAGCAGCAGGAAGCACACGACGACGACGAGGCTCGCAGCCAGCACGCGGATGCGAAAGCGCGACAGGTCGGCTTCGACGTTTCGTAATTCGGTCATGCGTGGTTAGTGGCGAAGCGGCAAGACAAGTTGCGCTGGCGGCCCGGTAAAGCGCTCAGAGCGGCCTATTTTCATCGGGATCGGGCGCCCTGCGTTGCGGCGCGAGCAGCAAGACGCTGACGACCGGCCACAGCACAGCTTCGGCCAGCGGTGCGATGACGGTGACCCATCCGGGGAAGGTGCCGCCCATCAACATGCGGATGGCCAGCTCGATCGCGTGCGCAGCGACAAAAAGCGGCAACACCTGCACGGCCTGCGACGGCACCGAGAACCAGAGCAGGCGGCGATGGATGGTGATCGCGAAATAGCTGAGCGCCGTGTAGGCGAGCGCATGCTGGCCCAGCAATGCGGTCTGGTGCACATCCATCGCCAGGCCGAAGATGAACGCCGCGCCAATGCCCACGCGAAGCGGCTGGTGCACGCTCCAGAAGACGACGACCAGCGCGAGCACATCCGGCATCCACGGCGCCCGTCCGATCGGCAGCATGTTGACGATGAGCGCGAGCAGCAGGCTGCCCCAGATGAAAACCGGGTTGGCGGGCAAGAGCAGCTGCTGACCCTGTCGCATGATCATCGGCGGCCTCCCTTGCGGGCGGCAGGCGCCGCGTCTTCGGGTGCCGGACGTGGGGGAAGCAGATCGGTCATCGGCGCAAGCACCATGACGTGACGCGCGCCACCCACCAGCGCCTGGGGCAGGCACGTGATGCGGGCGAAGCCAGAATCGGCGCGGCGATCGACTTTCTCCACCTTCGCAACCGGCAAGCCCGAGGGGTACACGCCATCGACACCGCTGGTGGTGAGCAGGTCTCCGGGCTGGACATCGGCATTGGCTGCCATGAAGCGAAGCTCCAGCGAGCCGCCGTGCAACGTGGGATCCCCGTAGGCAACGCTGCGAGCACCTGTGCGGGCATTGAGCACCGGGATCGCATGTTCACGATCGGTGATCAGGGTCACCTCGCTGATGAGCAGATGGACCCGTGTGACCTGGCCCAGCACGCCGCCCTCATCAATGACCGGCGAGCCGGCCTTGACCTGGTGGGTCGATCCCTTGTCGATGATGATCTTGCGGGTGTAGGGATCTGCCGCGTCATAGAGCACCTCGGCGGCGGTCGAGGTTGCCACGAAGCGGGGACGAAGTTCGAGCAGCTTGCGCATGCGCTCGTTCTCCTGGGTGAGCTGCTCGACCTGGAACGACCGCTGGGCCTGCAGCGCAAGCTTGGCGCGGGCAGCGGCTTCACCGCGTTGCGCACTCGCGAGGGACTCGAAGTAGTCGAAGCCGCCACTGACAAACATCACCGGCCGCATGGCGGCCCACTGCACGGGATAGAGCGCTGTCGCGATGGCTGCACGCACGGGTTGTGCAATCTTGAAGCGTGTGTCGGCCACCATCAGGAACAGCGCAATCGCACTGAACACCATCAGTTTGGAAATTGCCGACGGACCCTGCTTGAAGAAGGGTGGCGGGTTGCGATCGAGAGTACCTAAAGGCATGGAGACGGTTATTTTGCACCCTCCCCCTCTGGGGGAGGGCCGGGGTGGGGGCATTTCAGCGCTGTTGTACCCACCCTAACCCTCCCCCGGAAGGGGAGGGAAATTCATGCCGTCACTCGCTCGTGAAAATGGAACCCAGCCGCTCCATCCGCTCCAGCGCGATGCCGCAGCCGCGGACCACGCAAGTCAGCGGGTCTTCGGCGACCAGCACCGGAAGGCCCGTTTCTTCGGCGAGCAGGCGGTCGAGGTCGCGCAGCAAGGCGCCGCCGCCGGTGAGCATCATTCCGCGCTCTGCGATGTCGGCGCCGAGTTCAGGGGGCGTCTGCTCCAGCGCGTTCTTCACCGCCGAGACGATGTTGTTCAGCGGATCGGTGAGCGCTTCCAGGATCTCGTTGGAGGAGATGGTGAACGAGCGCGGCACGCCTTCGGAGAGGTTGCGGCCCTTGACTTCCATTTCCTTGACTTCGCTGCCGGGGAAGGCCGAGCCGATGTTCTTCTTGATGGCTTCTGCCGTGGGCTCGCCGATGAGCATGCCGTAGTTGCGGCGGATGTAGCTGATGATGGCTTCGTCGAACTTGTCTCCGCCAACGCGGACGCTGCCCTTGTAGACCATGCCGCCGAGCGAGATCACGCCGACCTCGGTCGTGCCGCCGCCGATGTCCACGACCATCGAGCCGGAAGCTTCGGACACCGGAAGGCCCGCGCCGATTGCTGCGGCCATGGGCTCTTCGATCAGGTACACCTCGCTCGCCCCGGCGCCCAGGGCCGACTCGCGAATGGCGCGTCGCTCGACCTGGGTCGAACCGCAGGGCACGCAGATGATGATGCGGGGGCTGGGCTTCAGGATGCCGCGCGGATGCACCATCTTGATGAACTGCTTGAGCATCTGCTCGGTGACGGTGAAGTCGGCGATCACGCCGTCTTTCATCGGGCGGATCGCCTCGATGTTGCCGGGCACCTTGCCCAGCATGGCCTTGGCCTCGCGGCCGACGGCCTGGATGGTTTTCTTGCCCTGGGGGCCGCCTTCGTGACGGATCGCAACGACGGAAGGCTCATCCAGGACGATGCCTTTGTCGCGTACGAAAATCAGGGTGTTGGCCGTGCCCAGGTCGATTGCCAGGTCGGTGGAAAAGTACCGACGGAATGCTCCGAACATCAGGAAGTCCTCTCGGGAGCCATGCAGCGGGCGCGGCCGTGATGGCGATGGGTCATGTTATTGGGGTGGAAAGCCGTGGTTTTCCTGCAAATGCCGGCGTTTTCGCGGGTGTTGCACTAAAGGCGGGATAATACCCGATCCCCTCCCCAGAAACCCGCCTCTACAGGGCCAAAATTTCGCGTTTACACCTGTTGCACGCCGGTTTGCGCGTGCGTTCGAGCCGAATTTTTTCCTCATGTCCCTTACCTCCCAAGACATCGCGCGCATCGCGCACCTCGCCCGGCTGGAACTGCAGCCGGCCGAAAGCGAGCGCATGCTGACCCAGATCAACGGCTTTTTCGACATCGTCGAGAAGATGCGTGCGGTCGACACCACCGGCATCGAGCCCCTGGCACACCCCATGGCCACCATCGGGGACGTGGTCCTGCGGCTGCGCGATGACGTCGCCGATCCCAATATCGACCGCGAAGCCAACCAGCGCAGTGCCCCCGCCGTCGAGCGCGGCCTCTTTCTGGTGCCGAAGGTGATCGAATGAGCGGCCTGCACGAATTGACTGTCGCGCAGCTGGCGAAAAAGCTTCAGTCGCGGGAAGTGTCGGCCGTCGAGACCGCGAAGCATTTTCTGGCGCGCGGGGCGCAGCACGACAAGCTCGGCGCCTACCTCGACGTGAACGAAGCCGTCACCCTCGCGCAGGCGCAGGCGGCCGATGCCCGCATCGCCTCCGGCGACACCGCGCCGCTGCTGGGCGTGCCCGTTGCGCACAAGGACATCTTTGTCACCAAAGACTTCGCGAGCACCGCCGGCTCGAAGATGCTGGAGAACTACCGCTCGCCCTTCGACGCAACCGTGGTGGCGAAGCTGTCCGAGGCAGGCGCTGTCACGCTGGGCAAGTTGAACTGCGATGAATTCGCGATGGGCTCGTCGAACGAAAACTCCGCGTACAAGCCGGTTCTCAATCCCTGGGACACCTCGCGAATTCCGGGTGGCTCGTCAGGCGGCAGCGCGGTCGCCGTGGCCGCCCGGATTGCACCTGCGTCCACCGGTACGGACACCGGCGGATCGATTCGCCAACCCGCTGCGTTCTGCGGCATCACGGGCATCAAGCCAACCTACGGCCGCGCATCGCGTTACGGGATGATCGCGTTCGCATCGAGCCTGGACCAGGCCGGGCCGATGGCACGCACGGCAGAAGATTGCGCGCTGCTTCTTTCTCAAATGTGCGGCCCCGACCCCGACCGCGATTCGACATCGCTCGATGTGCCCGCAGAACACTTCACGCGCTCGCTCGGCGACTCGATCGAGGGGCTGCGCATTGGCGTGCCCAAGGAGTTTTTCGGTGAAGGTTTGTCTGCCGACGTGCGCTCTGCGATCGACAGCGCACTGAAGGAATACGAGCGGCTCGGCGCCAGGCTCGTGGACATCACGCTGCCGCGAACCGAGCTGTCGATTCCTGTGTACTACATCATCGCGCCGGCCGAAGCGTCGTCGAATCTTTCTCGCTTCGACGGCGTGAAATTCGGCCATCGCACCAAGGCGCACGGCGACCTGATCGAGATGTACAAGAAGACGCGCGCCGAAGCTTTCGGCGACGAGGTCAAGCGCCGCATCATGATCGGTGCGTATGTTCTCTCGCATGGCTACTACGACGCGTACTACCTGCAGGCGCAAAAAATCCGGCGCATGATCGCCGACGATTTCCAGCAGGCGTTCAAGGTGTGCGACGTGATCGCAGGTCCCGTGGCTCCGACCGTCGCATGGAAGATCGGCGAGAAATCCGATGATCCGGTGGCGAACTACCTGGCCGACATATTCACCTTGCCCGGTTCGCTGGCGGGCCTGCCCGGCATGAGCATTCCCTGCGGCTTCGGTGCGGGCAACATGCCGGTCGGCATGCAACTGCTCGGCAACTATTGCGCCGAAGGCAAATTGCTCAATGCAGCCCATCGCTTCCAGCAGGCAACGGACTTCCACCTCCGCACCCCGGAGGGCTTTTAAGCCATGACGACCCAACTGATCCACGGATACGAAGTCGTCATCGGCTTCGAGACGCACACGCAGCTTTCCACGCAGTCCAAGATTTTCAGCCGTGCGCCTACGGCCTTCGGCGCAGAGCCCAACACGCAGGCTTGCCCCGTTGATCTCGCACTGCCCGGTACGTTGCCTGTGATGAACAAGGGCGCCGTCGAGCGCGCCATCGAGTTCGGCCTGGCCGTGAATGCGCACATCGCGCCGCGCAGCGTTTTCGCGCGCAAGAACTACTTCTATCCCGACCTGCCCAAGGGCTACCAGATCAGCCAGTTCGAGATTCCGGTGGTGCAGGGCGGCAGCGTCGAGTTCTATCTGGGCGAAGAGAAAAAGTCGGTTCGTCTCGTGCGTGCCCATCTTGAAGAAGACGCGGGCAAATCGCTGCATGAAGAGTTCATCGGCCAATCGGGCATCGACCTCAATCGCGCCGGAACGCCGCTGCTCGAGATCGTCACCGAGCCCGACATGCGATCTTCCGAGGAAGCAGTGGCGTACGCGAAAGAGCTGCACAAGATCGTGACGTGGATCGGTATCTGCGACGGCAACATGCAAGAGGGCAGCTTTCGCTGCGACGCCAACGTGTCGGTGCGCAAGCCCGGCGCCGAACTCGGCACGCGCCGCGAGATCAAGAACCTCAACAGCTTCAAGTTCATGCAGCAGGCGATCGACTTCGAGATCCGCTGGCAGATCGAAGAGATCGAAGACGGCCGGGCGATCCAGCAGGCTACCGTGCTCTTCGATCCTGACACCGGCGAGACGCGTGCGATGCGCACCAAGGAAGATGCTGCCGACTATCGCTACTTTCCTGATCCTGATCTTCCGCCGCTCGCGGTTTCGCCCGAATGGGTGGAACGCGTGCGCAGCGAGATGGCGGAGCTGCCGCGTGTGATGGCTGCGCGTTTCGTGAAGGACTACGGCGTGCCGGAGTACGACGCCACCACGCTGACCCAAAGCAAGGCGATGGCGTCCTACTTTGAAGCCGTGGCGAAAGCATCGGAGCAGCCCAAGCTCGCGAGCAACTGGGTAATGGGCGAGATCTCGCGGCGGCTGAACACGGGCGATGTCAGCCTCGAAACCTTGCCGGTGAACGCGCAGGCACTCGCAGCACTGATACGCCGCATTTCGGACGGCACGATTTCCAACAACGCGGGCCGCCAGGTCTTCGAGGCGTTTTGGACGGGGAAGGGCAGTGATGTCGATGCCATCATCGAGGCGCAAGGCCTCAAGCAGATGAATGACAGCGGCGCCCTGGAAAAGATCATCGACGACGTGATCGCTGCGAATGCAGACAACGTCGCCCAGTTCAGGGCCGGCAAAGACAAGGCGTTCAACGCGCTGGTCGGCCAGGTCATGAAAGCCAGCAAAGGCAAGGCGAACCCCACGCAGGTGAACGACCTGCTGCGCGCGAAGCTGGGTTAGAAGGCTGTCATGCCGGCCCCGGATCGAGTCCGGGGTTGCAATTCATCCGGCATCCACCGCGAAGTGGCAGCGGCGCTTGATCACAGATGGATTGCGGATCAAGTCCGCAATGACAACTTTCGGGCCCGCCCAGCGCTCAGCGTTTCGCCGTCCCCGACGCCGCAACGGTGGCAGTCCTGGGTGCTGGCGACGCCAGCTGCGCCCACATCACCTTGAGCTTGACCAGCTCCTCGTCATAGCGGGCGTTCAGGCGCTGCTTCTCGACATCCTGGTTGACGATGAACCGGCGCTGGCTTTCCATGGCCTGCGTGTTCTCGTCGACCTGGCGCTTGAGTTTGAACGGGACCTTGGTCAGGTCGCCCTTGAAGAACTCGAGTTCCACGTCCAGCTTGCGGCGTTGCGCTTCAAGCTCTGCGCGGTGCTTGTTCGCGGCGTTGATGACGTCGTCGATCTGCGCGAGTGAAGCGGTCCGCTCCCTGTCGTGCGTCGCCCGGTCCGGATAGCGGGCGATCAGTGCCCGCTCGCGCTTTTTCTCTTCCTGGATGCGCTTGGTTTCCTCCAGCGCCCTGGCAACCCGCAACTCTTCGGCTGCGCGCTCCTCCGCGGTGAGCGAGGGGCCGACCTTGCGCCGGATGGTGCCGCTGGGGGTGAGCTCACGCTGCTCACGGTCAATGCATTCGGGGATGGGCCTGTCGGCGGTCAGGCGGCGGCCCTTGGCATCGATGCAGGTATAGATACCTTGCTGTGCCAATGCCGTCGCGGCCATGCCGAAGCAAGCCCCAAAACCCACAAGAAATCGCAATGCCAGGTACTGCATCCAAACCCTATTTGACGCCGTAGCGTTGCCGGTAAGCCAGCACCTCCTCATGCCATGCGCCCAGGTTGTCACCCCCCTTGTTTTCCAGATACTGGAGCAAATCGGCAAGCCGCGCAATCGCGCAAACCTCCAGCCCGAGTTGCTGCTGGACATATTGCACGCCGCTGTAGTCCACATCGGCGCCGTTGGCCGTCGCCTTCTCCTGTCGGTCCAGTGCAATGGCAACGCCGCATGCCTTGCCACCGGCTGCTTCGATGATGTCGCGGGCTTCGCGCTTGGAGGCGCCGTCGGTGATGACGTCGTCGATCACCAGCACCCGGCCCTTGACCGGTGCGCCGACCAGCGTGCCGCCTTCGCCGTGGTCCTTGGCTTCCTTGCGGTTGTACGCAAACGGAACGTTGCGCCCGAGCCGCGCCATTTCAATGGCGACGGCAGCGGCCAGCGAAATGCCCTTGTAGGCAGGGCCGAACAGCATGTCGAACTCGATGCCCGAAGCCAGGATGCGCCGTGCATAGAATTGAGCGAGCCGTCCTAGCTTGGCGCCGTCATCGAACAGGCCGGCGTTGAAGAAGTAGGGGGAAAGTCGTCCGGCCTTGGTCTTGAATTCGCCGAACCGCAGCACGCCGGCTTCGATGGCAAATTCGATGAACTCCCGTGCAATCTCGTCGTGCCCGTTGTCTTGGTGGATAGTCATGCGAAACCTTTTGTCGTGGACGAGATTGTATTGACCGCCGTGTTGACCGACACCCAGGCCAACGCCCTCGCGCAGCGCTCCTGGGCGCTGCGGCAGGCGGGCCAGCCCGCGCAGGCGCTGGCGCTGCTGACGCCTGCCATCCACTCCACTGACGCCGCGCGTCAATGTGCGCCGCTGCAGCATGAGCATGGTCAAACGCTGCGCCAGCTGGGGCGCGCGCGCGAAGCGATCGCCAGCTTCGATCGTGCGCTCGCCCTGAATCCCGACTACACCCGCGCATGGCTGCACCGCGCGAACACGCACTACGACCTGGGCGATCGCATCGCCGCGCTCGCGGACTACGACCGGGCGCTGGCCCTGGATGCGCAGAACGCAACCGCCTGGCAAAACCGCGGGCTCGCCCTGGCCGACCTGGGCCGCCATGAAGCGGCGCTCGCGTCCCTGGAGCGCGCGATCGCCGTTGATCCGAGCCACGTCGAAGCGCACTGGAACCTGGCGCTGGTGCTGCTGCGCATGGGCGACGAGGCGCGCGGCTGGCAGGAGTTCGAGTGGCGCTGGCAGCGGCCTTCGATGCCGATGGCCGGGCGTCACCTTCGCAAACCCCGCTGGCAGCCCGGCGCCGCGCTGCAGGGCAAGACCGTGCTGCTCTATGCCGAACAGGGCCTGGGCGACACCTTGCAGTTCTGCCGATACGTTCCCTGGGTCGTCGCACAAGGCGCTCGTGTGCTGCTGCTGGTGCAACCTGAAATTGCCTCGCTCCTTGCCGGACTTTTCGACAACACCCAGATCGTCGCCAGCGGTGCGACTTTGCCGCCGTACGACCTGCACGCGCCGTTGATGAGCATCCCCTGGCTGGCGGGCGAACCCTTGCGGCAATGGCCGGTAGCGCATCCCTATTTGGCTGCGCCTGAATCGCAGATCCATGCCTGGCGCACGCGGCTCGGTGAATCGAAGGTAGCCCGAGTGGGACTGGTGGCAGGCGGCAACCCGGCGCACGGCAACGACAAGGCGCGAAGCATGGGCCTGGCACGCCTGCTGGCGACCTTGCCGCGCGGCCCGCGCTATGTCTGCCTGCAACGCGACCTGCGCGCCGGCGACCGCGAGGCGATGCAAGCGCGCGGCGATGTTTTCGATGCCTCGTCGCAGCTCACCGACTTCAGTGTCACGGCGGGCCTGTGTGCCTGCATGGACCTGGTGATCAGCGTCGATACCAGCGTCGCGCATTTGTCGGGCGCCCTGGGCCGGCCGACGTGGCTGCTGCTTCCCTTCAACTCCGACTGGCGCTGGGGCATCGCACGCGCCGACACGCCCTGGTATCCGACAATGACGCTCTGGCGCGAACACGCGCCCGGCGAACGCGACGCCCTCCTGGCGCGCGTTGCCCAAAGCCTCACCGATCGATTTGCATGTTCCGACTGACCAGCCTCAACCTCAATGGAATCCGCTCCGCCACCAGCAAGGGTGTCGAAGCGTGGATCGCCAGCACCAACCCCGACTGCCTCTGCCTGCAGGAGGTCAAGGCCCAGGCGGCAGACATCGAAGGCCGCTTCGAGCAACTGGCGGGCCTGAAGGGCTACTTTCATTTCGCGGAGAAAAAGGGCTACTCCGGCGTGGCGCTCTACACGCGTCACGAGCCCAGCGATGTGGTGGTGGGCTACGGTTCGAGCGAGTTCGACGCCGAAGGGCGCTACGTCGAACTGCGCTTCGACACGCCAGCGCGCAAGTTCTCCATCGTGAGCTGCTATTTTCCCAGCGGCTCCTCCGGCGAACATCGCCAGCAGGCGAAGTTCCGGTTTCTCGAAGAGTTCGATCCGTTCCTGTGCAAGCTCAAGGAAACGCGCGAATTCATCCTGTGCGGCGACGTGAACATCGCCCACCAGGAAAGCGACCTGAAGAACTTTCGCAGCAACAAGAAAAACAGCGGCTTCCTGCCGGAAGAGCGTGCGTGGATGACCAAGCTGATCTCCGAAACCGGCCTGGTCGATGTGTACCGCCTGCTCAAGCCCGACACGACCGAAGAGTGCTACACGTGGTGGAGCAACCGGGGGCAGGCCTATACGAACAACGTGGGGTGGCGGCTGGACTATCACCTCGCAACGCCGGCCACCGCGCGGCTGGCGCGCACCGAATCGATCTACAAGGCGCAGAAGTTTTCCGATCACGCGCCGATCACGGTGGATTACGACTTCACGCTTTGATCCTGCCCCTTCGCGAGCCATGAACCTGGCCGGCGTTGGCTCAATCCCAGACGATCTCGCTTCGCAGCGTCAGCGGAGCTAGCCTCTCGCTGATCTGTTGGGCCAGCGACCCCCGCGCGTCGACGGCAACGTCTTCGACGCGGACGGTGATGATGTTGCCGTGCTCGGGGTGTTGGCTGACGTCGCACTGAATACGCACTCCCTGTGGAGCCAGTCCCGCCAGCATTCGGCTCACTGCCCGTTGCGCGGCGTCGATGCGCAGCGCCGGCTTGAACACCTTGCCCACCGCCGTCAGCGGGATCGCGTCGGTGAAATAGATCTGGACCGGGACGGCGGCTCGCTCCGGCGTTCGCTCGCGCACAAACGCCGTGAGCGCTTCGGCATCGAGGGTCACGCCGGGGCGCGGTTGCACGAAGGCCACGGGCAGTTCACCGGCGTGCGCGTCAGGCTCACCGACAACAGCAGCCAGTGCCACACCCGGGTGTTGGAAGAACACTTCTTCTATCGCAACGGGATCGATGTTGTGGCTGCCGCGGATGATCAGATCCTTCGCACGGCCGGTGATCCATAGATAGCCCTCGTCATCGACGCGGCCGAGGTCTCCGGAGTTGACCCAGCCTGGGTCGACGAAGGCGTCCCGGTTATGCGCTTCGTTCAGGTACCCCGAGAACACCCCTGGCCCCGCCATCGCGATGACGCCGATCTCGTTGGGCGCGCAATCACCAGCCGACCGGCCGTCGCTGCCCAGTTTGACGATTCGCACGCGGCTGTACGGCACTGGATGGCCGGCGGAGCCCAGGCGAAGCGGTCGTCCACGGTAAGCCTGGGTCAGCACGCTGGAGGTCTCGGTCATGCCGTAAACCTCGATCATCGGCAGGCCGAGTTCTCCATAGGCGCGACCCACAGCCAGGGGAACGGCCGAGCCCCCCGCAGCCGCGCACTGAAGGCTCGTGATGTCTGCTGCGTTGGTCGGCACCTGGACGGCAGCTGCCAACACCGTGGGAACAGCAGCCAGGACCGACGGCCGGAAACGTTCGACCAGCTTCCAGACGTTCGCGAACGCATTCGGCTCGCGCCATCCCGCCGGCCCCAGCACAACCAGCGATCCGCCTGCGGACAACACGGCCAGCGCCTGCGTCAATGCGCCTCCGACATGGAACAGGGGCAGCCCGAACAACAGCGGGTTGCGCCCGAAAGGCAGCATCAATCCCATGGCCCAGGCCTGGTACACCTGGTTGCCATGGGTGTGACGCACGAGCTTGGGCATGCCGGTGGTGCCTCCGGTATGAAAGTAGCCTGCGGTGTCCGCCGCCTGGATGCCACGGCCGCTCACCAGCCGGTCGCCCGGGCATTGCGCCAACGCAGCGTCGAAATCGACCGCACCGATCAGCTCGGCGCCGTCGCTGCCACTGCCGGCAACGACAAGTACCGTCTTCAATTGCGGCAGCTGGTCCCTGATCTGAAGAACCTTGGTGTAGATGTCCGAGCCTGGCTGCGGCCCGAGCGTCACCAGCACCCGGGTGCCCGCCGCACGCAGAATTTCGGCGATCTGCGCCGCAGACAACAGTGGGTTGACCGGGTTGGCGATGCCTGCAGCCTGCGCGCCGAACAATGCGAAGAAAGCCTGCGGTAGCAGCGGCATCAGCACGCTGACGACATCATCGGGGCCGACGCCCAGTCCGTGAAAGAGGTTGGCTGCCTGCGTGATGCGGTGGCCGAGCTGACGATGCGAAATTGTCAGGGGCAAAACGCCCGGGTCTGCATTCGACAGAAACTGGAGCGCCGGCGCATCCGGATCGACCGCCGCTCCCAGCTGCAGCGCCTCGTAGATGCTCTGCGCGCGGATTCGACGGGTATAGGGCGTGCTTTCGAAAGCCGCCACGTCGGCCGCGCTTTCGAACAAGGGCATCCCGGATCCGATGACGTTATCGAGCGGGTGGACTGGCGTCACGCAAGGCTCCTTTGTTCGTTCGCATTCTGGTCTGGCTGGGGCAGCTTGCCAAGAAGCGGCAAGCTCTTCGCAACGCCTGGCTGCGCAGCCTGCGAAGCCCGCCCCGGACGACGAATAAATCCTGCACAACGGCATCGCGCTTCGACTCGGGCCCGATCAGCTCAACTCCAGGAGCCAGCTTCGACGATCGCTCAGAATAGGGCTACTTTGAAATTGGCGACATAGGGGAAGGCCTTGCAAGTGCTGTTGGATGCGGGCGGATTCGCTTTGAGGTTCATGCGCAGTCCCCGGCGGACCGGGGCGGTCGCGCCCGCCAGTAAAGACCTCTCCCGTGTGGTTGGCGAAGTCACCCGGAACACGTGCGCTGCCCTTGAGGCCGAAACGGGAGAAGGCCTGACAGTGATCGAACTCGGCGCGGGGACCGGGGCGCTCACCAGTGGCATCGCCGTCCTGCGACCGGTTCTTGTCGAGGCCGACGCGGCGTGGGCCTCCCACCTCAGGCGCAGGTTCCCTTCGCTCGAAGTACGCGCCGAATGCGCGTGCGACACCCTGGAATCACTGCGCGCACAGGTGGGTCTCGTGACGTCGATCCCGCTTTTGAACAACCCGCAAGGCCTGGAGATCAAGCGCCTGATCGGCAAGGGCTATACCGCGGGGCTGATCCGTTTTTGTGTGCTCTACACCTATGGCTGGGGCGATCCGCTGCGCGATGCAGGATTTCGCCAAGGCCGCCGCGAGCGTTTCGTCGCCATGAGTGTCCCTCCCGCCTCGGTCTGGGTCTATCGATGATGCCGGGAGCCGCGGCGTGGGTCATGGCGCGGCGCAAACCTCTCGCCGTATACGCCGCGAGTGCTTTGGCGGCGTGGCATCTGGGGTCCCATCCGATGCATTGGCTCGCGGTGGCGCCGGTCCTGGCGTACGGATATGCAGCGGGTGCCTTCGAATTGCGGCTGTCTGCGCGCGAACGTTTTCTGTGGTTACTGGCCTTGGCGGCATTGCCGGCCATGCTGGCGCTTTCGGCTGCAGGCGCGGGGGACTTCGCGCTACCTCGCCTTTCACGGCGGGATGGTCTGGCGATCGCCATTTCCGCAGCGGCCGCTTGGGGTGTGAGCAGGCGTTGGTCTGACGCGGCCGCGTATGCGCTGGTCATTCTCGGTGCTGCCTGGACCGAGCCGCAACTTGCGGCGCTCGTGATGAGCCTGCCGCTTCTTGCCTTGCTCGCGCTCAGCGGTCGGCCCCGATTCTCGCTGGTCGTCGCCGTTGCGCTTTTTTGCACCGGGCTGGCGGCCATGGTCGCCAAGGAGCGCTTTGGTGGATCGATGCTGACCTGGCAAGACGTGCGCTTCTTCATGGTGCAGTTCTCGGACAACGTCGGTGTCTTCGGCCATCAGTTCACGCTCGTGGCATACGCCGCGCTGGCCATGCTGGCCGGCGCGGTTGCGCTGGTCCAGGCATGGAAGCGGGAAGACGCAGGCCCCGGTGGCCCGATGAGCCGGACGGCACGGGCGTGTGCCCTGCTGGCAGTGGCGGGCAGTTTTTGGTCATTGGATGGATGGGCCCGCCAGGCCGCCGATCGTTTCGACTCCGGTGCCGCCTGGGATCTGGCCGAGGGAGAGAAGGCGCTTTATTCGCGATTTCTCTCCACCGCCTACCTTGAACCCCGTCCGAACTATCGTCCTGTCGACACGGCAGCGCTGGAGGCGGAGATGGCCGTGCTGCAGGAGGCTTCTTCGCGACCGGCTGGGGCAGCGCCCGACATCGTTCTGGTACTGCAGGAAAGTCAGGTCAATCCGCGCCTGTGGTCCCGCTGTCCCGACCATCTGTGCGCCTTTCCCGCATTCGATGCGCAGCCTCCGGTGGTGGATGCCGGCCCGCTGCGTGTGCATACCTTTGGCGGCGGCACCTGGCTGTCTGAGTTCACGATGATGACGGGGGTGCCGCACACGGTGTTCGGGGGTGCCGGCGCATTTGCGTCTTTCAATGTAGCACCCCAGGTGAGAGCTTCACTGCCGCGCTCGCTTCGGGCGCGCGGGTATCGAACCGTGGCGGTTTACCCCGTGTCCGGCGGCATGATGAACGCGCGCGCCGCCTACGCCGGTTACGGATTCGACCGTTTCTACGACATGGACGAACTCGGCCTGACAGCCGGCTGGGCGACAAGCGATGAGGAGATGCACGCGGCCGCGATGCGGGTTCTGGAGCGCGAGCGTCAGCACGGACAACCGGTTTTTCTTTTCGTGGTCACGATCTTCAACCATTCGGAGCACGGCGTTGACCTGGGCCGATTGCCGCCCGAACTTCTTTCCCAGGCGCGTGCGTACGCAGGAGGCGAGAAGGCAGGCGACACCTTCGCCGACTATCTCTGGCGCACGCGCCGCTTCGCCCGGGCGCTGGAGACCACGCGCCGTGAACTCTCGAACAGCACACGTCCAGCGGTGCTTGCCTGGTTCGGGGACCACCAGCCTCCTTTCGAGAGCGCGCCGGACATGATTCGCCGCATAGGGTCAGGCGATCCGCGTATCCCGCCACAAATGACCACCTGGTACAGCGTTGAAACCCAGGGGCGCCCCTCGCAGCCGCCACGCGTGCGCGCCCTGGACCTGGCTTTCCTGCCCGCACTGCTGGTGGAGCGCGCAGGCATCGCGCCGGACGAGTGGATGGCCGCGAACATCGTCGCGTCGAGGCACTGCAACGGGTTGTTCGCGGAGTGCGCCCAGCCGGCATGGCGAGACGCCTACCTTACCTATCTGTTCGAACGGCGGCGCGCCTTTCAATGAGCGTGGCTCGGGAAAGCCCGCGGTGGGCGCCCATGAAGACTCTTGTCGCGCTACGCGGGCAGGATCAGCGTCGCAGCGAGTCCACCGTCTGGCGCGGTTCCCAACTCCAGGCGTCCCCCGTAGTCCTGCGCCAGCGTCTGCACGATCGCCAGCCCGAGGCCGGCGCCGGGCACTGACTCATCGAGTCGCAGGCCGCGATCGGGCAGGTGGGTCAGCTGGTCGGTGGGCACGCCCGGGCCGTCGTCTTCCACCACGATGCGCAGCTGCGGTCGGCCCCGGCCCTCCACCGACGCCGATTCGATGCGCACCGCCACCCGGCTGCGCGCCCACTTGCACGCGTTGTCCATCAGGTTGCCCAGCATCTCCTGCAAATCCTGTGCTTCACCCGCAAATCGCCAGGGCGCCTCCATCGCCGGCCGCTCGATTGCAATGCCGCGCGCAGCATGCACTCGCTGCATCACGCGGATCAGGCCATCGAGCACCGGCAACACCTCGGTGCCCGGCCCGCTGACCCGCAACTGCGCCGCCGCGCGCGAGCGCGCCAGGTGCCAGTCCACGTGACGGCGCGCCGCTTCGACCTGCTCCGTCATCACGCGAGCCACCACCTGCGGGTCGGCCTGCTGCTTCGCGAGTTGCTCTGCACTTTGGTGCAGCACCGACAGCGGCGTCTTCAGCGCATGCGCCAGGTTGCCCGCGTGCTGGCGGGCACGCTCGACCACGACGGCGTTTTGCGCGAGCACCTCGTTGAAGTCGTCCACCAGGGGCTGCAACTCCTGCGGAAAAGAGCCCTGCAACCGCGTAGCCCGGTTGGCGCGAACCGCGTCCAGCGCCTCGCGCAACGCGCGCAAGGGCGCAAGACCCACCGTCACTTGCACCCACGAAGCAACAGCCAGCAGGCCGAACAGCACCAGCAGCGACCACGCCAGCTGTGTGCGAAAGCGTGCGACGGCGGCGTCCAGTTCGCTGGTGCTGCGGGCCACCGCCAGCCGCCACACCCGCTGCGGTTGCGCGGCGTCGTGGATGCTGCGCTCCAGCACCATCAATAGTTGGCCCTGCGGCCCCGGCGCATCGTGTACATGCACAGTGCCATCGGCGAGCGTGTCCGAAGGCAGGGCCAGGTTGACGTCCCACAGCGAACGAGACCTGAGCGCGGCAGAGCGGTCTGGTCCATCGACTTGCCAGTAGAGGCCGGACAGGGGTCTCTGCCAGCGAGGGTCGGTCATTCGCGCGTTGTCCACCACGGGGTCGCCGTCGGCGCCGAACTGGGTGGCAGCGGCCAGTTGGTCGAGCTGCACCTGCAGAGTCTCGCGAAACTGTTGCGTGACGTGCTCACGAAACAGCCCGCCCAGCAGCCAGCCCGCCGGCACCAGCGCCAACACCAGGACGACCACGGTAGCTACCAGCAGTCGCCGGCGCAGTGACGGTGAGCGAGAACCGTCACTCATGCTTGCAGGGCCAGCCGATAGCCCATCCCGCGCACGGTCTCGATCAGGCCCGGTGGCAGCTTCTTGCGCAACCGGCCGACGAACACTTCGATCGTGTTGGAGTCGCGGTCGAAGTCCTGTGCGTAGATGTGCTCGGTGAGTTCGGCGCGCGACACCATCTTGCCGGGACGATGCATCAGGTAGGCGAGCACCTTGAACTCGTGGCTGGTCAGCGGCACGAGTTCGCCGTTGCAAGTCACCCGGCTGCTGCGCGTGTCGAGCGCGAGCGAGCCGAGCGTGAGCACCGGCGAGGCCAGGCCCTGCGAGCGGCGCAGCAGCGCTCGCACGCGCGCGAGCAGTTCTTCCATGTGGAAGGGCTTGGTGAGGTAGTCGTCGGCGCCCGCGTCGATGCCGGCCACTTTCTCGTGCCAGAGGTCGCGGGCGGTGAGCAGCAGCACCGGTGTGGCAATGCCGGCAGCACGCCAGCGCTTGAGAACGGTGAGGCCATCGATCACCGGCAGGCCCAGGTCCAGTACGACGGCGTCATAAGGCTCCACGCTGCCCAGGTTCAAGGCCTGTTCACCGTCGGCTGCTGCGTCCACGGCATAGCCTGCGTCCACCATGGCCTGCGTGAGGTTGGCGCGCAGGTGAGGCTCGTCCTCGACAACCAGTACGCGCATCAGCGGCGCTCCTTGCGCTTGAGCACTTCGCCGCTCGCGGCGTCCACGTGCAGCTTGACCAGCGCGCCGCCGCGCTGCAGCAGCTTCAGCTCGTAGATCCAGCGGCCGTCCTCGCGCTCCAGTTCGACTTCGAGGATTTCGCCAGGATGGGTCAGGGCCACGCGTTGCAGCACTGTCGCCAGCGGCAACACTTCACCGGCCTTCAACGCTGCGCGGGCGCGGTCGTGGTCCTTCTCGCTGGCAATGGCCGGGGCCGTCGCCACTGAGCAGGCGACTGCAAGACACAGGCTGGAGAGAACGTGGTGGAACATAGGCCTCTTGATTGTGGGCACGCCCGCGGTCAGGGCGCTTGACCTGGCGCAAACCGCACTGCGAAGTGACGACGGCGCCTGGTCGCAGATGGATTGCGGATCAAGTCCGCAATGACAGCCAAATACCTGTCATGCCGGACTTGATCCGGCATCCACCGCGAAGCGGCAACCGCGTCCGCACGACAACCATTGTGGCCATCGAATCTGAACGCCCGATGAACGCGCGCTTCAGGTTGGGTTCAGGGGTGAAGTCGCACGATGGCTTCCTCGACATCTGAACAAACGCGAAGGAGTGCCTCCCTTGAACTTACGCCCCCGCAGCTTCTGGCTCGCGCTCGCCGCGCTGACCGTCGCATTCGCCGGCGCCGTGTCGGCGCAGGCCGCTGACACAACCCCGGCTGCACAACTGGCCCGCTTCAACGCGCAGGCCGAGCGCCCCGGCCAGGCCGAAACCGGGCGCGTGTTCTTCCAGTCGCGCCATGGCGCCGAATGGTCGTGCGCGTCGTGTCATGGCACGCCGCCCAGCGGCCAGGGCAAGCACGCCAGCACCGGCAAGTCGATTGCGCCATTGGCGCCCGCATTCAACTTGCAGGCGTTCACTGACACGGCCAAGGTCGACAAGTGGCTGCGTCGCAACTGCAAGGACGTCACCAGCCGCGAGTGCACCGCGCAGGAAAAGGCAGACCTGCTGGCCTATCTGGTCAGCGTCAAGCCATGAAAGACCGCGACATGAAGACCTTCATCTCCCTGGGCGCCGTGCTGCTCGCACTGGCCGCCGTCACCGCATCGACAGCCGCCCGGGCCGACTCGGCCCGGATCGCGGTGACACCGTTGAAGGCCTATGCGCAGGAATGCAGCACCTGTCACCTGGCCTACCCGCCGGGGGCATTGCCTGCGCGCTCGTGGCAAAAGATCATGGGCGGGCTGGACAAGCACTACGGCAGCGATGCCTCGCTCGACGCCGCCACCGTGGCCGAGATCGCTGGCTGGTTGCAGGTCAACGCCGGCACGTGGAAGCGCGTGCGCGAACAGCCGCCCGAAGACCGCATCACGCGCGCCGGGTGGTTCGTGCACAAGCACCGCGAGGTCGCCCCTTCGATCTGGAAGCTGCCCAGCGTCAAGACCACGGCGAATTGCGCGGCGTGTCACACGGGCGCCGAGAAGGGGCGCTTTGACGACGACAACCTCCAAGTTCCGGCCGGCGTGCCAGCGAACCTTCGCCGCGCGTGGAACGACTGAAATCCAGAAAGGACACGGCAATGACTTCTTCCTCTGCACACGCTACAGGCGCTCCACCCCGCGCCACGGCTGCCGCCAGTTCTGCCACAGCCGCCCGCGGCCGGCTCGTCATCGACGCGCCGACCCGCATGTTCCACTGGCTGTTCGCGCTGGGGTTCCTCGGCGCATGGGTGACAGCCGACGGTGAGCGTTTCCGGCTGCTGCACGTCACGCTGGGCTACACCATGCTGGGGTTGCTCGCATTTCGCGTCCTCTACGGCGTGTTCGGGCCGCGGCAGGCGCGGCTATCGGCGCTCTTTCGCAAGGCGAGCGGCATCGGTGCCTGGCTGCGCGCCGCGTTCACCGCATTCACCTCAGGCTCACCCGGTGCAGTCAACTGGCGCCAGGGCCAGAACCTGCTGATGGGCATCGCCGTGGTTGCGCTGCTCGTCATCGTGCTGCCGCTGACGCTCAGTGGCATCGGCACCTACAACGAGTGGTTGGGCGGTGACGCGTTCGAGGATGTGCACGAATTTTTCGGCAACGCGATGCTCGCGGTGGTGCTGTCGCACCTGGGGCTGATCCTGGCCCTGAGCATCCTGCGCCGGCGTAACCAGGCCATGCCCATGATCACCGGTCGCATGCCCGGCAACGGGCCGGACCTGGTGCAGCGCAAGCGGACGTGGCTGGCGGCCTTGCTGCTGCTGGCAGTGCTTTCGTACGGCGCATGGGAGTGGCAGCAGTCGCCCGATGGCCTGCTGGCGGGCAGCGCAAATAGCAGCCACGAGCGGGACGACGACTGACGGACGGCAACGCACGAAAAGGGCGCTGCGCCTGGCGACTGGCAGAATCAGCCCCATGTCGCGGCGCCTTCTGGTCATTCTCGCGGTGCTTGCCACCGTCGTCCTAGCCGCGTTCGCCGCATGGTGGATGACGCGTGCACCCGCAGTGCCGGCGGTCGTAGCACGCATGGCGCCACTCGTGCGCACCCTCCAGTTCTCGGCTCGCGTGGCCACGGCATCGCGCGTCGATGTGGGCAGCACGCTCACCGGACGGGTGCTGCAGGTCGCGGTGGCCGAAGGCGCGCAGGTCAAGGCGGGCGATGTGCTCGTGCGGCTCGAAAGCGCCGAGTTGCGCGCAGCGCTGGCACAAACGCAAGCCAGTGAACGACAGGCCGCTGCGCGCCTGGCAGGCTTGCGCACAACCGGACGCAGCACGGCGCAGGCTTCGGTGTCGCAAGCCGACTCAGTGCTGGTCGCTGCGCAGGCCGATCTCAAGCGAACGCTCGATCTCGTGGCCCAGGGCTTTGTCAGCCAGGCGCGGCTGGACGAGGCGCGCCGCGGGGTGGCGGTCGCGCAGGCGCAGCGCGATGCCGCACGCGCGCAAAGCGCCGCAGTCGCGGAGCCGGGAACCGAGGTGGCACAGGCCCAGGCCCAACTGGCGCTGGCGACTGCCGCACGCACCGCAGCGCAGGCCCGATTGGGCGAGGCGGTGCTCACCGCACCGGCCGACGCCCGCGTGCTCACGCGTCTGGTCGAACCCGGCCAGATCGTGCAACCGGGACGCGCGCTGCTCAGCCTGGCGCTGGCCGGACCGTTGCAGCTGGTCGCCCAGGTGGATGAGCGCTACCTGGGCCAGCTGCAGCCGGGACAGACGGCAGGCGTGTTGGCCGACGCGTATCCGACGCAGCGATTCACGGCGCGCGTGCTCTCGATCGCGCCGCTGGTGGATGCGCAGCGCGGCGCGATCGAGGTCAAGTTCGCATTGCCGCAGCCGCTTCCATCCTTCTTGCGCGAGGACATGACGCTATCGGTCGAAGTGGAGACCGCGCGTCGCGAGCAGGCGCTGGTGTTGCCGTCCAATGCGCTGCGATCCGAAGAATCGACCGGCGGCGTGGTCTGGCTGGCGAACGACGGGCGCGTGGAGGCGCGCAAGGTGCGCGTCGGCCTGCGCACGCTGGACGCGGTCGAGATCACCGAGGGCCTGCGCGCGGGCGAGTTCGTGCTGGTAGGTCCGGCGCCCCAGCCCGGCGGTCGTGTCCGCATCGACAGCCGTGCCGCACCGGCAGCGGTTGGGGCCAAGGGCGGCAAGGAAGATGCCGGGGCCGCCATGACCAACGCCATGGGTCGCTAGGCCCCGATGCTCGGATTCGAGACCCGTGTCGCGACGCGCTTTTTGCGCGAAGGGCGCATGCAGACCCTGCTGATCATCATCGGCGTGGCGGCGGGCGTGGCAGTGGTTACCTACATCTCGGCGCTGATCACCGGCCTGCAACGCAACACCATCGAAAAGACATTGGGCTCGCAGGCGCACGTCACGCTCAGCCCGCGCGATGAAGTGGTGCTGGATGCACGCGCGCCTGCCAGCGCTTCCACGCGCGAGCTGGTGCAGACGCAGCCGCGCGCGCAGCGCCTGCGTTCGCTGGGCAACTGGCAGCCGCTGGTCCCCTTGCTTGAAGCCATGCCGCAAATCAAGGCGGTCTCGCCGATGGTGTCGGCGGCGGGCCTGGCCGAACGCGGTGAAGCATCGAAAGCGATCGCATTGATGGGGGTGGACCTGGAGCGCTACGACCGCATCGTCGGATTGCGCGCCAAGATCGTCGATGGCACGGCGCGCCTTGGCCCCGGCGAGGCCATCATCGGGCGCGAGCTGGCAAAGGACCTGGGTGTTCGCATCGGCGACCGCATCGGCATCGTCACCGGAGGCGTCAGTGACTCACTGCGTGTCACGGCGCTGGTGGATTTGGGCGTACGGGACCTGAACCGGCGCACGGTGCTGGTGCCGCTGCGAACCGCGCAAAGCCTCGCGGGCCTGCCCGGTGGTGCGACCAGCCTGGACCTCACGCTGGCCGACATCTGGTCGGCGCAAACCGTGGCAGATGAACTGGCGGCGAGATGGCCGTACAAGGCCGAGAGCTGGCAACAGGCCAATGCGCAACTCGTGTCGGCGCTGAACGCGCAATCGGTGAGCACCGCTGTGATTCGCGGCGTGGTGATGATCGTGGTGGTGCTGGGCGTCGCCAGCGTGCTGGTGGTGTCGGTCGTGCAAAAGCAGCGCGAGATCGGCATCCTGCGCGCCATGGGCGCGACGCAGGGACAGGTGCTGCGCATCTTCCTGATGCAGGGCGCGATCGTCGGCGCCGTGGGATCGGCGCTCGGTGTGGTGCTGGCCGTGGCGCTGATCTGGGCGTTCACCACCT
This sequence comes from Pseudomonadota bacterium, assembly GCA_040386575.1. Classification (GTDB taxonomy): domain Bacteria; phylum Pseudomonadota; class Gammaproteobacteria; order Burkholderiales; family Burkholderiaceae_C; genus Ramlibacter. The sequence continues at coordinate 56,137 of JAZKFI010000007.1, forward strand.
TCGTGCTGGGCTCGGACGGCCTGCCGCTCTTCAACATCACGCTGGCCCCTGCGTTGGCGTTGCAAGTCGCGCTCACCGCCACGGTGTGCGGCGTGCTGGCGGCCGTCGCACCCGCGCGGCGCGCGGCCCGCCTCGATCCAGCGCAGGCGATTCGCCTATGAGCGCGTCCGGCACGGCCCCATCGTCGGCACCCACGGGCGAGCTGCTCGTGCTGGACGGCGTGCGCAAGAGCTACAACATCGGCCTGCCCAACGAGACCGAGGTGTTGCACGGCCTGTCGCTGCGACTGGACCGGGGCGAGTTCGTGGCGCTCATCGGTCCGTCGGGCTCGGGCAAGAGCACCCTGCTCAATATCGTGGGCCTGCTGGAGCGCATGACGGCGGGAAGCTATCGCATCGAGGGCCAGGAGATGAACGGCCTGGACGACGCGGCGCTCACCCGGCGCAGGCGCTCGTCATTGGGCTTCGTTTTCCAGTTCCATCATTTGTTGCCTGCTTTCAGCGCGCTGGAGAACGTGACGCTGCCTGCGCTCATGCGCGAAGGTCGCGTCACGCCGGCCCAGCGGGAACGCGCCCGCGCCGTGTTGGCCGCCGTTGGATTGGGCGATGCGATGTCCAAGCGCCCCGGTGAACTGTCCGGCGGTATGCAGCAGCGCGTAGCGATCGCACGCGCCCTGGTGCTGGAGCCGCCATTGGTGCTCGCCGATGAGCCCACCGGCAACCTGGACACGGCATCGGCCAACGAAGTGTTCGCGCTCATGCGGCAGATGCACGCCGAGCTGAAAATCTCGTTCCTGGTGGTGACGCACGACCCGCGCCTGGCCGCCAGATGCGACCGTGTGCTGGAACTCGTCGATGGGCAACTCGTGAACGACGGGCCGCCGGTTGCTTCTGGCGATTAACGCCGGCCTACTGCTTGCGCAGCACGAAGGCGCGCTCGACCTTGTCGCTCTCCAGGCGCCAGGTGCCGCGCACCTCGCGGCCGCAGGAGCCTTCGGCGACATCCCCGACCCAGGTCGCGCTGATGGCGATGCCGTCGATGGATTCCTCCAGCAGGAACTCGGTGTCGTGGACTTCGCCGGAGAGGGCGGAGCGCTCTGCGCCCCTGTCGATCGTGCCGCGCACGCCGCGGTACTGCGGGTGGCGCACCAAAACAAGCGTTGCGTCCGCCGCGCCCTCGATCTGCGCGCGCCATCGGCCCAGCAGGTGCGCGAACGTCACCTCGGATGCCTTTGGGCATGCGCGAGATCCCTGAGCTTCGCGAGCTGGGCTCTGCGCTGCGACCGGCAGGCCAAGCGTGGCCGCGATCAATGCTGCGCCCGACAACGCCGTGACAAACCGGGAACGCATCAGGAGCCCCCGGCCGCCGCCGCTGCAGCCGCCGTGTCGCTGGCCTTGCGCGCGAACTCCGCGCGCAGGGCCTTGAGTTTTTCGCGCGGGTCCTCTTTGGTGCTGGCCTGCTCCAGCGCCATCTCCGCGATGAAGCGGCTGGGCTGCGCCGCCACCATCTCGCGGCCCTTCTTGCGTTTGCGCGTCCAGCTCACCGCCAGCGAGCGCTGCGCGCGCGTGATGCCCACGTACATGAGGCGGCGCTCTTCCTGCAGGCGCTGCACGATGCTCTCGCTCATCGGGCCGGTGGCCTCGCTCATGGATTTTTCGTCATCGCCGGGCTTGAAGGGCAGTAGCCCCTCGTTCACGCCGGCCAGGATCACGTGCGGCCACTCAAGACCCTTGGCCGCGTGAAGGGTGGACAGCGTCACTACGTTCTGGTCCTTCTCGCGCTCGCTGATGGTGGACAGCAGCGCGATCGTCTGCGCGACTTCGAGCAAACTTTTCTTTTCGCTCGCGATGCTCACACCAGCCGCATCGTCGATCTCGCCGCCCGCGCGCTGCGACATCCAGTCGCAGAACTCCAGCACGTTGGTCCATCGGCTTGCAGCGAGTTTCTCGCTCTCCTCGCCGTCGTACAGGTGCTTTTCATAGTCGATGTCCTTGAGCCATTCGAGCATGAAAGCGCGCGAATCTTCTGCGCCATGCGTGTGCCGCGCGCGAAACTCCAGGTCGTTCACGTAGCGGCCGAATTCATGCAGGCTGCCCACGGCCTTCGCGGGCAACACGGAACCCAATGACGACGAGAACAGCGCCTCGAACAGGCTCAGCTTGTACTTGCTGGCAAACGTGCCCAGGTGCTGCAGCGTCGTGTGGCCGATGCCGCGCTTGGGCGTGGTCACCGCGCGCAGGAAAGCCGGGTCGTCGTCGTTGTTGATCCACAGGCGAAACCACGCGCACAGGTCGCGAATTTCGGCCCGGTCGAAAAAGCTCTGGCCGCCTGAGACCTTGTACGGAATCGCCGCCTTGCGCAGCGCCTGCTCGAACACGCGCGCCTGGTGGTTGGCGCGGTACAGCACCGCAAAGTCTTTCCATTCCTTGCCCAGGCCGTTCGCGCGGATCGACTGGATGCGCGCCACCATGCGCTCGGCCTCGTGTTCCTCGTTGTCCGCATCGACGATGCGCACGGGTTCGCCCTCGCCCAGCTCCGAGAACAGGGTCTTGGGAAACAGCTTGGGGTTGGGGCCGATGACGTTGTTGGCCGCGCGCAGGATGGCGCTGGTCGAGCGGTAGTTCTGCTCCAGCTTCACCACCTTGAGCTGCGGGAAATCGAGCGGCAGGCGCTTGAGGTTGTCGAGCGTCGCGCCGCGCCAGCCGTAGATCGACTGGTCGTCGTCGCCCACCGCCGTGAACCGCCCGCGCTCGCCGACCAGGAGCTTGAGCACTTCGTATTGCGTGGCGTTGGTGTCCTGGTATTCATCGACCAGCACATGGCCCATCTGCTTTTGCCACTTTTCGCGCACGTCGGCATGTTCTTGCAGCAGCTTGAGCGGCAGCCCGATGAGGTCGTCGAAATCGACGCTCTGGTAGGCCGTCAGGCGCTCTTCGTAGCGCGCCATGATGCGCGCCGTGATCTTTTCGTTGTCGTCCTTGGCTTGCGCCTCGGCCTGCGCCGCGTTCAGGCCCATGTTCTTCCACGCGCTGATGGCCCACTGCCACTGGCGCGCCACCTTCGCATCGGTGCTGCCGCCTGCGTCCTTGAGCAGGCTGGTGACATCGTCGCTGTCGAGGATGGAAAACTGGGGCTTGAGGCCCAGCGCCGCGCCGTCCTGGCGCAGCATGCGAACGCCCAATGCGTGAAAAGTGCACACCATCACCTGCTTGGCTTCGCGCCCGATCAGGCTCTTGGCGCGCTCGCGCATTTCGGCGGCGGCCTTGTTGGTGAAGGTGATGGCCGCGATGCGATTGGCTTCCAGCCCCGCCTGGATGAGGCGCGCGACCTTGTGCGTGATCACCCGAGTCTTGCCGGAGCCTGCGCCGGCCAGCACGAGGCATGGCCCCTGCAGATAGTTCACAGCTTCCTGCTGCGCGAAATTGAGACCGGCGGACATCGGGGGGGAGTGCTGAAGAGAAAGGGGGAGGGAGAAAAAGAAGGTACTGCGACAAGGCTGCGGGCGAGCGGCGAATCATAGCGGGCGAGCCGGTCAGCACCCTGACATCAGGCGCCTGGCCGTTGCGCGGAGAATACTGCCGTGCTTGACATCCTTTTGATCACGTTTCCATTCTTCGCGCTGGTGCTGTGCGGCTACCTGGCCGCCCGCAGGCGCATGCTGCCGCTCGACGCGATTCCGGGGCTCAACACCTTCGTTCTTTACTTCGCGTTACCTTGCATGCTGTTTCGCTTCGGCTCCACCACGCCGATTGCGCAATTGCTCGATCTCTCGGCCATCGCGGTCTATCTTTTCTGCGCGCTGGTGATGGTCATCTTCGTGGTGTGGGTGAGCATGAACCGGCGCATCCGCTGGAACGATGCGTCGTTCGGTGCGCTGGTGGCGGCCTTTCCGAATACCGGGTTCATGGGCGTACCGTTGCTGGTTGCATTGCTCGGCGCGCGCGCTGCGGGACCGGCGATCCTCACGATCCTGGTGGACTTGCTGGTGACCTCATCGCTGTGCATTGCGCTGTCGCGGCTGGATGGTGCGGATGAACACGGCGCCTCCAAGGCTGCGAAGAATGCGCTGCGCGGCGTGGCGCTCAATCCGATGCCATGGGCCATCGTTCTGGGTGGCGTGGCGTCGGCCCTGCAATTGGAGCCCATCAAGCCGGTGGCGCAGACGATAGGCCTGCTCGCGGACTCGGCATCGCCGGTGGCGTTGTTCACGATAGGCGCGGTGCTCTGGCGCTCGCAAGCTGTTGCCGCTGCGCAGGAACATGTTCGCATGCCGCTGCGCGATTACGTGCCGGTGGCGGTGATCAAGCTCGTGCTGCATCCCTTGCTGGTGCTGGTGGTGGGCGTCGAAGCGATCGCCATGGGACTGCCGCTGGACAAGTTCGCGCTGTCGGTGATGGTGCTGGTGGCGGCGTTGCCGAGCGCGAGCAATGTATCGGTGCTGGCCGAGCGGTTCGGCGCGGATACGGGGCGGATCGCACGGATCATCTTGCTGACGACGGCGGCGGCTTTCTTGACGTTCTCAGGGGCCGTGCGATTGGTGATCTGAGGCTGTCATGCCGGGCATGACCCGGCATCCACCGCGAAGCGGCGGCAGCGCCTGATCGAAGATGGATTGCGGATCAAGTCCGCAATGACAGCCTCTCTGCGGTTGTCATGCCGGACTCGATCCGGCATCCACCGCGCAGCGGCTATGGCCTCTGAAGCCTTCGATTGCGGATCAAGTCCGCAATGACAGCCTCCCTGGCTGTCGTGCCGGACCACGACCCGGAACGCCGCGTGCCGCCCAACCTTCAGACAAAGCTACCAGGTGTCGATCGACAGTCCGCGACTCTCACGCACCACGCAAGAAGCCAACCCCCGCACCAGCCACTCCCGCGTCTGCGCCGGATCGATGACCGCGTCGATCTCCAGCGTCGCGGCCATGTTCATCGCCTGACCCGCTTCGTATTGCTTCGCCACCAGCTGGTCGTAGAGCGCATCGCGCGCCGCGCCTTCGGGCTGCGCTTCCAGCTCCTTGCGATAGCCCAGCTTCACCGCGCCCTCCAGCCCCATCGCGCCGAACTCGCCGGTCGGCCACGCGACGGTGAAATCGGGCGAGTGAAAGCCGCCCGCGCACATCGCCATCGCGCCGAGTCCATACCCCTTGCGCAGCACGACACTGAAAAACGGAACCCGCAGATGCGCAGCCGCGACGAACATGCGGCTTACGTGCCGAACCTGCGCGCGCTCCTCGATCTCCGGCCCGACCATGAAGCCCGGCGTATCGACCAGGCTCACGACCGGCAGGCCATGCGCGTTGCACAGTTGCATAAATCGCGCGGCCTTGCCGGCGGCATCGGCGTCGATGGCGCCGCCCAGGTGGAGCGGGTTGTTGGCGATGATCCCGACCGGCCGGCCTTCGATGCGGGCCAATGCCGTGTGGATGCCCTTGCCGAAGCCGCTGCGCAATTCGAGCAGCGAGCCCGTGTCGCAGATGCCGGTCATCGCCGCACGCGTGTCGTAAACGCGCAGGCGGTTTTCCGGCACCACGGTGCGCAACGCATTCGCATCCGGCGCGTCGAACGCCTGCGTACGCCCCTGGAAGAACGACAGGTAGTGCTTCGCCGCACGCACAGCATCTGCTTCATCTTCCACCAGCACATCGATCACGCCGTTGGCATGTTGGGTATCGCTGGGCCCGATCTGTTCGGGCTTGAAGACACCCAGCCCGCCGCCTTCCACCATCGCCGGGCCGCCCATGCCGATGTTGCTCGCGCGCGTGGCGATGATCACATCGCTGCAGCCGAGCAGCGCCGCATTGCCTGCAAAGCACCGGCCCGCCACGATGCCGACCACCGGCACCTGTCCGTTCAGCCGCGCGTAGCTGGCGAAAGTGGAAACATGCAGGCCCGCCACGATGGGCATGTCGGTATCGCCGGGCCGGCCGCCACCGCCCTCGGCAAACAGCACGACCGGCAGCTTGTTGGCCAGCGCGATGCCGAGCATGCGGTCGGTCTTCTGGTGGTTGCGCATGCCTTGCGTGCCGGCCAGCACCGTGGCGTCGTAGGCCATCACCACCGCGCGCGACTTGTCCGGCCCGAAGCTATCGCCGTTGATGCTGCCGATGCCCGTCACGATGCCATCGGCGGGCGTGCTCCGCATGAGGTCGTCGTCGCTGCGGCGATTGCGCTGCGCCGCGACGGCCAGCGCGCCGTATTCGGTGAAGCTGCCCGCGTCGCACAGGTCCTCAATGTTCTCGCGCGCGGTGCGCAGGCCCAACGCGTGCCGGCGACGGGCAGCATCCGGGCGCGCCGCGTCGAGCGTGTGAGCGTGGCGGTCGAGCACGCGCTGCAGATCGGCGCGGACTTGCGCCGGATGCATGGGATCTGACAGGGCAACCGGCGACTCGGCTGCCTGCGTCACGGGCGTCGATGCTGCGAGCGCCACCGTGGACATCAACAGGTCCCCTTGGCCCACGCCATCACCGGTGCCAAAGAACAGTTCGCGCACCTGCCCCGCTGCGGTCGCGCGAACTTCGTGCTCCATCTTCATGGCTTCCAGGATCACCACCACATCGCCTGGCGCGACGATGTCGCCGGGTGTGACTTGCCACTGGACGAGTTGGGCCTGGAGGGGAGAGCGGAGTTCGGACATGGCTCACATTCTGATACCGCCCCGGCGGAGGTCGCGTCAAACGAGCGACATCACCTCGCCGGATAATGAACGCATGACCCCACTCGTCCCCCTCATTGAAAGCTATCGCGGCGGCACCCTGGAGTGCCGGTTTTTTGGCGCTGTCGCCGTGGTTGACGCGGCCGGCAAGCTGGTTGCGCAAGCGGGCGATCCGCACTGGGTGACCTTTTCGCGCTCGACCTTGAAGGCGCTGCAGGCGCTTGCCTTCGTGAAGGCGGGCGGCCCCAAGTTCTTTGATTTTTCGCGCGAGAAGATCGCCATGATGTGCTCCAGCCACAGCGGCGAGCCCATGCACGTCGAGCAGGTGCAAGGCATGCTGGACAAGGCTGGTCTCACCTACAAGGCGCTGCAATGCGGATGCCATGTGCCGTACTACGTCGAAGCCGGTGTCGGCCCCGCGCCCGAGGTGATCGACGAGCGTCACCACAACTGCAGCGGCAAGCATGCCGGCTTTCTCGCGGCCTGCGTGCAAAAGGGCTGGCCTGTCACCAACTACCTCGCGCCCGCCCATCCATTGCAGCAGGCGATCCGGCGCGAAGTGGCGAGCGTGGTCGGTCTTGCGCCCGAGGATTTGAAGCTGGGCATCGATGGCTGCTCGGCACCGAATTTCGCGATGCCGCTGTCGAGTCTTGCGCGGGGCTATGCAAGACTCGCCACCGGCGCGGCGGACACCGAATTCGGCGAGAGCTTTGCGCAGTTGTCCGATGCGATGACGGCGCACCCCGAACTCGTATCAGGCACGAATCGCAGCGACAAGGCCTTCATGAATGCGGGACGCGGCGACTGGGTGACCAAGGCCGGCGCCGATGGCGTGCAGGCGTTTGCCAGCCGCAGCCGCAAGCAGGCCTTTACGCTCAAGATCTCCGACGGCAACAAGATCGCGGTGCAAGCCGCCACCATCGCCGTGCTGGATCAACTCGGCTGGCTGGACCAGCGCCAAAAAGATGAGCTGCGGCCCTGGCGTTTCGAGGCGATTGCGAACACGAAGGGAACGCGCGTGGGCGAGCGCAAGAGCGTGATGAAGCTGGAGATGGTGGGCTGAACGGTTCTGGCTCAGCAAGCAGTCCTACGCGCGTCTTTGGGGGAGTCTGACCCGGACCATCGTCCTGGCAAGGCACTGTGGGGGGATGGCCCGCGAAAAGTCTTCTCCACCCCACGACGCGTCCCACTGTCCATCCGGCGAGCCCGCAATCGCCGGGCACCCCATGCGGTTGGCACCCTCCGATGGCTTCGTTCACGTTCGCGGCGCGCGTGAACACAACCTTCAGGATGTCGATGTGGACATTCCGCGCGACGCGATCGTCGTGTTCACCGGTGTCTCCGGCTCGGGCAAGTCCTCGCTGGCATTCGGCACGCTGTATGCAGAGGCGCAGCGGCGCTACCTCGAATCCGTCTCCCCCTATGCGCGCCGCCTGATCGACCAGGCGGGCGTGCCTGATGTCAGCTCGATCGAGGGGCTGCCTCCGGCCGTCGCGCTGCAGCAGCAACGCGGCACGCCGAGCGCGCGGTCGTCGGTCGGCAGCGTCACCACCATTTCGAGCCTGGTGCGAATGCTCTACTCGCGCGCCGGGACCTATCCCGCGAAACAGCCGATGCTCTATGCGGAGGACTTCTCGCCGAACACGCCGCAGGGCGCCTGCCCGCGCTGCCATGGCCTCGGGCGGGTGTTCGAAGTCACCGAAAAGAGCATGGTGCCCGACGACTCGCTGTCGATTCGCGAACGTGCGATTGCATCGTGGCCGCCCGCATGGCACGGCCAGAACCTGCGCGACATCCTGGTCACGCTGGGCTATGACGTGGACAAGCCCTGGCGCGACCTGCCGAAGAAGGACAGGGACTGGATTCTTTTTACCGACGAGACGCCGACAGTGCCGGTGTACGCGGGTTTCAGTCCGAAGGAAACAAAGGCCGCGCTGCGCAGCAAGATGGAACCGAGCTACATGGGCACATTCACCGGCGCGCGCAACTATGTACTGCATACCTTCGCCACCACGCAAAGCGCCTTGATGAAAAAGCGCGTGGCGCGTTACATGAGCGCGAGTGCCTGCCCGCAGTGCGATGGCAAACGGCTCAAGAAGGCGGCGCTGTCGGTGACGTTCATGGGGCTGGACATCGGCGAGCTGTCGCAGTTGCCGTTGTCGCAGCTGGCCGCCGTGTTGCGGCCTGCTGCTCAGGGACGGCTTGCTGCGAGCGAAAGTGACGACGCGGTGCTCAGCAAGTCCGATTCGCGAAAGGCCGTGCGCGACCGCGTGGCCATGGGTGGTTCGGCCCATGCAGCAGCACCGGATGTGCGGCGCACAGCCAATCTCTCCGAAGAAAAACTCATCGCCGCGCGGCGGATCGCAGGCGACCTGCTCGCGCGCATCGCGACGCTTGAGCAGCTGGGCCTGGGCTATCTCTCGCTGGAGCGCAGCACGCCGACGCTGTCGCCTGGTGAGTTGCAGCGATTGCGGCTCGCGACGCAGCTGGGGTCCCACCTCTTTGGCGTGGTGTACGTGCTCGACGAACCTTCGGCCGGCCTGCATCCTGCCGATGGCGAAGCCTTGATGGATTCGCTGATACGGCTCAAGGCTGCAGGCAACTCTGTGTTCATCGTCGAGCACGACCTGTCGGTGATGCGCCGCGCGGACTGGATCGTCGATGTCGGTCCCGATGCGGGCGAGAAGGGCGGACGGGTCCTGTACAGCGGCCCGCCCGCGGGGCTTGCCCAGGTCGAGGAGTCGCGAACCCGCGCGCATCTGTTTGGCCAGGCATCAACCGTCCATCGCGAGCGTCGGACGCCAGGGCAATGGTTGAAGCTGGAAGGCGTCACTCGCAACAACCTCGCCGACCTCGATGTTGCGTTTCCGCTCGGCTGCTTCACCGTCGTGACGGGCGTTTCCGGGTCGGGCAAGTCGAGCCTGGTCAGCCAGGCCCTGATCGATCTCGTCTCTGATCACCTGGGCATCGCAGCCGTGGTGGAAGAGACGCCCGAAGGACCGGAGGCGCTGGCGGATGCCGACAACAGCGAGCCGACCTCGGGGCGCATCACGCAAGGTGCAGGGGCGTTGCGGCGCTTGGTGCAGGTGGACCAGAAGCCCATTGGCCGCACACCGCGTTCGAACCTCGCGACCTACACCGGCCTCTTCGACGCTGTGCGAAAGCTGTTCGCCGCCACGCCGGCTGCACGCCGGCGCAAGTACGACGCGGGGCGCTTTTCCTTCAACGTCGCCAAGGGCCGCTGCACCACCTGCGAGGGCGAAGGCTTCGTCTCGGTGGAACTACTGTTCATGCCCAGCGTTTACGCTCCGTGCCCCGAATGCCATGGCGCGCGCTACAACGCGCAGACCCTGGAGATCCAGTGGGAAGGAAAGAACATTGCCGATGTGCTGCGCATGACAGTCGATGAGGCTTTGGCCTTCTTCGGGCAGGAGCCTGCGATCGCGCGGCCCCTGCAAGTTCTGCGTGACATCGGACTGGGCTACCTGCGCCTGGGCCAGCCCGCCACGGAGCTGTCGGGCGGCGAGGCGCAGCGCATCAAGCTGGCGACCGAGTTGCAGCGCGCGCAACGCGGGGACACGCTCTACGTGCTGGATGAGCCGACCACGGGCTTGCACGCCTGCGATATGGACAAGCTGCTGCTGCAACTCGACAGCCTGGTCGATGCCGGCAACACGCTGGTGGTGGTCGAGCACGAGATGCGCGTCGCGGCACGTGCGGACTGGGTCATTGATGTCGGCCCTGGCGCGGGCGGCGAGGGCGGGCGCATTGTTGCGCAGGGGCCGCCCGAAGAGGTCGCGCGAGCGCCTGCGAGCCGCACGGCGCCGTATCTGGCGCAATGTCTGGAGTCGATCGCCCGCTGATTCCGCTTGCTTGCTATCCTGCGCACATGAAACTCCTGTTCATCGGCGGTACGCGCTTCCTGGGTCATGCGATGGCAACCGAAGCGCTCGCGCGCGACCACGAAGTCGATCTCTTTCATCGCGGCAAGACGCCCGCTCAGGGGCTTGACGGCGCGCGGCATCTGCATGGCGACCGCGTGACTGACCTCTCCGCGCTTGCCAAAGGTCAGTGGGATGCGGTGATCGACACCTGCGCCTACCGGCCGCGCGATGTCGATCTCATGGCCCATGCGCTGGGCACGCGGTTTCGCAAATATGTGTTCGTTTCGTCCGCGTCCGTTTACGCATCGGACATTCCACCCGACTCCGCCGAGTCCGCGCCTCGCACTGCCACGGGCGGCCTGGACAAAACGGCGCTCGACACCCTGCCCATCAATGGCGAGACCTACGGGCCGCTCAAGGTGTTGTGCGAGGACGCGGTGTTTGCACACCACGTGGACCACCTGGTGCTGCGGCCCACCTTCGTAATCGGCCCGAACGACTACACGCAGCGGTTTCCCGAATGGGTCAGGCGCATCGCCGCAGGCGGCGTCGTGGATGCGCCAGGCCCGCGCGAGGCAGCGGTTCAATACATCGATGCACGCGACCTCGCGCGTTTCACGATCTCTGCCGTGGAGGCGAACCTGCGCGGCACCTTCAACGCGGCGTCGCCCCAGGTACCGTTCGGCTTTGGCGATCTGCTGGACGCGGTGGTACAGGCTGTCGCGCCGGCGAGCACGCGCCTCAACTGGCTGACGCCCGCGCAAGCGAAGGCTTCGGGCAAGGAGTTTCCGTTGTGGGGCGGCGGCGAATCATCGGGTGTCGCGGCGATCAACAGCGATGCGGCTCGCGCCAATGGACTGGTTGCAAGGCCGCTGGAAGAAACCGCGCGCGACACCCTGGCGTGGCTGTCGGGCGAGTGAAGCGTGCGTGCCGGCTCAATCGAGCTGCAACTTGCGCTCGCGGATCAGCTTGAGCCACTTCTCGTTTTCTGCTTTCACGAAGGGGGCGAATTCCTGCGGCGGCAGCGAGTGAACTTCAGAGCCCGACGCCGCGAACTTCGCCTTGATGTCGGCCTGCGCGAGCACCTTCGCCAGTTCAGTGGCAAGCCTGTCCACCGCTTCCTTGGGCATGCCAGCCGGTCCGACCAGGCCCTGGAATCCCACTGACTCCATGCCCGGCAAACCCTGCTCTCGCGCCGTCGGCACATCGGGCAACTGCGGATCGCGCCTGGGCCCGGTGACGGCCAGCGCCTTGAGCTTGCCGCCCTTGATCTGGGGCAGGAGCGCGGTGCCCGCGTCAATCAGCACTTGCGTCTGGCCGCCGATCAGGTCGGTAATGGCAGGCGCGCTCCCCTTGTAGGGTACGTGCGTCATGTCCAGGCCCGACGCCTGGTTCATCAACTCGCCGTTGAGGTGCGTCGATGTGCCGGCGCCAGCAGATGCGTAGTTCACCGCGCCTGCTCGCGACTTGGCCCAGGTGACGAACTCACGCAAGTCCTTCGCGGGGTGATCGGGGCGGGTCGCGACGATGTAACTGCCCTGGCTGATCTGGCCGATGTAGGTGAATTGCGTGACCGGGTCGTAAGGGCGCTTGGCCTGCAGGTAAGGCGCGATGGCGAAGGGGCCGGTGTTGGCGAGTAGCACGGTGTAGCCATCGGGTGCCGCGCGCGTCAGTTCCGTCGCCGCGATCACGCCGCCCGCGCCGGGCTTGTAGTCGATCACGATCTGCTGCTTGAGCGCTTCCTGCAGCGGCACCTGTATCGTGCGCGCCGCGAAGTCGATGCCGCCGCCGGGCGGAAAGCCCACGATCAGGCGGATCGGCTTGTTGGGGTAGGCCGGTGTTTGCGCCTGCACAAGGGGAGAAATCGCCAGCATCGCGATAGCGGCGAGCGTCGAGGCGGCAAGAGTTCGTTTCACGAAGAGGTCTCCATCAATAACTGCGTTGGCGATTATGGAGACGCAGGCGCGCGATGTGCCCCCGTGCTTCTACTGCGGTCCGAGCTTGTGGATGAGCGCGGCGAGCTGCTCGACTTCCGCGGGCTTGAGGTCGGAGATCGGCGGGCGCACCGGCCCGGCGGTCTTGCCGACGATGGTCGCGCCGGCCTTGACGATGCTCACCGCGTAGCCTTCGCCCTTGTTGCGGATATCCAGGTACGGCAGGAAGAATTCATCGAGCAGGCGGCCTGTGGTCGCCGTGTCGCCACTCGCATAGGCGTTGTAGAACTCGATGGCGGTTCGCGGAACGAAGTTGAACACTGCCGATGAATACACCGGCACGCCCAGCGCCTGGTAGGCATGGGCATAGACCTCGTGCGTGGGCATGCCGCCGACGTACACGAAGCGGTCGCCCAGCTTCTGGCGGATCGACACGATGCGTTCGATGTCGCCCAGGCCGTCCTTGAAGCCGATGAGGTTGGGGCAGCGCTCGGCCAGTTTCACGAGCGAATCGGCGTTGAGCTTGCATGCGCCGCGGTTGTAGACGATGACGCCGATCTTCACGCTCTTGCAGACGGCTGCTACGTGCGCGAGCAGGCCTTCCTGCGATGCTTCGGTGAGGTAGTGCGGCAGCAGCAGCACGCCCTGCGCGCCATTGCGCTCGGCTTCCTGCGCATAGCGGATCGCGAGCGTGGTGCCGCCACCCGCACCGCCGACGATGGGCACGCGCCCGCGGCAGGCATCGGCAGCGGTCTTGATGACCTGCGCATATTCGGTCGGTTCCAGCGAAAAGAACTCGCCCGTGCCACCGGCGGCAAACAGCACCGTCGCGCCATAAGGCATGAGCCATTCGAGGCGCTCGGTGTAGCCGCGCGGATTGAATTGCAGGTTGGCGTCGAAGTCGGTCAGCGGGAACGACAGCAGGCCCGACGACAGTGCGGATTTGAGTTCTTGGGGGGACATGGGCGGATCGGTGGTGGCAGGAAGTGAGTCATCGTACAACAAGACCTCACTTCCGGCAAGCCACCGTCAAATCGCCTGGTTTCTCCAGTGATAGGGTCGATTCGCTAGTTGTACGATGACAATCACTCCGGCTTGATCTTCGCCCGCTCCACCACCAGCTTCCAGCGTTTTTGTTCGGCCGCGATGAACTGCGCGAACTGCGCCGGCGAGCCGCCCACGGCTTGCGCTGCGTCGTTGTTCAAGCGCTCCAGCGCCGCGTTGGTTTTCATGGCCTTGGCCGTCTCGGCGGCGAGGCGATCGATGTTCGCCTGCGGCATGGTGGACGGCGCGAGCATGCCGTACCACTGCGTCATCTCGAAGCCCGGAAATCCCTGCTCGGCCACCGTCGGCACGTCGGGCAATTGCGCAAGGCGCTGGGTCGAGCCGGTCGCGATGCAGCGCAGCTTGCCGGCCTTGATGTGCGGCAGGATCGCCGCCGCGCCGACCGACGCCGCGTCGAGCCGTCCTGCCAGCAGGTCGGTGAGCTGCGGGCCGGTGCCTTTGTATGGAATGTGGGTGATGAAGATGTTGGCGGTCATCTTCAGGTATTCCATCGCGAGGTGACCCGCGCTGCCGTTGCCCGCCGATCCGTAATTCATCTGGCCCGGCCTGGCCTTGACCAGTGCGATGAACTCCTTCAGGTCCTTGGCCGGAACGCTGGGATGCACGACGTACAGGCTGGGCACCTTGGCCAGCAGGCTGATCGGCTTGAAGTCCTTGTTGGCGTCGTAGGGCAGCTTGTCGAACATGTACGGGTTGACCGCCAGCGTTCCGATGTGCCCCAGGATGATGGTGTGGCCGTCGTCGGCGCGTGCCACTTCGGCCATCGCGATGTTGCCCGACGCACCCGGCTTGTTATCGACGAAGACGTTCTGCCCGATGGTCTTGAGCAACTCGCCCGCGGCCGCGCGGGCCACGATTTCCGAGCTGCCGCCCGGTGCGAACGGCACGACGAAGCGGATCGGCTTGCTGGGCCACGCAGCCTGCGCAAAGGCCGGGTGTGCATGAAGGGTTGCGAACGCAGCGCCTGCGCCCAGAAGTTCTCGTCTCGTGATTTGCATGATCCATCTCTCCTCTTTTGCGCAATTGTCCATCAGTGTCGGTGACCGTCTGAAGCGTGATCTTTTCGAGGCGCGCTCCACTGATCCAAAGGTCTATCTGTTGTGCGCACCCGGAACGAAGCCGCGCGTGCCCACCACACATCTCATACCACGCCTGAACTCCTGGCCCCACACGGCCGCAGGGCTGGTCGTTGGGAATCAACCCGGGCAATTTCGCCCAGCAAACCTGAAGGACTCAAGAAATGAAATCCTCGATGACGAAACTGGCGGCCGCGACGGTCGCAATGGTCGCAGTGGTTGTAGGCGGGGCCGAGGCGGCACCCCTAGGTCTATTTCCGGCGGCCGGTGAACCAGTCACCACGACTTTCTCTGTGTCGGCAAGCGTCGCCTCGGGATGCGTGATCGGCAATTCCACCACCATGAATTTCGGAGGGCTGCAAATGCTCAGCAGCGCCACCGGCGGACTTTCCCCCGATTCCGACTTCGCGAGTGCGATGTTCGACGCCACCTGCACCAACGGCACCGCACTTCCAGCCCTGAAATTCACCTCGCAAAACGGCGGTGGGAGTGCGTTCGGAATGATGGGCGGCGTCAATTCCGACGTCATCGGCTACTCGCTCTACGCTGGCACCGTGGAGGGAGCCGCCATCGCGCACGATACATCGGCTGCCTTCGCAGGCTTTGATGCCGACGGCACAGTCAAGAACCTCAGGGTTGTGGGCGTGATCACGTCGTCCGACAAAGCCGGCAAGACCATCGGCAGCTACGCTGACACGGTCACGATCACCGCCTCCTTCACGCCGGATTGATGGCCCGGGCGCGAGCCGCAATGCAATCCGCCCACTTGCCACAGTTGCGCCAGGGGGCACGGGGGCTGGCGACCCTCGCCGCCGCAGCGGCCGCCGGCCTGTGTATTCATCCTCCGGCACGTGCGCAGGTAGTGCTGGAGCCGGTGGTGCTGGAGCTGTCGCAGCGCCAGCGGATCGCCGTGCTGCAGGTCAGCCTGAGCGACCGTGCTCCCGCTGCGGTGCGGTTGCAGGCCGAACTGCTGCGGTGGACCCAGGGTGCCAAGGGTGACTCCGTCACCGAACCCACGAACGAACTGCTGATTTCGCCGCCCATCGTGGAATTGAAGCCGGGCCAGCGGCAGGTGTTTCGGGTCGCGATCCGCGCGCCCAAGCCCTCGCCAAACGAGGTGGCCTATCGCCTGGTCCTGGAAGACATCTCACCCGACCCGGTCGATGCGGCGGGCAACAGGGTTCCAGGCCTCAGCATCCGCATGCGCTACGACCTGCCGGTGATGATGGCGCCTTCGGTGCCGGTCGTGCAGTCGCTGCGCTACGCATCGTGTGCGGCGAGCGCCGGCGCATCGGAAGCATGCCTGCGCATCCGCAACGCCGGCAACAAGCGCCTGCGCCTGCAGACGCTGCAGCTCGCAGGCGATGGCTGGGAGCAGTCCCTGCCTCTGGGCGAAACCGGCCTCTTGCTGGCCGGCGTCGCGCGCGAGTGGCGCGTGCCGTTGCAGCGCGGTGACCCCGGCAGCTTGCGCGATGTCCGGGCCATCGTCGGACGCGGCGAGCGTGTGCAAGTCGCGCCCGACACGCCCTAGCACCGTGCGAGTCGCGCGCCATTCGACCGTCGTGGCTGCAGCCATCTTGCTGCTGGTCATGCGTGAAATGGCTGCGGCGCAACAGCTCGCCGCCGACGCAACAACTGCGTCCCCCGCTGCTGCCGCAAGAACCAAGGCACGCGCCGCGCGCAAGCTGCCCGAGATCCTGCTGGTGGACCTCAAGGTCAACGGCCAGCGCGTGCCTGGCGTGACCCAGGTCGAGCGCGCGGACGACGGCGCGCTCCTGCTGGCAAGGAGCGGCTGGATCGATGCGCGCCTCGTTCCCCCTGCCTCGCAGCGCACGATGAGCGACGGCTCCGAGGCTCATGCGCTCGAATCCGTCGCCGGCCTCACTTACCGGATCGACCGCAGCGCTCTCACTCTTGAAATCCAGGCACCGCCCGGCGCGTACCTCGCCTCGACACTGGCCCTGAAGAAGGCTACGGCCTTGCCTCCAAAGCCTGCTGACCCGGGCGTGATGCTCAATTACGACGTGTCGATCACGCGCGACCCACGGGATGCACGTTCGACCGGCGGCGCACTCGTCGAGGCCATTGCGTTCAGTAGCTTCGGCAGCCTGGTCGCTTCGGGCCTGTGGACCTCCGACGCAAAACAAAGCCGCTTCCAGCGCCTCGATACCTATTGGCGGTATGACATGCCCGAGCGCATGGAGACGCTCATCGTCGGCGACGCCATCAGCACCGGTGGTGCGTGGAGTCGTCCCGTGCGTTTGGGCGGCGTGCGCTGGGGACGTGACTTCGGCATGCGGCCGGGCTTCATCACCATGCCGCAGCTGGCGTTGTCGGGCGAGGCAGCGCTGCCTTCCACTGTGGATGTGATGGTGAACAACGCGCGGCGCGCCAGCCAGTCCGTGCCGCCGGGACCGTTCGACCTGCCTGATGTTCCTGTCGTCACCGGCGCAGGCCAGGTGAGCCTGGTCCTGCGCGACATGCTGGGTCGGGAAACCCTGGTGCAACACAGTTACTACGCCTCGCCACGCCTGCTGGCACCGGGCCTGGTCGATTTCTCGCTGGAGGCGGGACGTCTGCGCACCGGCTATGGCGCGGACAGCTGCTACGGCGAGGTGTTCGCAGCAGGCACCGTGCGAACCGGCATGACGCCCTCGTTGACCGGTGAGGCGCGGCTGGAGTTGCAGGCGCAGCGCCGCGCAGTCGGCGTGGAGGTGGCGGGCCTGCTGGGCACCTGGGCTGTGGCTCGCGGCGCGCTGGCGGCATCCAGCGACAGCCTGCAAGGCGTCGCCGAGCAAGGGCGGATGATCCTGGCGGGCATCGAGCGATCCTCGCCCGGTGGCAATGCCTCGCTGCAGTATGAATATGCGACTCGCGGCTTTGCGCCTTTGGGTGAACCGGCGACCGCGCAGGTCACGGGCCAACGCATGCGCGAACGCTGGCTGGCGGCCGCGGGCGGGCGCGTGAGCGGGATACTGTCCGGCGGGGTGAATCTGCTGCGACAGACTCGCTGGGACGGCGACGCACTCACTTCGGTCGGTTTGTCTGCGAGCATGCCCCTGGGCGGCCAGGCCCACCTGGGCATCGCACTCAACAAACGGCTCGACGCCGATCGCAGCTGGACCGCGGCGATCAACATCACCATGCCGCTGCACAACGGCGCCTTCACGTCCACCCGGCTTCAACGCGGTAGCGATGGCCGCGTGGTGGGCGAGGTGTCAGCCAGCATGAATCCACCGCCCGGGCCGGGTCTCGGATGGCGCGTCGATGCATCGACCGAGCAGGGCGGTCGCGCGCGCGGCGGCTTGCAGTACAACACGAACTCCGCTGAATTCACGGCGGACGCTTCTGCCGATGCGCGCGGCGAGGTCGCCTTGCGCGCCGGTGCGCGTGGCACCCTGGGCTGGCTGGGCGGCGTGCTGTTCGCTTCGAGGCCGGTGGGCGAACGCAGCGTCGCGCTGGTCGAGGTCGAGGGGCTGGAGGGCGTGCCCGTGCGGCGCAGCAACCAGGTGGTTGCCACGACCGATTCGCGCGGGCTTGCCTTCATTGCCGGCCTGTTGCCCTGGCAGGCGAACAAGCTGGAAATCGATCCCGTCGATCTGCCGATGGATGTCGAGATAGGTGAGACGGTCCAGGCGGTTGTGCCGTATCCGCGCAGCGGCGCCGTCGTGAAATTCGCCATGCGGCGCACGCGGCAGGTGGTGGCCGTGCTGAGCCAGTCGGGCGGCCAGCCGGTTCCGGAAGGCGCGATCGTCCGGCTCGATGGTGGAGCGCAATTCATCGTCGGTCGGCGCGGAGAAGTCTGGCTCACCGACCTGACGCTGGAGCGCCAGTCACTGGCCGTGCGCTGGTCCAGGGGCGCGTGCAAGGTGACGTTCGAACTTCCCGCCGCGCACGACGGCATGCCCGCGAAGATCGGTCCGTTGGCGTGCGAGGCGGTGGCGCCATGACGGCCTTGCACCTGCTGCGCAAAGCCGCAGTGGCGCTGGCGTTGGGCAGTGCCGCAGGTCTCGCCACGGCGGGCGGTTGCAGCCTGAGCACGAGCGGCCTTGCCTTCGGCACGTACCAACCCCTGACTCTGCCAGGCAAGGTGACTTCGACCGACAGCACTTCTGACGGCAGCATCTCGATGGTGTGCAGCGGCATCGTCACCGGCGGCAGTTACACCGTGGCGCTCGGAGCCAGCGCCGTTGGCAACAGCACGTCGCCCCGGTTGATGGTCAATCCGCAGGGCGGCCCGCACATGCAATTCAATGTGTACCTGGACCCTGCGTTCACCACGATCTGGGGCGACGGCACGACAGGCAGCATGTTCTCCGGCACTATCGCGCCGGGCGACAGCAGCCGCACCTTCACGGCCTATGGCAAGGTGCCCGCCGGCCAGATCGGCCTGCGTGTCGGGAGCTTCAGCACCTCGCTGCTGATGACGCTGACCTACAACCCGTGATGGGTTGCGCGAGCTAGAAGCCGAAGCGGGCGCCGACGCCCAGCAAGGTCGCGACGCCGACTGCGAAGAAAATCGCCGCCGCAACGCCCCGGACGATCTTCAGCGGCAGCCAGATGGCGGCACGTTCGCCCAGCAGGACAGCCGGCACGTTGGCAATCATCATCCCCAGTGTGGTGCCGATGACGACCGGTGCCAGCGCGTCGTAGCGGGCTGCGAGTGCAACGGTCGCGATCTGCGTCTTGTCACCCATCTCGGCCAGGAAGAAGGCGACCAGCGTCGTTCCGAACACACCGAATGCCGCGAGCTTCGGCTTGTCGTCGAGCTTGTCGGGGACGAGCGCCCAGGCCGCCATCGCGATGAACGAAGCGCCCAGGATCCAGCGCAGCGTGGAGGGTTCGACCCAGGAGGCGACTATCGAGCCGAGCGCGCCTGCCAATCCGTGGTTGACGATGGTCGCGACAAAAATGCCCAGCACGATCGGCCAGGGCTTTCGGAATTTCGCGGCGAGGAGAAACGACAGCAGCTGCGTCTTGTCGCCGATTTCGGCGATGGCAACGATGCCGGTGGAGATGAGGAAGGCTTCCATGGTGCAGAGAGTCCCGGCCGGGCGATGATCCATTGACCATGTCTCCCCCCGGCCAATGCGAAGGCGACATGGTCAAAGGTCTTGCCAGATATCGAACCGCTTGCACCATGACCGTGAGGGTCAAGTGTGTTGATGCAAGCTCCTTGCGGTTGCAAGGACGGCTACTCCCCAGTGACAGCGCGATCTTACCCGTTCACGGACAGGCGGTGTTGGGGGTCATGGCATTGCCCTGGCATGGCTCAGCACCAGTTCGTCGAACGACATCAGCTCGCCCGCGATCGCGCTGGCGGCCACGGTAGGCGGACTCGCGAGCCAGACCTTGCCGGGACCCGAGCGTCCGGGGAAATTGCGGTTGATCGCGCTGACGGTGACCTGGTCGGCGCTGGTGGAGGAACCCGGCCCGCAGTTCGCGCACGCGCCGCACGACGGCTGCAACATGCGCGCGCCGACTTGCTCGAAGGCTGCGAGATACCCGCGCGCGATGCAGTAGTCGCGCACGGCCGTCGTGCCGAACTGCAGGTAGAGCGTGACGCCTTCGGGCACGCGCAAGCCGCGCGCAGCGGCCCACGACAGCACCGAGTGATAGTGGTCGAAATCCTCGCGCTTGCCCGCCGTGCAGGAGCCGCCGTAAGCGATCTGCACCTGCACGCGGTCCTTCACCTCTTTCAGCGGCACGCCATTGCCCGGGTCGCCGGGTCGCGCCACCATCGGCGACAGGCTCGTGCAATCGAGCCGCAGAACATCGGCATACGTCGCGCCGGGGTCGCTGTGCATCCGCGGCTGCAACTCGAAGTCCACGTTGCGGCGCTCCCTGATGAATCGCACAGTCTCCGCATCGGGCTCGACGATGCCCGTCACGCCGCCGAGTTCGGCTGTCATGTTGGTGAGCGTTGCGCGTTCGTCGGTGGTCATCGCGCGCACCACCGGCCCTGCAAATTCAAAGACCTTGCCGACACCCGCACCCTCGCGGATCGCAGGCCATGCGAGCAGGTGCAGCAACACATCCTTGGCCGTGATGCCCGGGGCGAGTGTTCCGTCGAGCTCGATGCGCAAGCTCTGGGGAACGGTGAGCCGGACAGCGCCCGTCACAAACGCATTGGCCATGTCGGTCGTGCCGACACCGAACGCGACGCAGCCCAGCGCGCCGCTGTGCGGTGTGTGCGAATCGGTGCCGACCACCACCTGGCCCGGCAGCGCATAGTGCTCGGCGACCATCGCATGCGAGATGCCGGCGACATTGCTGCCGTCGTCTTGCCGCGACTCTTCTTCGGTCAGCGTTCTATGGTTTCGCAAGCCGTACTTCGCCACGAAATCGCGCTGCGCCTGGCACATGGCGGCCACGTTGGTGATGAGGCCGCTCGCGTGCGCGGGGCTTTCATTGACATAGGACGTGTGGTCCTCGAACACGATGATGGACTGCGGCTCATGCAGCGTGAGCGGATCAGCCACCCCGGCGTGCAGCATGTGCGCGGCCATGCCCGCGTAGTACTCGTGGATGAAGCGGAAGTCGGCGCGCACGAAGCTACCTTCGCCGGGTTGGGGTGCGTCGCTGGTCACATCGGTCTTGAGTGCGTGACGGGCGATGATCTTCTCGAACAACGTGAGTGGCCGCACCTGGGCCGGTTGCGGCGCGGGCCGTGTGCCCTTGAGGAAAGCCTGTCCGAACCTGAGCAGGCCGCCTGCGCGCAGGATGGCTTTCGCCAGTTCATCGCGGTCTTGCAAAAGCTCTTCAACAGGAATCGCCTCGCCGGCCTCGATGCGCGGAATCAGGCTGAAGTCGGTCGAAGTGAACAGGCCGATGTTGTCGGCGTTCTGCCGGTAGATGCGCTCGAAGCTCTCGGCGATGACGAGCCGGATGCCCGCGTGCTTTTCTGCTGCAGGGCTGTGCTCGCGAGACGACCCCTTGCCGTAGCGGCGACCCGCCACGGTGACATTGAACCCGCGATCTCGAATGAAGTTGGCGGCGATCGGCCGTGTCTCGCCGCTCGCAAAGCCGGTGTACGGGTAACGCCCGAGCTTGTCGTCGTAGAACGCCAGGATGGGCACCGGCGTGATCTCATCGGTGGATACGTCGTGCCGCAACGGCTGCGCGTCGCGCAGCGTGATGCGCTCGCCCGCCACCTGCCGGGCCATGCCTTGCGGTGAATCGCTCAGGTAGAGGATGCCGCCCGTGAGCGACAGGTGCGATTCATGGGAGGAGGGGGCTTGGGTCGTCTGCACACCGCACTCTATAACGCCCGCGCTTCGTCATGCCGGGTGGGGGCAATGCCGATGGCTCCCTAGGGCGGGCGGTGGCATCATTCGCGCATTGCCCATCAAGGAGTCATCTTGAGCCATTCGTATTCGTCCTCGCGCCGCCACGCACTCGCGGCCATCGCCGGCGTCACCGCTTCACTCGCCCTGCCTGCTGCAGCGCAGGCCGACCGCAACGTTCGGTTCATCCTGCCCAACGCAACGGGTTCGGGCGTGGATGCAATCACGCGCGCTGCGCAACCGGCGCTTTCGCGTGCGCTGGGCTCGCCAGTCGTCGTGGAAAACCAGCCGGGTGCCGGCGGTGTGCTCGGGCTGCAAACCCTGGCGCGATCCGCGCCCGATGGCTACACGCTGTCGGTGGTGTCGAACAACGTCGTGATCTTCCCGAGCGTGATGAAGACGCTGCCCTTCGACATGCCCAATGACTTCACGCCGATTGCCATCATCGGTGCGACGCCGATGGTGATGGTGGTCAATCCAGCCAGGGTGCCCGCCACCAACAGCCGCGAGTTCATCGCCCTGCTCAAGAGCAAGCCGGGCCAGTTCAACTTTGCCTCGGGCGGCACCGGCACCATCTTGCACCTGGCCAGCGAAATGTTCCTGGAAGAGGCGGGCCTCGCGGCCAAGCACATCCCCTACAAGGGCGTGGGCCCGATGGTGACCGACCTCATCGGCGGGCAGGTGGAGTTCGGCGTGGCTGCGCTGCCGAGCGTGCAGGCGCACATCAAGAGCGGCGCATTGCGCGCGATCGGCATGGCCACCGCACAACGCACGCCGGCAGCCCCCGACATTCCCACGTTCTACGAGCAGGGCCTGACCGGCTATGTGATGGAGGCGTGGTTTGCGGTGATCGGTCCCAAGGGCATGACCCCCGCGGCCGTCAAGAAGACGCACGATGCGATCGTCGCTGCATTCGCCGATCCGACCGTCAAGGAGACCATGGCCAAGCAGGGCAACACCATCAACATCAGCAGCAGCGACCAGGCCACGGCGGCGTTCAAGCGCGAACTGGCGAAGTACGCTGCGCTGGTCAAGAAGGCGGGCATCGAGCCTCAATAAGCCGTGCCCATGAAAACCGTTTCCCTCATCGGCGCACCGACCGATGTAGGCGCCAGTGTTCGCGGCGCAGGCATGGGTCCCGATGCGCTTCGTGTCGCGGGACTCTACGAAGCGCTCGCGGCCAACCATCTCAACGTCATCGATCACGGCAACCTGGCGGGGCCGCCCACGCCCTGGACGCCGCCGAAAGACGGCGTGCGTCACCTGGAAGAAGTCGTGGCGTGGAATCGTGCAGTGTTCGACCGTGTGACGGCTGTGCTGGCTGCGGGCCAGTTTCCGCTTCTCATGGGCGGCGACCACTGCCTGGCGATCGGCTCGATCAGCGCGATTGCCAAGCACTGCCGCCGCACGAAAAAGAAGCTGCGGGTGGTCTGGTTCGATGCGCACACGGATGTCAATGACGCGAGCATCAGTCCGTCGGGCAATGTGCATGGCATGCCCGTGTCCGTGCTGCTGGGGTTCGGGCCGAAGTCACTGGTCGGCTGGAGCGGCGAGAACGCTGCGCTCGGCGCCGACGAGATCGACTTCGTCGGCATTCGCAGCGTCGATGCGCAGGAAAAGGAAACCATACGTCGCCTGGGCCTGCAGGTGTACGACATGAGGCACATCGACGAGCACGGCATGCGTCACACCATGATCGAGGTCTTGCAGGACGTCGATGAAGACACGCACCTGCATGTGAGCTTCGATCTCGATTGCCTCGACCCCGCCGATGCGCCGGGCGTAGGCACGGCCGTGCGCGGCGGGCCGACCTACCGCGAGATCCAGCTGTGCATGGAGATGATTGCCGACACCGGCAAGATGGCCTCGCTCGATGTGGTGGAGATCAACCCCGCGCTCGACGTGCGCAACCGCACGGCCGAGCTGGCGGTGGAGTTCATCCAGAGCCTGTTCGGCGCGTCAACGCTGGCCCGATAACGCTGCAGGTTTGCGGCTCTTGTAGCGCGCGACAAATTCCGGCTGGAAGCACCGCTTGTTGCCGTCCGAAAACGAGACGGTGACCTGGAGCGAGTTCGCCTCTTCGACGAGCCCGCGTCCATAGCGCTTGACCGTGACCACATCGCCCGGTGCGAAGGTTTGCGTCAACACCTGCGCAGGCATCTGCGCATCGAGCACGGAAGTCGTGGACGCGTCGGTGCTCAGTGCGTGTTCGGCCAGGCGCACGCAGTTGTCGCAATGCTCGCAGCGCTCGAACGGCGATGCGCCTTCCAGATGGTCCAGGATCACTCGCCAGCGGCATTGGCCCGTCTGCGCATAGAACACCATCCGCTCCAGCGCCTCGCGGTCCGCCTCCCGCTTGTCGCGGTAGGTTTCCATGAGCCGCGCGAGTGCGTCCTTGTCCATCTCTCGCTTGAGCAGGGCGATATCGCCGTCGTCTTGCAACACCACCTTGTCGCGGCGCAGCACACCGAGCGCCACCTGGAGTTTGGTGCGTGCCATTGCCAGCCGTCCTCGCAGCAATGGCTCGGTCCAGCGGTCGCCCTCGGGCGGTGGCTCATGCAGCGTTTGATAGAGCGCGAGCGCGTCTTCTTCAGTCGGGTAGCGACCTGCCATGAAGAATTGCTGAACGGCCTTGTCCGCGCGCAGGAACAGCAGCGTGCACACAGCGGGCTCGCCGTCGCGCCCTGCGCGCCCTGCTTCCTGGTAGTAGGCCTCCAGTCCTGCCGGCACCTGGTAATGCACGACGAAGCGAATGTCGGGCTTGTCGATGCCCAGGCCGAATGCGTTGGTGGCCACCATCACTCGCACGGTGCCGTCCATGAAAGCCTCTTGCGCCGCATGCCGCTGGGCCGATGCGAGCTTGCCGTGATAGATGCCCACGGACTCGTCTGCGGCTACAAGCGCTTCGTACACCTGCTGCGCCGCCTTGACGGTTGCCGCGTAAACGATGCCGCTGCCCTCCTGCGATTTCACCAGCGAGAGGACGCGCGGCAGCTTGTCGGCCTCTTTGGCGACCTGCTCGACACGCAGGGACAGGTTGCGGCGCAGGCTACCCGTGTTGACGACACCGCTCGCGGGGATGCGAAGCTGCTGCGCAATGTCGCGTGCGACCTCATCGGTCGCTGTCGCAGTCAGCGCCAGCACGGTCGGTTTGCCCAGTGCACCCACAGCCTGGCCGATCTCCAGGAAGGCCGGACGGAAATCATGCCCCCACTGCGAGATGCAGTGCGCCTCATCGACCACCAGCAGGCTGACCGGATGCGCCGTGAGCGATTCGATGAAGCCGGTCTCGGCCAGACGCTCCGGCGTGATCATGATCACCCGCGCGGAGCCGTCGGCCAGGGCCGCCTGCGCGGCACGATGCTCGTCGCTGTCGAGCGCGCTGTTGAGCTGCACAGCCATCACGCCGCGCTCTCGCAGGCTTTCGCACTGGTCTTTCATCAGTGCGATGAGCGGTGACACGACAACCGTGCGGCCTTCAAGCAGGAGCGACGGCAGCTGATAGCACAGCGATTTGCCCGCGCCTGTCGGCATCACGGCCATTGTGTTGCGGCCGCTCATCACGCGGTCGATCACCGCCTGCTGGCCAGGCCGCAGCTTCGAAATGCCGAAGACTTTTTTCAGCAGCCCGCGCTGCTTTCGCTCAGGCGCCATCGCGCGATTCGGTATCGGATTCTTCGCTGGCTGCGTCTTCATCGAGGTCGGTGAGATCGGGCACGTCGTCTGCCGAATCGACCTCGCCATCCTCCATGTTCACGACGCGGTCGGGCAGGATGTCGCCGCCCTCGCGACCGTCGTCGAGCGTGACCGAGCCGCGCTCGCCCGTGCCCACGGAGTCGCTGTCGCCCAGCGCTTCGTAAGTGCCTACCGTGTCGCTGCCCGTGTCGGAGTTGTCGCTCGGGCCGAGCGAGGCGCTGTCGCGGCCGCTGGGATGAACGGGAGCTTCTTCTGCGCCGAGGATGCTGCTGTAGGCCATGATGATTTCCTTGGTTGGTGAGAGGTCGAGTCTGGAACGCGCGGCCGGCCGGTGCCGTCGGCCTGCTCACCCGTCACATGTGGGACGCGCCTTACCCGACAATGGCGGCGATGCACGAATCCAACCTCGAAACCGAAGCCGACAACGAACCCATCCGCGAGCCGCGCCTGTGGTGTGACAACGGATGGACAGCGCGCGTCATCAAGAACGACGACGATGACGGGTGGGCCGTCTCCATGACGCCCGACGGCCAGTCCGAGCCGGCGCTGATCGGACCCTGGACCATGGGGCGCGACAAGAAGAATCCCAAGCCGCTGGACACACCGGCCTTCCACACGCTCGTCAAGACTGCCGCCGAGTTCGTGCGACGGCACGAGCAGCAACTGCACGCCGCGCTGCACCAGCAAATTGAAATCGACCACGCAGGCGCGCGCATCACGGTGATGCTGGACATACAGCCCGACGATGAGAATCCGACGGCCATGCTTCGTGCAGTCGGTGCGACCGGTGAAGTGATCGGGCAGGCGCGCGTGTCTCCGGGCCTGAAACTCACCCGCGCACGCGCCTCCGACTGGGCTGCAGCGGAGTTCAGCCCGCAGGCGGTTCGCTAGTGCGGCCCTAGCGCTCCAGCAGTTCCTCGACCCTGGTGCTGAGCGCGGCCATGTCGAACGGCTTGGTCAGCACATGCATGCCGGGGTCGAGCAGGCCGTTGCCCACGGCGGCGTTCTCGGCATAGCCGGTGATGAACAGCACTTTCAGGCCCGGACGCACCACGCGTGCAGCATCGGCCACCTGCCGGCCGTTCATGCCGTTGGGCAGGCCCACGTCGGTGATGAGCAGGTCGACGCGCGCGCCCGATCGCAGAATCTCCATGCCCGAGGGCCCATCGGGCGCTTGCAGGACCTGGTAGCCGCCCAGCCCGAGCACTTCCGCAACCACCACCCGCAGCGTCTCCTCGTCGTCGATCAGCAGGATGACGTCGCCGTCGGTGGACACGTTCAGCTCGCTCGCCGCCGGGGTCTCGGCTTCCCGCACCATGCCGTCATGGCGCGGGAAGTACATGCACATCGTGGTGCCGTTCCCCGGCTGGGACTGCGCCTGCACATGCCCGCCCGATTGCCGCACGAAACCGTAAACCATCGACAGGCCCAGGCCGGTGCCCTGGCCCAGCGGCTTGGTCGTGAAAAAAGGATCGAACGCAC
This sequence comes from Pseudomonadota bacterium, assembly GCA_040386575.1. Taxonomy (GTDB): domain Bacteria; phylum Pseudomonadota; class Gammaproteobacteria; order Burkholderiales; family Burkholderiaceae_C; genus Ramlibacter. The sequence goes on from JAZKFI010000007.1 coordinate 83,211, forward strand.
GCGCCATCACATCGGGTGGCATGCCGGCGCCGGTGTCGATCACGCTGACCGAAACATAGTCGCCTGCAGGCAGGTCCAACGCGCGAGCATTGCCTGCGTCCAGTACCTGGTTGTCGGCGGTGATGCGCAGCAGTCCGCCGTGGGGAAGCATCGCATCGCGCGCGTTGATGCAGAGGTTGAGCAGCGAATTTTCCAGCTGCGACGGGTCCACGTTGATGGACCAGAGGCCGGGTTCCCCCTGGACCTCCACGTTGACTTCCGGGCCTGCGGTGTGCCGGATCATGTCTTCGATGCCGGTGACCAGCTGGTACACATCCACCGGTTGGGGATCGAGCGTCTGGCGGCGAGAGAACGCCAGCAGTCGCTGGGTCAGCGTTGCGCCACGCCTGACCGCGCCCAGCGCCATGTTCACGTACTTTTCCGTCGCATCGAACTGACCCAGTGCCATGCGGCGGCTGAGCATCTCCAGGTTGATCGAGATCGCGTTGAGCAGGTTGTTGAAGTCGTGCGCAATGCCGCCCGTGAGCTGGCCGACCGCTTCCATTTTCTGCGCCTGTCGCAGCGCCTCCTGGGCCTGGATCAGTTCTCGCTCGCGTGCCTTGTAGTCGCTCAGGTCCCGGCCGACCGCGATGAAGTTCCTGCCGTCCGGCTCGGGGGAGACGGTCCAGCCGATGGGTTTGTAGTTGCCGTCAGCCGAAAGAATCCGGTTCTCGAACCGGGTCGGACGGCCGGTTTGTCCCATGGATGCGAGCGCGCCCAGCGTGACGCCTGTGTCATCGGGGTGCATGAAATCCGCGTACGGCCGGCTCAGCAATTCGCGCTGCGAGAACCCGAGCACTGCCGTCCAGGCCGGGTTCACTGCGCTCATCTTTCCTTCATAGTCCGCGCGTGCCAGCATGTCTTCCGACAGGGCCCACAACCGGTCCCGTTCTTCAGAAGCGAGCTTCTCGTGGGTGATGTCCCGTGCGCTGCACAGATAGGTGCTTCCTTCCGGGACGGCAACCCACGACAACCAGCGGTAGCTGCCATCCTTGCCACGGTAACGGTTTTCAAAACGCAGAACCGGCTCGCCCCTGCGCAAGGCATGGAGTGCGGCATCCGTTGCTGCCAGGTCCTCGGGGTGAACGAAGTCGGAATAGCGGCTACCCTTGACCTCCTGTTCGGTCCAGCCGAATGTGTCCAGCCATGCAGGATTGATATCTTCGAAGCGGCCGTCCGCGGTGACCACGGACAACAGGTCTGGGCTCACGACCCATGTGCGGCTGGGATTGTTCCGGGTCATCGTGCTCATGCTCGAAGAAGCGAATGGAAGCTGGAGATGTGAATGATTCTAGTGACGCGTTTACTGCTGAGTCTGGCTGTGGTTTGCGGCTGCGCGCCCGTCACCGCGCGGGCGGCCGATGATCGCGACGAACGGTTTTTTGCCCGATGGGTTGCACAGGGCCATGCGCTGCAAGTTGCTTCCTTCGAGTCGTTCCTGCAGAAGGAGGGCATGGACAAGATCGCGCCGCTTCACCAGTTGCTGCGCACCGCCAGCGCCTGGGACAGCTCCGCCTGCCGCAAGGTCCAGGCCGCGCCCTTCGAGGTGCCGCCCGAAGATCTTTGGCCGGCCACCGTCCGCACGCTCAGGCTTGTCGCGCGACTGCGGGAGCAGAAGGTGTTGCCTGCATTCGAGGTCGTGTCGGCGTATCGCAATCCGCGCGTGGAGACCTGCGCCGATGGCGCGGGCAAGCGGCATCCGACCGGCGCTGCGTTCGACATCGTGCCGCTGCTGCCCGATGAGCTGGATGCCACCGTCGCGCGCATCTGCGACTTCTGGTGGAAAGAGGGCCGCAGCCACAAGATGGGCTTTTCGCTGTACCCGTCCGGGCGCATGCACATCGACACGACCAGCTACGGGACCTGGGGCGCCGACCGCAAGTTCGCGACTTCTGCCTGCAAGCGCTGAACGCCTGGAGCAGCGCTCAGCGCTCTGCGTCGGCGGCGCGGCCGGCTGCCGCGCCGCCGGCCGCTGTCATGCCCATCGCGGCGCCACCGCCGCCACCACCGGCTCCGCCGCCGCCTCCACCTCGGCCACCGCCGCCACCTGCTCCACCCTGGGCCCCCTGCTGGCCCCTCGCGCCGCCGCGGGCACCCGTCGATACGCTTCTGGAGGGGCCCTGTTTGGGAATCGCGAGGGGGCCGAGCGGTTCGAGGTCGAGCGCGGTGCGGATGAAATCCCTGAGCTCCACCACCAGCTGCGCGGTCTCGACCTTGCGCCCCGCGACCAGGTCGTTGG
>JAZKFI010000008.1:0-163936 GCA_040386575.1 Pseudomonadota bacterium
GGCCGGCCTTTTCGTTGCCTTCCTCGTTGATCGGGATGCGGATCTTGCCGCAGGGACTGGTCATCGCCTTGCTCTTGACGCCGGTGGCCTGGCCCTCGATGTCGAAATAGCGCACTTCACGGAAATTGAACAGGCGCTCGTAGAAGCCCGACCAGTGGTCCATGCGGCCGCGGTGCACGTTGTGGGTGAGGTGGTCGATGTAGGTGAGTCCGTGGCCCGTGGGGTTGAGTTCTGCGCCCGGCAGGGCTTCGAAGTCCACATCGAAGAACCCGATGTTGCCGATGTCGCCTTCCCGGGCCCCGTTCTTGCCGCGCCAGCGGTCAATGAAATAGATGATCGAATCGCCGATGCCCTTGATCGCAGGGATGTTCAGCTCGCCCGGGCCTGCTTGCCCGGCATAGCCCCACGCGCCCAGGCCGATGGCGCGTTCGTAGGCGGCCTTGGCGTCCTTGACCCGGAACGCGATCGCGCAGACGCTGGGGCCATGCAGGCGGGCAAATCGCTGTGCAAACGAATCCGGCTCGGCGTTGATGATGAAGTTGATGCCGCCCTGGCGATAGAGCGTCACCGCCTTGTGGCGATGTTTGGCGATCGGCTTGAAGCCCATGCGCTCGAAGAGTTCGCCCATCGCTTTCGGGTCCGGCGCGGCGTACTCGATGAACTCGAATCCGTCGGTGCCCATGGGGTTGTCCCAGGTCGTTGGTTGCTGGGTTGCGAGGGGGTGCAGTGCCTTGTTCATGGGCGGTTCCTGGGGCGTGGGTGATGTTGAACGAACTGTAATCCCCTGTCCCTTGAGTTTTTGGGCGTCTATCGGCGGAAATGATCGATAGAGCGCAGTAATATTGCGTGATGAATGAAGATCAAGCACTCGACAAGCTGGACAAGGCAATCCTGCGCCGACTTCAGGCCAATGGCCGGGAAACGTATGACCTCATCGGCGAACGGGTCGGTTTGTCAGCCAGCGCGGTATTGCGCCGGGTCAAGCGGCTCGAAGACGCCGGCGTGATCGACCGGTATGTCGCGCTCGTCAAACCCGAAACCGTCGGGCTGGGTCTGACGGCGTACCTCAACGTTCGCCTGGAAAAGCACTCCGGGACCAGCAAACGCAATCCGATGGACCTGTTTCGCGCCAGTGTCCAGACCTGGCCCGAGGTGGTGGAGTGCGCATCCCTTACCGGGGAAATGGACTATCTGCTGCGGGTGGTGGTCCAGGACATGGCGCACTACAGTCGCTTCATCATGGACACGCTGCTCCAGCATCCCTCGGTGCAGGACTGCAAAACCAGCTTCGTGCTCGACCGGGTGAAGGCCACGACCGCGGTTCCCGTGTAGGACGACGGCTCGACTCAGCCGTTTGCGGACCTTTTCCTCACTTGCACAGACCCTTTTGGCTTGTCTCCCTAGTAAAAACCCTTAGATTGGAGCCATGACTGATACCCAACTGGTCAGCAGGTCGACGCCGGTGGTCATCCCCATCCGGTCGTTAGGACCCAGCCACCGTGAACGCATCGCCGCCCACCTGGTGGCGCTCGACGAACACGACCGCTACCTGCGTTTCGGCTACGCCGCGAGCGACGAACAGATCCAGCGCTACGCGCAGGGGCTCGACTTCGACCGCGACGACATCTTTGGCGTTTACAACCGCAAGCTCGAACTCATCGCGGTTGCCCACCTGGCGTTCTCCAACGACCCCAAGCACGTTTCCTGCGCGGAGTTCGGCGTTTCGGTGCTGAAGAAGGCGCGCGGACGTGGCCTCGGTGCGCGGCTGTTCGAGCGGGCCGTCATGCACGCCCGCAATGAAGGCGTGGACATGCTGTTCATCCATGCGCTCAGCGAAAACACGGCCATGATCAAGATTGCCCGCAATTCGGGCGCCACGCTGGAGCGCGCCGGTTCCGAGACCGATGCCTACCTCAGGCTGCCCCCGGCAACGCTGGACAGCCGGATGAGCGAGATGGTCGAAGAGCAGATCGCCCTCACGGATTACCGCCTCAAGGTGCAGGCCAAGAATTTCTGGGACTTTTTGTCCGGCGTCCAGGAAGTGCGCCGCGGCGTGCAGGACGGCCGGCACAAATCCGGCGGCTGAGTCGCCGTGGCGGCCGGGCCAGGTCCTGGTCCCCGTCCAGACGCGTCATTTCAGCTATCCTATCGATCCCCCCACTACCGCACGTCCTGCACCCCAAGGCTGTGTCCGACCCGCACCCCGCGCGACATTCCGTCGAGAAGGAAGACAAGCGCACGTTCCTGCAAAAAATCCAGGAGTTCATCCATCCCGGACCGGACTCCAGGGCCGAGCTGATCGAGACGCTGGCCGACGCAGAAGACAACGACATCATCGGCGCCGAGTCGCGCGTGATGCTCGAAGGCGTGATTCGCATGGCAGACCTCACCGCCGGTGACGTCATGGTCGCCGCGCCGCGGATGGACATGCTCAACATCGATGCCGAGCACGACGACTTGCTGGGCGTTGTGATCGACACCGCGCACTCGCGCTTTCCGGTCTTTGAGCGCGACCGCGAAAACATCATCGGCATCCTGATGGCCAAGGACCTGCTCAAGCTGCAGCGGGCACCGGAATTGAACATACGGGCCTTGTTGCGTCCGGCGGTGTTTATTCCCGAGAGCAAGGGGCTGAACGACCTGCTGCGCGAGTTTCGCGGCAATCGCAACCACCTGGCGATCGTCGTCGATGAGTTCGGTCGCATCGCAGGCTTGATCACCATCGAGGACGTGCTCGAGCAGATCGTCGGTGAAATCGAAGATGAGTTCGATATCGAGGACGACGAGGGCGACATCTTCGGTCTGGCCGATCGAACCTACCGGGTGAGCGGCGACACATCGATCGCCCGCGTGTCCGAGGCATTTGGCGTTGCGGTCGTGCCCACCGACGCCGAACAGGACTTCGACACGATAGGCGGCCTGATCGCTCACGAGATGGGGCACGTTCCCAAGCGCGGGGAGCATCACGTGCTCGGGGGCCTGAACTTCGTCGTGCTGCACACCAAGGGCGGTGCGGTTCGATGGTTCAAGGTTTCGCCGGTCTCCATCGAAAACGGCGCGGGTTAAGCGCGTTGCGCGCGCTTCCTGCATTCGCAATTGCGATCGGCGCAGGGCTGGCGCATGCGATCTCCATCGCTGCGCCGTGGAGCGGCCAGCCCCTGTGGTGGCTGCAGCTGCTGTCCCTGGCTGCATTGGCCTGGCTCTGTTTCCACGCGCCCTCCTGGAAGCGAGCCGCGCTACTCGGCTGGGTCTTCGGTACCGCGTGGCTGACCGGTGTCCACTGGTGGCTCTTCATCTCGCTGCATGTGTACGGCGGGCTCGCATCGCCGCTGGCGGTGATCGCTGTAGTGGGCCTGGCGGCATTCCTCTCGTCGTACTACGCGTTCGCGGGTGCCGTTTCGGCGGCCTTTGCAGGGACTCGACGGTGGCTCAATGCGTTGCTTTTCGCGGCTGCCTGGATGCTGGCGGAGTTCATGCGCGTCAAGTTCTTCACCGGCTTTCCGTGGGGCGCCGGCGGCTATGCCCACGTGGATGGGCCGCTGGCGTTTCTGGCACCCTACGTCGGCGTGCATGGCATCGGCCTTGTTGCCGCGCTGTTGGCCGCACTCATCGCAACGACACTGGTCGGCCGTGATGTCGTGAAATCGTGGAAGCCCTGGGCGACTGTTGCCGGCGCCGCGGGCCTGATCGCCGCCTGCAATCTTGCTGCATCGTCCAGGGTCGAGCCCGCAGACGGCCCACGTCTGTCGGTCGCACTGCTGCAAGGCAATATTCCCCAGGACGAAAAATTCCAGGTGGGGACCGGAATCCCCACGGCCCTGGCCTGGTACGGACGGCAACTGGTCGACAGCACCGCGAGTCTGGTTGTCGCCCCGGAAACCGCGATCCCGCTGCTTCGCCAGCAGTTGCCCGAAGGTTATTTCGAAGCTCTCTCGAACCGGTTCACGCAGGGCCAACAAGCCGCCCTCGTCGGCATGCCGCTGGGCGGCTTCAGCGAGGGCTATACCAACTCGGTGATGGGTTTCAAACCGGGCGCACAGCCCTACCGTTACGACAAGCACCACCTCGTGCCGTTCGGCGAGTTCATACCGCCGCTGTTCAAGTGGTTCACCCAGATGATGAACATCCCGTTGGGTGACTTCAACCGCGGATCGCTGACGCAGCCCAATTTCGAGTGGCAGGGCCAACGCATCGCACCCAACATCTGCTACGAGGATCTGTTCGGCGAAGAGCTGGGCGAAAGGTTCTCCGATGCGGCCAACGCGCCCACCCTGTTCGTGAACGTCAGCAACATCGGCTGGTTCGGCAACACGGTGGCCATCGACCAGCACCTGCACATCAGCCGCATGCGTTCGCTGGAATTCGACCGGGCCATGATCCGGGCGACCAACACCGGCGCCACGGTGATCATCGATCCGCGCGGTCGCGTCACGCACTCGCTCGAAAGGCACACCCGGGGCGTGCTGCTCGGCGACGCGCAAGGCCGCACGTCGATCACGCCGTACGCCGCCTGGGTCTCGCGATTCGGGCTGTGGCCGCTGTATGCGCTCGGGTTGATCGTGATCGCAATTGCTTTTCAGCTGCGCATCCGCACCAGCCGCCCGGGTCGTGACTGAGTGATTTCGCCTTCGCGCGTCACTGCCACCCCATCGACCCACGTGCCCACGTAGCCCTCGGCCTTTTGCAGGAAGCGTCGCCCGCCCGCTGGCAGGTCACGAACCAATTTGGGCATCCCGACTTGAAGCCGCTGCGGATCGATCACATTGATATCGGCTCGCAGGCCCGGTGCCAGCACACCGCGATCGACCAGCCGCAGGTAGCGCGCGTTTCTGGCGGAGAGCATTTCAACCGCGCGGCTCAGGGCGAGCTTGCCCTTCTCCCGGTCGCGCACCCAGTGCGTGAGCATGAACGTCGAGAAGCTCGCATCGCACACGGTGCCCACGTGCGCTCCGGCATCGCTCAGGCCCAGCAGCGCGCGCGGATGATCGAGCATGGCGCGCAGCGGATTGAGCGTGCCGTCGTTGTAGTTGAAGATCGGGAAGTACACGAGGTTGCTTCCATCGCCTGCGCTGAACCAGTCGTAGAGCGCCTCCAGGGCCGACACGCCGCGCTGCCTGGCACGCACCAGAAAGCTCTGCATCACACCCGGCTCGTAGTCGAGCTTTTCGTCGAGCGGAAACATGCGCCCCGAAATCATTTCGATGCGCGCGAGCAGCAGATCGACCAGCGGCGGAATCGGCGTGCCGTCACCGGCCAGGCGATCTGACTTTTCGCCAAGAATCCTTGCCTTGCGCCCCGGCTCGCGCAGGGCGGCGGCACGCTGCGCGAGCGGCAGCATCGCCACTTCCTTGTAGCCGGGAAACCCCATGAACGGATGAAAGCTCGCATCGAGCCCGTTGATGACGCCAATGCCGCGCGCAGCCGTTTGCAGATACAGCGGCAGGCCCTGGCCCACGGCTGCCTCGACACGCCGCTGGATCGCCTTGTACTGCTCGCCTCCCGGGTCGCGTTGCAGCCAGGTCATCGACACGGGGCGCCCCGAGGCTCGCGCGAGGTCTTCAATCAGGTCGAACTCCGCATCGAAGCGATCCGGACTTCGCAGCAGGTCGAAATCGCTCACGACCTGAACGACGCCGTGGGTGAGCCCTTCGAAGGCGCGCGCCAGGCCGGTCAATTCGGCTGCGCTGGCTTCAGCCGCCGGCGTTTCCTTGCCTTCGGCGGTGCGATGGTTGTCGCTGCGGCCGGTGCTGAATCCTGCGGCGCCTGCGGTCAACGCTTCGTGCAGCAGCGCCCGCATCTGTGCGATGTCGGCCGTCGTCGCCGCCTCGTTGGCAAGCGCGCGCTCCCGCATCACGTACATGCGCAGCGGATCGTGCGGAACCTGTACCAGGTAATCCAGGCTGCGGGGCTCGCGTTCGAGCGCGTCCATGTACTCGGGAAAGCTCTCCCAGTTCCAGCGGATGCCTTCGTGCAAGGCGGCGCCGGGAATGTCCTCGACGCCTTCCATCAGCTTGATGAGATCGTCTTCACGACCGGGTCGCACGGGCGCGAACCCCACGCCGCAATTGCCCATGACCAGCGTGGTCACGCCGTGGTGAATGCTGGGGCTGAAGGTCGGGTCCCAGGTCGCCTGTCCGTCATAGTGCGTGTGGATGTCCACGAAGCCGGGCATGACCCATGCGCCATGCGCATCCACTTCTTCGTGCGCCGCTTCGCTGACCTTGCCGACTTCCGTGATCTTGCCGTCCTTCACGCCGACATCGGCGGTGAACGGCTCGCCGCCATTGCCATCGACGACCGTGCCGCCGCGAATCACCAGGTCAAGCATGTTGCGGCTCCTGTCGAATCATTCGTTTGTCCTTGGCGCGCCAGTAGTACGCGCATGAAAGCCCGCTGACGATGTGCCAGATGCCCCAGAGCCCGGCAATGATCACCATGCCTGTATCGGAATTGAACTGCACGGCAATGATGCCGAGCGCCAGGCCGGAATTCTGCATGCCGCCTTCGATCATCACGGCGCGGCGGTCTCGCTCGGTCACGCGCATGGCGACCGACGTGATCCAGCCCGAAAAAAGGCCGAACGCGTTGTGCAGCACGACGATCAGCAGCATCGGCAGCAGGCCCATCGTCAGCAGTTGCTGCTGGCGGATCAGTCCGAACACGATGAATGCGAATAGCGCGACGAGCGAGAAGTTCGCGAGCGGCTTGCGGATTCGCGCCGTCGGCGCGGGCAGCCGATGCGCGAACACGAGGCCGAGCGCCATCGGAATGGCCAGCAGCACCAGCAGGCTGACCCAGATACCCGAAGCATCGATCTCCAGCGTCCGCAGCCACGACGCCGTGGCGGGGTTCGCGGCCACCATCCAGCTGAAGTTGAACGGCGTCAGCACGAGCGCCAGGATCGCTGCCACCGCCGACACACTCATCGACAGGGCCGTATTGCCACGCCCGAAATGCGTGATCACATTCGACAGGCTTCCGCCGGGGCACGCGGCCACCAGGATCATCGCGGCCTCCACGTTGGGGGGCAGGTCCAGCACCATCGTGGCAGCCCATGTCCCGACGGGCAGCAGGATGAATTGCGGGATCAAGCCGCAAACGACGGCGCGCGGCGCCTGCGCGACCCGCCGGAAATCTTGGACCCTGAGTTCCAGCGCCACCGAAAAGACCATCGTGGCCAGCACCAGGCTGAGGACGAGTTGTGTGGTTGTCATGTCCCTTTGCTCCTGCCTGCGAGGGTAAACCGGCTGAAGGCCCGTAAAATCAAGGGTTTTCGCGTGTCATACGCGAATTCCATCGCGCTCCCCGGCCGGGCCCGGCCCGCCGCACGGAGCTTGAGAACCACAACCCATGTTGACCTTCCAGCAAATCATCCTGTCCCTGCAGTCCTATTGGGACAAGCAGGGGTGTGCACTGCTCCAGCCCTATGACATGGAAGTGGGCGCGGGCACCTCGCACACGGCCACGTTCCTTCGCGCACTCGGCCCCGAGCCGTGGAAAGCGGCTTACGTACAGCCGAGCCGCCGCCCCAAGGACGGACGCTACGGCGAAAACCCCAACCGCCTGCAGCACTACTACCAATACCAGGTCGTGCTCAAGCCGGCGCCGTCGAACATCCTGGAGCTGTATCTTGGCTCGCTCGAAGCCCTGGGTTTCGACCTGAAGAAGAACGACATCCGATTTGTCGAGGATGACTGGGAGAACCCCACGCTCGGCGCCTGGGGCCTGGGCTGGGAGGTCTGGCTCAACGGCATGGAAGTCACCCAGTTCACCTATTTCCAGCAGGTCGGCGGCATCGACTGCAAGCCGATCACCGGCGAAATCACCTACGGCCTGGAGCGCCTGGCCATGTACCTGCAGGGCGTCGACAACGTCTACAACCTCAAGTGGACCGAAGGCCTGAGCTACGGCGACGTCTACAAGCAAAACGAGGTCGAGCAATCCACCTACAACTTCGAGCACAGCGATGCGCAGTTCCTGTTCACGGCTTTCGGCGCGCACGAGAAGCAGGCGAAATACCTGATGGAGCAGCAGCTCGCATTGCCCGCGTACGAACAGGTCCTCAAGGCGGCGCACAGCTTCAATCTGCTGGACGCGCGCGGCGCGATCAGCGTCACCGAGCGTGCGGCCTACATCGGCCGCATCCGCAATCTTGCGCGTGCGGTGGCCCAGAGTTATTACGACAGCCGTGAGCGCCTGGGCTTTCCCATGGCGCCGCGTGAATGGGTGGACCAGATGCCCAAAAAATCGCCCGCTGCGGCAGTGGGGGCGTAAATCATGGCAACTCAAAATCTTCTCGTTGAACTCTTCGTCGAAGAATTGCCACCCAAGGCGCTCAGGAAATTGGGCGAGGCGTTTGCGAGCGTCCTGTTCGAGCAACTCAAGTCGCACGGCCTCGCTACCGCGCCATCGTCCCTCACTTCGTTTGCGTCGCCGCGCCGCCTGGCCGCGCATGTGACAGCCGTTGCGAGCGAAGCCGCCGACAAGGCTGTGTCGCAAAAGCTGATGCCTGTCAGCGTGGGTCTCGACCCAGCGGGCAACGCAACACCAGCGCTGCTCAAGAAACTGCAATCCCTGGGCGCTGATGCTTCTGCCGTTGCGGGGCTCAAGCGCGCGATGGATGGCAAAGCCGAAGCGCTGTTCTACGAGAGCAACGTGAAGGGCGCGACCCTGGCCGAGGGCCTGCAGAAGGCATTGCTTGAAAGCATCGCCAGGCTGCCGATTCCCAAGGTCATGACTTATCAACTGGCCGATGGCTGGACCGACGTGAAGTTCGTGCGCCCGGCGCATTCGCTGATCGCCCTGCACGGCAGCACGGTGGTGCCGATCGAAGCGCTGGGCCTGAAGGCCGGCAACGCGACCGGCGGCCATCGGTTCGAAGCCGCCGTTAACCCGGTGCTCGTGAGCGATGCCGACAGCTACGCGGCAACGCTCGAAAAGGACGGCAGCGTCATCGCAAGCTTCGAAGCTCGCCGCGCCCAGATCGTGCGCCAGCTCGCAGAAGCCGCAGCAAAGGTCGGCGGCGGCGCTCGCGCGATCGCAGACGAGGCGCTGCTCGACGAAGTGACGTCCCTGGTCGAGCGTCCCAACGTGCTCACCTGCCAATTCGAGAAAGAGTTCCTTGAAGTGCCGCAGGAATGCCTCATCCTCACGATGAAGGCCAACCAGAAATACTTTCCCCTGCTCGATGCCAGCGGCAAGCTGACCCACCAGTTCCTGGTCGTCAGCAACATCCGCCCCGACGATGCGAGCGCGGTGATCGGTGGCAACGAGCGCGTCGTGCGCCCGCGCCTGGCCGATGCAAAGTTCTTCTTCGACCAGGACCGCAAGAAGACGCTGGAGTCGCGCGTCGCAGGGCTTGGCAAGGTCGTGTATCACAACAAGCTCGGCACGCAGGGCGAACGCATCGAGCGCGTGCGCGCACTGGCGCGAAGCATCGGCATGCAGCTGGGCGGCGACGCACTCGCGCAGCAGGCCGATCGCGCAGCGCAGCTTGCCAAGGCCGACTTGCTCACCGACATGGTTGGCGAGTTCCCGGAACTGCAGGGCATCATGGGCCGTTACTACGCGCTCAATGACGGCCTGGGCCAGGACATCGCCGACGCCATCGAAGATCACTACAAGCCGCGCTTCGCAGGCGACGAGTTGCCGCGAAGCAACGCCGGCGTCACCGCTGCGCTCGCGGACAAGCTGGAGACGCTGGCGGGCCTGTTCGCCATCGGCCAGTTGCCCACCGGCGACAAGGATCCGTTCGCGCTGCGACGTCATGCCCTGGGCATCGTGCGCATGCTCAGCGAAAAAGACCTGTCCTTGCAGCTGAACGATCTGGTGGGCGAAGCGGTTGCGCTGTTCCCGCAGGCCGATGCAAAGACCTCGGCCCTGCTGCTCGACTTCATCTATGACCGCCTCGCCGGTACCTTGCGTGAGCAAGGCTACAGCGCACAGGAAGTCGATGCCGTGCTCGCATTGCGTCCCCAGCGCCTGGGCGATGTTGCCAAGCGGCTTGCCGCCGTGCGAGCCTTCGCCGCGTTGCCGGAAGCGCCGGCACTGGCCGCCGCCAACAAACGCATCGGCAACATCCTCAAGAAGGCAGAGAAAGCCGACGCGCATGTGAGCGAAACGCTGCTGAAAGAAGATGCCGAGAAGGCGCTTCATGCGATGACGCAGCAAGTGGCCCCGCAGGCGAACGCCCAGTTCGAGGCCGGTGACTACACGGCATCGCTGCAGACGCTGGCTGCGCTTCGCGAGACGGTCGATGCGTTCTTCGACGGCGTGATGGTCAACGCAGAAGAGATGGACTTGCGCCTGAATCGGCTGGGCCTGCTTGCCACGCTGCACCAGGCGATGAACCGCGTGGCCGATCTGTCGCGTCTCGCGGCGTAACATCGCGCACCATGAAGCTCGTCATCCTCGATCGCGACGGCACCATCAACGCCGACAGCGACGAATTCATCAAGTCGCCCGAGGAGTGGACGCCGCTGCCGGGCGCGCTCGAAGCCATTGCGCGCCTGAACCATGCCGGCTGGCACACGGTGATCGCATCCAACCAGTCGGGGCTGGGCCGCGGCCTGTTCGATGTGGGCTCGCTCAATGCGATGCACGCCAAGATGCACAAGATGCTGGCGGCGCAGGGCGGCCGCATCGATGCGGTGTTCTATTGCCCGCACAGCCCCGATGAGGGATGCCAGTGCCGCAAGCCCTTGCCAGGATTGTTCGAACAGATCGCCGAGCGTTTCGGCGTGGACCTCAAGGGCACGCCCGTTGTCGGCGATGGTTTGCGCGACCTGCAGGCCGGATCGGCTGCGGGTTGCGAGCCGCACCTCGTGCTCACCGGCAAGGGCGCGGCGTTGAAGGGCCAGGCACTGCCCCCCGACTATCCCTCGGGCACGCAAGTGCATGAAGACCTGGCTGCGTTTGCCGACTGGCTGATCGCGCGCGGCATTCCCAAGATCGCCATCTGAAGATTCCCTGATGCCCCTTATTCGCTCCATCATTCACGCGCTCTGGATGCTCGTGACCGTCATTCCCTGGGGCATCTGGATGGTGACGTCCTCGATCTGGAGCACCGGCACGCAGATGTGGTGGAAGGCCCAGCGGTGGCTGACGTGGGCCGTGGGTCCGATAGGCCGTGCCATCCTCGGGATCGAAGTGCGCATCACGGGCTACGAGAACCTGCCTATCGGCGAGAAGAGCCCGGCCATCCTGCTGGTCAAGCACCAATCCACGCTGGAAACTTTTCTGATCCCCACGCTGATGCCGCATCCGCTGGCATTCGTGTTCAAGCGCGAGCTGATCTACGTGCCGTTCTTCGGTTGGGCGATGGGTCGCATGGACATGATCCACATCGACCGCAGCCTGAAGGCGCAGGCGTTTTCCAAGGTGGTGGAACAGGGCAAGCGTCTGCTGGCCGAGGGCGTGTGGGTCATCATGTTTCCAGAAGGCACGCGCATTCCGCGGGGACAAAAGGGCGTTTACAAGCATGGCGGTACGCGGCTGGCAGTCGAGACCGGCGCCCCGGTGATTCCGATCGCCGTTACGTCCGCCAAGGTGTGGCCGCGCAAGGCCTTCATCAAGCGCCCCGGCATCGTCGATGTGTCCATCGGCAAGCCTATTCCCAGCCAGGGCCGTGAGCCCGACGAATTGCTGCGCGAAGTCGAGGCATGGATCGAAGCGGAGATGCGCCGCCTGGACCCCGAGGCTTACAAATAATGCGGCCCCGGCCCAGGGGCCAGCCGCTAAACTCGGGCCCCATGCACCGGCTGCTGCAACTCACCCTCGATCTTTTCGATACCAGGCCTGAGTCCCCCGCCCCTGAACTGCGGGCGGCGGAGCCGGATCCGGCAGGCGCTGCGCCTCGCAAACGCAAAGCGGCCGCCCCCGCTTCACCTTCTGCAGCCACCGTGCCCGAAGCACGTCTCGACGAGCTCCTTCAACCCGCATCGTTTCGTCATCCCCGCGCCAACCGCGAAGCGTTGCTGCGTGACTCGGTCGTGGCGTTCGAGCTTCGCCGAGGCAAGCGTCGCAGCATCGGTTTCAGCGTCGGTCCCGAGGGCCTGACCGTCACCGCGCCCAAGTGGGTGCCGCTTGGCGAGATCGACGCTGCCGTCAAGACCAAGACCGACTGGATCCTGAAGAAGCTCGATGCCGCCCACGAGCGGCATCGCCGCATCGAATCCGCGCGCATCGAGTGGAAAGACGGCGCCACCTTTCCCTACCTCGGCGAGGACGTCATCGTCGTACTCGATCCCCGCCATGCGTTTACCGAAGTGGGCGCGGTGCTCAACACCGACGCACAAGCATTGCCCGGCATGCCGCGACTCACGTTGCATGTGGGCCTGCCCCACAGCGCAACGCACGAACAGGTTCGCGACTCGGTGCAGGCGTGGCTCATGCGGCGGGCCAGGTCGCTGTTCACCGAACGGCTCGATCACTTCGCGCCGCTTCTGGGCGTGAAATGGCGCAAGCTGGTCTTGAGCAACGCCGGCACGCGCTGGGGCACCGCCCACTCCGATGGGCTCATACGCCTGAACTGGCGCCTGATCCACTTTCGGTTGCCGGTGATCGACTATGTCGTCGCGCACGAACTGAGCCACCTTCGCGTGATGGACCACAGCCCGCGCTTCTGGGACACGGTGCGCACGGTGGTCCCGGACTACGCGCAGCTGCGGGGCCAGCTCAAGGACGAAGCCCTGCCGCCCTGGTGAATCCCGCGCTTACACTGGCCGTGAGCACGCGGAAAGCGGCGCGGGAGAGGGATGCGATGGTGATGCGATGTTGGGCGCGATGAGCTTGCGGCAGAGGCTGATGACCCTGATGCTGGTCGCAGTGCTTCCCATGGCCGTGCTTGCGCTCTGGGTGACGGCCCGCGAGACGAGCTCGACCATTGCACTGGCTCAGTCGCAATTGCGCTTTTCCGCATCGCTGCTCGCGTCGAACCAAAGTCGCGCCATCGACACCGCTGAACAGCTGCTGACCGCGATCGCGGGCATCGAGGAGCTGCGCACCGGCTCCCGCGACCGCTGCCAGGCCTACCTCGAAGACCTGCTGCGGCGCTATCCGATGTATTCCAACTTTGGATTCGCCCAGGCCGATGGGACAGTGCTGTGCCACGGGCTGGGCGCGAAGGGTTACACGAGCGCTGCGGGCCGCGACTACATGAATGCGGCCATCCGGAAGCGGACGTTCGTGCTGGGCGCGCCCATCAACGGACGCGTGTCAGGTCGCCGCGCGTTGCCGATGGCGCTTCCCATCATGCGAGACAACGTGGTGACGGTCGTCGCCTTTGCCACGCTCGACCTCACCTATGCGGCTTCCATGCTGACCCGGGCACAGATTCCCGAGGGTGCGAGAGTGGTGGTGACCGACCGCCACGGCACCGTGCTCATCGAGCACCCGGCTCCCGCATCTCCTGACGCGGCACGCAACATCGCGGACGAGCAGTTGAAGGCGGCAGCACAAGGCATGACGGCCGATTCCGGCGAGGCGCGCGACTCGCAAGGCGTGGCTCATGTCTATGCCTATGCGCCCACCCGTCTGGTCGGCGGTGACGGCCTGATGGTCCGCGTGGCGATGCCGCGCTCGGTCATCCTCGCCGGCGGCAACGCGAACATGCTGCATGTCGTCCTGGTGCTGGGCCTGGCCATGCTGGCCGCGCTCGTGGGTACCTGGTGGCTCGGCGGGCGCACCATCGTTGCGCCGGCCCAGCAGGTCATGGGTGCAGTCAGGCGGCTGGAGCGTGGCGATCTCGAAGCGCGCGTTCCGCTAAGAGGATCGGGGGTGCGCGGCGACTTCGAACGCATGGGCGCTGCCTTCAACCTGATGGCGGATTCGCTCCAGCGCAGGCAGCACGACCTGGAAAGCGAACTGGAGCGCAGCCGCAGTGCCTATGAGCTGCTCGACCAGGTGCTCAACGGCATGCAGGACGCGTTGATTGCGGTCGGTCCGCAAGGGCGGCTGCTGCTTCATAACCACGCTGCCCTGCAGCTTTTCGATCTGTCGACGCCGCCGCTGACCTTGTCGCGGTGGCCGACCCAGTTCGGGTGCTACTACCCTGATCGGACGACGCCATACCTGCCGGACGAGCATCCGGTGGCACGCGCCGCCGCAGGGGAAGCCGGCGGTGGC
Organism: Pseudomonadota bacterium; assembly: GCA_040386575.1. GTDB lineage: Bacteria > Pseudomonadota > Gammaproteobacteria > Burkholderiales > Burkholderiaceae_C > Ramlibacter. The sequence continues at coordinate 14,125 of JAZKFI010000008.1, forward strand.
GCACTGATGTATGTGCGAAACGCGACCGTGCCGCAGGGCCGCATGCTGATGTGCAACTGGCAACCTTTCGCTGGCGGCGCCATCGCCGGTGGGATCGTGGTCTGCTCGGACATCACGGAGCTGCAACGGCTGCAGGATGCACAGGCCGAGCAACTCCAGCAACTTGTTGCCACCCAGCGCAAGCTCAATGAAGCGCAGCAGGCCGGCCGCATTGGCAACTGGGAGATCGACCTCGTCGAAGGACGCACCTGGTGGTCCGACCAGGTGTTCGATCTGCTGGGCCTGCGCCGGGAGAGTTTTGAAGTTACGGTCGCCAACTTCGACAGTCTGATTCACCCGGACGATCGGGCCGTACATGCGGCTGCGAGGCAACGCGCCATCGAAACGGGCGGCGCGATGGAGGTGGACTACCGCCTCATCCGGCCAGACGGGCAGGCGATCTGGCTCCACGACGTGGCAGCGGCACACACGGGCCCCGATGGTCGCGTGGTGTGGATTGGCGGCCTGGTGCAGGACATCACGGTTCGCAAGCTCGCAGAAGCCGAGCTGACAGAACTCAATGCGAGCCTGGAAGCTCGCATCACGCAGCGCACCGCCGAACTTGCGCGCCAGGAGCAGCTGTTTCGCACGCTGGCGGAACAGGCGCCCGAAGTGGTATGGAACACCAATGCCGAAGGCACGCATCTGACCTTCGTCAACCGCGCGTGGTGCGAACTGGTCGGTGGCACGCCGCAGGACTGGATCGGCAGCAACGGCCGATCGGTGATCCATCCCGACGACCTGGAGGCTGTCTCGGCGAAGTGGCTCCACAGTGCAAGGACGCTGGACATCTTCACTGGCGAGCGGCGCATACGAGCCAGCGACGGCACGTATCACACGATGTCGTACAAGGCCAGCCCGGTGCTGGATGCAGACGGCAAGGTCGCGTTCTGGGTCGGCATCGAAACCGACATCACGGGGCTCAAGGCGATCGAACTTGCCCTGCGCAGCTCCAACCAGGAGCTGGAGGCATTCTCTTATTCGGTGTCGCACGATCTGCGCGCGCCGCTGGGCGCAATCTCGGGTTTCAGCAAGGCACTGGCCGCGAAGATCGAAGGACAGGCGGACGAACGCTCTTTGCACTACCTGGCGCGCATCCAGGCGGGCGTTGGCAAGATGGAGCAACTGATCGACGCCTTGCTATCGCTGTCGAAGGTGGCGAGAGCGAGCTTCGACTGGACGACGGTGGACCTGGGCACGGTGGCGCGCGAGATCGTGGACGACCTGAAAGCGCAGCAACCCGACCGGCAGGTCGATGTCGAGATCGACGAGGGCATGGTGGCACAGGGCGATGCGCGAATGCTGCGTGTTCTGCTGCAGAACCTGCTGGGCAACGCGTGGAAGTTCACGACGCACCAGGAGCACGCCCGCATCGAATTTGGCCGCCTCAAGCCCGGTGGCGCTTTCTATGTTCGGGACAACGGTGTCGGCTTCGACATGTCGTACGCCACCAAGCTTTTTGTCGCCTTCCAGCGGCTGCACGCCGAGGCCGAGTTTCCCGGAACCGGCATCGGCCTGGCGACCGTGCGCCGCATCGTGCTGCGGCACCACGGCAAGGTGTGGGCCGAGTCCAGGCCCGGGCAATACACGGCCTTCTACTTCACGCTCTCGGACGTGGCGCCGCCGGCCTGGCTGGCGACCGACATCGACCGGATCTCGTGACGCTCAGGCGATCGCGAATCGCCACACACCGGCGCCGTCCTTGTGCCGCTGCAACTGGCCCTGATACCAGAGCAAATGCAGATGGGCCAGCGCCTCGCCCATGGCGAACGTGGTCTGGTGCAGGTCGAGCTCGCGCTTGAACATGATGGGAAGGATGTCCGCCGCGCAATGTGGTGATTTCGCACACGCTTCCATCACCTCGGCCAGGCGATCGCGATGGTGATCGTGCAACTGCTTGATGCGCTCCTGAAGCCCGCGAAAGGGCTTGCCGTGCGAGGGCAGGGTCAGCGTGTCGGCGGGCAGGTCGGCGAACCGATCGATCGATGCGAGAAAGGCCCGCAGCGGATCGGATTCCGGCTCCACGTCATACACGCTCACGTTGGTCGAGATGCGCGGCAGCATCATGTCGCCGGAGATCAGCACATGCAGGTCGTCGCAATAGAGCGCGATGTGTTCCGGCGCATGGCCGTAGCCGCTGATGCATCGCCAGCCGCGCCCGCCGATGTGCACCGTGTCGCCGTCCTGCATGCGATGGAAAGACTGCGGCACGCCCGGCACCATGGTCGGGTAGTAGCTGGCACGCGCGCGAATCTTCGCGATCGAGTCTTCATCGACAAGTCCGTGCGCCGCGAAGAAGTCAGCTGTGTGGTCCCCGCCGAAACCCGTCGTGCTGATGGAGGCGAGTCGCGCCGCGTTGAAGTCCGTGGCGCTGATCCACAGCGGCGCATCCCAGCGCTTGCACAGCCATGACGCGAGCCCGATGTGGTCGGGGTGCATGTGGGTCACGATCACGCGCAGGATCGGCAGGCCGTCCAGCTGGCCTTCGAAGATCTGCTCCCATTGCGCCTTCGACTCGTCGCGGCTGATGCAGCAATCCACGACGCTCCAGCCTTGCCGGCCGTCGATCTCATCGCGCAGCAGCCAGAGGTTGATATGGTTCAGCTGGAACGGCAGCGCCATGCGAATCCACTTCACGGCGGGGGCGAGGCCGCCGCCTTCGCCCGGGCAGACAACAAGCGATTCACCGCCAGCAGGCAACGCTTCACCAAAGGGATAGTCCAGCAGCGCTTCGAGGGAATTCATGGGGTCCTGGAAGATTGACGTTGACGTAAACGTCATATGTAATCGCATTGTAGGGACGGGGCGATGGCCCTGCTGTCCCCTTGCATACACAGCTTGAATTGATGGCCACCACGACTTACACGATCAGCGACCTGGCGAAGGAATTCGACCTCACCACGCGGGCCATGCGTTTTTACGAAGACATGGGCTTGCTGCAACCCGAGCGATCGGGCCCAGGCGGGCGCAACCGGATCTACAGTTCGCGCGACCGCACGCGCCTGAAGCTCACGCTGCGCGCCAAGCGCCTGGGCCTGTCGCTCTCGGAAGCGCGCGAAATCATCGACATGTACGACAGCCCGCGCGACACCGGGCCGCAGCTGAAGAAGTTCCTGGCCGTGCTCGCGCTGCATCGCAAGCAGCTCGAAGAACAGATGGCCGACCTGCAAGCCAACCTGGAAGAAGTGAAGGTCCACGAAAAGGAAGCGCGTGCCCTGTTGGCCCGCTCTGAAAAGGCCCGCCAGGCAGCCTGAGCCATCGCGCGAAAACGCCCGTCCGTGCATAATTGACGTTTACGTAAACGTCAACTGAATGCCACCAGGCGGCAACTCGCACGCCATTCCAAGGAGCCGCCATGGCCGACCTGCGATTCGATCCCAAGGACGCTGACTTCGAAGCCCGCGTGCGCGCGAGTTTCGAGCGCCAGGCCGCGATGAAAACGATTGGCGCCTCGCTCACGAAGGTGGACCCGGGCCTGGTCTGGATCGAGATGCCCTGGGCCCAGCCGCTCACTCAGCAGCATGGCTTCCTGCATGCCGGCATGGTCGCCACCGCGCTCGATTCGGCGTGCGGTTATTGCGCTTTCACCTTGATGCCGGTCAATGCGGCGGTGCTCACCATCGAATACAAGATCAACCTGCTCGCTCCGGCGAAAGGCGAGCGCTTTCGCATGGAAGGCCGGGTGATCAAGCCCGGCCGAACCGTGACCGTGGCCGAAGGGCGTGCCTGGGCGATCGAGGGCGGCCGGGAAAAGCTGATCGCCACCATGGGGTGCACACTCATGGCTGTGGTCGGACGCGAAGGCATCCAGCACTGACAAGCCACCAACAAAAGGAGACGAGACATGAACCTTCCGGGCCTGAATTTCCAGCTGGGCGAAGACATCGATGCATTGCGTGAGGCTGTGCGTGCGTTCTGCGATGCCGAGATCGCGCCGCGGGCCGCCGAAATCGACCGCAGCGACCAGTTCCCGATGGACCTCTGGCGCAAGATGGGCGACCTGGGCGTGCTGGGGATCACGGTGCCCGAAGAGTTCGGCGGTGCGAACATGGGCTACCTCGCGCACATGATCGCGATGGAAGAGATCTCGCGCGCGTCTGCATCGGTGGGCCTGTCTTATGGCGCGCACAGCAACCTGTGCGTGAACCAGCTCAAGCGCAACGGCACCGACGAGCAGCGCAGGAAGTTCCTGCCCAAGCTGATCTCCGGCGAGCACGTCGGCGCCCTGGCCATGAGCGAGCCGGGCGCGGGCAGCGATGTCATCTCGATGAAGCTCAAGGCCGAGGACAAGGGCGGCTACTACGTGCTCAACGGCACCAAGATGTGGATCACCAACGGCCCGGATGCCGACACGATGGTGGTCTATGCCAAGACCGAGCCCGAACTCGGTGCGCGCGGCGTCACGGCCTTCATCGTCGAAAAGGGCATGAAGGGTTTCTCGACCGCGCAGAAACTCGACAAGCTGGGCATGCGCGGCAGCCACACCGGCGAGATGGTGTTCAACAACGTCGAGGTGCCGCTGTCCAACGTGCTGGGCACGCTCAACGGCGGCGCCAGGGTTTTGATGTCGGGGCTCGACTACGAACGCGCCGTGCTCGCCGCCGGCCCCATCGGCATCATGCAGGCGGTGATGGACAACGTCGTGCCCTACACGCACGACCGCAAGCAGTTCGGCCAGAGCATCGGCGAATTCCAGCTGATCCAGGGCAAGGTCGCCGACATGTATACGGTGCTGCAGGCCGGTCGCGCGTTTTGCTACACGGTGGGCAAGAACCTGGACATGCTGGGCTCCGAGCACGTGCGGCAGGTTCGCAAGGACTGCGCCTCAGTCATCTTGTGGTGCGCCGAGAAGGCGACCTGGATGGCTGGCGAAGGCATACAGATTTTCGGCGGCAACGGCTACATCAACGAGTACCCGCTCGGCCGCCTGTGGCGCGACGCCAAGCTGTACGAGATCGGCGCGGGCACCAGCGAAATCCGCCGCATGCTGATCGGGCGCGAACTGTTTGCAGAAACGATGTGATGACGGATGAGGCCAAAATAGCGACATGACTACATCGATCCAGGACCTGTTCACGCACAACCGCGTCTGGGCGGCCGAAATGGAGCGCACGCGCCCCGGCTTCTTCACCAGCCTGATCAAGCAGCAGACGCCCAAATTCATGTGGATCGGCTGCAGCGACTCGCGCGTGCCGGCCAACCAGATCACCGGGCTGGAGCCTGGCGAGGTGTTCGTCCACCGCAACGTCGCCAACATCGTGGTGCACTCCGACCTCAATGCGCTGTCGGCCATCCAGTTCGCGGTGGACATGCTCAAGGTCGAACACATCATGGTGGTCGGGCACTACGGCTGCGGCGGTGTTCTCACCGCACTGGCTGGCGGGCGCATCGGCCTGGCCGACAACTGGATTCGCCACATCCAGGACGTGCGCGATCGCCATCGCGGCCTGCTCGAATCGCTGCCCGATAACCGGCGCGCCGATGCGCTGGTGGACCTCAACGTGATCGAGCAGGTGGTGAATGTGTGCGTGAGCACCGTGATGGTGGACGCCTGGGCCAAGGGCCAGAAGGTGACCATCCACGGTTGGGCCTTCGGCGTGCATGACGGACTGCTGCAAGACCTGCACATGTCGGTGAACAGCACCGACTCGATCGAGCCGCTGTATCGAGCCGCGGTCGAGGGCGTCATCGCAGCCCGCAGCCAGTAGCCAGCAGCCACTAGCAGCGACACTTTCCCATGTTCCCCCAGCGCCTCGATTCGCCGCTTGCCTACGACATCGCCAAGGCGATGATGGATGGGTTCAACCGGCACTACCGCCTGTTTCGCACCGAGTCGGCGCGCGCCAAGCATCGTTTCGAAACCGCGGACTGGCACGGCCAGCAGCGCGCGCAGCGCGAACGCATCGAGTTCTACGATCTGCGTGTGAAAGAGGCCACGACCCGGCTCGAAAAGGAATTCAAGGCCGGCGAGCAGCCGATGGATGTGTGGCAGCAGGTCAAGCTTCATTACATCGGCCTGCTGGTGGACCATCACCAGCCCGAGCTGGCCGAGACCTTTTTCAATTCGGTCACGACCAAGATCCTGCATCGCACGCACTTTCACAACGACTTCATCTTTGTGCGTCCTGCGGTGAGTACCGAGTACATCGAGAACGACGAGCCGGCGGCACTGCCGACCTATCGCGCTTACTACCCCACGCGCGAGACGCTGGGCGAGACCATCACGCGCATCATCGACAACTTTCGCCTGCAGCGTCCGTTCGAAGACCTGGCACGCGATTCGAACTACGTGCTGGAGGCGATGAGCGCGCGTCTTCTGGGCGTGAAGTTGCGCGCGAACTTCCAGATCCAGGTATTGGCGTCGCTCTTTTTTCGCAACAAGGGCGCCTACGTTGTTGGCAAGATCATCAACGGCTTCAATGAAGTGCCATTTGCACTGCCCCTCCTGCACGGCAAGGAAGGGGTGCTGGTCATCGATGCGTGCCTGTTTGGCGAAGATGAATTGCAGGCGCTGTTTTCCTTCGCGCGGGCGTACTTCATGGTCGACATGGAAATTCCGTCGGCGTATGTGCAGTTCCTCCGGTCGCTCATGCCTCGCAAGCCGCGCAACGAGATCTACAACGCCCTGGGCCTGGCCAAGCAGGGCAAGACGCTTTTCTATCGCGACTTCCTCTATCACCTGAAGCATTCCAGCGACAAGTTCCGCATTGCCGCCGGCATCAAGGGCATGGTCATGCTGGTGTTCGACCTGCCGTCGTTTCCGTATGTCTTCAAGCTGATCAAGGACTACTACCCGCCCCAAAAGGACACGACGCGCGAGCAAATCAAGGGCAAGTACCTGCTGGTGAAACAGCACGACCGCGTGGGCCGGATGGCGGACACGCTGGAGTACAGCGAAGTCGCTTTTGCACGCGACCGCTTCGAAGAAGAGCTGATCGAGGAGATTCGCAAGTTCGCGCCCAGCCAGCTGGAAATCAGCGACCGGGATGGCGATGGCCGCGAAGAGGTCGTCATCAAGCATCTCTACATCGAGCGGCGGATGATTCCGCTCAACATCTACCTGCAGGAGGCCTTCGACGCACGTGGCACGCCGCAGGCGCAAGACCAGATCGAGCGCGCCGTCATCGAATACGGCAACGCGATCAAGGACCTGGTGGCCGCCAACATCTTTCCGGGCGACATGCTGTGGAAGAACTTCGGGGTCACGCGCAACGGCAAGGTGGTGTTCTACGACTACGACGAGATCGAATACATCACCGACGTGAATTTTCGCCGGGTGCCGCAGGCACGCAACGAAGAAGAAGAGATGTCGGGCGAGGTCTTCTACAACGTCGGTCCCAAGGACGTCTTTCCCGAAACCTTCGGCCCCTTCCTGCTGGGCAATCCGGCGGTGCGCGAAGTCTTCATGAAGCACCACGCAGACCTGCTCGACGCGGCGTTCTGGCAAAAGTACAAGGAACGCATACAGGCCGGGTACGTCCACGATGTGTTCCCTTACGACCACGACAAGCGGTTCAAGCGCATTCATGCGCCTGCGGAGGTGGCCGCGTGAACGCCCGTGATGCCTGGGAGCTCGCGAGCTTTGTCGTCACCGTGGTGGCGTTGCCGTTCGCGATCATCTTTTTCGCCCTGGAGCAACGCAAGGAACGCGACAACGAAGAAGAAGAGGCCTATCAGCTGCTCTCGGATGCGTACAACGACTTCCTGAAAGTGGTGCTCGCCAATCCCGACCTGCACTTGCGAACCAACGAGCCGCTACTCAATCCGACGAGCGAGCAGAACGAGCGCATGCTGGTGATTTTCGACATGCTGATGTCGCTGTTCGAGCGGGCGTATCTGGTGGCCTACAAGCCGCGCATGACCGAGACCGAATCGCGTCGCTGGAACAGCTGGGACGACTACATGCGCGAGTGGTGCCACCGTGAAGATTTCCACAATGCATTGCCGCTGTTGCTGCGCGGCGAAGACCCCGAGTTCCAGACGTACCTGCGGCGCATTGCCGACGAAGAACGTGGCGGCGTGATTGCGCTGGCCTGACCCTCATTCCATCTGATCCATCTGAAAGGAGCTCTCCAATGTCTGATTCCATCGTTATCACCGGTGCTGCCCGCACGCCCATGGGCGGATTCCAGGGCGACTTCTCGTCGCTGGCCGCGCACGACCTGGGCGGCGCTGCGATTCGCGCGGCTGTCGAGCGCGCCGGTGTCTCCGGCGACGCCGTGGGTGAGGTCCTGTTCGGCAACTGCCTGATGGCGGGCCAGGGCCAGGCGCCCGCGCGCCAGGCAGCGTTCAAGGGCGGGCTGCCCAAGAGCGCAGGCGCGGTCACGCTGTCGAAGATGTGCGGCTCGGGCATGAAGGCTGCGATGTTTGCGCACGACATGCTGCTGGCCGGCACGCACGAAGTCATCGTGGCGGGCGGCATGGAAAGCATGACCAATGCGCCGCACCTGCTGCTCAAGGGCCGCAGCGGCATCCGCATCGGCCACGACCGCATCTATGACCACATGATGCTCGACGGACTCGAGGATGCGTACGAGCCGGGACGCGCCATGGGCACGTTCGGCGAGGACTGCGCTGCCAAGTACAACTTCACCCGCGAGGCGCAGGACGCTTTTGCGATTGCGAGCGTGCAGCGCGCCAAGGCTGCGACCGAGTCGGGTGCATTCGCCACCGAGATCACGCCTGTCACTGTCAAGACGCGTAACGGCGAGGTCATCGTGTCCATCGACGAAGGCCCTGGCAAGGTCAAGCTCGACAAGATCGCGACGCTCAAGCCTGCGTTCAAGAAAGACGGCACGATCACCGCCGCTTCGAGCTCCAGCATCAATGACGGCGCCGCTGCGCTCGTGATGATGAAGGAATCGACCGCGACGAAGTACGGCGGCAGCCCGATTGCACGTCTTGTCGGTCACACGATGCATGCGCAGGAGCCGGGCTGGTTCACGACGGCCCCCGTCGGCGCGGTCCAGAAGCTGCTCGCAAAGACCGGCTGGAAGGTCAGCGATGTGGACCTGTGGGAAGTGAACGAGGCATTCGCCGTCGTGCCGATGGCGCTGATGGCCGAAATGAAAATCGGCCACGACATCGTCAATGTGAACGGCGGCGCCTGTGCGCTGGGCCATCCGATCGGTGCATCGGGCGCTCGCATCATGGTGACGCTGATTCATGCGTTGAAGGCACGCGGCGGTAGGCGCGGCATTGCGACGCTGTGCATCGGCGGCGGCGAAGCGACTGCGGTCGCGATCGAGCTGGTTTAAAAACGCAAAAGAAAAAGGCTGTCATTGCGGGCTCGACTCGCAATCCATGACTTCCTGAATTCATGGATGCCGGATCAAGTCCGGCATGACAGCCAGGGAAACCAAACACCATGCTGCTCACCCAAGACCAGGAAATGATCCGCGACGCGGTTCGTGCATTCGCCCAGGAGCAGCTGTGGCCGAACGCCGCGCGCTGGGACAAGGAACATCACTTCCCCCATGACGCGCATCAGGGTCTTGCGGCGCTGGGCGCCTACGGCATTTGCGTCCCCGAGGAATTCGGCGGCGCCGACCTCGACTATGTGACGCTCGCCCTGGTGCTGGAGGAAATCGCAGCAGGCGATGGCGGTACCAGCACGGCGATCTCCGTCACCAACTGCCCCGTCAACGCCATCCTGATGCGTTACGGCAATGATGAGCAAAAGAAGCGCTGGCTCACCCGGCTCGCGCAGGGCGAGTTGCTCGGTGCGTTCTGCCTGACCGAGCCGCACGTGGGCAGCGATGCATCCGCATTGCGAACCACTGCGGTGAAAGACGGTGACGGCTATGTCATCAACGGCGTCAAGCAGTTCATCACCAGCGGCAAGAACGGCCACCTCGCTGTCGTTATCGCGGTGACCGACAAGGGCGCAGGCAAGAAGGGCATGAGCGCCTTCCTGGTGCCTACCGACACGCCGGGCTACGTGGTGGCGCGGCTCGAAGACAAGATCGGCCAGCACTCCAGCGACACGGCACAGATCAACTTCGACAACTGCCGCATCCCGGCCGAAAACCTGATCGGTCAGGAAGGCGAAGGCTACCGGATTGCACTTTCTGCACTCGAAGGCGGGCGCATCGGCATCGCGGCGCAAAGCGTCGGCATGGCCCGCAGCGCATTCGATGTCGCTGTGGCGTACGCCAAGGAAAGGCAGAGCTTCGGCACCGCCATCATCAATCACCAGGCGGTCGGTTTCCGGCTGGCCGATTGCGCCACGCAGATCGAAGTGGCGCGCCAGATGATCTGGCATGCGGCTGCACTTCGCGATGCAGGCCGTCCGTGCCTGAAGGAAGCGGCGATGGCCAAGCTGTTTGCCAGCGAAATGGCCGAGCAGGTCTGCAGCGCGGCGATCCAGACACTGGGCGGCTATGGCTACGTCAGCGACTTCCCCGTCGAGCGAATCTGGCGCGACGTGCGCGTCTGCCAGATTTACGAAGGGACGTCCGACGTGCAGAAGATCATCATCCAGCGCGCGCTGTGACCGGTCGCGAGTGGCCCGCCGACGCCCAGGCGCTGATGCGCTCGCGCTATGCCGCCTTCGAGGCGCTCGATCGGGAGTGGCTGCTGGCGACATGGCATCCTTCCACCCGGCCCGTGGACCTGCAACTCGATGCTGGCATCAAGTGGCTCGGTCTTGAAGTGCGCGACCACCAGGTGATCGACGACACGCACGCCGAAGTCGAATTCGTCGCGCGCAGCCGCGTCGCGGGCGGGCGAGCGGTGCGGCTGCACGAGCGCAGCCGCTTTGTGCGCGAAGACGGCCGCTGGTATTACGTGGACGGCGATATACGGTGAATCACATGACAAAGTTTGACGGCGCTCTTTTTGACTGCGACGGCGTGCTGGTCGATAGCGAGACCATCACGAACACGGTCTTGCGCGACATGCTCGAAGAGCTGGGCTGGAAGCTGTCGCTCGCGGAATGCATGCGCACCTTCGTCGGCAAGGCGGTCAAGGATGAGATCGACTTGATTGCGAGGCACACGGGCCAGTCGATCAGCGATGAGTGGGTGAGCGAGTTTCGTGAACGCCGCAACGCCGCATTGTCACGCGGCCTGAAAGCGATCGAAGGTTCCGTGCTGGCCGTATCAACTATTCACGCGCAACTGCAAGGTCGCATCGCCTGCGCTTCGGGGGCCGATCGATTCAAGGTCGAGCTGCAGCTGGACAAGTGCGGCCTGATGCCGTGGTTTCAGGGCCGCATCTTCAGCGGCCATGAAATGCCACGCTCCAAACCCGCGCCCGATGTCTATCTGGCGGCCGCGCAAGCAATCGGCGTTCCGGCATCCCGCTGCGTCGTGATCGAAGACACGGTCACGGGTGTCACTGCAGGCGTGGCTGCCGGTGCGACCGTCTTCGGCTACAGCCCGCACGAAGCAGGTCACGATGCGCCGGCTGCTCTCCGGCACGCAGGCGCGTCACTCATCTTCACGCGGATGGCGCAGCTGCCCGCGCTGCTTTGATCAGGCCGCCAGCTCCGGCTTCATGTCCGACAGCGGAACGATGCCCTGGTCGCCGTCTTCATAGATGAGGTGAGCTGCGGCGCCGGCCTTGCGCCAGCATGCCGAGAAGGTGTGGCCGTCCACGGTGGCAGTCGCCTGCCTGAGCTGGGAGTGGAATTGTTCCGGGATTTTTTCAAGGACCACTTCGCTCGCACATGGCGCGTCTGCAAGTCGGATCGAATCGTCACCCTGGCGTGCCACCAGGTTCTGCGCCATGACCGGGGCGGCAACTGCAAGCGCCGCGCAAATGATGAGGGATTTCATTCGGTTGCTCCAGGTTAAAGGACGCGAATGGCATCCCTTGATTTGCATCTTGTGCCTGTGCCACAGAGCTGGCTGTAGGAGGCCGCGCGCTGTGCGGGTCCGCTGACAACGCGGCGACGGGCGGCGGCTTTCCCACAGCTGTGGGCGGCCATCCCTAGAATGGTCCGATCAAGGAGATCTTTGCAATGAACAACCGCCCGCTCGGCCGATCCGGTCTCATGGTTTCACCACTTTGCCTGGGCGGAAACGTGTTCGGCTGGACCGCCGACGAAGCCACCTCGTTTTCCATTCTCGACGCGTGGGTGGATGCCGGCTTCAACTTCATCGACACCGCCGATGTCTATTCACGATGGGCGCCTGACCACTCGGGCGGTGAGTCGGAAGCCGTCATCGGACGCTGGCTCAAGCAGGGCGGCCGTCGCGACAAAGTCGTGATCGCCACCAAGGTCGGCATGGACATGGGCGACGGAAAGATCGGCCTTGCCCCGAAACGCATTCGCGAGGCGGTCGAAGATTCACTGCGGCGCCTGAACCTGGACCACATCGATCTCTACCAGGCGCACCGCGACGACGCGGACACGCCGCTGGAAGCCACGCTGGAGGCGTTCGCCAAGCTCATCGACGAGGGCAAGGTCCGCGCCATCGGCGCGTCCAACTACAGCGCGGATCGCCTGGCCGAATCGCTCGCAATCAGCAAGGCCAAGGGCCTGCCGCGGTTCGAGAGCCTGCAGCCGCTCTACAACCTGTACGACCGCGCAGTCTTTGAGGGCGAGTTGCAGCCGCTGTGCGTGAAGGAAGAGATCGGCGTCATCAACTTCTACGCGCTCGCAGCAGGCTTTCTCACGGGTAAGTACCGGAGCACGGATGATTCAAGCAAGAGCAAACGAGGCACCAATACCGTCAGTAAATATCTCAACGAACGGGGCCTGAATATCCTCTCTGCGCTGGACGAAGCTGCGCAGCGCACCAACAGCACGCCGGCGCGCGTGGCCATCGCCTGGAACATGGCGCAGCCGGGCATCACCGCGCCGATCGCGAGTGCCAGCAAGGTCGAACAGCTCGAAGAGCTCGTACAGGCTGCGCAACTCACGCTGGATGCACAGACGATGGCGCTGCTCGATCAGGCAAGCGCGCAGTAGCCTGCCACAGGGCGTCTCGATTGAAACTCGTGTCAGATGAGCAGGCGGGGCAGTTCCCTGCCTGCCACTTGCTGCGGGAACAGGGCGCGGCTGACCCGCGCGGGTTCGATGCCGAAGCATTCCCCTGCCGCTGTTGCGATCAGCGCGTCGAGGTTCGTCGTCGGCTTCAGGTCGCGCCCCTGGTAGAGGGCTGATGTTGCGAGGCCGGGCCAGTCGGCGATCACACGACCGCCCTTGACCGCACCGCCGAGCAGCATTGCTGCAGAAGCCGTTCCGTGGTCGGTGCCGCCGGTTCCATTGGCAGCTGCCGTGCGGCCGAATTCGGTTGCGACCAGCACGGTGGTTTGTGCCCATGCCAAACCCAGCCCGTCACGCAGCGCCGCGACCATCGCGTCGAGCGACCGGAGCTGGGTCGAGAGCCGATTGGCCTGTGCGCTGTGCGTGTCCCATCCGTTCGTTTCCAGCATGGCAATTCGCGGGCCCGCAGGTTGCGCAAGAAACCGCGCCGCGAGTTGTCCCAGTTCGGCAGGGTTCTGGCGCAGCGTCGTGCCCGCGGCCATGTTTCGCGCTTCCATCGCGGCGGACCAGAGCGCGTGCAGCTGCGCATCCTGCGCATAAAGCGATTGCACACGTTGCAGCAGATCGTCCGGCGTTTGCCGGGGAGAGGACGGCGCGTAGGTATGCACTTCGGCTCGCCCACGCAAGGCGAAGGGCACGGTCGGTGAAATGGCGATGGCTTCGCCTCCCGAGCGGGGCAGCAAGGTCACCAGCCGGTTCATCCAGCCGTCCTTGATGTCGTGAGGCGACGAGCCGCCCGACTCCAGTACGTTTTGTCCGTCGAAGTGCGAACGGTCGCGGTACGGGGACGCAACCGCGTGAACGAACAGGGCCTGTTGCGTCACATACAGCTTTGCAATTTCCACCAGCGATGGATGCAGGGCGAACGTGCCGTCCAGCCGGGTGGCGGCTGCCGGGTCGATGGCGAGCGCGCCACGCAGTCCTGCATACGCGGGGTCCGCATAGGGAATGACGGTGTTCAGGCCGTCGGCCGCGCCGCGCTGGATGATGAACACGAATCGGCGCTCGGTCGGTGCGGCGGCCAGCGCGAGATGCGGCGCGGCGAGAATGCCGCCGGCGCTGGCGGCAAGTTGCAGGAACCAGCGGCGCGATTGCGCGGGTGCGTGCGATGAAGGGTGCGAGTGCGGGGTCATCGACCTACCTCCTCAGGAATTCAGGTGAAGCGAGTAGCAGCGCGAGTGCGCTGGATGAGCTCTCTGCGCGGGCGATCGCCATGGCAGTCCCCGCGCTGATACCGCCCGGCAGGATGTGCGGCGCCAGCGTGCGCGCATCGACGCTGCTGCCGGCCCGTTCGGCGATCCGCTGTGCGAATTCGACGCGGCGCATGAGTGCATCGGGCGCCGCCCAGCTCTCGGCGATATCGTCGTAGCCAGCCGGCGAGCCTGGCCGCCAGACGGGTTGGCCCAACTGCCCGATCAGTGTGGCCAGCGGTTGCGATCCGGCTTCCCGCAGGCGCAGTCCGCGCAGCGAGGAGAGCGTCCATTCCCACGGTGTCTTGAACTTGGTCTGTGCCGTCGTCCAGGCTTCGGGTGACTCGATCAGGGTCCGGTAGACGCTCGACAAATCCCCAGCGGTGCGCAGGAATGTTTCGGCGAGGCGGTCCACGAGTGAAGCGGGCGGCGTGTCGCCCGCGAAGTGCCGAGCGAGCTTCATGCAGAGATGTCGGGCGGTGGCAGGGGCCGTTGCCAACGTGTGCAGGACGGCTGCGGCCTGGGCTTCACCCTGCTGGTCGTAGCGCTGTCCGAGCACAACGCGCGAACCGGGCTCGTGCAGGGCGGACTGGAAGGCAAACGCGCCGCGTTCACCGCCGCCGGGGAGCCCCGGAAAGCCCCCCAGCGTCCATCCGGTCAGGGCTTTGGCGAACTCCGTGACGTCTTGCTGCGTGTACCCGGTGCGAACACCGAGTGTGTGCAGTTCCAGGATTTCGCGCGCGAGGTTCTCGTTGAGGCCGCGCGGGCGAAGCGGATTGGCCATCGCAGACCGTTGCCCGGCGCGGCTTTCCGGCCCGATCGACCGGATCTGGTCCAGATAGATCAGCATCGCGGGATGGCGCTCGACCGCCAGCAGCATGTCCTCGAAGCGACCGAAGATGTGAGGCCTGATCGCTTCGGCTTCCAGAGACCCGGCGAGCAAGGTGAGCGGCGGCTTTTCGATGGACACCGCGAAGTGGTTGGCCCAGAAGTGCACCAGCCGCTCCGCAAACGGCGCGGGTGTGTCGAGGGCCGCCGTCACTCGCGCCTGCACGCCAGCGCGATAGCGGTCCAGCGATTGCGCCCTCAGCTTCTGGCGTATCGCCACGTCGCCCGCTGCATCGGCCTGGCGCAACTCGGCGAGGTAGTCCACGTAGGAAGCAACGATCGTCGTCCCGGAAGGCTCCGAGGACCACAGCGGCGTGGCGCTGGCGTAGCGTTCGAACTGCCCCAGCAGCCAGCGCTGCGGGTCGGCGGGCAACGGCTCGTCCGGGCGGGCGCCCAGCCCGAAGCGGTTGAGTGCGATTGCGGCGTGTTTCAGGTCGGCAGCCATTACAACTCCTGGCAGGCGGCAGTGCCGACAGTGTGCGCGGCCTTTGTAAACGGGTTGCGAACGCGGACCCTAGTCGATCAGGAATTCCTGGAGGAACAGCGGAACCGGGCGCCCCTGCTGCCTGAGCCAGTTCGCCATCGGGCCGACCACGGTGCGAACTGCGGGTCGAGCCGTCATCCGGTCGCGCCACGCGAGCAACTGCGGCGTCGTCGCCTGGAGCGGTGCGCCCTTGCGCTCTCCGAACAGCGCGGCCATGTAGAACGCGATGTCGGCGAATGAGAGCGTGTCGCCAGCCAGGAACGGCCGGTGCTGCAACTGCGATTCCATGCGCCCGTAGAAGTCGTTCGCCGCAGCAATCGCCGCCTGCGCCGCCTCGCCTTGCAGGTCTTGCTCCAGCCCCATGAGCTTGATGATGTGCGGAAAGTAGACCTCGTCGCACTCGTGTTCGACAAGCCGGGCCCGCGCGCGTTCGCGGACGTCAGCAGGCCAGAGGGCGGGCGAAGGTTGCAGGTCCTCCAGGTATTCGAAGATCTGCGTGGAGTCGAAAATTTCCAGGTCGCCGTGAATGAGCACCGGCACCTGCTGTTTGGGATTGATCCGCAGGACCTGGGGGTGCCTGGGCCAATAGCCGGCCGCGAAGTCGAAGTGCACGAGCACCACGTCGAAATCGAGGCCCTTTTCCAGCGCCGCGATCTGCGCCTTGGCGCCGAACATGCTCAGAGGGCCTGTGTAGAGCGCGAAGCGGGAGGGGGTGGAAGTCATCGGGGAAACATAGCAGTTCCCTTTGCGATCTGCATGCAGCCCCTGCTGCCAGATCTGGGCTGGCAGCAGGGGAGCAATCGCTTAAAGGCGCGTGACGCCTTCGATCACACCGACCAGTTGGCCGTTGACGTACAACGCGCCTTCCGGGGCGCCTGCCTCACGATGGAACGAGTGGAACTCGACGGTGTGCGGCAGGCTGTGGCGAACGGCTTTCGCCGTGGTCACGCGGGTGGCATGACGGGTGAGCATCTCGCCGGCTGCGTACAGCACGGCTGCCACGAGATGAAGGAGCGTGGCGCTCAGGGGACGGGCCGCATCGCCGGCAGCCCAGGGCAAGGTCTTGATCATTTCAATCTCCGGGGTGGCCGCCGCGTCCGTCAGGAGTGGCGCGTGGGCGGCCGGGTTTCATGGGCCGTAAGTTCGAAGCCGGGTGAAGGCGCCGGGCAGGGCGGCCTCTGGGGTGAGGCTTTGACGGGCGGCGCGGGAAATACGGGAATGGTGGATGTGCAGGATGATGTTCATCAGTCGTTTCTCCGGTTTCGGGCTCGCCAAAACAAAGCGGCCCGGGGGCAGTTGCCACCGGGCCGCATGCGCCACCTGCCAACGTCAGCAGGGTGGAGGCGCGTCGCCCCGGGGGATGAGTTCTCGCAATGCACGTCGACCAGTGCCGGTGTCCTGACGCTGGACGCCTGCTGCACGCGATGCGCGTGTGAAGCTGGAGGCGACTGGCGAGATGGACACGGATTCGGCGAGGGTCATGGACTGCGGCGTTGTTGGAGGGAGGGCCTCATCGACGGGACTGCTTTTCGTCAACTTGCGCAAATGATAAACACTTGATTATCTTGCGCAAGTGGAAATTATCACAACGGCGCAGCGCTGTCGCAAAGGTGCAACAACGCAAATTACGTCGGGTGTTCAGCGTTTGCGCTTGAGGGGCGCGACGCCTTGCTGGGTGCGTTGCCACAGCGACGAGGGATCGTCGGTCGGGGCTGGCGCTGCGGGGCGAGGGCCCTGCGCAGCAGGTGCGGCGGGTGAGGCTGGTGAAGTGGCGGCGGGCGCCCCCCCAGGCGTCCCCGGCATCAGGACCTCGCCCAGCAGGTCGAGCAGGCGCGTGCGGGCGCGCTGGGGATGGCGGCGGTAGTAGGTCAGGACCAGTCCGACGATGAAGCGCTCGTCGTCGTCCTGCGGCAGTGGACTTTCGCCGGAGGCCGGGGCGGCGACGGTGGCGGGGCTGGATGGAGGCGAAGGCCGCGTGCCTGAAGCATCGTGCGGCAAGTCCATCCAGCCCACCGGCTTGTGCGTCAGCTGCTCGAACTGGCGTGCCAGCCGCTCGCCGATCTGGCGCGAGCGCCCTTTGATCTGGCTCCAGTAGCTCGGCTGGATCTGCAACCGCTCCGCGAATCGGCGTTCGAGTCCGCGCAGCGTTGCCGCATCGGGGTGTTTCACCGTGTTGTGGACAAATTCCTCGAACAACGCCATCGCGTTATCCAGACGGATCTGGGCGACGTCGCGTTGGCCTGATTGCATGGACCCTGATGATAAAGCTTTGTGCATCTGCCAAGGCAGATGGCATCGCATTTGATAAACACAAGGACGCGGGTTCTAGCCCGACGGTTCTTCCACCTTCACACGTCCCTTGCTGATCGCATCCCCATCGGTGGGGCGCAGTTTCCAGAAGACGATGGATGAAACGACCGTCACGACAGCCAGCACCAGGAACGCGTGGTGGAGCGCCGTCAGAACCAGCGGCCGATTCGATTGCGACACGCCATCGAGGAACCACGCCGCCGCCAGCGACCCCGTGGCCAGCCCCACACTCATCGACAGTTGCTGGATCGAACTCGCCAGCGTGCTGGCCATGCTGGTGTCCGGCCCTTCGACATCCGCGTAAGCCAGCGTGTTCATCGAGGTGAACTGCAGGGAATTGAATGCGCCCAGGCATAGCGCCAGCGCGATGATCAGCGGCTTCGGCGTATCTGGCCCGATCAGCGAGAACGTCGCGATCGCCACGCCGATGAGCACGGTATTGATGGTGAGCACGCCCCGGTATCCGAGCCGCCCGAGGATGCGCGTCGTCATCGACTTCATCGTGATGGCGGCTGCCGCCTGCGGCATCATGAGCAGGCCTGATTGCCAGGCGGGCAGGCCCATGCCCAGCTGGTACAGAAGCGGCAGCAGAAACGGCATGCCGCTCATGCCGATGCGCGTGACGAAGCCGCCAGCGACGGCGATGCGGAACGTGCGCACCTTGAACAGCCCGAGTTGCAGCAGCGGATGCGCCATTCGCGACGCGTGCAAGCCGTAGGCGCCCAGCAGCGACAGCGCAATCACGAGCAGCACGATGGCCGATGTCGAGTCGAGTGTGTGTTCGCCGAAGATTTCCAGCAGCCACGACAGCAGCGCGATGCCCGAGCCGAAGAGCACAAACCCAACGGCGTCGAGCGGTCGCTTCACCTCGGCCTTGAAATCAGGCAGGTAGCGCCAGATCATCGCCAGCGCGAACAGGCCCACAGGCAGGTTGATCAGGAAGATGTAGCGCCACGACGCAAAGTGAACGATCAGCCCGCCCACCGTCGGGCCGAGCAGCGGCCCGACCAGCGCCGGCATCACGACGAAATTCATGGTGCGCAGCAACTCGGCCTTGCTGAACGTGCGGACGATCGTGAGCCGGCCCACCGGCATCATCATCGCGGCTCCCATGCCCTGCAGCAGCCGGGCCGCGACCAGCATCGGCGGGTTTTGCGCGATGGCGCACAGCAGCGATGCCACCGTGAAGATCGACACGGCCGAGAAGAAGACCCGCCGCGTGCCGAAGCGGTCGGCCATCCAGCCGCTGATCGGGATGCACACTGCCAGGCTCAGGATATAGCTGGCCACCACGGCCTTCAGGCTGAGCGGCTCCACCCCGAGGTCGGCTGCAATCGATGGGACCGCCGTGTTCACGATGGTCGTGTCCAGCGTCTCCATGAAGAGCACGATGGCCACCACCCAGGGAAGAAATCGTCTGGCGTCGGCGGGGACAGTCTCGGGCATCAGGTCAATTGCGGAAGTTCTGCGTGATCATCAGGCCATGCCGCCCGCCGTCCAGCACGCCGATGCCGACACGCGCGAATTGAGGCTTGAGGATATTGGCCCTGTGGCCGGGCGAGTTCATGAGACCGTCGTGGGCTCGTGCGAGATTGGGTGCGAGCGCAAGATTCTCGCCCGCTGCCAGATACCGCAGTTTCGCCTTGCGCAGGCGATCCACCATGTCGGTGCCCTCGGGGGCGGTGTGGGCGAAGTAGCCGCGAGCCAGCATGTCGCGGCTGTGCCCGCGGGCGACTTCACGCAACTCGGCGTCGGCCACCAGCGGCTTGAGACCTTCCTTTGCGCGCTCTGCGTTCACCAGTTCCAGCATCCGGGCCTCCAGGTCGGCGCGAGGCGACGCAGCGGTCACTGCGAAGTTGAGCTTGACCGGGGTGTGGGGCTCTGGCTGGGTTGTGAGGGCCCGTAGCGTGCGATTGATCGCGGGCTCGAAGATCGGGGTGATTTGCCCGGCGAGCCACTCCGCAGGTTCATTCAGCCACTTCGCGGCGGCACTGTCCTGTGTCGCTGTGGTGATGTCGTCATGGATGGGTGCACTCATGAGCACCAGGGCCACGAGCGTCGCGTTGAGCAGTCCGTTCAATGCGCCGGGTAGAACGCCAAGGCTTCGATTGACCGGGTGCGGATGGAGGCTCGTTGGCAAGGCACGGGCAATGCGCGAAGCAAGCGTGCCCATCAGCAGCTCGGCAACGATGAAGATCGCAATGAAGGAGGCGGGCGCTGCCCACACGCCCGCGTCGGGGTACACCTGTTGCAGCCACACTGCGACAAACGGGCTCGCGAAAAACGCCAGCGCGAAACATGCCGCCAGCGTCATCAGGTGCAGCGTGGCGACGACAAACCCGCGTCGCCACCCGATCCACATGCCCAGCGCGACGATGGCCATCAGTACCGCGTCAATGAAATTGATGTCGGCCACCTGGTACTTCGCGGCCCGTGCGCGAGTTATTGCTCGACGAACGCGCGTTCGATCACGAAATCGCCCGGCCGGGAGGTATTGCCTTCCTTGAAGTCCTTGCCTTCCAGCATGGTTTTCAGGTCGCGCAGCATGCCGGGGCTGCCGCAGATCATGACGCGATCTTCCGCCGGGTTCAGCGGCGGTATGCCCAGGTCGGCAAAGATCTTGCCGGACTCGATGAGATCGGTGATCCGCCCCGTGTTCCGGTACGCCTCGCGCGTCACGGTCGGGTAGTAGAGGAGCTGGTCGCGCACCATGTCGCCGAGCAGCTCATGCGCCGGAAGCTCGTCGACCAGCAGGTCGTGATAGGCCAGTTCGGCCTTCTCGCGCACGCCGTGGACCAGGACGACCTGCTCGAACCGCTCGTAGGTCGCCGGGTCGCGGATGATGCTCATGAATGGCGCCAGGCCCGTACCGGTGGACAGCAGGAAGAGGCGCTTGCCCGGCAGAAGGTAGTCGATGAGCAGCGTGCCGGTGGGCTTGCGGCCCACGATGATGGTGTCGCCGACCTTGATGTGCTGCAGCCTCGATGTCAGGGGGCCGTCCTGCACCTTGATCGACAGGAACTCGAGATGCTCTTCGTAGTTGGCGCTCACAATGCTGTAGGCGCGCAGCAGGGGCTTGTCGTTCACGCGCAGGCCGATCATCGTGAAGTGGCCGTTGGAAAACCGCAGGGAGGCGTCCCGGGTCGTCGTGAAGCTGAACAGCGTGTCGGTCCAGTGGTGTACCGAGGTGACTTTTTCTTCGTTGAATGCGCTCATGCCCCGGATTATCGCAAGTCGGGAAAGCCCTAACTCATGGCGCTCAGCTTGACCCGGGTCAACGACCGAAATCCCCTGGCGTGCTAAGCTGGTTTTCGGCCATTTTCAGCCCCCAAGAAAGATCACGATGCCCGGACTCCTGCCCAACGTCGACCCCACAGGCCTGCTCGAATTTTCGGTGGTTTACACCGACCGCGCGCTCAATCACATGTCGCGCAGTTTCCAGGGCGTGATGAAAGACATCTCGGCCATCCTCAAAGAGGTCTATCACGCGAAGTCTGCGGTGCTCGTACCCGGCAGTGGCACTTTCGGCATGGAAAGCGTTGCGCGCCAGTTCGCCGGCGGCAAGGATGTGCTGGTGATTCGCAACGGCTGGTTCAGCTACCGCTGGACGCAGATTTTCGAGATGGGGAACATCCCCGCTTCATCCACCGTGCTCAAGGCTCGCCGCACGGGCAGCGGAGCGCAGGCACCCTGGGTTCCGGCACCCATCGCAGAAGTGCAGGCGGCCATCCGCGAGAAAAAGCCCGCCGTGGTCTTTGCGCCTCACGTGGAAACGGCCTCCGGAATGATGCTGCCGGACGGCTACCTCAAGGCCGTTGGCGACACCGTGCATGAAGTCGGCGGACTGTTCGTTCTCGATTGCATCGCATCAGGCGCGATCTGGGTGGACATGGAAGCAACCAGCGTCGATGTGCTGATCTCCGCGCCGCAAAAAGGCTGGAGCAGCTCGCCGTGCTGCGCGATGGTGATGCTGAGCGAACGCGCCCGCAAGGCCATCGACGGCACGACCAGTTCTTCGTTCGCCTGCGACCTGAAGAAGTGGCTGGGCATCATGGAAACGTACGAAGGCGGCGGCCATGCGTATCACGCCACCATGCCGACCGACGCACTCACACGCCTGCGCGACACGATGGTCGAGACGAAGGCGCTGGGTTTTGCAAGGATGAAAGCGGCGCAGGAAGAGCTCGGCCGCAAGGTGCGCGCCCTGTTCGAGTCGCGCGGGCTGCCCAGTGTGGCAGCCGAGGGGTTCAAGGCACCCGGGGTGGTGGTGAGCTACACCACCGACCCTGAAATCCAGTCCAGCCGCAAGTTCCTCGCCGAGGGCCTGCAAACTGCAGCCGGCGTTCCGCTGCAGTGCGACGAGGGCCCGGAGTTCATGAGTTTTCGCATCGGCCTGTTCGGGCTGGAAAAGTGGCAGAACGTCGATCGCACGGTGGCCTCGCTTGAAAATGCGCTGGGACACATCGGCATCACTGCGCCGGCAAAGCCACAACCCGCTACGGTCTGACGGGCGGGAGTGCGGCGCGCATCACGCGCCGCGAGAAGTTGCAGCGTCGCGGCGACCGACGATTTCAACCTTGGGCAGCGTGACGTAGAGCGTCGAGCGCGAGAGCGCCACGGTGCAGGTTTCAACGGCCTCATGACTGGCCTGTGCCGTGCCCATCAAGGCCAGCGCCAGGACCGAGACCACGCCCATTGCGGCGGTTGCGCGTGAAGCGATCGACAGCAGCGGTTGCGGTGCTTTGATGGTTGCGGTGGTGTTTGCAGCGTTGTTCATCTTGTTCTCCAGGAGAGCCGGGGTGGCTCGATGGAGTGAATGTACGAATCGGGCTGCTCCCCATCCATCGGTTTGCGACGGATGGCGGCCTGACGCGATAAACCGCCCAAAACGCACCGGAAACCGCAGGGCCCCGGGAACCCACCCGCTAGGTTGACAGGGGCAGCGAGTCGGTTCCTGGCCTCGCCGCAGGCGCTGGACTCGGTCCGGGGGTGAAGCTGGGGGCTGCCGCTGACCGGGGCTCGGTCAGCGTCATCAGGATGTCGGCATACCAGGCGCAATTCAACCCGAGCGATTCGTCTTCGACGCGGTCGCGCGTGCCCATGTCCATGCGCGAGGCGTGCACGCCCAGCAACTTGTGCTTGAGCGGACTCTTTCCCAGCCGATCGCGCATCACCACCGGCGCACCGCTCAGGCCCCGGTGCGCACGGGCATCGGTCAGGAAGTAGCCCTGCCCCTGGAAGCGCACCCCGAAAGCCGACGCCACCGCCGCGTGCCGCACCACCGGCAGGTAATGCACGGTGTCGTAGAAACCCAGCGGGAAGCCGGCCATGAGAAGAGGCGCGCCGACTTCCACCGCTTCGAGGTCGCGTTGCAGGTGATCCGGGGTGAACGCGTGCAACTGCACAGTAGGCGGCATCGCCTGCTGGTCCAGTTCGATCAGCGCGACGTCGATCTCGCTGCCGGCGTCGCGGCCCTGGTGCCAGACACTCTTGCCGGCCTCGTACAGCAGGATCGACTGCACTTGCACCTGCGACAGGTTGGTGGCGCTGGTGTGCAGCGTGATCTCGATCCGGTCGGGCAGGTGGTGGCTCGGCTTGTCGATCAGGACGTGGCGGCTGGTCACGAGATAGAGGCGATCGTCGCGGCGAAAGAAAAAGCCGGTGGCCGCAGTGAGCGCCCGCGTGCCATCGAACGTGGCGATGCGGGCTGTGGTGAGAAGGAGCGGGTCTATCAAGAATTGCCTTTGGTTCCCTCTATCATGCCCTCTGCCACTCCTCAACCATACGTCTATGCTCACTCTCTACTACGCCCCCAGTACCTGCGCCCTCGCCACGCACCTTGCACTGGAATACGCCGGCGCGAACTACAAGACCGTGCGGCTGGATTTTGCGAAACAGGAGCAGCGCTCGCCGCAGTACCTGCAACTCAATCCCAAGGGGCGTGTACCGGCGCTGGTCACGAGCGAAGGCACCCTGACAGAAACGCCAGCGCTCCTGCAGTACGTCGCGCAGACGTATCCCGGCGCGAAGCTGGCACCCCTTGACGATCCATTCCTGATGGCGAAGGTCAATGAGTTCAACAACTACCTGTGCGCCACGGTGCATGTGGCCCATGCGCACTTGCGTCGCGGCCACCGGTGGGTGGACGACGACGCGGCAGTCGAGGCGATGAAAAAGAAGGTGCCTCAGAACATGGCCGAGTGCTTCGAGATGATCGAAGGCCAGATGCTCAAGGGCCCCTGGGTGCTGGGCGAGCAGTTCTCGATCTGCGACATGTATCTCTTCACGATTGCGGGCTGGCTCAAGGGCGATGGCGTCGATATCGAGCGATTCCCCAAGGTCGCGGCGCTTCGCACGCGGATGGAAGCCGACCCTGTGGTGCAGCGGGTGATGCCCGCCTGACATTGCTGAATTCCAGACGCGGTCTTCAGGTCCGCATCTTCCTTTTCAGCCAGCGCATGAGCCCGCCCACGACCGGCAGCTTTTCGTAAAGCTCCTCAGCCGCGTCCCAGTAGTCGCGGTGCGACCGGATCAGGCCCTGGCTGTCCAGCAGCAGGTGGGATGCGCCTCGCACGACCTGTGTTTCACCTTCGCGGTACGACTTGAAGCGAAACCTGAATTCCCAGGCCAGCCAGCACGCGTTGTCTGCGGCCATGCGATTGACGATCACGAAGCGGGGCTCGTGCAGGGCGTCAAACATGTGGGCGTAGACGCGGCGGATTTCGGCAATGCCGTGCACTTCGTTGAACGGGTCCTTGAAATACGCATCGCCCGTGTAAGTCACTGCCAGCCGGTCGAGGTCGGCCGGTGCGAAATTTTCAAAGAAGCCGGCGATCCGGCGGACGTGCGCGTCGTGGTCGATGCTCATGGTGTGGTGGTTGTCACTCAAAGTCCCGTCCCCTTCCTGACCAGTGCACGGTAAACGCGAAACGGCAGCATCGCCAGCAGTTTCAACGTCCATGTGAAGCGCGCCGGAAAGTGAATCTCGAATTTTCCGTCGGCCCAGCCTTTCAGGATAAGGTGCGCCGCCTGCGCGGTGGTGATGAGCGCAGGCATCTTGAAATCATTTTGCGCAGTCAGGGGCGTATCCACGAACCCGGGGTTCACCACGCTCACGCCGATGCCGCGCGGCTGCAGGTCCAGGTGGAGTACCTCGGCCAGGTGAATCAACGCTGCCTTGGTCGGTCCGTACGCCAGGCTCTTGGGCAGGCCGCGATAGCCTGCAACGCTCGACACGAGGCTCAGATGGCCATGTCCAGCCTTGATGATGGAAGGCAGGACCGCGTCCAGCACGTTCAGCGCGCCGACGTAGTTCGTCTCCTGGTGCTTGACCATCTCGTCGAGATCGAAGTTCATCGCCTGCATGGGCCGGTACAGGCCCGCGCAGTACATCACCAGGTCCAGTGGCCCCGCCTGCAAGGCCTGCAACGCACCGGTTCGCACGGCCTCGCGATCGCAGACGTCCAGCGGTATCGCGATCGAGCCAGGATGAGTGCTGACGAATTCACCCAGCGCCTGTGCCTTGCGCGCCGAAACGTACACCGTCGCCCCCGCCGCGTGCAACGCCTGGGCCGTTGCCAGCCCGATGCCCGTGGACGCGCCGACGATCCAGACGCGCTTGCCGGCCCAGTCTTCCAGAGGCGGATTCATGGGGGCGAAGAACGCAAATCGCCTGGGGCGGGCGGATGTCATGGCAGCCGTGTGAACGACAGCGTGACCTCGCCGAGCCGGACGCCGAACTTGCTCATCGTCGTGCGATTGAGCATGACCTTGTCATCCATCAGGTACATCCAGTCATCCATGTCGACGTGCCAGACCTTACCATCCACCGGCAACGCCAGCACGTAGTTCCAGCGCAGCGCATTGCCGCGCGCAACACCCTGCGCCTGTCCGATCACATCGTCGGCCCGGCCGGTGTAGCGGCCGTCGGCGAGCTTCGTGAGCTTCCAGATGCGGCGCTGCTTCGTGCCGTCGGAATAGGTGAAGTCTTCGTCGAGCACGCCTTCGTCGCCCTGCCATTTGCAGTCCATGATGACGTCGAAGCGCTTGACGACCTTGCCCGAGCGATCGGTGAACATGCCCCAGCCCTGCACGCGGCCGTTGAAGTAGGTCTTGAGGTCGAGCACAGGCCGCTCGGCGGCGTACTCGGCGACCTCGGGTGTGGCACATCCGCTCACGGCGAGGGCAGCACCGGCTGCGCCTGCAAAGAGAAGCGAGCGTCGGGAGAGAGGGTGGGCGTTCATGGGTTGGCTCCGGGTCGGATGACGGTGAAATAGAGAAGCGCGGCGGCAGCGAGCTTGAGAACGCAGGGCACGAGGCAGTAGGCGGCCGTGAGCGCCCAGAGCGCCTGCGGTGACCGTTCGCCGGGCGCGTAACCCGCAAGGGCGAGCAGGGGCAAGGCGATACCGGCAGCCAGGGCCAGATTGAGCTTGGTCGCGAAGTTCCACCAGCCGAAGAACGCGCCTTCGCCACGTCCGCGTTCGCCTGCCTGGGCGATCACGCCTGCAAGCAGCGCGCCGGGCATGGACAGATCGGCGCCCAGCGCAAAACCCGACAGTGCGCAGACCGCGACGAACGCGGCGGTATCGCCTGCGCCTAGCGTTGCGGCACCCGTGAAGACGACCAGCGCCAGTGCCATCGCGCCCAGCCAGCTGCGCGCAAGGCCCCACCTCGCCACCATGCGCAGCCAGAACGGGATCGATAGCGCGGCTGCCAGAAAGTAGATGCCCAGGAACAGGGGCTCATAAGTGCGGGGCGCCTGCAGCTTGTCCTGCACGAAGAACAGCACCAGCGTCGCGGGGATTGCGGAAGCGATGCCGTTGAGCAGGAAAACGCCCAGCAGCGTACGAAAGCTTCTGTGTCGCAGGGGTTGCAGCCAGCTGACCGCTGCGCCATGGGCGGGCGAGGCCGCCGGCTGCGGATGTCGCGACGAGGCCCATGCCCAGCAGCCGGCAGCCAATGCGACCGCCAGCACCACGGCTGACACGCCGAGCCCGGCCAGGAGCGGTAACGCCGATGCAACCAGAACGCCTATCAGGCCAAAGCCTTCACGCCAAGCCACCACCCGGCCGCGATGGGCTTCATCGCCGCCCAGCATTGCACCCCACGACTGGTGCGCAATGGTGAGCACACTGAAACCGGCATAGGTGACGAGCAGCGCCATCGAGGCCCACGCCAGCAACTGCGCCTGTCCCCGCACAGGCGGAAAGAACAGCAGGACGAAGCCCAGGGCGAGCACGCCTGCCGCGACAGCGCCAGCCACCACCACTGCACGAGAGGAGCGCGCGAACAGGCGGTCGATCACGCGGCCGATCCACGGATCGAGGAACGCATCGAAGAGCCTAGCGCCCAGGAGCACCGCGCCAAGCGCAGCCAGCGACACGCCGAACTCGCGCCCGTAGTGATTGGGCAACTGCACGTATAGCGGCAGGGCGACGAACGCGAGCGGCAGTCCCAAGAGACCATAACGCCACCCATCGCGAGCGACGCCCACACCGCTCATCGCGCCGTGTCCCCGAGCAGCGATGCACGCAGCCCCGGCTCCGAAGTTGTGGGCAGCAGCCAGATGCCGAAGAACGCGCGTGCCAGTTCGACATCGGCCAGGGTACCCGCTGCCTTGTCGTTGACGAAGATCTGCGCGGGGAGTCCTGGTTTGTACACGCCGGCAATGCGGT
The DNA here is from genome assembly GCA_040386575.1 of Pseudomonadota bacterium. GTDB lineage: Bacteria > Pseudomonadota > Gammaproteobacteria > Burkholderiales > Burkholderiaceae_C > Ramlibacter. The sequence continues at coordinate 41,707 of JAZKFI010000008.1, forward strand.
CCCCGGGGGTGACATCGGGGAACACGGATGCCAGTTGGGAACGCCAGCGCGAGGCCTTCGCCGCGTCGAGGGTGCCGGATCGCTGTATCAGTTCCATCGACGTGCGCACGATGTCGCTGGAGCGAAATGCGCGCAGGTAAGCCAGCTCCAGTGTGAAGGCATGGCGATCGAATTGCGATGCGGTGAAGCCCGGCGCCACCCACAGCCGCGCGTCATAGCCGGCAAAGCCCCAGCGCGTCAGCCGTCCCTGGCCGGCCAGGCGTGCGTCGGGCATGACCTGGCCCAGCGCCGGGTGCAGCGTTTGAGATTGCGCGGCTGCAGCGCCGCACAGCACTAGCGCCGCTGCAACGTGAACTGCACGACGTCGGTGCTGCGCTCGGAAAATGCCGCCTCGCAGTACGAGAGATAGAAGTCCCATAGTCGTATGAAGTGGTCGTCGAATCCCAGTTGAAGAACCGCGGCTTGCTGGCGTGCGAAACGCTCGCGCCAGAATGCAAGCGTGCGGGCGTAGTCCAGTCCGAATGCGAACTCATCGACGATGTCCAGACCGGCGCGCGCCGCATGCCGCGCGACTTCGCTGCGGCAGGGCAGGCATCCCCCTGGAAAGATGTATTGCTGGATGAAGTCCGTGCCGCGGATATAGCGCGGCCAGAGCGCATCGTCCATCACGATGGACTGAATGCAGGCGCGGCCGCCCGGCTTGAGCAGGCGCGCCATGTTGGAAAAGTAGGTGGGCCAGTATTCACGCCCGACCGCTTCGAGCATCTCCACCGAGCAGACCGCATCGAAAGGCGCGTCGGCGATGTCGCGATAGTCCTGCAGCCGCAAATCCGCGCGCTCTGAAAGCCCGGCCTTCGCGAGCCGGTCGTTGGCATACGCAAGCTGCTCACGCGACAGCGTGACGCCGGTGATGTTGGCGCCGAACTCGCCTGCTGCCATCTCGGCCAGCGCGCCCCAGCCGCAGCCGATTTCGAGCACGCGGTCACCCGCCTTGACGCCGGCCATGGTCAGCGTGCGGCGGACCTTGGCGGCCTGCGCATCGGGCATGCTGCGCGTGTCGTCGCCTTCGAACAGGGCCGACGAATAGTTCATCGACTCGTCCAGCCACAGCTTGTAGAAGGCATTGCCCAGGTCGTAGTGCGCTTCGATATTGCGGCGGCTGCCACTCTTGCTGTTGCGGTTGCGCAAATGGCGCAGGCGATGCGCGAGCCGGCCGATCCAGCTGCCATAGACCACATCTTCGAGTTCGCGGCGGTTACGCAGCAGCAGCGCGAGCAGTCCAGGCAACGAAGGCGTTGACCAGTCGCCGGCCAGGTAGCTTTCTGCCAGGCCGATGTCGCCGCTGGCGAACGACGCCGAGAACACATTCCAGTTGTGCAGGGTGGCCGACGCGTGCGGCTCGCCATGACCGAAGCGGTGCATGGTGCCGTCGGGCAGTTGCAGCGCGAGTGCGCCGTGCGAGATGCGCGACAGCAACTGCAGCGCGAGCTTCGCGGATGTAGGCGCGGAGGCCGGCAGCAGCGCCGGGCCGAAGGTGGTCGTATTCATCAGGGATGCCCCGGGTGTGGAACGAAGGGAACGCGCGCGCGCCAAAGGCGCAGCGCTTGCCAGTGGATGCGGGCGATGACGGCGAGCGTCATCACGGGATGGCGCCAGAGCGCCTCGTAGAGAACCTTTTTGGTTGCGGGCTTGAGCACGCCGCCCACGCTGGTGCGAAGCAGCGGACCTTCGTCGGTGTCGTGGTCGATGCGCGCCAGGGTTCGCTTGCTCTCCAGGTTCAGGAAAAAGCGGAAGCGGTAGGTGCCCTCGACCCTGCAAAACGGCGAAACGTGGAACGCCTTGGTTGCCTGCAATTCGCGACCCCAGGCCGGCTCGTCGAGCACGTAGCAGTGGCGTTCACCAAAGGTGTTGTTCACTTCCACGACGATGGCGCGCAGCTGGCCGTCCGCCGCGTGGCAATACCAGAAGCTCACAGGCTTGAACGCATAGCCCAGCACGCGCGGATAGCAGTGCAGCCACGCTTCACCGGTGGCGTCATGGACGCCGTGCCGCGCCAGCATCTCGTCGATCCATTGCAGGGAGTTGGCGCGGCCGTCGCCGTGGTCGCTGTCATGAAAGCTCACGAGCCCTGCGCGGTTGTGTGCCAGCGCGCCGGCAGCTGCTGGCTTCGCGTGCAGCGTGCGCATCGGCAGCATCAGGAAGAAGGTGGAGTAGGCAAAGGCGTTCACCACCGGCCGCAGGCGGATGTGGCGCACCGTGCCGAATCCGACCATGGGCTGGTTCATGCCTCGACCCCGGCAACTTCCTGGATGCGCCTGCGAACCAGCAGCGACTTCGCGGCTTCCTGGCCGGAGACCAGGCCGTCTTCGTGGAAGCCGTTGGCTGTCCATGCGCCGCAGAACCAGGTGCCGCGCTGTCCCTGCAACTCGACCAGGCGCGACTGGGCCGCAACTGCCGCAGCGTCGAAGACCGGGTGCGAGTACTCGATCTCCGAGATCACATGTGTCGGGTCGATGGGGCGCAGGGGATTGAGCGACACGACCACCGGCTGCTCCCAGGGCAGCGGCTGCAATTTGTTGATGAGGTAGTGCAGGCACACATGCGTGCCGTCACCCGACTCGCCGCTCTCGTAGTTCCATGCCGCCCATGCACGCGGATTGCGCGGCAGTACCGACACATCGGTGTGGAGCACGGCGCGATTGGGCTGGTATTGGATGGCGCCCAGGACTTCGCGCTCATCGCTCGTCACGTCCTGCAGCATCGCCAGCGACTGGTCCGGGTGCGTTGCGAGCACGAGGCGGTCGAAGATCTCGGTGCCGTGCCTGGTGGTCACGCGGGCAAAGCCGTTATCGCGTTCGATGGCCAGAACCGGAGTTTCGAGCCGCTTGTCCTGGATGCCGGCAACGATGCGCCGAACGTACTCGCGCGAGCCTCCCTTGACCGTGAACCACTGCGGACGATTCGAAATTTGCAGGAGCCCATGGTTGTGGCAGAACCGCACCAGCGCGCCCACCGGAAAGCGCAGCATCTGTTCGCCCGGGCTGCTCCAGATGCAGCCGATCATCGGCAGCAGATACCAGTCGCGAAACTCGTCGGAGAAGCGGTGTTGCGCCAGGAATTGCTCGAGCGACTGGCCGGGATCATGGCCCGCTTGCGCCATCGCCGTGGCCAGCGAGTTGAAGCGCAGCAGGTCGCGCAGCATGCGCCAAAAGCGTGGCCGCACCATGTTGGGCCGCTGGCAGAACACGGTGTCCAGGGAAACGCCGCTCCACTCCAGTGGTTCCTGGCCAAAGGCCTGCGGCACCTGCACCGAAAAGGACATATCCGACGGCGCTGTCTCGACCCCCAGCTGCTCGAACAGGCGGATCAGGCCGGGATAGGTGCGCTCGTTGTAGACGAGAAAGCCGGTATCCACGCCATGCGTGATGCCGTCGATCGTCACGTCAAGCGTGTTGGCGTGACCCCCGAAGTACTTGCCCGCCTCGAACAACGTGACATCGGCCTTGCCGGCCAGGGCGTGTGCTGCGGAAAGGCCTGCGATCCCGCTACCAACGATGGCGACTTTCATGGGGCGATGCGTCCATGCGTGTTGGTCAGGGCAACGCGAAGCGAGATGGAAGGTGAGTTCATGGTTTTGGAAAAGTCCGTTACTTCAATTAGACTAGCTGTTTGTCATACTACAATAAATCAGACGACCTTGGTCCCCTCCCACCTATACGCGGCGTGATGACGTTCAGATGTCTGGCCGCGAAGAACAAAAATTGCCAGTTATGTCGAGCGCTGAAATGCGGCTTCCCTTGAAGCCACCGGTTGCCTTGCGATCCATTGCAGAGGTGGAGCGGGATACCGCGTTGCCACGCGCAACGCTTCGCATGTGGGAGCGGCGGTACGGTTTTCCGGCGCCGCTGCGCGACGCGCGCGGCGAGCGCACCTACCCGGATGACCAGGTGCAGAAGTTGCGCATGGTGCGCCGGCTCATGGACCAGGGGCACCGGCCAGGCAAGCTTCTGGTCGATGGTGCAAACCTGCTGGAGGCGTCCCCAGGCGCGCGAATCGAACCTGACCCCCAACCCGGCCGGTCGCGCGAAGCCGTACGGTTGATCGGTCTGCTGCGGGCCCACGATGCAGAGGCGCTTCGACTCGAGCTTGAAACCCGGCTCTCCCGCCTGGGACTGGCGCGATTCGCGGGCCAGGAACTACCGGCAATGAACCTCGTGATCGGCAACGCGTGGGTGGCAGGCGACATCGAGATTCACGAAGAGCACCTGTTCTCGGCCACTGTCCAGCACGTGGTCCGCTCCGCCATCGACGCGATCGAAACCCCGATCCGGCCCGAGGCGCCCACCGTGCTGCTGACAACTTTCCCGGAAGAACATCACGGCCTGGGCCTGTTGATGGCACAGGCGATGTTTGCGTTGCAGGGATGTCCAACCGTGTCCCTGGGCATACGGCTTCCTGTCGAGCAGATCGTCTCGGGCGCGAAGGCGTACAAGGCCCAGATCGTCGGCCTGAGCTTTTCCCCGGCGACCAACTCGGCCCAGGTGGTGCGGGGGCTGCAGGACCTGCGGGGCAAGCTGGGGCTGGGCGTGAAGATATGGGTCGGCGGCAGTCATCCGGTGCTTCGCAAGAAGGCGATTCCAGGCGTGCGCTTCGTCGTGGACGCCTTGCGAATCGGCGACTACCTGGCCGAAGACTTCGCGCTGCCGCTGCGCTAGCGTCAAGGCGCCGTGTTCGACTTCGGTGTGGGGCTGAACCTGAGCGCGCCGTCGCTCAAACGCGAGAACCGGAGCGTGACCAGGTCGAGAAAATAGTTCTGGTAAATGCGCCACGGGCTTTTCGAGCCCTGGCGCGGCAGCATGGCGACCGAGCGCTGGATGTAGCCGGACGTGAGGTCGATAGCCGGCTCCGTCTCCTGATCCTGTGCATGGAACTGCGCGACGCAAACATCCTGGCCCTGCGCCTCCATCCGGTTCAGCAGGCGGCAGACGTAGCGCGCCGACAGCTCGCACTTGAGCGTCCATGACGCATTGGTATAGCCCGAAGCCACGGCAAGGTTGGGCACGCCGCTGTACATCGTGCCCCGGTACATCACGCTCTTGGCCGGATCGACCGGAGTGCCATCCAGGGTAAGCCCCGCGCCGCCGAAAACCTTCAACTGCAGCCCCGTGGCGGTCACGATCACATCGGCCTCGATCTCATCTCCCCCCGAGGTGCGTATCCCTCGCGGCGTGAATGCTTCCATCGCTGCGGTGACGATGGACGCCTTGCCCGACTTGATCGCACGGAAAAAATCCGCGTCCGGCGCGATGCATAGGCGCTGGTCCCAGGGCTTGTAAGCGGGCGACAGGTGGCGATCGACATCGAACGAAGCGCCCAGGAAGTGGCGGGCACCTCGCAGGATGAGCGCCTTCACGCGATCCGGCTGCCAGCGTGAGTAGCCGTAGAACATCATTGCCAGCAATATGTTCTTCCAGCGCACCAGGCGGTACGCAAGGCCGGCGGGTAGGAGCCGGCGCAACCTGGCACTCGTGCGGTCAAGCGCGGGCAGGGCCATGATGTAGGTCGGTGACCGTTGCAGCATGGTGACGTGTGCTGCATGCCGCGCCATCTCGGGCACCAGGGTGATGGCGGTTGCGCCGCTGCCGATGACCACGACTGCCTTGCCACGCCAGTCGAGCGTGGCCGGCCAATGCTGGGGATGAACGACGTCGCCCTTGAAGCTCTCGCGTCCGGGCCACTCGGGCTCATGGCCCTTGTCGTAGTCGTAGTAGCCGCTGCAAAAAAAGAGGAACCGGCAGGTCATTGCGCGATGCGTGTCACCGTCACCTTCACTCGATGTCACCTGAACTGTCCAGCGCGCGGATTGGGAATCCCAGTTGGCTGCGGTCACGCGCTGCCCGAAGCGGATGTGCTGTTCGATGCCTTCCTCGCTGGCCGTTGCACGCACGTAGTCGCGAATCGCGGGGCCGGAGGCGAACGACGCATCGCTGGTCCAGGGCCTGAAGCTGTATCCCAGTGTGGACATGTCCGAGTCGGAGCGGATGCCGGGATAGCGAAAGAGATCCCATGTGCCGCCGATCGCATCGCGGCCTTCCAGGATAACGAAGCTGCGTGAGGGGCAGAGCGTTTGCAGGTGATGCGCGGCGGCGATGCCCGACAGGCCGGCGCCGATGACGATCACATCGAAGAACGCGTCGTCTGCGGCGACGCGCGCATCAGGCCCGGTCACGTCTTCGCCTTGCGTCGCGCGCGCGGGGCAAAAGCGGGAAGTGTGCGAACCTTCTTCAACACCAGCCAGCGATAGCCCGACCCGAAGATGCGAACACACCAGTCCATGATGCGTGCATCGCTGCCGACGACAACCCGGGCCGCGTTGCGCTCGACGCCCGCGATGATCTGCCTCGCAGCAGACTCAGGTGTCGTGACCTGGATCAGGCTGTGGCCCAGGTCACGGTGAGCCTGCGCCCGAATACCGGAGCTGCGCACGAAGCCTTTATGGACCCGGCCGGAAAGCGCAATGTTCGTCGCCACGCCGCCGGGGTGGATGCAGGTCGCGCTCAGCATCTGTCCTTCGAGCTCCAGCTCCATCCGCAAGGCCTCGGTGAACCCGCGCACTGCGAACTTGCTCGCGTTGTAAGCCCCTTGCGTTGGCGCAGCAACCAGGCCAAACACACTGGAGATATTGACGATGTGGCCTTCGCCGGTGGTGCGCAGGCGCGGCAGGAACGCCTGCGTGCCGTGGACGACGCCCCAGAAGTTGATACCCATCAGCCATTTGAAATCATCGGGCTGCGTGGTCTCGGCCATGGCAGTGAGGGCCACACCTGCGTTGTTGAAGATCATGTTGACGCGACCATGCGCCTGGACAGTGTCGGCGGCCCATGCAAACACCGCGTCGCGATCGGCCACATCGAGTTGCGTGGTCGTTGCGCTGGCGCCCAGGGCCCGTACCTGCACGGCCGCCTGTTCGAGGCGGTCGTTGTCGATGTCCGAAAGTGCCAGTACGCAGCCGCGGCGCGCGAGCTCCAGCGCCAGTGCAAGCCCGATGCCTGATCCCGCGCCTGTGATCGCGGCGACCATGCCGGCTCTGATCTTCATGATGGAACTCCCCTCGTCGGATGCCGCAGGATAGGCAAAAGCGCACGCCCTGTCACGGGCCATGTCGGCTGGGGGCCACCCACCGGGCGCCGTGGTGCTAGAGTCATTTTTGAATTTCTGAAAGCGTACATGAACACAAGCACCCTTCCTGGCGGCCTCCAGCTCCAATCCCTGATCACGGCCGAAGGCCAGTTGCAGCTCTCGCTGGCCGAAGTGCCGACGCCGCCACCTGCCGCCGATGAAGTCGTCGTGCGCGTCGAGGCGACGCCCATCAACCCATCGGACATCGGCTTGCTCTTCGGCGCTGCCGACATGTCCACGGCCCGGGCCAGTGGTTCAGCAGCGAGACCTGTGGTGACCGCCGACGTTCCCGAACGCGCGCGCAAGGCGATGGCGGCGCGAGTGGGTGAGGCCATGCCGGTCGGCAACGAAGGCGCGGGTGTGGTGATCGCGACCGGGGATGCGCCCGCTGCACGTGCGCTGATGGGCAAGACCGTAGGCCTGCTCGGTGGTGCCATGTACTCGCAATACCGAACCGTGAAGGCGGAGCAGTGTCTCGAACTCCCCGCAGGCACGACGCCGGCCGAGGGTGCTTCGTGCTTCGTGAATCCGCTCACGTCGCTGGGCATGGTCGAGACGATGCGGCGTGAAGGACACAAGGCGCTCGTCCACACCGCAGCTGCATCCAACCTGGGCCAGATGCTGGCGAAGGTCTGCGCGAAGGACGGCATACCGCTGGTGAACATCGTGCGCAGCGATGAGCAAAAGGCCTTGCTGCAGTCGCAAGGTGCGCAGTACGTTTGTGTGACGACTTCGCCGACATTCCTGGAGGACCTCACACAAGCTATCGTCGCCACGGGTGCGACGCTCGCGTTCGATGCAACAGGCGGCGGAAAGCTCGCGGGGCTCATTCTCACGGCGATGGAAGCCGCCATCAATCGCACCAGCAAGGAATACAGCCGCTACGGCTCCAACACCCACAAGCAGGTGTATCTCTACGGCAGCCTGGATATGGGACCGACGGAGTTCAACCGCAATTTCGGGATGACCTGGGGCATGGGCGGATGGCTGCTGTTCCCGTTCCTGATGAAGATCAGCGCGCAGGAAAGGCAGGCGTTGCGGCAACGCGTGGTGGACGAGTTGAAGACGACGTTCGCCAGCCACTACACCAAGGAGATATCGCTCGAAGAAGCCTTGCAACTGGACGAGATCGCCGTCTATGGCCGACGCGCCACCGGCACCAAGTACCTGATCAACCCGAACAAGGCCGCTGCGAAAGGATCTGCACAATGATTGTCGAACGCATCTGGACGGGCAACTCGCTGCGCAACTTCAACTACCTCGTCGCGTGCCCCGAGACCGGCGAGGCGCTGGCCATCGACCCACTGGATCACGAGAAGACACTCGCCACCGCGCGCGTGAAGGGCTGGCAGATCACGCAGATCCTCAACACGCATGAGCACCACGACCACATCGGCGGAAATGCGGCCGTGGTGGCGGCCACCGGGGCCAAAGTCATTGCGCATCATCGCGCGGCAAAGACGATTCCCGGCGTCGATCGGGGTGTGCAGGCCGGCGACGTGATCAAGGTCGGCAAGTACGTGGAACTGGAGTGCCTGGACACGCCGGGCCACACGATGTGCCACATCTGCCTGCGTTCGCACACCGACGAGCCTGCACTGTTCTCCGGCGACACGCTGTTCAATGCGGGGGCGGGCAATGTTCACAACGGTGGCAACGTGAATGACCTCTTTGCGACCTTCGTCAACCAGCTGTGCAACCTGCCCGCGAACACGCGGATCTTTCCGGGCCATGACTACCTGGAGAACAACCTGCGTTTCACGCTCGCGCGCGAGCCGGGCAATGAAGCTGCGGCCGCGATGCTGCCGCAAGTGGAAGGCCAGGACCCGGCGAATTCGATTGTCACAACGCTGGAAGACGAGCGACGTATCAACACCTTCATGCGGCTGGACAACCCGACCGTGATCGCAAAGCTGCGCGAGGACTTTCCTGAGTTGCCCGAGCAGCCGGATGCGAAGACGGTGTTCACCAAGCTGCGCGAGTTGCGCAACAAGTGGTGAGCGCTGGCTGTCATGCCGGAGTTGATCCGGCATCCACCGCAAAGCGGCTACTGCGTTTGATCACAGATGGATTGCGGATCAAGTCCGCAATGACAGCTTTCACTGCCCTTTACTGGCCCAACGGCCGCGAGTAGCCCTATCCCTGACGGTGCCAGCTGTGCAGCGATGACAGGTCGTTGTCCCAGGGGCTGGTGAAGGTCACCAGCTTGTTGGCCACGCCCGACACGCGCGTCCTGCTGATCATCGGCACCACCGGCACTTCGCGCGCGACCAGGTCGTTCATCGCGATCAGGGTCGCGGCGCGCTTGACCGGGTCCATCTCGACTTCGGCCGTGCGGTAGAGCTTGTCGAATTCCGGGCTGTTGAAGCGCGAAGCATTGCGTCCCTGCCATTTGTTGGCCTTAGCTGCGATCTCCCAGCTTGCGAAGCGGTCGAGCAGGCGCAGCGGGTCGGGCGCGCCCATCGACACGGTGTACATCTGCAGGTCGGCCCAGAACTTCCCATTCGTGTCGGGGTTGCCCACGTCGGTCGAGAAAAATACGGATGGCGTGATGGCCTTGAGTTCGAGCTCGATGCCTGCCTTCTGCATCGCCTGCTTGATGACGGCCTGCTCCTTTTGCCGGATACCGTTGACGGAAGTCTGGAACACGAGCTTCAACGCACGCCCGTCTTTCACGCGCTGGCCGTTCGCGCCTTTCTTCCAGCCCGCAGCGTCGAGCAATGCGCCGGCCTTGTCGATGTTGAACTCATATTTCGTGTTCGGTGAGCGGAACCGCGCGGGGGCATTGACGAAGTTGGCGGTGGCCACGCCTGTGCGCCCGTAGATGAAGTCCTGCATGGCCTTGCGATCCACCAGCAATGCGATGGCCCGGCGCACGTTCGCATCGGCAAAGGCGAAGTGACGGCTCTTCGGGTTGGCGCGCTCGCCATCGAGTTCCTGCCAGGGGTCGCTCAGGTTGATCTGCAGGAATTCGATATCGCCGGTCTGCATGATGTGCGCGCGGCCCTTGCCGCCATCTTCCATGCGCTTGAGCACTTCATCTTCGACCTGCAGGTTCCATGCGAAATCGTACTCGCCCGTTTGCAGCACGGCACGAGCGGCCGATGACGCGTCGCCGCCGCCTTTCAGCTCGATCGTGTCGAAGTAGGGCCGGTTGGGCATGTGGTAGCTGGGGTTCAGCTCGCCGCGCACGAGGTCGCCCGGCTTGAACTCGGTGAAGCGGTAGGGGCCGGTGCCCACAGGCTTGAGGTTGGCGGGCGCATCGCGCGACTTCGTGCCGCCGTATGCGGCGAACAGGTGCCTGGGAATCAATCCATGCGTGCCGTGGACCGCCCAGAACGGCGTCGGCTGCGGGAACGTCACGCGCACGGTGTGCGAATCGAGCTTGACCATCGTCAGGCCCGTCATCGAACCGCTGGTCACCGCGGCCGTTGCAGGGTCGCGGCCGTATTCCCAGTTGAAGACCACGTCATCGGCGGTGAAGGGCTGGCCGTCGTGCCAGGTCACGCCGCGCTTGAGCTTCCAGGTGACGGTGCGACCGTCTTTGGAAACACCGCCGTTGGCGACGCTCGGCACATCGGCGGCTAGCACAGCGACCATGAAGCCTTCGGGGTCGAAATTGACCAGCGACTCATAGAAGACCTGGCAGGCTTCGATGTCCTTGGTGCCGGTTGCGAAATGCGGGTTGAGCAGCGTCGGCCCCTGCCAGAAGAGCAGCTTGAGCGGCCCGCCGCCGCCGCGCTTCGTCGGGTTCCAGGCGGCTGCCTTCGGTTGTGCGTGCACAGCGCCGGAATGCGTGAGCATCTGCGCGGCCAAAGGCGCTGCAATACCGAGCGCCGACATGCGCACCACGAAGTCGCGGCGGGAAACCTCGCCCCCACGCACCTTGTCGATCAATCGGTGCAAGCCCTGCTCATCCATGTCGTTTCCTTGATTCGTTCATTGGGAAGCATAGTCGCTTCGATAGCCGGAAGGCGTCTGCCCGGTCCAGTCGCGGAATGCGCGAATGAAGCTCTTCTCGCTGGAGAACCCCACCGCGGCAGCCACCTGCTTGACCGGCTTGCTGCTGCGGTGGAGCAGGTCTTTCGCACGCTCGCAACGCACTTCATCCTTGAGCGCCTGCAGCGACGATCCCTGCTCGGCGAGCTGGCGGTGCAAGGTGCGCGTCGAAATGTTCAGGTGGGCAGCGATGCCATCCGCGTTGTGCGCGGTCGCCGGGTCCGCCAGCATGGCCTGGCGCACCTGCTCGACCAGCAGCCGGTCGCGCCGGTACTGCAGCACCGTGAGCGGCAGCGCGCGTTGCAGCATCAGGCGCATGGCTTTCTCGTCGCGACGCAGCGGCAGCGACAGGTACTGCGCATCGAATCGGATCCCGGCGTGGGTCGCATTGAAATGCACCGGCCCGCCGGGGAACATGTGGCGGTAAGCATCGACGTGCGGTGGCGCCTCAAACGGAAAACTCGCCTCCTGCAAGGGGATGCGCGAATCCACCAGCCAGCACGCGAGGCCGTGGATGTTGCGCAGAACATGCACGATGCTGAATTCGCGCTCCGGGCCGGGGCCTGCCGGTTTCAGCTCATCGATCACGATGGCCGCGCCCTCGCTGTCCTGGACAAGATGGAGGCGAATGTCGTCGGCGATCAGGCTGTGGTGGCGGCACCAGCGCTTGAGCGCCACGCCCAGGTCCGGCGACGAGAGCGACGCCCTGGCCAGCATTCCGTAGCTGCCCCACGGCAGCTTGCGGCTGAACGCGCCCAGGCCCTCGTCGTCGAGCTCCTTCATGGCCGCGCCCGAGAGCACTTCCATCTGGTGTGAGGTGATCCGGGCATCCTGGATTTTCAGTTGCGATGGCGCAATATGTGCCAGCTTCAGAGCCTCCTGCGCGCTGCAGCCCGCGCGCTGGTAGGCCGCCACGATGCAGCGGGCAAATGCCATGGGTGTGGCTGCGGCGGGCTGGCGCGGCTCTTTCATCGGCGCATTGTCGGTCAGGACGGCTGCGCGGAGCGAAAGGTTGGCACGATTTGTGACCGGCATGTCCACTCATGAGTCGCCAAGCGGCTAGGATGCGCAGACAAGACACAAAGGACGACCATGCCCGCCCTGGAGACACAACTGAACGCCCGGTCCGCCGACTTCCAGGCCAATGCGGCTGCCATGCGCGCGCTCGTCGAGGACCTCAACGTGCAGGTTGGGAAGGCGGCTGCCGGCGGAGGAGAAGCGTCGCGGGCACGACACGTTTCGCGCGGAAAGCTCCTGCCGCGAGACCGCGTTCAGATGCTGCTGGACCCCGGCACGCCATTCCTCGAACTCTCCCCGCTTGCTGCGCACGGCATGTACAACGACGATGCGCCTTGTGCCGGCGTCATTACCGGAATCGGCCGCGTCAGCGGTGTCGACTGCATCATCGTTTGCAATGACGCGACGGTGAAGGGCGGCACCTACTACCCCATGACGGTGAAGAAGCACCTGCGCGCGCAAGAGGTCGCCCAGCAAAACCGGCTCCCGTGCATCTACCTGGTGGACTCCGGCGGCGCGAACCTGCCCAACCAGGATGACGTGTTTCCAGACCGCGATCACTTCGGGCGCATCTTCTACAACCAGGCGAATCTTTCCGCGCAAGGCCTGGCGCAGATCGCAGTGGTGATGGGATCGTGCACCGCAGGTGGCGCGTACGTTCCGGCGATGAGCGACGAGACCATCATCGTCAAGAACCAGGGCACGATTTTTCTGGGCGGACCGCCGCTGGTGAAGGCCGCCATCGGAGAGATCGTCTCGGCCGAAGATCTCGGCGGCGGCGATGTCCACACGCGCTTGTCGGGCGTGGCCGACCACCTGGCGCAAAACGACATGCACGCGCTCGCGCTCGCCCGGCAGGCGGTCGCCACGCTTCATCGACGCACCGAGATGCCTGTCGAGCTGCGGGAGCCGCGCCCGCCCAGGTACGACACCAAGGAAATCTACGGGGTCGTCCCTATCGACACCCGCAAGCCCTACGACGTGCGAGAGATCATTGCGCGCGTGGTCGATGGGTCCGAGTTCCATGAGTTCAAACAGCGTTTCGGCGCGACCCTGATCTGCGGCTTCGCGCACATCGAAGGCATGCCGGTCGGCATCATCGCCAACAACGGCATCCTGTTTTCCGAGTCGGCGCAAAAAGGCGCGCACTTCATCGAGCTGTGCTGCCAGCGCAAGGTGCCGCTCGTGTTCCTGCAGAACATCACCGGCTTCATGGTGGGTCGCAAGTACGAGGCAGAAGGCATCGCGCGGCACGGCGCCAAGATGGTGACGGCGGTTGCCACGGCGACAGTGCCCAAGTTCACGATCATCATCGGCGGCAGTTTCGGCGCCGGCAACTACGGCATGTGCGGTCGCGCCTACTCGCCGCGCTTTTTGTGGATGTGGCCCAACGCGAGGATCTCGGTCATGGGTGGCGAGCAGGCCGCCAGCGTGCTGGCGACCGTCAAGCGCGACGGCATCGAAGGCAAGGGCGGCAGCTGGAGCGCAGAAGAAGAAGCGAACTTCAAGCAGCCGCTGCTCGACCAGTTCGCGCATCAGTCGCACCCGTACTACTCCAGCGCCCGCTTGTGGGACGACGGCGTGATCGACCCGGCAGACACCCGGCGGGTGCTGGCGCTCGGTCTTGCGGCGTCGCTGCATGCGCCTATCGGCGAGCCGAAGTTTGGTGTGTTCCGGATGTAGATGTGTACAATGTGTATCGTACAAATTCTATATACACATCATGCGTACCAACATTGATATCGACGATGAGTTGATGGAAGGCGCCATGCGGGCGGGGCCGTTCAAGACCAAGAAGGATGCGGTTGAGGCGGGTCTGGCCCTGCTGGCGCGCCAGGCTGCGTACCGCGAAATCCTCAAGTGGGAAGGCAAGCTCCATTGGGACGGGGACGATGAATCCCTGACTTACCCGGCAGGTGGCGTGACCCGGGCGTTGATCGCCCAGGAGCCGGCTCCCAAGGCCGCCACACGAAAGAAGCCTCATGGTCGTGGTTGATTCCGGCGTCTGGATCGACTTCTTCAACGGTGCTGACACGCCTGAGCGTGACGTGCTGCGCGATCTCCTGGCTCGCGGCGAGGCGACCCTCGTCGTGCCCGACCTGGTCCTCTATGAAGTGCTCCGGGGTTTCCGGCAAGAGCGCGACTATCTCCAGGCAGAAAAGCTGATGCTGAGCATGACGATAGAGCCCACCGGCGGGCAAGAGCTTGCACAGCGCGCTGCCGTTCACTATCGCAGCCTGAGAGCCATCGGCATCACCGTGCGCAACTCGGTGGATGTGCTGCTGGCAACGTTTTGCATCGCGCGCGGCTACGCGCTGCTGCACCGCGACCGTGATTTCAACGCGTTTGAAGATCTGCGTGGACTCAGGGCCTTGAAGCATTAACCACTACCCCATGACCACCATCTACGACAACCCCGACCACGAACTGCTGCGCGACCAGGTCGCGAAGTTCATCGCCCGTGAGGTCGAGCCGCACGCCGACAAATGGGAAGACCAGGGGATGGTTCCACGCGATGTGCTGCTGCGCATGGGGCAGGCGGGGCTGTTCGGGTTGATGTACGAAGAGGCGTACGGCGGGGCAGAGTCGGACGCGATGACCAACCTGGTGTTCGCCGAGGCGCTTTCGCAGTCGACCTACGCAGGCTTCATCATCACCGTGCTGGTTCATACCGACATGGCCAGCCCGCACCTGCACCACGCAGGCTCGGCAGCGCAGAAAGAGAAGTACCTCAGGCGCGTCATCTCGGGCGAGTTGATCACGGCCGTGGGCATCACCGAGCCGGGTGCGGGGTCCGACGTCGCGGGCATTCGCACCAGCGCCAGACTCGACGGCAACGAGTGGGTGCTGAACGGCACGAAGATGTTCATCACCAACGGAGTCCATGCCGATCTGTATTTCGTCGCAGCGAAGACCGGGCCGGGCAAGCGCGACATGTCGATGTTCATTGTCGAAAAGGGAACACCGGGGTTCACCGTCGGCCGCGCGCTCAAGAAGACCGGCTGGCTGTCATCGGACACGGCCGAGCTCGTGTTCGACAACGTCCGCATCCCGCATGGGAACCTGCTGGGGGAAGAGGGCAAAGGTTTTTATTCGGTGATGAAGAACTTCCAGACGGAACGCATCGCCCTGGGTGCGATGGCCGTCGGTCACTGCCAGCGCGCGCTACAACTCACGCTCGACTACGTGCGCCAGCGGGAGGCTTTCGGCGCGAAGCTCTGGGACCAGCAGGTGATACGCCAGCGGCTCTCGATGCTCGATGCAAAGACGCGAGCGGCACGCCAGTTCATGTACCACTGCGCATGGAGCGTCACGCAAGGGCACGACATCGTGCAGGAAGTCTCGATGCTCAAGGCGCTGACCGGCGAACTCGTCAATGAAGTCGTGCAGACCTGCCAGCAGTTCCACGGTGGCATGGGCTACATCCGCGAGACGGCCATCGAGCGGCTCTGGCGCGATGCACGCGTGTTGGCTATCGGCGGCGGCGCGACCGAGGTGATGCTCGAAGAAGTGGCCAAGCGCTATTGACCGGGTCGAAGACGCTATTCAATGCGGCCCCCACGTGCAAGAATGAAAATCCCGAGTTTCCACTGGAAGGGTTGGTCATGGAAAAGATGATGGCTTCCTGCAGATGGCTCCTGGCTTGCGCATTCCTGCTCTTCATGGTCGGCTGCGCTGGAACGATACAGCGCGATGCCGGCGCGAAGGCGGACCCGCTCAAGGGCGCCACCTACAAGTCGGTCCAGGTCGTGATGACCGATGCCGCCCACGGACTCAAGGCCGATAACCCGCAATTCAATCCCGACGACCTGGGCGAATCCGTGAGAAAGCGCATGTCGGACGCCCGCATGGTTCGTGCGGACGGCCCCTACAGCGTGGAGGTGCGGGTGGAGAACTTTCGCGTGCGCCACTTCGTGACCGCGGTCGTGTTGAGTGCGCTAGCCGGTTCGGATTCCATCGACGCCTATGTCCGCGTCCTCGACGATGGCGGACGCCAGGTCCACGGCTACAAGGTCAATGCCTCCTACTCGCTCGGCGGCATGGCAGGCAGCATCGATTCCATGCGCATGGGCTGGCTCTACGACAAGTTTTCTGAACTGGCCGTTGCAGAGTTGCAAGGCGCCACGTCCGACACCAACGTGGCCCCCGCGCCATCACCATCGAAACCATGAAACACCTGCTCCTGGACGTCACCCGTTCCATCGCCACAGTCACTGTCAATCGCCCCGAAGTTCGCAATGCCTTCAACGAAGAGGTGATTGCCGAACTCACGGCTGTGTTCATGGCGCTGGCCGAGCGAGACGAGGTGCGGTGCATCGTCCTGGCCGGCAGCGGTGCGGCATTTTGCGCGGGTGCCGACCTGAACTGGATGAAGCGGATGGCCGACTATTCGCGCGATGAAAACATCGCCGATGCGCAGGCGCTCGCTCGCATGCTGCGCGTGGTCTACACCTGTCCCAAGCCGACCATCGCGCGAATCCAGGGCGATGTCTATGCCGGTGGCACCGGACTGGCAGCCGCCTGCGATATCGCTGTTGCGTCGGACGTTGCGCAGTTCTGCCTGAGTGAAGTGCGGCTCGGCCTGATCCCGGCCACGATCAGCCCCTACGTCATTCGGGCGATGGGCGCGCGTGCGGCGCATCGCTACTTCCTGACCGCCGAACGATTCAGCGCCGCCGAAGCGCACCGCATCGGCTTCGTGCATGAAGTCGTCACTGCCGACAAGCTCGACGCCAAGGTCGATGAGATCGCCCGCATGCTGGTGCAAAACGGACCGGGCGCCATGAAGGCCTGCAAGCAGCTGGTCCACGATGTCGCGGGTCACGATATTTCGGCGGGCCTGATCGAGCGCACTGCGCTGGCGATTGCAGATATTCGCGTGAGCGATGAAGGCCGTGAGGGCGTGCAGTCGTTCCTGCAAAAGCGCAAGCCGGGCTGGCTGGTTTCCTGATATCGCTGGTCGACGCACGTGGACGCACTTCGCCATCTCGTGGACGCCCCCCAGCTGCTCGCGCTCGCCGCAGCACTCGGCTGGGCCAGCGGCATCCGGTTGTACGCGGCCGTATTCCTGGTTGGCGCCGCCGGCTACATGGGATGGGTCGGCCTGCCCGTCGGCTTGCAGGTGTTGCAGCATCCGGGCGTGCTGGCGGCCAGCGGCTTCATGTGCTTCATCGAATTTTTCGCCGACAAGATTGCGCTGGTCGACTCGATGTGGGACATCGTGCACACCGTCATTCGCATTCCGGCGGGCGCGGCATTGGCCGCGGGTGCGCTTGGCGCAGACGGTCAGGCGATGGGATGGATTGCGGCGATTCTCGGTGGCAGCCTTGCTGCGACCAGCCACGCCGCCAAGCTCACCACGCGTGCTGCAGTGAATACATCGCCCGAGCCGTTCTCGAATATCGCGGTGTCGTTCGCTGAGGATGCATTCGTCGTTTTCATGCTCTGGCTTTCCGCGACGCACCCCGTGATTTTTGCCGTGGCGCTCGTGCTCACGCTTGCGCTCGCGGTGGTGCTGATGATCGTGCTGGTGAAATTCCTGCGCGTGGTGATCGTGAGATTGCGCGAGTTCTTAGGCGGCCAAAGAGGTAACGCCATAACCATTGTTGACAGGCCCTAGATGTTCAAGAAGATACTGATCGCCAATCGTGGCGAGATCGCGTGCCGCGTTGCGGCGACAGCCAGGCGCATGGCGATTCGCACGGTGGCTGTTTACTCCGACGCCGATGCCGATGCGCGCCACGTCAAGGCATGCGACGAGGCGGTGTATCTCGGCGGCAGCTCGCCGAAGGACAGCTACCTGCGATGGGAGCGGATCATTGAAGCGGCCAAGGCAACCGGTGCGCAAGCGGTGCATCCGGGCTACGGTTTTCTGTCCGAGAACGAAGAGTTCGCCCGGGCATGCACCGCTGCGGGCCTTGTCTTCATCGGCCCACCCGCCTCTGCAATTCAGGCGATGGGCCTGAAGGCCGAGTCCAAGCAACTGATGGAGAAGGCAGGCGTGCCGCTGGTGCCGGGGTATCACGGCGCAGGACAGGACCCGCAGATGCTCAAGCACGAAGCCGATCGCATCGGGTATCCGGTGCTGATCAAGGCCAGTGCGGGCGGCGGTGGCAAGGGCATGCGCGCCGTCGAAAGCGCAGCTGAGTTCGAGGCAGCGCTCGCGTCGTGCAAGCGTGAGGCCATCAACAGCTTTGGCGATGACGCAGTGCTGGTTGAAAAGTATGTGCAGCGCCCGCGCCACATCGAGATCCAGGTGTTCGGCGACACGCATGGCAATTGCGTGTACCTGTTCGAGCGCGATTGCTCGGTGCAACGGCGCCACCAGAAAGTGCTGGAAGAAGCACCGGCTCCCGGCATGACGCAAGCGATGCGCAAGGAGATGGGCGAGGCGGCAGTTGCCGCGGCGCGTGCGGTCAACTATGTCGGCGCCGGCACGGTGGAGTTCATCGTCGAGCAGCGCGCCGGCGGCGAGATGAATTTCTTCTTCATGGAGATGAACACGCGGCTGCAAGTCGAGCACCCGGTCACCGAGGCCATCACCGGGCTGGACCTCGTCGAATGGCAGTTGCGAGTCGCATCCGGCGAGCCGCTGCCGATGAAGCAGGAAGAGCTGCAGATCGGCGGCCATGCGATCGAAGCCCGCATCTGCGCCGAAAGCCCTGACAACAATTTTCTTCCGGCGACGGGGCGACTCGATGTCGCGCGCTGGCCTGCGCACGTGGCATTCCGGCGCAACGCCGATGCCGAGCGATTCCATGAACCAGCGCCCGTGCGGATCGACACGGGCTTCGGCGAAGGCGATGCGATCTCTCCGTACTACGACTCGATGATCGCCAAGCTCATCGTGCATGGCGCGACTCGCGAGCAGGCACTGGCGAGGCTGGACGAAGCGCTGGCGCAGACGCATATCGTGGGCATCCAGACCAACGTGCAGTTCCTGCGTCACGTCGTGAACAGCAAGTCGTTCGCACAGGCAGACCTCGACACGGCCCTGATTCCACGCGAGGAAGCCGTGCTTTTCAAACAGGAGCGGCTGGGCATGCCGCTGGCGGTGGCCTGCGCGGTCGCCCGGACGCTGGTCCAGGAAAAGACGCTGGCCAGCGCCGACCCTTTCAGCCGCCGCGATGGCTGGCGTTCGCACGGCATCAACGTGCGGCCCTTCGAGTTCGAGTTTCATGGCGAGACCGTGAAGGCCGAACTGTCCTATCTGCACGACGGCGCGCTCTTGCTCAAGGCTGGCGATGTATCCGGCGCGCTCTCGTTCACAACCGACGGCGGAGAACTCGATGTGCAGTTTGCCGGTCAGCGAACGCGCGCGTCGATCTACACCAGCGGCGAGATGAACCATGTGTTCACACCCTCGGCGGCCACGCAGATTCTCGCTATCGACCTGCTGGAGCACGCTGGCGTAGCCCACGCAGAGACCGGGCGTTTGACAGCGCCCATGCCCGGCAAGGTCGTGTCGTTCTCGGTGAAGGCGGGCGACAAGGTCAGCAAGGGTCAGGCGCTGGCCGTGATGGAAGCGATGAAGATGGAGCACACGATCGCGGCCCCGGCCGACGGGACTGTGGCGGAGCTTTTGTATTCGCCTGGCGACCAGGTGAGCGAGGGCGCTGAGTTGCTCAAGATTTCCTGATGTCCGCGAGTATCGCGAGCCACAACATGCGTATCGCTTTTTGCTGCACGAACACCAAGGCGGCTCCCTGGATAGCGGGGTTGAGCGCTGCACTTCCGGGCGCTGAAATCCACGAGTGGCAGCCCGGGGCGCCGCAGGCCGATCACGCCGTGGTGTGGGCGCCGCCACAACAGTTCCTCGATGAGCAGCCGCGGATCAAGGGCATCTTCAACATCGGAGCAGGCGTCGATGCCCTGCTCAAGCTGCGCTTGCCACCACAGGCCGTGCTGGTGCGGATCGACGACGGTGGCATGGCCGTGCAGATGGCGGAGTTCGTGTGCCACGCCATCACACGCCATGTGCGCGAACTCGACGTGATCGAGCACGCCGCCAGGCGCGCAGAGTGGGCGTTTCGCAAGCCCAGGCGGCGCGACGAATATCCGGTCGGCGTCATGGGCCTTGGCGTGCTCGGCACATTCGTCGCCAATGCAGTCAGGCAATTCGACTATCCCGTCATGGGCTGGAGCCGGACCGCGAAGGAGTTGCCCGGTGTGCAGTGCTTCGCGGGCGAAGATCAGTTCGACGATTTCCTGCAGGCGACGCGCATCCTGGTGTGCCTGCTGCCGCTCACCAGCGGAACACGGGACATCATCAACGCGCGCAACCTGGCGAAGCTCTTGCCCAGCGCTTACGTCATCAACGTGGCGCGCGGGGCGCATGTCGTGGATGAGGACCTGATCGCTGCGATCGATGGCGGCCATCTCGCCGGTGCTGCGCTGGATGTGTTCCGTACGGAACCCTTGCCCACTGAACACCCGTTCTGGCATCACCCCAAAATCACGGTGACACCGCATACCTCGGCACGGACGCTACGCGATGAGAGCGTTGCCCAGATTGCCCGCAAGATCCTTGCGTTCGAGCGTGGAGAACCCATAGCCGGCGTGGTTGATACACAAAGAGGATACTGAAGTCATGATGAAACTGCCGTCCAGAGTCAAGCTCGTCGATGTGGGTCCGCGCGACGGGCTGCAGAATGAAAAGCAACCCGTTCCCGCCGAAATCAAGATCGGCCTTGTGCATCGCCTGCAGGATGCGGGCCTCAAGGATATCGAGGTCACGAGTTTCGTGTCGCCCAAGTGGGTGCCGCAGATGGCGGATAACGCCGAGGTGATGGCTGGCATCCAGCGCAGGCCCGACGTGCGCTACTCGGTCCTCACGCCCAACATGAAGGGCTTCGAAGCCGCCGTGCTGACGAAGCCCGACGAGATTTCGGTGTTCGGCGCGGCCAGCCAGGCATTCAGCCAGCGCAACATCAATTGCTCCATCGAGGAGAGCATCGAGCGCTTCGCGCCGGTGATCGAGGCCGCAAAAGCCCAGGGCATCTACACGCGCGGTGCGATCTCGTGCGCCGTGGGCTGCCCTTATGAAGGCGAGATCGCACCCGAGCGGGTGGAGCTCGTCGCGCGTCTGTTCAAGCAGATCGGCGTCGAGCATGTGGTGGTCTGCGACACGATAGGCACCGGAACGCCGGTGAAGGTGCAGCGCGCGATTGAAGCTGCTCTCAAGTATTACGAACTCGACAAGATGTCGGGCCACTACCACGACACCTACGGCCAGGCCATCGGCAACACACTCGCATCGCTGGAGATGGGCGTGTGGCAGTACGACACGTCGTCAGCGGGCCTGGGCGGATGCCCATACGCCAAGGGCGCGACGGGCAACGTGGCAACCGAGGATGTGGTTTACATGCTGCATGGCATGGGCGTCGAGACCGGCATCGACCTCGACAAGCTGATCGACGCCGGCAAGTACATCAGCGACTTCCTGCAACGCAAGCCGAATTCGCGCGCATCGACGGCGATCCTGAACAAGCGTGCCGGCTGATGGCGGGGGAATCGACTGTGTGCGGTGCTGAATTGACTTCGCTTCCGGAAGGCGTGCAGCGCGTGGCGCGCGCGCTATCGGACAAGGGCCATCCACATGCACCGGTGATGCTGGACGATGCCGCGCGCACGGCGCAGCAGGCGGCGGACGCGCTGGGCATCGAGCTGGGCCAGATCGCCAAGAGCATCATCTTCCGTCGCAAGTCCGATGACGTGGCTGTGCTCGTCATCACTTCGGGCGACCGACGCGTGGACGAGAAGAAGGTGGAAGCGCTGGTTGGCAACGGCGGCAAGCTCGGGCGTGCGGATGCCGACTTCGTGAAGAGCAAGACGGGTTATTCCATCGGCGGTGTGTCGCCGGTGGCCCACCCGCAACCGCCAGTGACGCTGATTGATCGGGAGTTGTTTCGCTTTGAAGAGATATGGGCGGCGGCGGGCCATCCGCACGGCGTATTCAAGCTCAGGCCGCAAGACCTCGAAAGCCTGACCGGTGCGCCGGTTGCCGATGTCGTGCAGCAGGTCGAGGGCAGTTGATGTCGGTCGTCGGGTTGCTCGCCGAGCGTGCGAGGCTGGTTGCGGAGGGCGGCCTTGCCGAAGTGCCGTCGCCCTGTGTCTCCGTGTGCCGCATGGACCCTGTCACGCAGTGGTGCGAGGGCTGCTTTCGCACACTGGATGAAATCGCCGCATGGAGTGTCCTGCCCCAGGATGAAAGAAGACGCGTGTGGCAAACCATCGCACAGAGGTTGCCCAAGCCATGAAGCACATCACGTTCTACCTCGACTTCATTTCGCCGTATGCCTATCTGGCGTTCGAGAAACTTCCGCAGGTGCTGGAGGGCTTGAGCTACAGCGTCGAATACAAGCCCGTGCTCTTTGCCGGCTTGCTCAAGCATCACGGGCAATTGGGCCCCGCAGAAATTGCCGGCAAGCGGGAGTGGACGTACCGGCAGGTGTTGTGGCTTGCGCATAGCCATGGCATAGAGCTGCAGATGCCAACGGCGCATCCGTTCAATCCGTTGGGGTTGCTTCGCCTGGCGGTTGCCTGCAGCCCGAATCGGTACAACTGCGAGGCGATCTTCCGGCACGTGTGGCGAGGCGGGGCCGACGCGGCAGATGCGCAGCGTTTCGAATCCTTGCGCCAGGTGTTGCAGCCTCGGCGTGACTCGGCCGATCCCTCGGTCAAGGATGAACTGAAGGCGAACACCGAGCGCGCCATTGAACTCGGCTTGTTCGGGGTGCCGACGCTTGCGGTGGATGACAAGCTGTTCTGGGGGTTTGATGCGCTGCCCATGCTGCGCGCGTATCTCACGGGCGACGAATGGTTTGGTCGCGAGTGGGATGCGGCTGCGCAGTTGCCGGGTCAACAGCGCGCGCGTTCATAAACCAGGCTGTCATGCCGGACGCGATCCGGCATCCAGCGCGGCGCTTGTTCGGAGATGGATTGCGGGTCAAGCCCGCAATGACAGCTCCCCGGCTGTCATGCCGGACGCGATCCGGCATCCAACGCGAAGCGGACACGGCGCTTGCCCATGCATGGATTGCGGGTCAAGCCCGCAATGACAGCCCAATGGTCAAGCCCGCAAGGACGTCCTTCAGTGCACCGGCTCCGATGAATCCTTGTGCATCTCGCGGTGTTCGCCCATATCGGGCTTGTTTCCCGTGACTGCTGCCGTCGCCATCTTGAGCAACTGCGTGACCTTGCTTTCATGCACGTTCCAGTACTCGGCGTCCAGGATTTCTACCTTCACCAGTTCGAGGTCCGGATCTTCGTAGCCGCCTGGGAACCACGCCTTGGCCAACGCGTTGAACAGTTCCTTCTTCTTGGCCATATCCTCGGAAACCGTTGCGTTGCCCGAAATCGAGACCCAGGAGTCATCCTTGAGGTTGCCGTAGGCGACACAGACATTGCTGTCGGCCTGCACGCGTTGACCGAATTCGCTCTTTTTCGAGACGAAGAAATAAAGCGGCTCTCCGGGTTCGAGCGTGCGGTTTTGCGTCGTCAGCGGGTGCGCGTGCAGGTGGCCGTTCGGGTGGCGGTGGGTCACCAATGCGAAACGGGTGTCCTTGATCAGGGTCCACAGTGCTTCGTGGAAAGTCTTGCCGGTCGTGTCGTTACTCATGCGTGGTCCTTGCTTTGATTACTTTGCAAAGAACCATACTGAGCCGCGGCGCACGCCACAGCGGTCGGAGGCGAGCGCCCTGACCTGTGAGATTGCGCTGACGTGCCGCATCGTGAAACGGTATGCAAGGGTTTCACCCTAAACCGTCAGAGCGCGTTCAGTTTGGCGCAAGGCTGTGTTGGTTTCACGTCAGAGGAGGGTCAGAGCAAGCGCCAAGAATCGGTCCCCATGCGTTCAACCCGGACGCGAAAACACTGGAGACAAGCAATGGCAACTGCCGCAGCCCCGAGGCCCATGTCGCCCGAGGAAAAAAAGGTGATCTTCGCCTCTTCCCTGGGTACCGTATTCGAGTGGTACGACTTCTACCTGTACGGCTCGCTCGCAGCCATCATCGCCAAGCAGTTCTTCTCGGGACTGGATGCAGGCTCTGCATTCATCTTCGCGCTGCTGGCGTTCGCGGCGGGCTTCATCGTTCGTCCGTTCGGCGCGATCTTCTTCGGCCGCCTGGGCGACATGATCGGACGCAAGTACACGTTCCTGGTCACCATCCTGATCATGGGCCTGTCGACCTTCATCGTCGGCATCCTGCCCACCTACGCGACCATCGGTGTCGCCGCGCCCATCATCCTGATCGTGCTTCGCCTGCTGCAGGGTCTGGCGCTCGGCGGTGAGTACGGCGGCGCTGCCACGTACGTGGCCGAGCATTCGCCGCACGGCAAGCGCGGTGCGTACACGGCCTGGATCCAGACGACCGCCACGCTGGGCCTGTTCCTGTCGCTGATGGTCATCCTGGGCACGCAGACGCTGCTCGGGCCGGTTGCTTTCGCCGACTGGGGCTGGCGCGTTCCGTTCATCGGCTCGATTCTCCTGCTGGGCATTTCGGTGTGGATTCGCCTGTCGATGAACGAGTCGCCCGCATTCCAGAAGATGAAGGCCGAGGGCCGCACCTCCAAGGCGCCGCTGACCGAATCGTTCGGCGAGTGGAAGAACCTGAAGATCGTGATCCTGGCGCTCGTCGGCCTGACGGCTGGGCAAGCCGTGGTCTGGTATTCGGGCCAGTTCTACGCCCTGTTCTTCATGACGCAGGCGCTCAAGGTCGACGGCCCCACGGCCAATATCCTGGTGGCGATGTCGCTGCTGATCGGCACGCCGTTCTTCGTCGTGTTCGGCTCGCTGTCGGACAAGATCGGCCGCAAGCCCATCATCATGGCCGGTTGCCTGCTGGCCGCGCTGACGTACTTCCCGGTGTTCGGTGCGCTGACCAAGGCGGCCAATCCGGACCTCGCTGCCGCGCAGGCCAAGAACAAGGTCGTCGTGATGGCTGACCCCAACGAGTGCTCGTTCCAGTTCAACCCCACCGGCACCGTCAAGTTCACCAGCTCGTGCGACATCGCCAAGCAGGTGCTGGCCGGCGCTTCTGTCAGCTACGAAAACGTCGCCGCTCCGGCGGGCACTGTGGCGTCGATCAAGATCGGCGAGCAGGTCATCACGGGCTACAGCAGCAAGGGCCTTGCCGCCGACGATGTGAAGAAGAAGGATGCCGAGTTCAAGAAGCTGGTGGCCGACGACCTGAAGGCTGCCGGTTACCCGACCAAGGCCGACCCTGCCAAGATGAACAAGTTCCTGGTGGTTCTCATCCTCACCTACCTCGTGATCCTGGTGACCATGGTCTACGGCCCGATCGCTGCCATGCTGGTCGAGATGTTCCCGACGCGCATTCGCTACACCTCGATGAGCCTGCCGTATCACATCGGCAATGGCTGGTTCGGCGGCCTGCTGCCCACCACGGCTTTCGCCATCGTTGCGCAGACCGGTAACATGTACAACGGCCTCTGGTACCCGATCATCATCGCCGCCGCGACCTTCGTCATCGGCACGCTGTTCATCAAGGAAACCAAGGATGTCGACATCTACGCCAATGATTGAGCGCAGCATGTCCCGTGTTCAACAAATATTCAGGAGTCAGCCATGTGGAAGCTTGTAGTCGGTTTCATCGTGTTCGCTGCGGTGGCGATGTACGTCATCATGAAGGGTGGCGACAGCATTGACATGAGTGGCGAAAAGCACGGAACCGAAGCCGTCCACGCACCCGATCCGGCGCACCCGGCGTCGGGGGCATCAGCGCCGAAGTAGTTCGCGCGTGTGATGTGCAAAGGGCGCCCTCGTGGCGCCCTTTTTTTGTTCGTGCTGCGTTGCCGCTTTGCGGTGGATGCCGGATCGAGTCCGGCATGACATCCTCCTGGCTGTCATTGGGGACTTGATCCGCAATCCATCGCCTACCGCTTGAACTTCCCGTCCAGGCCGATGATGGAAAGGTCGGCGAAATCAAGGCCGGTGTGGTCGGCCGGGCCATAGCCGACTTCCAGTCCACCCAGGTCGTAGCGCTCCATCCTGTCCAGCGCCGCGAGCACCTTTTCGCGGGAGGCCTTGGGGCCGGCGCGACGCAGTGCCTCCACCAGCACCTTGCCGGCGGCGAATCCTTCGAGCATTGCCGGGGACAACTCTTTCAGGCCCTTCGCCTTGGCCAGTGCAAGTGCCTCCTGCACGAAGGGGTAGCTGAACGATCGTTCGTTGGGGAACACCTGCGTGACGATCACGCCCCTGCTGGCCGCCCCCAGCAACTTGATGAAGCCGCCCGAGGCATTGTTGGAGAGCGTGACCACTTGCGCCGCGGACCCGGCGGCGCGCAGTGCCTTGACGCCGTCCGAGACGGCCTGGCCGGTTCCGATCCAGATGACCGCCTGGGCATTGGCTTGCACGATGGCGGGAACGATGCTTGTGAGATCGGGCTTGTTGCGATCGGCCTTGACGACTGCGGCTGCCTTGATACCGGCCTTGAGAAATCCCTTGGTCGCTCCTTCCAGCCCGTCACGTCCGAAGGAGTCATCGACGTGCACGACTGCGATGCGCGCGATTCCCAGCGTGTGAAGGTGCTCGATGGCCTTTTCGGCTTCGCGCTGGTAGGACGACCGGACGTTGTAAACGTAACGGTTGACGGGAGAGTGAAGCAGCATCGCGCCGGTGGACGGCGCAATCAATGCGAGGTTGTGCGACTGCAGCAGCGGCAGGATGGCTTCGGTGTGCGGCGTGCCGCGGGTCATGAACAGTGCCACGGCGTTCTTTTCCTGGACGAGGATGCGCGCGTTTTCGGCCGCCTGCTTCACGTCGAAACGGTCATCGAGCGTGATGAGTTCGATCTGCTCGCCTTTGATGCCGCCTTTGGCGTTGACGCTGTCGATGACGAGGCGGGCGCCTTCAACTGCCTCCTTGACGGTTGCTCCCACGGGGCCGGTGACCCCTGCGGTCTGGCCGATGACGATCTGGGCGTTTGCGCTTGCCAGGACGGTTGCCAGTGCGAGGGCGGCGGCGGTGCGATACCAGTGCTTCACGGAATGTCTCCTCAAGTTATCGACTCAAGTTAGACGAAATGCCTCTTTTGGAGACCTGTACAGACGTCTGTGAACCCACATGACAAATGCTGACGCTCCATCGTCCCTAGAATGTTCGGCCCACTTGCAGAAAGCCTTCCGTATGAGCCAGGGACTGATCCGCATCCGCGGTGCCCGCCAGCACAACCTCAAGAACCTCGACCTGGATATCCGCACCGGTGAACTCACCGTGGTGACCGGGCCGAGCGGATCGGGGAAGTCGAGCCTGGTGTTCGATACCTTGTACGCAGAAGGTCAGCGGCGCTACGTCGAAACTTTCTCGGCCTATGCACGCCAGTTCCTGGAACGCATGGACAAGCCCGCGGTGGACCGGGTGGACGGTGTGCCGCCCGCCATCGCGATCGACCAGACGAATCCGGTGCGGTCGTCACGCTCGACGGTGGGCACGATGACCGAGCTCAACGATCACCTGAAGCTGTTGTTCGCACGGGCCGGGCGGCTATTCGATCGAAAGACGGCGCAACCGGTGCGGCACGACTCGCCCGAGACGATTTATGCGGACCTGATGGCGCGCTCGGCGCGTGCGGGCGATCCGCGCCTGGTGGTGACGTTTCCTGTTGAGCTTCCGGCCAGCACCACGGCGCAGGAGCAGGAGCAGTGGTTGTCGGCAAGCGGCTTCACGCGCGTGCACGCTGAGCGTGAAGTGGCAACGCCGACCGGGCCGCGCAAGGTGCTCGATGTGGTTGCCGACCGTTTTCGCGTGCAGGGCACCGAGCGAGTCCGTGCGATCGAGGCAATTGAAGTTGCGCTCAAGCGTGGCGCCGGTCGCATGTCGGTGCACGCCGCGATCTCGGAGACGGAAAGCGAAACCTGGAAGTTCTCCACCGGCCTGCATTGCCCCGAAAGCGACATTCGCTACGCCGATCCGATTCCGTCGATGTTCTCGTTCAACTCGGCAGTGGGCGCGTGCGAGGTGTGCCGTGGTTTCGGGCGCGTGATCGGCGTGGACTATGGGCTGGTCATTCCCAACGACAAGCTGACCTTGCGCGCAGGCGCGATCAAGACCATTCAGACACCCGCATGGGCCGAAGCGCAGGACGACCTGATGCGACATGCCGAAGCCGCAGGCATTCCAAGGGACACACCCTGGTACAAGCTCACGCCCGAGCAAAAGGGCTGGGTCATCAATGGAACACCCGGCTTCAAGGACGGCAACTGGAACAAGCAGTGGTACGGCATCAAGCGCTTCTTCCAGTACCTGGAGAGCAAGGCGTACAAGATGCACATCCGTGTGCTGCTGTCCAAGTACCGCAGCTACACGCCGTGCGAAACCTGCGGTGGTGCGCGGTTGAAGACCGAGAGCCTGCTCTGGCGCATCGGCAGCCGGGAAGACGCCGACTCGGTGCTCGATCCATCCAGGCGTTTCATGCCGGTGGGCGTGGACTGGACGCGCGAGCAGCTGGAAGCGCTACCGGGCCTGTGCCTGCACGACCTCATGCTGATGCCGATCGACCGTGTGCGAAGGTTCTTCGACAGCAATTCGCCGCTCGTTCACACCGAGGCACTCAACAGCGACCTCAACCCCGACCAGCACGGCGACCATCAGGCGCTCAAGCTCCTTTATGAGGAGATCACGACGCGCCTGAAGTATCTCGTCGATGTCGGCATCGGCTATCTCACGCTCGACCGGCAAAGCCGCACGCTGTCGGGCGGAGAGGTGCAGCGCATCAACCTGACCACGGCGCTGGGCACCTCGCTCGTCAATACGCTCTTCGTGCTGGACGAGCCGAGCATCGGTCTGCATCCACGCGACATGAACCGCATCACCGAAGCAATGAAGCGCTTGCGAGACGCGGGCAACACGCTGGTGGTTGTGGAGCATGACCCGGCTGTGATGGTTGCGGCCGACCGCATCATCGACATGGGCCCAGGCCCCGGCGAGCGTGGCGGACAGATCGTGTTCGACGGGACCACACGCGATCTGCGCAATGCCGACACGTTGACCGGTGCCTATCTGGGCGCACGCAAGCATGTGGGGATGGGCTTCAAGCGGGCGGTGACAGATGCAACGCCGCGCCTGATTCTCGAAGGTGCGCGCGAACACAACCTGAAGAATCTCGACATCGAGTTTCCCTTGCAGCGTCTCGTGTGTGTGACCGGTGTATCGGGTTCGGGCAAGTCGAGCTTGATACAGGACGTACTCGCGCCGGCTCTCATTCGGCACTTCGGCAAGGCGACCGAAACCCCGGGCCTGCACGACCGCCTGCTTGGCGCCGATCACCTGAGTGAAGTCGTGTTCGTGGACCAGTCGCCCATCGGCAAGACCGCGCGATCCAATCCGGTGAGCTACGTGGGCGCGTGGGATGCCATCCGCGAAATCTTCGCGACAGCGCCCCTGTCGAAACAACGCGGCTACACCGGCTCCAAGTTCAGCTTCAACTCCGGCGACGGACGCTGCGCCGGCTGCGGCGGCTCAGGCTTCGAGCATGTCGAGATGCAGTTCCTGTCGGACGTGTACCTGCGCTGCACCGACTGCGACGGCAAACGCTATCGCCCCGAAATCCTCGAAGTCACCATCGAAAGAAAATTGGGGTCAGATTCCAATTTCCGCGTGATGAATGTGGCGGATGTTCTGGACCTGACCGTGAGTGAAGCGGCTGCGCTCTTCGCCCATGACCGCGAAGTGATTCGCACGCTGCAACCCATCGCCGATGTCGGCCTGGAGTATGTGAAGCTGGGGCAGCCGGTGCCGACCTTGTCTGGCGGCGAGTCGCAGCGCCTGAAGCTAGCAGGCTTTCTCGCGGCAGGCAAGACCAGTGCAAGCCGGCAACTGGTTGCAAGGCGCGGCACGATGTTCATGTTCGACGAGCCGACCACCGGCCTGCACTTCGATGACATCGCCAAGCTGATGCGTGCGATGCGCCGGTTGATCGAAGGCGGCAATTCCATCATCGTGATCGAGCACAACCTGGATGTGATTCGCGCAGCCGACTGGCTGATCGACCTCGGTCCCGAAGGCGGCGAGGGCGGCGGCTGGCTGGTGGCGCAGGGAACGCCGGAAGAAGTGCGGCTCCATGCGACATCGCACACTGCCAAGGCGCTGCGAGACTACGACGTCACGCTCGGTGTGGGTTCGTATGTGTCGGAGCCTTCGCTGAAATACGTCAAGTCGATCGAGCCGCCGCGCGCCATCCAGATCGTGAACGCGCGCGAGCACAACCTCAAATCGCTGTCGGTGGATATCCCGCACAACAAGTTCAGCGTCATCACCGGCGTGTCCGGTTCGGGCAAGTCCACGCTCGCGTTCGACATCCTGTTCAACGAGGGGCAACGCCGCTACCTCGAATCGCTCAACGCGTACGCTCGCAGCATTGTGCAACCAGCCGGCCGGCCCGAGGTCGATGCGGTGTACGGCATTCCGCCGACCGTCGCGATCGAGCAGCGGCTTTCTCGCGGCGGACGCAAGTCCACCGTCGGCACGACGACCGAGGTGTGGCATTTCCTTCGCCTGCTCTACGTGAAGCTGGGCATCCAGCATTGCGTCAACGATGGTGCCGAGGTGCGTCCGCAAACGCCGGACAGCATCGCCGCGCAGTTGATGCGCAAGTACAAGGGGCAACACATCGGCCTGCTCGCACCGCTGGTGATCAATCGCAAGGGCGTGTACACCGAGCTGGCGGACTGGGCGCGCCCGCGCGGCTACACGCACCTGCGCGTGGACGGCAACTTCCTGCCGACTACCGGATTCCCGCGCATCGACCGATTCAAGGAGCACACGATCGAGTTGCCGGTGTGCGATCTCGATGTGACTCCTGCCAACGAGGCGCTGCTTCGAGCCAAGCTGACCGAAGCGCTGGAACACGGCAAAGGCGTGCTGCATGTGCTCGCGCCGCTGGATGGCCTGCGCGGTGCGATGGCCAATGGAAGCAGGCACAGCCATATCGGAACCGTCGAGGTGTACTCGGTCAAGCGTGCGTGCCCGGTGTGCAGCACCAGTTATCCGGAACTCGACCCGCGCCTGTTTTCGTACAACAGCAAGCACGGCTGGTGCCCCGATTGCGTGGGCACCGGGGTGCGCCTGACGAAGGACCAGCGCAAGGCGTACGACGACACGATCCGCGACGACGACAGCAAGGGCCGCGAGCAGACATTCGCCGAACCCGAAGTCGAAGACGTCACCGATGAAACGTGTCCGACCTGCCACGGTTCGCGCCTGAATGTGCAGGCGCGCAACGTGCAGTTCGACAAGACCGGCATCGCTGATATTGCGGCGCTCTCGGTGGTCGATGTGCGGCGATGGGTGGAGACGCTACAGGTTCAAGGCGCGATGAGCGTACGCGAGGAGGGCATCTCGCGCGACCTGATCCCCGAGATTCGCAGCCGGCTCGAATTCCTGGAAGAAGTGGGCCTGGGTTACCTCACGCTCGATCGTGGCGCGCCCACGCTGTCTGGCGGAGAGGCCCAGCGCATCCGCCTGGCCGCGCAACTCGGCTCCAACCTGCAGGGCGTTTGCTACGTGCTCGACGAGCCGACCATCGGCCTGCACGCGCGCGACAACCAGATCCTGCTCAATGCCTTGCACAAGCTCGGCGACAAGGGCAACACGCTGGTCGTCGTGGAGCATGACGAAGAGACGATTCGCAGCGCCGACCACATCATCGACATCGGCCCGAGCGCGGGCAAGCGCGGTGGCCGTGTCATCGCACAAGGTTCGGCGGCCGATATTTCCGCTGAAGCCGAATCGGTGACGGGTCGCTATCTGCTGCATGCCATGAGGCATCCGGTCAAGGCCAGGCGTGCCATCGAGCGCGGTGCGCCCCAGCTGGAATTGCGTGGCGCCAACCTTCATAACCTCGACAACGTCGATGTGGATGTGCCGCTGCATCGGCTTGTCGCAGTGACCGGCGTTTCGGGCTCCGGCAAATCGACGCTCGCTCGCGACGTGTTGCTGCATAACGTGCAGGCGGCCGTGCAGCAGCGCATGACCAAGGCAGGGCGAGACGCTGACGACAAGGGCAAGCATCCGGCGTGGGTCGGCTGCAAGGACTTGAGCGGCTATCAGGTCGTCGACCGCGTGCTCGAAGTGGACCAGACGCCCATCGGCAAGACACCACGTTCGTGTCCCGCGACCTACATCGGTTTCTGGGACACGATCAGGCGGCTCTTTGCCGACACACTGGAAGCCAGGGCGCGCGGCTACGGCCCGGGGCGCTTCTCGTTCAACACCGGCGAAGGGCGTTGCCCGACCTGCGAAGGTCAGGGGCTGCGAACGATCGGCATGAGCTTCCTGCCGGATGTGAAGGTGCCGTGCGAATCATGCCGGGGCGCTCGCTTCAATCCCGAGACGCTCGCCGTGACATGGCGCGGCAAGAACATCGGCGACGTGTTGCAGATGGAAGTCGATGAAGCCGTCGAGTTTTTTGCGGCGATGACCAACATCAGTCACCCCTTGCAGCTGCTCAAGGATGTGGGGCTGGGCTATCTCACGCTCGGCCAACCGTCACCCACGTTGTCAGGCGGCGAGGCGCAGCGCATCAAGCTGGTGACCGAGTTGTCCAAGGTGCGCGACGACATCACGCGCCGAGGCCAGAAACCGCCGCACACGCTTTATGTGCTGGACGAACCGACGGTGGGCCTGCACATGGCCGACGTCGAAAAGCTCACTCGCGTGCTGCATCGCCTGGTGGATGGCGGCCACAGCGTCATCGTGATCGAACACGACCTCGATGTGATCGCCGAATCAGACTGGATCATCGACCTGGGGCCGGAAGGCGGCAGGGCTGGCGGCAAAGTCGTTGCGGCGACCACCCCGGAGCAGTTGGTGGAAAAGAAAACACCGACGGGCATAGCGCTCGGGCCGGTGCTTGGGCGGTGAAGGGTTCAGCAGTTAGGTTAGGCATTCAGCGTTCAGCGCCTTCATCGTCACGAATGCGGCGAAACCAGGAAGCCGGGTCATCAGAGATCGTAATCACTCGTGGGCTTTCAAGTGAGAGGAAATGAACTGGTGCATGTGAACAGATGTGTGGTCACCTTCACGGAAGAAGTGAATCGGAATCAGTCGAGAGCGAGGTCAGGAAAATGCATGGCCAGCGCGGCAACGCTTCCGAGTTCCAGGAGAAGAATTTCCCGGCGAAGTTGGCGATACGAGCCCGGGGCATCGTTGGGCATGTTCTCGATCCGCTGCCTGCCGAATTCGGGCATCGTGGATAGATCGTGAGTCAGTGGCCCTTTTTGGCAGCGGGCGTCCAGCCAGTCGAGCGCTTCGCGCACCCCCGCGAGTGCCGGTTCCGTGGCGACTAACCGCTCGAGTTCATTTCCTAAAGCATTCCTGGCCCTCACATACTGTGGCGGGGTCGTGTCTATCCCGGTTACTGCAAAGGAGAAGCCCACATGGCAACGGTGCAGAAAACCAAATGTGGTGCTCGGGAAGTACCGTACACACGCGGTCTCGTAGGCTGTAACCAGAGTCTTGAGAGGCGCGAATTTCTGCCTCGAATCACTGGCTGCAATCGCATGGAGCGGTTTCGACACGGCGCTGAAACTGCTGAGGGACTTCGCGTCCAGCAGTGGCAGCAGCGATGGCTTCATAAGATGGCCGGGGAGGGCGCCCAGTGCGCCGTTGCAGCGAGTTGGACGAGTCCAGTCCGATAGAGAAACGGCTCTTGGCTCGATCAATCGGGCCAGCTTCGCGAGCATGTCCTGTTGGCGGGTCAAGTAGCCGCCAACATCCGGCTCCGCGAAAAACAGGGAACTGACGGCAGGGCGAATGTGCTCGTCGAGCGCGTCGTTCACGGTCGCGTACGCAGCCATGGCGTCCGTACTGTTGTCGTCAGCGTTGATTAAGTGTTCGGTGGCAGCCACGAGCTGGTCGAGCATCGCGAACTGAAATGCGGGCGGCTCGCTTGCGAGGGATTCGATCAGCGCTTTGCATTTGCCGCCGACATCTGTTCCTTCTACGCCTTGCGCCGTGAGGTTCGCGTCCGTCACGATCGAAGCTATGGCGGTCTGGAAAGTGATCGCTCTCTGATCGAGATTCGAGTGCGCCGGCACTTCAGCTTCATTCTCGACCGCGGTGATTGCCGCAGCTGACTCCGATGCGGGACGTTGGTCGAGTGATGACTTGCGCGAGTAGGGAGTGAGTATCATGGCGGTTTGAATAGGTTGAACTCACTGAGTAACGGATTACTGCTGCAGGTTCCAACTTGTCCTCAAGGCGGCATTCTTGCACCGCCGCCAGACCCCCTCAGGTTGCGGCGCTTAATCCATTCGCAAAATGCATTTTTCTTGTGGTTTGTCGCAGAAATCTCGACCGGTGCCTCGACACGCTGAAGCCGATCGAGCGGAACGGAACCGATCGCTGTTTCAGCAGCAGCTGCCCAGATGTCAGTCCAGGCCCGCGCCCGATTCCTTGACGGCCAACTTCCAGCGCGCCACTTCTTTCGCCAGGAAGTCGCTGAACTCGGCTGGCGAGTTGGCCACGATGTCGAACGCCTGGGATGCCATGCGTTCCTTCACATCGGGCGCGCTCATCGCCTTGACCGCGATCTGGTTGAGGCGCTGAACGATGGCAGGTGGTGTACCGGCGGGCGCCGCGATGGCCTGCCAGCTCGTCACGTTGACATTCGCGCCGGTCATCGCAGCGGTAGGCACATCCGGCAGGAGTGGCGTCTTGTTGGCCGCCGTGAGCATCAGCGCCTTCATCTTGCCGCCCTTGATGAACGGCATGGCGGGGCCGAGGTTGCTGAACATGAAGTCGGCCTGGCCGGCAATGATGTCCTGCATGGCGGGCGCACCGCCGCGATACGGGATGTGGACCGCGAAGCCGCCGATCTGCTTCTTGTACAACTCGGCCGTGAGGTGATCGGAAGAGCCTGCGCCCGACGATGCGTAGGACAGCTTGCCCGGGTTTGCCTTGAGGAATGCCGTGAGTTCCTGCGCCGTGTTGAAACGTGAAGTCGCAGGCACCACCATCACGTTGGGTGTGGACACTAGCACGGAGATCGGTGCGAAATCTTTCAGCGGGTCGTAGGGCAGCTTGCTGTACAGCGCCGCGTTGATCGCAAAGACACCGATGCTTCCCACCAGCAGCGTGTAGCCGTCCGGCGCGGACTTGGCGACGACCGTCGCGCCGACGCTGCCGTTGGCGCCGGAGCGGTTCTCGACCACCACCGTTGCCTTGAGCTCATCGCCGATGGCCTTGGCCATGATGCGACCGATCTGGTCGGATGCGCCGCCTGCGGGGAAGGGCACGATGATCTTGATCGGCTGGTTCGGCCATGCAGCCTGCGCGTTGGCAGCCAGCGGTGCGGCGGCAAGCGCCACCACGGTGAGCGCGCCGAGCGCATTGAAAAGTCTGCGTGAAGATTTCATTTTTTGTCTCCTTGATAGTTGTCAGTTGCCCGCAGGCACGGGCACTGGAGTCTTCAATCGCCCGGTGTCGAAAAGCGATTGAAGATTGTGCAGCACCAGGTCGGCCATGCCCTTGCGTGTTTCGCGCGTGCCGCTGGCCATGTGGGGCAGCAGCACGACGTTGTCCAGTTCCATGAAGGCGGGCGGCACCTTCGGCTCGTCGGTGAAGACATCCAGTCCTGCGCCCGCGATGCGCTTGTGGGTGAGTGCATCGAGCAGCGCCATCTCATCGACGACGCTGCCGCGCGAGATGTTCACGAGATAGCCATCCGGGCCGAGTGCTTCGATGACCTCTGCGGAGACGAGATGTCGTGTGGGTGCGCCGCCTGAAACGGCGATGACGAGGAAGTCGCACCAGCGCGCCAGTTCCGCCAGCGACTTCTCGTGCCTGAACTCCACACCGGCCACCGGGTTGCGCGAGTAATAGCGGATGTCCATGTCGAAGCCTTGCGCGCGCTTGGCGATCGTGCGTCCGATGCGTCCGAGTCCGGCAATGCCCAGGCGCTTGCCGCTGATTCGCGTGGTCAACGGAAACTGCCCCTTGAGCCAATCGCCGCGCCGCACGAATCGTTCGGAGGCGCTGAGACCTCGCACGGTGTCGATCAGTAAGCCCATCGCCAGGTCGGCGACGCAGTCGTTGAGCACATCGGGCGTGTTGCTGACGGGAATGCCGCGCCTTGCGGCTGCGGCCACATCGACGTTGTCGTAGCCCACGCCGAAGTGCGCGATGGCCTTGATGTTTCGCAACGATTCAATCAGTGCGGCATCGGCGCCGTTCTTGGCGGTGACCAGCGCCTCGTAGCTGTCGCCGTCCCGGGCGATGAATGCGGACGGATCGGACTCGTCGCTCAACACGCGGCAGTCATAGAGCTGCATCAACTGTGCTTCGAGTGCGGGCATGACGTGGCCCGCGAGAAGCACGCGGTGCTTGGTGGCTGTGCTGGTCATGCGGCGAGCGGCTCGGTACGTGTCACTTCGGCCTGGTTCAGTGCCAGCAGATCGCCGGCGACGCCCTTGAGCAGCGCCAGCACTTTCGGATCGTCGATGACAGACAGGAATTCGCCGATGGGGCCGGTGGCAGCGATGCCTGCGATCTGAACCGCTGCGTGCAGGATGCGGATGGGCGAGTACTTGTCGCGCGCATCTTCCAGAGGGATGAACAGTTCGCGCGTTGCCGCAGCGGCCCGGTCGTCGCCGGCGTGCAGCGCTTCGCGAATTTTGTTGGACAGTGCCGGGGCCACGCAGGTCGAACCGGACGTGAAAGCGCGCAGGCCGAACGTGCGGAAGTGGTCGATGACCGGGCGCTCGCCGATGCCGCTGATGATGAGGTCCGGACCCATGCGGTTCACCAGGTCTGCAAGCACCGGGTCCTTGCGCGCGTCTTCGCGGACGATGGCGTACTTCACCGCGCAAACCGAGCCTTCCTGGACCAGCGCCGCGAGATCGGCGTTGTCGATATAGCCCTCGTCCTTGACGTAGGCGATCACCGGACGGCCGTAGCGTGACGCCAGTTTGCCAATGCCGCTGGCCACGCCGGCGGGGCTGGCCGGGAACCGGAGCGGGAGGACCATCGCCGTGGGGAAGGCACGTTCGCGCAGCAGGTCGATCTGCTCGGCGGCTTTGCCGAAGTCAGCGCCGACTGACGGGATCAGCCAGTCGCGCTCGGCCAGCAGGGGCTCAAGCGCATCGACCACGCGTGCCAGTTCGGCGACGCCGAGGTTGTAGAAATTGGCGTTGCCGCCGTACATGAACGTGGTGACCAAGCCGGCGCGGAGGTGATCGAGCAGCTGGCGATTGGCGGTGGGATTGATGGAGCCATCGGCGTTGCGCGGCATGGGCGGAACGGCGAGGACAGAGGCGCGCAGGTCTGCGCTGGTAACGGGAGAGGTTTTCAAGGGGGGTCCTTCGGATGGGCGCAAGCGGCAGCCCGCCACTTGTTTGACAACTTTACCAATATCGGTGTAAGTTGTAAATTCCCGGCTGCTCGAAGGGCTTTGCCAGCCCGGGCGTTCAGCGATCCAGCTGGCGGTCCAGCAAGCGGTTTCGGGCCTGGTCCAGGTGGTAGCGCATCGCGATGGCGGCGCTTTCGGAGTCTCCAACCCGGATGGCGTGGACGATGCGGTCGTGTTCATCCAGCACGCGATCGCGCCGCTTTTCGGACGCCTCGCGGGTGAGGGACAGCGTGACGTTCATGCCGCCGACAACCCGGTCCTTCAACTGGTCGATCGCTTCGACCAGCAGGCCGTTTCCCGACGCAACCGCAATGGCGTGATGAAACGCGAAATCCGCCTCCTTGGCGAGTCCGCCCTCGCCAAATGAATCGCTCAACGCCCTGCGCGCGCGCTCGATCTCGCGGATCTGATCTTCGGTGCGATGACGTGCGGCCAGCCGGGCGGACAGCTCTTCAATGGCCATGCGAAATTCCATCACCTGCAGCACTTCGTGCAGGCTCTGGCGCTGGGTGAGTTCGGCGACGCGCTGCGAAGGGCTTCTCTGGACGTAGGTGCCGGAGCCTTGACGGGCCATGACCACGCCATCGGATTGCAGGCGCTGCAGCGCCTCGCGCACGACGGGCCGTGAAACGGCGAACCGCTGGGCCAGCTGGTTTTCAGTCGGCAGGCGGTCGCCCGCGGAAAAGCGCCCGTCCATGATCTCGTCCAGTAGAGCGCCATAGACCGTGTCGGACAGGCGAGGCCGCTCGATGGGTGAAGGAAGGTCGATGGCGTTCATGGGGCGGGGCCATTCTACAAACGCAGGTGACAGCACGCGGGTGATTCCGTATTGATGCCCGCTGCGACACGGGGTGCAATACGCCGACAGCAATACCGTCCAGGAGACATTCATGCGCCGCAGACAAGTCGTTCAACTGGCAGCCGCCACCGTGGCCGCCCCCTCGCTGAGTGCATTCGCTCAGGCGTTTCCTTCGCGTCCGATCAAGCTCGTGATCGCGTTTCCGGCCGGTGGCCCGACCGACATCACGATGCGGCAGCTCGCGGAGAATGCGTCCAGGCACCTCGGCCAGCAAGTAATCATCGAGAACAAGGCTGGCGCGGGCGGCTCCCTGCCTGCGCAGAACCTGCAGATCTCGCAGCCTGACGGCTACACGCTCGCGCAGATTCCGCTGGGCGTGTTCCGCCTGCCGTACACGACCAAGCTCACGTGGGACCCGATCAAGGACATCGCGTATGTCATCAATGTCACGGGCTATGCCTTCGGAATCGTGGTGCCGACCGATGGGCCGATCAAGAACTGGGCCGACTTCGTTGCGTACGCCAAGGCGAATCCCGGCAAGCTGAGCTATGGCTCGACCGGCGTTCTCACGAGCCCGCACCTGACAACCGAACTGATCGCGCAGCGGCTGGGCATACAGCTCAACCACATTCCCTACAAAGGCAATGCAGACCTGAACCAGGCGCTGATGGGCGGGCAGCTGATGGCAGGCGCTGACTCGACGGGATGGGCTCCGCTGGTGGAAGCCGGCAAGGTGCGCGTGCTGAACACCTGGGGCGACAAGCGCCTGCCGAAATACCCGGACGTGCCGACGCTGAAAGACCTGGGCATCGACATCGTGCAGAACTCGCCGTTCGGCATCGGTGCACCGCGCGGCACGCCGCCCGAAGTGGTGGCGCGATTGCACGATGCGTTCAAGAAGGCGATGGAAGAGCCGAGCTATGTGGCGTCGCTCGCCAAGTACGACATGGTGCCGATCTACATGAGCTCCAGCGATTACCTCAAGTTCGCGCAGGACACTTTTGTGCGCGAAAAGGCGCTGGTCGAGAAGCTGGGGCTGGCGAAGGCGCAGTAGGCGTGCGAGGCTGAGGCTTATCGTCCAAGGATCGCGCGAGCGACCTCGGCGAAGCCCGCACCGCGCTCGGAGGGCGTGATGTATTTCGGCGGATGCGAAAGCTCTGCCTCGAACCGCCTGATATTGGCGACGCCGATGCTGTGCGGGAAGTGCTCGAACATGAGCACGTCATTGGTCGAATCGCCGACATACACCCAATTGTCGAGCTCGTCGTCGAGCTCGCATCCATAGAGCTCGCGCACGATCCACCGCGCGCCGGCGAGCTTGTTGTGGTCGCCGTACCAGCCGTTGATGTGGATAGAACTCACCGTGGCGTTCATGCCTTCGAGCTCCATCATCTTCACGACCTGCGAGATGCAATGCTGGGGCAGGTGCGTGTATTCGCTGTGGTCGATCGCGATGTCGGTCTCGCGGCCGGCACTGTCGCGAGAGATCGTCGCGCCGGGAACCGCGGCGACGATTCGCCGCGCAACGTCCTGCATGCGGGCGTAGTTTTTGTCGCGCAGTTCGGCGTCTTGCTGGTAGATCTTCTTGCCGCTGACCAGGGCAACAGCACCGTTCTCCGCCACGATCGCATCCACAGGCCACTGCAACGCAAACGGCTCGCTCCAACCCACCGGCCTCCCGGTGATGGGCACCACCCGAATCCCCGCGGCGTGCAGGTCGGCCAGCGCCTTCAACGCATCACCGGTCACCACGCCTTGCGTGGTCAGCGTGTCGTCGATATCGGTGAAGACGCCGGTGATGCGCCGCCGGTCCACAACCGGCCATTCGATCAGGTTGAGCATGCGAGGCTTTGCGGACGCAGTTCAGTTATTGTGCAGCGCCAGACCGGCGTGTTCGCGCAGCGGATGGAAGTGGATTTTCGGGAACCGCTCCTGCGCGAGTCGCACGTCGTAGGGCGACGTGCAAAGGAACGCGAGCGTGTTCGCCGCATCGAGCGCCATTCGCTGCGGGTACGCATCGACGAAAGCGCGCAGCTCGGCCGGTGAATCCGCAGTGATCCAGCGTGCACCCGTGTACTGGCTGCCCTCCAGCCGGATGTCGGCGTCGTATTCGGCCTTGAGCCGGTGCTGCACGACTTCAAACTGCAGCTGGCCGACCGCGCCCAGCAACATCGGGCCGCCGATCTCGGGGCGGAACACCTGGATCGCGCCTTCTTCACCCAGTTGCGCGAGACCCTGCTGCAACTGCTTGGTGCGAAGCGGGTTCTTGAGGATGACGGTCATGAACAGTTCGGGCGCGAAGAACGGCAGGCCGGTGAACTGCAGGTTCGCGCCATCGGTGATGGTGTCGCCCAGCTGCACGCCACCATGCGTGGTGAATCCGATGATGTCGCCCGCATAGGCTTCATCCACGGCTTCGCGGCGTTGCGAGAGGAACGTGACGACTGAGGTCGGCCGCAGCTCTTTCGCCGTGCGCTGGACCTTGAGTTTCATGCCGGGCGTGTACTTGCCCGACGCCATGCGAACGAACGCGATCCGGTCGCGGTGATTGGCGTCCATGTTGGCTTGGACCTTGAACACGACGCCTGCAAAGTTTTCGTCTTCGGGATGGATTTCCTTGATGACGGGCTGGCGATTGACCATCAGCTGGCTGGTGCGTGGCTGCGGTGAAGGCGCCAGATCGACCAGCGCTTCGAGCACTTCCATCACACCGAAATTGTTCACCCCGGAGCCGAAGAAGACCGGTGTCTGCTTGCCCGCCAGGAACGCTTCGTGGTCCCACTCGGGGGAAGCGCCAATGGCCAGTTCCATGCTCTGCTCTGCATCGGTGAATTCGCGGCCGAATCGTTCGGTGAGCCTGGCGCGTTCGGAAAGCGGAATCGTCTCGAAGTCTTGCGGCAGGCGTTCCGAACCCGACTCGAACACCGTCATCGCTTTGGTGCGCAGGTTCATGATCCCGCCGAACGACTTGCCCTGGCCGACGGGCCAGGTCATCGGCACGCACGGCATGCCGAGTTCGCGCTCGACTTCATCGAGGATGTCCAGGGGCTCGCGCACTTCACGGTCCATCTTGTTGACGAAGGTGATGATGGGCGTGTTGCGCTGGCGGCAGACTTCAATGAGGCGCC
Source organism: Pseudomonadota bacterium (assembly GCA_040386575.1). Lineage (GTDB taxonomy): Bacteria > Pseudomonadota > Gammaproteobacteria > Burkholderiales > Burkholderiaceae_C > Ramlibacter. Next base: position 83,199 of record JAZKFI010000008.1, read on the forward strand.
GGGTCTGCGCCTCGACGCCGTTGGCCGCATCGATCACCATCAGCGCCGAATCGACGGCGGTGAGCACGCGGTAGGTGTCTTCCGAGAAGTCCTTGTGGCCGGGCGTGTCGAGCAGGTTGATCACGTGGTCGCGGTAGAGCATCTGCATCACCGACGAGGCGACCGAAATGCCGCGCTGCTTTTCGATCTCCATCCAGTCGGACGTAGCGTGGCGGGATGCCTTGCGTGCCTTGACGGACCCGGCGATCTGGATCGCGCCCGAGAAGAGCAGGAGCTTTTCGGTGAGCGTGGTCTTACCCGCGTCCGGGTGGGAAATGATGGCGAACGTGCGGCGGCGCCGGGTTTCGGCGGCGTAGGGCGAGGCAGACAAGGAAGGGCTCCGGAAAACGTTGGCGCCGGGCCGCGGGGCGGCGGGCGCGAGAAGCCCGTATTGTGCCGGTCTAAGCGGATCTAGCGTTGGGGTGCAGCGGCGAACACCTGGCTCAGCTCGAACGGCGTCGCCACTTCCAGCTGGTCATAGCGGCAATCCTGCGGCGGCTTGTCGGCGCGCCAGCGGACGAAGGTGGTCGCATGGCGGAAGCGGTCGCCCTGCAGGTGGTCGTACTTCACTTCGCAGACCCGCTCGGGCCGAAGCGGCTCCCAGCGCAGGTCCTTGCTACCGCTCCAGCGGCTTTGCGCACCGGGGAGCCGGTTGGCTTCATGCGCCTGCGGATCGCCCCAGTCCTTCCAGGGGTGATCGGCCAGCGCATCCTTGCGCAGGGGCTCCAGTTCAAGGGCGAGCTGCACGCGCATGTCCATCGTGAACGCAGAGGTGACACCCACGTGTTGCAGCACGCCCGCCTCGTTGTACAGGCCCAGCAGCAGCGAGCCGACGGCGTCCTCGCGCTCCTTGTACCAGCGAAATCCGGCGACCACACAGTCGGCGGTGCGCGAGTGCTTGATCTTGAACATGACCCGCTTGGCGGGCAGGTAAGGCGACGCTTCGGGCTTGGCCATCACGCCGTCGAGGCCTGCGCCTTCGAATTGCGCCAGCCATTGCTCGGCGACTTGGCGGTCGCGGGTCATGGGGGTGAGGTACAGCGGCGGTTTGGCCGTGGCGATGAGGCGTTCGAGACGCGTGCGTCTTTCGGATTGCGGCAATGCCATCACGCTCTTGCCGCCCGCGGCAAGCAGGTCGAAGGCGATGAATGCCGAGGGCGTTTCCTTGGCGAGCCGTGCAATGCGCGACGGCGCAGGATGCACGCGCTGCTGCAGGGCGTCGAAGTCGAGGCCGTGCCTGGCCATGATGACGATTTCGCCGTCGAGCACGCATCCCTTGGGCAACATTTCTGACAGTGCGCGCTCGAGCTCGGGAAAGTAGCGGTTGAGCGCCTTACCGTCCCGGCTTTGCAGATGGATGCCGTCTGCGCCTGAAAAAACGATGGTCCGGAAACCGTCCCACTTGGGTTCAAACAGGAAAGCGCCCTCTGGCGGCAGCTCCTGGGCTACCTTGGCGAGCATGGGCTGGATCGGGGTTTTGGGGAAGGAGGCGGAAGAAGAAGTCATGGCGGATGCTATCGCCATTGCGCCTTGACGACCTGCATCCGCCTTGCCGGTGCCCTCAGAGCCCCTCAAAAATCCGCGATTTGTCGATGAGGCCGCTCTGGACCAGTTCGATGTTGTGTTCGAGGGTGATCACCTGCGCCTGGATGCTGTCGCGCACCAGTCGGGCGGCATGAAGGTCTCTTGCCGCCGCGCTCCATTCACTGAACGGCGCGTCGTGGATGGCGGGAGGGGGTGCCGTCTGGCCCAGGCGAGCCAGGACCTGGTTGGCGGTGATGGCCTGCAGCGCCTTGCTGTGCGCGGCCTCGCGGGAGTCCAGCTCCTGTGCAGCGCTCTTGCCGCCTGGTTTGACTGGCACCCGGGCGAGCACGGTGCAAAGGGTTTCCTGGGCGAACAGTCGTTCGCGCAGCAGGGTCAATCGCGCTTGGGGCTCGTCCTGGACGGGACCTTGCTGTTGAGAGACAGGAGGCTGTGGTTGTCGACGATTGGCGGGGCGGGCCCGGAAATTGGTGTTCAAGAGATCTCCCTGGGTTGATTTCGGTCCGCCGATTCTTGCGACCCGAAATCAATCTCCATCTATCCAGAAGTATTCAATTTTGCTGACGTGGGGCCAGCTCAGCCGCCGCAAATCTGTCCGGCGAGCCGGCCTTTTTCCACCAGGTCAGAGCACCCCTTGACCACATTGGTGGGTCGGCAGCGTCCCATCACGTCCGCGCCCGGCTCGACCTTCGGGCCTTGATAGACGCAGCCGTAGGAGCAGTCGCGCTGGCTGTCGCAGAGTTTGTTGGCGTCGGGTGCCTTGCGCACAGGCACGGCTTTGGCCGTTGCGGTGCCGGGCTGGCAATAGGGCATCCTGGAACCGGGCGGCCCCCAGCTGCCGCCGGATTGCGAGCATTGCTGGGCGACGGCAGTTTCGGACACTTGTGCAAAGCACACCCCGCCCAGCGGTGCGGCTTCCATGGGGGACCACTGGCCGCCCAATCGAAGGCATTCGGTGCGGCCCCACGAGGTCTGGCAGGCCTTTTGCCAACCGCTGCGCTGGACCCAGGCGCCCTGCATCGCCGTGCATTCGGCCTGCGAGTCGATGACAGCGGGTCGCGCGGCGGTGCCCTGGGCGAACGCCGCAGCACCCATCGCAAAGCTCAGCAGTAAACCCCAAACGGCCTTCATGACCCCAGTCTAGCGCCGGCAACGCACCCGTTGTTAGAATCTCTCGATCCGAGGAGCGTTGCAGCACCCCAGCGGTGTGAGGCTCGGATCCTTACGCAACGACGCTCACCCACGGCTCTGTGAGGTGAGACCCCTTTCCAGGCCGTGGCTGATCTCTTTCAACTGGAGCCACACATGAACGCCGTTCTCAAACCCGCGCAAGACTGCGCCATCGCCGATCCGTCCCTCGCTGCCTGGGGCAAAAAAGAAATCCGCATCGCTGAAACCGAGATGCCCGGCCTGATGGCCATCCGCGAAGAATTCGCGAAGGCACAGCCGCTCAAGGGCGCGCGCATCACCGGTTCGCTGCACATGACCATCCAGACTGCCGTGCTCATCGAGACGCTGCAGGCACTGGGCGCCAATGTGCGCTGGGCGTCCTGCAACATCTTCTCCACGCAAGACCACGCCGCCGCAGCCATCGCTGACCGTGGCACGCCGGTCTTCGCGATCAAGGGCGAGACGCTCGCCGACTACTGGGATTACACCCACCGCATCTTCGACTTCGGCGCCAAGGGCACGGCCGGGGAAGGCCCCAACATGATCCTGGACGACGGCGGCGACGCAACGCTGCTGATGCACCTGGGCAAGCGCGCTGAAAAGGATGCGTCCCTCATCGCCAATCCGAGCGGCGAAGAAGAGACCTACCTGTTTGCCTCGATCAAGGCCAAGCTTGCGCAAGACCCGACCTGGTACAGCCGCAAGGGCGCCGAGATCATCGGCGTGACGGAAGAGACGACCACGGGCGTCCACCGCCTGAAGGAAATGAGCGCCAAGGGCACGCTGCTGTTTCGCGCCATCAACGTGAACGATTCGGTCACCAAGAGCAAGTTCGACAACCTCTACGGTTGCCGCGAGTCGCTGGTCGATGGCATTAAGCGCGCCACCGACGTGATGATCGCCGGCAAGGTCGCAGTCGTGGCCGGCTACGGCGACGTGGGCAAGGGTTCGGCACAGGCGCTGCGCGCACTGTCGGCGCAAGTCTGGGTCACCGAAATCGACCCGATCAACGCCTTGCAAGCCGCGATGGAAGGCTTCAAGGTCGTGACGATGGAATACGCAGCAGACAAGGCCGACATCTTCGTCACCGCCACCGGCAACAAGCACGTGATCCGCTATGAGCACATGGCTGCCATGAAGGACCAGGCCATCGTCTGCAACATCGGCCACTTCGACAACGAGATCGACATCGCTTCGGTCGAGAAGCACGAATGGGAAGAGATCAAGCCGCAAGTCGATCATGTGATCTTCCCGGACGGCAAGCGAATCATCCTGCTGGCCAAGGGCCGCCTGGTGAACCTCGGCTGCGGCACGGGCCACCCGAGCTTCGTGATGAGCTCTTCGTTCGCCAACCAGACCATCGCGCAGATCGAGCTGTTCACCCACAAGGATTCGTACGACGTGGGCAAGGTCTATGTGCTGCCCAAGCACCTGGACGAGAAGGTCGCACGCCTGCACCTGACCAAGGTCGGCGCGATGCTGACCGAGCTGTCGGAAGAGCAGGCCGAGTACATCGGCGTGCCCAAGGTCGGGCCTTACAAGCCTGATTCGTATCGTTATTGACCCGCGGGTTGTCATGCCGGACCTGATCCGGCATCCATGGTTGCGCTCGAACAGGCGCCCAGTGGATTCCGGGTCAGGCCCGCAATGACAAGCCAGACCATGCGTGTTGATCAACTCCTCGTTGAGCGCGGCCTTGCGACTTCACGGTCGCAGGCGCAACGCCTGATCGCGTCGGGCGTGCGTTGGCGCGACGGCGGTGACTGGAAGGCCGTCGTCAAGAACGGCGACGCCGTTCCGGCTGGCGCAGAGATCGAGCTGCTCGACGACGCCGAGGCTCGCTATGTGTCGCGCGGCGGACTCAAGCTCGAAGGCGCGTTGAAGGCGAGCGGTATCGACGTCACGGGCAAGCTGTGCCTCGACGTCGGCCAATCGACGGGCGGGTTCACGGATTGCCTGCTTCGTCAGGGCGCGCGGCATGTGGTCGGCGTCGATGTGGGGCAGGGCCAGTTGCACGACAACATCCGCAGTGATGAACGCGTGACGGCGATCGAGAAGGTCAACGCACGCGAGCTGTCGGGCGAAGACGTCGGCGACGATCCGTTTGATCTGGTTGTCGGTGATCTCTCGTTCATATCGAGCACACTGGTTTTGCCCGCGCTTGTACCGTTGATGGGGCAGGGCGGCGAACTGCTGTTTCTGGTCAAGCCGCAGTTCGAGTTGCAGCCTGGGCAAGTGGGCAAGGGCGGAATCGTGACGGACGCAACGCTCTATGACTTCGTCAAGCAACGCGTCGCCGATTGCTCCGCGTCGCTCGGGTTGCAGGTGAAAGCATGGCACGAGAGCCCGATTGCGGGTGGTGACGGGAACCGCGAGTTCTTCGTTCACGCCATAAAGAAATGATTGATGAAAGGGAGGCGATGAACGCTCCGCTCAGCCTTGAATTTTTTCCACCCAAGACGCCGGAAGGTTCGGCGAAGTTGCGCGCGGTGCGCCAGGAGTTGTACCGGCTCAAGCCGGAGTTTTGCTCGGTGACATACGGTGCCGGTGGCTCCACGCAGGTTGGCACATTCGACACCGTCGGCGAAATTCTCAAAGAGGGAGTGGCCGCCGCATCGCACCTGTCCTGCATAGGCGCCACGCGCGATCGCGTGCGCGAGGAGCTGGCACAGCTGCGATCGATGGGCGTCAAGCGCCTGGTTGCCTTGCGCGGTGACTTGCCCAGCGGCTACGGCGCGGGCGGCGAATTCCAGTACGCCAGCGATCTCATCGCGTTCATTCGCCAGGAGACCGGCGATGCATTTCGCATCGAAGCAGCCTGCTATCCGGAAGTGCATCCGCAGGCCAAGTCGCCTGACTCCGATATGCGCGCGTTTGCCGAAAAAGTGCGCGCGGGTGCCGATTCGGCCATCACGCAGTACTTCTTCAATGCAGACGCTTACTTCCGTTTCGTCGATGAGGCTCGTAAGGCTGAGCTTGACATTCCTGTCGTGCCGGGGATCATGCCGATCACGAGTTCGACGCAGTTGATGCGGTTTTCGGACGCGTGCGGCGCAGAAATTCCGCGCTGGATTCGCTTGCGACTGCAAGCCTTTGGTGACGACACGACGTCCATCAAGGCGTTCGGTCTCGATGTCGTCACGGCGCTTTGCGAGCAATTGCGCCGAGGTGGCGCGCCGGGGCTGCACTTTTATACGATGAACCAGAGCGCGGCTACGGCTGAGCTTTGTAAACGATTGGGGATGATTTGATTCGCACGACCTTGCTTCTGACGATGGCGATTGCGGGCGTGAGCCAGCTCAGCTGGGCCGAGGAATACCAGGCTCCGACCGTAGCTTCTGCCGCAGCTTCCGCAACCGTCGAGGTCGAGCCCCCCGCCCTGGTGGCCGAGACGCCGGCGCCGATCATCGCGGATCGTCCCGAAGTGCACAGAGGCATCGCATCCTGGTACGGACCGCGTTTTCACGGACGGCGTACCGCAAGCGGCGAGGTGTACAACATGTATGCGTTGACTGCCGCCCATCCGTTTCTTCCGTTCGGCACGCTCGTTCGAGTTCGCAACCTCATCAGCGGCAAGATCGTCGACGTCCGCGTCAACGACCGCGGCCCGCATGTGGCCCGCCGCGTCATCGACCTCAGCAAGGCTGCCGCTGCGGCTCTAGGCCTGCACGAGCCCGGTGGCGGTACGCCGCCTGTGGCGATTACCGTATTGCAGGGAACGGCGGCCGAAGAGCGCAGTTCAGCTTCGAATCGCCTGTCGCGATCGTTCTCACGCTCCCAATCACCGGCCGTTCGATAACCGGGCCGGTTGCGGTCTGGTCTTACCGCTCGTCGTAGCTCACGCGAACTTCGCGGCTCACCGGCCTGGCCTGGCAGGTCAGGACGAAACCCTTGTCGATCTCCCATTGCTCCAGGGTGAAGTTCTTGTCCATCGTGACTTCGCCTTCGAGCACGCGGGCGCGGCACGTGCAGCACACACCGCCCCGGCAGGAATACGGCAGGTCCAGGCCGGCTTCCAGTGCGACATCGAGCAGGTGATCGCTGCCACCCATCTGCATGTGGTGGGTCTTGCCGTCGAGGACCACGTGCAGGCTGTGACCTTCATGTGAGTGAACGGGTTGCGTTTCTGAAGCCCGCATCGGCTGCCGAATCGCGCTGTTGTCGGATGAGAAAAATCGTTCGCTGTGGATTCGATCCATCGCGACGCCGCCCGCATGAAGGGCTTTCTCGACGCAGGCAATCATCCCCTCCGGGCCGCAGATGAATGCTTCATCGATGCTGTCGGCGGGAAGCAATCCGGACAGAAGTTCTGCCACCTTGTTCTCGTCGAGTCGACCATTGAGCAGCGCCACGTCCTGCGGTTGACGCGACAGCAAATGCACCAGCGACAGACGGGCCGGGTAACGATCCTTCAGGTCCTGCAGCGCTTCGTTGAACATGATGGTGTTCGTTCGCTGGTTGCCATACACCAGCGTGAAGCGGGACTCGGGTTCGGCGGCCAGCGTCGTTGCGATGATGGACAGGATGGGCGTGATGCCCGAGCCTGCCGCGAAGCCGACGCGGTGCGTGGTGCCAGTCAGCCGTGGCGTGAAGCGGCCGTCCGGAGGCAGCACTTCAATGCTGGCACCTTCGCCCAGGTGCTCGATGGCCCATGGCGAAAACAGGCCGCCTTCCACGGGTTTGATGCCGACGTCGATCTCCAGCGCATTGTCGAATCGCTGGTGGGGGCTGCAGATCGAGTAGCTGCGCCGGGTCTCGCGACCTTCGATAGTCGCGCGGAGCGTGAGGAACTGGCCGGGCTTGAAATCGAATGTGCTTCGCAACTCTTGCGGCACTGCAAACGTGATCGCCGCAGAGCCGGCGGCATCAGGCGACACGCGCTTGACCGTGAGGGGATGAAAGTGAAGTGCCATCGGTCGCGGGTCAGTACGGCTTGAAGTAGTCGAAGGGCTCCATGCAGGCCAGGCACTTGTAGAGCGCCTTGCATGCCGTCGAGCCGAAATGGGAGGTCTCGGTGGTGTCGGTCGAGCCGCAATGGGGACACGTCGCCTCGCTGGTCGAGCGCCGCGGCACCAGCCGGATCGTATTGCCATGCTGCGACTGCTGCGGCGGCGCAATGCCGTAGGCCTTTAATTTCCCACGAGCCTCGGGCGTGATCCAGTCGGTGGTCCAGGCGGGCGCGAGTTTCATGACGACGGTAGCAGCCATGCCATGTGCGTCGAGCGCCGCACGAACATCGTCTTCGATCTGGCCCATCGCGGGGCAGCCGCTGTAAGTCGGCGTGATCACGACTTCGAGTGTTCCACCGCGCTCATTGATTTCGCGCAGGATGCCCAGCTCGCGGATCGAAACGACAGGGATTTCCGGATCGGGGATGGCTTCCAGCAGTTGCCACGCGCGGTCAACCAGAGACAGATCCGCCGCGATCACCACACGGCCTCGGGATGCTGCCGCGCCAGGCTTTGCATCTCGCCCAGCAGATAGCTCAGGTGCTCGGAGTGAAGGCCTTCCTTGCCCCGCGTCAGATGACCGCCGGCGGCTGGGCGCGTGAGAGTCGATTCGGCGAGCGCTGCATCGACACTTGCATTCCATGGGGCTTGCAGCGATTGAACGCTCACGCCTGCTCCGTCTGCGACAGCTTGTGCCTCGAAGGCACTGGGTGTCCAGAACTCCTGCGTGTAGGGGAACAGGTGGTCGAGTGCGGCCTGTGCGCGGGCGTGCGACTCGTCGGTGCCATCGCCGAATTTCACCAGCCAGTCGAATGAGTGGCGCACGTGGTATCGCGTTTCCTTCACGGCCTTGCCGGCGATCGCGGCCAGCTGCGAGTCCGTGGATTGCGCAAGCGAGTCCCACACGAGAAGCATCAGGCTGCTGTACAGGAAGTTGCGCACGATGGTCGTGGCGTAGTCGCGATCGGATGCAGCCGTGCCTGCCAACGGGCCGTGGTGCGGCAGTTCGACCAGGGTGTAGTTGCGGTATTGCGCGGAGTCCCGAAAGTACGCGAGCTTGTCCTCGGTCATCCCTTCGCCCTGCAGCGACGCAGCGTGCTGGTACAGCATGCGTGACTGTCCGATCAGGTCCAGGCTGATGTTGGCCATCGCGATGTCTTCTTCAAGGATGGGGCCGTGCCCGCACCATTCGGCGTTGCGCTGTCCAAGCACCAGGGCGTTGTCGGCCAGGTGAAGGAGATAGTCGACCGGCGCCGAAGATGGATTGCCCGTGGTCATCACATGTGTCCCACTTCGTCGGGGATCTCGTAGAAGCTCGGGTGCCGGTAGATCTTGTCGCTGGCCGGCTCGAAGAATGCGGCCTTGTCATCAGGCTCGCTCGCGGTGATCTGGGCCGAGGGCACGACCCAGATGCTCACGCCTTCCGTGCGCCGGGTATAGACATCGCGCGCCATCTGGAGCGCCTGCTGTGCGTCGGCTGCGTGCAGGCTGCCGCAATGCTTGTGTTCGAGTCCCTGCTTGCTGCGCACGAACACTTCGAAAAGTGGCCACTCGTTGCTGGTGCTCATGCTGCTTCCTTCAGTTCGCGTGCCTTCTGTTTCCTGGCATGGGCGATCGCGGCGTCACGGACCCACTGGCCGTCTTCATGCGCCTTGACGCGCGTGGCCAGGCGTTCCTTGTTGCAGGGGCCGTTGCCGTTGACCACGGCCCAGAAGTCGTCCCAGTCGATCGCGCCGTAGTCGTGCTGGCCGCGTTCCTCGTTCCATTTCAGGTCGGGGTCGGGAAGCGTCACGCCAAGAATCCTGGCCTGCGGGACGGTCGCGTCGACAAATTTCTGCCGCAGGTCGTCATTGCTGATCCGCTTGATGCCCCATCGCATGCCTTGCGCGCTGTTGGGGCTGTTGGCGTCCGGCGGGCCGAACATCGCAAGCACCGGCCACCACCAGCGATTGACCGACTCCTGCACCATCTCGCGTTGCGCCTGCGTGCCGGTCATCTGCGTCATGAGGCTTTCGAAACCCTGGCGCTGGTGGAAGCTTTCTTCCTTGCAGATGCGGATCATCGCGCGCGCGTAAGGGCCGTACGAGCAGCGGCAGATCGGCACCTGGTTCATGATCGCCGCGCCATCGACGAGCCAGCCGATGGTGCCGACGTCGGCCCATGTCAGTGTGGGGTAGTTGAAGATCGAGCTGTACTTGGCCTTGCCGCTGTGCAGCCCATCGAGCATCTGGTCGCGGCTTGTACCGAGTGTTTCGGCTGCGGAGTAAAGATAGAGGCCGTGGCCGCCTTCGTCCTGCACTTTGGCCAGCAGGATCGCCTTGCGCTTGAGTGAAGGCGCGCGTGAAATCCAGTTGCCCTCGGGCTGCATGCCGATGATTTCGCTGTGCGCGTGCTGGCTGATCTGGCGCACCAGCGTCTTGCGATACGCGTCGGGCATCCAGTCCTGCGGCTCGATCTTGCGGTCGAGATCCATCTTCGTATCGAACTGCTGCTGCAGTTCAGCGGCAAGCCCTTCGGCAGGCGGTGCGACAGCTTGCAGCCGCTGCTGCGGATCGGGCAGGTCTAGCGCTTGGGTGTACATCGAGGCAGTATATCAATTAGCCGACCGGTCGGTCGGCTAATTGGACCCCTTGACAACCCGCGAAATCAACCGCCTGTTTCGAGTGCCTGAGACTTACCGCGTCCGCGACCGAGCACCTGGAGCAACTGGGGCAATGCAAGCGCCAGAGCGGGCTTGAGCGAATGCGGCGGGTTGATGACGAACATGCCGCTAGCGGTCAGGCCATGGCCACGCTTTTCTTCCTCGCCGGAGACGTTGCGCGCTTCATCCTGGCCGATCGCAAGGGTGGCGTGAATCCAGGGCTTGCCGGCCTGGTTGCTGAGAGTTTTGAGTCGCTTGGGAAGGTCATGCGCTTCGGGGCGCGGGATCACCGGGTACCAGATGGCGTAAGTGCCGGTTGCGAACCGCTTGAGGCTGTCCTGGATGCAGGTGGCGACCTTCTGGTAGTCCGTCTTGATTTCGTAGCTGGGATCGATCAGCACCAAGGCGCGCCGCGACGGTGGCGGAAGGAACGCCTTGAGGCCCTCGAAACCGTCCTGCCGGGCGGCGGCGACTTGCCGGCCAGCCTGCAACTGGGCGATGTTGGCGGCCAGTGCCTTGCTGTCGGTCGGATGGGTCTCAAACAACTTGAGCTTGTCGCGCGCTTCCTGGCGCAACTCGGACTGGACGATGAAAGGCGAGCCGGGATAGATCTTCAGACGGCCGTCGGGGTTGAAGGCGGCGATTGCCTCCATGTAGTCCTGGATGATGGGTGCTATATCCTTGATAGCAGCATCTGAAGCCTTGGCGGGGGCCAGAGCCGAGAAGAGCTTGACGATACCGTCGGCCGACTCGCCGGAGGTATCCGCATAATCGCCGTCCAGCCGGTAGAGCCCGGCGCCGGCATGCGTGTCGATGACCGTGAACCCCGTGTCCTTCTGGGTCATGTGGCGCAAGATGGCGATCAGCACCATGTGCTTGAGCACATCGGCGTGATTGCCGGCGTGGAATGCGTGGCGGTAACTGAACATGCGGCGATGTTACTCGCCCGCCTGCCGTCACAGAACCTCTTGCGTTGCGCCAAGTCCTTGATTCTTCGTATAATTGAGGGCTCTGCAGCGCCTTGTGATCCCGCGGCAGAGGCCCCTTCACGGGGTAACCCCACCTAAGAGATTCCCGTCAGAGGAACGCCGACCGTGGAAAAGGATCCTCCAAACCATAATCGAAAGATTGACTCATGAAAACGTTCAGCGCAAAACCCGCTGACGTGACGCACGAGTGGTTTGTGATTGACGCGACCGACAAGGTCCTCGGACGAGTAGCCAGCGAAGTTGCTCTCCGTTTGCGCGGCAAACACAAGGCCATTTACACGCCTCACGTCGATACCGGTGACTTCATCGTCATCATCAATGCCGCCCAGATCAAGGTGACCGGCACGAAAAACCAGGACAAGGTGTACTACCGTCACTCGGGTTACCCGGGCGGTATCACTGCCACCACGTTCCGCGACATGCAGGCCAAGCACCCCGGCCGCGCACTCGAGAAGGCCGTCAAGGGCATGCTGCCCAAGGGTCCCCTCGGCTACGCCATGATCAAGAAACTCAAGGTGTACGGCGGCGCAGAGCACCCCCACACCGCCCAACAGCCCAAAGTGCTGGAACTTCCTGATGCCCAGATCGGAGCGAGAACATGATCGGTGATTGGAACAACGGAACCGGCCGCCGCAAGTCCAGCGTCGCTCGTGTGTTCATGAAAAAGGGCACCGGCAAGATCACGGTCAACGACAAGGACATCGAAGCTTTCTTCGGTCGCCAGACGTCGATCATGATCGTGAAGCAGCCCCTGTTCCTGACGAATCACGTTGAAACGTTCGACATCAAGGTCAACGTGCACGGCGGTGGCGAGTCCGGCCAGGCCGGTGCTACGCGCCACGGCATCACGCGTGCCCTGATCGACTACGACGCAGCCCTCAAGCCTGCCCTGTCGCAAGCCGGCTTCGTGACGCGTGACGCGCGCGAAGTGGAACGCAAGAAGGTCGGCCTGCACTCTGCACGTCGCCGCAAGCAGTTCAGCAAGCGCTAATCCGCTTTCTTCCTGCCGAAACAAAGCCGCACAAGTTCGCTTGTCGCGGCTTTTTTTCTGGGTCCCGCCCAAACCTATACTGCAGAGATGAGATTCAAGCTGCTGCGTAGACGGCTGACCATCAGCGCGCCAAGAATGGCTGTGCGTAGTGCCATGCCCTGGCCACTGCGGTGGGCCGGGGTGGCCATCGTGCTGGGCTTCTGCGCAGCGATCAGCCTCTGGGCCTTCGAATTCGGCAAGACCATCGCAGGCCTGGAGACTGGCGCCCGCGAAGAATTGCAGCGCTTGCGCGGCGACGCAGCGAAGCTTCGCGAAGAGCGTGACAAGGCCCAATCGGTGCTCAACACCTCGCACAGCCTCATCACCGCTGAACGCACCACTCAAGAGCGCCTGATGGCCCAGATCAAGATGCTGGAGCTCGAGAACCGGGCGCTGCGCGATGACCTCGGATTCTTTGAACGCCTGCTGCCCAGCAGTGGATCCGATGGCCTGGCCATTCGCGGACTGCACGCGGAGGTGGTCGCAGGCACGCAACTCAAATGGCAGATCCTGGTCATGCAGCCGGCCAAGAATGCTGCCGAGTTCAAGGGCAAGCTAGACATCAACGTCTCGGGTCTGCTCAACGGCAAGCCCTGGACCATGGAATTGCCAGGAGGCGCCCAGCCGTTGCAGTTCCGCCAATATCGCCGCATCGAGGGCATGCTCGTTTTGCCAGACCAAGCCGTGGTAAAAAACGTATCGGCAAAAATCATGGAGGGCGCGGCTACGCGTGCTGTCCAGAGCGTGAAGTTGTAACAACCGTTGTCGGGAGAAAACCATGTTCGGAAAGAAAGCCCAGCCGCCCATCAAGAGTCTCATCGCACAAGGCAGCCGAATCGATGGCAACCTCCAGTTCACCGAGGGCTTGCGGATCGACGGCGAGGTCTTCGGCAACATCACCGCAACGTCGGAGGAGTCCAGCATCCTGGTGATTTCCGAGGAGGCGGTCGTCGAAGGCGAAATCCGCGCCGACCACGTGATCATCAATGGGACGGTGCGCGGGCCGGTCTATGCATTCGAGCTGCTGGAACTCCAGCCAAAGGCCCATATCAAGGGCGAAGTGCACTACCGGGCGCTTGAAATGCACCGTGGAGCCATCATCGCCGGGCTGCTGGCACTGCTGGAGGGCGATGAAAAGCCCTTACTCAAGCTGGCGACAAAGGCGGCCTGACCCCTATTCCTGACCAGATCGCTGTACTATTGCCGGGTAGTGAACGCACCGGAGTATCCCCATGAGCGCAGTCGCCGAAAACATCGAAACCGAAATGCCCCCGCCGCTGGTCTTCACCGACAGCGCTGCGGCCAAGGTCGCTGACCTGATCGCCGAAGAAGGCAACCCCGAACTCAAGCTGCGCGTGTTCGTGCAGGGCGGCGGCTGCTCCGGCTTCCAGTATGGATTCACCTTTGACGAAATCACCAACGAAGACGACACGGTGATGACCAAGAACGGCGTCTCGCTGCTGATCGACGCGATGAGTTACCAGTACCTCAACGGCGCCGAGATCGACTACAAGGAAGACCTGCAGGGCGCACAGTTCGTCATCAAGAACCCCAATGCCAGCAGCACCTGCGGGTGCGGGTCCAGCTTTTCGGCCTGACCTTCCAGCGGTTCACCGCGGATAGATACAACCCAGCACACGGGCGCCTCGAGCGCCCGTTGTGCTTTCCAGCGACAGCTTTTCGCGTCGCACGCACTTTCGGGCCAGCCAGGCGAATGCTGCTGCCTCGACCTGCAACGGAGGCAGCCCGCGCTGGGCACTCGACACGACGCGAATGCCAGGTAGCAGCGACTGCAGCCGATGCATCAGGTGGTCGTTGAATGCACCACCGCCGCACACCACGAGTTCACACGTCTGATCCTGCTCCCGCATCACATCGATGGCGCAGGCACGTGCCGTCAATTCGGCCAGAGTGGCCTGAAGGTCGGCGGGTGAGATCGTGTGGCCCTGCGTGACGTTTTCCAGCCATGCTATGTTGAACAGGTCCCGGCCCGTGCTCTTGGGTGGGAGCTTGGCGAAATACGGGTCTGCCAGCATCGACTCGAGCAGGGGCTGGTCCACCTTACCGGTTGCCGCCCAGGCGCCAAGCGCGTCGTAGGGCTGCCCCAGGTGTTTGACTGCCATGAAGTCCATGAGCGCATTACCCGGTCCGCAGTCGAATCCAGTCACGGTGCCATCCGGACGCAGCAGTGTCACGTTCGAGATGCCGCCTATATTGAGCACAGCGCCCGCTTCGTGCTGGCGGCCGAACCAGGACTGGTGGAAGAAGGGTGCGAGCGGCGCGCCCTGGCCGCCAGCCGCTACATCTCGCGAGCGGAAGTCTGCAACCACGTCGATCCCGGTCAACTCCGCCAGAAGTGCTGGCTGTGCGAGCTGGAGCGTGTAGCCCGTACCGTCGAATTCCTGCGGCCTGTGACGCACGGTTTGCCCGTGCGCCCCAATGGCCGTGACCGCGTCGGACGGCAGCCCTGCGTTGTCAAGCAACTGGCGCACCACCTGTGCATACACACGCATCAAACCGTTGGCGGCCAGGGCGGCGCGATGCAACTCGTTCTCGCCGGCTGAATTCAGCGCGAGGAGTTCGTCGTGCAATTCGCGTGAAAAGCCCGCCGTCGTGTGGTGACTGACAACGGGCGGCGTCGAAGAGAAATCAGCCAGCACGCCATCGACTCCGTCGAGTGAAGTGCCGGACATGAGCCCGATAAAGAGATCCGACATGCGGCGATGGTAGCCGCTGGCCGAGTGCGGCGAGCGCCTTAGTTGGCGCGAGCCACCGACGTCGTTGAGCCGGCAGCTGCGAGCTGTGCGCCCATGGAGCGCGCAAGTCGATCAAATTCCGGCCGCGCTGCTGCGGAGAGCGGAACCGAAACGCTGTGCTTGGCCATCTGTACTGGATCCTTGTGCGCGCCATCGACACGGAACTCGAAGTGCAGATGCGGACCCGTGGCCCAGCCTGTGGCGCCAACGGCGCCGACGCGCTCGCCAATGTTGACCTTCTGGCCCTGGCGCACGTCGATCCTGCTGAGGTGGGCGTAGAGCGTCTGGGCGCTGGCGTTGTGCTTGATGATGACCACGTTGCCAAATCCGTTTTGCTGGCCGGCGAACTCGACAACACCATCGCCCACCGTACGCACTGGCGTTCCCGTTGCGGCTCCGTAGTCCACGCCCAGGTGAGCTTTCCAGGTGTTGTGGATCGGGTGCATGCGCATGGCGAAACCGCTGGTCACGCGCGAGAACTCCATCGGCGATGCGAGGAAGGAAGTTTCCAGGCTCTTGCCGTCCAGCGTGTAGTAGCTGCCCTTGCGGCCGGCTTCCTGGAACCACATGGCCTGGTGGGACTTGCCCTTGTTTACGAACTCCGCCGACAGGATGCGCCCGGTGCGCAGGGGTTCACCATCGGCTTCCAGGGCCTCATATACGACGTTCAGCCGGTCTCCACTCTTGAGCGCGCGATGGAAGTCGACTTCGCTGCCGAAGATTTCGACCAGCTGGATGATGATGCTGTCAGGGATGCCGGCTTCGTCCGCGGCGGCAAACAGCGAGGTACGAACCGTGGCGCTGGCCATCCGTGCTGCAGCAACCATCGGTGCCATCTCGATGCGCGAGACGAACTGGCCCGTCGCCGACTTCTCGATGGTGAGCCGCTTGAAAGTCGCATCTTCCCCGGTCGCCCAGCGTGCGGTCAGTTTTTGCAGCTCGTGGGAATCGTTGACCTCTATCGTGACGTTGCGGCCTGCGGCGCCAAGCACACGCGTTCGGAAGGCGTCGTTGGACCGCAGGAAGCCGAGCGCCTGCGCATCGGCCACGCCGGCGCGGGACAGCAGCGATTCCGCCGTGTCATTGGCGCGAGTGATTTCGGTGCGATAGAGGTTGAAAGCGTGCAGGTCCAGTGTCTTGAGCTGGTCCGCGAAGGGCAGGGCCACAACCGATTCCACGACTTGCCGCACGACGGGCTGTTCTTCCGGTCCATCGGAGGCCACGGCGAATGCGCCGCCGCCCGCGCACAGCATCAGTGCAGCAACGGCCGCGGTGACGTGTCGGGGATGATGTTCGAGCGCATGTGCTGCGCGAGACAAAAGCTTTTCACCAGCGGCAATCAAACCGATTTTCAAACTGTTGTTCCTGCTGTTGGGGGATTGGCTACGAGGTGCCCCGAATAGAATCGGGAAAACGCAAAAGCTGGCGCGAGTATATAGGCGCTGTCCTACAGCGACGACAAAAAACCCTTATGAATCAAGCGCTTGTTACAAAATTTCCTGTTACGGATCGTGTTCGCGAAGCTTTAGGAATAACTCTCCGCGGTACTGAAGAGCTGATCCCCGAAGATGACTGGCTCAACAAGCTGGCGCGGTCCGAGGCCACGAAGACGCCGCTTCGGATCAAGTTCGGCCTTGACCCGACTGCACCGGACATTCACCTGGGCCACACCGTTGTCTTCAACAAGATGCGGCAGTTGCAACAACTGGGCCACACCGTCATCCCGCTGATCGGAGATTTCACCACCACGATTGGGGACCCGTCCGGGCGCAACAGCACCCGCCCGCCGCTGACCCGCGAGCAGATCGAAGCCAACGCAAAGACCTATTTCGACCAGCTTCGCGTGGTCCTGGACGTCGACAAGGCGGAAGTTCGCTACAACAGCGAGTGGAGCGACCCGCTTGGCGCTCGCGGAATGATCCAGCTTGCCGCGAAATACACCGTTGCCCGGATGATGGAGCGCAACGACTTCCACGACCGCTTCAAGGCCGGCACGGCCATCAGCGTTCATGAGTTCCTGTACCCGCTCATGCAAGGCTATGACTCGGTGGCGCTTAAAAGCGACCTCGAGCTCGGCGGCACCGACCAGAAGTTCAACCTGCTGATGGGGCGTCACCTGCAGCAGGAGTACGGCCAGGAGCCGCAGTGCATCCTCACGATGCCGCTGCTCGAAGGTCTCGATGGCGTCGAGAAGATGTCCAAGAGCAAGAACAACTACATCGGCATCACCGAAGACGCGAACACTATGTTCGCCAAGGTGCTCTCGATCTCCGATGAGCTGATGTGGCGCTGGTACACCCTGCTGAGCTTTCGCAGCGAATCGGACATCGCACAGTTGCGTGCCGAAGTTCAGGGCGGCCGCAATCCGAAAGACGCGAAGGTCATGCTGGCGCGCGAAATCACAGTGCGGTTCCACAGCGAACAGGCGGCGGATGCGGCCCAGCAGGATTTCGCCAATCGCGCCAAGGGCGGCGTGCCCGATGAAATCCCCGAAGTCTCATTGAGCGGCGCTCCGATGGGCATTGCGCAACTGCTCAAGCAGGCAGGCCTTGCGCCATCCGGCAGTGAAGCCAGCCGGCTGATCGACGGTGGCGGGGTGCGGGTGGACTCTGCCGTCGTGAGCGACAAGGGGCTCAAGCTCGGCGCGGGCACTTATGTGGTGCAGGTCGGCAAACGCAAATTCGCGAAAGTGACGCTCGGCTGAAGGGGTTTTCGGGTGTGGTAATTTTGTACATGATATGTACAATTTCGGCATGATCACCAACATCGACATCGATGAAGCGCTGGCCGCCGAGGCCATGAAGATCAGCGGTGCACGAACCAAGCGAGAAGTCGTCGACAGGGCGCTGAGGGAAATGGTCGCCCGGGCCAAGCGGCCGCGAATGCGCGATTTATGGGGGATCGGTGCAGGGGGCGGGTTTTATGAGGATTACGACCCCAAGGCGTCATCGCCCGAAGAATTCGGCACACACCGTGTGGAGCAAGGCATTGCCTCGTACAAGGTTACGCCGGCCCCGGCCCCGGCACCGGCCCCGGCACCGGCACCGGCACCGGCACCGGCACCGGCGCCCGCCCGGCCCGGGCGCAAACGCTGATGCTGCTCGTCGATTCGTCCGTATGGATCGACGTCGGGCGCGCAATAGCCACAGACGCCACACGATTCCTGGATGCTCGCGATGACCATGACGAGATTGCGACCACGGGCATCATCGTGCATGAAGTCTTGCAAGGCGTGAAAAGCGATGTCTTGTACGAAGACCTGCTGACGCGCTTCTGGGCGATGCTGATTCTGGAGCCGCGTCAGATCGCGACTTACGAGGTTGCTGCGCAGCTTTACCGTCGAGCGCGCCTGATGGGTCTCACCATACGCAAGCCGAATGATTGCCTGATTGCTGCGATCGCGCTGGAACACGGCGCACTGCTCGTCCACAACGATCGTGACTTCCTCTCACTTGCCCAGGTCGAACCTTCGTTGATGGTGTTTCCGGGGCGCCCGCATTGATTCTTCGGTGTGGGACTCCTCAGCACCTCACCGAGCCCCGGCTCTTCAACAGACAACAGACAAAAGACAGGACCTGACTTGATTGCCCTCATCCAGCGAGTAAGCCAGGCCCAGGTCGTGGTGGGCGGACAGACCATAGGCCAGATCGGTGCAGGGCTTCTCGTGTTCGTTTGCGCGGAGCGAGGCGACAGCGAACTCCAGGGCGACAAGCTTCTTGCCAAGCTCCTGAAGCTGCGCATCTTCAGCGACGATGCGGGAAAAATGAACCGGAGCGTTCAGGATGTCGCAGGGGGCTTGTTGATCGTCAGCCAGTTCACGCTGTCGGCCGACACGACCGGCGGCAATCGGCCCAGCTTCACGACTGCGGCCGTGCCCGAAGAAGGCAGGCGGCTGTACGACATTTTTGTGGAGAAGGCCAGGGCGGCGCACCCCATCGTCCAGACCGGGCAGTTCGCGGCGGACATGAAGGTTCATCTGGTCAACGACGGGCCCGTCACGATCCCCCTTCGGATCGCGTAGCCGTCAATACGGGTTTCGAAATCCCAGCGAGCCGAGCAGGAGGATCTCCAGCGTTTCCATTTCAAGCGCAGCGCGCTCATCAGCCTCGTGGTCGTAACCTTGCGCATGCAAGGTTCCGTGCACCAGCAAGTGGGCGTAGTGTTCTTCAAGCGTCTTGCGCTGTTCGGCGGCTTCGCGTTCGATGACGGGTCCGCACAGCACAAGATCAGCCTCTACCCAGGCATCGTGTGCGTATTCGAAAGTCAACACGTTGGTGGCGTAGTCGCGGCCCCTGTACTGCAGGTTCAGGGCGCGGCCTTCTTCCTCACCCACGACGCGAACCGCGATCTCACCGGGGTGCCTGAGCGCCGGCTCCATCCACGACACCACCTTCGCCTTGCGAAGCAGCGCGCGGTGTACAGCCGAATTGGGAAACCGGCCGAACTGCAGGACGAGGTCGAGCTTGAGATGCATCTTCAGGTCTTGCGTGCCTTGTCGTACGCATCGACGATGCGCGCAACGAGGGGATGCCGGACGACATCGGCGCTGGTGAATCGTGTGTGGGCGATGCCCTTGACCCGCTTGAGGATGTGCTCGGCTTCGACGAGCCCCGAGAGTTGACCTTTGGGCAGGTCGATCTGGCTCACGTCGCCGGTGACCACGCACTTGGAGCCGAACCCGATGCGGGTCAGGAACATCTTCATCTGTTCGGGCGTCGTGTTCTGCGCTTCGTCCAGGATCACGAACGCATTGTTGAGCGTGCGGCCCCGCATGAAGGCAAGCGGCGCGACTTCAAGCGCCTGCCGCTCGAATGCCTTCATCACGCGATCGAAGCCCATCAGTTCGTAGAGCGCGTCGTAGAGCGGGCGCAGATACGGATCGACCTTCTGCGTCAGGTCGCCGGGCAGGAACCCGAGCTTCTCGCCCGCTTCCACGGCGGGGCGGGTCAGCACGATTCGCTGCACCGCACTTCGCTCGAGCGCATCGACTGCGGCAGCCACGGCCAGATAAGTCTTGCCGGTCCCTGCAGGGCCGATGGCCAGGGTGATGTCGTGTGTGGCGATGTTGTCCAGATACACGCTCTGGGTCGGCGTGCGAGCCTTCAGGTCCGTGCGCCGTGTGTGCAGTACCTGTGATCCGTCTTCGCTGTCGCTCACAGCCTCGTCGCCCGCGACCATCAGTTGCACCTTGTCTGCTGGAATCGGCCGGCCCGCCATTTCATACATGGCCTGCAGCACTTCGAGTGCGCGCTGCGCCTTGGCCTTGTGGCCGTCGATCTTGAACTGCTCGTGACGGTGCGCGATCTTCACCTGCAGCGCCATTTCTATGGTGCGCAGGTGCTCGTCCATCGGCCCGCAGAGGTGCGCCAGGCGGCTGTTGTTGGGCGGGGTGAACGAATGTCGCAGAATCAAGGGATGGGCTTTCCGGGCGGTGGTGGGGTCAAGGAGCTGATTGTCGGCGCAAACCGTACCGCGCGGCTGTGGCTCGCCTCGATCCTGATCGCCCTCTGCGCCGTCGGTGCGCTCTATCGCGCATTGCAGGAGCCGTCGCTCGGCTGGCGTTTCATGGCCGGGCCGAATGGCCAGGTGCTTGCGGTGCCGGTCGGCAGCTCCCCCCCGGGCCACGCTCAGGCGGCTCTCAAGGGTGTGAGGGAACTGTCGGCTGCCGGCGTCTCGGTTTCCATCACGCCGACCCTGTTGATCGAAAGCGCCGGCATTCACAACGAATACGCGGTGCACAACCACTTCTTCGCGGAGCACAGGCGACTGTGGGAGATCGCCCGATCGCCGCAGGTGTCGATCCATCATGAGCTGGGCGTCATGAGCGTCGCACCGCACGCACGCGGCATCGATGAGCTGGGCATGCGCTTCTGGTTTCCGTGGCTGGTCGGCCTGTTGTCGCTGTCGGTGGGGTTGGCCATCTGGGTGTACCAGCCCTTGAGCAGCGCGAGTTGGTGCTATGCAATTGCTAGCGCTGGTTATGCCTTCGGAATGCTGTGCACCTCCACCTGGGGGTCGCGCCTGCTGACACAGCCACCGCAGGCCTGGCCTGAGTTGCATGTGGCATCGCACTTTGCATCCTTCATGGTTCAGTGCGGGCTCTGTGTCCTGTTGTGGCTTCATCCTCGCCGGCTCGGCGGCAACTGGTTGATCTGGCTGCTGGTTGCGGTCGCTTTGCTGTCGACTTCTGCCGACGGATTTCAATGGCTTCCAACGATCTCGCTCGCGTTCCGGCTGCCTATCGTGCTGGTGGCGGTCCTTCTGGGCGTTCTCTTCGTCCTGCAGTGGCGTGCATGCCGCGCCGATGCGAGCCAGCGTGCGCAGCTCAAGTGGTTCGGGCTGCTTCTTTTCATGGGCCTGTCCACCGTATTCGTAGCCTATGCATTCGGCGCAGCGGGTCACGTCGTGAAGATCCCCCAGAACTACGGGCTGGGAACGGTGGCACTCATCTTCCTGGGGCTGGTCCCGCTCGTCACGCGCGTCGGATTGTTCAAGCTGGAGGCGTGGTGGCCGCGCGCATGGCTGTGGTTCCTGGGCGGCCTGCTGGTGATTGCCATGGACCTGGCGCTGGTCGTGATGCTCGACCTGGGGGCCGACAGCGCATTCGCGCTGGCACTCGCTCTGGCCGGCTGGCTGTACTTTCCCGTGCGGCAACTGCTGTGGCGCCGCCTCTCCCAGGGCGCATTGCCGGGAACGCGCGACGTCCTGCCGCAGATCCTGGAAGTGGTGACGCATGGCCAGGGCGACAGCGTCGCGCTCAACCTGCGCTGGCGACAGCTCTGGGACACGCTATTCCAGCCAGCCCGCATGACCATTGCGCCCGAAGGCACGAACTCCGGTATCGCCCAGGAGGGCCGTCGCTTGGTCGTCGCGGCATGTGGACCTCTCGATGCCCTGGAGATGGAGCTGCCCGAGCGAGGCGGGCGGCTGTTCAATCCGGCGGACTTGAGGCGCGCGAACGAAATCCATGACCTGGTGCAGCAAGGGCTCGCGTCGGGGGAAGCGTTCGATCGGGGCGCGAGACAGGAGCGCCAGCGGATCGCCTCTGACCTGCACGACGATCTGGGCGCGAAGCTGTTGACCATCGCCCAGGCGAGCGGGTCTGATCGCGTTGCTGCGCTGGCGCGCGAAGCACTCGACGAAATGCGCCTGTCAGTGCGCGGCCTCAGCGGCCAGGTTGCGCTGGCGACCGATGTCTTTGCCGATTGGCGAGCTGAAGCCGTGACCCGGCTCTCTGCGGCCGGACTGAAGCCCGTGTGGTCGGCCGACGAGCCGCCAGCGGAATTGGCCCTGCCTGCTCGCACCCAGATGCAGCTGACGCGGGTGTTGCGCGAGGCCGTGTCGAATGTGATTCGCCACAGCGGTGCAACGACATGCCGGGTGCGTATCGCAATCGGTCCGGCGCTGCTCGAACTCGAAGTGAGCGACGACGGGCACGGCCTGGAAATGCAGGAAGCGGGCATTCGCGGTAACGGGCTCCCGGGCATCGAGCGTCGCGCACGGCTTCTGGGCGGCGTGCTTGTCGTGGAGCCTTCGGGCCTGGGCGGGCTTTGCGTGCGGGTGGAGGTTCCCTTGCCCGCGACCGCGCTGCCAGGTGACGCATGGAATGGCTTGTCTGCAACGGAGGTCAATCGATGACGGTGCAAGCGGTAGAGGGCTCGGCGCAGTGGCGCGGCCGCTGGTTGGGTGCGAGCCTGGTCTTTCTGGCCTGCTGGATCGTGCTGTCGGTGACGACGGCGTTGTCCGAACCGAGCATCGGCTGGCGCCTGGCACCGGATCCCCAGGGTGAGGGCCTGCTGGCGTACAGCCCGTCGCGACTCGTCAAAGTGTCTGCACGCGCCGATGCCGAAGAGCGCATCGTCGCGCTGCGAACCATCGGCACGCCGGCGCAGGAGTTGCGGCTGGACAGCCTCGTGGCGGTCGAGGCGCCCTCGATGCTGTCGCGCCAGGAGGACCTCGACAGGTTCTTCACCCTGCAGCACCAGGCCTGGGAACTGCTCGAAGGTGCCCTGGAGCGTGGCGAGGCTGCGGTCGAAGTGCAGAAGGCCGATGGCCAGTGGATGCAGCGGCCGGTGCGCGAACGCGCGTGGACCGAGCTGGGCTGGCTGTACTGGGTGCCGCTCCTGTGCGGAGTGATTCCGTTCGTGGTGGGCGTCGGCGTCGGAATTTATCGATCAGGTAGCGCGGGCGCGAGGTTTCTGGCACTGGCCAGCGTGATGGCCCTCTTGAGCCTGGCTGAAGTGGCAGTCGTCGCGGGCCGTCTCTGGCTGCTGCCGCCCTGGTTCGCAGAGGCAGGGCAGGTGTTCGTGAGATGCACATCGCTCACGGCGGCGTGGGCGTTCTGCATGATGATGCTGCACTACCCATCGCCACTGGCCCGAGCGGCGATGTGGACCCGTGCAAGCGGAGTTTTTCTGGTGGTGCTGTTGGTGCTCAACATCGCCCAGTGGCCCGACAGTCAGGCCCTTCGATACAAGCTGTGGCTGGTGGTCAGCAGCGCAGCGCTGATCGCACTGGCGGTGACACAGGGCTTCTCGCGCCGGCGCGACCCGGTCCACCGGGCGGCCGCGCGCTGGCTCGGCGCATCGGCGGTGGTGAGCTTCAGCATCGTGATGTACGCCTTCCTCGTGTCGTTCGTTTATGGCGCGCAGGGCATCAGCACGAGCTATCGCTGGGTCTCCGTGCCGCTGCTGTACATCGGGCTCGTGATGTCGGTCGGCCGCGCCAACCTGTTCGAGCTGGAGCGCTGGTGGGTGCCGCTCGTTCTCTGGTACCTGGGCGGCACGCTGGTTGTGTTGAGCGACCTTGCTCTCGTGGCGCTGCTGCGTGTCGATGCCGGAGCCGCCATCGCGCTGACGCTGCTGGTGATCGGCTGGCTCTACTTTCCCGCGCGGCAGTGGCTGTTGGGGCGCTTGCGCAGTTCGGCGCGGCCGCAGTTGGTCGCTTATGTCCCGGACCTGATCGGTGCCGTGAATGCGGGGCTTCAGGGGGAACTGGCTGCGGCGCAGGCCTGGCGGGCACTGCTCGAACGCGTGTTCGCACCGCAGGGGATGGTTCGCGTGGCGCTCGAAGGGGCGGGCGCTTCGACATCGGTGGCGGTGCGTGACGAAGGAAGGCAGCTGTTGGTGCCCGGAGTCGGCGGCCGCAGTGCGTGGTTGCTGACGCTCGCGCACGGTGGCCGGCAGCTTTTTACCGGTGAACACGCCCGGTTTGCGGGCCAGATGTGGCAGTTGCTCGACCATGGGCTTGCGCAGCAGCGGCAGACCTATCAAGCGGTCGAGCAGGAGCGCCAGCGCATCGCATCGGACTTGCACGATGACCTGGGCGCGCGGCTGCTCACGATGGTGCAGGTGGGCTCCGCCGACGGTACGTCCACCCTGGCGCGGCAAGCGCTCGATGAAATGAGGCAAAGCGTGCGCGGCATGGCGGGCAAACCCGTGGCCGCAGAGGTCGCCCTGTCGGACTGGCGCGCCGAAATCGTGTCGCGGCTTCAGGCTGCTGGATTCGACGTGGTGTGGGAGGCTGATGCGCCGCCCGAGGGGCTGGTGCTGGCGCCGCGCCTGCATGTCCAGCTGGCCAAGGTGCTTCGCGAGTCGGTCTCCAACGTGATCCGCCACAGCGGCGGCACGCGTTGCCGGGTATCGATATCGCTCGACGGCACCGACGCCAGGGTGAGCATCGACGACGACGGGCAAGGAATCAAGACCACGTCTGGCGCCGGACTTGGCTTGCCAGGCATCGAGCGGCGCGCGCGCAAGCTGGGCGGCGAGCATCGCTTTGCCAGGTCGCAACTCGGCGGTGCGCGCGTGGAGGTGCGGGTGCCCCTGGAACCATCGGCGCAGGAAGCGTAACGATGCCTTCACCCGGTGGCGCATCCGCTACCATCGAAGGATGCAGCACGCGTTGATTGTCGAAGACCTGCCGGAAATCCGCACCTGGCTCGGCGAAACCGCACGCGCCGCGTTTCCGCAGTTGCAGGTCACGGCAGTTGCGCGGCGTGATGAAGCGCTGGTTGCCATTCGCCAGCAGTCATTCGACCTGGCGCTCGTCGATCTGGGATTGCCCGATGGCAGCGGCATCGATGTGGTGGGGGCGCTTCGGCAGCACCAGCCGAGCGCACTGCCTGTGGTCGTGACCATCTACGACGACGACGACCATCTCTTTCCCGCCTTGCAGGCCGGCGCCTTCGGTTACCTGCTCAAGGAGCAGCCCCAGGAGACACTGGTGGCGCAGTTGCTGCGCATGAGCCAGGGGGAGCCGCCGCTGTCGCCACCGATCGCCAGGCGCGTGCTCGGCCATTTTGCCGGCGCAGGGCAGCGCCAGATCAGGCTGGTGCAGCAACTTGAAGAAGAAGTGCGGCTCACCGATCGCGAGACTGAAGTGCTTCAGCGGGTCGCCAAGGGTTACACCATGCCCGAGATCGCGCAGCAGTTCGGCCTGTCACGCCACACGATTGCCGACTACATCAAGCAGATCTACCGCAAGCTCAATGTGTCGTCGCGCGCCGAGGCCGCACTGGAGGCCGCTCGGCGCGGCCTGGTGAATCCTTGAGCGCCTTTAACTCCATGACTGGGACCCGCACTTGATCGGACGCCTGCAGGGCCTGCTGGCCGAGAAGAACCCACCGCAACTGCTCGTCGATTGCAACGGTGTCGGCTACGAGGTCGATGTGCCCATGAGCACCTTCTACAACCTGCCCAACGTGGGTGAGAAGGTGAGCTTGCTCACACACTTCGTCGTGCGGGAAGACGCGCAGATTTTGTATGGCTTTGGTTCGGCGGGCGAGCGCGAGGCGTTCCGTCAGCTGATCAAGATTTCGGGTGTCGGTCCTCGCACGGCTTTGTCTGTCCTGTCCGGGATGAGCGTGGGCGACATCGCGCAGGCCGTCACCGCGCAGGATGCAGGGCGCCTGGTGAAAGTGCCGGGCATCGGCAAGAAGACGGCTGAGCGTTTGCTGCTTGAACTCAAGGGGAAGTTCGGCGCTGACATCGGCGCGGGTTCGACGTTCACAACGAGCGATGCGCAGACGGACATCCTGCAGGCGCTGGTCGCGCTCGGCTACAGCGACAAGGAAGCGGCGGCGAGCCTGAAGGCGCTGCCAAAGGATGTCGGCGTGAGCGAGGGCATCAAGCTCGCGCTGAAGTCATTGGCCCGATAAGCGTGTGAGATCGACGTGAGCATCCAGACCGACGACTTCCAGATGCCGCCATCCAACCGGGTGGTGTCGGCAGCGCCCGCTTCGCCGAACGAAGAGGCCGTCGAGCGCGCGCTGCGCCCCAAGCTGCTCGATGAATATGTGGGACAGGCCAAGATCCGCGAGCAGCTGGAGATCTTCGTTGGCGCCGCGAAGATGCGCGGCGAGGCGATGGACCATGTGCTGCTTTTCGGCCCGCCGGGCCTGGGCAAGACCACGCTGTCGCACATCATTGCGCACGAGCTGGGCGTGAATTTGCGCCAGACCTCGGGGCCTGTGCTTGAAAAGCCCAAGGACCTCGCCGCGCTGCTGACGAATCTTGAAAAGAACGATGTGCTCTTCATCGACGAGATTCATCGCCTGTCGCCGGTTGTCGAAGAAATCCTGTACCCCGCGCTGGAGGACTACCAGATCGACATCATGATCGGCGAAGGGCCGGCGGCGCGCTCCATCAAGCTCGACCTGCAGCCCTTCACGCTGGTGGGCGCCACCACGCGCGCCGGCATGCTCACCAATCCCCTGCGTGACCGTTTCGGCATCGTTGCGCGGCTGGAGTTTTATACCGCTGAAGAACTCGCGCGCATCGTGACGCGAAGCGCCGGCCTTCTCAAGGCACCGCTGGATGAGGAAGGCGGAATTGAAATCGCCCGCCGTTCACGCGGCACGCCCCGCATCGCGAACCGGTTGCTGCGCCGGGTGCGCGACTATGCGGATGTGAAGGGCACGGGTCGTATCTCGCAGGAGATTGCGCAGAAGGCGCTGGCGATGCTGGACGTCGATCCGCAGGGATTCGACCTGATGGACCGGAAACTTCTGGAGGCCGTGATCCATCGCTTTGACGGCGGGCCCGTGGGACTGGACAACATCGCGGCCAGCATCGGTGAGGAGCGCGACACCATCGAGGATGTGATCGAGCCGTACCTGATCCAGCAGGGCTATCTGCAGCGAACGCCTCGCGGACGCATTGCCACGCTGGCGGCATATCGCCACCTCGGCGTGGCGCCACCGAAGGCGGCGGGCGAACTGTTCAGCGAGTAGTCCAGCTAGCCTGTCATGCCGGGCTCGACCCTGCATCCATGACCGATGCGGGCGCTGCCTCGCGATTCGTACCTTGCGCCACCGGCGTTGAATTGCAGGCGATCAACACCTGCGCCACGTAATACGTCGCCAGCACCAGGAACTGCGCCATCGGGAAGGCAAAGGCGAACTTGTTGGTCGCCAGCAGCGAATCGCTCACCATGAAAAACGCGGCGCCGACTGCAACCGCAATCGATGCGCGGTCACGCAGCATCACAGCGCGCCCGATCGCCTGCGCCGCCATCAGCCCGATCACGATCACATACGCCGCGACAGCGATCTTCAGCACGGGGTTCAAGCCGTTGAAGAGAAATGCATACATCGCAGCGCCCAGGCCCAGCGTGATCATCAACGCGCGCTTGTCTGGAAACCATTGCATCCCCCGCTTGAACAGAGCGATGTAGCAAATGTGGGCCAGCAGGAATGCAACCAGCCCCGGGATGAAGTAACCAGGAAACATCAGGAAGCAATCACCCGCGAGTGACAACGCAAGGCCTGCGACGAGCAGCTGCGCGAAGCGATCACCGGACGTGAACACGCTCATCCGGTCAGCCACGCAGGCAATCGCCAGCAGCATCGCGAGCGGCTTGAAGACGCGGTGCAGCTCCACCAGGTCCTGCGCACTGGTCACGGTCGCGAGCGCGCAGACCTCGATGAGCAAGGCTTGCATCATCGTGAGCCGCCCCTGCATCACCGCACCCACCACCCAGAGACCCGCAGCCAGTCCAGCCAGCCAGACGGCCGATCGGGACAGCGGCATGCCGTCTGCATGCCAGAGAAAGAGCGCCACGCCCTGCAGCAGCACGATGAACTGGATCGCGCCGAACCAGACGACGGCCTTCGTCATCGGCGGGTGGAATCGTTCGACCCTGGCGATCTCGAATGGCGACTGGGGAAAGCGTGCAGCCGCGTCTGCGGGCCGCCACCCCGGCGGCCTGATCCAGACGAGCAGCTTGTCCTTCCAGCTGCGCGCATGCCACGAGTCCTTTGCCAGCGACCAGTACACCTGCGCATTCGACCACAGCGGGTCCCAGCTGTTCAGGGGACTGCGCGTGCCGTACACGCACTTCTCATCTTCTTCCTTGAAGCTGCCGAAGATGCGGTCCCAGATGATCAGCACCCCGCCGTAATTGCGGTCGAGATACCTGTCGTTCACTGCGTGATGCACCCGGTGGTTGGAGGGCGAGCAGAACCAGCGGTCGAACCATCCCAGTTTGGGCACGTGCTCGGTGTGAACCCAGAACTGGTAGAGCAGGTCGATGAGTGCCACGACCCCGAACACAAGGGGCGGCACGCCCGCGATCGCCATGGGAACGTAAAACAGCCAGCCGAGAAGCGCGCCCGAGCTCGTTTGACGCAGCGCGGTTGAAAGGTTGTAGTCCTGGCTCTGGTGATGCACCACGTGCGCGGCCCAGAAGATGGCTGTCTCGTGTCCCGCGCGATGCAGCCAGTAGTAGCAGAAGTCGTAGAAGACGAGGGCGAGCAGCCAGCCGTACCACGCGGTCCAGAAGGCTTCGTTGTGCCAGACGGATACCACGCCGTACACCGCGGTGTAGATGCCCACCCGAAAGAGCCGCGTGAACACGGCGCTGATCTGGCTCAACATGCCCAGGCTGATGCTGTTGACCGCGTCGTTCAGGCGATAGGTGTTGCGCCGGCGGTACCAGCCCCACGCGAACTCGATGGCGATCAGGCCGAAGAAAACCGGTGTGGCGAGGACGATGATCTGGCTCGGGCTCATGCGCCCGATTGTCCCGCTTTCAGGTGAGGGCGCCCCGAGCGTCAACCCTGATGATGCGTTCCACCGTGCCGCTTCGCAGGCCCCCGGTGACGCCAATCATCACGTCGTGCAGGTTCACCGTCGGATCGCAATGCCCGGGGATCAGCCACAGGAACCGGCCCAGCGCCGGAAGGCGCGTGCCTGCGCCAGCGGTGCGAAGGATGCCGTGCTCATCGCCACCATTGCCGTACTCCAGCGCCGCTTCCGAATCGAACGTGTGCACGCGCGGCAAGCCGGAGTCGATGGCGTGGCTCTTGTGGCCGGCGTCGCAGACGGCGTGGGTTGCGCACGTGCTGATCACCTGCGTCTTCACGAACAAGGCGTGCTCGAAGTTGGGCTGCGCCGGGTCGCGTTCGTTTTGCGCGTAGTCGGCATCCATGAAGAGAAATGAGCCGGCCTGCAATTCGCCGTAGACGCCGCTGGCGGCCTCGCAGACCATGCTGCCCGTTCCGGCGCCAGTGACCAGTTCCACCGGGATGCCTTCGGCCTCGATCAGCTTTCGGGTATGCGCGACGTCGTCGACCACCACTGCTATCGCATCTCGCCTCTCGCGAGCGCCGCGCAGATGCTGAGCCTTGCCGTGGTAGGCCTGCAGTCCCGCAAAACGCAGGGCCGGGTGCTTGCGAATTTCGTGGGCCAAGGGCACCGCCGCCTCGCCTGGGGTCACACCGCAGCGACCCTGTCCGACATCGATTTCAATGAACACGTCGATCGTCGCGGCCTGACCGGTCGGGTGCTGGCTTTGCGCCTCGTTCATCGCGGTTGCGAGGCGGGTCACGCCCTCGATACTGTCCACGGCAATGGCCAGCTTGCCGTTCTCGGCCGCGAGCATCTGCGCCAGCTTCGCTACGCGTGCGAGCTTGTGCGGGGCGATCACCTCATTGCTGATGTAGACGTCAGTCACGCCACCGGCCACCATGGCCTCGGCTTCGGAAGTCTTTTGCACGCACACGCCGACTGCGCCTGCCTGCATTTGCAGTTTCGCGATCGCCGAGCTCTTGTGCATCTTGGCGTGCGCGCGCCAACGGACGTGATGCTTGCGCGCGAATTCGGCCATGCGAGCCAGGTTGCGCGTCATGGCGTCGAGGTCGATGACCAGCGCAGGCGTGTCAATGGCGTGGACGCTCTGGCCCACGAGGGCCAGCAGGGATTCAGAAAGTGGTGTTTTCGTCGGAAGCTTCATCGTCGAGGTGCTGGGTATCGGACCAGCCGACCAGGGTGAAGCCCTCGGGAGTCCACAAGAGGCGGTTGATGGCCCCGTTGGGAAGCTCCCAGGTCCTCGGTGAATTGACTTCCTGGCCTGTCGCTATCCGGTAGAGAGTATCGAGCACGCCGCCGTGGGCGACGACCACGATCTGCTCGCCGGGGTGCCGGGCTGCGAGCGCCTGCATCGTTTTCATCACTCGCTCGCGCAGCTTGAGCAGCGATTCACCGCCTTCTGGCGGCTCCCATTCAGGGATGCGCTTGCGCCAGTTGTGCGCGTGGTCAGGCCAGGTCTCGTGAATCTCGGTGAAGGTCTTGCCTTCGAACATGCCGAAGCCGCGCTCGCGCAAGCCCTCATCGGGAACGACCGTCATGCCTGCGACTTCGGCGATGGATTGCGCGGTCTGGTGGGCGCGGCCCAGGTCGCTCGAATAAACCGCGGAAATCTCTTCGCTCGCCAATGCTTCTCCGACGCGCCGGGCCTGCCAGCGGCCGGTATCGTTGAGCCCGATGTCCTTCTGGCCCTGGATGCGCGCGTCCACATTCCACGAGGTTTCCCCGTGGCGCACGGCAATGATTCGGGTCGCTTCCATCCGCCTTCATTCTAGAAGGCGTTACAAGTTTCATGGGCTTAAAACGTGCCCAAATGTTTGGCCTTGCTATTTGCCGGCAGGGTCGGGGGAGCCGACCGTGACATCAACCCTGCGCGGGCCCGCCGGAGGCTGGGGAAAGCCCTGCAGCGCGGCTTCGAACATGGCGGGGAACACGCTCTTGCTGTCCATCCACGGGCCGTCGTGGACAGAGCGGCTTTCGAACACCACCTTGTTGCCCGAAAGTTCACGTATGACGATTGACACTTCGCGGTGATACCAGGGTGACTCCATTCGCCCCATCAGCCCGAAGTGGCCGCGTCGGCCCCATCCGAAGCCGCCGCCCCAGAGGGTGTCCCATGGGTCGGCCCATGGCGACGCGATTCGCTGCGTTCGACCGGTAAGCTGTACGGTGTATCGGGCGTTCGCATCGTCGCGTCGCAGGCCGGCCTTGTGAAGGGCGGCATCGGCAAGCGCTTCGAATTCCGCCTGGCCGGGTTCCTGCTGCGACGGCAGCCGTTCAAAACGGTAGGTAGGCGAGGCTGGCAGGGCCTGCAGCGTGGAGAACGCCTGCACGTTGCTATCGACAACGAACGTCGTGGCGCAGCCGGCCATAGCTGCTGTCAGCGTGAGCAGGCCAAGCAATCTGAGTGCGATGTGTTTCATGATTCGGATACGACTCCTGCGCCTGGCAGGTGTTCCCGGAATGCGTCTTGCGGAACTGTCATTGTGTCCCGCTGTCTACAATTCCTCAAACACCGGGCAAGGGCCATGAAAGAAATTGAGTTCAACAAGCTGCGAAAGCGCATCCGGCGCCTGGCCGGCGAGGCCGTCGTGCATTACCAGATGATCGAGCAGGGCGACGTCGTGATGGCGTGTCTGTCAGGCGGAGCCGACAGCTACACGATGCTCGACTCGTTGCTGTACCTGCGCGAAGTGGCGCCCATCGACTTCGAGGTGGTTGCGGTCAACCTCGACCAGAAGCAACCCAATTTTCCGGCGCACATCCTGCCGGAATACCTCACGCGCCTGGGCGTTGCGTTTCGCATCATCGAACAGGACACCTATTCGATCGTCAAGGACAAGATCCCCGAAGGAAAGACAACGTGTTCGCTGTGTTCACGGCTGCGCCGTGGAATTCTCTACAACACCGCGCAGGAGATAGGCGCAACCAAGATCGCGTTGGGCCACCACCGTGAAGACATTCTCGAGACGCTGCTGCTCAACATGTTCCACGGCGGCACCATGAAGGCGATGCCTCCGAAGCTGCTTTCCGATGATGGTCGAAACGTGGTCATCAGGCCGCTTGCTTACTGCAAGGAAAGGGACATCAAGGCCTATTCGGAAGCGATGGAGTTTCCGATCATCCCATGTGACCTCTGCGGCTCCCAACCCAACTTGCAGCGCCGTGCCATGAAGGACATGCTGACCGAGTGGGATCGCAAGTTTCCCGGACGCGTGGACAACATGTTCCGCGCACTGGGGCATGTCGTGCCGAGCCACCTGATGGACACGAAGCTCTCCGGCTTCGGCAGTGCACGCCTGTCCGACGAGAGCGGCGACATGAGCAATTGGCTGGCCAGCGAGCAGGCCCAGGAGCGGTCAAACCCGTTGACCATTCCAATCCAGGTGGCACTGAGCGCACCCTAGTTCTCGCCTGGTGCCGCCAGTCATCAGGCGCAGCCAAGCTCATCCTGATTTGGATACTTATGTATCTTATTTGAGGGTGGTGTAGTGAATAAGCTGGATTCAGCCATTCACTTCACGAGGACGACCATGCCGCTTTTCACCCGGCACTCATACGCACCCCAGGCGCCTGCGATTCGCGGCACTCAAGTCGTTCCTTCTGCGCCGGTGCGAACCGTCACGCGTTTCGTGTGCAGCGCCGCAAGGTCGATGGCGGGATTTATTCTTCGCATTCGCGCAGGCCACGCAGGTCCGAGGCGGGTCCAGCTGGCCATACCGGATTCGCTGGTCAAACCGCTTGAGCGCCAGATGCTCCGCGACTACTTCAAGCGCGTCAGCAACGGGGCTGACGTGGAATTCCTGATTGCCTATTGGAGTTTCAGCGCAGATCGCAACGGGCTCCAGCGCTTCGAGCAGTTTCGAACAATCATTGATCGATTCGTGCGCGACAACGCTCAGCGCCCGGTCAGCCTGTCGCCAGCTTGCCGTCGTCATCTGCTGACCGACTGGATTGCGCGCTCGGCGATTGGCAGGATCGGCCCCAATGAACCGGTCACCGCCCTGGAGGCGGCCGTGCTGGAAATCCTAGCGCAGGTCCAGCCGCAAGGCTCTAAGTTACCGTGGCGGGCCCGGGCCAGCTGAATGTTGCGCCCAGCTAGCCTATGCGTTCCAGTTCGACCTTGAATTCGGCCGTGCGATCCACGTAAGTTCGCGCCGCCGCGGCGACGCCTGCAACCTCTTCATCGGTGAGCACACGCACCAGTTTCCCGGGTGCGCCAAGAATCATTGAGCGATCCGGGAAGACCTTACGCTCGGTGACGACCGCGCCCGCGCCCACGATGCTGTTGGCTCCGATCACGGCGCCATTCATCACCACAGCCTGTATCCCTACGAGCGAGCCGTTGCCGATCGTGCAGCCATGCAGCATCGCCTGGTGCCCGACGGTGACGCCTTCACCAATCGTGAGCGGATATCCCGGGTCGGCATGCAGGACTGCGCCTTCCTGGATGTTGGTCGATGCGCCGATTCGGATCGGTTCGTTGTCGCCACGCGCGATCGCGCCGAACCAGACGCTGGCGTGTTCGCCCACGGCGACATCGCCTACCAGCGTTGCTTCGCTGGCGACAAATGCGCTGGGTGCAATGGAAGGAGACTTGCCGCGAATCCGGTAGAGGGCCATGAGGAACGCCTTGTTTCTTGAACGCTCAAGAATACCGCGCGAAAGCCGCAAAACCGGCTTCAATGCGCGCTGACCCCTGGCGACGTCGTGCTTCTGCCGGCCCCATAGTCGATGCCAAGTCTGCGAATTGCAACGACAGCCTGTGTGCGGTTGACCACTCCGAGCAAGCGGAAAATTGCAGTCAGATGGGTCTTGACCGTGATTTCGGCCAGGCTCAGGCGCATGCCGATTTCCTTGTTCGAGTGCCCTTCCATCAGAAGCGTTGCGATCTCCTGCTGGCGCACCGTCAGCCCGCGCTCCACGTCGTCGCCCAGCGACAGCGAGCCCGCAGGACGAATCCACTTCTGCTCGGGTAGCGAGTCGGTCAAGGCGCGGTGCACGACGTCCCTGAGCGTTTCCATTGAAACGCTCTTGGATACGACCGTACTCGCTCCTGCGCGGGTCGCTGCCGCGATTTCCTGCCGATGTTCGGAAGCGGACACGACGACGATCTTTGCATCCGACGCGCGTCGAAACAGGCTGATCGCGTCTACTCCGGCGGCACCGGGCAAGCCCAGATCCAGCAGAATCAGATCCACCTTTGTTTCTCGAACCCGCGCCAAACCCTCTTCGGCGCTGGATGCTGCGATCACCTCGCTGCATGCCCGCGACTCCTCGACCAGGCTTACGAGTGCCCGGCGAAACAGGGGATGGTCGTCAACCACCAATACGATCTTGTCCATCTCATCGCTCCTTTGCGAACAGAAGTTCTTCCAGCGAACCGGTCAGTGCTGCAGCCTCTAATGGTTTGTAAAGCACACCTACACCCAACTCCCCTGCATCCGTCTCCACCATCCCGCCGGCGGTGTTGCCTGTGACAAGCACGGCCGGAATATCGAGATTGAATTCGTCCCTCAGCTTGCGAATGACCTGTGAGCCATTGCAGGCGTCATTCAGTTCATAGTCGCAAACGATGGCATCCGGCACGCGGGTTGTCTCCGCGAGCAGTTGAATGGCCTGCGGTCCGGACCTCGCATTAATCACCTCACAGCCGGCAACCTGCAGGATGAATGAGGCGGCTCGCAGGATGGACTGCTCGTCGTCGATGAGGACGACCAGCCGGCCCGCGAGGGACCGTTCAGCGGTTGCTTGAGCCGGTCGACCGCGCGAGACGTGGCTCAGCGGCAGGTCTACGGCAAACATCGAACCTTTGCCGGGCGTCGAGCGCACTGTCACCGAAAGGCGCAGCGCCAGCGCGAGCCGTCGCACGATGGCCAGCCCGAGGCCGAGGCCGCCTGTCCTGTCGTGAGGTCGCGATGGGTCCAGCCTTCTGAACTCGTCGAAAATCGCCTGCTGGTCAGACTCGGGAATTCCCTTGCCTGTGTCGTATACCGCAAGGCGCAAGTGGCTGCCGCGCACCCGGCACGCCACCAGCACGCGGCCATTGGGTGTGTAGCGCACTGCATTGCTGACGAAGTTCAGCACGATGCGCTCAACCATCACCGGGTCGCTGTAGGCGTGGGCAGAACAGGGCCGCACCTTGAGGCGAATACCGCGCGCGCGTGCCAGCGGAACGAACTCTTTTTCGACACGTGACAGCACGTCTGCGACGCTGAAGATGCTCAACGCAGGGATGGCCTGTTGTGCATCCAGCCGGGAAATGTCCAGCAAGGACCGGAACATGTCGATCAGGTCGTGCGTGCAAACCCTGGCGTCGGCGACGACCAGGCGGGCACGCTCAGGTAAATCGAGCTGGGCCAGTCCGTCCAGGTACACCGACACGAGTGAGAGCTGGAAGCTGAGCAACCCACGCCAGCGCCTGGCCATCGCCAGCGCTGGCATCCTGACCGAGCTTGCCCTGGCGGGAGTCGCAACGCTGCTCTGGAGCCTGGCCCCCGATGGCTCGCTGCGCACCGCGCTCTTCTTCCTCGCGACGACCTCGTGGGTGCTGACGCTTGCAATCAACGCCAGCCCGTTCATGCGCTTCGATGGGTACTTCATCCTGTGCGACCTGCTGAATTTTCCCAATTTGCATGAGCGCGCCGGCAACTTCGCGCGCGCCTGGCTTCGACGCACCGTGCTCGGATTGGCGACTCCCTGGCCGGAGGTGCTCCCGGCCCAGCAGCGTCGATGGCTGATTGCGTTTGCACTGGTCACCTGGGTCTATCGGTTCGTCGTGTTCCTCGGAATCGCGGTCCTCGTGTACCTCTACTTTTTCAAGTTGCTCGGCATTGCGCTCATGCTCGTCGAGGTGGGATGGTTCATTGCCCGTCCGATCTACGTCGAACTCCAGGTGTGGTGGGCGCAGCGCGATGGCGTCAGCGCCATTCGCAAGTGGATGGCTGGGTTCGCCGCCGTCATCGCGCTGCTGGTGCTTCTCATTCCGTGGCACACCGCCGTGCAGGGCACGGGCGTCGTGCGTGCCGCGCGGCAGCATCTGGTGTTTTCACCGAAGGCAGGCATGGTCAGGGCCATGCCCGCGCGCACGCAGGTGGCCGAAGGCGATCTGCTGTTTGCGCTGGCTGCCCCGGACCTGCGCAGCGGCGTGAACCGTGCGCAGGCCTCGGCCGATGCGCGTGCGCAAGAGCTTCTGGGCCTTGCGGGCATGAAAGACGGCGAAGAGCGCCGAGCCATTCTCGAATCGGAACGCGAACGCTTCCTGGCCGAAGCCAGCGTGTTCAGCAGTGAACAGTCGCGCATGCAGCTGCTCGCGCCCTTCGCAGGCAAGCTGGCTGACATCGACCCGCAAGTGCAATTGGGTGTCTGGGTGCAGCATCGGCAGCCGCTTGCCGTGCTGATCGACAACAGCCAGTGGAACGCGGAGATCTTCGTGGCCGAGGAAGACGTGGCGCGTATCCGGCCAGGCGACAGGGCCAGGGTGTACGTGGGCCCGCGCGCGATCAGCGGCAAGGTGCTTCAGGTGGACCCATCGCGCACCGCGTCACTTCCATACCCCATGCTCGATGCGACGTCCGGCGGACCCATCGTCACGCTGCCGCGCGCCGACGAGCGAAATGGCGAGCGAGTCGTGCGCGACGGCCTGTACCGCGTCCGCATTGCGCTGGAAGAAGCACCACCGCGCCAGCAGATGGTGCTGTGTACAGCGTCGATTTCCGGATCGCGCCAGTCCCTGCTGCATGGCGTGTTCGATCACGCCGCATCGGTCCTGATCCGCGAGAGCGGCTTTTAGGCTTTCACCAGAGCCCCGACTCGACGCGTATCGCGACTTCGCAGTCGTCGAATATCTCCAGCTTCGCGATCTTCACGCGTACGCCGACCACACCGGGCAACTGCATCAGCCGATGTGCCAGCTTGCCGATGAGGCTTTCGAGCAGGTTCACGTGCTCGGCGGTGCATTCGTCGATGATGATCTTGCGCACCTTGCGGTAGTCCAGCACGTGGCTGATGTCGTCATCGCGCGGCAACAGCGGTTGCGGGCCGAGGTTGAGTTCGGCGTCCACGCGTATCGGCTGCGGCGCGGTCTTTTCGTGGTCGAGAATACCCAGCGCTGCGTCGAAGCACAGCCCGGTGAGGGCGAGAGTCTGGGAGCCAGCCTGGTTCATGGTGGGGCGCTTGCTTTCATCCGCTCACATGAGCGAAAAATCACGTTCGAATTTCATGAGGTGCTGGCCGCCATCGACCAGCAGCGTGGTGCCGGTGATCGATGACGTCTCCAGCGCGAACTTCACTGCGGCGACCACGTCGGCCGCTGTGGACGACCGGCCCAGCGGCGACAGCTTGTGCAGTGCCTCGAACTTCTCCAGCGACAGCATGTGGCTCGTGATCGTGAGGCCGGGCGCCACACCGACGACGCGCACATGGGGCGCCAGCGCGATGGCGAGCATGGTGTTGGCGGCTTCCAGCGCGGCCTTGGACAGCGTGTAGCTCACGAAGTCGGGGTTCTGGTTCCACAGCTTCTGGTCGAGCATGTTGACCACCACCGCCGCACCGGCCGGTCCCTTTCGCGCCACGACGTGTTCGTGCAATGCCTGCGCGAGCACGACCGGCGCGCCCGCGTTGCTGCGCATGTGGGCTGCGAGCGCGTCGTAGCTGAAACTCGCAAACCCGTCGTGCTCGAACATCGACGCGTTGTTCACCACCGCGTCGAGCGAGCCGAAATGCGCGATGACCTTGGGCACCAGCGCGCGAGCTTGCGCCTCGTCATCCAGGTCAGCCTGGAACGATTCGATGTGAGTTGCGTTTGGGGCAAGGCGAAGGGCCTCTGCGACGGTCGCCGATGCCTCCTCTGGCGATCCGCGGTAGTGCACCGCCACCCGCCAACCCGCCGCAGCGAGCGCCAACACGACTTCGCGGCCCAGCCGTCTGGCAGAGCCGGTCACAAGCACGGTTCGGTTCGGGATGGGTTCGCTCATTCGGGGACAATCGTTGGGTGACTTCGCAAGCAAACAGTTTAACGACCGCCCTTGGGGCACTGGTGGACACAGCGATCGGCCGCGCCGGCGGTTGGCTGCCGTTCGATCGCTTCATGGCCCTTGCGCTCTACGCGCCGGGGCTGGGCTACTACGCCAACGACTCCCGCAAGTTCGGGGCGATGCCAGGGTCGGGGAGCGATTTCGTGACGGCCCCCGAGATGAGCCCGCTGTTCGGGCAAGCTCTGGCAGCGCAGGTCCTGGATGCGATGAAGGCCACCGGGACCAGCGAAGTCTGGGAGTTCGGCGCAGGTTCCGGGGCGCTGGCCGCGCAGTTGCTGGCCGCGCTCGGCGACACGGTCAGCGGCTACACCATCGTTGAGCTATCCGCCTCGTTGCGCGATCGCCAGCGGGCAAAGCTCGCCGGATTCGGGGCAAAGGTGCGCTGGGTCAGTGAGTTGCCCGAGCAGATGAGGGGAGTCGTCGTCGGCAACGAAGTGCTCGATGCGATGCCGGTGAAGCTGATTGCGCGAAAAGGCGGTGTCTGGTTCGAGCGTGGCGTAGCGCTTGCCGAAGGCACCCTCAAGTTCATCGACCAGCCCACGACGCTGCGACCTCCGGCAGAAATCGAAGGCGAACACGATTACCTGACCGAGATCCATCCCCAGGCCGACGCTTTCATCCGAACCCTGGGCGACCGCCTCGTGCAAGGCGCGGCGTTCTTCATCGACTACGGATTCTCGGAGCGCGAGTACTACCACCCCCAGCGACACATGGGCACGCTGATGTGCCACAAAGGGCACATGGCCGATGCCGATCCGCTGGTAGAGCTCGGCATGAAAGACATCACAGCCCACGTCAACTTCACCGAGCTTGCCGTCGCGGCCGGCGAGGCGGGACTGCAAACGCTGGGCTACACGACGCAGGCGCGATTCCTCATCAATTGCGGCATCGTCCCGCTGCTCGCGCAGGCCCCGCTCGCCGAGCGCATTGCCGGCCAGCGGCTCATCACCGAGCACGAGATGGGCGAGCTGTTCAAGGTCATCGGTTTCCATCGCGGCGAGTTCTGGGACGCGCTGGGCTTTCGGGACGGCGATCGGACCCACACGCTGTGATCCACCCCGTAAACTCGCCCAGATGATTCGCTGGATCATCGTCATCTTCCTGGCACTGATGCTCATCAACTGGTTCAGCCCGTTGATGCAGCGCATGGGGTTTGGCAAGTTGCCCGGTGACTTCCGCTTCAAGCTGTTTGGCCGCGAGTGGTTCATTCCGCTGACCACAACCATCTTGCTCAGCCTGCTGGCGGGGCTGATCTCAAAGGCGTTCTGATGAAAGCCTGTATCGATATCGGCGGCACCAAGGTCGCAGTCAGTTTGAACCGCGGCGCTGGGCTTGAGCTGCTCGCCCGTCGCACCGAACCGACGGCCAAAACCGGCAACAACGACGCGCTGGCGATGCAGGTGCTTCGAATGGTCGATGAAGCCTGCGCCGAGATGGGCGTGGCAGCCCAAGAGGTCAGGCGGGTAGGGGTGGCGTCATGCGGCCCATTCATCCTGCGAGAGGGCTTGCTGGAGCTTGCGGCGCCCAACATTTGCGGTGGCATGAGTGGCCCCGCGCGCGGCTTGCCCAACACCTGGGAAACCGCACTGCTCGAAGCGCCCCTTCGCAAACGCTTCGACGAACTGCGTATCGAGAACGACTGCATAGGCGCACTCGAAGCCGAGCGGCGCTGGGGCGCATTGCAGGGCTTCGATCACTGCGCGTACGTCACCTGGAGCACGGGCATCGGCATGGGTTTGTGCGTAGACGGTCATGTGCTGCGCGGCAAGAACGGCAATGCGGGTCATGGGGGCCACATGTTCGTCTCGGACAACGACGACGCGCTCTGCGGCTGCGGCAACATCGGCGACGTCGAGGCACTCGTCGCGGGCAGCGCCATGGAGCGGCGCTTCGGCCACGACGCAGCGACCCTGCTGGGCAAGGCGCAGTCGGGCGACGTGCAGGCGCAAGGCATCGTCGATGAGCTGTGCCGGGTGCTCGGCCGCGCGCTCTACAACCTCACCGTCACGCTCGACCTGCAACGCATCAGCCTGGGCGGAAGCGTGTTCAACAATAACATCGACTACCTGTTGCCGCGCCTGCAATCGCAGATGCGCGGCAGGTTGCCTGCGCTCACGGGCGGCTGTGACCTGGTGCCCGCCGGGTTGTCCGATCGCGTGGGCGATTACGCGGCGTTGGCGTTGCTCGTCTGAATCCCCGGCGCTGCGGCCACAGCCGCAATCCGCGCTTTCTGGATCATCTCGCCCACTTGCGGCCCTGAGCGCCCAAGCTGCGCCGCTTGCGCCGCCACTTCGTGCGTCTGCACCGATTGCGCGGCGGCCAGGGCAGCCATCAGTCGCGTGCGCTGCGGGTAGGGCGATTCCGAGAGGCCGCCTCGTCCCCGCGCATCGCATTCGCAGGCCAGCAGGATCGAATCGAATCGCGCGGGTTTGCGAAACGCATCGCAGCGCTCGAGCAGCCGTACGATGGCAGCCGCGTTGAATTCGCCGCTGCGGTGAATGTTGCCGTGCTCGCGCGCCACCACGTCGGCCAGCTCACGGCACTCGATCGGCACCCGCAGGCGTTCGCAGACACCCTTGAGCAGCTTCGCACTGCGTATCTCGTGGCCGATGTGCTTGGGCAGCACGTCAGCGGGTGTGGTGCCCTTGCCCAGGTCGTGGGTCAGGCACCCAAAGCGCACGGGCAATGAAGCGGCCAGGCGCGCACTCATGTCCAGCACCATCATCAGGTGAACACCGGTATCGACTTCCGGGTGATATTCGGCGCGCTGCGGCACGCCCCACAGGCAATCGACTTCGGGCAGCAGGCGCGCGAGCGCACCACAGGCGCGCAGCGTCTCGAACATGCGCGACGGTGTCGCTTCCATCAGCCCGCGCGCCATTTCCTGCCACGCGCGTTCGGGCACGAGCGCATCGACTTCGCCGGCCTGCACCATCTCGCGCATCAGCGCCATCGTCTCAGGCGCAATGGTGAAATCGGCAAATCGCGCAGACAGGCGAGCCACGCGCAGGATGCGAACGGGGTCTTCGCGAAAAGCTTCGGTGACGTGGCGGAACACGCGGCGCTTCAAGTCCGCCTGTCCATCGTACGGATCGATCAGTGCGCCCGATTCGTCCTGCGCAATCGCGTTGATCGTGAGGTCGCGCCGGCCCAGGTCCTGCTCCACCGTGACATCGGGCTGCGCGTGAAATGCAAAGCCGTGATAGCCACGCGCTGTCTTGCGTTCGGTACGGGCGAGTGCGTACTCTTCGCGCGTCTGCGGATGGAGGAAGACCGGAAAGTCCTTGCCGACGGGGAGGTAGCCCAGCGTGATCATCTCTTGCGGCGAGGCCCCGACGACCACCCAGTCGTGGTCACTCACGGGCAAGCCCAGCAGGGCGTCCCGGACGGCGCCGCCGACCCTATAGATTTTCATGGAAGGCAGTTTAGTGCCTTGCCTGTGCTTGCCGTCAGCGCGCAGTGCGATAAGGCTCGTCGAAGTCCACGAACTTCTTTTCGGCCAGTGCGTCGTCGATCCATGCCTTGACGCCGGGCAGCGCGCAGACGCGACGGATGTAGTCGGTGATATGGCCAGGCACGGGCAGCGCATAGTTCCTGATGCGCATGCAGACCGGCGCGAAGTACGCATCGGCGTTGGAGAACTCGCCAAACAGCATCGGCCCCTTGTACTCTTCAAGAAGACCGGACCACATGGTCACGATCCGCTGCACGTCGTTGCGCACATCTGCGTGGTCGCGCCACACCAAAGCGCCTATTTGCGGCAATTGCGCTTCGATGTTCATCGGGCATTTGCCGCGCAGTGCCGAGAAGGCCGAATGCATTTCTGCGCAGACACTTCGGGCGCGGGCTCGCGCCTTCACATCCCTGGGCCAGAGGTTCTTGTCGGGAAATTTCTCTGAGACGTACTCCGCGATCGAGAGCGTGTCCCAGACCGCGAACCCGTCATCGACCAGCACCGGCACGCGTCCGGCTGGGCTGATCGCATGGATGGTTTCCTTGAACACCGAGTCGCGGTCGAACGAGTCGAAATAGACCATGACCTCCTCGAACGGGATGCCTGCCTGCTTGAGCAGCACCCAGGGGCGCATGGACCAGGACGAATAGTTCTTGTTGCCGACGTAGAGCTTGAGCATGGGTTCTCCTGCAGGAAGCACGGATGCTAACGGCGGCGCTTTGCGCCATTGATGCAAAAAACGCGCGAATTGATGCTCAGCTGTCTCCGGCAGGGCTTGCGGGCTTTTGACCGCGCTTGCCCAGCGCGCGCTGTATCGGCTTTTCCATCAGGAGGATGGCGAGCGCCAGCAAGGTGCTGAGCACCGCCGTCATTTCCCGTCCCGCGCCGGCGGCGATGCCGATGGCACAGGTCATCCACAGGCCTGCCGCAGTCGTGAGCCCGTGCACCCGGTCGTCTTCGTCGCGCTTCATGATGGTGCCGGCGCACAGGAATCCGACACCGGCAATCACGCCCTGCATCACCCGCGACAGGGAGTCCATCTCCATGCCCGCCTGCATGGGCATCAGCACGAAAAGCGCCGAGCCCAGCGCGACCAGCATGTGCGTGCGCAGGCCCGCTGCCTTGCCGGATGTCTCGCGCTGAAAGCCCAACAGTGCCCCCAACAGCGCGGCCAGGGTCAATCGCAACACCAGCCGCGTCAGGTCCTCGGCGTCGGGAAGATCCGAGAACTCCGAGATGACGGTCGCCCAGACACGATCCCACCAGGTCATGGAATTTCGCGATTGGGTTCAGTGCGCGCCGCATCGCGCGGACCGATGGTGCCCAGGCGCGCTTTGAGCGATTGCGGCTGGCCCGTCAGCGCGGCGGCGTAGAGCGTTGCGTTCGACACGACTTTCTTGACGTAGTCGCGCGTTTCGTTGAAAGGCACGTTCTCCGCCCAGATCGCGGCTTCGAGTACAGGCCCGTTACGCCAGTTGCGTGGCCGCCCGGGGCCTGCGTTATACGCCGCTGCGGCCAACGGCATCGAGCCTTCGAAATCATCCAGCACGATCTTGAGATACCCCGTGCCGATCGCGATGTTGGTCTCGCGCTCGTTGAGCTGCTCGATGGTGAAGCTGTTCATGCCCAGGCGCCTGGCCGTCCAGCGCGCGGTCGCCGGCATCACCTGCATCAGCCCCGACGCGCCGACATGCGAGCGCGCGTCCATGATGAAGCGGCTCTCCTGGCGAATCAGGCCATAGACGTACGCCGGGTCCAGGTTGATCTCGCGCGCGCGCCTGACCACCGAATCGCGAAACGGCATGGGGAAGCGCTGGTCCACGTCGAACTCGGTGCGGGTGCGCTCGCTGGTGTTGATGCAGCGATCCCAGACCTCGCGTTCGCATGCAAATTGCGCGGCAGCCAGCAACTCGCGCTCGGCCATGCCGCCTGGCTTGGCCAGGTTGGTCGCGTAGTTCCA
Source organism: Pseudomonadota bacterium (assembly GCA_040386575.1). Lineage (GTDB taxonomy): Bacteria > Pseudomonadota > Gammaproteobacteria > Burkholderiales > Burkholderiaceae_C > Ramlibacter. Next base: position 126,851 of record JAZKFI010000008.1, read on the forward strand.
TTCGCGCACACCTTCGGGCCGGATGCCCATCTTGATGGCCATGACCGCGCGGTTGAGGCTGGCGTTCAGGCGAGCTGCCTCTTTTTCTTCCTGCGCAAGCGGCGCAGGTTTTGCGGGCACGCTGATCTTCTGCCCCAATTCTTCGAGCGCCAGCATTTCATAGAAGCCGCGCACCGATGCAATCGATTGCAGGATGCGTTGCGCTTCGGCCCGGTTGGCCTCGCTGCCCTGCGCCATCAGAGCACGTGCCTTCCAGTAAGCCCAGGTCGGCTCTGCACGTGCTTCCTCGCTCATGCTGTTGACCGCGCCGAGCACGGCAGGCCACTGGGGCCGGGGCGAAGCGCGCAGCGCCGCTCGCACTTTCCACTGAAGCATGTCGTCGGTAAGGTCTGTGTCGCGCGAGACGCCGGAGAAATGCTCCATCGCATCCAAGGACAGGCGCTGCGCCTGCAGCTTGCCGATCACGCCCAGTATCCAGTTGCGCTCTTCGGGGGACAGTTGCGGACCCCATTTGCTGTCGAGCTGCCGCGCCGCGCCATCGGCATCGGAGGCAGCCATGCGGATGAGCGCCAGCGTGATCAGTTCCTTGCGCGCCTTGCGCACCGCCGTGACCTTGGTCGTGAGGAATTTCGCGGGGCTGGCCATGACTTCGTTGAACAGCCCCAGCGATTCGGGCGATGCAATTTCAACGGCCGCGGCTGCCGCCTTCGGGCGATTGTTTTCCACTGCCAGGCGAGCCTTGCGCCAGGCGTCATCGACGGTCAGGCGCCTGCCGCCAGGCTCGCCGATCAGGCGCGATGCTGCCAGCGTGCAGCCGTCATCGGCGTCGCGCGCGGCCAGCCAGTTGCGCCGCACTTCATCGGGCAGAGTTGCGGGTGCAGCGGCACCCTCACGCAGGTGTTGCACGAGCAGCGCGTAGCAGCGCACCTCGCGGTCGTCATTCATGCGGAACTTGGGGTACTCGGCCGCGAAGGTGGTCCAGTCGCGCCGCTGGCCGAGCAGCAGAAGCCAGTCGTTGCGCAGGCGGTCTTCCTGGTAGGTGCCTGCGTAGCGCGTGTGAAAGTCCTGGATTTCCTGCGCGGTCGCCGTGTCGAGGCGGGCGCGCAGTTCCCAATAGGCAGCCCACGGTTCGAGCGCGTGTCCGCGGGCAGCGGGGAGCAACTGCGCCAGGCGTGCGCGGTCTTTTTTCTGGAAGGCCTGGTTCATTTCCAGGATGACGTCGTCACCCCTGGCCTGGGCTTGCGCGCCGGTGCAGGCGAGCGTGATGGCGATCAGTGTCAGAATTCTTGGCAATCTCATTGGACGATTATGGACAAGTCACAGGAAAAAAGGGCTTTACGCAAGTCGCTGCTCGAACAGCGCCTTGCAATGACCGACCGCATGGAACGCTGCGATCTCCTGCAGCGCGTCATGCGCATCTGGCTCGTCAATCGCCCCGACATCGTGATCGGCGCGTATTGGCCGATCAAGGGCGAGTTCGATCCGTTGCCTGCGCTGCATCGATGGAAGGAAGACGGCGAGCTGCTCGATGAGCCGCAGCCCCGCCGCATCGGCCTGCCGGTCGTCGACAAGCTGCATGGGACCCTGAAGTTCCACGCATGGTTCCCCGGCTGTTACATGGAAGAAGATGCGTACGGTATTCCGAAGCCGAAAGACACCGAGGTCATCGTGCCGACGCTGCTGTTCGTGCCCTGCGTCGGCTACAGCACCGGCGGCTACCGGCTGGGGTATGGCGGCGGCTTTTACGACCGCACGCTGGCCACGTTGGAGCCCAAGCCCTTCACGGTCGGGCTGGGTTTCACGCAGGGCTTCATTGATGACTTCGAGCCCGAACCGCACGACATGCCGCTGGACGCCATCCTCAACGACAACGGCGTGGTCTGGCCGATCTCCTGAGCGGGCGATGCATCAGTCGATGTGATCGATCGTGTCCGGATCGGGCACTTCGCCGATCGTCTCGCGCGTGGCCTTGCTCTGCAGAAGCAGCCAGTCGATGAACGCCTTGATCTCCGGCCGGCTACTGCTTCGGGGTCCGACCACGAGCCAGTAGGCCATGGGTGAATCCATGCGGTGATGGGGTAACGGCTCGACCAGGTCGCCGTTGGCCAGCGACTCCGCAATCATCGGCAAGCGCGCCAGCACCACGCCCTGGCCCGTGAGCGCGGCCTGCACCATCTGGTAGGCGTAGTTGAAGTAAAGCCATCGCTTGGGTTGCAGCTTGGGCAGGTTGTGTTCATCGAACCAGCGACGCCACGTCAGCCATTCGAGGTGCGTGTGGTGTGCGTCGCCCGCTTCGATCAGGGTGAAGCCGGTCAGGTCGGCCGGCTTTTTGAGTGGCGCGCCCTTGAGCAGCCACGGACTGGCCACCGGCGTGAGCTGTTCCCCGAACATGCGAATCGCGCCAGGCGGCATGGCGGCCGTGGGTCCGTAACGCAGGGCCATATCCACGTCTGAAGTTTCAAGGTCATGGATCTGGTCCGAGGCATCGATGCGGATGTCGATATCGGGGTTGTCGCGCTGGAACTGCTCCAGCCGGGGGATCAGCCACATCGAGGCGAACGACGCGAATGTGGTGAGTGCCACTGCGCGCCGTCCTGCGGTTTGCCGGATCTGCCGCACTGCCGCGTCGATTCTCGGCAACGCCTGCGTGACGGCCATTAGCAAGAGAGCGCCTGCGCTCGTCAGCTCCACCGCGCGCGTGTGGCGCAGGAACAGGCTCACGCCGACTTCTTCTTCGAGCGCCTGGATCTGCCGGCTCACGGCCGACTGGGTCAGCGCCATTTCTTCCGAAGCCGCGCGGAAGTTGAGGTGGCGCGCAACCGCCTCGAAAGCGCGCAGGTGGCCGGCCGATATCGGGCGGGTGCGAAGGTGGGTCTGGGAGTGCTGCATCGGTCAATTCGTGTCAGGAGTGGATTGTCGATTGATGCGTTTCCGGAATCAATAGCGTAGCCGCAATTCATTGGACTGCCAAGCACGCATCGCCGATCATTCATTGCCCCAAACAGCCAGATCGGCGAACCCCGGAGAGAAATCATGGAGCTGCAAACCCGCCCCCAAATGCAACAATCCTCGCAACAATCGACCGCTGCTTCCCTGCCCGGCACCTGGAAGCTTTCGCACGGCCGCGCCATCACGCTCCAGCCGCGCGAGGAAGGCACGTTCAAGGTTGCGCACGGGCAGGTCTGGGTCACCTGGGACGGCCCTCACAACGGCGCTGGCAACCAGTCGGGCGACCATTTCGTGTCCACGGGGCAGACGCTGCGCGTGCGCGCTGGCGAGCGCCTGGTGGTGGAGTCGTCCAACTGGACGCAGCGTTCGCCGTCCTACTTCAGCTGGGAGCCGCTGCCTGCGCGGGTTCGCAGCACGGCGCCTCGCATCAATGCTGTCACGCAGCCGCTGGCTGACCTGCGCCTGGCCGTCGCATTCGGCGGACGCGCGCTGGCGCGGTTGGCCGCGGGCGTCGCGGCGCTGGCGTGGGGCGCGGTCGGATCGGTTTTCGCGCCCGCATAATCGGCCGCATGGCGCGGCCCAAGTCTTCCCAGCACGAACTCAAGCGAGACGAAATCCTCGACATTGCAGCCCAGTGCTTCGCGGACAAGAGCTATCCGGCCGCGAGCATGAACGACATCGCGGCCGCCAGCGGCACGTCCAAGGCGCGCCTGTATCACTACTACGAGAGCAAGGAAGCGATCCTGTTCGACCTGCTCGACCGCTACACGCAGCGCCTGCTGGCGGTGATCGGCCAGGCCGAGGCCACGGCCCAGCGGCGCAATCTCGATGACCGCGCGGCGCTGCATGAATTGATCCGCAGCTTCCTGGACGAGTACCAGACCTCCGCCACCCGGCATGTAGCGCTTCTGAGCGACACCAAGTTTCTCGGCGAAGTGCAACGAGACCTCATCCTGAACCGGCAACGCGATGTCGTATCTGCCGTGACGCGCTTCCTGCGGCGCGCCTATCCCGATCGGGTGACGCCGGTGAACCAGACGCCGGTGACCATGATGCTGTTCGGCATGATCAACTGGACTTTTACCTGGCTGCGCCCGGGTGGGCCGATGCGCTATGCCGACTTTGCTGATGAGGTGGTCGCGCTGCTCGACAAGGGCCTTGCCTGATCGCGCCGATTCAACCATCCGTAATTGATTACGATTGGTGAAGTAACCCGAGGAATCGTTATGTCCAAAGCATTCGCCAGCCAGGCCGACCTGGCCGACAAGAAAATCACGTTCGAGCAACTCAGCGCGCATTGCTGGGCCTACACCGCCGAGGGTGACCCTAATTCGGGCGTGATCATCGGCGAGAAATTCATCATGGTCAGCGACGCCACCGCAACGCCCGCGATGGCACAGGACCTGATTGCCCGCATCCGCGAAGTCAGCAACAAGCCGATCAAGTACGTGCTGCTGACGCACTATCACGCAGTGCGCGTGCTCGGCGCCAGTGCGTACGCCGCAGAAGGTGCGACCGAAATCATCGCCAGCCAGGGAACGCTGGACCTGATCATCGAGCGCGGCAAGCAGGACATGCAGTCGGAGATGGAGCGCTTTCCGCGCCTGTTCCGAAACGCTGAAAGCGTGCCGGGCCTCACCTGGCCGACGATGGTCATCGGCGGCGGCAACCCGGTGAAGGGCGAAGTGCCCGGCAAGCTCACGGTGGACCTCGGCGGCGTCCAGGTCCAGATCTGGCATCCGGGCCCGGGCCACACGCGCGGCGACACGATTGCATGGGTCGAAGAAGAAAAGGTCCTTTTCTCTGGCGACCTGGTCGAATACGAAGCAGGGGTCTATACCGGCGATGCGCACCTGCAGGAGTGGCCTGCCACGCTGGAGGCCCTGCGTGTCCTGCGCGCCGAAGCCATCGTGCCCGGTCGCGGCGAGGCGATGAAGGGTGCAGCCGACGTCAACAAGGCGCTCGACTACACCAAGCGATGGGTCGAGACGCTCTTTGCGGCAGCCAAGGAAGCCGCTGCAGCCGACATGGACCTGAAGTCCGCGATGGCCCACACCCGAAAGAGCATGGACCCGATCTTCGGCCATGTGTTCATCTACGAGCACTGCCTGCCGTTCGACGTGAGCCGCGCCTACGACGAGGCCAAGGGCATCAAGAACCCGCGCATCTGGACGGCTGAGCGCGACAAGGAAATGTGGGCGGCACTGCAGGCTTGATGCGCAGTTCTGGTGCTGTAGTCCGGCGCTGACAGGGCCGGCTTGCCCGCGCCGACACGCCGGTAAGGCGTCGGCTTCTAAGCTTGGTGAAAAGCGCCCCAGTTTGAGGCGCTGCAGATCCAGGAGCTTTCAGATGTCACCAAAAAACGCCAGGCCCGGCGTGCTCCAGCAGCAGCCCCGGCGCATTTCCGACGAACAAAAGCAGCAGCAGGCCGGTCACTGCCAATCGCCGTGGCACGGCGGCCGCCAGATGGACGCAGGACCTCTAGCCAGTTTCCGCGCCACGCCTGCGCGGATGACGCAATCGGGCGAGGGCCGTTAAGCCGCCGGGCGATTGCGTCTTTCCATCGCCGGGATTCATTGCGCGGCCAGTTCCCGAAGGTCGCGCTGCCAGGCCTTCAAACGCCGTACCGCGGACTCCCGCTGTGCGGCGTTTGTGCTGTTGTGCAGCGCGGAGAACATCGCGCAGCTTTCATTGATGAGCGCTTGTTCGTAAGTGCGCCATGAGGCGTCGGGCGATGCCTGCAGCCGCCTGAGGTAGCCGCGAACCTGCAGCCGGGCAGCATCCAGGCTCACCGGCTGGCTCGCCGCCCTGCGCAAGGTCTGCAGCACATCCTGTTGCCTGCGCTTTCGCTCAGCCAGGGCGCGGACCGGATCGAAGATCGACTTGTCGATGCTGGCGCGCAGCAGCGCCTTTTGCGCATCGTCCAGGCGGCCGTAGACCATCTCGCCGCGATCGAGCATCTGCTCGTAACGCTTTTCCTTGCGCGAGGCGGCGTCCTTCTGGATCCAGTCGTTCTCGTAATCCCGGTTCACGCGTTCGAACTTGCCCTGCAGGTGGGTGAACTGCTCGGGCGCGATGCCGATGGCAAAGGTCGTGATCGCCGGTTCCGCGCGGTCCAGCACCGCATTGACGCGTTCCCGGATGGCCGGCACATAGGCACAGGCCTGTGCGGGCGAAATGTCCTGTGCGATGACGGGCTCCAGTGATCGCAGCGTGTCGGCGAGCACGGGCAACTCGCGCTGCCGGTGCCACAGGTGCAGACGATCCAGGTCTTCACGCACGCGCGTGTCCTGTGCGTTGGTCAGGTCGATGTAGCTGTCGATCCACCAATACAGGATCTCATCGACGTTGTTGTAGCCCAGCTTGATGGCGCTGCACGCGGCGAGCCCCATGACAAGCACCAGCCCCCCGATAATCCGGGCAAGCCTGGGCGCAAGGTTCCAGCGAGAAGGAATATGCATGAGTTCGATCGATGTTGTGATCATGGCCGCGGGCAAGGGAACCCGCATGAAAAGCCGCTTGCCCAAAGTGTTGCACCGATTGGCCGGTCGTGCGCTGTTGGCCCACGTCATGGACAGCGTGACGCCCCTGGCCGCGCGGCAACTCGTGTTCATCACGGGCAATGGCGCTGATGAGGTTGAGGCGGCTGTCACCGGCTGGGCCCATGAGGCAGGACTCAAGACGGTTGCATTCGCCCGGCAAGAGCCACAACTGGGAACGGGTCACGCCGTGCAGCAGGCCGTGCCCCGGTTGCCGGACGATGGCACCACGCTCATCCTCAATGGCGATGTGCCGCTGATCCAGCCGGGCACGCTGCAGTCGCTGGTCGCCGCCTGCGACGGCAAACACCTCGCATTGCTCACCGTCGACATGCCCGACCCCACCGGATACGGGCGAATCCTGCGCAACGGCGACGCCGTCCAGGCCATCGTCGAACACAAGGATGCGAGCGCGCAGCAGCGCGCAATCCACGAGGTCTATACGGGCTTCATGGCCGTGCCGAGCGCGATGCTCAAGCGCTGGCTGGGTCAGCTGACAAACGACAACGCGCAGGGCGAGTACTACCTCACCGACATCGTGGGCATGGCGGTACGCGATGGTGCCAGCGTGGTCGCGGTCAAGGCACCAGACAAGGTCGAGGTCGATGGCGTCAACAGCCCGCTGCAACTCGCTGAGCTGGAGCGCGCATACCAGCTGCGCAGGGCGCGCACGATGATGGAAGCGGGCGTTCGCATTGCGGACCCGGCCCGGTTCGATGTGCGCGGATCGCTCGATTGCGGGCAGGACGTGGAGATCGACGTCAACTGCATCTTCGAGGGCTCGGTCACCCTTGGCGAAGGCGTGCGCATCGGCGCCAATTGCGTGATTGCGAATGCAACGATAGGCGCCGGCACGAAGATTCATCCGTTCACGCACATCGACGGCGAAAGCGCTCGCGTGACTATCGGCGCCGGTGCATTGATCGGCCCGTTCGCGCGACTGCGTCCGGGTGCGAACCTGGCAGCCGATGTGCACATCGGAAATTTCGTGGAGATCAAGAACGCCACGATGGGCCAGGGCTCCAAGGCCAACCACCTCGCGTACATCGGCGACTCCACGGTCGGCGAACGCGTGAACTACGGCGCGGGTTCCATCACCGCCAATTACGACGGCGCCAACAAGCGCCAGACGGTGATCGAAGACGACGTGCACATCGGCAGCAACTGCGTGCTGGTCGCACCGGTCAAGATCGGCCGCGGCGGCACGGTGGGCGGCGGCTCGACCATCACCAAGGACACGGAGCCCGGCACGCTGTCGGTGGCGCGCGGCAAGCAGGTGAGCATCAGCAGCTGGAAGCGGCCCACCAAACCGCCCAAGCCGTCCTGAGTCTCATGCGTTTGCCGCCGTCAATTGCATGCGCGGCAGGAACTTCGCCCGCCGCACCGAGAAGAACGCCTTGACGTTGCGGACGTTGGCGTCGCTCGTGAACAGCCGCTGCGTCAGCGCGAGGTACCCGGGCATGTCGTGCGCGAACACGATCAGGATGAAGTCCGGCCCGGGTGAAACGCGGTAGCACTGCTGCACTGCGTCGTCCTTTATCACCCGCGATTCGAACGCTTCGAGCTCTTCCTGCCCCTGGCGCTCCAGCGTGATCTCGACGACCACCTGCAGGCCGTGGCCGAGCTGGGGTGCGAGCCTGTCTGCGTTCAGGACCGCGATCTGGCGTTCGATGAAGCCCGCGTCATGCAATCGCTTGACCCGCCGCAGGCAGGTCGGCGGCGAAATATGGACTGCGCGCGCGAGATCCTGGTTGTTGAGGGATGCGTCGAGTTGGAGGTGGTTCAGCAGAGCGAGATCGGTGCTGTCAAGGTTGAATAATGGCTCCATAATGAAAGGTATTATGAAATATTATTCAGCTGTTGAGCTGAACTGAAATTATCTTCCATATCTGTAAAAAATCAGATCGCATATTTCTCGAATGCCAGCCTACAGTTGCGGCCTCAACTCAGGAGTTCGCAACATGTGTGGCATCGTCGGCGCCGTCTCAACCCGCAATATCGTCCCCATCCTAGTCCAGGGCCTGCAGCGCCTGGAGTACCGGGGCTATGACTCTTGCGGCGTGGCCGTTCATGCCGGCGGCCTCAAGCGCGCGCGCAGCACCGACCGCGTCGCAACCCTGATCGAGCAGACCCGCGAAGAACACGTCGAAGGCACGACCGGCATCGCCCACACGCGTTGGGCCACGCATGGCGTCCCGGCTGTTCACAACGCACATCCACATTTCAGCCACGGGCCCGGCAAGGACGCGAGCAGCAAGCCCGGGCGCATTGCCCTGGTGCACAACGGCATCATCGAAAACTATGTCGAGCTGCGCAACGCGCTCAAGGCCCGGGGCTACGAGTTCGCGAGCCAGACCGATACCGAAGTGATCTGCCATCTGGTGGACAGCCTGTACGACGGCGACCTCTTTGAAGCCGTGAAAGCGGCGGTGGGGCAACTGCACGGCGCGTATGCGATCGCGGTGTTCTGCAAGGACGAGCCGCACCGCGTCATCGGCGCGCGTGCGGGCTCGCCGCTGATCCTGGGCGTGGGCAAGGAGGGCGGCGAGAACTTCCTGGCCAGCGATGCGATGGCGCTGGCAGGCGTGACCGACCAGATCCTGTACCTGGAAGAAGGCGACGTCATCGACGTGCAACTGGGCAAGTACTGGGTGGTGGACAAGTCGCACAAGCCGGTGACGCGCGAAGTCAAGACCGTCAACGCGCACAGCGGCGCTGCTGAACTCGGCCCCTATCGCCACTACATGCAAAAGGAAATCTTCGAGCAGCCGCGCGCCGTGGCAGACACGCTGGAAGGCGTTCACGGCATCGTTCCCGAACTGTTCGGCGACGGCGCCTTGCGCGTCTTCAAGGAAGTCGATTCCGTGCTGATCCTGGCCTGTGGCACGAGCTACTACAGCGGCTGCACGGCCAAGTACTGGCTGGAGAGCATTGCGAAGATTCCGACGCAGGTCGAGATCGCCAGCGAATACCGCTACCGCGATTCGGTGCCGAACCCGAACACGCTCGTCGTCACGATCAGCCAGTCGGGCGAGACCGCCGACACGCTCGCCGCGCTGCGCCATGCGCAGGGCCTTGGCATGACGAAGACGCTGACGATCTGCAATGTGTCCACGTCGGCGATGGTGCGCGAATGCAAGCTGTCGTACGTGACGCGCGCTGGCGCCGAGATCGGCGTCGCATCGACCAAGGCCTTCACCACGCAGCTCGCGGGCCTGTTCCTGCTGACGCTCGTGCTTGCGCAGGTCAAGGGATTGCTCAGCGAAGACGAGGAAGCGCAGCACCTGAAGGCGATGCGGCACCTGCCTGCTGCACTCTCGGCGGTGCTCGCGCTGGAGCCGCAGGTCATCAGCTGGTCCGAAGATTTCGCCAACAAGGAGAACGCGCTGTTCCTGGGTCGCGGCCTGCACTATCCGATTGCCCTGGAAGGCGCGCTCAAGCTCAAGGAGATCACGTACATCCACGCGGAAGCCTATGCAGCCGGTGAACTCAAGCATGGACCGCTCGCGCTCGTGACCAGCGAGATGCCTGTCGTGACGGTCGCGCCCAACGATGCCTTGCTGGAAAAACTCAAGAGCAACATGCAGGAAGTGCGTGCGCGAGGCGGCGTGCTCTATGTGTTGGCCGATGCCGACACCCGCATCGAAAGCGAAGAAGGCATCCACGTCATCCGCATGCCCGAGAACTACGGCCCGCTCAGCCCGATGCTGCACGTGGTGCCGCTGCAGCTGCTGGCGTATCACACGGCCTGCGCACGGGGAACCGATGTAGACAAGCCGCGCAACCTGGCCAAGAGTGTGACGGTGGAGTGAGGCGTCAGCGCGGCCGGTTCTTGTGCCAGATGGCCACGAGGATCAGCGAGTAGCTCACGACGCGGACGCTATAGAACGCCACGTCTTCCTCCCCCGTGCCCACGATCAGGCCCAGTCCCACCCGGTTGATCGCCTCCAGCCAGAACGACAAGGCGAAGTACAGGAAAAAGCGATCGCGGGTGTGCCGCCAGAACTTGAAGAAGAACAATCCGGCCAGCAGTGACGTCACCGCGATGGCGCCCATCAGGACCTGGTTCGTCATGCTCATTTTTCCTCCCAGATGAGGCCGAACAGCAGCAGCAGCACGGCCAGGAGCCCTGCCGAGAGTCGCCAGGTGGACAAGTCGATGGCGGGCAGCACGATGCGGTCGATGACCAGAAGGAAGTTGCTGATGCTCAGGCCCGCGAAGCAGAGCGCGCTCCACAGGAGCAGCCGGCTGCGGCTGGTTCGCCATGCGCGCGACAGCAGCGCAAAACAGGCCACGCAAGTCAGGGCGCACATCAGGTAGACCACGGCTGCCATATCACTCCTTGTGCCAGCGGAAAGCGTCCGCGAATTGGGTTGCACGGCGGTTCAGACTCGAATGGATCAGGTCGGATATGGTGACCAGATTGCTCATGTAGTGGGCGGCCACCCGATCCAGCAACTGTGCCAGCTCCGGTGGAGGCTGGTAGCTGTATGCGTCTGGCGCCGACGTGTCGCGGGCCGCAATGCCCGACGCCTCCAGGCTCTGGAGCAACTGGGCTGCGCGTGCTTCGGGAACATAGATGCGGCTAGCAAGCTGCGCCGGCGTCCAGGTTGCCCCGGCCTCCCGTCGCATGAGCAGCATTGACTCGATGTACGGAACCGACGGGACGCTCGTGAGAACAAAGCGCCGGACGTCGTCGGGGAGCGGCTCGCGGCTCATTCGATTCGGTGTCTCTGTACGCGCTGTGCAATGCGCTCGCGCAGCCGCCATCGCGCTGCGTCGGAGAGCATCCGGCCCGCCCAGCGATAGACATTGAATTCGCGCACAGTGGTGCGCAAGCTCGCCATGCGCTCGCGCTGTTCGCCTTCGGGCATCAACAGCGCCTGGTGCAAGGCGTCGGCGGTTTCCTCGACGTGGTAGGGGTTGACGATCAATGCTTCAGGCATTTCACGCGCAGCGCCAGCGAAGCGGCTGAGAATCAGGACGCCTCGCTCATCGTCGCGCGCTGCCACGAATTCCTTGCAGACGAGATTCATCCCGTCGTGCAGGCTGGTAACCAGGCAGGCATCGGCGGCGCGGTACAACTCGTTGACAGCCGTGTGGTCGTGATGTTGCGCAAGCAGCCTGATCACCGGGCCGTCGGTCGTGCCGAACCGGGCATTGATGCGCGCTGCCACCTGCTGGATGCGCTCCTGGAATGCACGGTACTCGTCCAGGGCGCTTCGTGAGGGCGCAGCGACCTGCACGAAAGTGAACCGGCTCAGCCACTGCGGGTACTTCTCAAGCATCCGCTCCACGGCGTGCAGGCGCTCCAGGATGCCCTTGGTGTAGTCGAACCGGTCGATCCCGATGGCCAGGCGGTGTCCGTCCGCAATGGCCAGGCGCCTGAAAACGTTGCGCCTGCACTCCTGCACTGCAGGCCAGCTGTCGCTTTCGTTCTGGTCCGGCCAGGCGATCGAGATCGGGTAGCTTTCCACGAAGGTGTCCGCGCCCTGGAAGGAAATCGTGGAGTGTTCGTGTTCGATCCGTGCTTCCAGGTAGCGGTCGACGGTCTCGATGAAGTTCTTGCAATGGAAGCGCGTGTGAAATCCCAGGATCGTGCTGCCGAGCATGCCCTGCAGGATCTCGCGGCGCCACGGGCAGATGCCGAACGACTCTGGATTGGGCCAGGGGATGTGCCAGAAAGTCAGGATGGTGGCCCTCGGCAGTTTTTCCCGGACCATCGCTGGCAACAGGGCGAAATGGTAATCCTGTACGAGAACCACGGGGTCTTCGCTTCTTGCCTCGGCGACCACGGCGTCCGCGAACCGCTGGTTCACCGCGCGGTAGTGCTGCCAGTCCGACTCGCGAAAGACAGGCCGGACATGGGCGACGTGACACAGCGGCCACAACCCTTCGTTGGCGAAGCCGTAGTAGTAGCCTTGCTCTTCCTGTTCACTCAGCCAGAGCCGGCGCAGCATGTACTCGTCCTGTCCGGGCGGCAACGCAACGCGATCGTGGCGGTCCACCACATCACGGTCGGCACTGCCGCTGCCATGCGCGATCCAGGTTCCGGAACACGCGCGCATCACCGGCTCGACTGCGGTGACCAGCCCGCTGGCAGGTCGTCGAACCACGACTGCGCCATGCTCACGATCATGGATATACGGTTCGCGGTTGGACACCACGATGACCTGGTCACCGCTCAACTGGGTGCGCAGGAGCGACTGCAAGCGCTGCGGATTCCATTCGGTCTCGGGCCCCTGCGAACGCCGGTATTCGTCCTCCAGGTCGCGCAGGCGCGAGCGCAAATCGGCTGCAAGCGGCGCGAGTTCAGGCGCGGTTCCAGCGATGGGGCGAACAAGCCCCTCGCCGCGAAGCAGGGCGCGCGTCCCCGAAATCCATCCACGCCAGCTCAGTTGCGCCACGATCATCGTGACAAGGGCGATGACGCCGCCGAGGCTGGCAATCAGGATGATCAGGTACTGCCGGGTGTCCTTGCTTCGCCGTTCGATGAAGCTCAGGTCCTGCAGCAGGATCAGGTGCCCCACGTTCCCGGAGTCTGCGGTGACGGGATAGATGCCCACATGGACCGGACCCCCACCCATGCGCAGCATCGGATCCGGCTCGGCGGCGATCTGCCCAGCTCTCGTGCAATCCAGGTCCCTGGGGAAGGTGGAGGTGCTGTTGAGCAACTTCATGTCCGGTGAGCACACGCCAATCGCCACGAGGCGCTCGTCCTGCACGGCGCGGTTGAACAGTGCCTGCAGCTTGCGGCCGCGAGGGTCGGGCAGGGCGTCCGAGATCGACCCCGACAGGGCGGTGGCGACCAGGGTGCCGCGCATGTTCAGGTCGCGCGCAAACCAGCGCAGGGTCAACTTGTCCATCAGCGGCAGCGCAAGGTATGCCGCTGCCGAAAGAATCAGAACCAGCGGAATCAGAAATCGCAATTGAAGGCGGAAAGTCTTCATGCTTGAAAGGGTGCGGTCGGCGCGCTGACTGGGCAGGCAATTATATTGCTGCAAATGTATATGGCAGAGTCGCGTCGGACACGATCGTAATGATGAGCTGAGTCGCCCGCCAGCGCAGTGCCCTTCAGGCGTCGGGCTGCCCCAGCGGGATATTCGCAGCACGCGCATCCACTTTCAGCGCCTCGATCACGCTGTCCAGATCGCGGTTGAGCCGTGCGAGTGTCGGTGCGTCAAGGCTCGCCAGAGCTTCGGGCAAAACCCCTGCAAAGGGGCCCGGCGCGCGCTTGAGTACCTTGAGGCCGGCTGGCGTCACAAAGAGCGCCCGGGAGCGCTGGTCGGCGGGCGTTCGCTCCACCTGGACCAGGCCTGCTGCGACGAGGGCCTTGAGCAGGTTGCTGGCAGTGGACTGATGCACATCCATCTTGATCGCCAGTTCGCCAACGCCGATCCCGGGAGCCTCGTGTACGACACTCAGGGCCCAGAGTTGCGCGCCTGCGAGGCCCGCCTTCTTCTCAACTTCGCGAAAGTGTGTCTTGACAGCGTTGAAGATGAGCCGGAAGCGACGCAGTGCCTGCGCAGAGGGTGCCATGTGAGACACCTTGCGGATACGATTTTTGGCTACGGCCTTGGGCATCGGCTGGAATCATACGTTGAGACAGCAACTGCCCAGCGTGCAAAAAAAAGCGCCTCCAGATGAGGAGGCGCAAGAAAGTCCTGAAATGCCGGGCGCTCGAGACCCGGACCTTCATTATAGATTGCTACAAATATGTTTCGGGCGATTGCGGCGTGGCCGCTGCGCACAGGACGATTTGCGGCTGCGGCTGAGCTGGAGTAACCTGACAGGCAGCTTTTCCTCATCCATCCTGGAGCTCCCATTCCGTCCAAGGCGATCACTGCCGCTCCCGACAACGGCGCTGGACCAGACGAGACTCTTTATGGGAGTGCGTCGACGCGCATCGTTCGTTCAGGAGAGGGCTCGGCTGCGGGCCGTGTGATCTGGAAGGAGCACCTGGGTCCTCTTGCGGCGCAGCGGCTGCGCAACGAGAGAAAGCTGCTCATGCGGCTCGAAGGTATCGAGGGCGTCATCCAGCTGGCCCATGGCGCGCGTGAGGCTGATGTGCTGGTCCTGCACGATTGCGGCGGAATCAGCCTTGCGAAGGCGCTTGGAGCCGGCCGGTTGGACATCGACAGGGTTCTGGCGCTGGCGTGCGAACTGGCGCGCACCCTGGCCGGGATTCACCGTGCCGGCGTCATCCACCGGGACATCAATCCGGCAAACATCCTGCTGTGCACGTCGGGGCAGGCCGTGTTGATCGACTTCGACCTGGCCGTGATCGCTGGGCAGGAGGTGGCGGTGGAGCCGAACAGCCAGATCGTCGGCACGCTCAGCTACATGGCGCCGGAGCAGACCGGGCGCACCGGTCATGCCGTCGACCAGCGGGCCGACTTGTACGCGCTGGGTGCCACCCTCTACGACATGGCCACCGGACGTCCTCCGTTCGAGCAGGCCGACGCGCTGGAGCTGATTCACGACCATCTGGTGCGTGAGCCCGTGGCGCCGTGGCAGGTCGATGCGCGTGTGCCTCGTGGGTTGTCGGACATCATCGTGCACCTGCTGGCCAAGGCGCCGGAGCATCGCTACAAGGCCCCTGCGGTGAACCACAACGCGACCAATCCCAAGGTTCCCCTGATCGTGCGCGCGGAAATCCCCACCATGCTGGAAGCGGGGCTGAAGAACCTGTTTCTCGATGGCCGGCTCGGGGTGAACCTCTCTGCGTATGCCATGAAGATCAAGGACTACCAGGCGACGATCTGGGACCCGGCTGCGGTTGCCTTCATCTTTACCAATGCGCCCAAGCTGTCCAATCGCGGCGTCACGCTCAACTTCTACGGCACTCCGACCAACGCGCTGACCGTCAACGGGGGCGTCGCCTACACGGTCGCGAAGTTGGGAGCGGGCTTCCTGGTGGAATGCGCCATGGGATCGCCTGCCGGATGCACCCGCGATGCAGGCGGCGATCAGGCGGGCGGTGCGCCCAAGGTTCGGGCGACGCTGGCGATGGATTACCGTTTCCCACTCGCTTCGATGCGAGGCTCGATCGGCGGTGATGTCGTCTACGCATCCGAAAAAATTTATGACCGGACCGATCCGGCTCGCAACCTGCCTGCGACCACGATTGTCGGGGCACGGTTTGGCGTACGCAGCGCCGACGACAAGGTGGGGCTGACGCTCTACGCGCGCAATCTGTTCGACAAGTTCAACCCAACCTACCGCAGCGGCAACCTCGTCGCTTTTGCAACGGGCGACACGCGCTCGTACATGCAGTTCGTGGGTCCGGAGTCACGCCGGGTGCTGGGCGTGAGCCTGGACGCGAAGTTCTGAGCAGCGCGACGAACTCGGCCATTCATGACGGCGCGCCGTCCTACAAATTAAAGCGAAACCAACGCGGAACTGGCCGCGTACTCATGGCTCGGGGGTAATGACGCCCCCGTCGTGTTTACCCTCATTCAGGAGCACCCATGAGCGAATCCGCATACGGACGAGGCACCCAGCGCCCGTCGCTTTCCAGGCTTGCATTGAGCGTCGGCCTTGCGCTGACCTTTGGCGTTACCACCGGCGCGATTGCATCGAGCCACCGGGAGGCGCCCTTCATCGCGGGCCAACCGCAAACCGACGCCACGGATTTCTATATGTTCCGCAGCTACGAATCGGGCCGCCAGAACTTCGTGACGATGCTGGCCAACTACATCCCGTTCCAGGATCCGCAGGGCGGCCCGAACTTCTACCAGTTCAACCCGAACGGCCTCTACGAAATCCACGTGGACAACAACGGCGACGCGGTCGAGGACATGACCTTCCAGTTCCGCTTCACCAGCACGCCCAAGGACACGGCACTGACCGTCGGCGGCAAGGCCACGAAGATTCCGCTCATCAACAGCGGCCCCATCACGGGCGTGAACCCTGCTTCGCTCAATGTGCGCGAGACGTTCACGATCGACCTCGTTCGCGGCAACCGCCGCACGGGCACGCGTACATCGGTGACAGCCAGCAGCGGCGGCGCCACCACGTTCGACAAGCCGGTGGACAACATCGGCGAAAAGTCCTTCCCGGGCGGATATGCCAGCTACGCCGCGCAGCACGTCTACAACGTCGCCATCCCCGGCTGCGCCACACCGGGCAAGGTCTTCGTGGGCCAGCGCAAGGAGCCGTTCTACATTGCCGTGGGCAAGGTGTTCGACCTCATCAACCTGAACCCGCTCGGGCCTGAAGTGGGCGGCAACAACAACGACCTCGAAGCCAAGAGCGTGAGCACCATTGCGATGGAACTGCCCATCGACTGCGTGGCCACATCCGCCGACCCGGTGATCAGCGCGTACACGACCGCCAGCGTTCGCCAGGCGCGCCTCATCAATGCCGCACCGGGCACGGGCCTGAACAAGGCGAGCAAGGAAGGCGGCGCATGGGCGCAGGTCTCGCGCCTGGGCATGCCGCTCGTCAATGAAGTGGTCATCGGGCTTTCGGACAAGGACAAGTTCAACGCATCGAAGCCGACCGGCGACGGACAGTTCATCGACTACGTGACCAACCCTGCGCTGCCCGCGCTGATCGAGTTGCTCTTCCCGTCCGCCAAGGCTCCGACGAACTTCCCGCGTACCGACCTGGTCACGGCGTTCCTCAAGGGCATCGAAGGCGTGAACCAGCCGAAGAACGTGGTTGCTTCGGAGATGCTGCGCCTGAACACATCGATCGCTCCAACGGCGCCTGCCATGCAGAACGCACTGGGCGTTGCCGGTGGAGACCTCGCGGGCTTTCCGAATGGTCGCCGCCCCGCGGATGACGTGGTGGACGTGTCGCTTCGCGTTGCAATGGGCGCGCTGTGTGTGCTGACCGGCGCCAACGACAGCCTCAAGGTCGGTTGCAAGCCTTCCGATGCACCGGCCGGCGGCCTTGCATTGACCGACGGTGTTCGCAAGACGGCTGCCAACTACGGCACGACATTCCCGTATCTCACGACGCCGATCAACGGCAACTTCAACCCGGCACCTGCCGCCGGTACGGTGTTCCCGTAAACGAAAGGGACCAGCATCATGACGAAATCCACACTACGGCTGGCGCTGGCCGCATCCGTTGCAGTCGTTGCCCTCGCGGGTTGCGGCAGCAGCGGGGGTGGCGACGATGGCGGGGTAACGCCTGCGCCACCGGCGCCTACTACCGATATCCCGCAGTCTGCGCAGTCCAGCGTTGACAGCCTGATCGCCTATATCAGCGGTCTGATCTCCGGCAGCACCAACGAAACCGGCTCTCCGATCCTGGTCGGTGACGCAGTGCTTCCGGTGAGCGAGACGGCGGAGCCTTCGCCCTGATCGCGGCTGATTGAAAGTCCCGGCGCCGTTGACTGCACCTGTGCATTCAACGGCGCTTTTTTACTTGAACGATCAAGAGCACACATGGAAATTTCCCGACGCACAAGGACACGGATAACAGCCCTCGTCGGTGCACTGACGCTGATGGCGGTTCACTTCGCCGCGCAAGCGCACGAATTCTGGATGCTTGCCGACCGCTTCTCGCCCGCAGTAGGCACACCCGTTTCGCTCACGCTCGCCGTCGGCGAAAACTTCAGTGGCGACCAGGTGGGTTTTTCAAGGGAGCTGGTTGCATCGCTGCGCATCTACAGCGCAGCCGGCATGGCGGACCTGGGCGCACGCGTGCCCGCAGGCGCCGCTACAGGAACATTCAACGTGCCGCTCACCAGGGCCGGCACGCAACTCATCGCGATGGATTCGCACCCGAGCCGCATCACGCTTTCTGCGGACAAGTTCCACGCCTATCTGCGTGAAGAAGGCCTGGATTTCATCGCCAAGGCTCGCGAAGCATCAGGCACGGCGACGACACCCGGCCGCGAGCGTTACCGCAGGAACGTCAAGGTGCTGGTGCAGGCAGGCGCGCAGTCCGATGCGACGTTCGCGAGGCGAACCGGCCAGATGCTGGAGATCGTTCCGCTGGCCGACCCGCATGTGCAGATGTCACGCAAGCCGCTCGCCTTCCAGGTGTACTTCGACAGCAAGCCGCTGCAGGGCGCGCTGCTCAAGTTCTGGAGCAAGGACCATGGGCAGGTGACGATCGTCCGCACGATCACCGACGCCGAAGGCAAGGTTCAGTTCACGCCGCCATGGCCCGGGACCTGGATGGCCAGCGTGGTGCACATGGTGCCCGCCCGCGATTCACAGCAAGACGACTGGGACAGCTACTGGGGCAATCTCACGTTCGCGCTGCGCAACTGATCCAGCAGCGCGGGCACTTCAGCGGCGAGTTCGCGCGCCAGAAATCCGATCGGCTTTTGCTTGCGCGCCAGCGCCGCGCCCGCCAGTGCGTGCAGCACGACGCCCCACGCGGTCGCCTGGACCAGCGGCACCTGCCTGGCAGCGAGTCCGGCGATCAATCCCGCGAGCACATCGCCCGACCCGGAGGTTGCCAGGCCGGGCTGGTCGGCTTCATGGTGCCAGGCGTTGCCCTGCGGATCGACAAGCCAGGTCGTTGCACCCTTGAGCGCGACGACGGCGTTCCACTGCGCAGCGGCGTGAACGGCGCAGGCCTTGGGATCGGACACGACTTCTTCTTTCGAGATGCCCAGCAGGTTCGCCATCTCGCCTGCATGTGGCGTCAGGACGACCGGTTGCGCGAACCGGTGCACTTTCTTCGCGACATCCATTGCCAGGGCGTCCAGCACCACGGCTGCACCTGCGAGCATGGGAAGCAGCGCTGCGACGAACGCAACCGTGCCCTCCTCGTCCATGAGGCCCGGCCCGATCAGCACGGCGCTGGCATGCGAGCCGCAATCGGCGACGGTGTTCAGGGCGTCGGTGGTAAAGGCTCCTGCGGGTGACTCATGCAGCCCGATGACGCGCGCTTCGGGGACATGGAGCGAGAGCGGCACCGCCACGCTGGCGGCTGTCGCGATGGCGAGCTTGCCTGCGCCTGCCCGCATGGCGGCCGTGCCCGCGAGCATCGCTGCTCCAGCGATTTCGCGGCTGCCTGCGACCACCAGGATCTGCCCCCGATCTTCCTTGTCCGCATCCGGAGCGATCTCTGGCAAGGGCCAGGTGCGCAGGAGTGCGGCGTCCAGTGAAGTGCAACTGCGACAGGCGTCCATGGTTTCAGGGCTTGGGTGCAACCGGCGCATCGGGCTCGACGGTGACCGGCGCTCCGGCGTTGCGCAGCGGCGCGACGAAGTTCACGAGATCGCCCGACAGCGCCTCCTTGACCGGATCGAACTCATAGGAGGTCACGCCGCAGTTGGGCACATCGCCAAGTTTGTCGATCGCCAGGATCTGCGCTTCGTCCATGCACTCGATCAGGTAGCGCATGCAGTTCACGATGACCTGGTGACCGACAACCAGCACGCGCTGGCCTTCGTGTTCGCGCGTCATCATTTCCAGCAGGCTGCGCAGGCGCAGGATCACATCGCACCAGCTCTCGCCGCCGGGCGGGCGAAAGTAGAACTTGCCCACGTGCGAACGTTGCTCGCTCAGTTCAGGGTGCTTTTGCTGGATGCCGTGCACCGTCAGTCGATCGAGGATGCCGAATTCCTTCTCGCGCAGGCGCTCGTCCGTGCGGACGCGCATGCGGTCGCCGGGCCACCGGGCGGCGTCCAGGATCAGTTCGGCGGTATCGCGCGCGCGTACATACGGCGAGCAGAGGATGACCTCGGGACGCCTGTCCTGCGGCATGGCGCCGAACCATGCACCGAGCGCCACCGACTGCTCGCGCCCGAGATCGGAAAGTGGCGTATCGATGTCGCGAAACGCGATGTCGATGACGTGGTGGCCGGCAGCCTCGGCCCGGTCGCGCGCGACGTTGCCTGCGCTTTGGCCGTGCCGCACGACCCAGAGTGTCTTTGGCCAGCGTCTGGACATTCAGCTCGCTTTTCCTGGTTTGAAGCCGAGCGCCTTCATCGCCGATCCGAGCGAGGCACTGCTGGACGGGTAATCGGCCCACGGTGCATTGCCCTGGTCCAGGCGGGTGTGGACCGTGCGCACGGTCCAGTGCGCGCCGCTGGTGAGACCGTCGAGCTCATCCCAGCGCACCGGCACGGAGATGCCCAGGCCCGGACGCGAGCGCGCTGACCATGCGGCGACCGTCGTTGCGCCGAAGCCGTTGCGCAGGTAGTCGATGAAGATCTTGCCGACCCGGTTGCTGCCGCCACTCTTGGCGACAAAGCGATCGGGGAGCGTGCGGGCGAGGTGTTGCACCACGGCTTGCGAAAAGCCCTTGACCGTGTCCCAGTCGAACTGCCTTTTCAGCGGCACGACCACGTGCAGTCCCTTGCCGCCACTCGTCTTGAGGAAGGCGGGCAGTTTCAGTTCGGTCAGGAACGCGCGCACGAGATGCGCCGCTTCCTTCACCTGTTTCCACGTGACGCCTTCACCGGGGTCCAGGTCGAACGTCATGCGATCGGGTTTGCCGATGGCGCCCTTTACGCCATTCCAGGTGTGAAACTCGATCACGTTCATCTGCGCCGCCGACAGCAGGCCCAGCGGCTGCGCCACTTCGAGCATCGGCGCATGCTCAGGAAAGAGAGAGCGGGGCAGGTCCTCGATGCCGGGCATCTTGTAGCGCTCGGAATGCTTCTGGAAAAACAGCTCGCCGCCTATGCCCTTGGGCGCGCGCACGAGCGATACCGGGCGGCCCTTGAGGTGCTCCATCATCAGCGGCGCAACCAGGCTGTAGTAGCGCACCAATTCGATCTTGGTCGTGCCGGACTGTTCGTCGATCACACGGTCGGGATTGCTCACGCGCAAGGTGGAGGGCAGCGCAGCCGCGGTTTCAGGCGCTGAAGTCGCAGGCGTCGCGGTGGACTTCGCGGCCTTCACGGTTTTCGCCGGCGCCCGGGCGGGCTTGTCCACGGACGCCTTGTGTCGGGGCTCTTCCCGCTCGATCTGGTCGGCGGGCTTGTCGGTTCGCAGGCCGTGAAAGACCGAGTGGCGCACCCGGCCGCTCTGGGTCCATTCGGCGAACGCGACTTCGCAGATCAACTCGGGCCTGACCCAGTGCGCATGGCGCGGCAGGTCGGGATCGCTTGCGAACGCAGACGCATCGGCTGCGAGCGCATCGAGCTTTTGCCGCAGGTCCCGCAACGTGGCGTCGCTGAAGCCCGTGCCGACATTGCCCGCGTACTTCAGCTTGCCGCCCTTGTCGTGCACGCCCAGCAGCAGAGAGCCGATCCCGGCGCGCGATCCCTTGGGGTCGGTCCAGCCGCCGATCACGAATTCCTGGCGCTGCCCGCACTTGAGCTTGATCCAGTCGCTGGAGCGACGCAGCACATAGGCCGAGTCCTTGCGCTTGGCGATGACGCCTTCGAGTCCGAGCTTGCAGGCGGACGCGACGATCTCGTCGGGCGGTGAATCGAACACGGCGCTGAACCGCACATTGCGATGGGGCTTGCGCTCGACGATGCGCTGGAGCACCGCGCGGCGTTCCAGCAGCGGCACGTCGCGCAGGTCGTAACCCGCGCACCACGGCACGTCAAAGAGGTAATAGACGATGTTGGCCGTGCGCGCCGTTTCGAAGCTGCCCTGCAGTGCCTGGAAGTCGGCAGGCCCCGCTTCACCGGGCATGATGATTTCGCCGTCGTACCAGCCGTCGGGCAGGTCCATGTCGATGAGCGCCTGCTTTAGGTGCGGCAGCTTGTGCGTCCAGTCGTTGCCGTTGCGCGTGAAAAGCTGCACCTTGCCAGCTTCGGCACGGGTGAGCATCCGGTAGCCGTCGAACTTGATCTCGAACACCCAGTTGTCCGGGTCGGCAGGCGGCTGGTCCACCAGCGTGGCGAGTTGCGGTTGAAGCGTTTTGGGGAAGGGCGCTTTCTTCGCGCCGGCGGGTGGCCCCGATGGCGTTGCCGATGGCGCTGGTGCCGCGGCCAGGGGCAGGGACTTCACACTGTCCGGCATCTCATCCACCACGCTGAATTCGGACGAAGGGCGCACATGTTCATCCTTTTCCTTGATGAGCAACCAGGGCTCCTGACGGTCGTTGCCCCGGCCCTTGATGCGAATCAGCGTCCACCGCCCGTGCATCTTGTGGCCGTGCATCTCGAACTTGAGCTTGCCGTCCCTGTAGCCCTGTTCGGGGTCTTCGAGCGGCGTCCAGGTGCCCTTGTCCCAGATGATGACCTTGCCCGCACCGTAGTTGCCCTTGGGGATTTCGCCTTCGAAGGTGTTGTACGAAATCGGATGGTCCTCGACATGCACAGCCATCCGCTTGTCGGTGGGATCGAAGCTCGGACCCTTGGGCACGGCCCAGCTTTTCATGGTGCCGTTCAACTCCAGCCGGAAGTCGTAGTGCAGGCGCGAAGCCCAGTGTTTCTGGATGACGAATGCGCGCGCGGCCTCATTGGAAACACCGCCATCGGCGGGTTCCGGCGTCGCATCGAAGTTGCGTTTGTCGCGGTAGGCTTTCAGGGCGCTGGAAGATCGGTCGTCCATGGCGAATGCCTTCATTCATGCTGTGAAAGAAATGCGACCAGGCGCCGCTCGGCCGTGACAAGCCCGCGCGGCGATACGCTTTCGGGCAGTCGCAGGCCCCCGTCGCCTTTGCTGGCTGCCAGTGCGGTTGCAAGAGCCAGCACCTGCGGATGGATGTAGGCCTTGCGGCATACTGCAGGCGTGTTGCCCAGGCGCTGAGAAACAACCGCGAGCAACTGCTTGAGCGTCAGGCACTCGCCGCTCTTGCACAGGCGCGCGATGGTGTCGAGCGCCAGCACGCTGCCATGCCAGGTTCGGAAGTCCTTGGCGGTGAAGCGTTCGCCGCACAGTGCGTGGAGGTAGTCGTTGACGTCGCCGGAGTTCACGGTGCGTGTCGCGCCGCCGTCGTCTGTCCAGGTGAAGAGTTCCTGGCCCGGCAGGTGCAGGCAATGGCGAACGACCTTCAGCACGCGTGGATCCTTGACCTCGACTTCGTGCAAGACCCCGCTCTTGCCGCGGAAGGCGAGTTTCAGGCTGTTGCCTGAGATGCGCGCGTGCCGACTGCGAAGCGTGGTCAGTCCGAACGAGCCATTCTCCTTGGCGTATTGATCGTTGCCCACGCGCACCAGTGTCGTATCGAGGAGCCATACGATGGTGCCCAGCACCCTTTCGCGTGAGTGTTCGCGCGACTCCAGGTGGCTGCGAACCTTTCGCCGCAGGCCGGGCAGCACCTGCGAAAACGCGAGCATGCGCTCGAACTTGCCTGTGTCGCGCTCTTCGCGCCAGCGTTCGTGATAGCGGTACTGCTTGCGCCCGCGCGCGTCGCGCCCCGTTGCCTGCACGTGGCCGTCGGGGGATGCGCAGATCCACACGGATTCGTAAGCAGGCGGGATGGCCAGCTTGCGGATGCGTGCGAGATGCGACTCGTCCTTGAGCCTGCGGCCCTGCTCATCGATATAGCTGAATCCATCCCCGCGGCGAACGCGCCGAAAGCCCGGCTGTTCGTCGCTGGAATAGAAAAGGCCAGCGGGAACGCTGGCCTCGGTGGATGCCGCTTCAAAGCCCTGGGAAGGCGACAGCAGCATCGGTGGTCACTCCTTCGATCAGGATGCAGCGCGAGCCTGGTCGCGCAACTGCTTGATCTGGTCGTGGTTGCGCTGGACGCCCTGGAGCTGGCGCTCCACGATGGCCTTGATGGGGCCGGGCAGCGGCTTCTTCATGGCGTTGGCGTAACGCGCCTTGGCGTTGTCTTCGCCCTTTTCGCACTCTTCCAGCACTGCCTTGTCGTCGTAGGTGGAGAGCGTGGCCTTGACTGCAACCCAACCGCGATGCAATGCGGCGGCTGCCGTGCCGTGATCGGCGGTATTGCCGCCGAGCATGCGAATCTGGTCGTTGAGTTCTGCGGCTGCTGCGCGGCACTGGTCGGCTCGCTGCAGGAAGAACGACTTGAGGTCAGCGCGCTCGGCCTGCTCGGCGCAGGCGCGAAAGCCGTATTCGCCGTCATGCGAGCATTCGGCGAGGTCCTGCAGCACGTCGATCACGTCGCCCTTGTCGCCGCTGTTGTTGCCGGCGACTTGCGCCGTGCCGAGTGCGGACGCAGCGCCCGTGCCTTCGGTGGTGGAATGGAGGTTGAAATCTTTGTCTTCTGCGGCCATGGTTGCTCCTTAGTGTCTGCATGAAACTGGTGAGCTGTCGATCTTGGGCCAGGCACATTTGCAGCCGGTCGGAAAATCCGGCGAGTCGATGTAGGAGAACCGCGACGGGGCGCTGCCCACAGGCAAATCCACGCTTGTCCTACACCGCGCGAAGAGCCCTCGTGCCGATCATGTGTTGCATGAAGCACGCACTGCGCAAGACCCCGTCGCACCTGCACCTGGCCTACAAGTACGGCGAGGGCAGCGACAGCCTGATCGGTCGCAACTTCATGCTGGAAGTCGATGG
Source organism: Pseudomonadota bacterium (assembly GCA_040386575.1). Taxonomy (GTDB): domain Bacteria; phylum Pseudomonadota; class Gammaproteobacteria; order Burkholderiales; family Burkholderiaceae_C; genus Ramlibacter. The sequence goes on from JAZKFI010000008.1 coordinate 151,689, forward strand.
GCACACGCTCACGCTCACCATCGATCTCACTCCCAACTTTCACACGCGCAACAAATCCGCATCCACCTATATCGATGCGATCAACCTGGGGCACAACCATCACAAGCTGCGCTACCTGCAATGCACGGACAACCTCGTTCGCACACGGTTGATCCGAGCCTGGGAGCAAGTGGCCAATCCAAGGATGCGCATGTGCCTGGACCTGGGTGAGCGGGGGCGCTTTCTTTATCTCGTCCTGCCGCATTCCCTCTTCATGGGCGGCGTGCAGCTCGATGTGCAGCAGGTGCTCGACAACGCAGCCGTGCTGCAAAGCCTGGAGCATTCGCTCGAGGAACACTAGGAAACTGAACATGAGAAGTCTGGCGAAAAAACTCGCAGGTGTTGGAGCAGCATGCATGCTCGCGTTCGCATCGATGCACGCGAGCGCCGACGCAGGCTCGCTTCGCGCGAAGCACGCCGAACTCAGGGAGCAGTTGCGCAGCAACAGTTATGGCCGCGCCATGCACATCGACTCCACCGAAAACGGCGATTCGCTCACCGGCGACGTGTACGCGGTGCTCGACCATCCGTTCGATGCGGTGCGCGGCGCGCTGAAAGCTCCGGACGACTGGTGCGAGATCATGATCCTGCCGTTCAACACCAAGTACTGCCACGCCAAAGAGACTGCCAATGGCGCCAACCTGGATGTGCGTATCGGCCGCAAGGTCGATCAGCCGGTGGACGAAGCGTATCGCATCAATTTCGCACTGCGTCCGGTGACTGCCACGAGTGACTATTTCGAAAGCCGTCTGCTGGCGCCTGTGGGGCCGGTGGGGACGAAGGACTACCGCATCGTCGTCGAAGCGGTCCCGCTCGATTCAGGCAAGACCTTCATGCACCTGCGGTACTCGTATGGTTACGGGTTTGCAGGAAAGGTGGCGATGCAAGCCTACCTGTCCACGGTGGGCGCGAGCAAGATCGGCTTCACGGTGACAGGCAGGGACGCGAGCGGACAGCCCATCTACATTGGCGGAACGCGCGGCGCGATCGAACGCAACGCCATGCGCTACTACCTGGCGATCGACTCGCATCTGGCTGCGATGTCAGCGCCACCCGATCAGCGCCTGGACAAGAAAATCACCAGTTGGTTCAACTCGACCGAGCGCTACGCCCGGCAGCTTCACGAGATGGATCGCGCAACGTACGTCGCGCTCAAGCGCGGCGAGCACGAGCGGCAGCAGGCGGCCATCAACTGACCCCTTGTCAGAAGTAGCCGCCGCTTCGCGGTGGATGCCGGATCAAGTCCGGCATGACAACCTGGAGTGTCATTGCGGGCTTGACCCGCAATCCATGACTTTCGACGGCTGTCGCCGTTTCGCGGTGGATGCCGGATCACGTCCGGCATGACAACCCGGAGTGTCATTGCGGGCTTGACCCGCAATCCATGACTTTCGACGGCCGTCGCCGCTGCGCGGTGGCTGCCGGATCACCTCCGGCATGACATCTTCTGGTGTTACTTCAGCCCGGCAGCGGCACGCAGGGCCGCTGCCTTGTCCGTGCGTTCCCAGGTGAACTCTGGCTCTTCGCGGCCGAAGTGGCCGTAGGCGGCGGTCTTCTGGTAGATCGGGCGCAGCAGGTCGAGCATCTGGATGATGCCCTTGGGGCGCAGGTCGAAGTGGTCGTTGATCAGCGCGGCGATCTGTTCGTCAGGAATGACGCCCGTGCCTTCGGTGTACACAGTCACGTTCATCGGCTTGGCCACGCCAATCGCGTAAGCCACCTGGATCTGGCACTGGCGCGCGATGCCCGCAGCGACGATGTTCTTTGCGACGTAACGCGCCGCGTACGCAGCCGAGCGGTCCACCTTGCTCGGGTCCTTGCCCGAGAATGCGCCGCCACCGTGCGGGCAGGCGCCACCGTAGGTGTCCACGATGATCTTGCGGCCGGTCAGGCCGCAATCGCCCTGGGGACCGCCGACGACGAAACGGCCCGTCGGGTTGATCAGGAAACGCGTTTCCTTGAGCCATTCCTTCGGGAGCACCGGCTTGATGATCTCTTCGATGATCGCTTCATTGAACGAAGGCAGCATGTGCTTGCCGTCGCTCTGCTCGGGACTGTGCTGGGTGGACAGGACCACGGTGTCGATGCTGTGGGGCTTGCCATCGACATAGCGCATCGTGACCTGGCTCTTGGCGTCGGGCCGCAGGAAAGGCAGGCGGCCGTCCTTGCGCAACTGGGCCTGGCGCTCGACGAGGCGGTGCGCGTAATAGATCGGCGCGGGCATCAGCTCTGGCGTTTCGTCGCAGGCATAGCCGAACATCAGGCCCTGGTCGCCTGCGCCGATGTTGAGGTGGTCGTCACTGGCATGGTCCACGCCCTGGGCGATGTCGTTGGACTGCTTGTCGTAGCAGACCATCACCGCGCAGCCCTTGTAGTCGATGCCGTATTCGGTGTTGTCGTAGCCGATGCGCTTGATGGTGTCGCGCGCGACCTGGATGTAATCGACGTGCGCGTTGGTGGTGATTTCGCCCGCCAGAACCACCAGGCCCGTGTTGGTCAGGGTTTCGGCAGCGACGCGGCTCCTGGGGTCTTGCGTAAAGATCGCATCGAGAATCGCATCGGAGATCTGGTCGGCCACCTTGTCGGGGTGTCCTTCGGAGACGGATTCGGAAGTGAAAAGAAAGTCGTTCGCCATTTGAATAAACTCCACGGGTTGATAAGGCACGGTGCCTTGAGCCAAAGGCGCGTTGCCTTTCTCGCCGGAGCTTGGGGCGAACGCTTTAGCAGAATTCTTTTAATGTCGCCCTGCAAGTAGTTCATAACTCGGCGACGAGCGGATTTTAAACGTTTGTGAAAACCCTGTTCCGCGCGCTTTCGCTGCTGCCGCTGCCGGTGCTCCATCTCCTGGGCGCCGTGACCGGCTGGTTGTCATGGCTGGCGTCTGCGACCTATCGACGCCGCTTCATCGAAAACGCGCAACAGGCGGGCTACAGCACGCGCGAGGTGCTGGGCGCCGTCGCCGAATCGGGAAAGCTCGTGACCGAATTGCCTCGCCTGTGGTTCGGTCCGCCCATTCATGTGCACTGGCAGGGCGCCGAGCACATCCGGGCGGCGCAGGCAACGGGCAAAGGCATTGTGCTGTTGACGCCTCACCTGGGTTGCTTCGAGGTCGCGGCCCAGAGCTTCGCTGTCCTCCATGGAGCCATCACGGTCCTGTACCGCCCCGCGCGCAAGGCATGGCTGCGTGATCTGGTGGACACGGCGCGCGGTCGCGGACGGCTGGCAACCGCTCCGACCACGCTGGCCGGCGTGCGTCAGATGCTCAGGGCCCTGAAGTCGGGCGAGGTCGTGGGTCTGTTGCCCGACCAGGTGCCGCCCGAGGGCATGGGCGTATGGGCGCCGTTCTTCGGTCGCGACGCCTACACGATGACGCTGTCCGCGCGGCTCGCACACCAGACCGGCGCCACCGTCCTGCTGGTCTGGGCCGAACGCCTGTCGTGGGGTCGTGGCTACAGGGCGCATGTTCGTCCGTTCGCGGGTGAGTTGTCGCGCGATGCCGGCGAAGCTGCGGCGCAGGTGAACCTGGCCATGGAAAGCCTCATCCGCGAGTGTCCCCAGCAGTACCTGTGGGGCTACGCGCGCTACAAGCAGCCGCGTGACGGGGCGGGTGGCGGCGCCAGGGACGAGGTGCGCCCTTGAGCACGCTGGGCGTCCTCTTCATGCGATTGCTGGCGCATTTTCCGCTGGCGTGGATTCGCGGGCTCGGCTGGCTGCTCGGCTGGTTTCTGTACGCGGTGGTGATCCCGCGGCGGCGTGTGGTGCGCATCAATCTCGCAACGGTGTTTCCGGCGATGACACCTGCTGCGCGGGCCGCGCTGGTGCCACGCGTGTTTGTCGCATTTGCGCAGGCCTGGCTCGATCGCAGCTGGCTTTGGCACGGCGATCCGCAGCTGGCACGCGAACGCCTGAAGATCGTCGGTGCGCTGGAGGAACTTGAAGGCAAGGAGCCGGTGGTGATCTTTGCGCCGCACTTCGTCGGGCTGGACGCAGGCTGGACGGCGCTCACGCAACAGCTGCAGCGCGGCTTCACCACCATCTATACCGGCCAGAGCAACCAGGTCCTGGATCGATGGATCTTGCAGGGCCGAAAACGCTACGGTTCGGGTCGCCTGTTCAGCCGCGCCGAGGGGGTGAAGGCGATCGTCGCGTCACTTCGCGCGGGCGAGCCGCTGTATCTGTTGCCCGACATGAATTTCGGGCCGCAGGAGTCGATCTTCGTGCCGTTCTACGGCGTGCCCGCTGCCACGGTGCCATCGCTTTCGCGCTTCGCAAAGCTCGGTCGCGCGAAAGTCGTGCCGGTCACCACCAGGCTCACGCCCGGCGGTTACGAAGTGCGGGTGATGCCGTCATGGCCCGACTTTCCCACCGACGATGTGGCAGCCGACACCGCGCGGATGAACGAGCGTTTGCAGGGCTACATAGCCACCATGCCCGAGCAGTACTACTGGGTGCACAAGCGGTTCAAGACACGCCCGCCGGGCGAGCCGTCGATCTACTGATCCCTGGCCAGGAATTGCTGCAGCCGATCGGCGACGAACGCGGGGCGCTCGTGGATGATCCAGTGACCGACGCCTTCGACTTTTTCAAGCGTGAGATCGGCGATGTAATCGCCCAGGCCCTCGATCAATTCAGGCCCTAACGCAACGTCGTCCATGCCCCAGAGCACCAGGGTCGGAATACCGATCGTCCCCATTTCCCGAGGCAGCGAGATGCCGGCAGCGCCCGGATCGGTCTCGGTGGGCGGTCGGATCGGCGATGCGCGGTAGTAGTTGCAGCCGCCCGAAAGGCTGGCGTCCCAGATGTCACGGTACTGCTGCTTCACGGCTTCGGTTAGCCAGGCCGCGTCGCCGCCGCTCACGAAGAACTTGAACAGGCGCCGATACCCATCGGCGCGCAGCAGTTGCTCGGCGTCGGGCCGCACCAGGAAGTTCATGTAGGCGCTCGCGGCCTGTTGATTCGGGTTGGTGGCGAGCTCGCGCGCAAATGTGTTGGGGTGCGGGGAGTTGATGATGGCCAGCCGCTTCGCCAGTTCGGGCCTCTGGTTGGCCAGGTTCCACGCCACGGCACCGCCCCAGTCGTGAGCGATCAGGCATTCGACGGGTGAGCCCTCGATGGCTATCAATGCGGCGATGTCCTGCACCAGATACTTGGCGCGGTAGAGCTTGACGTCGGCGGGCTGGCTCGACTGCTCATAGCCGCGCAGGTTGGGCGCAACACACCGGTATCCGCCGTTTTCGGGCCGGGCGAAGTGTTCGAGTATTTCGTCCCAGACGAAGGCCGCCTCCGGAAATCCATGCAGGAACATCATCACCGGTCGGCCTCGCGCGCCGGTCGCCCGGCAGCTGAGGGTGATGCCGTGAGGCAGGTCCTGCTGGAATTTCTCGATCAAGGTGTGGGTTCCTCGTCTGGTTCAGCGTCGGTTGTAGGGTCGTTTTCTGCCGGTGCCTTCACCGGGGGTGCGTCATGCGCCCACTGCGAGAGCAGGAGTGCAGTCTCGCCGACACCCTGCTTCTTGAGCGCAGAAAAAAGCTTCACCTCGCCTCCGCCCGCCTGCAGTCGCGCGATGGACAGGGCTTTGTTCTGCTCGGCCCGGTTGAGCTTGTCGGCCTTGGTCAGGACCAGCAGGAATTTCAGGCCTTCTTCAACACGGGGCCGGATCACTTCGAGCAGGATGTCGTCGAGTTCCGTGACTCCGTGGCGCGGGTCCACCAGCAGGACGACGCCCGTGAGGTTCTCGCGGGTGACCAGGTAATTGGCCATCACGCGCTGCCAGCGCAGCTTGTCCTGCTTGGGGACGGCCGCGTAGCCGTAGCCGGGCAGGTCGGCCAGGATCGCGTCGGTGACGCCCTGCTTGCCCAGCGTGAACAGGTTGATGCTCTGGGTGCGGCCGGGCGTCTTGGACGCGAATGCCAGCCGCTTTTGCTGGGTCAGCGTGTTGATGCAGGTGGACTTGCCGGCGTTGGAGCGTCCGACAAAGGCGATTTCCGGCACGCTGGCAGGCGGCAGGAATTCGAGCGTGGGCGCTGTGGTGAGAAAGCGCGCGGTGTGCATCCAGCCCAGTGCCAGGGCCTCCGGGGAGGCCGCTGGCGCGGTGGATGGTTTGGTGCCGGCGGGCTTGCCCGGTGCGGATGTCATGGGGGGCCTTGGCTTGTTCGCGGGGAAACCCGAGAGCGCATTGTAGAATCTTGAGGTTTTGCGCCACCAAACGATCCCCAAGAATATGAAGTCGCTCGCTTCCCTGCTACTGGCCGCCTTGCTGGCAGCCCCTGTCGCCGTCTTCGCACAAGCTGCACCGGCTGCTCCGGCGGCGCCTGCGCCTGCTGGTCAGCCGGCGCCCGCGCCAGCGGCCGCAGCCCCGGTTTCCGCCAAGCCAGACCTCAACGCCGGGAGCGCCAAGTACGCAGCGGTTTGCGCGTCGTGCCACGGCGCCGACGGCAATTCCGCGATTCCGGTCAACCCCAAGCTGGCGCAGCAGCACCCCGAATACCTCCTGAAGCAATTGCAGGAATTCAAGGCCGGCAAGCGTCCCAACGCGATCATGCAGCCGATGGCATCGCAGCTGACCGATGCGGACATGAAGAACATCTCTTACTGGGCTGGCTCGCAAAAGGGCAAGACCGGTTTCGCCAAGGACAAGGATCTGGTGACGCTGGGCGAGCGCATCTATCGCGGTGGCATCCCCGATCGCCAGGTCGCAGCCTGTGCCGGTTGCCACAGTCCCAACGGCGCCGGCGTTCCAGCGCAATTTCCTCGCCTGTCCGGCCAGCATGCCGACTACACCGATGCCCAGCTGAAGGCTTTCCGTGAAGGCCAGCGTCCCAACAGCGTCCAGATGAAGCAGATTGCCGCCCGCATGAACGACCGCGAAATTCGCGCGGTGGCTGACTACATTGCCGGCTTGCGTTGAACTAAGCGCCGCCAACCAGACCTAAAAAGGCGGGCGCCTCCGTGGAGGGCCCGCCTTTTTTTCGATTCCAACCACCAGAGCCGATGACTGTTTCCACCCAGGGCCTCCAGATTCGCACCGGATCGCAAGCATTGCGCACCGCCGTGGAATTGCTGTCGTCCATGCGGTTCTCGATTTCGCTGCTGACGGTCATCTGCATCGCGTCGGTGATCGGCACGGTGCTCAAGCAGGCCGAGCCCGTCACGAACTACGTCAACCAGTTCGGACCGTTCTGGGCCGAGCTGTTCCTGGCGCTCAAGCTCAATGCGGTCTACAGCGCCTGGTGGTTCCTGTTGATCCTGGCATTTTTGGTGATCAGCACATCGCTTTGCATCGCGCGCAACACGCCCAAGATCATTTCCGACCTCAAGGCCTACAAGGAAAACCTGCGCGAGCAGAGCCTGCAGGCTTTCCACCATCGCGCGCAGGCCGCGCTGGGCAACGAGTCGACAGAAACCGCAGCGCGGCGCATCGGGGCCACGCTCGTCGGCGGCGGCTGGAAGGTCAAGCTGCAGGCGCGCGACAACGGCTGGATGGTGGCGGCCAAGGCCGGCGCCGCCAACAAGCTGGGCTACATCGCTGCGCACAGCGCCATCGTTCTCGTGTGCCTGGGCGGCCTGCTCGATGGCGACCTGATCGTGCGAGCCCAGATGTTCTTCGGCGGCAAGACACCGTACACGGGCGGCGGCATGATCGCCGATGTGAAGCCGCAGCATCGGCTCCCCGCAACCAACCCCACCTTTCGCGGCAACCTGCTCGTGGCCGAAGGCACGCAGTCCGGCACTGCCATCCTGAACCAGTCCGACGGCATCGTGCTGCAGGAGTTGCCGTTTTCGATCGAGCTCAAGAAGTTCATCGTCGAGCACTATTCCACCGGCATGCCCAAGCTGTTTGCCAGCGAGATCATCATTCACGACCGCGAGACGGGCGAAAAGATTCCCGCGCGTGTCGAGGTGAACCACCCCGCCAGCCATCGTGGCGTCGAGATCTACCAGTCCAGTTTTGACGACGGCGGCTCCAGCGTGAAGCTCAAGTCCGTGCCCATTCACGTCGGCGCGAAACCCTTCGAGATCGAAGGTGTGATCGGCGGTACCTCGCAGCTCACCAAGGGCCCGGGTGAAGGCGCGGACAAGATGACGCTGGAGTACACCGGCCTGCGTGTCATCAACGTCGAGAATTTCGGCGGCAACAACGCCAGCGGCGCCGATGCGCGCAAGGTCGATCTGCGCTCGTCGCTCGAATCGCGCATGGGCGCCGCCAACAAGACGGCGACGAAGAAGGAATTGCGCAACGTCGGGCCGAGCATCAGCTACAAGCTGCGCGATGGCGCGGGGCAGGCTCGCGAATTCCACAACTACATGCTGCCAGTCGATATGGGCGACGGCGTACCGGTGTACCTGATGGGCGTGCGCGACACACCTGCCGAGCAGTTCCGCTACCTTCGCGCCCCCGCCGACGACCAGGGCGCGATCGATGGCTTCGTGCAGCTGCGCGCCGCGCTGTCCGATCCCGAGATGCGCGAACTCGCAGTGAAGCGCTATTCGGCCAAGGCCACCGATCCTTCGCGCCCCGAATTGCAGGCACAGCTCGCAGCTTCGGCGGGCAAGGCGCTCGGCCTGTTTGCCGGCGACGGCCAGCCGGCCATTGGCAAACCCACCGGCGGCCTGCAGGCAATCTCTGATTTCATGGAAGCCAACGTACCGGAGGCGGAACGCAACCGGGCGGGCGAAGTACTGGTGCGGATCCTCAACGGCGCATTGTTCGAGCTGGCGCAGCTCTCGCGCGAGCGCACGGGACAAAAGCCGCTCGAACCCAATGAGAAGACGCAGGGGTTCATGAACCAGGCCGTCCTCGCGCTCAGCGACGCGCAGGCCTACCCCGTGCCGATGGCTTTCCAGCTCAAGGACTTCACCCAGGTCCAGGCCAGCGTGTTCCAGGTGACGCGCGGCCCGGGCAAGAACATCGTTTACCTCGGATGCGCACTGCTGATACTGGGGGTATTCGCAATGCTTTATGTTCGGGAACGCCGGGTCTGGATCTGGCTGTCCGAGCGGGACGCGCAAACGCAGGCGAGCATGGCGCTGTCGAGCAATCGCAAGATGATGGATACCGACCGCGAGTTCGACCGGCTCAAGCAAAAACTATTGGGGCTCCAGCCATGAACACCGCTACCTCAACGACGACTTCCGCTACCACCATTTCCCTGAACGACAGCTTCCTGTCGCGCCGCAACTGGTTCGACTGGGTGTTTGCTGCGCTGGTTGTTGCGGGTGGCCTCTTTGCCTTTACCCGGTATGCGGCGTACATGGATGTCTATGAGAAGGGCATCCTTATCGGCACGGTCCCGGCAGCCATCTGGGTCGGCTGGTTCTGGCGTCCGCTGCGTTCGCTGATGCTGGTGGTCGCGAGTTTTTCGTTGCTGGCGATCGCGGCTTATGACGGCAACCTCGCACGCGCCGAGACGGTGTTCTGGCTCAAGTACTTCCTGTCGAGCCAGTCGGCGATCCTGTGGATGAGCGTGCTGTTCTTCATGAGCACGATCTTCTACTGGATCGGCATGGTCGCCACGCGCGAGAGCGCCACGATGGAGCGGCTGGGCTCGCGCATCGCGTGGGCAGCTGTCGGCATGGCGCTCATCGGCACGATGGTGCGCTGGTACGAAAGCTACCTGATCGGCGCCGACGTCGGCCACATCCCCGTCAGCAACCTCTACGAAGTCTTCGTCATGTTCTGCTGGATGACGACGACGTTCTACCTGTACTTTGAAGATCAGTACGACACCCGGTCGCTCGGCGCGTTCGTGATGCTGGTGGTCAGTGCTGCGGTTGGCTTCCTGCTCTGGTACACGGTCGTGCGCGAGGCGCATGAAATCCAGCCGCTCGTTCCCGCCTTGAAGAGCTGGTGGATGAAGCTGCATGTGCCTGCGAACTTCGTGGGCTACGGCACGTTCTCGCTCGCTGCGATGGTGGCGTTCGCGTACCTCATCAAGCAACAGGCCACAGAGACGCAGTGGCGCAAACTCACGCCCCTGTGGCTGCTGGGTTTTGCGCTTTGCTTCGTGCCGATCGCATTTCGCCAGCGTGGCATCGCAGAAGCGGGCGGCAGCTACTGGCTGGGTTACGCGTTGATTTCGTCCCTGATCGCAGCGGGCATCCTCTGGGGCCGCCGCCGGATCGCCGCGCGGCTGCCTTCGTTCGAGATCCTCGACGACGTCATGTACAAGTCGATCGCGGTCGGGTTCGCTTTCTTCACCATTGCCACCGTGCTGGGCGCGCTCTGGGCTGCCGAGGCGTGGGGCGGCTACTGGAGCTGGGACCCCAAGGAGACCTGGGCGCTGATCGTCTGGCTCAACTATGCGGCCTGGCTGCACATGCGGCTCATGAAGGGCTTGCGCGGAACCGTGTCTGCCTGGTGGGCACTGGCCGGGCTCGCAGTGACCACATTCGCTTTCCTGGGTGTGAACATGTTCCTGTCAGGGCTGCACAGCTACGGAACGTTGTAGCCGGCAGGGAATCTGAATCCTTGTAAGAATGCCGTGCGTACTGAGACCAACGGCAAGTACAAGGAACCAAGATGCTGATCAAGAGCCACGACAACGGATTCATCCACCCGGTATCCAGCGAGATCACGCCGATCTCGGCCTACCAGAACCGGCGCGAGCTGCTCCGGCTGATGGCCACGGGAGTAGCCGGGGCCGCGCTGGCCACCTGGGCTTCGCGCGAAGCGTTCGCGCAGACGGCAAGGCCCAACAAGCTTGCCGCCTTGCCCGGTACCAAATCCGCAGTGGCAGGCGCGGCCACGATGGAGAAGGTGACCGAGTACAAGGACGCCTCGACCTACAACAACTACTACGAGTTCGGCACCGACAAGTCCGATCCTGCCGAGAACGCCCACACGCTCAAGACCAAGCCGTGGGTCGTCGAAATCGATGGACTGGTCAAGAAGCCTGCGAAGTACCAGCTCGAAGACCTCATCAAGCTCAGTGCGCAGGAAGAGCGCATCTATCGCCTGCGCTGCGTCGAGGGCTGGTCGATGGTGATCCCGTGGGTCGGCTATTCGATGTCGAAGCTGATCGAAAAGGTCGAGCCTTTGGGTAACGCGAAGTACGTCGAGTTCATCACGCTGGCCGACAAGGCCACGATGCCGGGCATCAATTCACGTGTGCTCGACTGGCCTTATGTGGAGGCCCTGCGCCTGGACGAAGCGATGAATCCGCTGACGCTGCTCACCTTCGGCATGTATGGCGAGGTCTTGCCGAACCAGAACGGCGCACCGGTGCGTCTGGTGGTGCCGTGGAAGTATGGCTTCAAGAGCGCCAAGAGCATCGTGCGCATCCGCTTCACCGACCGCGAGCCGAAGACCGCGTGGAATAAATCGGCGGCGAACGAGTACGGCTTCTACAGCAACGTGAACCCGAACGTGGACCACCCGCGCTGGTCGCAGGCCACCGAGCGCCGCATCGGCGACGGAGGCGGCCTGTTCGCCAAGAAGAACAAGACGCTGATGTTCAATGGCTACGAAGCGCAGGTCGGCCAGATGTACGCCGGCATGGACCTCAAGAAGAATTTCTAGACTTGCACGCCCGCGACGGCCTGCGGCCGCGCGCCCTTCAAACCGACTTTCGTCCGCAGGCCCTGCCAGATCCGCAAGAAACGGCCGAATGGGCGGGGCACGGGATAACGGCAATGCGCAAGTTTGCGCACGTAGTCTTCGACGTGCCACACCATCCACTTGTTGGCCGGCAGGTTCGCGACATCACCTGTTTTCAGTGTGAACTCCCGGCCCGCGCAATCGCGCACGCGAACGCTGCCTTCGAGGATGTGCACAGTCTCCTCGTTCCAGAAATACCAATAGAACGTGCCGGCCGTGCAGTCCCACTGCGCCGACGTACACGTGCCATCGGGGCTGCGAGCCAATTCGACGGCGCGAGCCTGGGGGTTTCCCGCGATGATCCAGCCCGGGTCAATGGGGGCAGGCTGGAGATTCTTCGGGTCGATGGCAGTGGGGTGGAATCCGGGTAGTGGCATGCGCTGCTCCTGGGCAATCGCGCATTGTTGAGTGTTGCGGGTGATGGCCGCGTAGGACGGCGCCGGAAGTCATTCCCGGCTGCGCCATGCACTCGTTCATCGGGTGCTTCCTACTTGGGCCGCGAGCGTCCGGTTGAGCTCCTATCGCACCGCAGGCAGCTTCGTCATCTCCAGCACCTGTGTTCCTTCGCCTTGCGGATGCCCGCGCGGACGCTCGGAGATGCGCTTGGCAAACA
>JAZKFI010000009.1:0-73983 GCA_040386575.1 Pseudomonadota bacterium
GATGTCATGCCGGACTCGATCCGGCATCCACCGCGAAGCGGATGCTGCGCCTGATCACCGATGGATTGCGGATCAAGCCCGCAATGACAGCCTTCTTTCGGATGTCATGCCGGACGCGATCCGGCATCCACCGCGAAGCGGCGGCTGCGCCTGATCACCAATGGATTGCGGATCAAGCCCGCAATGACAGCCTTCAGCGGTCCGCGATGCCGTTTGTGTGTCAAGGCTGAGGCGCACGTCGCCTGCGGCGACGGGGGGCCCGGGGCGCATCTGCGATCGGGTCTTGCGGGGGCATCGCGACGCGCTCGCGAACAGACGCCCCACGCGGTCTTTCTGCCTGACGCGCCTCGGTGAATATCTCCCACGCCGCAATGAAGAGCGCCGCGATCACGGGGCCGATCACGAAGCCGTTCAAACCGAACACCGACAACCCGCCCAGCGTCGCAATCAGCACCAGGTAATCCGGCATGCGCGTTTCCTTGCCCACCAGGATAGGGCGCAGCACGTTGTCGATGAGGCCGATCACCAGCACGCCCCAGGCGATGAGCCCGAGGGCCGGGACGATGGCGCCGGTCGCCAGCAGGTAGAGCGCAACCGGACCCCACACCAGCGCGGCTCCCACTGCCGGCAGCAGCGACAACAGCGCCATCAGCGCACCCCACAGCAGCGCCCCCGGAATATCGAGCACCCAGAAGGCCAGCCAGCCCAGGGCCCCTTGTACGAGGGCGACGACCACATTCCCCTTCACCGTCGCACGAACCACGATCGCGAACTGGTCCAGCAGCCGCACCGTGTGTTCTGGTTTGAGCGGCAATGCGCGTGCAGCAGTGGCGGCCAGCTGGTGGCCGTCGCGCAGCAGGAAGAACAGCACATACAGCATCACGAAGAAACTCACCACGAAATCGAGCGTGTTCTGGCCGATGGTGAATACGCGCGAGGTGATGGCCTCGCCGCTGCGGCCCAGCGCATCGACCACCTTGCTTTGAACCGCGGCAAGGTCCGCCACGCCATACCGCTCGAGCGTGCTGCGCAACCACTGCGGCAACACATCGATGACGGCCTGGAAATAAGTGGCGACCTGGATCTCGCCGGACTTGAACCGCTCATAGAACGCAGTGGCTTCATGCGCGATGGAAACGCTCAGCATGGCCATGGGCAGCAGCACGCTCACCAAAATGACGACGAGCGTGCCGAACGCAGCCCAACCTTCGCGCCCGCCACAGACCTCGACCGAACGCCTTTGCAGCGATGAGAAGACGATCGCCATGAAGACGGCCCACGACACGGCGCCGGACATCGGCCACAGGATCGCAAGGAAGAGCAGCGTGATGACCAGCACGAGCCAGAGCAGTGCCTTGCTCTGCAGGGAGGGGGAGTTGAGAGGATCGGTTTCGTTCATGGGCGCCGGCAAGGTTACCACCGGACATGAAAAAAGCCGCCCGCAGGCGGCTTGGGAATCACGCGGAATCCGCGCTCAGTTCTTCACGTAGTCCGACACGACCTTCCAGCGGGCATCCTGCAGCTGCGACATGCGCGAGAACTCGTTGCCCAGGCGCTTCTTGGGGCCGAACTTCGACTCGGGGCTGCCGAACATGTCGGCCGGAATCACCATCGTGTCCATCGCCTTGATGAACGATTCGGTGTTCAGGTTGGGGCCGGCCTTTTGCGATGCTGCCAGGAAGGCGTCGATCAGCTGGTAGCCATAGACCGAGAACACGGTCGGGTCTTCGTTGAACTTGGTCTTGTACTTGTTGGCCCAGAAGCGGATCGGCTGCGAGGTCTCGTCCAGGTAAGGATGCTGCGCGGTGTGGGTCGCGTAGAAACCGTCCATTGCCTTGCCGCCCAGCTTGTGGATCAGGTCGGTGTAGGCGGCGCTGGAGCCGATGAAGGTCGGGTTGTAGCCGGTCTTTTTCGCTTCGGCGATGGCACCGATGGTTTCGCGGATGATCGTGCCGAGCACCACCATGTCGCAGCCGGACGACTTGAGCCTGGCGATCTGCGACGAGAAGTCGGTCGCGCCGCGCTTGTAGCTGGTCTTCTCCGCGAGATCCGAGCCGGCAGCCTTCAGGCCTGCCTCGGCGCCGCGCATCACCTCCAGGCCGAACTCGTCGTCCTGGTACATGGTGCAGACCTTCTTGGCGCCCTTGTCCTTGGCCAGCTTGGGCACTGCCGTGCGCATCTGGTCGTAGTAGGTCGCGGCGAACGAGTACTTCAGGCGGTGGAAGGGCTCGTACATCTCGCGCGCTGCCGTCACCGGAAAGAAGTTGATGACGTTCTTTTCGAACTGCACCGGCATGGCAGCCATGTTCTGCGCGGTGCCGATGTGGCCGACCATCGCGAAGATCTTGTCCTGGTTCACCAGCTTCTGGGCGGCGAGCACGGCCTTTTTCGGGTCGTAGGCCGAGTCTTCGACGATCAGCTTGATCTTGCGGCCGTTGACGCCGCCCTGTTCGTTGATTTCGTCCACGCGCAGCATCATGCCCAGGCGCACCTGCTTGCCGAATCCGGCGATGGGGCCGGAGAGGTCCTGGATGGAACCGAGCGTGATCTCGGTCTTGCTCACGCCCTGGTTGGAGTTCTGGGCGGTGGCGACGGAAGCGCCCAGCGCCATGACGGCGAGGGTGGCAGCGGTCCTGATTTTCATGTGTGTCTCCTTTGAGTCTTCACCGCATGAAACATGCTGGTGATCCGCTGCATTTTTGCCCGGCGGCCCAAGGTGTCAAGCTGGCGTATTCACTTAGGGCTGAACCCTGCCACTTTCCCAAGGGCTGTCATGCCGGACTCGATCCGGCATCCACCGCGAAGCGGCTACGGCCACTGAAGACATGGATTGCGGATCGAGTCCGCAATGACAGCCCTTTCTACCCGGCTGTCATGCCGGACTTGATCCGGCATCCACCGCGAAGCGGCTACGGCCGCCGAAGACATGGATTGCGGATCGAGTCCGCAATGACAGCCAATTCAGGGCCGCAATGACAGCCAGGTCAGGGCCGCAATGACACCCTGCTCAGTACATCGCCTCGATTTGCGGCGAATACTTCTGCTGCACCAGCTTGCGTTTGAGTTTCATCGTCGGCGTCAGCTCTTCATCCTCGGCCGACAGCTGCGTATCGAGCAGGAAGAACTTCTTGATCTGTTCGACCCGCGCGAACTTCGCGTTGACCCGCTCCAGCTCCGCCTGGATCAGCGCCTGCACCTCCGGCGTGCGGGTCAGGCTCGCGTAGTTCGAGAACGGCACGTCGTTGTCCTGCGCATACTTCTCGACGTTCTCCTGGTCGATCATCACGATCACCGTGAGGTAAGGCCGCTTGTCGCCGATGACTACCGCATCGGTGATGTACGGCGAGAACTTCAACTCGTTTTCCAGCTCGCTCGGCGTGATGTTCTTGCCGCCCGCGGTGATGATGATGTCCTTCATGCGGTCGGTGATGCGGAAGTAACCGTCTTCATCGACGACGCCCACGTCGCCTGTGTGCAGCCAGCCGTCCTTGTCGATGGTCTCGGCCGTCTTCTCGGGCTGGTTCAGGTAGCCCATGAACACGTTGTCGCCGCGAACCAGCAACTCGCCGGTCTGCGGATCGAGCTTCACCTCGTTGAACGACGCGGCGGGCCCGATGGAGCCGGGCTTCATCTTGAGCGCTGGCACACCGGTGGACGCGCCACACGATTCGGTCATGCCCCACACCTCCAGCATGGGAACGCCCAGCGCCAGATACCACTTCACCAGCTCGGGCGAGATCGGCGCCGCGCCCGTCACGAGAAAGCGCGCGCGGTGGATGCCGATCAGCTTGCGCACGTTGTCCAGCGCGAGCCAACGCGCGATGGTGAACTTGAACTTCAACGCGCCATCGACCGGCTGACCCGCCATCACCTTGTCGGCAATCTCGCGGCCGACGCCTATGCCCCAGGCATAGGCGGCCTGCTGCACCGGGCTGGCTTCTTTCAGCGCGATCATCACAGCCGAATAGAATTTCTCCCACACGCGCGGCACGGCCGTGAAGACAGTCGGTGCAATCTCGCGCACGTTCTCGGGCACCGTCTCGGGGTTCTCGACGAAGTTGAGGATGGCGCCCGTGTACAGCGCGAAGTATTCGCCGCCCACGCGCTCGGCGATGTGGCACAGCGGCAGGAAGCACATGCGCTCGTCGCGCTCGTCCTGCGCGATCAGCGTGTTGTAGCCGCGCACCGTGTACACGATGCCCCTGTGGTTGTGCATCGCCCCCTTGGGCTTGCCCGTCGTGCCCGAGGTGTACACCAGCATGGCGAGGTCTTCAGGGCGGCAGGCCTGCACGCGCTGCATCAGCTCGTCGGGGTGCTTCGCGCTGTAGTCGCGGCCCAGCTCGCGCAGGGCCTCCAGGCTCATCACGCCCTCGTCGTCCAGGTCGCGCAGGCCTTCCATGTCGAACACCACGATCTTCTTGAGGGCGCCGAGCTGGTCGCGCACTTCGAGCGCCTTGTCGAGCTGCTCGTCGTCTTCGACGAAGAGCACGGTGGTGCCGGAGTCTTCGCAGAGGTATTGCACCTGCGAGGCTGCATCGGTGGGATAGATGCCGTTGGAGACGCCGCCGCACGACAGCACGGCCAGGTCGGTGAGGACCCATTCGATGACCGTGTTGGACAGGATCGATGCGGTGTGCCCGCGCTGGAAGCCGAGCGCCATCAGGCCGCCTGCGATTTCGCGCACCGCTTCGCCGGTCTGCGTCCAGGTCCAGGCACGCCAGATGCCCAGCTTCTTTTGCCGCATCCAGGTCTGCGCGCCGCGCTTTTGCACGCCGTTCCAGAACATGGCGCTGACGGTGTCGCCTTCCAGCTTGATGCTCGTCTCGGGCTGGATGTGGGAGAGGTCCCAGAGGTTGCTCATGTTTCGTTTTGCCTTTCGGTGTCGCTCCCTCCCCTTCCGGGGGAGGGTTGGGGTGGGGGCATGCAGCGCTTGCACAGGTTGCCTTGCCCCCATCCCGGCCTTCCCCCAGTGGGGGAAGGAGAAAAACCATCAACGCCAGTTCTTCTTTTTCTTCCAGCGGCGCTCGCCGCGCACGCCTGCTTCCTTCATGCCCAGGTAGAACTCCTTGATGTCGTCCTTCTCGCGCAGGCGCGCGCAGGTGTCTTCCATCACGATGCGGCCGTTTTCCAGCACATAGCCGTAGTCGCTGGCATTGAGCGCCATGTTCGCGTTCTGCTCGACCAGCAAGATCGTGGTGCCGCGCTCGCGATTGATGCGAACGACGATCTCGAAGATCTCCTTCGTGAGCTTGGGCGACAGGCCCAGGCTAGGCTCATCGAGCAGGATCAGGTCGGGCGACGCCATGATCGCGCGTGAGATCGACAGCATCTGCTGCTGGCCGCCCGAGAGCAGGCCTGCATCCTGCGCAGCGCGCTCGCGAAGAATCGGGAAGTAGGTGTAGACCGCTTCCATGTCGCGCGCGATGCCGTCCTTGTCCTTGCGCGTGTAGGCACCCATCAGCAGGTTGTCGTGAACCGACAGCAGCGGGAACACTTCGCGGCCTTCGGGCACATGCGAAAGGCCTTGCTGCACGATGTGCGCGGGGTCCTTGGCGGTGATGCTCTCACCTTTGAATTCGATGGTGCCCTTGCGCGGGTCGATGATGCCGGAGATGGTTTTCAGGATCGTCGTCTTGCCCGCGCCATTCGAGCCGAGCACCGTTGCTATCTCGCCGCGGCGCACTTGCAGGCTCACACCGCGAATCGCACGGATCGGACCATAGGCCGACTCGACATTCGACAGCTTGAGCACAGGCGTGTCGGAGACTGCCGGAGGACTTTGGGACATTACGCAGCCTCCCTTCGCAGCGACGAGACGTCGTCCACTGAGCCGAGGTAGGCCTCGATCACGCCGGGATGCGTCTGCACTTCGCGCGGTGTGCCCATCGCCAGCACTTCACCCATGTTCATCGCCAGCACGCGGTCCGACACCTTGGAGACGAGCGACATGTCGTGCTCGACCATCAGCACCGTGATGCCGAGTTCGTTCTTGATGTCCTGTATCCAGAAGGCCATGTCTTCGGTTTCTTCCACGTTCAGGCCGGATGACGGTTCATCGAGCAGGAGCAGCTTGGGTTCGGTGCACAGGGCACGTGCCAGTTCGACGACTTTGCGCACGCCGTAGGGCAAGCCCGCCACCATCGAATCGCGGTGCTTTTGCAGGTCGAGGAAGTCGATGATGCGTTCGGTTTTTTCGCGCGCATCGATCTCGCCGCGCCGTGCCTTGGCGGTGAAGAAGATGTCGCTCCACAGGCTGGTCGTGCGATGGGTGTGCCGCCCGATCAGCATGTTCTGCAGCACCGTGGCGTGCTCGAACAACTCGATGTTCTGGAAGGTGCGCGCGATGCCCAGCGATGCAATCTTGTGCGGCGGCTGCTCGGTGAGGAGGGCGCCCTCGTATTCGATGGTGCCGGTGGTGGGCGTGTAGATGCGGCTGATCAGGTTGAACACCGTGGTCTTGCCTGCGCCGTTCGGGCCTATCAGGGTGAAGACCTCGCCGCGCTTCACGTCGAAGCTGACGTTGTTCACGGCCAGCACGCCGCCGAAGCGCACGCTGAGGTTCTTTGCGGACAGAAGAACGTCGTTCATTTGAGGCGATCCGACTTCAGGAAGGACTTCTGCCGCTTGAACAGGCCCTTGCGATAGAACGGGAAGATCTGCAGGTAGGTTCGCACCTTGAGCCACCGGCCATAGATGCCCATCGGCTCGAACAGCACGAACATGATGAGCACGAGGCCGTACACCAGCCCTTGCAGTCCCGGTGCCTGACCGATGACGGCGGGCAGGTAGTCCTTGGTCAGCGAGATCACCTGCGGCATGGAGATGAGAAAGATCGCGCCGAGAAAAGCGCCGTGCACCGAGCCCAGGCCGCCGATCACCACCATCAGCAGCAGGTCGATCGACTGCAGGATGTTGAACTGGTCGGGCGAGATGAAGGTGAGCTTGTGCGCATAGAGCGCGCCGCCGATGCCCGCCAGCGCTGCCGAGAGCGCGAACGACAGCGTCTTGTAGCGGGCGAGGTGAATGCCCATGCTTTGCGCGGAAATCTCCGAATCACGAATCGCAACGAAGGCTCGGCCCGTGGGGGAACGCAACAGGTTCAGGATGCCCAGCGTGGCGACGATCACCACGAAGAGACACAGGAAATAAAAGCCGATGGCCGAATCGACCTTGTAGCCGAAGAGATCGGGGTGCTTGACGTGGATGCCCGAATTGCCGCCCGTCACTGACTCCCAACGCGCGAGCACTTCCTCGACGATGAAGCCGAACGAGAGCGTCGCGATGCCCAGGTAAATGCCCTTCACGCGCAACGCGGGCAGGCCCACGATGATGCCCACCGCAGCCGAGAGCAGGCCGGCCAGCACCAGCGCAATCGGAAACGGAACGCCCATGTTCACGAACACCGCCTGCGTGTACGCGCCCACGCCCAGGAACGCCGCGTGGCCGATGGAGAAGAGGCCGGTAAAACCCGCCAGCAGCATGAGGCCCAGGCCCACCACTGAATAAATCAACACGAAGGTCAGCTGCGCGAGCCAGTATTCCGCGAAGAGCCACGGCGCGGCGAGCAACAGCAGCACCAGTGCGCTGTACCAGAACACATGGCCGCCGTGCTTGGCCAGGTTGATGTCCTGGCCGTAGTCGGTCTTGAAGATGAATCTCACGTCAGACTTTCTTGCGGAGTTTCTCGCCGAACAACCCGTTCGGTTTCACCATGAGCATGACCAGCACCACGATGTACGCGGCGATGTCCTTGAAGCCCTGCGGCAGGTAAAAGCCCGAGAGCGATTCGACGATGCCGATGATCAGCCCGCCGACGATGGCGCCGGGCAAGCTGCCGAAGCCACCCACCACCGCGGCCGGGAAGGCCTTGAGTCCGATGAAGCCCATGTTGGCGTGCACGAAAGTAATCGGCGCGAGCAGCAGGCCGGCCACTGCCGCGACCGCCGCTGCCAGTCCCCAGACCAGCCCGTTGAGCTTCTTGACCGGGATGCCCATGTAGTAGGCCGCCAGCTGGTTCTGCGACGAGGCCTGCATCGCAATGCCCATCTTGCTGTACTTGAAGATGGTGAAGAGCACCACGCACAAGGCGGCGGTCGCGCCGATCACGACCATCTGCTCCGCGTTGAGCACGAGCGCGCCGACGTTCCAGATCTGGTCCTTGTAGGGCACCGGCAGCGTATGCGTTTCGGTGCCGATGCCGGGGATCATGGTGATGAGTCCGCGCGCCACGTAGCCGATGCCGATCGTCAGCATCACGATGGAGAACGCGGGCTGGCCCAGGATGGGGCGGATGACGATGCGCTCCAGCAGCACGCCGAACACCGCCATTGCCGCGATGGCGCTGATCACGGCCAGCCAGAACGGAAAACCCAGCATGGTCATGAGCGCCAGGCCCGCGAACGAGCCGAGCATCATCAGCTCGCCCTGGGCGAAGCTCACCGTCTCTGTGGCCTTGTAAATGAGCACGAAGCCCAGCGCGATCAGGCCGTAGATGCACCCCTGTGCGACTCCGCTGATCACCAGTTGTATGAATTGCACCTGCGCTCCAATCTTGTCTCGTGTGCCGGCTGGTTATAGCGGTTAGCGCGGGGCTCCGATACAGGGTTCTCACCCAATGGGGTGGTGTAATCGCGCCATGAGAGACACAGACGCAGACGCCGTCCATGTGACGAAGCAGGGGCCGGTCACGCTGGTGACACTGGATCGGCCCGATGTGCGCAATGCCGTCGATGCGCCCACTGCGCTTGCGCTGTACCAGGCCTTCATCGACTTCGATGCGGACGAGGCCGCGCGGGTTGCGGTGTTCCACGGCGCGAACGGGCATTTCTGCGCGGGCTGGGACCTGCAGGCCGGCGCGCGGCTCGCCGAGAAGCCGCAAGAGGTCATCGCCGAGCTGGAATTCGATCCGCAGCAGTCGCAGCCCGTCGGGCCGATGGGGCCGTCGCGCCTGTTGCTGTCCAAGCCTGTGATCGCGGCCGTGTCGGGCGCAGCGGTGGCGGGCGGCATGGAGCTGGCCCTGTGGTGCGACATGCGCGTGATGGAGGCAGACGCCTACTTCGGCGTGTACTGCCGCCGCTTCGGCGTGCCGCTGATCGACGGTGGGACGGTGCGGCTGCCGCGCCTGGTCGGCATGGGCCATGCCATCGACCTGATCCTCACCGGACGGAAAGTGGAGGCTGCCGAGGCGCTGCAGATGGGGTTGTGCAACCGGGTCGTGGAACAAGGCAAGGCGCTGGAGGCGGCGATGGAGCTCGCCGCGCAGATCGCGAAATTTCCCCAGGCCACGATGCTGGCCGACCGGATGAACGCCTATGAGCAGTGGGACTTGCCGCTAAAGGATGCGCTGCTAATGGAATGGCAGCGCAGCAAGCAGCGCATTGCAGACGGCATAGCGGGCGCGGGCCGCTTTGCAGGCGGCGAGGGGCGGCACGGCAAGTTCTAGATGGAAATGCCGTCGTCCGTGGGGATGGGCCGGGGCCTGCCGGCATCGTCGATGGCCACGTAGGTCAGGGACGCCTCGGTCACTTTCACATACTGCCGCTGGCTGCCAAACCGCTCGGCATAGACCTCGACCTGGACGGTGATCGAGGTTCGCCCGATGCGGGTGACATGCGCGAAGAACGACAGGATGTCGCCGACGCGCACCGGCTGCTTGAAGATGAACTGGTTGACGGCCACCGTCGCCATGCGGCCTGCGACGTAGCGGGCCGGCACCACCGCGCCGGCCAGGTCAACCTGGGCCATGACCCAGCCGCCGAAGATGTCGCCATTGGCGTTGCAGTCCGCTGGCATGGGGATGACCTTGAGCACCAGCTCCTTGTCCGAGGGCAGTGTGGGCTGGAACGCGCTTGAATTCGCCGACATGGGCACAATCTCCGAAAGAACTCCAAGATTGTCCCTCATGCGCCGCTCTGGCGAAATTGCCTCCCCCGCCGCCGTGGCCGCCGACCTGGCGCTGCGCAAATCCGACCGCTCCGACTGGGCGACCCTCAAGCGCCTGTTTCCCTACCTGTGGCAATACAAGTGGCGCGTGATGGCCGCGCTGGTGTTCATGATCGGCGCGAAGGTCGCCAACGTGAGCGTGCCGCTGCTGCTCAAGAACCTGGTGGACGCCATGTCGTTCAAGCCGGGCGACCCGACGGCGGTGCTCGTCGTGCCGATGGGCTTGCTCGTGGCCTATGGCTTGCTGCGGCTATCGACATCGTTCTTCACCGAGCTGCGCGAACTGGTCTTTGCCAAGGCGACGCAGGGCGCGTCCCGCAGCATCGCGCTGGAGACATTCCAGCATCTGCACGCGTTGAGCTTGAGGTTTCACCTGGAGCGGCAGACCGGCGGCATGACCCGCGATATCGAACGCGGCGTGCGCGGCATCGAATCGCTGATTTCGTATTCGCTCTACAGCATCGTGCCGACGCTGATCGAAGTGTCATTGGTGCTCACGATCCTGGCGGTGAAGTTCGACGCGTGGTTTGCGTGGATCACGCTGGGCGCGCTGGCCGTGTACATCGTGTTCACCGTGACCGTGACCGAATGGCGAACGCAGTTTCGCAAGCAGGCCAACGAGTTCGATTCGGCTGCGCACACGAAAGCAATCGATTCGCTGCTGAACTACGAGACGGTCAAGTATTTCAACAACGAAGGCTTCGAGGCGCGCCGCTACGACACCAGCCTGGAAAGCCTGCGCCGCGCGCGATTGAAGAGCCAGACGACGCTGTCGCTGCTCAACACCGGGCAGCAGGTCATCATCGCGGTGGGCCTGGTCGGCATGCTGTGGCGCGCGACCGAAGGCGTCGTGGCCGGCACGATGACGCTGGGCGACCTGGTGATGATCAACGCCTTCATGATCCAGCTGTACATCCCCTTGAATTTTCTGGGTGTGCTGTATCGCGAGATCAAGCAGAGCCTGACGGACCTGGACAAGATGTTCGTGCTGATGGAGCGCGAACGCGAAGTAGCCGACCGCCCGGGCGCCGTCCCTCTTGCTCTGTCCCCCGCCGCGGACTTCCTCCCTCTCCCGCAAGCGGGAGAGGGCCGGGGTGAGGGCTCTCCAGCCACCCCCGACCCCACCGTCCGCTTCGAACACGTCACCTTCGCCTACGACCCCGCCCGCGTCATCCTGCATGACGTGAGCTTTGAAATCCCTGCCGGGAAAACTGTAGCCGTCGTCGGCCCCTCCGGATCCGGCAAGTCAACCCTGGCCAGACTGCTCTACCGCTTCTACGACGTAGGCATCCCCGGCAACACCAGCGTGGACGGCGGCCGCATCACCATCGGCGGACAGGACATCCGCGAAGTCACGCAGGCCAGCGTGCGTCAGGCGATAGGCATCGTCCCGCAAGACACGGTGCTCTTCAACGACACGGTTGAATACAACATCGCCTATGGCCGCCCCGGCGCGTCGCGCGCCGAAGTGGAAGAAGCGGCCAAGGCTGCGCGCATCCATGGCTTCATCGAATCCACGCCCAAGGGCTATCAGACGATGGTGGGCGAGCGCGGGCTGAAGCTGTCGGGCGGCGAGAAGCAGCGCGTGGCGATCGCTCGCACGCTGCTCAAGAACCCGCCCATCCTGATCTTCGACGAGGCAACCAGCGCGCTCGACTCGGCGAATGAGCGCGCGATACAGGCAGAGATCAAGACCGCGGCGCAGAACAAGACGACGCTGGTGATCGCGCACCGGTTATCGACGGTGGTCGATGCGCATGAGATCTTGGTGATGGACGCCGGCCGCATCATCGAGCGGGGAACGCATGCGCAACTGCTGGCCAAGCAGGGGCGGTATGCGGAGATGTGGGCGTTGCAGCAGCAGGGGAAAGAGGAGTGACTGAGGTCAGAGAGTGATCGCCTCCCACCGTCACGCATAGCAAGGCTCAGGCTCCTTGCAGGCGAGTGGCGGTAGCAGCGAGTCGAGCGGACTCGGGGTGCCGCCTGCAGCGATCTTGAGAACGTGGGTGTAGATCATGGTCGTGCTGACATCGCTGTGGCCGAGCAGTTCCTGCACCGTCCGGATGTCGGTGCCCGCCTGCAGCAAGTGAGTGGCGAAACTGTGCCGCAGCGTGTGCGCCGAGACGCGCTTTTCAATGCCGGCGACCACAACCGCCCGGCGCATGGCGCGTTGCAGCCTGTCTTCGTACAGATGGTGCCTGCGCACGACACCGCTGACGGGATCAGTGCTGAGCGTGGGTGAGGGGAACACCCAGAACCATCCCCAGGAGCAGCCGACCTGCGGGTACTTCGACTCCAGGGCGTGCGGAACTTCGACGCCGCCTCTTTCGTTCTCGCGGTCGGTGGACCAGACAGTCCGGGCGGCCGTCAACTGGTCGCGCAGCCTTTGGGCGAGGGCGCGGGGCAGCATGACGACCCGGTCCTTGCTGCCCTTGGCTTCGCGAACGATGATGACGTTGCGATCGAAGTCCACGTCCTTGACGCGCAGGCGCATCCCTTCCATCAATCGCATGCCGGTGCCGTAGAGCAGCGTGGCGACCAGCCCGACCTCACCTTCCATCGCCGCGAGGAGCGCTGCGACTTCTTCGCGGGTGAGCACCGACGGAATGCGCTTTGTGTAGGCCGGCCGCTTGATGCTGTTCATCCAGGGCAGTTGCACATTGAGCACTTCGCGATAGAGGAACAGCAAGGAGCTGAGCGCCTGGTTGTGCGTGGATGTCGAGACCTTGCGCTGGGTGGCCAACATGCCCAGGAACGCCTCCACCTCGGCCGAGCCCATGTCGCGTGGATGCCTGAGGTTGTGCCAGCGGATGAAGAAACGGATCCAGTAGGTATAGGCCTTCTCGGTCTTGAGGCTGTAGTGCAAATACCGGGCCCGCTCACGGACCTGGTCCAGCAGGCGGGTGGATTGGAAACGTGGTGCTGCCGGACTTGTCGTCATATTTATACTGTATGAATAATCAGTATAAATGAGCGGTCGGAATTTCTGCAAGCGTGACGCGAAGTTGCGATGGCTCGCGTCGTGGAGGAAGTTTTATCCGGCAATAGTCACAGAAAACAGAGCAGTGATAGACCGCGTTTGTAAGCTTGCTTGATATACATTGCGCGAAGGCGCTCAGAAGTTTGGCGCGGGAGGAAGTTAATGCTGGATAGACAAGGACTTACAGCAGGCGGCCGTGTTGAGGCTTCGCCGTGCGCCGCTTTTATCGAGCAGCGTTTGATCCAGACATTACGTTAGACCGTATGGACACTTTTGCCCGGGTCTCTGCCGCTGAAGTTGTTGTCTTGGCGCTTGCCGGTGTGCCTGTCGCTGCGTGGCTCCTCTTCATGTTCCTTGTTGCTCCGCCTCGCGGTTTCTACGTCCCGAACCAACAGATATTTTTCGCGGTCCGGCTGCTTCTCGCCATTTGCGTACTCACTTGCATTGCTGCGCTTGGAGGGGCAATGTTGGGCTTCAGACGTCGCTGGGTTCGGCCGAAGGTTGCCGGCTTCGCTTCGATAGTTGCATCCGCCTACCTCTTCTGGGCAATGCCGCTCCTCGACGATCTGCCTGCTGGATGGTTTCTCCAGGGGTTTCGGTGAAGTTCCGGTCTAACATGTTGGTCAAGTCGGAACCCAGGTTGCAGGCTATCGCCTGCGTCGGGTCCGCTTACCGCCGACGTTAGACATCATGAAACGCGTCCACGTTTCTTGCCTTCTCGCCGCACTGATCGCAACTCACGCAATTGCAGACGGCCCGTATCTGGGCACGCGCCCGGTTCCAGGATCGACCGCACCCCGGATTGTGAAGGAGGGAGTCGGATTCAAGCGCATACAGGTGGCCATCGCCCAGTTCTCCGTTCCAACCGACTGGCAGCCCAAGCCTGCGGTGGTCGGTGTGGACTTCCTGAGCGCTAGTGGTGCGGAGACGAACGTTATCGTTTTAAGTCACGCCAACGCGCGTCCGCCTATCGCTGCCCCGCGAGTGACAATATCGAACACGCTGGCACATTTTTGCACTGCGCCCTATGAATCAGGCATTGAAGTTGTCAATTCAAACCCGTTCAGGCACATTGCCTTGGGATACTGCAAAGAAGTTGGTCAGGCTCAGGCCAAGCCATACTTTCTATTCGTTGAATTGCGAACACCGACACACATACTTCACATAATGAGAGCGCAGACTTCCGATTTGCGAGTAGCGAAGTCTGAATTGAGTGCTCTTGCTGAGTCAGCAACTCTTGAATGAGCGACTAGGGCAATGATGTCTAACTTGGCAATCGAGACGGACGCCCTTGGCGCCCGCGCGCTGCGCTCGCAGGCGCGTGGTCGCCGCTCATCTCTACGTTAAGACTCACCGAAACAGCCGTGGTTGACTGCTTGGTTTTCGTAGTTACAATAACCCATGCGGGTGACCTACGATCCGGAGAAGCGCGAGCGGGCGTTGCAAGAACGCGGGCTCGACTTCGAGGATGCGAAGTTCGTCTTCTCGGGCGCGACTCTGGAGGTCGAGGACACGCGCAAAGACTACGGTGAAGCACGCATCATCTGCTTCGGCTATCTTGCTGGTCGTATGGTTGTGGTCGGCTACACGCCGCGTGGCGCGGTTCGTCACGTTTTCAGCATGAGGAAAGCCAATGCCCGCGAGCAAGCACTTGTCGCGCCGAACCTTGAAATCTGACCTCGATCGCGTTGACGCCCACCGCATCAAGAAGTCGGAGTACGAGGAGTTGCCCGAACTCACTAAAGAAATGGTGGGGCTCGCGACTATCAATAAAGGTGGGCGTCCCCCGTCTGACAATCCGCGAAAGCAGCTGACGTTGCGGCTTCCGGCTGACGTCATTGACCGCTGGAAGGCCTCCGGACCAGGGTGGCAAACGAGAATGGCCGAGCGCTTGAGTCGAGTGCGGTGAGTCTTAACATGCCAATCAACACGGACGCACAGCAGCAGGCTGCGGCTCTCGCCGCAGTTGCTGTGCGCCGGTCATCTTCACGTTAAGTCGCACAGCATGTGTAGCGCGCTCAGTTTCGTCTACGTGGTTCTCTTCCTCAGCGGCGCCGCTGGCGGTGTGGCAGCGGCACTCTACGAAGGCAGGTTCGGTAGGCGGCTGTCCGAATATCATCCCGAGACATGGCGCTCGATAACTTCGCGGAAGATCTTTTTCAACGATGGAGATCAGGACGGCGCAGCTACGGTGCGCTATATCTGGTCAGGTGGGTATAAGGCTCTTGGCGACGTGCCCCTCACTTCCTTCGCGACCCGGAGCTTTGTCGGCGCGACGGTCTTCGCATTAGCATTGGCGGGAACTGCGTTGATGGGTTCTGTAGCTCCCGAGATTTCCCTGCTCGCTTGCTTCAATCGCTAACATGAGACTTAACATGGCAATCGACACGGATCCACAACTGCAGAAAGCGGCTTCGCCGCATATGTTGGTGGCCCGG
The DNA here is from genome assembly GCA_040386575.1 of Pseudomonadota bacterium. Classification (GTDB taxonomy): domain Bacteria; phylum Pseudomonadota; class Gammaproteobacteria; order Burkholderiales; family Burkholderiaceae_C; genus Ramlibacter. The sequence goes on from JAZKFI010000009.1 coordinate 15,361, forward strand.
TCATTTCTACGTTAAGTAGCAGAAGGAGAGTCGCCGGTGATCGAACGCTTCGAAAACAGGGAGTCGGAATACCTTGAGTGGGTGCACGCGCATCCGGAAGGGTATGTGGCTAACCTAGACGTTCCCACCACGCGTCCCGAATACCCGATGGTTCATCTCGCCTCCCACAAGGCGGTGTCCAGTGCATCGCGCGACAACTACACCACCGGAAAGTACATCAAGGTCTGCTCCCTCGACCTGCCCGAACTCGAGCAATGGTCTCAGGCCACCTTCGGGCGGAAGCTCGCACGATGCAGCGTATGCCTATAGGTGTCGCCTTGCAACTTAACCTGCCAATCGACGCGGACCCACAACAGCAAAAGGCGGCTCCGCCGCTCATGTTGGTGGTCCGGTCATCTTCACGTTAGACATCATGAAGAGCCTGCCCATAATCATTGCGCTGCTTGTTGCACCTCTCTGTTCGCTTGCCGACGTCCCCTCTTGTTTGGTCGGTCTGTGGAAGTCTGATGAAGAGCTAACCCTCGCCGATATGCGCAAGCATCCAGACGTGTCTGAGAGGGCGAAGGCGCTGTTCGAAAACAAGTTCTTTGGAAGATTGGTTCTTGTGTTCGGGACACGCTATATCGGTAGTTACTTTCCGGGCGAGCCGCAAGAGCAAACCAAATTTGAGCCAGTTCGAGTTGTTGATACTGGGCCGAATTGGGTCAAAGTCAAATACAACCTACTTGGTAACGACGTCTTTCAACACTGGGGTTGCGACAAAGGAAAAATTTACTCAGTCGTTTCTAAATGGGAATTTCGCGAATACTTCTCGCCGCTACCGTGATGCCTAACTTGTCGACCAAGTCGGACATCCTTTTGCGCGTGCGCGCTTCGCTTGCAAGCGCGCCGGATTCCGCTTGTCTTAAACGTTATGCCGCATGTTCTTGAGGTTCTTCCTGCATAGGGCATTGGAGTTCAAGCGCGTTGCTCTCTGCGAATGTTTGGGCAGTGTGGAAGTGTTCGACGTGAGCATTTCGAGCGCTGACTCTTCACGCGCAGCAGGTTGAGGCCGTCGTGCCGTCGGTTCGCATCGCGGCTCCTGTCGCGGCTCGTTCTTCACACTGGTCGCGGCCGCTTCACTCGATGTCGGGCAAGGCCGCAAGGCAAGCGCCGTCGGACCCGACGCTCCTTCTCCAGCAATCGCCTCAAACGCGGGGAAATGATTTCTTTGCAGCGGCTGCGTCGGTATCATGACCTCGTGAACATCTTCCACGGTCCCCGCCATAACTGGGCAGCCAACACGGACGAACAAGCTCGTCCGCTCGCTGCGCTCGCACCTTTGCTTGTGCGAAGGTTGCTTCTACGTTATGGCTCACGGTGACGGCCTGGACGAATTGTCAGCCGCACTGACTGCACGTGGAATTGCGCACGTCCTGTATCACGACTGCATCCACATTTCTCTCCACGATCAAGATGGCCACGTTGAGATCAAGTCGTGGGTTGGACACAATTGCTCGGTTTCACTGACCGTGGGTGGGCTTTGGACTGACCTTGGAGAAATTGAGGAAGACGTGGGTACGTCATCCGACACCATAGTCCCCCGCTTGATCCAGCAAATGGCAAACTGTGGCGTAGAGCCAGCTAGTACAGCGAAGGAATAGTGCGATGAGACATAACTGGGCAATCGAGACGGACGCCCAGGGGCGTCCGCTCCCTGCGGTCGCGCCTATGCCTGGTCGCCACTCATTTCTACGTTAGACCTCATGCGCGTACTGAACGCCCGCCTCGTTGCAGATCGTCCATGATCGGCCTATTCGTCCTTGCGCTCCTTGCCGGTTGGCTGATCGTCACCGGACTCATCACCGTGGCAATTGTTCGTGCGATCCGCTTTCCCGGCTCATCGCTGTTGGGATTGCTGGTGTTTCCGGTTGTGGCGGCGTTGCCGTTTGTCGACGAAGCCATTGGGCGATGGCAGTTTCAAAGGCTCTGTGCGACTGAGGCCAAAGTGAGAGTCGCACCAAACGCGAAAAGCGTGGTGGCGGCGAAACGTGGAAACTCATACATCACGGAACTTGTGGGCTATGTATTTCCCATCAGTGAGCAAGCAGTGAGCTACGTTGATTTGGCGACAGGGAAGGAGTTCTACTCCTTCAAGGCCTTTCACACGCCTGGCGGTTTCGTGATGCGCTCGGGCCTCAATATGGGAAGCAGCAAGTCCTGTTGGCCGGAGAAATGGACATCTCGGGCAAACGGGCTTGACATCGATGCGCTGCTCAATCGAGGCGAAAAATGAGGACTAACTTGCCAATCGACACGGACGCACAAATGCGTCCGCTCCCTCCGATCGCATCTACCTTTGTGCGCCGGTCATCTTCACGTTAGACCGCACAAATGAAGCGCGCATCTATCGTCCTGGTAGTCTTCAGCCTTGCTCTTGCAGGTATGGTACTTATGCGGACGGAAATGAGCGTTGACGACGCAATAAAGACTGCCGCCCCGGCAGCAGCGCCTCTAGGGTTTGACCTCCTGCGTACATCGCAGCCAGCAAGCGCAGGGAGCGACATCTGGGGTACCCGTTCTTTTCATTGGCGGCTAGCCGGTGAGGGCGGGACACTGCACGTCTTGTCTTACTTAGTTGTCGATGAGAGGCTTTGCTGGAGCTCGGTGCGCGGTGAAAACACAACGGATCATGGTTGTGTGGTCGCCAAGGCGCCGTAACCATACGGGAAGTTCGGTCTAACATGTTGCTCGACACGGAAACACACCTGCAGGAAGCGGCTTCGCCGTGCAAGGCGTGTTCCGGTCAGCGCCAACGTTAGATTGCACATGGACGCACACGACTCGGTTCGAGCAAAGGTCTTTCAGATCTTCACCGAGGCTTTCGGTGAGAGAGCGGCGCTGTTCAAAGGCGGAGTGCCGGCCCGGGCTGCAAATGACGTTCTCGGTGCAGCCTTGGCGGAAGAGATGGACCCACTGGTCGCAGACGAAGTAGCGTTCCACCTGGTCGATTGGGAAACCGACGCAGCCTTTGTGGTCGCTTTCACCCTGTTCCCCGAACGTTTCACTGCGGAAGAACTTCAGGCGGCAGTCACTATGTTTCTTGTTCATGTTCCAGCCCATGTCTTGGCTGCGGCACGTTTGGCTGGCTACGATACGCGCGACACATTCCCGGGAGACGCCGATGCAGCCTAACTTGTCGATCGACGCAGACCCACAACAGAAGGAGGCGGCTTCGCCGCGTATGTTGGTGGTCCGGTCATCTTTACGTTAGACCTCAGATGAGACATTTGTTTCCCATGCTTGCCCTGTTCGTTGCGATCGCCGGTCAAGCGCTGGCTCAACCAACGGGTGCCCCAGCCGAAGTTCCGCAGGCAGTGGCTGCGTCCAATCGAGACTCACTTTGGAAGCCAACCGACGCACAGGTCAGCTCTGTCCTGGCGATGAGCAAGCAATACTTCTCTGCCCGAGACAGTGGTAAGACTGATGAGGCCCACGGGTACTTCTCGCCGAGCCAAAAGGCGATGGTTCCGCTATCCGTGTGGCGCAGTTCGATCGAAGCGTTCAACGGACGCGCGGGCACGGCTGGTGGACGTACCGTACGTAAGGTGACTTGGTACAAGGATCCTCCTCAAGCTAGGCCAGGCACCTATGCTGCAATTGACTTCTCCTCTGAGTTCTCCAGTTTGGCGCTTCACTGCGGGTATGTCATGTGGCATGAGCAGCCAGATGGCTCCTTCGCGATTACGCGCGAGGAAGACAACGTGATTGACCGCGACGTAGCTGGAAAGCTCAGGCCCGGTCAGTTGGAGCAGATTCGCTCTCAGTTTCGGTGCTAGGCCAATGAGGTTGAGTTACCGGACACTGAGGTCTAACCTGTCGGTCGAGACGGACGCCCAAGTGCGTCCGCGCGCTGCGCGCGCACCTGGTCTTGGTCGCCGCTCACCTTTGCGTTAGCTCTCGACAAAATGCGCCGCGCCCCACCTCACCCCTTTATTCGATATCGGCATATGCTCCTTGCTCTGGCGCTCACGGCATGGGCGGTCGCCGGATTCGTGCTGCTTCAGTTCAAAGGGAGTGCATCGATACCCGTGGCAGTTGTCGTGGCTCTGGCTGCGCTAGTGTTCGTCTGGGCCAATGGTGCGTATTGGTGGGTTATGTTTCGGTACCCCTACATTGAGGTGGCGAAGGATCAATTCGCAAGCCGAGATGAGTGGAAAGGGGAGAGTCATGCCCTGTTACTTGGCGGCTACTTCCTGCTAGCAATTTTCGCTTCTATTGTTTGCGTCAAAGTGGCGGTCGGTGGCTAACATGCCTGTCAACACGGACACGCAACGTCAGGCGGCCGCTTCGCGGCGAGTCGTTGCGCGCCGGTTATGTCTACGTTAAATTGCACCGATGTCGACGGCTCCGCAATTTCTTCCGATTCTTGGTCCCGTCGTCGCGGCATGCATCGCTGCGATCGTTTCGTTTCTGGCCCTTGTCATTTCCAAAGAGCAAAAGACTTCCGAGTTCCGGCAGGCGTGGATCGACGGTCTCCGTGGAGATTTGACCGAGTTCGCCGCCAATCTTCGGAGGCTTGAGGCACAACCCACATTTGTAGACCTGAGAGCTATCACCGGCAGTACATTGAGGGATGCGATCGAAGTTGGCAACGAGCGCGCGCTCAGACCAGACTTCTTTGCAGAGAATCGATTGCGACTACTTCAGTCGCGCTACGCAATCCGACTCCGGCTCAACCCAACCGAACCCGACGGGGTGGTCCTACTCGCCCAGGTCGACAAGGCGTTAGAGGTCTATTACTCGTCCGGCGGTGTGGAGGGAGAACTGGACAACCTAATGGCTTTGGCACAGCCATTCCTAAAGAAGGAGTGGGAGAGAGTAAAAAGCGGAGAGCCAGTGTTTCGCGGGTCGGTTATCGCGGCTAAGTGGCTCGCTGCCTGCCTTGGATCTGCGGCACTCATCTTTGCAATTTTTTGGGTTTGGAAGGTGGCAAGTGCAACCTAACTTGTCCGTCAACACGGCCGCCCGCAAGCGTCTGCTCCCTGCGGTCGCACCTTTCCGCGGTCGCCGGTTACGTCTACGTTAGGCATCACGAAACCTATGGATGCGCTAGTCAACCTGCTGAAGACAGACCCAAATGCGGCGAACGCCTTCGGCGCGCTTGCAAGTGCAGCTGCAGCTTTTCTTGCACTCCTTGTATCGGCCATCTCCGTCTGGATCTCAATCTGGTCCGCTCGAACTCAACGAAAGCACAACGAGCTTACCGTGCGCCCGCTCGCTGAAGTCACTGTGGCGGACTATGAGAATAGCCTTCGCGTGAAACTTCGAAACAATGGCACGGGCCCAATGATCATCACGGCCGTCACGGTCTCTGACGGCACTAGTGCGAAAGACTGTCTAGTTGATTGGATGCCAGACCTTCCCGGCGAAAGACCCTGGAACAATTTCACTCATGCCCTACGCCACCGCACACTTCAGTCTGGTGCCGAAATCGTCCTCTTGGAACTTACCGGACATGAAGACGAGCGGAGCTTTCCAAAATGCAGAGACTTGGTGCGCAAGGCCCTGGCGCAATTGACCGTGAACGTTGAATACACCGACATCTACGAGTCGGTGATGCATCCATGCAAGAAATCACTTTCATGGTTCGGGCGGCGCGTCTGATGCCTAACACCTCAGTCGAGGCGACAAATGCAGCAAGCTGCAATTTGCAATTTGCGCCTCACTTCGAACGTTAGACATCATGGCGTTCGATATCTGGCGCGCTCAAAACCAATTGGTCTTCGATGCGTTTCTTCCTGAACTCGCTTCACACCTGGAGCGTTCGATAGAGGACGTTCAGCGAACCGGAATTCTTCAATCCGAGTTCCCCTATCAGCGCGTGCGCGTCTGCTACGGAGATGATCGACAGTTCCCGGATAGCGTTTGGGATTTTGGGTATGCATTCGCGCTGATCTCGCTAACTCGCGAGGCTGTCGCCGTTTTCGCTCAGCACGCCGGATATTTCGTGTTCAACCACTGCTGCATCGTTACGATTCGCGAGAGTTACCAACTGACAGACGAAAAGGTCATTTGGGATGTTGCCGACTGGTGGAGGCATCGTGAGGTCTAACTTAGCAATCGACACGGACGCACAAGTGCGTCCACTCCCTGCGGTCGCTCCTTCTCTGGTGCGCCGGTCGTTTCTACGTTATGTCGCACCATGAACCGAGGTGATTTCGAGGCCGCAGTGTCCGCCATTCGAGCGCGTGTAGCGGTGCTCGATGCTACGTATGCGCCAGAGTCGTTTGGGAGCTGGGTGGTAACTGCGGCCACATCGCCAATCCGTCGGCTTGTGTGGGATGGCAAGGAATCGTGGCTAATCGTTCAGAAGACGATCGCGCTAAATGAGGCCGACGCAGTCGTGTGGGAGGATAGTTGGATAAGGCGTAGCGCGGGCCCTGAGAGCCTGTGCGAAGCTGTGGAGGTAATGTGCCAGTGAATTTCGTAGCCATGCGACATAACAAGTCGCTCGATACGGAAACACACCTGCACGCGGCGGCTTCGCCGCAAGTGGTGTGTTCCGGTCAGCTCCAACGTTAGACCGCTTACCAGCACCAGGGAACCCATGACAACCCGCCACACGTTCGCAAGCGTTGACGAGTACATCCGCGGCGCAGATCCCAAGTCTAGGGAAATCCTGCTGGCCATACGCCAAGCGGTAACCGCCGCGGTTCCGGACGCCGACGAGTGCATCAGCTACCAGATGCCAGCTCTTCGTCGTAAGAAGGTGTTCTTTTACTTCGCGGCGTTCAAAAAGCACATTGGAGTCTACCCACCTGTCCAGGACCAGGCTCTTGCTGCCGAACTTGAACCGTACCGCGGGCCGAAGGGAAACTTGCAGTTTCCGTTGAGTGAATCAGTTCCGGTCGCCTTGATCGCGCGCGTTGCAGAGTCCTTGGCGAACCAGTATGGCAAATAGGCGTCCCGCGACGGCTCCGACATGAAGTCCAGGCTTGGGGACAACACGCGCGAAGCGCGGTCTAACAAGTCGATCGACACGGAAACGCTACGACGGCGCGCCGGTCACCTCCAACGTTACGTCGGCAAACTTCGCTCTCAGGCCTACGTCCTGATGACAAAAGGCACACGCTTCCTGTAGACTGCAGAAATGAAGCCGTTTCGCTGGGGTTCTGAGAAGAATGAGCAGTTGCAGATGGAGCGAGGTATCTCGTTCGAGCAAATGGTCGTCGCCATTGAAGCTGGAGGATTGTTGGACGTCCTTACTCATCCAAATCCTGCGAAGTATCCGAAGCAGAAGGTACTGGTTGTGGCCAGCGACGGGTATGCGTACTTGGTGCCCTTCGTGGAGCAAGACGATCACTTCTTCCTTAAGACTGTCATCCCCAGCCGCAAGGCAACGCGCGACTACTTGAACCAAGGTGAACAAGATGCCCAAGATTGATCGATACGAGACGGAGCTGCTTACTGCTTTTGAAAAGGGTGCGCTGAAGTCCGTCGCTACAAGGTCCGAACTCTCCAGGTTCAAGGCGGCTGCGCGCTCGACTGCAATCAAGGATCAGCGCGTGAATATCCGCCTTTCGTCTGGAGATCTTCAGGACATCCAGGTCAAGGCGCTCGAAGAAGGGCTTCCATACCAAACGCTTATCGCAAGCGTCCTGCACAAATACGTAACGGGTAGGCTCGCAGAGCGCGGGGGCAATTCCAAGGCGACCATGCCGCAACAGAAGCCCCGGAGTCGTCGTGCGAACAAGGCCGACGCATAACATGTCGGTCGACACGGACGCGTTGCGGCATGCAGGCGCTTCGCTCCCTCCTGGCGCAAGTCGCCTGTTACCTTTGCGTTTGGCCTCAGGAATGCACATTCGTGTCGCTGAACGCGCCGACGCGCCCGTCATTGCGAGCGTGCTCTCCGCCGCCGCCGCAAAGCTCGTTCAACGAGGCGAGGGCCTGTGGAGCAGTGCGGAAGTGAGCGAGTCTGCGGTGACGCCGCACATTGACCGCGGTCTGTACCACCTGGGCTTTGAGGCGGAATGCGCAGTAGGCGTCTTTCGGCTCCAGTTCCAGGACCCCGCGTTCTGGCCCGAGATCACGGACGGGACTTCAGCGTACTTGCACAAGCTGGCGGTGCACCCTGAGAAGCAGGGGCGTGGCTTTGCGCGCGAATTGCTTGGTCATGCCGTCGCTCTCACGCAGGAGAAACACCTTCGATTTCTCCGCCTGGACTGCGTTGCGGGCCGGCCGAAGCTTCGAGCCGTTTACGAAAGCTTTGGCTTCAAGCACCATAGCCAGAAGCAGATCGGGAGCGGAATGTTCGATCGGTTCGAATTTGATGTGGGCGCGCATGATGCCTGACAAGTCGTCCGACGCCGGTCAACTCCGACGTCGGGCGTGTGGGTAGTGATATCGAAGCTAGCGCAGGCGTCGTGATTGTTCTCCTGGTTGGAGGTGACAAGCCTTCTCAGCAACACGACATTCGAACCGCTATCGCGCTAGCGAAAGGACTCTAGGAGAATTACTCATGGCTAAAGTCGCGCTACTTCAAATTACCCAGCAAGCACATGATCATCAAAAGTGACCAAACCGCAGCTACACGAGATGACCGGGGAGCGTTCGGAGTTGTTGAGACCCTCCGACTTTCCGAGATAGGGGGTCTTTCGCAGTACGGAGCCCGAGTCGAGACTCTCCATCCCGGCGCCCGTTCGTCAAACAACCACTGGCACGAGAACGAAGATGAGCTTCTGTTCGTGCTCTCGGGCTCCCTCACGATCACAGAGGGCTCGGAAGAACATGTGCTCCAGACAGGCGATACAGCTTCTTGGCCAGCTGGTGTGCCCATCGCGCACCACGCTTCGAATCGGACAGATGTACCGTGCACCTATCTTGTCGTTGGCACTCGGGCCAGACAGGATGTCTGCCACTACCCCGATACAGGTCGAACCCTTCATCGCGAGGGCAATGATTGGCGTTTGCTCGATTCCGATGGAAAGCTGTTCAAGTCAGGCACGTTCTAGCTGCTCGACGAGTTCCTACCAATGAAAAGTCGCATGCGAACTCACCTTTTCACATTAACTGCACTGGCGATGATGGCTGGATGCGCATCAAGTCCAAATTCCCGTTGGCTGGAGGGCGCGATGATGAGCTTCGAGGTCCTGGATGTCGGACCAAGGCAATACAAACTTTTTGCCAACGGGGCCGGCGCCCATAAACGCGAAGAGGTCGAACGCGGGTTTCTTGTACGAGCCAGGGAACTCTGTAATGGACAGGAGTTCAGTCACGAATTTCAGACGACACCTTATCAGTACGGTTCGTCCGGCGGGGGTTTATCGTTTACCCATCACGCATTCAAAACAGTAGGGATAGTCAAATGCAAATAATATTGTTTTCCGCTTTTGGCGCAGCGTCTGCAAAGCGGCTGGCTGCAGCAGCGGTACTGTCGGTTTCTCTTACCGGTTGTGCCACGTTCGCACCTTCTGTTCCAGAAGGATATTCCGGGCCGGTTGCAATAATCAAGGATTCTGTGAAAACCTTGAGTCAAAGCAAGGCCGATTTTTTCTATATATCCGAAATTGATGGCAAGAGGATGGAGGATAGCCGGGTGCGAACGCTGCGAATGAATCAAGGACGTGGATTCAACATGTCACCCTCTGCGATCGAACGAAACGTTCCTGCGCAGAAGGCAACGTTCACTCTGGTCGGTCGCACTGAGTATGCGGCGCCAATACTGGCCCTGACGAATACCGTTTATCAAGTCACTGGCAAGATAACGGTCAGTCCTGAGACTTACCGCAGCTATGTTGTTCGTGGAGAGCTGGGGGAGAACTACTCGGCCGTATGGCTTGAAGACGAAACGAGCGGGAAGGTGATCGGGGAAAAGATTGAGGTGAATGGGCCTTCCAAATTGGGCACATTTGAAAAGTGAGGGCGCAGGGCTAAGGATTGTTTGCTACGGCCTGTTCGTCAAGAAAGACGAGTTCGAGGAACTTAATCATCGCTCCACATGACAATACAAAACGCACTCCTGGGTAAGCGAGTACTCGTCACACAGGCCGACGAGTTCATGGGGCCGACGTTCTGCGACGTGTTCGCGGAGCAGGGCGCTGACGTGGTCAAGAGCAGTGCCGACCTCAGCGAGACTGACGCCGCGGCGAGGGTTGTAGCCGCGGCCGGACCGATCGACGTACTGGTGGCCAATCTGTCGATCCTTGCGCCGAGCACGACGGCAGCAGAAGTCGGCGAGCAGGAGTGGCGAAGTGTTTTCGCAGCGCTGGTCGATCCGCTTCCGCGGCTTGTCAGGGCGGTTGTGCCTTCCTTCAACCTGCGCGGCGGCGGAAAGATCCTTGTCGTCGGCAGCGCCTCTGCGTTGCGAGGCATGAAGCGAACCTCCACGTACAGCGCCGCACGAGGCGCGCAACTTTCGTACGTCCAGGCCGTCGGCGTTGAATTGGCTCCGCAGAACATCCAGGTCAACGCCATCGCTCAGAACTTCGTGGACAACCCCACCTACTTCCCCGCTTCGGTCCAGGCCAATCCAAAGTTCCAGGAGCGGTTGGCTCGAGAGGTGCCGCTTGGGCGCCTTGTCGCAGCCCGCGAGGACGCCCTGTTCGCGGCGTACCTGTGCAGCGACGCAGCGAACTGCTTTGTCGGTCAGGTGTTTCCGCTATCGGGTGGCTGGGCCACAAGGTGACGGCAAAGACTAAAAGGACACCATGGGACTCCTGACCTTCAGCATCAACGTCACCCTGGATGGCTGCATCGACCACCAGGAAGGGATCGTCGACGACGAGACGCACGCATTCTTCACCCGGCTCCTGGACGAGGGCGGGGCGATGCTGTGGGGTCGCGTCACCTACGAGATGATGGAAAGCTACTGGCCGGCAGTGGCACGCGGCGACGTGCAAGCGCCGCCAGCGATACGCGAGTGGGCGGTCAAGCTGGAAGCCAAGCCGAAGTACGTGGTGTCCTCGACGCGTCATGACTTTTCCTGGACCAACAGCCACCACATTGCCGGCGACTTGCGCACGGGCGTTCAGCAACTCAAGGACGCAAACCCGGACGGCGTGCTCCTGGGCAGCGGCAAGCTCGCAGCCGAGCTGGACCGGCTGGATCTGATCGATGAGTACCAATTCCTCGTCCACCCCATGATCGCCGGCCACGGTCCGACCCTGTACGAGGGCGGGCTGCCCGGCACACGGCGGCTCGAGTTGATCTCGGCCAGACCGCTTCGGTGCGGCGCGGTCGCCATGCACTACCGGCGTGCGCGGTGACCCCGGAGATGCTGCATGTTGCCTGACCACGAGTGAACCAACCAGCCGCCAGAGGCCACATGCAGCTCCCCTTCACCATCGACCAGTTCTTCGGCGTCTTTCGCGCCTACAACAGCGCAGTGTGGCCCGCTCAGCTTGTGCTGAATGGTCTGGCTGTTCTCGCGTTGCTGCTCATTGCAGTTCGACGCCCCTGGTCTGGTGTGGCGGTTTCTGCGATCCTTGCGTCACTGTGGGTCTGGCTTGCTGCGGCCTATCATCTCGCGTTCTTCGCGCCGATCAACCCGATGGCCTATGCTTTTGCCGCACTGTCGTTGGCCGGAGGCTTCATGTTTGCATGGCACGGCGTCATCCGCCGGAACATACAGTTCACCTTTTCTGCGAATCCCCGTGGACTTGCCGGTGTGGCATTGATCGTGTTCTCGCTGATCGTCTATCCGCTGTGGGCCACGCTTGCGGGCCACCCGTATCCCGAGCTGCCCACGTTCGGGCTTCCGTGCCCAACCACCATCTTCACGATCGGCTTGCTCTGCCTTGCGTCCAGTACCGCATTGCGGCAGGTTCTGGCTGTGCCGATGCTTTGGTCAGTGGTCGGCAGTCAGGCCGCATTCCTGCTCGACGTCATGCCCGATCTCGGACTTCTTGTCGCAGCCGTTGCCGCCGCCACTCTCTTGATCGGGCCCACGCGCGGCCAGGCGCAGCGCTTCCCTCGTGGGTCTGAGGGCTGAGCCCTCGCACATGGGCTCTTCCCCACCCCCGGGCATGGAACCCCAACCAGTCGCAGTGCGTCGCAAGCTTCCCCTGCCTGTGGTGATGTTCGGCGTGGTGAGCTTGCTCAACGAGGTGTCTGCGCAGATGGTCGCGCCGCTGATTCCGATCCTGCTGGTTTCGGTGCTCGCAGCGGGGCCTGTTGCCATCGGCGCAGTTGAAGGCATTGCCAACGCCATGGCCGCCTTCCTGAGGCTGTGGTCCGGGCGGCATGCCGATGTACGACCGCAGCGTCGCAAGGCACTGGTGTTCGTGGGGTACGGCCTGGCAGTGGCATCGCGTCCGCTGATCGGTCTCGCGGGCAACTGGGGCGTCGTAGTCGCGCTGCGGGCCGCCGACAGGCTGGGCAAGGGACTGCGCGGCGCACCGCGGGATGCCATCCTTGCCGACCTCACGCCCAAGGACATGCAGGGCCGCGCCTATGGCCTGAATCGTGGCCTGGACTACGCGGGGGCAGTGCTGGGCTCGCTGATCGCGGCGGCAGTCCTGGCGTGGTCGGGCATGGACCTCTCTCGGGTCATCTTGCTGTCTGCGATTCCGGGCCTGGCCGTCCTGGTGCTGCTGGCCCTGTTGCCCAATCCTGCGACGGCCGCGCAGATCGACAGCGCGCGCAATGCTGAACCCGTGTCACTGCGATGGTCGCAGCTGCCGGCGGCGCTGCGCGGCTACCTCCAGGTACTCGCCCTGTTTTGCTTTGCCAAGGCATCCGAGGCCTTCATCATGCTGCGCGGCCATGAACTCGGTATGTCGACCGTGACGCTGCTGCTTCTGTGGGCATGGTTGGCGGCTCTGCAGTCCGTTGTTGCCCTGGCTGGTGCCCCGCTGACGGATCGCAGGTCCAAGCGACACCTCACCTTGCTGAACTGGACATTCCTGGCCATAGGCTACGGCGCGCTCGCATGCGTCTCCACCGGTGCGGGGCTGTGGATCGCAGTTTCGATCTACGGCGTGCTGAGCGGTATCACCGAGGGAGTCGAGCGCTCGCTGGTCAGCGAACTGGCCGGCACTTCGGGCAAGGGCACTGCGTTCGGCTGGTATTACATGGTCACCGGTCTGGCTGCGATCCCCGCGGGTCTGCTCTTTGGACTGGTCTGGAAGCTCGCCGGTCCCGCTGGGGCATTCGCGATGACAGCGGTGATCGCGATGGTCAGCGCTGTGTGGCTGTCGGTGTCTCTCGGCTTCAGTACAGTTGAGCCATGAAACTCCTGCACTGCCGACTGGGCCCCCGGCTCAATGGATCCCCGATCTATCAGCCGACCGACTGACCACAGATGCCTCTCGTCATATTCCTCTGCTGCCTGCTGGTCATCGCAACGACGGTCCTGCACTATGAAGTCCTGCGGTCGCTCAACGCCTGGCTACCTTCGTTTCAAATGCCCGAGCGGGCCAAGCTGGTCGTGGTCATCCTGGCCGCCTTTGTTGCGCACGCCGCTGAAATGGCGATCTACGGCGCAACGCTTTACGGTCTCATTGTCTGGGGCGGGGTGGGTACTCTCCAGGGAAGTTCCGATTTCTCGCTGATGGCGTGCATGTATTTTTCTGCGGAGACGTACACATCGCTGGGCTTCGGCGACCTGACGCCGGTGGGCCCGATACGAATGCTCGCGGCGGTTGAAGCATTGAATGGACTGCTGCTCATCGGGTGGTCCGCTTCGTTCACCTATATCTCGATGGAACGGTTCTGGCGCGATTCGCCCGGGTAATTTCGCACTTCACCAAGCCTGTATGCTGCAGGAGTCCGTCCCTATACTGCGCTTTTTTCAGCGATCCATGCGGCTCGCTACACCCACACGCCGGAGGAGCATTCGATGAAAAGCTCGTCCAATGCCTCGAACCCCAAGCAGACGCGTGCCATCCCGCTCAAGCTGGAGCGCGGCGAATTCGTCTCCAAGGTCATCATGAGCGGTGGCTTTTTCGATCCGCGCATCCCCAACCGGACGGGTGCCAACGGAATGGATGGCATCTGCGTGCGCTCGGTCGATCCCACCGTGGTGGAAAACACGCCTGAAGGCCCGTACACCCCGCCCTATGGCAACAACATGCTGCCCATCGGCTGCGTTGCGAATTCGCGGATCGTGAATATGCCTGCTGCGTATTCGGTCAGCGCAACTGCTGCCTACCCGAGCATCGAATCTTTCTACATGGACGGCAGCCAGTCCACCGTCAGCGGACCGTACACCTACGGCACCAAGCTGGTGGTCACCACCGACTTCGGCAGCCAGGCCATCCAGCAACTGAGCTACTACGACGCGCGCGCCGGTTCCAACCAACCGTTGGCAGGAAGTGTGTCGGTTTCGGTGTGCGTCCAGAACGGCGGGACGCGATAGCCGCTGGCGCCAGCGCAGCGATCAGATGAGGGGCTTCTCATCGGTCGGCACGGGCGCTGCCTCATCGGGCGTCTTCTCGACGTCTGACGCATGATGCTGCATGTGGGTCTTCTTGCCCGGTTGCGGTTTCTTGTCGGCGCCGGGGGCGACGGCTTCACCGTGATGCTTTTTCTCTTGTTGAACTTTCTTGTCGTGGGCGATGTTGCGTGGGTCCGTCATGTATGGCTTTCAATTGATTGGATCTCATCGTGCGCCCAATCCTGCGCGCGCAGCGTAGGACAACCCGACGGATGACCATGGCCCAACCGACCCATCCCGGCCGTGTCATCGTGCTCAACGGCACGTCGAGCTCGGGCAAGTCCACGCTGGCCCGCCTGATGCAGCAAGCCTTTGACGAGCCGCACCTTCATGTGCAGCTCGATGCCTTTCGCGCCATGGAGCCGCCAGGGTACTTCGACGGCGTGTCCCCAGAGGTGTCGGCGCTGCGGCTCGCGGCCCTGTGCCGCGCGATCAACGCCGCTGCTGCCGAGTACGCTCGGCATGGCCAGCATGTGATCCTGGACCACGTTCTGCCCAGGCAGGGATGGGCGTATCTGGCGCAGGGCCTGGCCGGACTTCCTGTTTATCTGGTCGGCGTCAAATGTGACTTGCCGCAGCTCCAGCAACGCGAAGCGCGCCGAAACGACAGGCCGTTGGGGCTCGCCGAATCACAGATGTCCATGCATGACGGCGTGATCTACGACTTTGAGATCGACACCAGCAAGACCAGCCCGCAGGATTGCGCGCAGGCCGTCCTCGCCTGGTTCGCGGCAAAGCCGGTTGCACACGCTTTCGCCGGGATGGTCCGTGCCGGCAGCCAGAAGCAGGCGCCCGCCTGAATTGCTGCAAAATCGCTGCGCCTGCGAGGCTTTTCAGCTGCGCGATCACCCCCATTGAGCCCTTATGACCCTGCGAGAGATTTTCGAGAAAGAACGCGAGCGCTATGTCGAGCTGCTTCTTTCGACCAAGGCTGAGCTGCTTGCCAAGTCACCGGCGACGTCGAGCGAGGTGCTCATCAGCCTGAACAACGAGGCAATGCCGTATCCGTATCGCTACTTGCGCGTGGACCTGCTGTCCAAGGCGCAGGACGGCGCGGTGCGTCCTTACTATGTGACGCCTGCGCCGGATATGACGGTGGAGCCGCGCGGCTACAACCTGGGCTCGTTCGAGATGCAGGTGCATCCCTTCACCTGGAACGCGGTCAACATCAAGGTGGACCAGCCGATCCAGTCGCTGCAGGTGTTGGAAGACTGGGCCACGCGCTGGCTCGACATCAAGGACACGCACGCCAGCGAGACGCTCGCACAGGCGATTCATTCGCTGGGTCGGGTCGAGCCGCAGAACGACTGGTGGCTGTTCACTGTCGATCTGGGTTCCGCACCTGCGACGGCTCTGACCGAGTTGATCGATCTGGTCGCGGCCCAGGGCGCGCGCCGCATCATCGTTCAAAGCGCCGATGTGGTCGCCTGAGCATTCGCGCCATGCTCGAACCACTACCCTTGACGCCGACCGGCCGCTACCGCCACTACAAGGGCGGTGAATACGAAGTGACCGGCGTCGTCCGGCACAGCGAAACCAAAGAGGCGCTGGTGCTCTACCGGCCGCTCTACAACGACAGCGGGTGGTGGGTGCGCCCGCATGCCATGTTCTTTGAGCAGGGCGTCTTCGAGGGCAAGCTCCAGCCGCGATTCGTGCTCGTGGAGCCTGCCTCACCCACCCAGGGCCAATCATGACGATTGAACTGCCACGCGAAGTGCGCCAGGAAGCCATTGCTTCCATCGAACGCTACTTCGCGGAAAACATGGACGAGAAGATCGGCAATATCGCCGCTGGCGCCTTGCTTGGCTACTTCCTGGAAGAACTGGGCCCGCTTGTCTATAACAAGGCGGTTGCCGACGTCCAGGAACGGCTGCAGGTGCGCGTTTCAGAGCTGGACATCGACCATCACGAAGACGAGTTCCAATACTGGCGAAAATTCGACAAGGCCAGGGGCCGCAAGTGAACCGAGGTGACGTCTGGAGCGAGAGTTTCACCGGCCGTTGACAATCCCGGGCCGGAAGTTCGCTAGCATTCGGTACTTGCCGGACATGCCCCACAAGGGTTGCCGGCTCGCCCATCAACCCAGACGCCCTTACCGAACGGGCCTATTCGTATGCAATCCAAGACTCTCTTTTCTCTCGCCGCAGTCCTGCTCGTCTCCACCTTCGCCGTCCATGAGGTCCAGGCGCAGGCTGCGCCGGCCAAGGAGCCGCGCCTGGTCAATCGTGACGAGCTGCGCGCCTGCATGAACACCGAAGCCGGATTCGCTCCGACGCGCACCAGGCTCGATGCGCAGCGAACTGCCAATTCCGCAGAAGTCGCCGCGATCCGCCTCGAATCGGCCGAGCTGGCGAAAGAAGCCGAGACCGTCAACGAAGGCGACGATCGCAAGCAGCGCGCGTTCAAGCGCAAGGTCGATGCGCACAACGCGCGTGTGCAGGCTTCCAATGCTGCGTTGCAGGCAACGAGGACCGAGCTGGAAGCCTTCGCCAAAACCGCGACGGCCTACAACGAGCAGTGCGCAGGCATCACGTTCCGCACCGAAGACAAGGAAGCGATCCTGAAAGAGCGCGCAGCCGCTCCCAAGTAAGCAGTCAGCCGACGCGTCCCAGGTCCGCGTGCACATGCTCCACCACATCTCTTTTGGGGTGAGCGACATCGAGCGCTCGGCGAACTTCTACGACGCTGTACTCGCTGCGCTGGGCTATGAGCGCGTCTGGACGGACGCAGGCAAGGGCAAGTCCGGCGCTGCCGTGGGCTATGGCGAGAAGGGTGGTGGCGACAAGTTCGCCATCAAGTTGCAGCAGGGCGTGCCGCTTGCGCCGGGGCCGGGTTTTCATCTGGCGTTTGCAGCGAAGAGCCGGGCTGCTGTGGACGCGTTTCATCTGGCAGCGATGCAAACCGGCGGCTCGGACAACGGGGCGCCGGGTTTGCGACTGCACTATGGACCCGCGTACTACGCGGCGTTTGTGGTGGACCCGGATGGGCATCACATCGAGGCGGTGATCAACAGGGCGCCATGAGTCATCCGGTTGAACTTCAAACTGCGCGCCTGCTGATGCGGCAATGGCGAGATGACGACCGCGCGCCTTTTGCCGCACTCAATGCCGATCCCGATGTGATGAGGTACTTCCCGTCGGTGCAGTCCCGCGAGGCGAGTGACGCCAGCGTCGACTGGACGAAGGCGCACCACGATCGGCACGGCTGGGGCAACTGGGCGTGCGAGTTGAAAGACACGGGCGAGTTCATCGGCTTCGTCGGCTTGTCGATTCCAAAGCGCGTGTTTCCGTTCTCGCCCTGTGTCGAGGTCGGTTGGCGCCTGGCGCGGCCTTTCTGGGGACGAGGGCTCGCATCGGAGGCGGCACGCGAATCCCTGCGCTTTGGATTCGAGCAGTTGGGACTGCAGGAAATCGTCTCGATGACCGCGCTTGCCAACCTGCCTTCGCGGGCTGTGATGGAACGGATCGGCATGCGCAACAGCGGCGAGGACTTCGATCACGAAGCGCTCCCCGAGGGCCATGCGTTGCGCCGGCATTGCCTGTATCGGATCAAGTCGTGATGCAATCGCCCCTGCAAGCCTGACGAGAAAAATCATGAACCGAAAACTGCGAGCCGGCCAATCCATCACGCCCGAGGAGTTTGACGAGCTCACCGATGAACAGCTGGAGCGGCTGGTGCCCAAGGCCTACCGCGAATTCTTTCCGGGCAAGGATGGCTGCGCCGACGGCCATTTCTACCTGCATGACGGCACTGCCTACAGCTTCTATCGCGGTGGCTTGCTCGACGAGTAACATCCCCGCTGACCACGCACGTCAGGAGTTCGCCGATGCTTTACCGAATGATTGCCGTGATGCTGGCCTGCCTCATGGCTGGTTGCGCCACGCAGTCGAACGGGGCGTCAAGTGAAAGCGCGCGGCAGCAGGTTGCCGAGACCGAGCGTGCATTCGCCAGGACGATGGCCGATCGCGACCTGAACGCGTTCATCTCCTTTCTTGCCCAGGACGCGGTGTTCTTCTCCGGGCCTGCGCCTTTGCATGGCCCGAAGGCGATTTCGCAGTTCTGGGGGAGGTTCTATTCGTCTCCCGCAGCACCGTTCTCGTGGGCGCCGGAAGAAGTCGAAGTGCTTTCGTCCGGCAATCTCGCGCTCAGCTCCGGGCCGGTGCATAACCCGCAGGGCAAGCTCATTGGCCGCTTCACTTCGATATGGCGCCTGGAGGCGGATGGCAAGTGGCGCATCGTGTTCGACAAGGGCAGCGAAGTTTGCGATTGCAAGCAGTGAGCCGGGGCAGTTGATCCGGCCAGCGCAATAATCCCACCATGGAAACCAAATGGCTGGAGGACTTCGTGAGCCTCGCCGAGACCCGCAGCTTCAGCCGCTCGGCGCAGCTGCGGCATGTGACGCAACCTGCGTTCTCGCGGCGCATACAGGCGCTGGAGGCGTGGGCCGGCACCGACCTGGTCGATCGCAGTTCGTATCCAACGCGGCTCACACCCGCGGGTCAAACGCTGTACTCGCAATCGATGGAGATGCTGCAGGCGCTGCAAAGCACGCGCGCCATGTTGCGCGGACACTCCGCGGCAGGTCAGGACGTCATCGAATTCGCGGTACCGCATACGCTTGCTTTCACCTTCTTCCCGGCGTGGGTATCGTCGCTGCGCGAGAAGTTCGGCCCGATCAAGAGTCGCCTGATTGCGCTCAATGTTCACGACGCCGTGATGCGCCTGGTCGAAGGCGGCTGCGACATCCTCATCGCGTATCACCACGCGTCGCAGCCCTTGCAACTTGACGCCGACCGCTACGGGGTGGTGACGCTGGGCCAGGAGGTGTTGTCGCCGTACTGCCGCGCCGATGCCAATGGCGAGCCGATGTTCAAGTTGCCGGGCCGCGCAGGCCAGCCGCTGCCTTATCTCGGCTATGCACCCGGCGCTTACCTCGGGCGCGTGACTGACCTGATCCTCAAGCAGTCCACCGCCCCGATCCACCTCGACCGGGTTTACGAAACCGACATGGCAGAAGGTTTGAAAGTCATGGCGGTCGAGGGGCACGGCGTGGCGTTCCTGCCGCACAGCGCCGTCAAGAAAGAGCTGCGATCCAAACGTCTCGTCAATTGCGCGCCGCCGGAATTGAAGGGACTTGAGCTGACAATGGACGTGCGCGCCTATCGTGAGAAGCCACTGGGCAAGGAGTCGCCCAAAGGCACGGTTCAGGCGCTCTGGACCTTCCTGGTGGCGCATACGCCGGCTGCGAAGTAGTTATAAATCTTTTGCATAACACCTCGCGCAATCAGCATTGGCGCGCTCGGAGACCTTTTCGTACAGTTCGCGCCAACCTGAACATCAGGCAGGCACAAAGCCTGCTTTGCATGAAGCCAAGGGAAATTCAGGGTATTCCCCGAACGCGGAATCCCTAGAATTTCGTTAATCAATTTACTGACGTTTTTGAATTTCACCCCAACGCATCACTACAGGAGATTTGCATGAAGAAGCATTTGTTGGCAGTTGCAGTCGCGGCGCTTGCTGCCGGCGGCGCATTCGCCCAGGCCGATACCCTTGCCAAGGTCAAGGCATCCGGCAATGTCACGATGGGGGTGCGTGAGTCCTCCGGCGCGCTGTCGTACACCACCGGTGACGGCAAGTTCGCAGGCTTTCACGTCGAAGTCTGCTCGCGCATCATTGCCGAGCTGGAAAAGGCAGCAGGCCGCAAGCTGAACGTCACGTACCAGCCGGTCACTTCCCAGAACCGCATTCCGCTGGTGCAGAACGGCACCGTGGACATCGAGTGCGGCTCGACCACCAACAATGCCACGCGCCAGAAGGACGTCTCGTTCCTGAACACGACGTACGTTGAAGAAGTGCGCATCGCCGTGAAGGCCAATTCCGGCATCAACAGCATTGCCCAGCTCAACGGCAAGAACATTGCAACCACCACCGGCACCACCTCGGTCCAGCACCTGCGCAAGCACGAGCGTGCGACGGGCGTTGACTTCAAGGAAGTCTTTGGCAAGGACCACGCCGACAGCTTCCTGCTGCTCGAAACCGGCCGCGCCGACGCCTTCGTGATGGACGGCTCGATCCTGGCTGGCAACATCGCCAACGCCAAGAACCCCGCCGAGTTCAAGCTCGCCGGTGAAGTCCTGAGCGTCGAGCCGATCGCCATCATGATCCGCAAGGACGACGCAGCGCTCAAGAAGATCGGCAACGACACGATCACCGCCATGGTCAAGAGCGGCGAGATGGCCAAGCTCTGGGACAAGTGGTTTGTCGCACCGATCCCGCCGAAGAACACCCGCGTGGGCCTGCCCCTGTCGGACAGCACCAAGGCAGCCTGGGCGAACCCCAACGACAAGCCTATGGAAGACTACGCCAAGAAGTAAGCCGGCGATGATCGCTAGCAATTGAGACTGGCAGACCCCGCCGCAGCACTTGTTACGGCGGGGTTTGTCGTTTAACGTAGGCCGCTTGGAGAAGAGGCAGCACAAAACGCATGGCGTTCGCGCTGTGGCCTGGACAACGTCCGTTTTTCACGGGGACACAACAAATGGCTTGGGATTGGCAGGTCTTCTGCAAAGAGACCACCACCGGCGACATCATCGCCGGCTGCTTCGGTAAGGGGGGTGATCAAACCTACCTGAACTGGATTTTTTCCGCATGGGGATGGACGCTCACCGTGTCCCTGTGCGCACTCGTGGTGGCGCTCGTGACCGGCCTGATCGTCGGCACGCTGCGAACATTACCCAACAGCCCCTGGCTGGTGCGAATAGGGCATGCCTGGGTGGAGTTGTTTCGCAACATCCCCTTGCTGGTGCAACTTTTCCTCTGGTACTTCGTGGTGCCGGGCATCTTTCCCAGCTTCAAGGACGTACCGTCGATCGTGCTGGTGATCCTGGCGCTCGGGCTCTTCACCTCCGCTCGTGTGGCCGAACAGGTTCGCGCCGGCATCCAGGCCCTGCCTCGCGGACAGCGCTACGCAGGCATGGCGGTGGGTTTTTCTACTTTCCAGACGTACCGGTTCGTGCTCTTGCCGATGGCGCTTCGCATCGTCATCCCGCCGCTGACGAGCGAGTCGATGAACATCGTCAAGAATTCGTCGGTTGCATTCGCCGTGTCGATTGCAGAACTCACGTTCTTCGCGCGCCAGTCGGGTGAGGAAACGTCGGCTCCGGTCGAGATGTATCTCGCAGTGACGGTGCTCTATGCGATTTCCGCGTTCGCGATCAACCGCATCATGCGCGTGATCGAGAAGAAGTCCCAAGTGCCCGGCTTCGTGGCGGCTGGCGGAATGGGAGGGCACTGAAATGCTCGGAAACCTCGACCTTACATTCTTCAGCTGGGACCTGCTGGCGCCATTCGTCATCAAGGGCTTCATCTTCTCGATCTGGCTGACCATCGTCGCCACCATCGGCGGCATCATCTTCGGCACCATCCTGGCGCTGATGCGCCTGTCGGGCAAATCGTTCCTGGACATTCCAGCGGCTGCCTACGTCAACACCATGCGGTCGATTCCGCTGGTGATGGTGTTGCTGTGGTTCTTCCTGCTGATTCCGTTCGCCATCGGGCGGCCGATCGGCGCGGAAGTGTCCGCCATCATCACGTTCATCGCGTTCGAGGCGGCGTACTTTTCAGAGATCGTGCGTGCGGGCATCCAGTCGATTCCTCGCGGCCAGGTCAATGCGGGTTCGGCGATGGGCATGACCTACAGCCAGAACATGAAGCTCGTGATCCTGCCGCAGGCGTTTCGCAACATGCTGCCGGTGTTCCTGACGCAAACCATCATCCTGTTCCAGGACACATCGCTCGTGTATGCGATCGGCGCCTACGACATGCTCAAGGGTTTCGAGACGGCAGGCAAGAACCTCGGCCGCCCGGTCGAGGCCTACCTGCTTGCCGCCGTGCTCTATTTCGTGATGTGCATGGGCCTGTCGTGGCTGGTTCGCCGCATCCAGCTCAAGGTACAGATCATTCGTTGAAAAATATGGCCCCCACGCTCGTCACTTACATGTACTCGCTGCCCCCCGAGGAGGCGTGCCTTTCCAGAGTCGGCTCGTCGAAAGTCATCAAATCATGATTGAAATCAAAAACATCTCCAAGTGGTATGGCCCGGTCCAGGTCCTCACCGATTGCTCCGTCAACATCAACAAGGGCGATGTGGTCGTCGTCTGCGGCCCCTCGGGGTCTGGCAAGTCCACGCTCATCAAGACGGTGAACGCGCTCGAGCCGGTGCAAAAGGGCGAGATCATCGTGGACGGCATCTCCGTCACCGATCCCAAGACCGACCTGCCCAAGGTTCGCAGCCGCGTGGGCATGGTGTTCCAGCACTTCGAGCTGTTTCCGCACCTGTCGGTGACCGAGAACCTCACGATCGCGCAGATCAAGGTGCTCGGCCGCAGCGTCGATGAAGCCAAGGCGCGCGGCCTCAAGATGCTCGACCGCGTGGGCCTGATGGCTCACAAGGACAAGTTTCCGGGCCAGCTGTCGGGCGGCCAGCAGCAACGCGTGGCGATTGCCCGCGCGCTGTCGATGGACCCCATCGTCATGCTGTTCGACGAACCCACATCGGCGCTCGACCCCGAAATGGTTGGCGAGGTGCTCGACGTGATGGTCACGCTTGCCAAGGAAGGCATGACCATGATGGTCGTGACGCACGAAATGGGCTTCGCCCGCAAGGTCGCCAATCGCGTGATCTTCATCGACGTCGGCGGCAAGATCCTGGAAGACTGCTCCAAGGAAGAATTCTTCGCGCACCCTGAAAACCGCCAGGCGCGCACGAAGGACTTTTTGAACAAGATCCTGGCGCACTGAGGCGGGCGTCGCCGGTCTGGGAGAATCACTCCCATGACCCAGGAAATCACGATCACCCGCCCGGACGACTGGCACCTGCACGTCCGGGACGGCGAACCCATGAAGACGGTGGTGCCGCATTCAGCGGCGCAATTCGGCCGCGCGATCATCATGCCCAACCTGCGCCCGCCTATCACCACGGCGGCCATGGCCACGGCGTACCGCGAACGCATCCTCGCCGCAGTGCCGCAAGGCATGAGCTTCGAGCCGCTGATGACGCTCTACCTCACCGACAACCTCGCGCCCGATGAGATCGTTCGAGCGAAAGAAGCGGGCGTCGTTGCATTGAAGCTCTATCCGGCGGGCGCCACAACCAACAGTGATGCCGGCGTGACCGACATGCGCAAGACCTACGCGACGCTCGAGGCCATGCAGCGCGAGGGGCTGATCCTGCTGGTACACGGCGAGGTCACATCGCCCGAGGTGGACCTGTTCGATCGCGAGGCGCTTTTCATCGACACCCAGCTGATCCCGTTGCGCCGCGACTTTCCGGAGCTGAAGATCGTGATGGAACACATCACGACAAAGGACGCTGCGCAGTACCTGTACTCCAGCAACCAGTTCACTGCCGCGACCATCACGCCCCAGCACCTGCTCTACAACCGCAACGCCATCTTCACGGGCGGTGTGCGTCCTCATTACTACTGCCTGCCGGTGCTCAAGCGCGAAGTGCATCGCGTCGCCCTGGTCGAAGCCGCAACCAGCGGCAGTTCGAAGTTCTTTCTCGGCACGGACAGCGCGCCGCACCCCGCGCACCTCAAGGAACACGCCACCGGATGCGCGGGTTGCTACACCGCCAATGCGGCGATGGAGCTCTACGCGGAAGCGTTCGACAACGCAGGCGCGCTGGACAAGCTCGAAGCCTTCGCCAGTTTTCACGGTCCTGCTTTTTATGGTCTGCCACGCAACACCGGCACGATCACCTTGCGCCGTGAAAACTGGACGCCGCCCGAGAGTTACCCGTTCGGCGAGGCGCAGCTCAAGCCCTTGCGCTCCGGCGATTCGCTCCCGTGGCGCTTTGTCGGACAGTCGGCATGAACGTGCGTCTGTTTCTCGCAGGCCTCGCGTGCCTGACCCATCTGTCCGCGTTCTCGCAGGCGCAGGTGCTCGACGTCTCCGACCTGCCCAAGCCCCATCGCAAGGGCGAAGTCATCGGGTCGATTCCCGGGGCTGACAAGGCCAATGGAGCTGCGCCGCGCTACACCATCCCCCAGGAGATGGCGGAGACCGGCTCGAACATCCGGCGCAGCGTGGTCACCAGCGCGCTGCCGCTGAACAAGACCTATGCAGAACTGTCGTCGGACGAAAAAGCGCTCGTCCGGTCGCAGTACGTCAGGCTCGGGCCCCGCGACGAGCCGCCGTTTCCGGCGAGCGGGCTGGCCACTGTGTACAAGGCCATCTCTGTTGCGCAGGGTGTGCTGCAGGTCAAGGGCAGCCTGTCGATGTTCGTTGATGTGAACAGCAAAGGCGAGCCCATGGCGGTGTCGGTCTTTGATTCGCCCGATCCTCAGATCACGCGCGCAGTGGCTTCCATCCTGATGCTGGAGAAATACAAGCCTGCCGTGTGCGACGGCTCGCCCTGCCAGATGGGTTTTCCGGTTCGGCTGGACTTTGAGCTGAGGTAGCTGTTGGCTCGCTTCGCAGCGAACATCGACTGGACCAGGCCCTGGCTGCAGCCGTATCGAGAGCCGGGCGAGTGCGTGGCGCGGCGCTGGGAGGACAGTGCTTCCTTGCATCAGGCGTTCGCACAGCAACCTGGAGCACCGCTTGGGTTCGTGTCGCACGACGAGTTGCCTGCCGGCGAGCCGTACGAGTCCTTCATCCTGCGCACGCGCCTGTGCCCCACGCGCGACAACCTGCACGACTTCTTCAATGGCCTCGTGTGGCTCACATTCCCACTTTCAAAATCGCGATTCAACGAGTTGCAGTCGGCGCAGATCGAAGGGGGCGCCCTGAACCTGCGCGGACCGTTGCGCGACGCAATCACGGTCTTCGACGAGAACGGTGCTCTGCTTCACGCGCCGCAGCCGGTCTGGGATGCGCTCATCGCGCGCGACTGGCGGCGGCTGTTCATCGACTTGCGGCCTCTCTGGCAAGAGTCGCAACTGGCCATCTTCGGTCACGCCCTGCTGGAAAAGCTCGCGGCGCCGCGCAAGCCGCTGACCGCCCATGTCTTGCGCATGGCCTGTCCTGAGCGCGCCCCGGCGCGCATGGACGCCTGGCTCGCGGCGCAGCTGGAGCCGGGCGTGCTGGCGTCCAAGCCGTTCACCCCGCTGCCTGTCATGGGCATCCCCGGCTGGTGCGCCGAAAACCAGAACTTTTCCTTCTATGATGACTCCCTTGTATTCAGGCCCGGCAGCGCCAGAACGACATAACAACATCGCCGCCGACAGCTTTGTGCCCTTGATTTGGTCCCTGGGGACCTCATCTGCGGCGCGAGGTGGCCCAAATTCCCATAGGCTCCCCATCTCGCGGAGAAAATTGATCCATGAAACGCATCATCCTGTTCGTCCTCACAAACCTTGCCGTCGTGCTGGTGCTGGGCGTTGTCGCCAGCTTGCTGGGCGTGAACAGATACCTCACGGCCAACGGTCTCAACCTCACGGCGCTCCTGGGCTTCGCCCTGATCATGGGCTTTGGCGGCGCGTTCATTTCGCTGCTGATCTCCAAGCCGGTCGCCAAGTGGAGCGCCGGTGTTCGCATCATCGAACAGCCGCAAAACGCTGACGAAGCCTGGATCGTCGAGACGGTGCGCCGTTTTGCCGACAAGGCCGGTATCGGCATGCCGGAAGTCGGCATCTTCGACGGCGAGCCCAACGCATTTGCCACCGGCGCCTTCAAGAACAGCGCGCTGGTCGCGGTGTCCACGGGCCTGTTGCAAGGCATGACGCGCGAAGAAGTCGAAGCCGTGATCGGCCACGAAGTTGCGCACGTCGCCAATGGCGACATGGTGACGATGGCGCTGATCCAGGGTGTGATGAACACCTTCGTCGTGTTCCTGTCGCGCGTGATCGGCTACGCGGTCGATTCGTTCCTGCACAAGGGCGAGAACCGCTCGGGTCCCGGCATCGGCTACATGATCACCACCATTGTTCTGGACATCCTGCTGGGCTTCCTGGCGGCGATCATCGTCGCGTGGTTCTCGCGTCAGCGCGAATTCCGTGCCGACGCAGGCTCAGCCAGCTTGCTGGGCCGCAAGCAGCCGATGATCAATGCGCTCGCGCGTCTGGGCGGCATGGTGCCCGGCGAACTGCCCAAGGGCCTGCAGGCCATGGGCATCACGTCGGGTGTGGGCAAGCTGTTCTCGACGCACCCGCCGATCGAAGAGCGCATCGCTGCGCTTCAGGCCGCTCAGTAGTTGTATGACTCCCTCCCCCGCTGGGGGAGGGCAGGGGTGGGGGCACAGCGGCTTTGGTAACGAGCGCCGTTTGCCCCCACCCTAACCCTCCCCCAGCGGGGGAGGGGACTGATTCAGGGAGAGGGCGACAGCCTCTCCCACCCGAATCCCGTCTACGCCAGCCGACAGAATCCCCCCCGCATAACTCGCACCTTCGCCCGCCGGGTACAGCCCGCGCACGTTCAGGCTCTGGTAGTCCTCGCCACGCGTCATCTTCAGGGGCGATGACGTACGCGTCTCGACCCCCGTCAGCACCGCGTCGGGCATGTCGAATCCCTTGATCTTGCGACCGAACGCGGGCAAGGCCTCACGCAATGCGGCGATCGCGTAATCGGGTAGCGCCTGGTGCAGGTCCCCGAGCTTCACGCCCGGTTTGTATGACGGCTCGACGCTGCCCAGCGCCGTCGATGCCTGGCCCTTGATGAAGTCGCCCACCAGCTGCCCCGGCGCCTCATACGTTCCCCCGCCAAGCTCGAAAGCCGTCGATTCCAGTCGTCGCTGCAGGGCGACGCCCGCGAGAGGCCCGCCCGGATAGTCCTGCGGAAAAATCCCCACCACCATGCCCGCATTGGCGTTGCGCTCATTGCGCGAGTACTGGCTCATGCCGTTGGTCACGACGCGGCCGACTTCAGAAGTGGCGGCCACCACCGTGCCGCCCGGACACATGCAGAAGCTGTAAACCGAACGCCCGTTGCTCGCGTGATGGACCAGCTTGTAGTCCGCCGCGCCCAGCATCGGATGGCCCGCATGCCGGCCCCATCGCGCGCGGTCGATCACGCTTTGCGGATGCTCGATGCGAAAGCCGATCGAGAACGGCTTGGCCTCCATGAAGACGCCGCGCTCATGCAGCATCGCAAAGGTATCGCGCGAGCTGTGACCCAGCGCGAGCACCGCATGGTCACAGCGCAGTTCGCTGGTCTCGCCCGTGGCCTGGTTCAGCACGGTGAGTCCGCGCAGTGAAGTGGTGCCGTTGTCTGCGTGCAGCAGCACATCGGTGACGCGCTGTTCGAATCGCACCTCGCCACCGAGCGCGATGATCTGTTCGCGCATGTTCTCCACGACCTTCACGAGCTTGAACGTTCCGATGTGCGGATGCGCGGCGTAGAGGATCTCCGGTGGCGCTCCGGCTTTCACGAACTCGTTCATCACCTTGCGGCCGAGGTGCCGGGGGTCCTTGATCTGGCTGTACAGCTTGCCGTCGGAGAACGTGCCTGCGCCGCCTTCGCCGAACTGAACGTTGCTCTCGGGGTTGAGCACGTTCTTGCGCCACAGGCCCCAGGTGTCCTTGGTCCGCTGGCGCACCGGCTTGCCGCGTTCCAGCACGATGGGGCACAGGCCCATCTGCGCGAGCACCAGCGCCGCAAAGATTCCGCAGGGACCGAAGCCGACGACGACCGGTCGCAGGGGCGGGGGTGCTTTCGCCTGCACCGGAGGACGCCAGGTCATGTCGGGTGTTGCAGCGACGTGCGGATTGCCTGCGAGTTGTTGGAGGAGGCCAGCCTCGCGTGTGGGATCGGCCAGCGTGACATCGACGATGAACACGACGAGCAGCTCGGCCTTGCGCGCGTCGAAGCTGCGCTTGAAGACATCGACCTGGGCGAGATCGGTGGGAGGGACTTTGAGTACGCCCGCTGCAGCAGTAACCAGGTGCGCGTCTTGCGTTTCGGCCTGTGCAAGCGTGAGCTTGATTTCGGAAAGTCGGATCATGTCCTGAGGCCCGTGTTGATCAGGCAAGTGGAATGTGGGGAGAGCGCGGATAATACCGCTGGTGAAGCTCGCCAGACCGCCGCTGGTGCAAGTGCCGAAAGGCCGCACTGGAGGAACGTCCGGACTGCATAGGGCAGCGTAGCAGCTAACAGCTGTCCACCGTGAGGTGAGGATCAGAGCAACAGAGACGAGCCGGTTTGGTCCGGGTGAAACGGGCAATCTCTACGCGCAGCAATACCAAGTAGGCCAGTGTCGACCTGTGTCCCGGGGAGCTGGCGGGTAGGTAGCACCGAGCCGGTTGGCGACAACCGGCCCAGAGTAATGGCGGTCACGCGCCGCGCATCGAAAGGTGCGAGGCGCGCCACAAAATCCGGCGTACCGGCGGGCTTCACACTTTTTTGCGCTGGTGCGCAGTCGTTAAAACCGCGCCCCCGCCTCCAGAAACCGCCACTGCCCCTCAGCCAGCCCGGCCATGGGCACGCGACCGATGCGCAGGCGTTTGAGCGAGACGAGCTTCAGGCCCACTTCGCTGCACATCCAGCTGATCTGCGAGGGGCGTATGCCCTTCATCGCAAAACGCAGCTTGGTCTCGTTCTGCCAGCTCACCTTGATGGGCGGCAATGGGCGGCCCTGGACCGAGAGACCATGACACAGGCGCTCCAGCCCGCCTTCTGCAATGGTTCCGGCCACCTCGGCGATCAGCTCCTGTTCGATCACATTGGCGTCTTCGGTGAGCTTGCGCACGATGCGAAAGTCCTGGCTGTACACGGCCAGGCCCTGGGCCATGGCAGGCATCTCCATCAACGATTCGAGCTTGTCGAAATCGCGCTTGGTCAGGTTGCGACCCGCGCCTTCGGGATCGGCATGGTTTTGCTGCGACAGCAAGCTCGGCGCTTCCAGGTACGGCACACCCGCGGCTTTGTGCACGATCAAGGTGATGGGCGCGGGCAGTTCGGGGACTGCACCTTCGGCAATCTCGACGACCTGGGACTGCGAGACGCGGGCCTGCGGTTCTTCGACCCGCTGGCCATCGACGCGCACCCAGCCGCCTTCGATGTACAGCTCTGCTTCGCGCCGCGAGCACTGCATTTGCGCGGCGACGCGCTTGGCCAGGCGGATCGGTTCGAGGTCAGCCATGCGCGAGGCCCAGCGCTTCAATGCGCTGTACATGCGCAATCAAAGACCGTTTGGCCACCGGCCACATGCGCGGAGGCACGTCGTCGTACGCGAGCGGCACCCATTCTTCCGGCCCCGCATGGGGCCTGGCCCGCATCGCTGCAACGACCTTGGCTTCGCGTTGCAGTCGATGCGACTTCAGCCGCGCGATCGCCTGCGGCGCAAACCCCAGCACGTGGCCGTGCGCAGGCAGGATGAATTCGATTGCGTACGTCTCGCAGGCAGCCGTGAGCTTGTCCAGCGACTCCAGGTAGTCGGTCATGTCGCCATCGGGCGGATCGACCACCGTGGTGCTGCCGTTGAGCACGTGATCGCCGGAGATGAGCAAGCCATCCTCGATCATCACCAGGCACAGGTGATTCGCGGCGTGACCCGGCGTGTGGATCACCTCCAGCGTGTGCGTTTGCCCGCCGCCTTCGAGCACCAGCCGTTCGCGGTCGGCCAGTGGCCTGTCTGGCACGAACTCGCTGGCAGCGCGCGCGGTAGGCAGCGATGCGAGGCCCAGGATAGGGGGCTTGTCTTCGCACATCGCCTGCAACGGCTTCGCGCCGGGTGAGTGATCGGGATGCGAGTGCGTGCACACGATCATCCTGATATCGCCGCCCGCCGTACGCCAGATCCGCTCCAGATGGTCAGGATCGAGAGGCCCCGGGTCTATCGCGATGTAACCGGTGGAAGGGTCGCCGATGAGATAGCTGTTGGTGCCAGGCCCGGTCATGACGCCGGGGTTCGGCGCGGTGATGCGCGTCAGGTTCTTGAGCAGCTGCACCGCGTCGTCGGTGCGCCAGTCCAGGTGGTGTGCGTACTGGCCGTCGGGGCTGACGAGGGCCAGCTCGCCGAACTGCATCTCATGCTCCATGAAGCGCGTGTCGGCGCCGCTGACCATGCCGGCGCGCGGACAGCTCGTCCATAAGGGCTGTTCGCTCGCGCACGCACCGAGAACGTCTTTGACCGAGGCGAATTTCGCCAGGCGCTCCAGCGTTCGGATGGTCGGATAAACCATGAAGAACGATCCGGCCTCGTGGCGTGCGAGCGCATCGGCAGGCCGTGCCCACACGGGCTCGAACTGCTCGGACTCATCGGCGACCGGCGACTGTCCCTCGGGCACGCGCGCGATGAGGAAAGGCACGTCGAACCGGCGCGGCAGGTCACGGTCGGTGATCCAGTGCGCGAACACGAAGACCTCGTCGGCCGCGAGCATGAGGCCGCGCGCGGCGCATTGCTCGACAAAAGGACCGTGGCGGTCGATCGCAGCGATGTCCTGCGCAGACGCGCCGCGTCCATCGGCATGGCGGGCAATCAGGATGCCCAGTTCTTCGAAGCTCTCGCGGATCGCTGCAATGGATTGGGTCAGGCGCGTGTCGTCCTGCGTGGGGCGGCGCCTGGCGAAGGCATGGGCCTGCGCATCGGCAGCGTCGATGGTGCCGCCCGGAAAAACGTAGGCGCCCGGCGCAAAGCTCGCGGTGGCGGATCGGCGCGTCATCAGCACTTCGATGCCGGCATCGGTGTCGCGAACGAGCAGCACGGTGGCGGCGGGCCGCGGCGTGACGGGTTCCCGTTGGGGGTGGAGCAACTGCGTGGGGCGGACCATGGGTGCATTATCGCGGCGGCGCTGCATGAACCGGCGCGAGTGCCCGGCGCAGGCCCGATAATCCCGCCATGCGAATTCGCTTCACCAAGATGCAGGGCGCGGGCAACGATTTCGTGGTGCTCGACGAGACGCGCGGCCCGCTGGGCCTGACCGCAGCGCAGTACCGTTTTCTGGCAGATCGCCACTTTGGCGTCGGCGCCGACCAGGTGCTGTCGGTGCGACCGTCGCCGGGCGCCGGCATCGACTTCGAATATGTGATCCACAACGCCGATGGCGGCGAGGTGGAGCAATGCGGCAACGGCGCTCGCTGCTTCGCGCGGTATGTGTCGGACAAGGGGCTCACGCAGCGGGATCACGTGCGCGTCAAGACGCTCTCCGGCGTGATCGAGCCGCGCCTGAACGCCGACGGCCGCGTCACCGTGGACATGGGGCCGCCGGTGTTCGAGCCTGAAAAAATTCCGTTCGACATGGCAGGGCTTTCTGCGCAGCCAGACGGCGCTTGGGAGAAGTGGAACCTGGTGCTGGGCACGCGCGCTGATTCTGCTATTGTTTCAGTAGCAGTCCTGTCGATGGGCAACCCGCACGCCGTGCAGGAGGTCGCCGATGTTGACGATGCGCCGGTGGCAACGCAGGGCCCGCTGGTCGAACACCATCCGCGCTTTCCCAACCGGGTCAATGCCGGGTTCATGCAGGTGGTCGATCGGTCGCACATCCGGCTGCGGGTGTGGGAGCGAGGCGCAGGCGAAACGCTGGCGTGCGGCACTGGCGCGTGCGCGGCTGTGGTGGCCGGCATCCGGCTGGGGCGGCTCGATTCCAGGGTGGATGTCGAGACGCACGGCGGCACGCTCACAATCGAGTGGGCCGGCACAGATGGTCAACAAGGCCCCGCACCGGTTTTCATGACAGGCCCTGCCGTCACGGTGTTCGAAGGCGAAATAGAGGTACCCGATCAATGACAGTTCAATCCACGGCAGGCAGCGCGATGAATCCGATCACCGAAGACGACATCGCCAATTACCTGGCGAACACCCCCGATTTTTTCGCGCGCCATGCGCAGCTGCTCGCCAGCGTCCAGCTCAGCAGTCCCCACGGCAACCGGGCCGTGAGCCTGCAGGAGCGGCAGGCCGAAATGCTGCGCGAGAAGATCAAGGCGCTGGAGCATCGCCTGATGGATATGGTTCGCAACGGCAACGACAACGTGATCATCGCGGACCGCCTGCATCGCTGGGCCCGCATCCTGTTCCAGGTGCGGTCCGGCCGCGCGCTGCCGATCACCATCGCGGCAGAAATCGCCTCGCAGTTCCATGTGCCGCAGACCGCCATCAAGGTCTGGGACGTGGACAGCCGCTATGGCGCGGAGATATTTGCCGAAGGCGTGAGTGACGACGCCAAGACATTCGCTTCATCGCTGACCATGCCGTACTGCGGCGTGAACTCCGGGTTCGAGGCGGCCGGCTGGCTGGTCGATCCGGCAATGGCGATGTCGCTGGCCCTGATTCCGCTGCGAGAGCACACCCCGGGCGGCAACGCGCCGGCGTTCGGCATGCTGGTGCTGGCATCGCCCGACCCGCAGCGCTTCCAGAGCGGCATGGGCACGGACTTCCTGGAGCGCATCGGCGAACTCGCGAGTGCCGCGCTGATGCGCCTTCGTCCGAGGTAAATGTCGGTGGACGACGCTGCGCTCGTCGACAGGTACCTGGAGCATGTGCGCATCGAAAAGCGCCTGGCGGCGCGCACGGTCGAGCTGTACTCGCTCGATTTGCACAAGCTCACCGAGAACGCGACGGCCGCCGGGGTCGCTCTCAGGCAGGTCCAGAACACCCATATCCGTCGCTGGGTCGCGCAGATGCATGGCGCGGGGCGCAGCGGCCGGGGCATTGCGCTCATTTTGTCGGGATGGCGCGGGTTTTACGTGTGGCTTGGCCGGCAGGGATTGGTTGACAGCAATCCGGTGCTTGACGTGCGCGCGCCGAAAGCCCCCAAGCCCTTGCCCAAGGCACTGGCAGTCGATGACTCGGTGCAACTGGCGGACTTCAACGACGAGGCGGGCGATCCGTGGCTGGACGCGCGCGATGCAGCCATCGTCGAGCTTCTTTACGGGTGCGGGTTGCGCGTGGGCGAACTGGTCGGGCTCGATGTGCTTGCGAGCACGTCGGCGCGGGGCTGGGTCGATATGCAGGCGCAGGAGGCGCATGTGCTTGGCAAGGGCGGGAAGCGACGCAGCGTGCCGGTCGGCAGCAAGGCAGCTGAGGCCCTGGTGCAATGGCTCCAGGTGCGCAGCCAGCACGCGAAGGCAGACCAGCCTGCACTGTTTGTCGGACGCAATTCGACCCGTCTGACCGCGCAGTCGATCTGGCAGCGCCTGAAGCGCCGCAGCTTGCTGGCGGGTCTTGCGACGCCGGTTCATCCGCACATGCTGCGCCATTCCTTTGCGAGCCACATGCTGCAGTCGAGTGGCGATCTGCGTGCGGTGCAGGAATTGCTGGGGCACGCCAACATCACGACGACGCAGGTCTACACGCGTCTGGACTTCCAGCACCTGGCCAAGGCGTACGATGCCGCGCATCCGCGGGCGCAGCGCAAGGGCAAGTGAGCGCTACCGGATCGTGAAGACTGCGCGCTTGCTGTTCGCCGGCACGGCAGCCAGAAGCGCTTCCAGTCGCGAGACGACCGTGTCGGCATCGCCGCGATCGGGCGGCACCATCGTCTGAGCCACCCGTACCTGCGCGACCCATTCGACCGGCTTGTTCTTGAATGGCATCAGGCAGCGGGCGACGATGCGCGGGCCTGCCGACGCCGCGTCTTCCGCGTTCAGGGGACCTTCGATCAGCATGCCGAATCGCAGGTCCGAAAGACGCGCAACGCCATCGATTTCGCGCGCTGCCGACAAGAGTCTGCCAGCCACCTGCAAGGGCAGCTCAGCGGCATCGCGAGGGCCGAAGTCGCGTCGAACCTGCTCGATGTTCACGATGTCGATCAGCATCACGGCGCTTTGGTACTTCAGCCGTTGCGAACGCAGCATCATGCGCACCAGCCGTTCCTTGAACACCTGCCCGTTGATGAGGCCGGTGGCGGGATCGATCCGGTCCAGGCCCTGTATGCGCCGGTTGTGTTCGCGGCGCTGCTGGCTGCGCAGCATCAGCACGACGAGCAGCACAGGCAGTTCGATTGCAATGCCGATCTGCATGCCATGCGCTGTCCAGAAACTGGCCGGAATCACGCCCGCGACGCGCAGGATCGGGCCGAGCGAGCCCACGATCACCGGCGCCATGCCGAGCAGCAGCCAGATCGCGTAGCGGTCGCCACGGCTGGCCGCCCAGACGATCGTCAGCAGCGCCACGGAGGTCGCGATCACGATGTACGGCACCATGATCCTGAAGCGGTGCGATGCTTCCACGAAGACGATGGCAGCGGCGGCCACGATCGCCAGCAGCGACAGCGCCACCATTCCAAAGTGCAATCGGCGCGAACGCTCGGCGATGGAGACGGCCTCGGCGAAGAACCAGATCGTCGCGCCCACGGTCAGCACCGGAAGCACCATCGAGGAAAGATCGTTCCACCCTGGCGAATGCGACCACAGGTGGAGTCCGCCAATGCCGGTCATCGCCGCCTGGCTCAGTGCCATCAGGGCCACGCTGATGGCGTAGAACGCGTAGGCCTTGTCGCGCAGCGAGATGGCGCTGAGCAGTGCCACTGCAACAGCCAACCCGGCCAGGCCGAAATAGATACCCAGGATGAGCGAGGTTCGTTGCTCGCTGCGGCTCAGGTAGCTTTCGCTCACGAACATCAGGGGCGCGCTGTAGCTATGGGAGTTTTCTATTTTCAGCAGGTAACTGCGGGGAGTCTCGGCCGACACCTGTATCGGCAACAGGGGGTGGCGATGGGGCACGGGCCAGTCAGCCACGGGCAGCGTATCCCCTGCGGTCTGCGCGATCCACTTGCCGACGCTGTCGGGCGAATAGAGCGTGACCCGGTTGACCGATGGATAGGGAATCTCGAGGTACCAGCGCTCGGCGTCAGGCGCGGGTGGGACCGTGAATCGAACCCACAGGGCCTTGCCTGTCGCGAGTGGATATACAGCACCCACGCGCGTCGGCTCCCAGGGCAGGGACGGGTTGGCGGCGATGGCATCGGCTTTGACTGTACCGCTCGCATCGATCCATGAGTCGCCCCAATCCAGCAGCGCGATCGGCTGGTGTGCGGAATCCAGGTCGAGCGTCGTTCGTGCCAGCACAGGCGCCGACATCAGGACTGCCGTCAGGAAAACGGCCGCCCAACGGCGCAGGCAGCCGGAATGGAAACTCATGGATGATTTCTCCTCGGGGCGCCATTGTGCTCTGCGCCGCAACCGGTCTTCTCGCACACACCGACAATAGCCAGATGAAATCCATACGGCTACGTGAAGGCAAGGAGCGCTCGCTGCAGCGCCGCCATCCCTGGGTGTTCGACTCGGCCATCGCCAAAGGCGGGGGCGACGCGGGCGAGACTGTACGCATCGATTCCGCCAAGGGCGAATTCCTGGCCTGGGCGTCGTTCAGCCCCGCGTCCAAGATTCGCGCGCGGGTGTGGAGCTTCGACGAAGCGCAGCGCATCGATGCTGCGTTCCTGGCGCACCGGGTGCAGACCGCCGTGCAGGCCAGGGGGCGGCTGGACATCCAGAGCGATTCGATGCGGCTGGTTCATGGTGAATCCGACGGGCTGCCGGGGCTGATCGTCGATCGCTACGCGGACACGCTGGTGGCGCAGTTCCTGTCCGCGGGCGCCGAGCGCTTCAAGCCGGTGCTGGCCGATGCGCTGCTCAAAGCCACCGGTTTGACGCGGCTTTATGAGCGGTCGGACACCAGTTCGCGCTCGCTCGAAGGACTCCAGCCCGCGGCAGGGTGGCTGCGCGGCGACGGCCCGACCGAGATCACCATCACCGAACACGACTGGAAGCTCACGCTCGACATTGCAACGGGTCACAAGACCGGCTTCTATCTGGACCAGCGCGACAGCCGCGCGAAGTTCGCTGCGCACACCCGGCGCCTTCAATTCCAGCGCGTCCTCAATTGCTATTGCTATACGGGCGGATTCACCGTCGCGGCGCTGTCGGGCGGCGCGGCACACGTCACGTCCATCGACTCATCCGCACCCGCGCTCGAACGGGCTGCTGCCAACGTGGCCCTGAACGGGTTCGACGCGGCGCGCACGGATTTCCTGGATGCGGACGTGAACGGCTCCATGCGGCGCTTCATCGAGGAGGGCCGTACCTTCGACGCCATCATCCTCGACCCGCCCAAGCTGGCTCCCACCGCAGCGCATGCCGAGCGCGCGGCCCGTGCGTACAAGGACATCAACCGGCTGGCCTTCAAGCTGCTGGAGCCCGGCGGCGTGTTGTTCACCTATTCGTGCTCCGGCGGCATCAGTGCCGACCTCTTTCACAAGATCGTGGCTTCGGCAGGCGCGGATGCGGGCGTGGACGGCTTCATCACCGAGCGGCTGGGCGGCGCGCCCGATCACCCGATGACGCTGGAATTCCCTGAAGGCGAGTACCTCAAAGGCCTGGTGGTGCTGAAGAAAGTCCGGTGACCTCATAAACTAGACGGTTCCCCAAGGAGTACCCATGAGCCTTATCCCCGCCACCATCCTCACCGGCTTTCTCGGCTCGGGCAAGACGACGCTGCTCAAGCGGGTGCTGACCGAGGCGCACGGCCAGAAGATCGCCGTGATCGAAAACGAATTCGGCGAAGAAAACATCGACAGCGACATCCTGGTGACCGAATCGAAGGAGCAGATCATCCAGATGAGCAACGGCTGCATCTGCTGCACGATCCGCGAAGACCTGCGCGAGACCCTGCGGGACCTGGCGGAGAAAAAGCGCAAGGGCCTGCTGGATTTCGACCGCGTGGTCATCGAAACCACCGGCCTGGCCGATCCGGGCCCGGTCGCCCAGACCTTCTTCATGGACGACGAAATTGCAGAGACCTACCTGCTCGACTCCATCCTGACCCTGGTCGATGCCAAGCACGCCGCCGAGCAGCTCAACGAGCGGCAGGAGGCGCGCCGCCAGGTGGGCTTTGCCGACCAGATCTTCATCAGCAAGACGGACCTGGTCGCCAGGGATGAAGTGGATGCGCTCATCCACCGCCTCAAGCACATGAATCCGCGCGCCCCGCAACGGGCTGTCCATTTCGGCGATGTGAAGTTGGCCGAGGTGTTCGACCTGCGCGGCTTCAACCTCAATGCCAAGCTCGACATCGACCCGGACTTCCTGAAGGAAGCGGACGACCACGGCCACGATCACGCCCACGGCCACGATCATGAACATGGCGAGAACTGCGATCACCCCTCGCATGCGCACGAGGGGCATGGTCACCATCACCACCATGACGACGACGTCAAGAGCTTCGTCTTCAAGTCCGACCGGGCGTTCGATCCGGCCCGGCTGGAGGATTTCCTGGGGGCCATCGTCAACATCTACGGACCGAAGATGCTGCGCTACAAGGGAGTGCTGTTCATGAACGGCACCGAGCGCAAGGTCATCTTCCAGGGTGTGCACCAGCTGATGGGCAGCGATCTGGGCCCCAAGTGGGCTGAGGGCGAGAAGCCCAACAGCAAGATGGTGTTCATCGGAATCGACCTGCCCAAAGATATCTTCCTCCAGGGCCTGGAACAGTGCCTTCTTTGAGTTAGGCTAGCGCCTTCCAAAAACAAGCGAGGGCCTGGCCCCGATGATTGTCTCGATTCTGCAACTGATGGGATTTCCATTTGGCACCGCGCGGACCGGGACCGGGGGTGAAAACCCCAACCGGCAGGGCCATGTGCCCAACAATCAGGGTATAACTCGCACTCATGAAGGCGACAGGGCATCACGCAGAGGAACAACCGCGGACCAGGGGCAGGGCCATGCCGCGGCTGTGGATGCGAGGAGACAGGAAGTGAAAGCTTCGAACAAGGCCGTCAAGCCGGCAGCAAAGACCAAGGCAGTGACCAAGCCGGCTGCAAAGCCAGCCGTGAAGGTGGCAGCAAAGGCACCGGCCAAAAAGGTCGCCAAGCCCGCCGCCAAGGCTGTCAAGGCTCCATCAAAGCCAGCGGCAAAATCCGCACCCAAGCCCGTCACCCCGGCGGCCAAGAAAGTTTCTACCCCTGCAAAAAAGGCAGCCGCCCCGGTGACCAAGCCTGCCAACAAGAAATCCGATCCGTCGTCCAAGGCAGCCCCAGCGGCAGCCAAGGCGCCGGCCGCCAGCAAGCCCAAGGCCGCTGCCGCAAGTCCTGTCGTTTCCGCAAAACCCGTCGACAAGACGGCCAAGGCGGTGGCGCCGGTGGCGACACCTGCGGTGGTTCATTCGCGCGTCATGCCTCCCCGTCCAGACGCGGCCACGACTGCGCAAGAGCCGGCCCGGGCAACCAAACCATCAGCGCGGCTCGCGCAGATCACGGTGCCATCCATGGCGCAATCCGTGGCCTCCACAGCCGCCAAAGCAAGTTACATACAAACAATGGCAGACACCGTTCTCACTCCCCCTCCCATCCTGGCGGTCAAAAAAGACCCCAAGCTCGCGAACAACTGGAAGACCAAGTCCGCTGCGGAACTCACCGACCCCGAAGTCATGGCCATGCCTGACACGGAGTACATGAACGAAAAGCAGATGGCGTTCTTTCGCCTGAAGCTGACCGTGCTCAAGAATGAGATTCTGGCCAGCGCCGGCGAGACCACCGAGCACCTGCGCGAAGACACGGTCATCGTTCCTGACCCGGCCGACCGGGCCACGATCGAGGAAGAGCACGCACTTGAGCTGCGCACGCGCGACCGCGAGCGCAAGCTGCTCAAGAAGATCGAGCAGTCCATTGCACGCATCGATGCGGGCGACTATGGCTATTGCGACGAGACCGGCGAGCCGATCGGCGTCGGCCGCCTGCTGGCCCGTCCGACCGCAACACTGTCGCTCGAAGCGCAGCAGCGCCGCGAACTCAAGCAGAAGATGTTCGGGGACTAGACCGAGGCCTTTGCAGGACCTGCCCCAGGTCCTGCAAAGATATGCTGTAACCCCGTCCCGCAAAGTTACGCCCTACCTATAAGCCATGTCGAAAGACGAAAACGCCGGCCTGTTGTCGAAGGTGGTGAAGTTCGTCAGGAACCCGACGACGAACTGGGCTGACCTCGACCAGCAAGAGGCCGACCGCGAGAGCTCGTACTCCAAGCAGATGCTCAAGGAGATGATCGAGCGCAAGCGGCGCAACGACTTCGTGCGCAAGCGTGAATTCGACATGCTGCGCAAGATGCGGCGCAGCGAGGTCATGGCAGGCCAGGATCCCACAGCGCGCCCCTCGTTTTTCCAGAGTTCCATGCCGTCCAAGCCGGACGACAGGGCCACGACACTGAAGAAGATCGACGAGATCGAGGCGCAGATGTCGATGCAATGGTGGAAGACCAAGCACGGTGACGCTTCCGCCCGGTCTGGCAGCAGCACGAACTTCCCGGTTTCCACCATGGGTGAGGCAGGAAAGCAGGCGCCAGGCGCTCCGCTTCGCTCCATGGCGTACAACAAGACTTCGCCGCAGGAGCTTGAGAACGCGGCGCGTCATGCAGCAGATTCTGCGCAGGCCGATGACTCGTTGCAAACCGCCTCCGCTGCGGCCTACGAAGCACCTACACAGGAAGCGGATTTGCCGCTTGCCGAACCAGATTCCCTGGCATCGCAGCAACCGGGTTCGCCTTCGTTCCTGAATGCGTCGCGGACGGTTGCGCCCCCTTCATCGTTTCACGGCTCCGTCCGGGTCCCTGTGCCTGCGCCGCCGCGTCCGCCGCCGTCAATGTTCTCGCCGCCGTCTGTACCAGCCAGTTCGACCTCGGGTGACAGCACGCCAACCGGTTTCACGGCGTCCAAGCTGTTCGCGATCGATGTGGACGAGTTCGCGCACGACCCCGAACTCGAAGAAGCATCGATCCGCTTTGCCAACGGAGACGATGCGGGTGCGGAAGCAGGGTTGATGGAGGTGCTCGGTCCCAACGGCGCGCGCATCGATCACGATGAGACCTGGCTGACCCTGTTCGATCTTTACCGCGCCACTGGCCAGCAGGACCGGTTCGAAAGCGCGGCAATCGATTTCGCGGGACGCTTCGGTCGTTCGGCGCCTCAGTGGTATTCAATCCCCGGGGCTGTGGCGCGCATGAACGCACCGGCCAGCCCTCCCGCTGGCGCCACGCAGCAAGCGCCCCACTGGACCTGCCCAGCCACCCTGGGCACTCAAACCATCGTGGCCATGAGCGCCGCGCTTGCCAGGGCAGCCGCGCCCTGGCGCCTGTCGTGGGTCAAGCTCAACACCATCGACGAGGCCGCAGTCGATGGCCTCACCACGCTCTTCACGAGCTGGGCCGCCAAGCCCGTGCAGCTTCGTTTCAT
This sequence comes from Pseudomonadota bacterium, assembly GCA_040386575.1. Taxonomy (GTDB): domain Bacteria; phylum Pseudomonadota; class Gammaproteobacteria; order Burkholderiales; family Burkholderiaceae_C; genus Ramlibacter. The sequence goes on from JAZKFI010000009.1 coordinate 55,872, forward strand.
CGGCGCCGAAAACCTCGAACGAGTACTTCGCAATGCAACGCCATCGGGCGACAAGGGCGTGAATCCGGGGTGGTGGAAGCTGCGAATGGAAGTGCTGCGGGTCATGCACAGGCCCGATGAGTTCGAGCTGGTCGCGCTCGATTACTGCGTCACGTACGAAGTCTCGCCGCCATCCTGGGACAGCGCACGTTGCGATTTCAAGCCGTTGCAGGCCGATGGCAGCTACATGGCCGGGCACACCATCATCGGCGAGGCGTTCCACGACTCGATGTCTTCCGGCATGAGCATGGGCTACGGCGACACGCAATCGGCGGGGCATTCGATGATGTCCACCAACATCACCACGGTGGAGCTGGCCGGCCAGGTGCTGGGCGACGCGACCGAGGCCTTCGACCTGCTTGAGGCCAAGCTGCACGGCGGCGACGTGATGATCATCTCTTGCAGCCGCCTCATCCGTATCGATTTCTCCGCAGCAGGCACGCTGCTCAACTGGGTGACCGCTCGCCAGGCCGAGGGCAGGCAGGTCCAGTTCGTCGAAGTGCACCGCCTGGTCGCCGCATTCTTCAACGTGATCGGTATCAGCGAACACGCCCGGGTGCTGGCCCGCACGGACTGACAGCGGCCCGGCCGGACGCCTTGCAATCTGCAGGGCCCGCCCCCAGATGGCTGCGATGGAACAATTTCACGGAACAACAATCGTCAGTGTGCGCCGCAAGGATGCGAATGGGCGCTGGCAGGTGGCTATCGGCGGCGACGGACAGGTGACCCTGGGGCACATCGTCGTCAAGGGGTCGGCCCGCAAGGTGCGCAAGCTCTATCACGACAAGGTGCTGGCCGGATTCGCAGGCGCTACGGCCGATGCATTCACGCTGTTCGAGCGGTTCGAAGCCAAGCTCGAAAAACACCAGGGGCAGCTCGTGCGCGCCGCCATCGAACTGACCAAGGACTGGCGCACCGACCGCGTCCTGCGCAAGCTCGAAGCCATGCTGGCGGTGGCCGATGCCGATGCGTCGCTCATCATCACCGGCAACGGCGACGTGCTCGAACCCGAGCACGGCATCATCTCCATCGGCTCGGGCGGCGCGTATGCGCAGGCCGCGGCCAAGGCGCTGCTCGACAACACGCAACTGAGCGCGCGCGACATCGTGAAGAAGTCGCTGGAGATCGCAGGCGAGCTTTGCATCTACACGAACATGCAACACACCGTGGAGGAGCTTTGATGAGCTACGCCGGACCGCCCCAAGGCGCGAAGTCTCCCTCGGGGGGCAGCGCAGGCGCATTGCTTCAAGCGCGGGAGCCAATATGTCTTCGATGACGCCGCAGGAGATCGTCTCCGAGCTCGATAACCACATCGTCGGGCAGGCTGCAGCCAAGCGCGCAGTCGCCATTGCCCTTCGCAACCGGTGGCGCCGCCAGAATGTCGATGACAAGCTGCGCGCGGAGATCACGCCCAAGAACATCCTCATGATCGGGCCGACGGGTGTCGGCAAGACCGAGATCGCACGTCGCCTTGCGCGCCTGGCCGATGCACCGTTCATCAAGGTCGAAGCGACGAAGTTCACCGAGGTCGGCTATGTCGGCAAGGATGTGGACTCGATCATTCGCGACCTCGCTGAAATCGCGGTGAAACAGACCCGCGAGAGCGAGATGCGCAAGGTGCGCAGCCGCGCCGAAGACGCCGCTGAAGAGCGGATCCTCAACGTGCTGGTTCCGCTGCAACGCAGTGACGAGGCAGCAGGCGAGGGCACTGCACGCCAGAACTTCCGCAAGAAATTGCGCGAAGGCTCGATCGACGACAAGGACATCGAGATCGACCTGGCCGAGCAGCGCCAGCAGCTCGAAATCATGGGCCCTGCCGGCATGGAAGACATGACCGAGCAGCTGCGCGGCATGTTCAGCCAGTTCGGTGGCGGCAAGCAGAAGACGCGCAAGCTCAAGATCGGCGAGGCAATGAAACTCCTCATCGACGAAGAAGCCGCCAAGCTGGTGAACGAAGACGACATCCGTACGGCCGCCTTGCACAACGCAGAGCAGAACGGCATCGTCTTCATCGACGAGATCGACAAGGTGGCATCGCGCAGCATCGGCGGCGAAGGCGGCGGGGCAGAAGTGTCGCGCCAGGGCGTGCAGCGCGATTTGCTGCCGCTGGTCGAGGGCACCACGGTGTCCACCAAGTACGGACCCATGCGCACGGACCACATCCTGTTCATCGCAAGCGGCGCGTTCCATCTCTCGCGGCCCAGTGACCTCATTCCCGAGCTGCAAGGCCGCCTGCCGATTCGCGTCGAGCTGCAGTCGCTCTCGGTGCAGGACTTCGAGGCCATCCTCACGCAGACGCACGCTTCACTGGTCAAGCAGTACCAGGCATTGCTGGCAACCGAGGGCGTCACGCTCGAGTTCGCGCCGGACGCCATTACGCGCCTGGCTTACATCGCTTTCCAGGTGAACGAGCGCACCGAGAACATCGGCGCGCGACGGCTGGCGACCGTGATGGAAAGGCTGCTCGACGAAGTGAGTTTCGATGCGGCCAAGCTCGACGGCCAGACCGTTCGCATCGACGCCAACTATGTCGATGAGCGGCTGCATGAACTCAGCCACAACGAAGACCTGTCGCGCTACATCCTTTGATGGGCTTGCAGAAACTTCGGGCCAGTTCCCGGTCGGGCGTGGCGATTTAAAAACTCAGCCGTGTCCTCATTTCCATCCTCCAGCCCTGACTCACAACCGCTCACACAGTAGTCAGGGCTCACGTATCACTTGCACAGCTATCGCTAAGTGCTTAATTTAGAACGGTTTTTTGGTCGGAATCGAATCAAGGATGCCGCCTAAGTCCTTGATTTCATTGTAAAAATCACCCTGCAACCCATCTTGCGTGGCTGAGTTTTCCTGCTACAGTGCAAAAAAGTGCAATTAAGTGGTGAATCGTGCCTTCGCACCCCGCTGATTGCGCTTTTCTCGTAGTAAGGGCTCGCACAGGTGTTCCAAGGCGCTTCGTCTCTCAGTCTCGATGGCAAAGGCCGGCTCTCCATGCCGACCCGGCATCGTGACGTCCTGGGAGCGACCGCGAACAACCAGCTCACCATCACCAAGCACCCCCACGGTTGCCTCATGATTTTCCCCCGGCCCGAGTGGGAAAAATTTCGCGATCGGCTCGCCGCGTTACCCATGGATGCGCAGTGGTGGAAGAGAATCTTCCTTGGCAATGCGATGGACATGGAGCTCGACGGCACAGGGCGCGTGCTGATCTCCCCCGAACTGCGTTCAGCGGCCCAGATCGAGAAGGAGACCATGCTGCTGGGCATGGGCAACCATTTCGAACTCTGGGACAAGGCCAAGTACGAGGCCAAGGAAGCGGAGGCGATGCAGGGTGCGATGCCCGACGTCTTCAGGGATTTTTCATTCTGAAAGAAGACGGTGGACCCCACATGGACACACACCACCGTCTTGTTGAACGAAGCAGTCGAAGCCCTCTTCGGCGCTGCAGTCACCAAGCCGGATGCAACCTACATCGACGCCACGTTCGGGCGCGGTGGGCACTCGCGCCTCATCCTGTCGAAGCTGGGCCCCCAGGGGCGCCTGATCGCGTTCGACAAGGACCTCGATGCGATTGCCGAGGCGCAAAAGATTTCCGACCCTCGTTTTTCGATCCGGCACGAAGGCTTTGCGAACATGGGCGAACTGCCTGCCCAGAGCGCAGCCGGGATCCTGATGGACCTGGGCGTGAGCTCGCCGCAGATCGACAACCCGGCGCGCGGATTTTCATTTCGCGGCGACGGCCCGCTGGACATGCGGATGGACACCACGCGCGGCGAGAGCGTGGCCGACTGGCTTGCCACGGCCGAGGCCGGGCAGATCGCGGAGGTGATTCGTGACTATGGCGAAGAACGGTTTGCTGTTCAGATTGCAAAGGCGGTTGTTGCTCGCCGACAGGAACGGGGCCCTCTTGCAACCACCCGTGAACTGGCCGAGCTCGTGGCTGGCACGGTCAAAACCCGCGAGCCGGGCCAGGACCCTGCAACGCGCACATTTCAGGCTCTTCGGATTTTCATCAACGCCGAGCTTGAAGAGCTGCAACAGGCGCTAGAGGCTAGCTTGGACCTCCTGCAACCTCATGGCCGGCTTGTCGTGATCAGCTTTCATTCGCTTGAAGACCGCATCGTCAAGCAGTTCATCGCCGCGAATTCGCGCGAGGTGTTCGATCGCCGCGCGCCTTTTGCCGAACCCAAGGCCATGAAGCTGCGCGCGCTCGATCGGGTCAAGACCCCGCAGGCCGAAGTCAGCGCCAACCCGCGCTCGCGCAGCGCGATCATGCGCGTGGCCGAGAGGACGCAGGCGTGACCCGCATCAACATCATCTTGCTGGTCGCGATCATCGCGAGCGCGTTGTACCTCGTGCGCACGCAGTACGAGTCGCGGCGCCTGTTCACCGAGCTTGACCGGACCAACAGCGAAGCACGCAAGCTCGAACTCGAGCATGAACGTCTGCAGGTCGAAAAGCGCGGTCAGGCAACGCCGCTTCGCGTGGAAAAGATCGCCAAGGAACAATTGCAGATGCGCACGGCCTCGCCGGCGATCACGCAGTACGTGCGGGCTTCTTCGGCCAAGGCTGGTCCCCAATGAGCAGCCGCGGCCGCAGCCTCGCCTACACGTCCAGCCCGCTGCTGGCGAGCAAGACGCCGGTCTGGCGCAGCAAGTTCATCGTCGCGGCCATTGCCGTGGGCTTTCTCGCGCTCGCGGGTCGCGCCGCATGGATACAGGTCTTTGCCAACGAGTTCTTCCAGAAGCAGGGTGAGGTGCGCTTCGCCCGCACGCTCGAATTGCCTGCCAATCGCGGACGCATCTTCGACCGCAACGGATTGCTGCTTGCGACCAGCGTTCCAGCACCCAGCATCTGGGCAATTCCCGAGGACATCGAACGCGACCCGGCCAAGCTCAAGCAGCTGGCTGCCTTGCTGGAGATGCCATTGGCCGAGCTCGAAAAGAAGCTCGAAGACGAAGACAAGAACTTCGTCTGGCTCAAGCGCCAGATCGACGAAGACGCTGCAAGGCAGATCGCTGCGCTCGACATCAAGGGCATCTACCAGCGCAAGGAATACAAGCGGCAGTACCCCGAGGGCGAAGCGGCCGCGCACGTCGTGGGCTTTACCAACGTCGAGGACCATGGCCAGGAAGGCATGGAACTCGCCTTCAACAAGGACCTCGCCGGACGCGCAGGATCGCGCCGCGTCATCAAGGACCGGCTCGGCCGCGTCGTCGAGGACGTGGGCGAACAGGTCAAGCCGGTGGACGGCCGCGACCTGCAGCTGTCCATCGACAGCAAGGTGCAGTTCTTCGCCTACCAGAAGCTGCGCGACGCGGTCATCGAACACAAGGCGAAGGCCGGAAGCGTGGTCGTGCTCGATGCGATGACCGGCGAAGTACTGGCACTGGCCAACTACCCGAGCTACGTGCCGAACAAGCGGCAGAACCTGTCGGGCGCGCAGCTGCGCAATCGCGCGCTGACCGACACGTTCGAGCCGGGCTCGACGATGAAGCCGTTCATTGCGGCGCTTGCGCTTGAAAAGGGAATGGTCACGCCCGAGACGACCATCCAGACCGCGCCGGGACGCCTGACCATCGGCGGCTCGACGATCAGCGATGCGCATCCCCATGGTGCGCTCACCGTCAACCAGGTGATCCAGAAGTCGAGCAACGTCGGCACGGTGAAGCTGGCCATGCAGATGCAGCCGCGCGAGATGTGGGAGATGTACTCGCATGTCGGGTTCGGGCAGAAGCCGCAGGTGCCTTTCCCCGGCGCCGTGAGCGGCAGGCTGCGTGCCTACAAGACCTGGCGCCCGATCGAGCAGGCAACGATGAGCTATGGCTACGGCCTGTCCACGAGTCTCTTCCAGCTGGCGCGTGCGTACACCGTGTTCGCACGCGACGGCGAACTGGTGCCAGCCACCATGATGAAGGCCACAGACAACGTTGCCGGCGTGCGCCTGATGGAGGCCAAGACCGCGCAGGACGTGCGCAACATGCTGCACCTGGCCACCATCAGCGGCGGCACCGCGCCCAAGGCGCAGACCATGGGCTACTCGGTCGGCGGCAAGACCGGCACTGCGCACAAGCAGGAAGGCAAGGGCTACGCCGACAAAAAGTATCGCGGCTTCTTCGTCGGCATCGCGCCCGTGGACAAGCCGCGCATCGTGGTCGCGGTGATGATCGACGAGCCGAGCGCCGGCAAATACTTTGGCGGCGATGTGGCCGCGCCGGTTTTCAGCAGCACCGTGCAGCAGACACTGCGCATGCTCGGCGTGCAGCCCGACATGAACGTCAAGCCGCAGATCGTGGTCAATGCGGTGGAGGAGTCGTTCTGATGATCGATCTTCACGACCCCATCGAAGCCGCGCGCTGGCTGCGCGCGCGCGTGACCGGCACGCTGCAATGCGACAGCCGCAAGGTCCGCGCGGGCGATGGCTTCATCGCATGGCCCGGCGCGGCGACCGACGGCCGCAGCCATGTGCATGCCGCGCTTGCTCAGGGGGCTGTAGCCTGCCTCGTTGAAAAAGAAGGCGTCGAGCCGTTCGTGTTCGAGAGCGATTCCATCGCCGCTTATACGCAGCTCAAGGCAGCTTGCGGTGATATCGCGGCCGAGTACTACAACCACCCGACGCGCGAGCTCGATGTGCTGGCCGTAACCGGCACCAACGGCAAGACGTCCACGGCGTGGTGGCTTGCGCAGGCGCTGACGAACGTACGCTCCACGGCGATCCCCTGCGCCGTGATCGGCACGCTGGGCATCGGCCGTCCCCCGAACATCGAGTTCAACGGCCTCACCACGCCCGACCCGGTGCTGATGCAAGGCCAGTTCCGCCGTTTCGTCGACGAGGGCGTCAAGGCCTGCGCCATCGAGGCCTCGTCGGTCGGCATCGTCGAGCGTCGCATGGACGGCACGCGCATCCGCGTGGCGATCTTCACCAACTTCACGCAGGACCACCTCGACTACCACGGCACCATGCAGGCGTACTGGGATGCGAAGGCAGCGCTCTTTGCATGGCCCGGCTTGCGCGCTGCAATCGTCAACATCGACGACGACAAGGGCAAGGAACTCGTGGCGTCGCTGGACGATTCCATTGACGTCTGGACGATCTCCATCGTCGAGCAGGCACGCCTTGTCGCGCGCGACATCGGCTACGAGCAGGGCGGCTTGCGCTTCACGGTGGCCGAGGGCGTGCAGACCCACGAGCTTCGCACGCAGCTGATCGGCCAGTACAACGTGTCCAACCTGCTGGGCGTGATCGCTGCGATGCGCTCGGTCGGTGTGACGCTGGCCGATGCGATCGCGGCATGCGGCAGCCTTTCGCCGGTGCCCGGACGCATGGAGCGTCTGAGCGAAGCCGGCAAGCCGGTGGTTGCGGTGGACTACGCGCACACCCCTGATGCACTCGACAAGGCGTTGCAGGCGCTCAAGCCGATGGCGCAGCAACGCGGCGGCCAGCTGTGGTGCATCTTCGGCTGCGGCGGCGATCGCGATCCATCCAAGCGTCCGCTGATGGCCGCTGTGGTATCGCAAAACGCCGACCGCATCGTCGTGACCAGCGACAACCCGCGCAGCGAACAGCCCGAGGCCATCATCGGCCAGATCCGCCAGGGGTTCCCTGCCGATCGCTTCGTGGAAGTTCAGGTCGATCGTGCGCTGGCGATTGCCCAGACCATCGCGCAAGCGGCGCCCAACGATGTGATCCTGCTCGCGGGCAAGGGCCATGAGGACTACCAGGAAGTCGCCGGCGTCAAGCTGCCCTTCTCGGACATTGCGCATGCACAGGCTGCGCTGCAAGCCAGGAGCCCGGCATGAGCAAGGCCATGTCCACACTCGCGCAGGTGCTGCCCTGGATTCCCGGCGGAAAGCTGGTCGGTGACGGCAGCATTGCCTTTCATCGCGTGCATTCCGACACGCGCACGCTGCAGCATGGCGATCTCTTCGTCGCACTCAAGGGTGAGAGCTTCGACGCCAACAGCTTCCTCGGCCAGGCCGGTGCCAACGGCGCGGTTGCAGCAATCGCGCATCGCGGCAAGCTCCCGTCCGGCATGGCTGGCATCGAGGTCGATGACACCCGGCTCGCCCTGGGCGCACTGGCCGCGGGCTGGCGTTCGCAATTCAAGCTGCCGCTGATCGCGGTCACGGGCAGCAACGGCAAGACCACCGTGACGCAAATGATCGCGTCCATCCTGCGAGCGTGGAAGCCCGATGAAATGCTGGCCACCGCCGGCAACTTCAACAACGACATCGGCCTGCCGCTCACGCTGCTGCGCCTGCGTGCCGAGCACCGCGTCGGCGTGCTCGAACTGGGCATGAACCATCCTGGCGAGATCGCCTATCTCGCCAGAATCGCCCGGCCCACCGTCGCGATGGTGAACAACGCGCAGCGCGAGCACCAGGAATTCATGGCCACCGTCGAGGCTGTGGCAAGAGAAAACGGCTCGGTGATCGAATCGCTGGGCCCCGAGGGTATCGCCGTGTTTCCCGCCGGCGAAGAGTTCACCCCCGTGTGGATGCAACTCGCGCAATCGCGCACCTGCATGACTTTCGGCAGCGCTGGTGAACACACCCAGGGCCAGCCAGCCGATATCGTTCTAGCCGGGACGCAATGGCAAGGCGGCCATTGGCAGGTGAGTGTGCAAACACCCGCCGGTTCATTGAACTACCGTCTCCATATCGCCGGCCGCCACAACGTGCGCAACTCGCTCGCGGCCATCGCATGCGGCCTCGCGGCCGGTGCGCCGCTGGGGGCGATCGCGCAGGGCCTGGAGTCGTTCGAGCCGGTCAAGGGCCGCTCGCGCGCCGCGCAGGTCAACATGGGCACGCGCACCATCACGCTGATCGACGATACCTACAACGCCAATCCGGATTCGGTTCGCGCCGCCATCGACGTGCTGGCTGAACTGCCCGGGCCGCGGCTCGCGGTACTGGGCGACATGGGCGAGGTGGGCGACCAGGGGCCGCAGTTCCACCTGGAAGTCGGCGAGCACGCCAGGGCCCGGGGCATCGAGCAGATTTTCACCCTCGGCGATCAATCGAAGGTGATGGGCGGCTGGCACTTCACCGACATCGAATCGCTGAAGACGGCTGTCATCTCGGAGCTGGCCACGGCGTCGAGCGTCCTGGTCAAGGGTTCAAGATTCATGCAGATGGAGCGTGTGGTGCAGGCCATCACTGCGCACGCCCAGCAGCAGAAGGGAGCACCGAATGCTGCTTAGCCTGGCCGGATGGCTGCAATCTCTCGGGCCCGAATTCGGGTACCTGCGCGTGATCCAGTACCTCACGTTCCGCGCCGTGATGGCGGCTATGACGGCGCTGCTGATCGGCCTGATCGCAGGGCCGTGGGTGATCCGCCGCCTGACGTCGCTCAAGATCGGCCAGCCGGTTCGTGGCTACGGCATGGAAACGCATTTGTCCAAGAGCGGAACGCCCACCATGGGCGGTGTGCTGGTGCTGTTGTCGATCGCGATCTCGACTTTGCTGTGGTTCGACTGGACCAACCGCTTCGTGTGGATCGTGCTGGTGGTGACGCTGGGCTTCGGCGCCATTGGCTGGGCCGACGACTGGCGCAAGGTGGTGCACAAGGACCCCGAAGGCATGCGTTCGCGCGAGAAATATTTCTGGCAGTCGCTGATCGGCCTGATCGCGGCGCTCTATCTGGTGTTCAGCATTTCCGAGAGCAACAACTTCCGTGTGCTCGAACTGTTCTTCAAGTGGGTCGCGTCCGGCTTCGACGTGAACCTGCCGCCCAAGGCTGGCCTGATGCTGCCCTTCATCAAGGAAGTCAGCTATCCGCTGGGCGTGTTCGGCTTCGTCATCATGACCTACCTGGTCATCGTGGGTTCGAGCAATGCGGTCAACCTCACGGACGGCCTCGACGGTCTTGCGATCATGCCGGTGGTGATGGTCGGCTCGGCGCTGGGCGTGTTTGCCTATGTCACCGGAAGCGCCGTGTACTCGAAGTACCTGTTCTTTCCCTACATCCCGGGCTCGGGCGAACTGCTGATCTTCTGCTCTGCGCTCGCCGGCGCCGGCCTCGCCTTCCTGTGGTTCAACACGCATCCTGCACAGGTGTTCATGGGTGATGTGGGCGCGCTTGCGCTTGGCGCCGCGCTGGGCACCATCGCCGTCATCGTGCGCCAGGAAATCGTGCTCGCCATCATGGGCGGCATCTTCGTGGTCGAAGCGATTTCGGTGATGGCGCAGGTCGTGTATTTCAAATTCACCAAGGCCCGGTATGGCGAAGGCCGCCGCATCCTGAAGATGGCGCCGCTGCATCACCACTACGAGAAGAGCGGATGGAAAGAAACGCAGGTTGTCGTGCGTTTCTGGATCATCACGATGCTGCTGTGCCTCGTCGGTCTCTCCACCTTGAAGCTGAGGTAGCCCAGGAATGCTTCAAGACCAGCACGTCCTCGTCCTCGGCCTTGGCCTGTCAGGCCTCGCCATGGCGCGGTGGTGCGCGCGCAAGGGCGCGAAAGTCACGGTCGCCGATACGCGCGAGACGCCGCCGCAGCTGGAACTGCTGCGCGAGCAGGTGCCTGCGGCAACTTTCGTCGGCGGCGCGCTGGATGCCGGCTTGCTGGACGGCAATGTGCAGCTGGTGCTGTGCAGCCCTGGCCTGACGCCGGAGCAGGTTGCGCCTGTCGTCGCGCCCGCGCGTGAACGGGGCATTGCGATCGGCGGCGAGTTGAGCCTGTTCGCAGCAGCGCTGGCCGAGCTGAAAGAGCAGCAGGCCTACGAGCCGAGCGTGCTCGCGATCACCGGCACGAACGGCAAGACGACCGTGACCGCGCTGACCGGCCAGCTGGTCGAGCGGGCAGGGCGCCAGACGGCGATTGCCGGCAACATCGGCCCGACCCTGCTGGACACCCTCACTGAAAAGCTGGACGCGCAGGCGCTGCCGCAAGTCTGGGTCATCGAGCTGTCGAGCTTCCAGCTGGAAAATGCAGGCGACTTCGAGCCCACGGCTGCGGCTGTCCTGAACGTCACGCAGGATCACCTCGACTGGCACGGCACGATGCAGGCCTATGCCGCGGCCAAGCAACGCGTGTTCGGCAAGACAGGGTTGATGATCCTGAATCGCGAAGATCCGACCGTGATGCAGATGCTGCCTGCTGCTGTGCGCGTGAGCGCCGCTCGGCCGCCCGGAGGCGCGAAAGCCCCCTCGGGGGGCAGCGCAGTACACGAAGTGACAAGCGTGGGGGCTCGTTCTCGCGGCAAGATGGAGCAGCGCGACTACCTGACCTTCGGCGGCGACATGCCGCAGCGCGCCGGCGACTTCGGCATCGAAGTGGTCAACGGCATGGCATGGCTTGTTCGCGCGCTGGAAGCCGACGAGACCCGTCGCAAGCGCGGCGAAGAGGCAGAAGAGATTCACATCCAGCGCCTGATGCCCGCCGATGCCCTGCGCATCCGGGGCCGTCACAACGCAGTCAATGCGTTGTCTGCGCTGGCACTTGCATCCGCAGCAGGCTGTCCGCTGGGTCCGATGCTGTACGGCCTGCGCGAGTATCGCGGCGAGCCGCACCGTGTGGAATCCATCGGCACGCTCAACGAGGTCGAGTACTTCGACGACAGCAAGGGCACGAATGTCGGTGCCACCGTCGCCGCGTTGCAGGGCCTGGGCGCCGAGCGCAAGCTGGTGGTGATCCTGGGCGGTGACGGCAAGGGGCAGGACTTCTCGCCGCTCGCCGCGCCGGTCTCGCGTCACGCACGCGCTGCCGTGCTGATCGGCCGCGATTCGCCGCTGATCCGGGCGGTGCTGGAGCCCGAGAGCGTCCGCATGGTCGAAGCGCAGTCCATGGAAGATGCCGTGGCCAAGGCAGCGGAAATTGCAGTGCCTGGCGACGCGGTCCTGATGTCGCCGGCATGCGCGAGCTTCGACATGTTCCGCAACTATCCGCACCGCGCGCAAGTGTTCCGCGCGGCAGTGCGCGCGCTGGCCGATGCGGCAGGCGTGGAAATGGAGGTGGCGGCATGAGCTTCTCGGCTGTCATCGCGGGCTTGAATCCCTTCGGCCAGGGCCAGGGCAGGGTCGAGAGCGACCTGCGCAGCGCCGCCCCCGCCCGCATCCAGCAGTTCGACCAGGCCCTCGTCTGGGTCACCGTCGCGCTGCTCGCGTTCGGCCTGATCATGGTTTATTCGGCCTCGGTCGCACTGCCGGACAACCCGAAGTTCGCGCGCTATTCGCATTCGCACTTCCTCACGCGTCACGCAGCGTTCGTGGTCATTTCCTTCATCGCCGCCGTGCTCGCATTCCAGGTGCCGGTCGCCACCTGGGAGAAGATCGCGCCGTGGCTTTTCATCGCATCGCTGATGTTGCTCATCGTGGTGCTCATCCCCCACATCGGCAAGGGCGTGAACGGCGCGCGCCGCTGGATCGGATTCGGCTTCATGAGCTTCCAGCCCTCGGAGCTGGCCAAGTTTGCGGTGCTGCTCTATGCCGCCGACTACATGGTGCGCAAGATGGAAGTGAAGGAACGCTTCTTTCGCGCCGTGCTGCCGATGGCCGCAGCGGTGGCTATCGTCGGCATGCTGCTGCTGGCCGAGCCGGACATGGGCGCGTTCATGGTGATCGCGGTGATCGCGATGGGCATCCTGTTCCTGGGCGGCGTGAATGCGCGCATGTTCTTCCTGATCGCTGCCGTCATCACGTTTGCGTTCATGCTGATGATTGCGCTGTCCGACTGGCGCCGCGAGCGCATCTTTGCGTACCTCGATCCTTGGAGCGAGAAGCATGCGCTGGGCAAGGGCTACCAGCTGTCGCACTCGCTGATCGCCATCGGCCGCGGCGAAGTGTTCGGCGTGGGCCTGGGCGGCAGCGTCGAGAAGCTGCACTGGCTGCCGGAAGCCCACACCGACTTCCTGCTCGCCGTGATCGGCGAAGAGTTCGGCCTGGTGGGCGTCGTCGTCGTGATCGCCGCCTTCCTCTGGATGACACGCCGCATCATGCACATCGGCCGTCAGTCGATCGCGCTCGACCGCGTGTTCGCGGGACTGGTCGCGCAAGGCGTCGGCATCTGGATCGGCTTCCAGGCTTTCATCAACATGGGCGTGAACCTGGGCGCGTTGCCGACCAAGGGGCTGACCTTGCCGCTCATGAGTTACGGCGGCTCGGCCATCCTGATGAATCTCATCGCGATCGCCGTGGTGCTTCGCATCGACTATGAGAACAAGGTCATGATGCGCGGAGGCCGGCGATGAGCAACATGAAGTGCGCGCTCGTCATGGCCGGCGGAACCGGCGGTCATATCTTCCCCGGGCTCGCGGTGGCTGAGGCCCTGCGCGATCAATCATGGCGCGTGCACTGGCTCGGCGGGCCGGACAGCATGGAAAGCCAGCTCGTGCCGCCGCGCGGATTCGCGTTCGAGACGATTGCGTTTTCGGGCGTGCGCGGCAAGGGACTCAAGACACTGGTGTTCCTGCCGCTGCGCCTGCTCAAGGCTTTCTGGCAGAGCATCCAGGTGGTGCGCCGGGTCAAGCCCGATGTCGTGATCGGCCTGGGCGGCTACATCACGTTCCCTGCGGGCCTGATGAGTGTGCTGCTGGGCAAGCCGCTGGTGCTGCACGAACAGAACTCGGTCGCCGGCATGGCCAATCGAATCCTCGCCGGCATTGCCGACCGCGTGTTCACCGCATTCCCGAACGTGATGAAGAAGGCCACGTGGGTCGGCAATCCGCTGCGCGCAGGCTTTCTGGAGCAGCCCGGTCCGCAGGAGCGGATGGCTTCGCGCACCGGTGCGCTGCGCGTGCTGGTGGTCGGCGGCAGCCTGGGTGCGAAGGCGCTCAACGACGTCGTGCCCAAGGCAATTGCACTGATTCCCGCGGGGCAGCGTCCGACGGTGGTTCACCAAAGTGGCGCCAAACAGATCGACGAGCTGCGAGCCAACTATGCAGCCGCAGGCGTCGATGCCGAACTCACCCCGTTCATCGATGACACGGCACGCGCTTTCGCCGATGCGGACCTCATCGTCTGCCGTGCGGGCGCGAGCACCGTCACCGAAATCGCAGCCGTCGGCGCAGCGGCGGTCTATGTGCCGTTCCCGTTCGCAGTCGATGACCACCAGACCACGAACGCGAAGTTCCTGGTCGATGCAGGCGGCGGCTGGCTTGTGCAGCAGAGCGAGCTGACGGCGCAGGGCCTGGCCGACCTGATCCAGACAACAACACGCGGCGAGCTGATCGAAAAAGCACTCGCCGCACAACGCATGCGCAAGACGAGCGCCACGCAAGACGTGGTGCGAGCCTGCGAGGAGCTGGCCAGATGAAGCACGCGATCAAACACATTCACTTCGTGGGCATCGGCGGCGCGGGCATGTCCGGCATCGCCGAAGTCCTGCGCAACCAGGGCTACCTGATTTCCGGTTCCGACCTGACCGATAGCGCCGCGCTGCGCAGGCTCAATTCGCTGGGCATCCGGACCTACACCGGTCATGCGGCGAGTCACGTGCTGGGCGCCGATGCGGTGGTGACATCCACGGCTGTGAAGGCCGACAACCCCGAGGTGCTTGCCGCGCGCAAGCGCAAGATTCCTATCGTGCCGCGCGCGATGATGCTGGCCGAGCTGATGCGCCTGAAGCAGGGAATCGCAATTGCCGGCACCCACGGCAAGACCACGACGACCAGCCTGGTCGCCAGCATCCTGGCCGAAGGCGGCCTCGATCCGACCTTTGTCATCGGCGGGCGCCTCAACAGCGCAGGCGCCAATGCCAAATTGGGCGGCGGCGACTATATCGTGGTGGAAGCCGACGAGTCGGACGCTTCGTTCCTGAACCTGTTTCCGGTGATGGCGGTGGTGACCAACATCGACGAAGACCACATGGAAACGTATGGGCATGACTTCAACAAGCTGAAGGCGGCGTTCCTCGAATTCCTGCATCGCATGCCGTTTTATGGCACTGCGATCCTGTGCGTGGACGATCCTGCCGTGCGCGAGATCGCATCGCAGGTGCAGTGTCCGGTGACGAGCTACGGCGTGAGCGAGGATGCGCAGGTTCGCGCTGTCGATATTCGCGCGGTCGGCACGCAGATGCACTTCACCGTGCATCGCCGCAACGGCGTGACGCTGCCTGATCTGCACGTCGAGCTGAACCTGGTCGGGCATCACAACGTGCTCAACGCGCTGTCGGCAATCGCTGTCGCGGTCGAACTCAACGTGCCGGATGAAGCGGTGCTCAAGGCCCTGTCCGAGTTCAAGGGCGTGGGCCGCCGCTTCCAGGGCTATGGCGATCTGCCGGTCAAGGCCGAAAACGGTGGCGGCAAGTTCTCCGTATTCGAGGACTACGGCCATCACCCGGTGGAGGTCGCTGCCACGCTGGCGGCAGCGCGTGGCGCGTTCCCGGGCCGTCGCCTGGTGCTGGCTTTCCAGCCGCATCGCTACACCCGCACGCGCGACTGCTTCGAGGATTTCGTCAAGGTGCTGGGGCAGGCCGATCTCGTCCTGCTGTCGGAGGTGTATTCCGCGGGTGAGTCGCCTATCGTGGCCGCAGACGGACGCTCGCTCGCTCGCGCCGTGCGGGTCTCGGGCAAGGTCGAGCCGATTTTCGTGGACGACATCGGTGCAATGGCCGGCACGATCATGGACACCGCCCGCGATGGCGATGTCGTGCTTTGCATGGGCGCCGGCTCCATTGGCGGCGTGCCTGCGAAGCTGGTGGAGATGGGCAATGAATGACGTTCGCTGCGCTCACATGAATTCAAATGCTCTGTCATGCCGGGCTCGACCCGGCATCCACCGCGAAGCGGAGGCGGCGCTTGATCGGGCATGGATTGCGGATCGAGTCCGCAATGACAGCCAGATTGGTTTCGCTTCATGGAGGTGCGCATGAACATGGCACCCGATTTAGGCAAGGTCGCCGTCCTGATGGGCGGTCACTCCGCCGAGCGTGAGGTTTCCCTCATGTCCGGCAGCGGCGTGCTCAAGGCGCTGAAGTCCAGGGGCATCGATGCGCATGCGTTCGATCCCGCGGAGCGCGACATTTCCGAGCTCAAGCGCAAGGGCTTCAAGCGCTGCTTCATCGCATTGCACGGCCGCTTCGGCGAAGACGGCACGGTGCAGGGCGCGCTCGAACTGCTGGGCATTCCGTACACCGGCTCGGGCGTGATGGCATCGAGCATTTCCATCGACAAGGTGATGACCAAGCGCGTGTGGCTCGCTGAAGGCCTGCCCACGCCGAAGTACCAGTTGCTGCGCAAGGACAGCTACACCCGCGAGATCGTGCGCGCGGTCCCGGACGACCTGGGCTTGCCGCTCATCGTGAAGCCCGCTCGTGAAGGCTCGTCCATCGGCGTTGCCAAGGTCAATGGCTATTCGGAAATGGCTGCGGCAGTCGATGCGGCTGCTGCACTCGATTCGGATGTGCTGTGCGAGCAGTTCATCAGCGGCGACGAAGTGACCTGCCCCGTGCTGGGCACTGGCGACAGCGCAGTGGCGCTGCCGGTCATTCGCATCGTCGCGCCCGAAGGCAACTACGACTACCAGAACAAGTATTTCACCGACGACACCAAGTACCTCGTGCCGTGCGGCCTGCCCGAAGGCGAAGAGCAGGCGATCCAGGAGATCGTGCTGCGCGCCTATCGCGTGCTGAACTGCCGCGGCTGGGGCCGCATCGACGTGATGATCGACGGCGCAACGCGCAAGCCCTACCTGCTGGAGATCAACACCTCGCCGGGCATGACCGGGCACTCGCTGGTGCCCATGTCGGCGCGCGCGTCAGGCATCAGCTACGAGGACCTGTGCGTCCAGTTGCTGGCGTCTGCTGCGCTCGACCAGCAGCAACTCGCGCGTGATGGAGCCAAGAAGTGACTGCCGACCTGCCGCAACCTTTTGACGTCAAGCTGATGAACGCGACCGCGACGGCGCTGTTCACGGTGATGGGCGTCATGCTGGTCGCGGCGCTGGCCTGGTGGGCCGTGCGGCATCCGCTCTTTGCAATTTCCGGAATCTCGGTGCACGGTGAAGTTGCGCATAACAGTGCAGTCACCCTGCGCGCAAACGTCGCGCCCAGGCTGGCGGGTAACTTCTTCACAGTGGACCTGGCCAAGGCCCGGGAAGCTTTCGAAGCGGTGCCCTGGGTGCGACAGGCCACGGTGCGCCGCGAGTTTCCGAATCGCCTGCGCGTCTTGTTGCAAGAGCACCGCGCCGCCGCGTTCTGGGGCGCAGAGACCGAATCGCGCATGGTGAACAACTTCGGTGAAGTGTTCGATGCGAACGTCGGCGACGTGGACCAGGAAGAGCTGCCGCGCCTCTCGGGTCCCGACGACCAGGCCGGCCAGGTGCTGGCGATGTACTACGCGATCAAGCCGATTTTCGAGCCGCTGGATCTGGCGGTCGAACGTCTGGCGCTGACATCGCGGGGAAGCTGGCAGGTCGCGCTCGACACGGGCGCCGTGATCGAGCTGGGCCGGGGAACGACACAGGAAGTGACTGCGCGCACACAGCAATTCGCGCAGACGTTGACGCAGGTCACCTCACGTTACGGGCGCAGACCCGATGCATTGGTGTCGGCTGACCTGAGGCATGGGGATGGCTATGCGGTGAAGTTGAGGGGCGTCGTCACCACAAGTGCCGACGTCAAAAAGTAGGACGGAAGAATATGGCAAAAGAATACAAGGACCTGGTCGTAGGACTGGACATCGGAACCGCCAAGGTGATGGCGGTGGTGGCCGAGATCCTGCCCACTGGCGAGTTGAAACTCGCCGGGTTCGGTATCGCCGCTTCCAATGGCCTCAAGCGCGGTGTCGTCGTGAACATCGACGCCACGGTGCAGAGCATCCAGCAGGCGCTCAAAGAAGCCGAGCTGATGGCCGACTGCAAGATCACGCGGGTGTACACCGGCATCACCGGCGCGCACATCCGCGGCATCAATTCCAGCGGCATGGTGGCCGTGAAGGACAAGGAAGTCACTGCCGCAGACGTGGCGCGCGTGGTCGAGACGGCTCGCGCCATCAACATCTCGACCGACCAGCGCCTGCTGCTGGTCGAGCCGCAGGAGTTCGTCATCGACGGCCAGGATGTGAAAGAGCCGATCGGCATGAGCGGCATCCGCCTGGAGGCCAAGGTGCACATCGTGACCGGCGCGCAGAGCGC
>JAZKFI010000010.1:0-41199 GCA_040386575.1 Pseudomonadota bacterium
GCAGCGGGTTGTCGGTGCGGGTGTACATGCCCGGCCGCTGCTTGACGGGCTCCAGCCCCTTGAGCACGCGGATGGAGCCTTCGGAATATTCGGGTGGTTGCTTGGTCGCCATGAGAGGGTCGGATTGTAGTCGCGGCGAGATGGGATACTGTGTTTTTTTACAGATGCATGGGATGGCGGGCAAGCATACATGCGCAGCTCGCATCAATCGGCCGCAAAACTTTCACGGGCGCCGTCAGCCACGCCTCAAGCAATGCATGAGGTGTTTCGCTACAGTCGGCTCATGCAATCCCAAGCCACGCAGATGACGACAACTCCGAAACTTTCAATGTGGCAGGTGCTGGCCTGCGGCGCGGCCATCGTGACCTTGTCGATGGGCATCCGGCACGGCTTCGGCCTGTGGCTGCAGCCGATCACGCAGGCGCAAGGCTGGACCCGCGAAACCTTTGCCTTCGCCATCGCCATCCAGAACCTGGCGTGGGGCACCTTCGGCATCTTCGCCGGCATGGTGGCCGACCGGTTCGGGGCCTTTCGCGTCATCATCATCGGGGCCCTGCTCTACGGGCTGGGTCTGGCCGGCATGGCGCTTTCGCCCAACGCATTCACATTCACATTGACGGCTGGCGTGCTGATCGGCGCTGCGCAGGCGGGCACCACCTACGCGGTGATCTACGGCGTGATCGGCCGCCAGATCGACCCGGCCAAGCGGTCGTGGGCGATGGGCGTTGCGGCCGCAGCGGGTTCGTTCGGGCAGTTCCTGATGGTGCCCGTGGAAGGCTTTCTGATTTCAGGCCTGGGCTGGCAACAAGCGCTGCTGGTGCTGGCGCTGGCGGTGCTGCTCATCACGCCGCTGGCGTTTGGCCTGCGCGAGCCGGGCTTTGCCGGCGGCGGCGCGCCCAAGCGCGACCAGACCATCCTGCAGGCGCTCAAGGAAGCCTTCAAATATCCGAGCTTCCAGCTGCTGATGGCCGGGTATTTCGTGTGCGGCTTCCAGGTCGTGTTCATCGGCGTGCACATGCCCAGCTACCTGAAGGACAAGGGCCTGTCGCCCGAAGTCGCGAGCTACGCGCTGGCGCTGATCGGGCTGTTCAACGTCTTTGGCACCTACATCGCGGGCAGCCTCGGCCAGAGGCTGGCCAAGCGCAAGATCCTGGCAGCGATCTATCTGGGCCGCGCCGTCGCAATTTCGGTCTTCCTGTGGGCTCCGCTGTCGCCCACGTCGGTCTATATCTTCTCCAGCGTCATGGGGCTGCTGTGGCTCTCGACGGTGCCGCCGACGAACGCGACGGTCGCGGGCATCTTCGGGGTTGCGCACCTGTCCATGCTGGGCGGGTTCGTGTTCTTCAGCCACCAGATCGGCTCGTTCATGGGCGTGTGGCTGGGCGGCCTGCTGTATGACCGCACCGGCAGCTATGACATCGTCTGGTACATCTCGATTGCGCTGGGCATCTTTGCGGCGCTCGTGAACCTGCCGGTGCGCGAGACACCGATCCACCGCGCCCCTGCGCCGATGGCAGCCTGAACATGACGCACAAGGCGAAGAAGCTGCTGGCTTACGCAGGCGCCCTCGCCGCGCTGCTGGCCGTGTTCGCGCTGTACTCGCATCCGACGGTGCTGGTGGCGCTTTCCGAGCAGATCTGGGCCTGCTTCAATTAGCGGCTGGCCCGGCCCGTTCGCAGGTACAGTGCCCAGCCATGAAAGTGTTCATCATCACCGGGGGCTCTGACGGCATCGGCGCGGAGATGGCCCGCCAGCTGGCGGCCAAGCACAAGGCCGAAACGTCGCTGGTGATTGCGGGGCGCAGCCAGGCAAAGCTCGATGCCGTTACAAAGCAATGCGAAGCGCTGGGCGCGCAGGTCCTCGCGGTGGCCATGGATGTCTCCGACGAAGCGCAATGCCGCGACATGGTCGCGCAGGCGACAGCAAGGTTCGGCCGCATCGACGCGCTCGTGAACAACGCGGGCATCTCGGCGCAAGCCCTGTTCGAGGACGTGACCGCCCAGGACCTGCACTGGTACGAATCGCTGATGAAGGTCAATTTCTGGGGTGCCGTTTGGTGTACCCACGCTGCGCTGCCGCACATCAAGGCTGCAAAGGGCCACATCGTCGCCGTCGGCTCGCTCGCAGGGCTGGTTGGCGTGCCGGGCCGCACCGCCTACAGCGCGACCAAATTCGCCATGACCGGGTTCTTCGAATCGCTGCGCATCGAGATGAAGGGCGCGGGAGTCAGCGTCACCACGGCTTATCCCGGCGTGGTCGCCACGCAGATTCGCTATCGCGGCTACAACGCCAGGGGCGAGCCCGCAGGCACCAGCGGCCTCAAGGAAGACAACGCGATGAGCGTGGAAGAATGCGCCCGCCTCATCATCGACGGCATGAATGCCCGCCAGCGCGAGGTGGTGATGACCGCGCAGGGCAAGGTAGGCCGCTTCCTGAAACTGATCGCACCGGGCGTTGTCGAGCAGCTCGCATTGAAGGCGCTCAAGAACGAGGTGCGCCCGCACTGAACGCCGCCCACATGCACGGAACCGAAACTCCATCGCCCTGGGTGCAACGCTGGTCGCATCTCGTGGCGCCCGGCGAGCGCGTGCTGGACGTCGCGTGCGGCGCGGGCCGCCACATGCGCTGGTTTGCCTCGCGCGGGCATCCCGTGACCGGGGTCGATCGGTCTGCCGAAGCGATCGAAGGCCTGGCTTCCATCGGCGAGGTGTTGCAGGCTGACATTGAAAACGGGCCGTGGCCGTTCACGGGCCGCTCGTTCAGGGCCGTCGTGGTCACCAATTACCTGTGGCGCCCGCTCCTGCCTCTTGTCGTGCAAAGTGTCGCCGCTGGCGGCATCCTGCTCTATGAAACCTTCGCTGCGGGCAACGAGACTGTGGGCAGACCCTCGCGTCCCGACTTCCTGCTGCAGCCCGGCGAACTGCTGCGCGCATGCGCCGATCTCCGGGTCGTTGCCTACGAAGACGGATTCATCGAGCAGCCGCCCCGGTATGTCCAGCGGATCGCAGCGGTGCGTCCACCGGCAGGGGAACCACCGGCGCGTTACGTCCTCTAGCTACAATCGCCCTTTCCAGCAAGACTCCTCCCCCGACAATGACACCGATTACAGGCAGCATCGTGGCCCTCGTGACCCCGATGCACGAAGACGGCAGCGTGGACTACCCCACCCTGCGCAAGCTGATCGACTGGCACATCGCCGAGGGAACAGATTGCATCGGTGTCGTCGGCACCACCGGCGAGTCCCCCACGGTCAGCGTGCAGGAGCACCAGGAGATCATCCGGGTCTCGGTCGAGCAGGCCAACAAGCGCGTGCCTGTCATGGCTGGCTGCGGCGCCAACTCCACGTCCGAAGCCATCGAACTGGCCCGCTACGCCAAAGCGGTCGGGGCGGATTGCCAGCTGCAGGTTGTGCCGTACTACAACAAGCCGACGCAGGAAGGCCAGTACCTGCACTTCAGGGCCATCGCCGAAGCCGTCGGCGACCTGCCCATCATTCTTTACAACGTACCCGGCCGCACCGTCGCCGATATGGCGCATGACACCGTGCTGCGCCTGTCCGAGGTGCCCGGCATCGTCGGCATCAAGGAAGCCACCGGCAATATCGAGCGTGCGCAGTGGTTGATCCGCGATGTGCACAAGGGCTTCGCGATTTACTCGGGCGACGACCCGACCGCCGTGGCCTTGATGCTGTGCGGCGGCCAGGGCAACGTGAGCGTCACCGCCAACGTGGCGCCTCGCCTCATGCATGAGCTGTGCATGGCTGCGGTCAAGGGCGATGCCCGCTCGGCCATGGAAATCCAGCGCAAGCTGATGCCGGTGCACCGCCATCTTTTCGTGGAAGCCAACCCGATTCCGGTGAAATGGGCGATGGCGCGCATGGGCCTTTGCGGTCCGACGCTGCGTTTGCCAATGACACCGCTTGCGGCCAGCTTTGAGGCAGGCGTCGAAGCGGCGCTGCGCTCGGCGGGCCTGGTTTCCTGATTCCTGAATTTTTCGACGTATCCAATCCTGAGGGGATGAAGTGAAGCAATCTGCAAAACTGGGCCTGCTGGCGATGTGCGCCGCGCTCTCGGCCTGTTCGGTCCTTGACGGCGACAAAGTCGATTACAAGAGCGCAGGCCGTGGCGTCTCGCTGGAAGTGCCGCCCGACCTGAACCAGCTCTCGCGCGATTCACGCTACCAGGTGCCCGGCGGCACCGTGACGGCCAGCGCATTCGCAGTCGGCCAGGCAGCGCCCGGTGCGCCCACAGCCACCAACACGCTGGGCGATGTGCGCATCGAACGCTCTGGTTCGCAGCGCTGGCTCGTCGTCAACCGCCCCGCAGACCAGCTCTGGGGCCCTGTGCGCGAGTTCTGGCTCGAAAACGGCTTCCTGCTGACGCTCGACCAGTCGAGCCTGGGCATCATGGAAACCGACTGGGCCGAAAACCGCGCCAAGATCCCGACCGACTTCATTCGCAACACGCTGGGCAAGCTGATCGACTCGGCGTACTCGACTTCGGAGCGCGACCGCTTCCGCACCCGCCTGGAGCGCTCGCCCAACGGCGGTACCGAGATCTACATCAGCCACCGCGGCATGGTCGAGGTCTACAACAACAAGGAAAAGGACCAGACGGTCTGGCAGCCTCGCCCCAGCGATCCGGAAATCGAAACCGAATTCCTGCGTCGCATGATGGTTCGCCTGGGTGTCCCGCAAGAGCAGGCCAAGGCGCTCGCCGCGTCGGGACCGGTGAAGGCTTCCTCGCGCATCGCCGTCGTGAACAACTCGCCGGTCGTGCAGATCGACGAAGGCTTCGATCGCGCCTGGCGCCGTGTCGGCCTGGCACTGGACCGCACCGGCTTCACGGTTGAAGACCGTGACCGCACGCAGGGCACGTACTTCGTGCGCTATGTGGAGCCTAGCGCGGACAAGAAGGAAGGCAGCTTCCTGTCCAAGCTGTTCAGGTCCGATAGCAGCGATCCGCCGCTCAAGTTCCGCATCACGTTGCGCAGCCAGGGTGAATCGACCACGGTGTCGGTGCTCAATTCGCAAGGCGCACCGGAAACCTCGGTGAACGCGCAGCGCATCGTCCAAGTCATCGCGGACGACCTGAAGTAAGTCTGCGGGGCTACCACGAGCGCGATCCGATTCAAGAGCCTGGGCAGCGGCAGTAGCGGCAACGCCACTGTCGTCCAGGCCCGCAGCGGCACTTCGATCACGCACCTGCTCGTCGACTGCGGGCTGGGCATCCGCCAGCTCGACCTGCGGCTGGCCCAGGCCGGCATGATGGCCGACCAGATCGATGCCATCTTCATCACGCACGAGCATGCAGACCACATTGGTTGTGCGCGCCAGGTTGCGTTGCGCGAGCGCATTCCGGTCTGGATGAGCCACGGCACCTATGTAGCCATCGGCGAACCCGACTTTGGTGGCTTGCTGCGCATCGCGTGCGATTCCATCCCTATGGATCTCGGCGCCATGGAGGTCAAGCCGTTCACTGTTCCCCACGACGCGCGCGAACCACTGCAGCTCACCTGTGGAGACGGCGATTCGCGATTGGGGTTGCTGACGGACCTGGGCCACGCCAGCAGCCACGTCCTGACACAGCTGGCAGGCTGCCGCACGCTCGTACTCGAATGCAACCACGACCCGGCAAGGCTGGCCGAGTCGAGCTACCCGGCCTTTCTCAAGCGACGTGTGGGCGGTGCCTATGGCCACCTCTCGAACGAGGCCGCCGGGCAGATTGCGGCAGCGATGATTCCGTCAGGTCTGAAGCAGGTGGTGGCGGCGCACCTCAGCGAACAGAACAACACGCCGCAGCTTGCGCGACGCGCGCTTGCATCGGCGTTGAATTGTGGCGACGAAGACATCCATGTCGCCGATGGTCCTGGCGGTTGTGGCTGGCTCAATGCCTAGCAACACATGACCTGCAGACGCAAAAAAGCCGCCCGAGGGCGGCTTTTTTGCGATCGCCTGGCGAATTACTTCGAGGCAGCGGCAGCAGCGCCAGAGGCAGCAGCAGCGGAGCTGGAAGCAGCAGCAGCGGAGCTCGATGCAGCAGCAGCAGCGCTGGAAGCAGCGGCAGCAGCAGCGTCAGCAGCAGGTGCGGGAGCCGGTGCAGGTGCAGGTGCCGGAGCAGGCACAACCACGGGAGCAGGAGCCGGTGCGGGAGCTTCGGTCTTGCTGCAAGCGCCAAGGGCTGCAGCGGCAATCAGGGTCGCCAGTACAAGCGATTTCTTCATTTCAAGGTTCCTTCTGTGGGAGATAAAACGTGGGATAACAATTTCCGGAAATTGTCAGAGCGGCAATCCTGGCCGCATGACAGAGCAACAAGCACTCGAGCTCTTACTGCTCAGCCCGCAATTATATGATGTTTCCCACAATAGGGTTGACCCGTAGCCAATGGCTACAACTGAATGCAATATCGCTACAGATGAGTACCAGCTAAAGACCGAGCGTCACTGCCGGAAACGACGGCGAACTCTTTTGAAGCCAGGTGTTGAGGTTCTCCCGCAGCAGTACGCGACGGTCAGGCTCACCCCCGCAAACACCATTGCAATGTTCGGGGTCGAGCCGCCGCAAGACCCAGCCCGGGCTCCAGATGGCGCTGGGCAATTCGAGTGGATCGGCCGATGAGCACGCGCGCGCATCGATGATGTGCGACCAGGTCCTTCGCCATGTCACGAAGCGTGCGTGGCTGCGCTGCACCACGTCGTACTTGCGGGCCAGCAGCGTCATGTGCCGGCCGCTCGCAGACCACGCCTGAAGGGATTCTGCAACGGCACGCTCGCCCAGCGGCCAGTCCGCGAAGTCTGCGTCGGACAGGATGATCTGGCGCCACCCTTCATGCGCAGCGCAGGCCAGCGCATCCCGGATGAGTTGGCGAAACTCCTCGCGGCCGCTGAAACGGCGCGACGGCAATTGGGGAGCGCTCTTGCTCGTGTCCTGCTCGGGTTCAGTCATCGCGATTTGTCCTTTCAGTCCCTGTGCCGTCCAGGTTCACGCACCTGCCTCGTGCGCCCATCCCGCCTCGCACCACGATTCGATCAACGCCAATGCATCGTCACTGGCTCTTGAAAGCTGCACGCCCGTCAACGAGCGCCTGTCTGCAAGCATTCGCATCAACGTCGCATCGCGCCCCGATGCCAGATAGCTGTCGCCGTTGATGAAGATGTGCTTGGCGTCATACATCATCCGCGTGCCCTGGTCGAGTGTCACGGACGACAGGGGCAAGTCGAAATCGCGCGCCTCGAACCACACGTTCGCCTTGGGCTCCGTCAGGTATTCGCCCAGCGCGCATTCAAGCGCCAGGGGCTCTTTCAGTGCGGCCCGTACGGCGTCGAGCGCGAATTCCTGCAGGTGCTCAGGGATCGAACCAGGTGTTTCAGTCGCATCCTGCCTGGGGTCGCTGTAGATGGCGCCACGAACGTTGTCTGCGGCATCTTCCGCCACGCGCTGGAGCAACTCGCGTGCAAGCTCACCGCGAGCCGGCGCCCGAAAACCAATGGAATAAGTCTGGCACTCGTTCATGGCCTCACCGTCGTGCGCGTAGCCCGGCGGCAGGTACAGCATGTCTCCAGCTTCCAGCAGGTACTCGGCTTCCGGCTCGAACCTGGCCAGGATCTTGAGCGGCACGTCATCGCGCAAGCTCAAGTCCTTTTGCCTGCCGATGCGCCAGCGGCGCTGTCCCTGGGCCTGCAGCAGGAACACGTCGTAGCTGTCGAAATGCGGGCCTACGCCACCGCCCTGGGTGGCGTAGCTCACCATCAGGTCGTCGAGCCGGGCGTGAGGCAGAAATGCAAACTGCTGCAGCAATTCGTGGCCGCGCCCGTCGTGCAGGTCGACGCCCTGCACCAGCAGCGTCCACAACGGCTTCGTCAGCGCGGGCAAGGTGCGCCGCGTGAACGGCCCCTGCCGCATCGTCCAGCGCTTGCCGTCGCGCACCACGAGGCGGGATTCGACCTCGTCGCGGGCAGCCAGGGCAAAGAGCTCGCTACGACCCAGCGGTGGTGAGAAGTGCGGCATCGCGCCGCGAACCAGCAACGGCTTTTTCTGCCAGTGGCGTTTCATGAATTGGCCCGGCGTGAGGCCGCCGAGCAGGGGGAGCGGTATTGTTGTGTCCATGTGAGTGAGACAATTCTCCTATGGAAATCAAACCGCAATGCGTCGTCGCGCTGACATGGACGCTCAAGGACTCTCTGGGCGAAGTACTGGACGAACTGGATGAACCCGTCGAATTCCTGGTCGGCGGAGGCGACTTGCTCGCCCGGATCGAGGAAGCCCTGCAGGGCCATGAAAAAGGCGCGGAACTCGACCTGCACCTGGAGCCCGAAGAAGCTTTCGGCGACTTCAACGACCAACTGATCTTTCTGGAGCCGCGCACGCTGTTCCCCAAGGAAATCGAAGAGGGCATGACGTTCGAGGGACTGCCGCCCGGCACCCATCCTGATGCGCCTAAAGACGTTCTCTACACAGTCACCGAGATCTATCCGGAGCATGTGGTGCTCGACGGAAATCACCCGCTCGCAGGCATCTCGATCCGCCTTCACGTGAAGGTAGAGGATGTGCGTGAGGCGACAGAAGAAGAAATCGGTGCCGGATCAGCCGGCACCGGATTTTTCAAGCCGCCGGGCGGAGCCGGCGACTCGACGATCCACTAGGGACCCAGGGCAATCAGCCCATGTAGATCACGCCGTTTTCAATACGAACGCGGTCGCCCACACGCAGGTCGCTGTTGGCGCTGACGTCGTACTCACGCGTCATGCCCTGGTCGGTCGTGACCGAAACGCGATGGACCGGTCCGGCTGTGTTGTACATGCCGTTCTGGTTGGCTTGCAGGCGGCTGCCGATTGCAGCGCCACCGACGGCACCCAGGATCGTCGCCACCGCACGGCCAGAGCCGCCGCCGATGGTGCTGCCGAGCACGCCACCCACCACGGCGCCAGCGATGGTGCCTGCCGTCGTGTTGCCCGCAACACGCGTGCCCGGGTTGATCATGCTCACGTTGGTGATGCGGCCGTACTCGACATAGCCCGACGGTGCGGACTGCACCGGCGACACGCTGGACGTCGGGTAATAGTTCGGGCCGTACGGGTCAGATGCGCAGGCAGACAGGCCAGCGACGAGAACAGCGGAGGTAGCAAGGGTTGCAAGACGGAATTTCATGAGTGATCTCCTGATGGACATTTGGCGCAGCCGACAGGGCCGCCTTCGAATTCCCATTAGAGATATCGGTCGTCTGCATTCACCCAAGCAATTGCCGCAGGTCCACGTAGGACCTTACTGATCCTGTGTGTAATCAGCCCTTGCCGGTCGAGCCGTAGCCGCCCTCTCCCCGCTGCGTGGCGGGGAACTCATCAACGACATTGAATTGCGCCTGTACGACCGGCACCACCACCAGCTGCGCAAGCCGCTCCATCGGTTGCAACGTGAACTCGGTATCGCTGCGGTTCCACGCGCTGACCATCAGCTGGCCCTGGTAGTCGCTGTCGATCAGCCCCACCAGGTTGCCCAGCACGATGCCGTGCTTGTGGCCCAGGCCCGAACGCGGCAGGATCATCGCGGCGTAGCCGGGGTCTTTCAGCCAGATCGCGATACCCGTGGGCACGAGGCGCCATGCATTGGGCGCGAGAGTCAGGGGCTCATCGATGCACGCGCGCAGGTCGAGCCCCGCGCTTCCGGGCGTCGCATAGGTTGGCAGCTGGTCCGCCATGCGCGGGTCAAGAATTCGAACGTCGATTTTCATAGTCGGCTGGAGATTTCGGTAACAAGCTGGCGCGCAAGATCCACCTTGGATGCGCGGGGCATTTCGACAGCGCCCCTGGCGTCAAGCAGCAGCAGTGCATTGTCGTCCGCGCCAAAGGTTGCAGGCCCGATGTTGCCAACGAGCAGCGGCACGCCCTTGCGAATCCGCTTGGCTTGCGCATTGGCCAGAAGGTCGTGACTTTCGGCGGCGAAGCCCACGCAGTAGAGCGCGCCCGACTGCGCACGCGGCGACTTCGCGATCGCAGCCAGGATGTCGGGATTCTCGGTGAACTCAAGCTGCGGCGCCCTGCCCGACCCATCCTTCTTGATTTTCTGGTCGGACGCATTCGCCGGTCGCCAGTCGGCAACAGCAGCTGTAGCGACAAA
This sequence comes from Pseudomonadota bacterium, assembly GCA_040386575.1. Classification (GTDB taxonomy): domain Bacteria; phylum Pseudomonadota; class Gammaproteobacteria; order Burkholderiales; family Burkholderiaceae_C; genus Ramlibacter. Next base: position 10,112 of record JAZKFI010000010.1, read on the forward strand.
GATATCGGCAGACTGGGAAAGAGGCAGCGTGGCATCGTGCATCTGCTGGGCGGACCGCACATCGACACGCGTCACGCCGCGAGGGGTTGCCAGGCTCACCGGCCCTGCCACCAGCGTGACGACAGCGCCCGCTTCACGAGCCGCGCGCGCAAGGGCAAAACCCATCTTTCCGCTGGACAGGTTGGTGATGCCGCGCACCGGGTCTATCGCCTCGAACGTCGGCCCCGCCGTGATCAGCACGCGCTTGCCTTGCAGGCGTTTCGGCTGGAAAAAGGCAACGATGTCTTCGAGCAGCTCGTCAGGTTCCAGCATGCGGCCGTCGCCCGTTTCGCCGCAGGCCTGGAACCCCGAACCGACGCCCAGGATATGCGCGCCGTCTGCCGTGAGTTGCATCATGTTGCGCTGGGTGGCCGGGTGCGCCCACATCTCGCGGTTCATCGCAGGCGCGAGCAGCAAGGGGACTTTGTCAATCGGCCGGGCCAGGCACATCAGGCTGAGAAGGTCATCCGCGCGGCCATGGAGCAGCTTGGCCATGAAATCCGCGCTGCAAGGCGCAATCAGGATGCAATCGGCCTCGCGCGAGAGGTTGATGTGCGGCATGTTGTTGGGCTCGCGGCTGTCCCACTGCGAGGTGTACACCGTGCGGTTGGACAGCGCCTGCATCGTGACGGGCGTCATGAATTGTTCCGCCGCCTGCGTCATCACCACCTGCACGGTGGCGCCCTGCTTGATAAGGGCCCTGCACAGCTCGGCCGCCTTATAGCAGGCGATGCCGCCAGAGAGTCCGAGGACAATATGCCTGCCGGCCAAGTCATTCATGCGCGCAATGTAGCAGAGCAAGTACGAAGGCCCCAAAAGCCGACCCGTATAATCTCGCTTTACCACCTACCGGCAGCTCTGCTTGTCGGCCATGACATGACCAAATTTGTCTTCGTCACCGGCGGTGTGGTGTCTTCCCTGGGCAAGGGAATCGCCTCAGCCTCCCTTGCAGCGATCCTCGAATCGCGAGGCCTCAAAGTCACTCTCATCAAGCTCGACCCGTACATCAACGTCGATCCGGGCACGATGTCGCCGTTCCAGCATGGCGAAGTGTTTGTGACCGATGACGGCGCCGAAACCGACCTCGACCTGGGCCACTATGAGCGCTTCGTCACGACGCGCATGGCCAAGGTGAACAACTTCACCACCGGCAAGATCTACCAGTCCGTGCTCGAAAAAGAGCGCCGCGGCGACTACCTGGGCAAGACCGTGCAGGTCATCCCGCACATCACCAACGAAATCCAGGAATTCATCAAGCGCGGCGCGGGCTACGGCGAACCCGGCGCTGCCGATGTTGCAATCGTTGAAATCGGCGGCACCGTCGGCGACATCGAATCGCTCCCGTTCCTCGAAGCCGCGCGCCAGATGAGCCTGCGCATGGGCACGAACGCAACGGCCTTCGTCCACCTCACGTACGTGCCGTGGATCGCAGCGGCAGGCGAGCTCAAGACCAAGCCGACGCAGCACACCGCCAAGGAACTGCGCGCCATCGGTATTTCGGCCGACGCACTGCTGTGCCGCGCCGATCGCAAGATTCCCGAGGACGAGCGCGCCAAGATTTCGCTGTTCACCAACGTGCCCGAATGGGGCGTCATCTCCATGTGGGACGTGAACACGATCTACAAGGTGCCGCGCATGTTGCACGAGCAGGGGCTGGACGGCCTCATCTGCGACAAGCTGCGCCTGAACACGCCGCCCGCCAACCTCAAGCGCTGGGACGACCTGGTCTATGAGACCGAGCATCCGCAAGGCGAAGTGAACATCGCGATGGTCGGCAAATACGTCGAGCTGTCCGATAGCTACAAGTCCCTCAACGAGGCGCTGCGCCACGCCGGCATGCGCAACCACGTGCATGTGAAGATCGACTACGTCGATTCGGAAACCATCACTGCCGACAGCGTTCGCCAGCTCACCAAATACGACGCCGTGCTCGTGCCTGGCGGTTTCGGCAAGCGCGGCATAGAAGGCAAGATCGCCGCTGCCCGCTTCGCCCGCGAAAACAAGGTGCCCTACCTGGGCATCTGCCTGGGCATGCAGGTCGCCACGATCGAATACGCGCGCGACATGGCCGGACTGAAAGACGCCAACAGCACCGAATTCGAGCCCGATACCCCGCACCCCGTCATCGCCCTCATCACCGAGTGGAAGGACGCGGACGGCACGATCAAGACGCGCAACGAGAACTCCGACCTGGGCGGCACCATGCGCCTGGGCGCGCAAAGCTCCGACGTGGCCAAGGGCACGCTCGCGCATCGCATCTATGGCGACGTCGTGAGCGAGCGCCATCGCCATCGCTACGAAGCCAACGTCAACTACCTCAACAAGCTGCGCCAGGCGGGCCTGGTCATTTCGGCGTTGACGCAGCGCGAGCAGCTGACCGAAATCGTCGAGCTGCCGCAGGACGTGCATCCGTGGTTCATGGGCGTGCAGTTCCACCCCGAATTCAAGTCCACGCCCTGGGACGGCCATCCGCTTTTCAATTCGTTCATCAAGGCCGCGATCGACCATCAGGCCGCCGGCAAGAAGGCTTTGAAGGCCGTCGCATGATGCAAGTGGTTGCCCCGCACAGGTCGGTCATGGGTGTCATGCCGGACCTGATCCGGCATCCATCTGCGCTGCCAAAGACATGGATTGCGGATCAAGTCCGCAATGACAGAGAAAGCGATTTCCTCCTATGAAACTGTGCAACTTCGAGATCGGCCTGGACAAGCCCTTCTTTCTCATTGCAGGTCCCTGCGTCGTCGAGTCCGAGCAGTTGCAGATGGACACGGCCGGCACGCTCAAGGAAATCACGGCGGCGCTCGGCATCCCGTTCATCTTCAAGAGCAGCTACGACAAGGCCAACCGTTCCTCGGGCACGAGCTTTCGCGGTCCCGGCATGGAGCGAGGCCTCGAAATCCTCGCAAAGGTGAAGAAGGACCTGGGCCTGCCGATCCTGACCGACGTGCATTCCGAAAGCGAAATCGCACAGGTCGCCAAGGTTGTGGACGTCCTGCAGACCCCGGCGTTCCTCTGCCGCCAGACCGACTTCATCCGCGCCGTGGCGCAATCCGGCCGACCCGTGAACATCAAGAAGGGCCAGTTCCTCGCCCCCGGCGACATGAAGAACGTGATCGACAAGGCACGCGCTGCAGCGAAGGAAGCAGGCCTGCCCGAAGACAGCTTCATGGCCTGCGAGCGCGGGGCGAGCTTCGGCTACAACAACCTCGTGTCCGACATGCGCTCGCTCGCGATCATGCGAGAGACCCGCGCACCGGTTGTTTTTGACGCCACGCATTCGGTGCAACTGCCCGGCGGCCAGGGCACAACGTCCGGCGGACAGCGAGAGATGGTGCCGGTGCTGGCGCGTGCCGCGGTTGCCGTCGGCATCTCGGGACTCTTCATGGAGACGCACCCCGACCCTGCGAAGGCGATGAGCGATGGACCCAACGCGGTGCCGCTCAAGCACATGAAGGCGCTGCTGGAGACGCTGCTGGCGCTGGACGCTGTGACGAAGAAAAATGGATACCTTGAAGACAACTTTTCGGCGTGACAACCACCGTTCCCTCGCCCCTTTGGGGAGAGGGTTAGGGTGACGGGCAGCGCATCGATCAGCCCCCTCCCCCCTGACACCAAACGAATACCAAAACTCTGAGAGAAACCTGCAATGAGCGCAATCGTTGACATCGTCGGCCGCGAAATCCTGGACTCGCGCGGCAACCCCACCGTGGAATGCGACGTCCTGCTGGAGTCGGGAACCATGGGCCGCGCGGCCGTGCCTTCGGGCGCATCGACCGGTGCGCGTGAAGCCATCGAACTGCGTGACGGCGACAAGAGCCGTTACGGCGGCAAGGGCGTACTCAAGGCCGTCGAGCACATCAACACCGAAATCTCCGAGTCGGTGCTCGGCCTCGATGCTTCCGAACAGGCATTCCTGGACAAGACGCTGATCGACCTGGACGGCACCGACAACAAGGGCCGCCTGGGCGCCAACGCAACCCTGGCTGTTTCGATGGCAGTGGCTCGCGCTGCAGCAGAAGAATCGGGCCTGCCGCTGTATCGCTATTTCGGCGGCATGGGCGGCATGCAGTTGCCGGTGCCGATGATGAACGTGGTCAACGGCGGCGCGCACGCCAACAACAACCTCGACCTGCAAGAGCTGATGATCATCCCGGTTGGCGCGCCGAGCTTTCGCGAAGCGGTCCGCTATGGCGCCGAGGTGTTCCATGCGCTCAAGAAAATCATCCACGACAAGGGCATGAGCGTTGCCGTGGGCGACGAAGGCGGATTTGCACCCAACGTGGAAAACCACGAAGCAGCGATCGGCATGATCCTGCAGGCGATCGAAGCAGCGGGCTTTCGTCCGGGCGAACAGATCGCGCTGGGTCTCGACTGCGCCGCCAGCGAGTTCTACACGGGTGGGCGCTACAACGTCGAGGCCGAAGGCAAGGTGCTGGACGCCGGCGAGTGGACCGACATGCTGGCGAGCTGGGTGGACAAGTACCCCATCATCAGCATCGAAGACGGCATGGGCGAAAGCGACTGGGACGGCTGGAAGACGCTGACCGAGCGCCTCGGAAGCCGGATTCAACTGGTGGGCGATGACCTGTTCGTCACCAACACCAAGATCCTGCAGGAAGGCATCACCAAGCGCATCGCCAACTCGATCCTGATCAAGATCAACCAGATCGGCACGCTGACCGAAACGTTCGCCGCCATCGAGATGGCCAAGCGCGCGGGCTACACCTCGGTAATCAGCCACCGCTCGGGCGAAACCGAAGACTCGACCATCGCCGACATCGCGGTGGGCACCAACGCCGGCCAGATCAAGACCGGCTCGCTCTCGCGTTCGGACCGCATGGCCAAGTACAACCAGCTGCTTCGCATCGAAGAAGACCTGGGCGACATCGCCAGCTACCCCGGCCGCGCAGCGTTCTACAACCTCAGGTAGCACGCACCCCGTGGGCTCCCGGCTCGTTGCACTACTGCTTCTCGCGCTGCTCCTCGTCGTTCACGCGCAGTTGTGGTCGGGCCGGGGATCGGTTGCGAACGTGACCGAGATGGAACGCAAGCTGGAGGCCCAGAAAGCCGCCAACGCCAAGGCCCAGCAGGTCAACGAGCGGCTGGCCTCCGAAGTGCGCGACCTCAAGGAGGGCCTGGAGACCGTGGAAGAAAAAGCGCGAAGCGAACTCGGCATGGTCAAGCCCAACGAGATCTTCGTGAACGTGCAGAAGTAGATGCCTGAATTCCTGTTCGCGCAGGCGTTCACCCTCTGGGGTACGCCGACCACCTGGCTGGAGATCGCAGCCGTCGTCATTGCACTCGTGATGGTCGGCTGCAACATCCGCGAGATTCATTGGGGCTGGCCGCTCGCCATCATCAGCTCGCTGATGTACTTCGCGATCTTCTGGCGCAGCAAGATCTACGGTGACGCTTCGCTTCAGATCTTCTTCGCTGCGGTGGCCCTGTGGGGCTGGTACCAATGGCTGCGTGGTGTGCAGCCCGATGGCACGGCGATCAAGGTCAGCAGGCTGTCTCGCCGCGGACTCACGTTGACCATCGCTGCCTGCGCCGTGCTGTGGCCTGTGACCGGCCTGTTCCTCAAGACCTACACCGACACCGATGTGCCCTGGTGGGATGCGTTCCCCACTTCGGTGAGCCTGGTCGGCCAGTACCTGCTGGGCCGCAAGTACATCGAGAACTGGGCCGCGTGGATCGCCGTCAATCTCGTGAGCGTGGGCCTCTTCGCATACAAGGGCCTCTGGCTCACGCTCGGGCTCTACGCGGTGTTCATCGCCTTGAGCGTGGTCGGCTGGCGTGAGTGGAGCAAGCGGCTGTGAAGATCGCGCTGCTCGGCGCTGAGAGCACAGGCAAGACGCAACTCGCACGCGACCTGGCCGCGCACTTTCGCGCGCAGGGAAAGAACGTGACGGTGGTGAGCGAGGTGCTGCGCACCTGGTGCGAGCGCGAAGGCCGCACGCCGCGTCCCGAAGAGCAGATGCCCATCGCACAGGAGCAGGAGCGACTGGTCGATGAAGCCGCTGCGGTGTCCGACATCGTGATTGCCGACACAACGGCGGTCATGGTCGCGATCTACAGCGCGATGCTGTTCGACGACGGGAGCCTGTACCAGTTCGCACTGGCACGGCAAAAGACCTACGACTTCACGCTGGTGACAGGCCTGGACCTGCCCTGGGTGGCCGATGGCTTGCAGCGCGATGGACCGCATGTGAGGGAACCGGTGGATGCGCTGGTCAGGGCGGCGCTGGTGAAGGCGGGGGTGGGGTATCGGGTGGTTTATGGGGTGGGTCCGGAACGGCTCGCAAATGCGTTGCGTGCGATTGATAAGGCCAATGCCCTCACCCCTACCCTCTCCCAGGGGGAGAGGGAGAAAGTCAGGTGGGCCTGGGTCTGCGACAAGTGCAGTGACCCCGACTGCGAGCATCGGCTGTTCACCGGCCTGGGCAAGAACTAGTGCTTTGCTCTCGCGCCTGAATCTCGAAATGGTTGTCCCAATACGGATCGCGGCCCTGCAGTAATTGCCACAGGCTGGACAGGCCATACGCCACGAAGAACAGCGGCCCCCATCGTTCGTACTGCTGCACGTGAATGCGCTCGTGCGGGCCGATACGTTCGAGCTCCTCGGCGGTCACCGCCAGGATGACGTGGCCGAACACGATGCCGCGAAACCGGAGTTGTTGAGCGATCGGGCCACAGCTTGCGAGCGTTGGGCGCCAGATGACCTCCAGCGCCCCCGCTGACCATCTAGCCCGCCCGCCGAGCGCGAGCGGTAGCGCGGCCAGCACGAGCCCGATGAGAGAACACGGCGCGGCCCAGATCAGCTTGATCAACTGGCGGGCGGTAACAACTGAACTCTTCGGTTGGAAAGGCATGACATTGCATCTTCCTACATTGCCATCTCGCAGGGGATGACAACAACGCGCGACTGATGGGACTACGGTTAATGCATACCCAGGAGTTCCCCATGCCCTCACCCACAGATCATCAAACGCCCGTCCACGCCGATCCCGATCTGGCCGAGCAGGCCAGGCCCGGCTACGGCGTTCCTTCGCAAGACCCAGAGCCCAGCGCACAGATTCCAATCGACGCAGCCCATGCCGAGGTTGAAGGGCGCTCGGTCTTTGTCGGCGCCGGGGTCCTGGCTGGCGCTGCAACCGGAGCCGCGGTCGGCACTGCAATTGCAGGTCCCGTCGGTGTTGTGGTTGGCGGAACCATAGGCGCCGTCGCAGGCGCCCTTGGAGGTGCCGCTGCAGGCGCCATGCGGCCGGCGGAAAACACCTGAACCGAACGATGGCACTATTTGAAGGGACCCCCGGCAACGACTCGATGACCGGCACGGACAACGATGGCGATGAGGCCGAGGCATTCGCGGGCGTCGCTGGCAATGACACGATCACCGGATTGAACGGCGACGACGTGGTGGACGGCGGATCCGGCACCGACATCGCGGTGTTCCGGGGCAACAGGTCGGACTACCGTTACTCGCTGGTCGTCGACGACGACATGGTTGGCTTCCTCGTGTTCGGCGTCGCCGACACCGTGGCTGGCCGAGACGCGAACGACCTGCTCATCAATGTCGAATTCACGCAGTTCCTGGACGGCCGCGTTCGCTGGTACGAATTGCCGACGAGCATCGGCGTGGACCCGTCCTACGGTCCAGCCGACGCGGTCGAGCTATTTGCCGGCACGGACAACGACACGCTGACCGGCCACGACGGTCCCGATCGATTCACGGGCGGCCTGGGCGACGACGTCATCGATGGCGGGGCAGGCGGCGCCACAGACAACAACGACACGGCGGTTTACGTCGCGTCGAATTCATGGGTACTCATGAATCCCGTCGTGGGAGGCATTCGCGCCAACCTGGAAACAGGCGCCGTTACCGGCGCGTGGGGCAACGACAGTCTCGTTGGCATCGAGCACATCGACGCCACGGCTTATGACGACGAACTCATTGGCAACAGCGCAGACAACCTCCTGAACGCCGGGGCCGGCAACGACACGTTGCACGGCGGCGGCGGGGACGACACGCTGGCAGGCGATGAGGGCTTCGACACGGCTTTCTATGCCGGCCCTGCAAGCCGCTATGCCGTCGGCGGTTCAGGCGACCTGCGCACCGTCTCCGACACACAGGCAGGCGCCGGTGACGACACGCTCAGCGGCGTGGAGCGGGTGCTTTTCGACGACAGGGGCATTGCCTACGACCTGGACGGGCATGCAGGCGAAGCGGCGCGGCTGATCGGCGTGCTGTTCGATGGCAGCTACCTGGACGACCCGTATGTCGTGCGAACGGTGCTCGAAGCCTTCGACACGGGGTACTCAGGGCAAGAGATCGCGGCGTACGCCATCGATCTTGTCTATCCCGACTACACGGCCACGCAGTTCAGCACGATGATCTACTACAACCTGGCGGGCGTCATGCCGGGCGAGGCGGACATTGCATGGCTCAATGGCTTGATCGACGAGCATTCCATGCCGTGGCTGGCCGTGACGGCCGGGGACACGACTTACAACGACGTCAACATCGGCTTCTCGGGTCTGGTGGCGAACGGCCTGGAGTTCGCGGTCATCTAGGCAACCGTGCGTGCAGCACGAAATCCAGGACCTGTCGGGTGAAGCCTGATGGGAGCCGCTCAACGACGCCAATCTTCATCGTCATCATCCCGTTCAGTCAGCTGCGCACGCCGGTCGAGGTACCAATCCACCAGGCACTCACGGTCGCGGCACTCTGCCTCGCGGCGACGCCACTCGCGGTCGCTCTCGCGCTGGAACTGGCGGGGATCGTCGGCTGCTCGCTTGGCGCGTGCATACACACGCCCCAGGTCACGGTCCATGCGGGCGAGTTCCGAGTCGGAGCAGATGATTTTTTCGGGGACAGAGCGGGCCCTGGCGCAATCGAAACTCGGTCGCTCGGCCACCATCGCGGCAGTTCGCGGCGCAGGTGCCGCAGGTTTGGGTCTTGCCGTCGCGACCACGGTCCTGTCTGGTTCACTGGCCTTGCGAAGCGGCTTCGGGGAAGTTGCGGGCGCAACTGAAGCGGTGGGTGACGAGACCGGTGGGTTCGGCTGGCTGGGCGTGTTGGCCTTGCTGGGCGTTGCAGGCTGGGTGGCTGAGGCCGGCGTGGTCCGCGTGACCGCAGGCGGTGGGGCGACAGCAGCCACCTGTTCGCCGCTACGCGCAGGCTCAGCCTGGCCACCTTGCAGCACCGAAATGGCCTGCGCGGCAAATTTCACCTTCTCATGCTCGGCGCCAAGCTGCGCCTGGTACACGGCCAGGCTCTGATGCAAGAGGATGGCCGCTCGCGCGCTCAGTTCGCCGCGATTGGCCGCTCCTTCCTGGGCCAGGCTCGCGTAATGCCGTCCCAGGTTGTACTTCGCGTCTGCGCGCGCCAGCGTGGCCGCCGCACCGGGCTGCGGCGGCTCCAGCTTGCAGGCAGCCAGGAAGGCCACTTCCGCGTCGCGATCACGCCCGGCTGCCGCCGCTTCCTTGCCCTTGACGATCAGTGCAGAACCGGACGCGGTCGCACCTTGAACGGCAGACCCATCGCCCGCCCCGGCACGCTTGACGATGGGATCAATGCGGCACGATGGGTCCGTGACCTGTTCAACGGCGGCTGCGACCTCGGGACGCGAAGCATCCGCCCCATCGGGACGCACCACCAGCGCGACGGCAACAGCCAACGCTGCCAGGGCGACGAGGCCGCCTGCGACCAACGCGATGCGCGAGCTCGATGGCTCAGCCATGGTGCTTGAAGAAGGAAGTGGTGGACGGCATGGTGGGCATTGGAGTTAACACCCCCGGTTCTACGCGCGCGAAAAGCGCAATGCTGTCGGATGCAGCCCTGTCTGCGGTAGGACAGGGGCGGTGGCTGCTCAGGTCAGCAGCGCCTTGAGCGAGGCCACCGCGCTTCGCCGGTTCAAAAACCAGCGGAGCATCGACGAAGTCGAGTCCATGCTTCTTGAGATTTGCGTTTCGTTTTGCTTCAGATCAAGTGAACTCCATGACGAAGTCTATATACGTTTTGTATGTACATCAAAGGGGCCAGTGATCGCGTGGTTCGACCGAAGTTCGTGCGCTACCGCACTTGTCTCGGGCATGCTTGAATTCGAAAAGAAGGACACGGCATTTGCATCGAATGCGAAATGAGAGAGAACCCATCCCTTCTCAGCCTTGTACGCGACGAAGTTCCATCGCATCGCCGCCTTCTCATGAAAGACCACGTACTGAAAACGCAAGAGGCGACTGCCCAGCTTGTCTTCTCGCACTAACTCATAGCCATGCGCGGACCCAAACTGGCGCAGCAAGTTCGCCTGCTGGCTATTGACCTGAGCCTCAAATACATCGAAGTCCGCAGCCGGAATTACAGACAGTGGGCGAAGCTCCTTGAGCGTTCCCACAAAATTTCCTGCCGCAGCACTTGCCACGATGCCTTCAGTAACCCTGCGAACCTCTTGCGGCGTCTGGAGGAATCGAGTTTGAGCCAAAGCCCCAAGAGGCAGAACCAAGCAGAGAAAAAAAACGATCCGCCGACCACACATTGATGACCTCCCAATTGTTCTATGGCGTGATTGTGGAGGCTTACGAAGTGCGGCCAGTCAGATCCGGTAAGCCCCGAGATATCCAAGCGTGTTAAGCCTGCCAGATGAGCCGCAGCATAAGCCGCCTACCCACCAACAACAGTGCGCAAAAGTCACAGAAACGGGCCGCTGCGCGGTGGATGCCGGGTCTAGCCCGGCATGACAGCCGCAATCATGGATGCCGGGAGCAGGTCGAGGTATTCCAGCCAGGTACCTCACCCTCACCCTTACGCTCTGGGTCGTAGCAGCCGCCGCCCCGCCCTACTGCACCTTCGAAGTAGAAGGCGGCTGATCCCCCGCCGACGTGAAAATCTGCGCTGCATCCACCGCATCGAACCGGTACTGCTGCCCGCAGAAATCGCATCCCACTTCGATATCGCCGCGTTCCTCCAGGATGCTCTCGGCCTCCTGCACGCCCAGTCCGCGGATCATGTTGGCGACGCGCGTGCGGCTGCACGTACACGCGAACTTCGGGGTCTGCGGTTCGAATCGCAGCACGCGCTCTTCCCAGAACAGGCGCCGCAAGATCGTCTCCACATCCAGCTCCAGCAATTCCTCGCGCTTCAGGCTGCGCGAAAGGATGGAGATGCGGTTGTAGTCTTCGTTCTTGCCGATCTCGTCTTCGTTCTCGCGGCTCACCATGCTGCCGGCCAGATTGCCCTCGCCCTTCACAGGCAAGCGCTGGATCAACAGGCCCGCTGCCACCTTGGTGTCCGCCGCCAGGATCAGCGTCGTGTCGAGCTGCTCCGACTGCAGCATGTAGTGCTCCAGCACATCCGACAGCTTGTCGAGCTTCTCATTCTTGTCGCCGTGCAGCGGCACCACGCCCTGGTACGGTTGCTGGCCGGGGAAGCGGTCCTTCGGGTCGAGCGTGATCGCGCAGCGGCCCTTGTTGTCCACGTTCACCAGGTCAGGCAGGCGCGCATTCACGCCGACATCGCCCACGACCTTCGCCGTCACGCGCAGCCCCATGTCGTGCTGCACTTCGGCGACGGCCACCTTCACCGGCCCATCGCCGAAGATCTGCAGCACCAGTGCGCCGTTGAACTTGATGTTCGACTGCATCAGCACGCCCGCCGCTGCCATCTCACCGAGCAGCTCGGCAACCGGTGGCGGCCATGCGCCGGTGTTGTTGTTGGCCTGGCGACGCGCGAGGATTTCGGTCCAGGAGTCGGTCAGGCGCACGATGCTGCCGCGTACCGGCAGACCGTCAAAAATAAACTTGTGCAGTTCAGACATTCAGTCGATCCGTTTCAGGCTCTTGGCGAAGATCTTCGCGTTGCCGACATAGTGTTCGGCCAGGTGAGACAACTCCTCGATCTGGGCGGCGTCCAGCGTGCGGATCACGCGCGCGGGCGAGCCGACGATAAGCGTGTTGTCCGGGAATTCCTTGTTCTCGGTGACGACGCTGCCGGCACCCACGACGCAGTTCTTGCCGATCTTCGCGCCGTTGAGCACCACGGCCTGTATGCCGATGAGCGCGCCGTCGCCAATGGTGCAGCCGTGCAGCATGACCTGGTGGCCGATGGTCACGTTGTCACCCAGAACCACGGGCGTGCCGAAGTCCGCATGGATGACCGACAGGTCCTGCACGTTACTGTTGCGCCCTATCGTGATCCTGTCGCAATCGCCGCGCACCACGGCGCCGCACCAGACGCTGGCGTTCTCGCCCATCGTCACTTCGCCGATCACCTCTGCGCTTTCGGCGACCCACGCGCCTGCACCGAGTTGCGGACGCTTGCCATCCAGTTCGTAAATCGCCATCTCGTTTCGCTTTCGTCTGATTTCGCAGGCGCTTGCCTGCGAGTTCTAGAATTGTAGGGATGGAGCTTCGTCAATGGGCGCTGCAGACCCTCTGCATCGCCGACCCCGTAGAAAAGGCCGCACAAGCTCGCCTGATAGATGAGGCCGCCGCATCGATTTCAATAGCCCCTGACGCGCCTATCCCAACAGTGGCGCTGCCCGGCCGTCCGGCCCGCCCCGAGCTCATCCATCCCAACAAGGTCGCCAAGCGCTCCCCCTTCAAGCCCGAAGGGTTCGCGGCACTGCTGCATGCCATCGCGCACATCGAGTTCAACGCGATCAACCTCGCGCTCGATGCGGCATGGCGCTTCGACGGCATGCCGCGCGAGTTCTACCTCGACTGGATCCGCGTTGCGGCAGAGGAAGCGTTTCATTTCACGATGCTGCGCGAACACCTCGAATCGCTGGGCTACGCGTACGGCGACTTCCCCGGCCATGACAACCTGTGGGCCATGTGCGAGAGAACGAGTGGCGACGTGGTGGCGCGGATGGCATTGGTGCCTCGCACGCTTGAGGCGCGAGGCCTCGATGCCACGCCGCAGATCCAGGAGCGGTTGCGCCGGGTCGGCACGCCCGCGGCTCAGCGTGCGGTGGAGATTCTCGACATCATCCTGCGTGACGAGATCGGGCATGTGGCGATCGGGAACCACTGGTATCGATGGCTGTGCGAGCGCGAATCCGCCGATCCTGAGGCGCTCTACCAGGTGCTGGCCGAACGCTACAGCGCACCGCGCCTCTATCCGCCGTTCAACGAGGATGCCAGGCGCCTTGCAGGTTTCAGCGAACTGGAGCTTGAGCGCCTGCGAAGCTAAGACACTGCTGCGTCACGCTGCCGGTCCCGGGACGAAGACATCGCTGAAGAAGTGATGCGGGTCCAGCCCACGCTCTTGCACGCAGGCGCTCTTCACCGAAGCCACCATCCCCGGCGAGCCGCAGCAATACACCTCGTGCCCCGCCAATGACGGGAAGTTGGCACGCACCGCGTCATCCACGCGCCCCGCAAATCCACCCAGCGCCGCGGCGTCGGCAGGGTCTTCGATTGCAGCGATGAAGCTGAAACCCGGCAGCATCTTTTTCCATTTTTCGACTGCAGGCATCAGATAGAGGCCCGCGCGGTTGCGTCCTCCCCAGATCAGCGTGACAGGCCGCTTGATGACCTTCTTCAACATGTCGTCGAGCAGCGACTTCACGGGCGCAAATCCGGTGCCGCCAACCACGCACAGCATCGGGCCCTGCGCTTGCTCCTTCAGCTCGAAACTTCCGTAAGGCAGTTCGACCTGCAGCAGGTCGCCGCTCTTGAGGTCGGGCACGATCTGAGTGAAACGGCCGCCCGCCACGTGACGGATGTGCAACTGCAGCATGTCGCTCTCGTGCGGCGGGTTTGCCATCGAATACGAGCGGCGGCTGCCGTCCGGCAGCGCCACCTGCAGGTACTGTCCTGCCTTGAAGCGCGCCCGCTGTCCGGCAGGCAACCTCAGCTGCAGCACATTCACGTCTTGCGCCGCCAGCGTGTTGCGGAACACCTTGACGGTGAAGGTCTTGCGCGCGTCGGGGTCCACGCGATGCCACGCCTCGGGCACGATTTCCAGGTCTGACCGTGGATGGCACTGGCAAAACAGCTGCTTGCCAGGCGGCGTGACTTCACCGGCGGGCGGGCATTCCACGTCCCCGGCGGCAACCGCTCCAGCGCAGTTGCCGCACACGCCCTTGCGGCACGAGTAAGGCATCTCGATGCCAGCCTTCAGGGCAGCGTCCAGGATGTTCTGGCTGCCTTCGCAGGCGAAGCTCACGTCAGTGCCGGCGATGTGGATTCGATAAGTCATGCGCTCACCCCGCCCAGCAACCGCAGGCTGCGCAGCAGCGCATCGGGCTTGGCCAGGCCCTTGCCGGCGATGTCCATGGCACAGCCATGCCCGGTGCTCGCAAGCACGACTTCAGCCCCGATCGAGATGGCGCTGGCCGCCTGCGGAGCGAGCATCTTCACAGGAATGTGCCCCTGGTCATGCAGCATCGCGACGTACAGGTCGTGCTTGCGGTCGGCCAGCAGCACGTCGGCGCCCAGGGGCCCGGTGATGTCGATACCCGACTCCCGCAATTTCAACGCGGCAGGGACCACCAGGTCTTCATCCTCGGGGCCGAAGAGGCGTCCTTCGGAGGCATGCGGATTGATGCCGAACAGAGCCACCCTGGGCTGGTGCAATCCGAGCATGTGGCACGCGCGCAGTCCCGCGTGTGTCGCCGCCATGACGAGTTCAGGCGTGATGCGCGCAAGCGCCGTGGCGACGCTCTCGTGCAGCGTCACGTGCACGATGCGCAGCCCACCACCCACCAACATCAGGAACACGCTGTCCTGCGGCTGCCCGCACGCACGCGCGAGCAGTGACGGATAACCGCTGAACGCGATGCCGGCCTGCGCAATGGCCGTTTCGTGGTGCGGCCCCGCAACGACAGCGTCGAACTCGCCGCTGCGGCACGCCTGGATCGCGGCCATCGCAGCAGCCACGGTGCTTTCACCGGCGGCAGCGTTGATCTCACCTGGCTTGAATGCCGACGCCGGCAATTCGCCCGCCGACCGCACTCGTGACTCGCGGAGCACGTCGCCCAGCCCCAGTCGCCTCGCCGTCTGCGCCAGCACGTCGGCAGGGCCGTACACGGTAATGCCCAGCTCACGTTGGTCCTTCAGCGCGGCCAGCGCCTTCAACACGATCTCGGGCCCGATCCCGTTGGGATCGCCGACCGAGAGTGCGATGCGGCGTACAGGACCTGTCACAGCGGGAGCGCCAGCAGCGTGTCGGTCACCGTGCTGTCGCATACCGCGACGCGCTCGGCCAGCAGCAGCTTGCCATTGGTGAAAACGAAGCGGTCGAGGTACTCGCCCGTGACGAACAGCGAAGTTTCCCCCGTGTGCATGATGCGCGCCACCATGAACGGCGTGCGCGCCCTGGCACCCTTGTCGTCCGCGGTTTCGATCAGCGGGATGCCCAGCAGGTGCCGATAGCGGTGTGCCTCATAGATGTTGGCTTCGCGCAGCGCTGCGATACGGTCTTCCAGCATGGCGCGCGAATCGGCGTAGACGATGCCGGCAGGAAGGCCGTCGCGCTCGTTCTCGACGTTGGTGATGCGGTACTTGCACTGCTCGCTGAAAAATCCTGGCCAGAGCTCGAGCGCACCGCTATCGATTGCCTGCGCATAGCTCGCATTGAAGGCGCAAAGGGACATGAGGTCGATCATGCTCATGCCTCCATGTGCGCGCGATAGGCTTTCCAGAAGCCGCGCACGGATGTCTCGGTAGCGCGGCCTTCGCTGGAACGCGTGTCGTCGCCGCCCATCTCGACCACAGCGTCGCGGTCCTGCGCACCCGCGATGCCGCGTTGCACGAAGCCGCCCACGGCGCCGTCTTCCATCGAGATGAACCCCGCCGGTCCCACCAGGTTCAACTGCTTGAGCCGCACGATGCGCTGCTCGGGCGTGTCGTCCGTGTAGCCGATGTAAGTCCAGTTCAACTCGGAACGCTCGACGCTCTTGGGGAGCAGCTGGCGCACTGCCAGGCAGTTCTGTATCTGCTGCAGCACGAAGCCGGGAAACACCGACAGGATCTGCAGCGTGATGCCGTCGTCGTACTCGGTAAAGCCGGCTAGCACACTGGGGTCCTTCAGCCGGTACTGGGCGTCATCCGAGCGCAACCCCTGCTCCTTGTACGAGGCATCGGCTGCCCCAGGATCGATCATCGAGAAGCTCACGTGGTGGCCGCCCGACTCATCGACGATCACGCCGCCCTTTTGCGAGAGCCGGTTGAGCTCGAAGGTGGTGAAGAACAGGTGCAGCAGGCTCGCGTGGTAGCTGTCCTTCACGTTTTCGAAGTACAGCTTCCAGTTGTTGGGCAGCGCCTGCGTGAATCGGCCGATCACTTCCACCGGCTTGTGCAGCACGCGCTCGATGCGCGCGCAGATCTCGGGGCCCAGGTATTCCTCGATCGGCGCAACGTCTTCGCTGAAGCTGCCGAACACCAGGCCGCAGTAGACCGCCACCATCAGCTTGCGCGGGCCGTGCTCCTGCTTGCAGAAAGTTGCCGGCATACCGCCCTGACCCTTCACGCCCTTTTCGAATGCGACGCCGGTCAGGTCCCCCTGCCGGTTGTAGCTCCACGCGTGATACACGCACTGGAAGTTCTCGGAGGCCTTCCCCGACTTTTCCAGCACGATCAGCGCGCCGCGGTGGGCGCAGCGGTTCTCGAAGGCATAGATCTCGCCGTCGTCGTCCCTGACCACCACCACCGGCGTTTCGCCGACGAAAGTGGTCCGGTAGTTGCCGGGGCCGGGCAGTTCCGCGTCCAGGCAAAGGTAGTTCCAGGTCGCGCCGCGGTAGATGCGCTCCTGCTCGTCGTGCGCGGTCTGCCTGTCGCTGTAGAGCTCGAAGGGCACGCGGGTCAGGCCCGGGCTCTTCCAATGGATGGTCTGTTCTTGCATAGGGGGTTACTCCACGGTCACGTTGGCGCTCTTGACGACCTTGCTCCACTTGTCCGATTCATTGCGGATGAACTGAGCGGTCTTCTCGGGTGTCCAGCCGCCGGGAACCGCGCCTTGTTCGAGGAATCGCTGCCTCACGTCGGGTGCCGCGAGGGCCGCCGAGAAATGCCGGTGCACATAGGCCACAGCGTCCTTCGGCGTGCCAGGTGGCGCCACCATGGTGAAGAACGTGACTGCTTCCATGTTCACCCCGGATTCGCGCAGCGTCGGCACTTGCGGCAGGACAGGCGAACGCTCTTCATCTGCCACTGCCAGGATCCGCAGCTTGCCGGCAGTGTGGTGCTGCGCCGAGGAGCTGATGTTGTCGAAGAAGATGTCGACATTGCCGCCCAGGATGTCCACCAGCGCGGGCGCGGTGCCCTTGTAAGGCACGTGGATCATCTTCACGCCCGTCTGCTGCATGAACATGCTGGCCGTCAGGTGCGAGGTGGAGCCGTTGCCTTGCGACGCATAGCTCACCTTGTCGGGATTCGCCCGGGCGTACGCGACGAGCTCGGCCACGGTCTTGACGGGCAGTTTGTTGCTCACGGCCAGGACATTCGGCACCGTGGCGATCACTGTCACCGGGACCCATTTGGTGGGATCGAACGCAAGCGATTTGTAGAGGTGGTGATTGATGGCAATCGGCCCAGGCGGCGAGACCAGGAAGGTGGTGCCGTCCGGGTCGGAGCGGGCCACGAACTCTGCCCCGATGTTGCCGCCTGCGCCCGTCTTGTTCTCCACGACGACACCTGCGGGGAAGGCGGCGCGCACCTTCTCGGCCAGGATGCGCGGCAGCACGTCGGCCGTGCCCCCTGCTGGAAAGGGCACGACCAGCCTGACCGGCTTGGCCGGCTGTGCGAATGCAAGTCCACCGATGGAAGCGGCAGCCACCGAGGCGCCAAGCGCCAGGATGGTTCGTCGCGGGAAATATCGGTTCATGGTTAAGTCCTTTTCTTGATTGAATGTCCGGGTCACACACCCAGGTGTTCGTGGAGTAACGCAGGCTGCGCGCGCAGCGTGCCGCCGCCGCCCTCGAAGACCACGCGGCCCTTGACGAGGATGATGTTGCGATCGGTGAGGTCGGTGATGGCGCGCCAGTTCTTGTCGACCAGCACGCAGGCGATGCCGCTTTCGCGGATCACGCGCAGGATCCGCCAGATCTCGCGCGCAATCAGCGGCGCGAGTCCTTCCGTCGCTTCGTCGAGCAGCAGCACCTTCGGGTTGGTCATCAGCGCCCGGCCTATGGTCAGCATCTGCTGCTCGCCGCCCGACAGTTGCTGGCCGCCGTGGGTGAGCCGCTCGGACAGGCGCGGGAAAGTCTCGAGCACGCGCTCGTAAGTCCAGTCGCGTTTCCCGTCGATCCCGGCGCGCGCAGCGACCATCAGGTTCTCGCGCACGGAAAGGTTCGAAAAGATGCCGCGGCCTTCGGGCACGTAGGCAATGCCCAGCTGGGCGACCTCGTGCACTTTCAGGCCGCGCGTGGAGCGGCCGGACACGAACACTTCGCCCTGGCGGGGCGTGACCACGCCGACCAGGGACTTCAGCAGCGTCGACTTGCCCATGCCGTTGCGTCCCATCAGGCCGACAGCCTCGCCTGGCGCCAGCGTGAAGTCCACGCCGTGCAGGATGTGGCTGTCGCCATAGAAGGCATGCAGGCCCGTGGCCTTCAATGCCGCTTCAGCCATGGTGCGCCTCCTCGGTGCCCAGATAGGCTTCCTGCACCTGCGGGCTGGCTCGCACCTGTGCGGGCGTACCGGTCAACAGCACCACGCCGTTGACCATCACCGTCACCATGTCGGCGATCGAAAAGACGGCGTCCATGTCATGCTCCACCAGCAAGATGGCATGCGACGCCACCAGGCCGCGCAGCAGCTCGATCATGCGCAGCGACTCCTCATGGCCCATGCCCGCAAGCGGTTCGTCCAGCAGCAGCACTTCGGGCCGTGTGGCCAGCACAATGGCCAGCTCCAGCTGGCGCTGCTGGCCGTGGCTCAGCTCGCCGGCGCGTCGATCGGCCACCTCGGCCAGGCCCGCGCGGCTCAACGCGTCATCGACCGCGTCCTGATACGGCGCCCACGCCTGCGCGTCGGTGAAGATGCGGCCGGCGCGCGGCTCGCGCGATTGCGCAGCCAGGCGGCAGTTCTCGCGCACCGTGAACCCCGGGAAGATATTGGTCTTCTGGTAACTGCGGCCGATGCCGATGAGCGATCGCTCGTGCGGGCTCAGGCCCGTGATGTCGTTGCCGCGATGGATCACCTGGCCCGAGGTCGCGGCCAGGTCACCCGACAGCAAATTGATCAAGGTGGACTTGCCGGCGCCGTTGGGTCCCAGCAGCGCATGGACCTGGCCGCGGTGCAGCGAAATGCTGACCCTGTCGTTGGCGGTCAGGCCCCCGAACGTGCGTCGCAGGTCAACGGTCCTGAGCAGGATGTCTTCGCTCATGCCGGCCTCCGCTTGAACAGACCCTTGATGCGCTCGACGATCGAGATCATGCCCCCCGGCAGGAACAACACGATCAACACGATCGCGATACCCATCCAGAGGTGCCACTTGCCGGTGACCGTCGAGAGCAGTTCCTGCAGCAGCACGAAGGTGAACGCGCCTATCACGCCGCCCCACAGCTGCCCCATGCCGCCCAGGATCAGCATCAGGAGCCCGTCCGCCGACTGGTGCCACGAGAGCATCTCGGGGTTCACGCTGCTGTTCAACACGGCAAAGAGGTAGCCGGCCAGCCCTGCGAACGACCCGGAAATCGTGAAGGCCGCGAGCTTGTAGCGAAACACGGGAAAGCCGATCGCTTCCATCCGGTGCTCGTTCTCGCGAATGCCCTGCAGCGCGCGCCCCAGCGGGGAGCGCAGCAGCAAGGCCATGAACAGCAGCAGCAAGGCCATCACAACCAGGATGAAGTAGTAAAGCGTGTTGGTGTCGGTCAGCTCGAACGGCACCCAGTCGCCGATGTGGGTGGTGGGCTTGCCCCGCAGGTTCATCCCGTCGGAACTGCCCCCAAGCGCCTTGACGTCGTGGAAGAAGAAATAAAAGATCTGCGCGAACGCCAGCGTCACCATGATGAAGAACATGCCGCGGGTGCGCAGCACGAAAAGCCCCACCACGAAGGAGAAGAACGCGGTGATCCCCATTGCAGCAGGCAGGGTCAGCCACAGGTTGCTGGTGACCTGGTACTTGGTGCCCAGCAGCGCGAACACGTAGCCGCCCATGCCGAACCACGCGGCGTGGCCGAAGCTGATGAGGCCGGTGTAGCCGACCAGCAGGTCCAGGCTGACAGCGAAGATCGACATGATCATCACGCGCGTGACCAGTTCGGTGTAGAAGTCCTGCCCGAGCTGCGGAAAGCCCGCCAGCAGGATGAAGAAGGCGGCGACGATGGCGGCCCGCGTGGGCGACGCAACAAGAGTGCTCATGACTTGAAGAGACCCTCGGGACGCCACAACAGGATGCCCGCCATCACGACGTAGATGGCGATACCGGCGTAGTCCGGGATGAAAACCTTGCCGAACGTGTCGGCAAAAGCGACCAGCAACGAGGCCAGCAGCGCGCCCCACACCGAGCCGATGCCGCCGACGATCACCACGACAAAACTCACGATGAGCACCTGCGTGCCCATCCCCGGCGACACGGTCGATGAAGGTGCATTGATCATCCCGGCGAACGCGGCCAGCGCGACGCCCAGCGAGAAGACCAGGCGAAACAGCCAGTCGATGTTGATGCCCAGGATCTGAACCATGGCGCGGTTCGACGCGCCGGCCCGGATACGGGCGCCGACCAGCGTGCGCTGGATCAGGAAGTACAGGCCCACCGCCACCGCCAGGCAGATGCCCGACATGAAGAGACGATAGGCCGGATAGGTCATCACACTGCCCAGCGGAATCGAGAAGTCGAGCCAGGCGGGCACCTTGACCGAGTAAACCTCGTCGCCCACCAGCATGGAGCGCAACTCCTCGAAGATCAGGATCAGCCCGTACGTCAGCAGCACCTGCTGCAGGTGGTTGCGGTGGTACAGGTGCGAATACAGGGCCCACTCCAGCACCGCCCCCAGCAAGGCGCTGAGGATGGTGCCCAGGACGATAGTGACGAACAGGTTGCCCGTCATCGACGTCAGCGTGAACGCCAGGTACGCCCC
This sequence comes from Pseudomonadota bacterium, assembly GCA_040386575.1. Classification (GTDB taxonomy): domain Bacteria; phylum Pseudomonadota; class Gammaproteobacteria; order Burkholderiales; family Burkholderiaceae_C; genus Ramlibacter. The sequence continues at coordinate 31,177 of JAZKFI010000010.1, forward strand.
CATCATGTAGAAGCTCCCGTGCGCGAGATTGATCACCCCCATCACTCCGAAGATGAGGGTGAGGCCGCTCGCGACCAAAAACAGCAGAAGGCCGTACTGGACGGCGTTCAGCGTCTGGATGAGGATGAGATCCATGGTGGGTCCGTCCGTGGCGCAGCCTGGCCTTGGCTTACAGCTTGCAGTCCGGCGACGGGTCGGCCAGCTGCTTGATGATCGTGTCGGTCATCACGTTCTGGTTGCCGCGTGCCACGCGCACATAGAAGTCCTGGATCGGGTTGTGCGATTTGGAGAATGCGAGCGGACCGCGCGGGCTGTCGAGCTTGGCGCTTTCGATCGCCTTGTAGATTTCAGCCTTCTTGCGGGTGTCGCCCTTCACCGCCTTCAGGCCGACGTCCGCCATCTGGGCCGCGTCGTAGCCCTGCACACCGAATACATTCGGGGCCGCGCCATAGGCCTTGGTGTAGGCGGCGATGAACGCGTCGTTCTTCGGGTTCTTCAGGCCGTCGGCATAGTGCAGCGTGGTCTGCATGCCCGAGGCGGCTTCGCCCTGCGCGGCCAGCGTGCCTTCGGTGAGGAAGGCGCCATACAGCGGAATGCTGGTCTTCAGGCCCGCAGCGGCATAGTCCTTGACGAGCTTCACCTGTCCGGCACCTGCCACGAATGCGTAGGCGGCTTCGGGCTTGATGGTGGCCAGTTCGGCCAGCAGCGGCTGGAACTCCACGTTCGGGAACGGCAGGTTCAGATCCTTGATCACCTTGCCGCCGCCCTTTTCAAAGCCTTCGCGGAAACCCTTGACCGACTCGTCGCCCGCTGCGTACTTCCAGCTGATGGTGACGGCTGTCTTGTGCTTCCTGGCAGCCAGCACGCCGGCTGCGTAGCCCGGCTGCCAGTTGCTAAACGATGAGCGAAAGACGTTGGGCGCGCACATCGCGCCAGTGATCTCCCCTGCGCCGGCGTTGGGCACGATCAGCAGCGTGTTGGTTTCGCGCGCGACCTTGGCCATGGTTGCGGCAACGCCCGAGTGGATGGTGCCGATCAGCACATCGACCTTGTCGCGCTTGACCAGCTTGTTGGCGTTCTCGTTGGCCTTGGACGGATCGGACTCGTCATCGAGCGCGATGTATTCGACCGGCCGGCCGCCGAGCTTGCCGCCCTGTTCGTTGACATAGAGCTTGAAGCCATCGATGACGCCCTTGCCGAGGTCGGCGAAGGTGCCCGAGGCCGGCAGCATGAGGCCCACCTTGATCGGCCCCGAAGACTGGGCGCCGGCAAGCCCGGCCGCCGTTCCGATCGCGACTGCAATTGCCGCGCGCAAGAATAATTTCGCCACCATAAGAAGTCTCCTGTGATTTGTCGTTGAGAGAAAAGTGAGGTTCAGGGAACCAGCGATGCCTGTGACACGAACTTCGTCACCAGGTAACCGTCGAAGGTTTCGGTGCCGCCTTCGCTGCCCATGCCGCTGTCCTTCACGCCCCCCAGGGGCGTTTCGGCCAGCGCCAGGCCGAAGTGGTTGATGCCGACCATGCCGGCTTCGAGCCGGTTGGTCACGTGGTTGGCCGTGGCAATCGAGTTGGTGAACACGAACGAGGCCAGCCCGTAAGGCAGCGAGTTCGCGCGGGCCACCGCTTCGTCGGTGGTCCTGAATTTCGTGACGGGAACGACTGGGCCGAACGGTTCTTCGACCATGATGCGGGCGTCGTCCGGCACCCCGGTGAGGATGGTGGGTGCGAAGAAGAAGCCGTCGCGCTGCAGGCGCTCGCCGCCGCAGGCCACTTGCGCACCCCGCTCGCGCGCGTCGGCCACCAGCGCCTGCATCGAGTCCACACGGCGCTCGTGCGCCAGCGGACCCATCTGGGTGTCCGCCGCGAGGCCATCGCCGACCTTCAGGTTCGCGTAGATCGAGGCGAAGGCATCGACGAAGCGGTCATACGCATTGGCCTGTACGTAGAAGCGGCTCGGTGCCATGCACACCTGGCCCGCATTGCGAATCTTGGTGCGAGCCAGGAACTTCGCCGCAGGCTCCACGTCGGCGTCTTCAAAGACCAGGACCGGCGAGTGGCCGCCCAGTTCCATCGTCATGCGCTTCATGTGCGAGCCGGCCAGCGCGGCCAGCTGTTTGCCCACGGCGGTCGAACCGGTGAAGGAGATCTTGCGAACGATGGGCGATGCGATCAGGTAGCTGGAAATCTCGGCGGGCACGCCCCAGACGATGTTCAGGCAGCCGGCAGGCAGACCGGCGTCGTGGAAGATGCGAGCCAGGGCGACGACGGCACTGGGCGAATCCTCCGGGCCCTTCAGGATCAGCGTGCAACCTGCGCCGAGCGCCGCAACAGCCTTGCGCAGTGCCTGGTTGAACGGGAAATTCCACGGCGTGAATGCAGCGCAGACGCCGATCGGCTCGCGCACCACCAGCTGGCGCACGGTTTCCGCGCGCGGCGGTATCACGCGGCCATAAATGCGGCGGCACTCCTCGGCATGCCACTCGGCGTGCTCGGCGCACGTCAGCACTTCGAGCAGCGCTTCCGCCAGGGGCTTGCCCTGGTCGAGCGTGATGTTGCGTGCAATGGCGCTCGCGCGCTCACGAATCAATTCGGCCACGCGCCGCAGCACCTTGCCGCGCTCCAGGGGCGAGGTGAAACGCCAGGTCTGGAAGGCCTTGCCCGCTGCAGCCAGGGCGAGGTCCAGGTCTTCACGCGTGGCGTGCGGCAGCTTTGCGAACACTGCGCCGCTCGCGGGGTTGACGACGTCCTGCTCCTTGCGGCCGTCGGCAGCCAGAAACCGGCCGTCGATATACAGCGCCAGTTGCTCGTAGGGCGTGGATGGCGTGGAGGTCGAGGTCTGCGCGTCCATGAATACTCTCAGAGGAACACGCTGCCGCCGTCCACGGCCAGCGTCTGTCCGGTGACGAAACTTGCGCCGTCGCTAAGGAGATAGGCCAGTGCGGCCACCAGGTCGGCTGGCACCTGGTCGCGCTGGATGCAGCGGCCGGCGGTGCGGGCGTTGTCTCCGATGCGGTTTTGCAGGTCGGACTGCAGCACGCCATCGCTCAGCGTGAAGCCGGGCGCAATGGAATTGACGGTGATGTTGTCCTTGGCCAGCTCGCGCGCCAGCGAACGCGTGAAGGCGATGACGGCTCCCTTGCTTGCCACGTAATGCGCCATGTTGGGTGGCCCCTTGATCGGCACGATGGACGAAATGTTGACGACCCGGCCGCGTCCGCTCTTGCGCAGCGCGGGCACCACGGCCTTGGCGCAGTTGAAGGGGCCGAGCGTGTTCACTTCCATCACTCGCATCCATTCGGAGTTGGTGATCTGGTCGAAAGGCTTGAGCGCGAGCGTGGTGAACAGGCCGGCGTTGTTGACCAGTGCGTCGATGCCGCCGAATTCCTTGACGGTGGAGTCGGCCATCGCCGCGACGTCGTGTTCGCTCACTACGTCGGCCTTCACGCCAATGGCCTGGTGGCCCGCTTGTCGCAGCCGGGCGGCGGCCTCATCGGCGCCGCGCAAGTCGGCGATCACAACGCGGTGGCCGATGAGCGCGAGGTGTTCGCAGAAAGCGTAGCCGATGCCGCTCGCGCCGCCGGTCACGATGATGGTCTTGGGTGTTTCGGGAGTCATGGATGTCCTGCCTGGATCAAGGGGCGACGGCCAGAGCCGCCAGCTTCAGGCTGCTGTCCGCAGCCTGTTCGGGTGAGATGCGCGTCGGATCGGCCAGCAGCTTGCGCGCCGCCATGTGATCGCCCGCGCTGTTGATGGATTCGACGGCTGTGAGGCGTCCCGCACGAAAGCGGAACACCGAGAACCTGCCCGCGGCCGGATCGCCTCGCAGCACGGCATCGTCACCGGCCCGTGCGACACCCGCGATCTGCAGGCGGTTGCCGCCCTGGTCGCTCCAGAACCACGGCACCTTCGCATAGGACTCGTCCTTGCCGGCGATACGGGCGGCGACGCATCGCGCCTGATCGACGCAGTTCTGTACCGACTCGAGCCGCAGCAAGGTGTCGCTATAGGAAGCGGGAAAGGATGCGCAGTCGCCGATGGCGAAGATATGGGGATCGCTGGTGCGCAGGCGCTCGTCCACGACGATGCCGTCCTGCACATCCAGGCCCGCGTCGCGTGCGAGTTCGACGTTCGGCTCGACGCCGATGCCGATCACCACCAGGTCCGCAGACACCGTCTCGCCGCGACTCGTCGTGACGCCGGTGACGCGGCCTTCGCTGCCGGTGTAGCCGACCGCGCCGGTGTTGAAGCTGAACTGCACGCCTCGATCGACCAGCGCCTGGGCCAGGAAGTCACCCGACAAGGCGGACACCGCGCGCTGCAGGACGCGATCGGTGAACTCCAGCACGCGAACATCGAGGCCTTTCTCCCGTGCCACCACGGCAACCTCGAGGCCGATGAAGCCGGCGCCGACAATGACCACGCGACACCCGGGTTGCAATTGCGCGACCAGTGCCTGGGCATCCGCGAAAGTGCGCAGGCTCACGATGCCGGCCAACTCGGCCCCTGGGATCCTCGGCATCCGTGCGCGGGCACCGGTGGCAAGCACCAGATGCGCGTAGGGCATCGACGAGCCGGATGCGAGCGTCACGCGGCGTGCAGCACGGTCGATCCTTGTGACGCGCTGTGAAGACATCACCTGGATGTTCTTCACGCCATAGAAATCCGCGCCTCGCAACTCAATCTGTCCTGGCTGCGCCTGGCCCAACAGGAAAGATTTCGAAAGCGGCGGGCGCTGGTAGGGCAGCCCCGGCTCGTCGCCGATGAGCGTGATGGGGCCCGGAAAGTTCTCGTCGCGCAGCGAGACGGCCGCCTGGAAGCCTCCCTGCCCGGTGCCGACAATGATCACGCCCGCGTCCTGCATGGAACGGTCAGACCTGGTGCGTGGGGATGTGGACGATGATCTCGTCGACGCCGGCCGGCATCGCGATCTGGCAGGCGAGGCGGCTGTTGTCTCGGCGTCCTGCGGCCGCACTTTCGAGCATCTCGTTTTCCACTTCGCTCACCGCTGGCACAAAAGCCTGGCTGGCTGGGTCCAGGTACACGTGGCATGTGGCGCACATGGCCGCGCCGCCGCACTCGGCGACGATGCCGGGTACACCATTGGCCACGGCTGTCAGCATGACGGTGGCGCCGGGGTTGACCGCAATCGAGCGGCGCTCACCGTCCGGCTGGACGTAAGTAATCTGGGGCATAGAGGCCTCGTTGTAGAAAGACAGTACGGGAAAGGCTCAGGCGGCTTCGACCCGAACCGGCATGCGGGTGTAGCCCCGCACCGAGTTGTTGTAGTGGATGACCGGCTGGCCTTCGAGGTGAATGCGCTTGACGCGCCGGGCCAGCGCAGCGAGCACGATCTCGCCTTCGAGCCTGGCGATCATCTGGCCGGCACAGCCATGGATGCCGGTGCCGAAAGCCAGGTTGCCGGCCGCCTTGCGGGTCACATCGAACTTGTCGGCGGTCTCGCCCCAACGGCGCGGGTCGCGGTTGGCCGAGCCGATGAACACGCACACTTTCTGCTCGTTGGGCATTCGCACGCCGGCCACTTCGACTTCGCGCGTCGTGGTGCGGTAGAACGAATGGAAGGTGCTCTCGTAGCGCAGCACTTCTTCCAGCGCCTGGCGCGACATCGATGGGTTGGCGTGCACCAGGTCCCACTGGTCGGGAAAGCGCGAGAACGACAGCATCGCGTTGCACAGCGTGAAGACGGTCGTGTCCAGGCCCGCCGAGAGCATCGTGCGCACGAGCATCGGCGCTTCCTCAGGCTCCAGCAGCCCCTCGTCGGCAGCCTTGTACAACTGCATGCCCAGGCCGTCGGGCGTGAGGTTCTCGCGCTTGCAGACTTCGGCGATCCAGTCGATCGCGCCCTCTTGCGCCTTGGCCAGGCAGGCCTTGAACCGGTCGTTGACCGGGCCGAAGGCGTTGAACACCATATCGCCGTAGGGCAGCAGGTATTTGTCGCGGCCTTCTCGGGGGATGCCCACGGCGTCGGCGAACACGCGCAGCGGATACGCCTCGCACAGGTCGGTCACCGCGTCGAACTGGCCCTTGGCCAGCAAGCGATCAACCAGCTCTTCGGCTTCCCTCTCGAACATCGAGCGCATCCGGTTGATCGAGGCCGGAGACAGCAGCCCACCCATCACCTTTCGCGTTCGCGCATGCATCGGGGGGTCCACCTCCAGGATGATGCTGGGCTTGCGCCACGGCGTCGTGGTGTGGAAGTTTGCGAGACCCACGCCCGCGCTGGAACAGAAGGTGGCGGGATCGCGAAGCACCGGGTCGATCTCCGCGTGGCGCGCAATGCCGTATGCGTCGTACCGGTTCAGGTAGAACACGGGTCCCAATTCCCGGAGCATCTCGTAATGCGGATACGGGTCATCGAGGACCTCGTTCGCATAGGGATCGAAGTCGGTGCTGGGCGCGTCGGCCTCGAGTCGCTCGACCGTGACAGCGGTGTTCATTCGGCGGATTCCTTGTCGATGTCCAGGGGACGGGGAGCCAGTTGAAAGAGCCGCGAGTTTCCTTTCCGCTTTGATATAGGTCAATGAAAACGGTGATATTGTTCGTATACCGAACTCTTAAATCGAAATGAGCGATTCAAAGTACCAAGAAGGGCCTCAATCCATCAAGAGCGAGGACAAGGAATACGTGATGGGCCTTGAAAAGGGCCTCGCGGTGATTGAAGCCTTTGGCATCAACAAGGGCCCGCTGACGCTGACGCAGGCATCGGAGATCACCGGCCACACCAAGGCCGCCGTGCGCCGCAGCCTGCTCACCCTGTGCAAACTCGGCTACGCGGTGCAGGCCGGACGGTATTTCCGGCTGGCGCCGCGGTCGCTGCGCCTGGGTCATGCCTACGTGGCTTCGGACCCGCTTGCGAAAGTGGCGCAACCGATCCTGGAGATGACCAGCGAACGCACGCAGGAATCCTCGTCGATCGCTGTCCTGGATTCACAGGATGCCGTGTTCATCGCCCGATCGACGCATCGGCGAAGCCTGTCGAGCGGCCTGGGCGTGGGTGCGCGACTGCCTGCGTATTGCAGTGCAACCGGCCGGGTGCTGCTGTCGGAGAAGGATCCGTCGGAAGTCGAGTTCATCCTCAACCGGATGTCGCGTCCCACGCTCACGCCACACACGCAGACGCGCGTGCAGTCGGTCCTTGACGAAATCTCGCTCGTCCAAACGCGCGGGTACTCGATCAATGACGAGGAACTGGAACTTGGCTTGCGGTCCATCGCAGTCCCGATCCGCAATGGGCAAGGCGAGCTGATCGCAGCCATGAGCCTGTCGGTATCGACCAGCCGCATGACCCGGCAGCAGGTGGTGGAACGCCTGCTACCCGAGCTGGAAAATGCGCGCCGCAACTTCGCAACCATCCTGTAGCCGGGACCCGTTTCACACCGGCACATAACGCTCTCGCTGTACGGGTGCGGGATCTCGCCGGTGACCGTTTTCGACATGTCTGCGTCGGCAATCCACTTCTGGCGTGGATTGCGGGTCAAGCCCGCAGGCAACCGGCTGTCATGCCGGACTCGATCCGGCATCCACCGCGCAGCGGCCCTCACCCTCTACGCGAACACCGTCGCCAGCTTGCGCACCACCTCTTCCGACGTCGCGCGATCGGGCCGTGTGTCGTCGTTGTTGTAGTCGTTGGGCCCCTGCGCCTGCACCAGCAAGCCATCGCGGCGCGGCACCATCGATGCATTCTTGCCGCGCAGGTACAGCATGTAATCCACATCGGGCTGCGGGATGAGCCGGGCTGTTTGACCACGCACCGGCACGATCGTTGTGTCACCGAAGAGCGCACGCGCACCGTACCCCGTGCAGTTGACGACGGTCCGTTCACGCAGACCCGCAAGCTGCCGCCTGTGTTCGAAATCGCGCCGCACGATCTCGCCACCTTCACGCAAAAAGTCGTCCATCAGCAGGCGCTGGTAAGCGGCCAGGTTGAAGACCATTTGCGTGAAGCGACGTGCATGTGCCACCTTGAACGGATGCTCATCCGGTCGCAAGGTCACCGGGCGTGGACGGAGGTCACGGATGCGCGCTTCGAGCTCCGCATAGTCGGGCTCGCCATCGGGCTCCGAATCCGGCAATTCCTGGTCGAACGGAATGTCCGACAGGAAGTAACCGTCGTGCCAGGACACGGGCTCACCCGGCAGCCCGAGCATGGATTGCCAGGTCTTGAACGACGCACGCGCCATCGTTTCCCACGCGGCGGCAACGGGCTCTGTTGCGTTCGCTTCGGTGTACAGGCGCGAGTCGGGCGTCCACACGCCAGTGGCCGCAGACGACGCGACCGAGGGCGGCAGCTCCTTGCAATAGATTCGCACACGTAACCCGGCGCGTTGCGCGACGCGCGCTGTTGTCAGGCCGATCGCGCCGCAGCCGATCACGGCAATGTGTGACTCCCGTGTTGCGAGCACCAGCGGCATCGCGCGCATCGCAGAGCCCCACGACAGCGACCATCCGCTGCCGCCATGACCGTAGTGATGCACCACGGTCTTGCCGAACATGCGCTGCGCTTCGATGCGCGGCCCCATCGGCCTGAACGGCCGCGTGCACACGGAAATATCGATGATGCGATCGGGCTGCGCGCGCATCGGCGCGATCGGCACTGGCGCGCGAAACGAAGGCCCGGAAGCAGCGCCCCCTTCATCGGCCCGCGCGGCCAGCGAAGAAAGACCGCCGAACGCGAGCGGGATGGATTGGAGGAGTTGCCGGCGCTGCATGGACGGCGAGTTTATCTGCGGCGGATACCGTGATCTCAGGTCACCCGCGAGGGTGATGCTGCGCATGCAACTGCTTGAGCCGCTCGCGTGCAACGTGCGTGTAGATCGTTGTCGTTGAAATGTCGGCGTGCCCGAGCAGCATCTGCACCGCGCGCAAGTCGGCGCCGTGATTGAGCAGGTGCGTGGCAAACGCATGGCGCAACGTGTGCGGCGACAGCGGCGCCGTGATGCCGGCGCGCCGGGCGTACTTCTTCACGATCACCCAGAACATCATCCGCGTCATGCCCTGTCCGCGTGCAGTGACGAACAGGTCTTCGGTCTGCTGGCCGCCCAGGATCACCGGACGCGAATGCGCCAGGTACTTCGTGATCCAGTCGCTGGCCACCTGGCCGAAAGGCACCAGCCGCTCCTTGCTGCCCTTGCCCATCACACGCAACACACCTTCATTCATGCCGACGCTGAATGTGCGCAGGCCGACCAGCTCGCTGACCCGCAGGCCGCTCGCGTAGATCAGTTCGAGCATCGTTCGGTCACGCAGACCCAGGGGTGTATCGACATCGGGCGCACCGAGCAGCGCCTCGACTTGCGATTCGGTGAGTGTCTTGGGCACGCGCAGGGGTTGCCTGGCGGCCTGCAGGCGCAGCGTCGGATCGGCCGTGATCAGGCGTTCACGCAAGGCCCATCTGAAGTACCGCTTGAACACCGTGAGCCGCCTGTTGGCCGTGGTGGCGCGGCTTTCGGCGTGGCGCGCGGCGAAGTACGCATTGATGTCGTGCTCGGTCGTGCTGCCCAGGTCGCGACCCTGCGACGCGAGCCACTCGCCAAAGAGCGTGAGGTCGCGGCGGTACGCGGAGAGGGTGTTGCGCGAAAGGCCTTCTTCGAGCCAGAGGGCGTCGATGAAGGCGTCTACGCTGGTGTCAATGGGGGCGGGGGAAGGTTCACTCACCCCGCGAAGATAGCACCGGAGGTTGTCATGCCGGACCACGATCCGGCATCCACCGCGAAGCGGCTACTACGCCTGACCAAAGATGGATTGCGGGGGGATTCGCAGGATCCCTCCGGTCTCGGTCCGCAATGACAGCCGAAGAGAGGTTGTCATGCCGGACTCGATCCGGCATCCACCGCGCAGCGGCCCTGCGCCCGATCTGCCACGACCCCCAGGCGAGATCAGTCGAGCTTGAGCTTGGCCTGGTCCACCACGCGCTTGTACACCGCGTACTCGGCCTTGATCTGGTCGGCGAACTGCTGCGGCGAGTTGGCCACGATGATCGAGCCGGTGTCCTCGATGCGCTTGC
>JAZKFI010000011.1:0-18255 GCA_040386575.1 Pseudomonadota bacterium
GCCACCTTCTTCAACCAGGCCGGCGCATTGGTGCATGTGTACACCGATGGCAGCGTGCAGGTGAATCACGGCGGCACCGAGATGGGACAGGGCCTGAACACCAAGATCGCGCAGATCGTCGCCGACGAACTCGGCGTGCCGTTCGAGCGCGTGCGATCCACCGCCGCCGACACGAGCAAGGTGCCGAATGCGTCAGCCACGGCAGCCTCCAGCGGGACGGACCTGAATGGGCGCGCAGCGCAATACGCAGCCCGCAACGTGCGTGACAACCTCGCCGCTTTTGTCAGCGGCATGGATGGTTGCGGGGCGGGCGCGGTGTCGTTCGCGGGCGGCAAGGTCACGACGCCCAAATCCACGCGCACGTTCGATGAAGTCGTGAAGGCCGCGTACGCCAACCGCATCCAGCTGTGGAGCGACGGCTTCTATCGCACACCCAAGATTCACTACGACAAGACGACGTTGACGGGTCGCCCGTTCTACTACTTCTCGTACGGTGCGGCGTGCAGTGAAGTGGCGATCGATACGCTGACCGGTGAGAGCCGCGTGCTCAAGGTGGACATCCTGCACGACGTAGGCACCAGCCTGAATCCGGCCATCGACATCGGCCAGATCGAGGGCGGCTTCATACAGGGCATGGGTTGGCTCACGACCGAGCAACTGGTGTGGAATGACAAGGGAATGCTCACCACGCATGCACCGAGTACCTACAAAATTCCTGCGACGGGAGATATCCCTGCACATTTCAGGATCGCCCTGTGGCCCGAGCCCAATCGCGAAGACAACGTGGGCGGCAGCAAGGCCGTCGGCGAGCCGCCGTTCATGCTCGCGATCAGTGTGTGGGAGGCGCTGCGCGATGCCGTGGCTGCGGCGCGTGGCACGGACAGCCCGGTGCAGATGGAAGCCCCTGCGACGGCAGAGAACGTGTTGAAGGCTGTGCACGCTGCTTCGAGTCCGAAGATGCGGTGAATAAGTCGATATTCGCCGCATCAATTGCGGTGAATGCGCCTCGTCTTGCGACGCCTGTGACTGCTCGGCTGTCATGCCGGACTTGATCCGGCATCCACCGCGAAGCGGCTGCGGCGTCGAATACATGGATGGCGGACCAAGTCCGCAATGACAGCCCTTACCCACCGATAGCAAAATCACGCCCATGACCATCGCCCCTGAAATCACCCCAGCCTTCTGCCCCACCGGACGCCTGCGCGCCTCCATCAACCTGGGCAACCCCATCCTCGCATCGCGCGCCGCTGACGGTTCTGCGCAAGGCGTGTCGGTCGACCTCGCGCGTGGCTTCGCGCAGCGCCTGGGCGTCGAACTCGACCTCGTCGTTTTCGACACCGCAGCCGCATCGGTCGATGCCGTCACCACGCAAAACGCCGACATCGGCTTCTTCGCCATCGACCCCAAGCGCGGCGAACACATCGCCTTCACCCCGCCTTACGTACTGATCGAAGGCTGCTACATGGTGCGCACCGACTCTCCCCTGCAAGCCAACGAGGAAGTCGATAGGCCGGGCCGCACCGTGGTCGTCGGACAGGGCAGTGCCTATGACCTCTACCTCTCGCGCGAGATCAGGCAGGCCACCCTGGTGCGAGCGCCCTCCTCGCCCGCCGTGGTGGACACCTTCATCGCCCAGCACGCCGATGTGGCCGCCGGCGTGAAGCAGCAACTCGAAGCCGATGCGGCGCGGCTTGGCGGCATGCGCCTGCTACCGGGGCGCTTCATGGTGATCCGCCAGGCGATGGGTTGCCCGCGCAGTCGCGGTGATGCCGCTGCAGCCGAACTGTCGGCCTATGTGCAGGAAATGAAAGCCAGCGGCTTCGTGGCGCAGGCGCTGGCGCGGCACAGGATTGAAGGCGCCGCAGTCGCGCCCGCGTAATTCACTTCGCGCCCACCAGCCGCAAAATGTTCTCGCTGCCGACCTGACGCCTTGCATCGGCGCTCAACTGGCGCAGGAAGTTCTGCACGCTCTCGAACTTCATCGCTTCCATCGAGGCCGAGCGATGGCTCGCATCGGTGCCGACGATGAACCGGTGCGATTTCTTCTCGATCAGCTCCAGCCACTGCGGCCACACGTTCACGCCGTCGCGAAGGATCGTGTAGTCGGGCGATCGCGGATGGCCCGGCCATGTGCGCGCGCTCAGCTCGTAGAAGAGGTTGGGGTGCGCATCCAGCATGCGGCGCGCGATGTAGAGCGGCGTGTACCCGCCGTGCGCCCAGATCACCGGCACATCCCGGAACTCGGCCAGCAGCGCCGACAGTTCCGACATGCGCGTCCACTCCACATGCAGCATCACCGGCACACGGTACTTGCGCGCCAGCAGCAGGATGCCGCGATTCATCGCACCGACCGGGCTGAAGTCGGTTTCGGGAAATCCCGCCGACGGAAAGTGCGTGACGTTGATCTCGCCGATGCCCTTGAACTCGCCGGTCGCGAGCAGGCGGTCGAGGCTGCCCAGCAACCCGGCGTCTTCAGTGGCCCATGCCGGCCGGTAAGCCGTGCGCTCGGGCGAGATCGAGGCAAACGGGATCAGGCGCCCCTGGCTTTGCGCTGCAGCCTTGCGCACCGTTTCGTTGTCGCTGCGCCCGCCCCAGAATACGACCGCATGGGTGGCGCCATGACGGTCCATCAGCTCCAGCTGCATGGCCGTGTCGTTCAGGTGCACATGGGCATCGACGAATGGAACAGGGGCCGCAAGCGCTGGCAGAGCCGCCGAAAGACCCATCGCAAGGGCCACCGAAACCACCGTTTTGCGTCTCATATCTTTCATTGCCGGTTTCGCACCATTTTGCCGCTTGCTCCCCGTTTTGAAGTGGCACGGCTATTGCAGGTTGCAAGCCGCTCTGGAAGGAAAAACCCCATGTCCCAGGCAAACGTGTTACCCATGAAGCACCAACCAGGAATCGCTCGCGGTGTGGCTGCCGCATTGCGGCGCTTCTGGCCCCAGCGCAGTGCATTGCCCGAGCCCGGCCAGAGCCCGTACTGGACGCCCGGCGTCACCTACCGGGGCTACCTCGGCGTGAGCGGGGGCGTCTCCGACAGCTGGATGACCGAGCAGCAGATCCGCGAGACGCAGGCCTTGCTGCGAATGGCCGCCAATGCGGGCCGGCTCGGTGCGTGGGCCGTCGATCTGTCCAACATGTCGTGGACCTGGTCCGACGAGGTCAAGGCGATTCACGAAGTGGACGCCGACTACCACCCCGGTACCGAAGACGCCATGGCGTTCTACGAACCGGCGTCGCAGGACCTGCTCACCACCGCCTTCGAAGAGTGCGCACAGACGGGCGCTCCGTTCGACCTGGAACTGCAACTCGAAACCGCCAAGGGGCGCACGGTATGGATTCGCGCCATCGGCGAGGCCGAGCGTGACCTCGAAGGCCGCATCACGCACGTGCGCGGGGCGATCCAGGACGTGAGCAAGGCCAAGGCCGTGACCGATGAAGTCCGGCGCATGGCCGAGCGCTTCACTCGCACGCTGGAAAGCCTGACCGACGGCTTCGTCCTGCTCGACCATGAATGGCGCTTCATCTATCTGAACCCGGTGGCCGAGCGCATCCTGCGCCGCAAGCGCGACCAGGTCGCAGGGCGCTCGATGCTGGCCGAGTTTCCGGAAACCGCAGGCGGCAAGTTCATCGAAAAGTGCATGGACGCCGTGCGCGACGGCCGTCCGGTGGAGTTCACCAAGTTCTATCCACCGCTGGGCATCTGGGTGTATTTCAAGGTTTGGCCCTCCGAAGAAGGCATGACGTTCTGCATCCGCGACGACACGGAGCGCATCACGCTGCGCCGCGAGATCCTGAACCTCAAGTCGAAATTGGGGATGACGGGAGCCTGAAAACCCGCAAGCGAACCCGGCAGTACGCCTACAACTGTTACAACCCTGTCCGACACGCGCTATCGACAAACCGGCGCAATCCCTGGCGCGGCCTGCCTACAGCACAAACGAGGCGTGCGACCCAATATAGAGGCATGAAAGTCCTCAACCTCATCCATGTGACCATCGCTCAGGCGTTCTACAGCTGGGCGATGCGCGAAATCAACCCGCTCCACCCGGACCTGCCCCGCATCATGCTGCGGCAAAAAGAGCTGTCCGATAAAGCACACCGCATCATGGCCTGAGCGCCCCTGCTGCGTGCCAGACTGGGTGCCCGCTACAGGTAGTACTCCAGCCCGGTTTGCGCCAGGCCGGCCAGGTCGATCCGTTCCGTGTTGTACGACAGGTCCCCTGCGATCACTGCGAACTGCGCCTGTGTCACGACCTGGGCATCGAGCAGGCCCGTGTATTCGGCAAGCGTTGCTGGGTCCGGGTAGAAGCCGGCCAGGTTGTAGTAGATGGTGTTGACCAGCCCTGCGTTGCTGTGATCGGGCAACACGTCGATCGCGATGGCCATCAGGTCTTCATACGGCAGGCCCAGGTCCAGAGCCCCCATCACGATGCCCACGTAATACGGCGCTGAAACCGCTGCGCTGCCAAAGAGCACGCCGAGCAGCTTGGCCGCCGAGCCCGCATTGCCCGCCAGGTCCAGCGCAATGCTTGCATCCGAGAAGAACACCCGCTCGACGCCCGACAGGCTGTCCGCCCCCTCGAATCCAACACTGTCGGTGATGGTCGCCGTGGTGGTGCCATTGGCCAGGACATAGCGGTCCCTGGGTCCGGCAAACCCTGCAACGTCGATGCCCGTGCTGCCGTTGAGTGTGTCGTTGCCGCCGCTGCCAAAGAGGAAGTCGTTGCCGCCATTGCCCGTCAGCGAATCCGCGCCGGACGCGCCGACCAGGGTGTCCGCACCAGAGCCGCCTTGCAGTGTCTTGACCGCCGTATCCAGGTAGTTGTCGTTCAGCCCGACGTTGCCCACGGAAACCACGGAGTCCAGCGCTGCGGTGACGCCGCCCGAATTGCCTCCGTAAGCCGAATCGCCCCAAACCACGACCGAGCCGTCCGCGCGCAAGGCGGTGAACGCCGATGCCGTGGCAAAGATCTGCACCACGTCCGTCGCTCCGTTGAGCTGAGCGGCCACCGAGCTGCTGTCGCCGCCGGCCAGCACATCGCCCCAGGTCACGACCGAGCCGTCGGCGCGCAGCGCTGCGAAGGCCTTGTCATTGCCGGTGATCTGGGTCACGTCGATCGCACCGTTGAGTGACGACGCGACCGCCGAGCTGTCGCCGCCAAAGCCCGCATAGCCCCAGGTCACCACCGAACCATCGGTACGCAGCGCCGCAAAAGCGAGCGTCGTGGACGCGAGCGCCGTGACATCGGTCGTGCCATCGATCGCTGCCGTCACAGCCGTGCTGTTGCCGCCACCATCGCCGCCGCCCCAGGTGACCACCGAGCCGTCCGCATGGATCGCGGCAAATGCCGAACTGGTCGCAGCGATCGAGGTGACCAGTGGCAGCCCATCGAGCTGGGCGGCCTGCAATTCGCTGTCGCCGCCGCTGTTGGCTCCGCCCCAGGTGACGACCGAGCCGTCGGCCCGCAAGGCAGCGAAGGCCGATGCCGTCGCATACAGCTTGACCACATCGGTGGTTCCATCAATTTGCGAAGCCTTCGCCCCGGCCGAGCCGCCATCGGCGGCGTTGCCCCAGGTCACCACGCTGCCGTCGGTGCGCAGTGCGGCAAATGCGGAGTTGGTGGACTGCACCTGCACCACATCGACTGCGCCATTGAGGCTGGACGCAACCGCGCTGGAATTGCCGCCGAAATCGGCGAAACCCCAGGTGACGACCGAGCCGTCGGTGCGCAAGGCAGCGAATGCCGAGCCGTTGCTGAAGATCTTCGTCACGTCGGTCGCGCCGTTCAGCTGGCTGGCAACGGCGCTGCTGTCGCCGCCATAGCCTGCGTAGCCCCACGTGACGACGGAGCCGTCTTCGCGCAGCGCCGCAAAGGCCGAACTGGTGGACGAGATCGAGGTGACCGCGATTTCGCCGGTCAGCTTCGAGGCTGCGGTGCCAAGACTGCCACCCGCATCTGGATCGCCCCACGCCACCACCGAGCCATCGGCGCGCAGTGCCGCGAACGCGGATTCGGTGGAGAACACCTGGGCCACATCCGTGTACCCGTTCAGTTGCGTGGCCACTGCGCTGCTGTCGCCGCCCTTGGCCGCATTGCCCCAGGTGACAACCGAGCCGTCTTCGTTGACGGCAGCGAACGCAAAGTCGTTGCCGAACTCGCGCTGCGAATGGCCGGGGTAGGACGCGGTCACAGCCTCGGTCACGAGCGGGCCGGCTTCGAGTTCCGGGGGCGCGCTGGTGGCTGGCGCGCCAAAGGCCTGGTTGTCGGTGATGTAGGCGTACCCGTAAGACGAGTAGCTCTCATCGGTCAGGTTCTTGTACAGCAGCAGGTAGAAATATTCGGTGACTTCGCTGAGCGCATCCAGGGTCGTGGCCACGGTGACGGTCTTGACCGTCTCGTTCGCGCCGAAGCTCACCGGCGTCAGGTTGCGGGCCTGGTAGTCGCTGTTGCCGGCGCCGCCCGCGCCGTCGCCGGGAAGCGTGCTCACGTAAACGGTGGACGCGGAGCCGACACCGTTGCGCGTCACCGTGAAGGTGATGGTGGTGCCCTCGTAGGCCGCGAAGTCCTGCGCGCTCGACGTCACGGTGTAGCTGAAGTTCGACGTGACCACCGGGTCTTTGATCCAGCCCGTGCCAAAAGTGGTGTATACGGTGTCCGAGGAATTCTCGAACAGGTCCAGCCAGAAGTACTCGGCGCCTTCCGTGATGGAATCGGTGTAGGTGGCGATCGTGACTGTCTTGTAGGTTTCGTTCGCCGCGAAGTTCACGGCGAGCTTCTTGCTCTGGGCGGCGTAGTCACTGTCGCCCGCAGTTCCTGCGGTCGTCACCACATACACCGTGGACGCGCTGCCGCTGCCGCTGCGCGTGATGGTGAAGGTGACGTTGCCGCCTTCCTGGACCGCATTGGCTTCACTGCTGGCGCTCGAGGACACGCTGTAGTCGTAGGCGCTTGCCACCGAATCCTGTATCCAGCCCGAGGCAAACGTGGTGTAGGTGCTGTCGGAGAAGTTCTTGTACAGGTCCAGCCAGAAATATTCGACGCCCTCGGTCACGCTGTCGGCGTAGGTGGCGACCGTGACGGTCTTGGTCGTTTCGCCGGATGCGAAACTCACGCCCGTCTTCTTGCTCTGGGCTGCGAAATCGGAGGTGTCGGCGGAACCCGTGGAGGTCATGTAATAGACGGTGGACGCGCTGCCAGTGCCGCTGCGCGTGATCGTGAAGGTCACGTTGCCGCCTTCGCTGACTGGCGCGCCCGAATTCCCGGTGGTGGCGGTCACCGTGTAGTCGTAATTGGTGACCACGGCGTCCTTGATATACGCCGAGGCATAGCTCGAATAGTTGCCGTTGCTTGCATCGGCGTATGTCTTGTACAGATCCAGCCAGAAGTACTCTGCGCCTTCGGTCGCGCCGTCGATATAGGTGCCCACCGTCACCGTCTTGCTCGTTTCGCCAGAGGCGAAGTTCACCGCGCTCTTGGATTGCGAAGCAAAGTCGCCGCTATCGGCGGAACCCTGGGACGTGCTGACATAGACGGTGGAAGCCGAGCCGGTGCCGCTGCGGGTGATCGTGAAGGTCACGTTGCCGCCTTCGGCCACTGCGTTGCCCGAGCTGTTCGCCGTGGTGGTGACGGTGTAGTCGTAGTTGGCGACCACGGCGTCCTTGATGTAGGCCGAGCCGTAAGCCGAGTAATTGCCGGTACCTGCATCCGCATAGCTCTTGTACAGGTCGAGCCAGAAGTATTCGACGCCTTCCGTCGAAGCATCCAGGTAAGTGCCCACCGTCACCGTCTTGCTGGTCTCGCCGGATGCAAAGGTCACGGCGCTCTTGGACTGCGCCGCGAAATCGCTGGAGTCGGCTGAGCCCGCCGACGTGCTTACGTAAACCGTGGACGTGCTGCCCGTGCCGCTGCGGGTGATCGTGAAGGTGACGTTGCCGCCTTCGGTCACTGCGGCCCCGCTGCTGCCGGCGCTGGAACTGACGGTGTAGTCGTAGTTGGTGACCACCGCGTCCTTGACATAGGCGCTGGCATAGGCCGTGTAGCTCGTGTCCGCAATGTTCTTGTACAGGTCCAGCCAGAAGTACTCGCTGCCTTCGACCGCCGAGTCGATGTAGGTGCCGACGGTGAACGTCTTGGTTGTCTCGTAGGCGGCGAAAGACACCGCCGTCTTCTTGCTCTGCATCGCGAAGTCACTGCCGTCGGCCGAGCCGGTGCTGGTGCTCACGTACACGGTCGATGCGCTGCCCGAGCCGCTGCGCGTGATGGTGAAGGTGACGTTGCCGCCCTCGGTGACTGCCGCTCCCGAATTCGCTGCGTTCGAGGTCACCGTGTAGTCGTAGTTGGTGACCACGGCGTCCTTGACGTACGCCGTGCCATAGGCGGCGTAGTTCAGGTTCGTGGCGTCGGCGTAAGTCTTGTACAGGTCCAGCCAGAAGTACTCCGCGCCCTCCGTGCTCGAATCGACATAGGTGCCCACTGTCACGGTTTTGGTGGTCTCGTAGGCAGCGAAGTTCACTGCGCTCTTGGATTGGGCCGCAAAGTCGCCTGTGCTGGCCGAGCCGGCGGTTGTGCTTACATACACGGTGGATGCACTGCCGGAGCCGCTACGGGTGATCGTGAAGGTGACGTTGCCGCCTTCGGTCGCTGCGCTGCCTTCGGTTGCCGCGCTCGAACTCACGGTGTAGTCGTAGTTGGTGACGACCGCGTCCTTGACATAGGCGCTGGCATAAGCCGTGTAGCTCGTGTCCGCGATGTTCTTGTACAGGTCCAGCCAGAAGTACTCGCTGCCCTCGACGGCCGAGTCGATGTAGGTGCCGACGGTGAACGTCTTGCTGGTCTCGTACGCAGCGAACGACACCGCTGTCTTCTTGCTCTGCATCGCGAAGTCACTGCCGTCGGCGGTTCCGGTACTGGTGCTCACGTAGACGGTCGATGCGCTGCCCGACCCGCTGCGCGTGATGGTGAAGGTGATATTGCCGCCTTCGGTGACCGCTGCGCCCGAATTTGCTGCATTGGAGCTCACCGTGTAGTCGTAGTTGGCGACGGCCGCGTCCTTGACGTAGGCGCTGGCATAGGTGGTATAGGAGGCGTCGGCGGCGTTCTTGTACAGGTCCAGCCAGAAGTACTCGATAGACTCGGTCGATGAGTCGGCATACAGCGGCACCGTCACGGTCTTGGTCGTCTCGTAGGCTGCAAACGTCACCGGACTCTTGTTGAGCGCCGAGTAGTCGCTGCCATCGGCGCTGCCGGCTGTGGTGGTGACGTAAACCGTGGATGCCGCACCCGTGCTGCTGCGCGTGATCGTGAACGTGAGGCTGGTTCCCTCAGCCGCCGCCGTCGCGTTGGTGGCGGCGCTCGATGTCACGGTGTAGTTGAACGTCTGGACAACAGCGTCCTTGATGTTGCCGGTGGCGTAGGTGGTGTATTCGGTATCCGCAACGTTCTTGTAGAGGTCCAGCCAGAAGTACTCTGCGCCTTCGGTCTGTCCGTCCAGGTTGATCGGCACGGTCACCGTCTTGACGGTTTCATAGGCCGCGAAGCTCACCGGGCTCTTGGTCAGCGCCGAATAGTCGCTGCCGCCGGCCGTTCCTGCCGTGGTGCTCACATACACCGTGGACGCCGTGCCGCTCGCGCTGCGCGTGATGGTGAACGTGATGTTGCCGCCCTCGGTGGCTGCCGCGTCCAGCGTTGCGGCGTTCGATGCCACCGTGTAGTTGTACACGGGGACCACCGGCGCATCCTTGACATAGCCGTCTGCGTAGGTCGTGTAGGACGTGTCGGCCTGGTTCTTGAACAGGTCCAGGTAGAAGTACTCGGGGCTCTCGGTGGCGCTATCGACATTCGTCTGCACGGTGATCGTCTTGACCGTCTCGTAGGCGGCGAAGGTGACCGCCTGCTTGGTCAGCAACGCGATGTCGCTGCCATCGGCCGTGCCGGGCGTCGTGCTGATGTACACCGTGGACTCGGACCCGCTCGAGCTGCGCGTGATGGTGAACGTGATCTTTCCGCCCTCGGCCATGGCGGTGTCCGCCGTTGCCGAGCCCGAGGAGACGGTGTAGTTGTACGGATCGAAAGGCGTGTCCTTGATCCAGGCGCTGCCATAGGCAAACGCCGCCGTATCGGCACTGTTCTTGAACAGGTCGAGCCGGAAATACTCGGGGTTCTCCAGCCACATGTCGCCGCTGGTCGCCACGGTGATCGTCGCCACCGTCTGGTTGGCGGCAAAGTCGATCTGCTGCTTGGTCAGCGGCTGGAAGTCCGCGGCGGAAGCCGAGCCCGCGCCGGTGGATGCATAGATGGTCGTGGCCGCGCCAGTGCCGGTGCGCGTGATGGTGAACGTGACGCTGTCGCCTTCACCGACCGCAGAGCCTGCGCTCGATGCGTTCGAGGTCACCGTGTAGCTGAAGTTGGCAGCCACCGTGTCCTTGATGAAGGCAGCGGTGGTTGTCGTGTAGCTGGTGTCCCCTGGGTTGGCGAACAGGTCGATGTTGAACGACTCGACGGTCTCGGTCTGCGCGTCGGTGACCGCCTTGATCGTCACCGTCTTGGTGGTCTCGTAGGCGGCGAACTGGACTGCTGTCTTGCCGAACCCGGCGTAGTCGCTGGCAACTGCCGTGCCGTCGCGCGTGGACAGGTAAATGGTGGACGCCGTGCCACTGCCGCTGCGACTGATAGAGACCGTGACCTCGCCGCCTTCGGCTACTGCAGCCCCGGTCGAATTGGCATTGTTGGTCAGCGTGTAGGTGTAGGCCACCACTGCGGCGTCCTTGATGAAGGCCGTCGTCGTTGCAGCTGCGACGGTATCGCCCAGGTTCTTGATGATCTTTCCCGAGAACGACTCCGCACCTTCGGTCAACGTATCGACGAGCGTGGTGACCTTGACCGTCTTGACGGTTTCATTGGCGCCGAACGTCACGGACTGCTGGACCGACGACGCGTAATCGGACCCCGCCGATGCGGTGCCGGCTGCGGTGCTGAAGTACACCGTCGAAACCGTGCCGCTTGCGCTCCGGGTGATCGTGAACGTGATCTCGGTGCCTTCGGTTGCCGCAGCGCCGCTCGATGCCGCATTGGAAGCGAGCGTGTAGTTGTAGACAGGATCGGCGATCGCCGAATCGGACAACGCGACCAGACCCTTGACCGACGAGTTCCAGAAGGTTTCGATAGACGCTTCGAATTGCGCGTTGTAGCCGCCGCCGCCGTCGCCCCAGGGGTTGCGGATGATGAACTTGTCGGTCACGGCGTTGTAGCCGAGCAGCATGTAGGCGTGACCGGCGACCAGCTCCTTGTTGCCGTTGGTGCCGAACGACGTGCCCCAGCTGGCCAGCCAGCCGATGGCGCCGCCGTTGAGCGCAGCGATGATGGTTTGCTTGTAGGTGGCCGGATTGGTCGAATAGAGCGTGCCCGAGTCGAAGCCGTCGTTGATGGAGGAGTACGCGCTGGAGTAGTACTTGTAGTTGAGGTTGGTGAGCTGCTTGATCGGCTGGGCGAGCCCGCCTTCGATGGCCTGGTAGGAGTTCTCGCCGGTCCAGGCCGCGCCTTCATTGGTGGCGAACTGCTGGTTGATCTGGGCATAGGCCTTCTCGGCCAGCGGCACCCACATTTCGCTGGAAAGCGTCTTGTCGCCGCTGCCGCTGAAACCCAGGGTGTTGGACGCGTTCACCGGCAGCTTCATGTTCACCGTGGTGTACACAGCCTTGCCGTTGTAGAAGAACTTCACGCCATACGTGCCATCACCGTTGTCGGTGAACATGTTGCTGAGGTACGCCGAGTTGGCGTTGGCCACCGAGCCGAGTGTCGCCACGTAGTAGCAGTCGCCTACCGATCCCTGCCGCACATCGTTGGCGGTAGCGCCGCCGACGAACAGCGTGCCGGTCGCAGTCGCGTAGCTGAACGTGTTGGTGGAAGCCTTGCCGGTCGCGGAATCGCCGCCGGCAATCGGCATGGGCAAGTCGCCGCCACCGAACCATTCGCTCAGGAGCTTGCCGACGTTGCTCTCGGTGGAGCCCGCAACCAGGTTGCCCACCGCGACGACGCTCGCGGTCGTGGTGACACCGGCCGTCCATTTCGCATTGGCGGCGTTGCCGTAGATCAGGTTGTACGAGATCGCCCCGACGTAGGCATTGGAGAACAGCGAAAGCGATGCGCTGTTGTCGTAGATGAGTTTGAGGTCGCTGAACTCGGCGGCGGTGAGCCCATCACCGTTGATCGTCGAGCCGATCACATGGCGCATCTCGGTGAAGCTGAAGAGCCCATCCACCAGATATTGATCCGCAAGGTTTCGCAGCGTCAGTGTGGAAATATTCGCGGTCCAGGCCATTTGATGCCCCTTTGTGTTGGATGTGCTCAGGCGGGGCCATTCTGATCCGTCTGTTACATAAAGCAACCAAATGTTGCGTCCAACGACGGACGAGAACTTTAGTGACCTGCTTCACGCCGGAGCCGGCGCTCGAAAGAGGCCCAGGATCAGCTCGCGCAGCCACCGGTTGCCCGCTTCGGCCTCGAACCGCTTGCTCCAGTGCAACGACACGGTGAAGTCGCGCAGCGGAAACGCTGGCTCGATGATCGCGTAGCCGCCTTCAAAGCCCAGCGCGATGTTGCGCGGCATGACCGCGGCGAGATCAGTGCCTTTGACGATGGAAGGCAGCACCATGAAGTGTTCGGTCACCAGGCGCAAGCGGTCTTCCAGCTGGAGTTCCTGCACGATTCGCAAGGTGTCGGCATGCGAGCGCACTGCAACGAACTCCAGTTCTCGCAGCGCCTGCAGCAGTGCCTGGCCGGTGCGGCGCTTGCGCGTAAACGGATGGCCCTTGCGCAGCAGCACCACATAGCGGTCCTTGAGCAATTGCACCCGCTGCGTATCCTTGACCATCGGCAAAAAGCCGAAAGCCAGGTCGATGCTGCCGTTGTCCAGTGCATCCGTGATGGCGCCGCGCGGGACCGGCAGCGTTTCGATGCGCACGCCTGGCGCCTGTTCGCGCAGCGCGGACATCATCTCGGGCAGGAACCGGCCTTCGCCGATGTCGCTCATGTGGATGCGGAAGGTGCGGCGCGAGTGCGCCGGATCGAAACCTGCGCTGTCTCCCAATGCCTGCTCCATCATGGCCAGCGCCTGCCGCACCGGCTCGGCCAGGCGCGCAGCTCTCGGTGTGGGCTGCACGCCGCCCGGCGAGCGCACGAAGAGGGGGTCGTGGACGAGGACGCGCAGCCGCGCCAGGCCCTGGCTGGCTGCTGGCTGCGTCATGTCCAGCAGTTGCGCCGCGCGGCTCACATTGCGGATTCGGTACACCGCATCGAACAGGCGCAGCAAGTTGAGGTCGATGTCCTTGAGCTGCATCGAAACGATGTTAGCCGCAGCACGCGAAGGGGCGGCGGCGCCCGATCGGCGATGGATTGCGGGTCAAGCCCGCAATGACAGCCGTAGGGGCTGCAATGACAGCCGTGGGGGCTGCGATGACAGCGTAGGGGCTGCAATGACAGCGTAGGGGCTGCAATGACAGCCTTGGGGGCTGCAATGACGCGTGTGGCTTGTCATGCCGGACCCGATCCGGCATCCACAGCCCGCAATGACAACCGATTGGCTGTCATGCCGGACTTGATCCGGCATCCACCGCGCAGCGGCGGCTGCACTTGATAGACGGCGGCTGATGGACCGGCCGGAACTCAGGCGGTCCTGGTATTCACCTGCCAGCGCTCGGCCAGCTTGCGCAGGCGATCGCTCTGCAGGTAATCCTGCGCG
Organism: Pseudomonadota bacterium; assembly: GCA_040386575.1. Taxonomy (GTDB): domain Bacteria; phylum Pseudomonadota; class Gammaproteobacteria; order Burkholderiales; family Burkholderiaceae_C; genus Ramlibacter. The sequence continues at coordinate 13,744 of JAZKFI010000011.1, forward strand.
AGCATGCCGTTCGCAAACAGATCCACACGGGTATCACCCGTGGCCACATGACTGCGCAGCAGCCCTTCCTGCGCAAAACCCAGATGCAAGGTGTTGGCCTGTGCCTGCGGGTTGTCCGCATAAACATGACTCACAAGCTTGGCCAGGCCCAGCCGCACGAATGCGCAATCGATGACCGCCACACTGGCCTGCAACGCAGTCATGGGCGGCGGCTCACCGGGAAAGCCGATCAGGAATTCGCCCACTCGATTGGTCCAGTCGATATCGACCAGGCCGGCCAGGCCGACCGGCTTTGCATCCCGGCCCAGCACGATCCAGTCCAGCCGCCGCGACTCGTGCGGCGACTGCTGCGCGATCTCGATGAAGCGCTGCACCGCTTTCGGGCCGGAACGCTGGAAACGATGGAATCGGCGCATGTACTCGGGGTTGCCGAACAAGGCTTCGAGAAACGGTGCATCCGATGCTTGCGGACGGCGCAGCACCAGGCCCGCCGATGCAAGGGGGCGCCACCAGCGCGCCTGCAGTTGCAACATGAGACGTGCCCCGGACGCCGGCATGGGCCGCTTGCCCTGCAGCACCATGGCTGCGCGCAGCACGGCTTCGCGCGCTTCGTCCCAATGGTGCGCAGCAGCGGATGCGGCAGCCAGTTTTTCAAGCGGTGCATAGGCCTGCGGTGCGAGCTGCACGGCGCGGCGCGCCTGCTCGCACGCCTTCTCGGCCTGGCCGCTGTCGAGCAACGCCTGCGCGAAGTTGGCACGCAAGATGCCGTCGCCGGGTGCGAGTTCACAGGCCTGCGCCATATCGCCCAGCACGGCGGGCCAGTTGGCTCGCGCGCCGTCCTGGCTTACCGCCAGCACCGCGCGGGCATGGAAGTCGTGCGCGGTGGCCGGCGCGTTCGCGGCGAAGTGCCGGCTCAATGCAACCCAGTCCTGGGCGACAAGCATTTCAGTGACGGTCATGCGGGGCTCTTTTCTTGTTTTGCTTTGCCGCGCGTCAGGGTCGTTCAGCCGCGCAGGTGACAGGCCACCCAGTGGCCGGGTTCTTTTTCTTCGAGCGGCGGGACTTCGCTGCTGCACAGTGGATGCTTCGCGATCGGGCAGCGCGTGTGGAAACGGCAACCGGTCGGCGGATTGATGGGGCTGGGCACATCGCCTTGCAACCGTATGCGCTCGCGGCGCACCGACGGATCGGGAATCGGCACAGCCGACAGCAGCGCCTCGGTGTACGGATGCAGGGGGTTGGCGTACAGGTCACGCGATGGCGCAATCTCTGCCACCTTGCCCAGGTACATCACGGCCACGCGGTCACTGAAGTGCTCGACCACCGACAGGTCGTGCGCAATGAACATGTACGTGAGCTGCAACTGTTCCTGCAGGTCTTCCAGCAGGTTGATCACCTGCGCCTGCACCGACACGTCGAGCGCGGACACGGGCTCATCGCACACCACCAGCTTCGGATTGACGGCCAGCGCGCGCGCAATCCCGATGCGTTGGCGCTGTCCGCCCGAGAACTCGTGCGGATAGCGGCGCATGTGGTCCGGGCTCAGGCCCACGAGCGTCAGCAACTGAGCGATGCGATCGCGGTACTCGCCTGGGCCCTGGTGCAGCTTGTGGATGGTGAGCGCCTCGCCAATGATGGCACCCACCGTCATGCGCGGGTTGAGCGATGCGTACGGGTCCTGGAAGATGATCTGCATGTCGCGGGCGAGTGAGCGCAACTCGTCCTTGCCCATCGCGGTCACGTCCTTGCCCTCGAACCAGACCTCGCCCGAAGTCGGCTCGATCAGGCGCAGGATGCAGCGGCCCGTCGTGCTCTTGCCGCAGCCGGACTCACCCACCACGCCGAGCGTTTCACCGGCGGCGATTTCAAAGCTCACGCCATCGACCGCGTGCACCTTGTCCACCTGCCGCTGGAACAGCCCGCCCTTGACGGGGAAGTGCTTGACCAGGTCGCGGACCTTGAGAAGAGGCTCGGTCATGCGACCACCTCCGCAGGAAGCTGCGCAGCAATTTCCTCGGCGCGAATACATGCCACCTTGTGACCGCTCTCCAGTTCGCGCAGCGGCGGCGTGGCCGCGACACACGCAGGTATCGCGTACTTGCAGCGCGGTGCAAACCGGCAGCCTTGCGGTGGGTCGATCAGCTTGGGCACGCTGCCGGCAATCGACTCCAGCCGCGTGCGATGCATGGCTGCACGGTCGATGCGGGGGATGGAGCGGATGAGGCCCTGCGTGTACGGATGGCGAGGCCGCGCGAACAGCTCGGTGGCACTCGCCTCTTCAACGACCTTGCCCGCGTACATCACCACGACGCGTTGCGCCATCTCGGCTACGACGCCCATCGCGTGCGTGATGAGCATGATCGACATGCCCATGCGCTCTTTCAGTTCGTTGAGCAGGTCGAGAATCTGCGCCTGAATGGTCACGTCGAGCGCGGTTGTCGGCTCGTCGGCAATCAGCAGTTGCGGATTGCACGACAGCGCCATCGCGATCATCACGCGCTGGCGCATGCCGCCGGAGAACTGGTGCGGGTAATCGTGGATGCGCCGCTCGGGCTGCGGAATGTGAACCAGCTTGAGCATTTCGACCGCGTGCTCCATCGCCGACTTGCGGCTGAACCCGCCGTGCTCGCGCACCACTTCCGCGATCTGGTCGCCCACGGTGTAGACCGGATTGAGCGATGTCATCGGTTCCTGGAAAACGATGGCGATCTCTTTGGCGCGAACGCGGCGCATGGCGTTGGAGTCGAGCGGCACCAGGTCGCGGCCCTGCCACAGCACTTGACCCTCGACGATTTTTCCGGGCGGCATCGGGATCAACTTGAGCACCGTCATCGCCGTCACGGTCTTGCCGCAACCGGACTCGCCGACCACGCAAACCGTCTCTCCGCGCTCGACACTGATGTCCACGCCATCGACCGCGTGCAGCCAGCCGTCTTCGGTCTTGAAGTGGGTCTTGAGACCCTTGATTTCGAGCAGTGCCATGGGGTTCTAACGGACATCCCGCGGGTCTAGCGCATCGCGCAGCCCGTCGCCGATGAAATTGATGGCCAGCACGGTGAGGAAAATCGCCGCGCCCGGGAACATCGCCCAGTACGGCGCGATGTCCAGGTATTCCTTGCTGTCAAAGAGGATGCGTCCCCACGTCGGAATGTCAGGTGGAAAACCCAGGCCCAGGAACGACAGCGTCGATTCGGCAATGATGGCCGCGGCCACGTCGATGGTGCCCGCGACGATCACCGGGCCCAGCGCATTGGGCAGGATGTGACGCACCACCTGCCGCGAGGTGCTCGCGCCCAGCGCGCGCGCAGCTTCGACAAATTCCTTTTCCCGCAGCGAGAAGAACTGCGCCCGCACCAGGCGCGCCACCGGCATCCAGCGAAAACCGCCGATCACCAGCACGATGAGCATGAAGACGCCCACCTCCGGCCCGAAAGCGCCTTTCAACGCATCGCGAAAGAGATAGATCAGCAGCAGCAGCAGCGGCAGCTGCGGCAGCGACAGGAACAGGTCGGTCAGCCACATGAGCGCCGTGTCGATGGGGCCGCGAGAAATGCCCGCAATGGCGCCTATCGTCACCCCGACCAGGATGGCCATGCCCATCGCCGCAAGTCCCACGGCCAGCGAAATTCGCCCGCCGTAGAGCATGCGCGCAAAGATGTCCTGGCCCAGGTCGTCCGTGCCGAACGGGTGCGACGGCATGGGCCCTTTGAGGCGCGCCGAAAAGTCGATCTCGTTGATCGCGACCTTCCACACGAGCGGCCCGAAGACCACCAGCAGCACCATGAAGCCCAGGATGAAAAGACTGGCCAGGGCCAGCTTGTGGCGCTTGAAGCGCCGCCAGGCGTCCGCTACCAGCGAGACACGCCGGCCGCGCACATCGCCCCCCGCTGGGGTGGTGACGCTAGCGGTAGCTGATGCGGGGGTCGAGCCAGCCATAGAGCAGATCAGCAATCAGGTTAAAGAGAATCACAAGGCAGGAAAACACGAACGTCACACCCATGATCACCGGTGTGTCGTTGCGCAGGATGGCGTCGATCAGCAGCGAGCCTATGCCCGGTATGCGAAAGATCTGCTCGGTCACGATGGCGCCGCCGAAGATCGCGGGCATCTGCAGGAACACCAGCGTGACAACCGGAATCAGCGCGTTGCGAACGACGTGCTTCATCACGATGTCCCACTCGGACAGGCCCTTGCTGCGTGCGGTGGTCACATGGTCCAGTCGAATCACGTCGAGCATCGCCGAGCGCACATAGCGCGTCCAGCTCGCCCCCTGGAACAGGCCCAGCACCATCACCGGCATCAAGGCCTGGCGGATGTGCTCCCACCACCATTGCCAGCCCGTGGCCGCGATGTCGGCGCGGTACACGAAGGGCAGCCAGTCGAGCTTGATGGAAAACAGCAGGATCATCAGCAGGCCGGTGAAGAACGTCGGCAGCGAGAAGCCGACGAAAGCCAGTGCGCTGGCGATGCGGTCGAACATCGAGTACGGACGCATGGCCGAGTAGATGCCCA